>NZ_JAHWGP010000268.1 GCF_020873915.1 Streptomyces sp. DH5
GTCGCGCCCGGTCTGGTTAAGCGGGGCGTTTCGGGATCTTTCCGGGCTCTGACGCCGGAGGTGTGGGATTCACACTACTCGGTCGAGCATATCGCTCCCCAAAACCCACTCCAGGGCGATACGTCGTACGATCTAAAAATCTACGAGCAGGGCCTCATAGACCGCCTCGGGAACCTCACGCTAATGCCGACTGATCTTAATGAGTTGATCGGGAACAAGACCTGGGCGTATAAGAAGAGTGTCTATGCATTGTTGTCCGAGACGGATCCGAGTGCACGAGTGAGCCATATGCATCAGCAACTGCCGGGTCTGGCTCCGAAGACGAAAACTGTTCTGCAGTCTGCCTCGTACTTGCCGTTCTGTGACTTCCTAGGTAAGCATGACACACCCCTTTCTGATGCGTATATCACACAGCGAGGGCAGCGCCTAGCGGAGCTTGCGGTCGAGCGGTTGTGGCCGATGCTGGCATGATTATCGC
>NZ_JAHWGP010000269.1 GCF_020873915.1 Streptomyces sp. DH5
GTGGGTGCTGGTGTTTCTCGGCACCAACCCGGTGGGCGCCCCGGTGATCGGCTGGGTCGCCGAGACGTACGGCGCGGGGGCGAGCATCTGGATCGGCGGGCTGATCTCGCTGGCCACGGCCCTGCTGGCGCTCACCTGGCAGCTTCGCCGCTCGGGTGCCCGGTTGCGCCTGCGGATGCTCCCGTCCCCCCGCTTCTACGTCGCCGAGTAGCGCAAGCAGGGGCCCCCTGTTAACGCGGACGTTGACAGGGGGCCCCTGCTTACAGCAGCACCAGGTCGTCGCGGTGGACGACCTCACGTTCGTACGCCGGGCCGAGCGCCGCCGCCAGTTCGCCGGTGGAGCGGCCGAGCAGCCCGGGCAGCTCGACGGCGTCGTAGTTGACCAGACCCCGGGCCACCGGCGCGCCCCCGCCGTCGACCAGGTCGACCGGGTCGCCCGCGGTGAACGCCCCGTCGACGGCGGTGATCCCGGCCGGC
>NZ_JAHWGP010000270.1 GCF_020873915.1 Streptomyces sp. DH5
GGAAGTACAGGGCGGAGAACTGGGCCAGCGGGCCGAAGTATCCCGAGGCCTCCTCCGCCATCCCCGCCTCGAGCGCCAGCGACCGGCCGAGATGGAACGAACGAAGCTGGTTGCGCAGGTGCAGTTCGCGCCGGCCCCGGTCGACGTAGCGGCGCAGCGCGGTGCCGGAGTTGGGCCGGAACGGGTAGAGCGAGAGCTGGTCGATCGGCAGCTTGAGCGCCTCGGCGACGGACCGCCCGACCTCGTCGGACCGCTCGTCCGGGAACCCGCACATCAGGTCGAGGTTGACCTGGTCCATCCCGGCGGCCCGGGCCTGCTCGACGACGCGGCGGGCGTCACCGGCGGTGTGCCGCCGGCCGACCTGGCGCAGCCGGTCGTCGTCGAAGGACTGGACACCGAATGACGCGCGGGTGAAGCCCAGGGAACGGAAATGTCGTAGCCGATCGGTGTCGAGGGTGTCGGGGCTGCCCTCGATGG
>NZ_JAHWGP010000271.1 GCF_020873915.1 Streptomyces sp. DH5
GGCCAGCACCAGCTCCCCGTCGTGCTCCACGACGTCCCGGGCGACCGGGCGGCGTACCGGGCGGGGGTCGGCGCCCCGGCGGCGGCCGGAGCGCAGCCGGTCGGCGGCCCGCCAGGCGTCGTCGAGGGCGTGGCTGACCGTGCGGGCGTCCCCGGCGACCCGGCGCAGCAGCACGTCGCCGTCGTGGGCGGCCACGGCCGCGGAGGCGGCGTCGCCCGCCGACTGCCGCAGGCCGAGCCGGGCGGCGACGCCGTCGCGTTCCTGGGCGACCAGCCGGTCGACGCGCCGGCCGACCTGCTCGTGCAGGGCGTCGCGGGTGTCGAGCAGGCGCAGGTGGGCGGCCCGGACGGCGGGGCGCAGCGCGTCGGTGATGCCGGCGGCGGCGATGGCGCGCAGGATTCCCACGTCACGCAGCCCGCCGGCGGCCTCCTTGAGGTCGCCCTCCAGCAGGAAGGCCAGCTCGCCGTGGGCCCGCTG
>NZ_JAHWGP010000272.1 GCF_020873915.1 Streptomyces sp. DH5
TCCCGGCCCTTGGTCGAGCCGGGGGCGGGCAACGTCTCGGTGCGTACCCAGGCGGGGGTGGCAGCGGGGGCGTTCTTCTCGAAGAAGCTCTTGTCCTCCACCCCGTTGGGATAGCGGATGCGGGTCAGCGCCCGGTCGGCGAGGTGCGGCAGGAGCACCGGGGCGATCCGGGTGTAGTAGTCGATCACCTCGCCCTTGGTGAAGCCCGCCGCCGGGTAGAGCACCTTGTCCAGGTTGGACAACTCCAGGGGTCGGCCCTGCACGTCGACTTTGAGCCGGTCAGCCGGCATCGTCCACCTCCTCGGACGGCTTGTCGGGGCGCAGCCGCAGCACCCGGGGGAAACGCAGCCGGCCGTCGGGGGTGCGCTGGCCGTACTTCACCTCCACCACGACCCTGGGGGTTACCCAGCTGGCGCCCCGGGCATCCTCGCGGGGCACGTCGCCGGCGACCGGACAGCTCCCGGTCCGCTGCGGTTC
>NZ_JAHWGP010000273.1 GCF_020873915.1 Streptomyces sp. DH5
GCACCGCACCCTGCGCGAGGTCTCCTCCGCGGCGAACGTCAGCCTGGGCTACCTGTCCGAGATCGAGCGCGGCCAGAAGGAGCCCTCCAGCGAGTTGCTGGCAGCCATCTGCGACGCCCTCGGCGCCCGCCTCTCCGAGCTGCTCCGTGAGGTCAGCGACACGGTGGCGCTCGCCGAGCAGCTTCCCGGGGTGCTCGTGCCCGTGCAGGACGAGCCGGCCGAGCCGGTGGAGTCGTCCCCAGTGGCCCGCGCCTCGGTCCGCAAGTCCACCGGCCGGGGGGTCCGGCAGGTCACCTCCGGCGGCCCGGTGTCGGTGGCCGTGCACCAGGATTCGCCGCTCAAGGCGACCCTGCGCACGCGGGTGCGTCCCGCCGAGCGCGACCGTGACGTCGTCTGCGCCGCCTGATCTCACCCGCCCCGCGCAGTCGCCCGAGCACGTGGTCGGGGTTTCCCGCGCCGCGTACTGTTGATCAGACG
>NZ_JAHWGP010000274.1 GCF_020873915.1 Streptomyces sp. DH5
GGGTTGTAGCGGGCTTCGGTGTCGGCGAGGGTGCGCACCCCCCAGCCGGAGAACATGCGTGGACTGAGCAGGTGCTGGACGACCTTCTTCGCCCGGGACGGCTCCACGATGCCACTCCACAGCAGGTGACCCATGTTGGAGGCGAGGGCGTCGACGGGTTCGCCGTCGGCGTCGAGGGCCAGGGCGAAGTATTCCTGGTCAGGGAGCCAGAAGTCCTGGTTGAACCGTCGCTTGAGTTCGGCGGCCTGCTGCTCGAGCCGGTCGGCGTAGGCGGGGTCGTTCCAGAATTCGCGGGCCAACCGGGCACCCCGGATCCTCGCGTCGTAGGCGTAGCCCTGTAGCTCGCATGGGGCGCGGGGCGGGCGGGGCAGCCGGCCGTCATGGTAGGAGATCGAGTCCCACGAGTCCTTCCAGCACTGGTTCTCCAACCCGTTCACGATGTTGCGCCGGAAGTAGGAGAGGTAGCCGTTACCGAGC
>NZ_JAHWGP010000275.1 GCF_020873915.1 Streptomyces sp. DH5
GGTGCTGACCTCCACCTCGGTGTCCTCGATCTCCGGGTGCCAGTACCGCACCGCCTGGTAGGTCTGGTCGGAGCCGTCCCACGCGGGCGGGGTGTTGTCCTTGACATGCTTCATGAACTGCTCGACCGCAGCAAGAACACCCGGCATGTACTCGGCCACGTCGTCCCAGTGCACCTCGTAGAGGCGGAACGTCATTCCCACGTCGGCGGGTACGAGCACGTGCCGGGCGCCGGTGACGTACATTTGCCATGCGCATTGCACCAGGTACTTCGGGGGGATCTCGGCGGTGTGCTCCGCGCCCCACTGGTAGGTGTCCATTGCCGTCTTGCACTCGATGAGCATTACGGTGCCGTCCGGGTGCCACAGGCGCCCGTCCGGTGCCGCCGTGTACTCCCGGTGCTCCGGGTGGTGGTACGACTCGCCGGGGGTGACCTCACCCTCGTGGGTGTCCGCGACCCAGGCGAGCAACGCATCCTC
>NZ_JAHWGP010000030.1 GCF_020873915.1 Streptomyces sp. DH5
CTCAAAACCCTCGGAGCCGTCAACATCGCCAAGACCACTCGGGCAATCCGCGACCAGCCCGAACGAGCCCTCCCGCTCCTGGGCATCACCAACAACCCGGACACTCAAGGAACTTGATCAAGCCCTGGATCGCCGGCCCCTCGGCCAGACTTGTTGCCTCACGCCCCATGCGTACCGCTGCTGCGGTGGCCCGTGCCCGGGAGGCTTCTGATGACGTCGGACATGAGGCCGGACGAGAACGGGGCGGCATCGCCCGGACGACGACGGCCTCCCGGTGACCGCGTCGCGCTGCGCGGCGACCTGCGGTCCGCCCTGCCCGACGCCACCGCGGCGGTGGTGGTCACGGCGCTCGTCTTCGCGTTCCTGTACGCGCGCATGGAATCGGGTTCTTCGGACACCGTCGCGGTCATGCCGTTCATGGACGACGCCGGCACCTACTGGATGTACTTGCTCAGCCAGGCGTTCGGGTGGTCGGGGCTGCTGTGGGCGTGGGGCACGGTCATGCTCGGCCTGCTGCTGTCGGGGCCGCGCCCCGCCCGGCTGCCGGCCTCCCGGCAGGTACTGGAGCGCTGGCACCGCACCACGAGCCTGACGACCATGGCGCTGATGTCCGCCCACGCGCTGATGTTCGCCGCTGAACTCGTCCGTTACGAGACGAAGGTGGACTGGGCGGAGCGGTTGTGGGTGGCCTTCGCGGACACCTTCGTGCCGGGCTGGTACGACTCAGGAACCGGAAGGATCGCCATCCCGCTCGGACAGGGTGCCCTCTACCTGGCGGTTCCGCTGGGGCTGCTGTTCTACGTCCGGCACCGCATCGGAGCGAACACCTGGCGCCGGCTGCACCGTTTCGTGATCGTCGTGTACGTGCTGAGCGTGTGGCACACGCTGCTGTACGGAACCAACGTCTGGTACGGGGAGTGGCCGCGCACCGTGCTGTGGCTGCTGCAACTGCCGGTCGCCGTCATGCTGTTGCTGCGTCTGCTGAGACCTGCCCGGCGGGCCGAACGGCTGGGTTCCCCCAACGGGGGCGCGACCCGGCCGGGGTGGTGGCTGCGGGGGGCGGGACGGGTCGCGGTCGGGGCCGTTGTCATCGGGCTGGTCGTCGTGATGGTGTCAGGCCGTGACGGTGGACGGGACCGTCCGACCCACCCGCCCGCGACGGCCCCGCACGCCCAGGAGACGGACTGACGGCCGGCACCGGGCGGGCCGGACGGTGTACCGGGTGGGATGATGGCCGGCGACAGGGCGACGGCGGAACGAGGAAGCCGGTGTGAATCCGGCGCGGTCCCGCCACTGTGATCGGCGAGCGATTCCCGACAGGCCACTGCCCGGCAGCGGGTGGGAAGGCCGGGACGAGCATCGACCCGAGAGCCAGGAGACTCACGCGGTCGCCTCCTCGACGGACCACCGGGGCGGATCTCCCCGGAGAGAGGGACGGCACCGCATGCCCGCAACGCCGACCGGACGAAAGACGGACGACAAGAGGCCCGCGACGGCCACCGACCCCGTGCCCTGCCGCATCGTCGTGTGCCGCGACTGCTGCTGCGGCAGCCCCAAGGTGACCGGCGTCGACCACGCGGCCCAGATCGTACGCCTGCGTGCCGCGGCACCGGTACGCGTCTCCGACTGCCTCGACGTCTGCGAACACGCCAACGTCATCGTCGTCCAGCCATCGGCGGAGGGCCGCGCCGCCGGCGCCCGGCCCGTCTGGCTGGGGCTGGTCAACGACCCGGACGCGACCGAGGACATCGCCGCCTGGGCACATGCCGGCGGACCGGGCGTCGCACCCCGGCCGGACATTCTCGACCTGTACGCCATCACGCCGCCACGCCGGCGCCCGGCCTCCTGACCGTACGGACGGAGAGCCGGGGGGAGGACAGGAACCGTGCACGCCGCCCGTGTCCCAGCCGCGTCCGTCACTGCCGCCCTGCATGACGTGGCGGGTCTCGGCGGCTTCTTCACCCTGCGGGTCGGCGGACGGGACGACGGCTGGCACCCGGTCGCCCGTTCCTACGCAGCGGGCTTCACCGACCTCGCCGAAGCCGTCGCACGCCACCACCGCACTTCGGAGCCGCGCGTCGCCGTCTCCATCGCCCAGCTCGGTCACGCCGCCCGCCTCTGGTCACCGGCCCTGGCCTGCGTCGTCCTGCACGGGATCGTCCCCGACCTGGAGGGACTGCAGCGGGCCGACGACGGACCGGCCCTCCGGGCGCCCCGCCCGGCCGGCTGGTACGCCGACCGGCTCGACTGCCCCGCCCGCGCCCTGTACCAGCAGGTGACATGTCATCTGTCGGCACCGGCCGACGGACTGCGCGTCAACGTCGCCCCGCGTTTGCTCGACGGCAACTCGGCGTCGGCGCTCGCCGGGGCGGCCCATGCCCTGCTCGCGCTCCGTCCCGCCGTACGCGGGCCGCTCATCGACCTCACGACCGAGCTGCTGGACATCGGACGCCTGGCGGGCACCGGAGTGCTCACCGGCCCCGCCCTCGCGTTCCGCCGCCGAAGCTGCTGCCTCTACTACCGCGCGCCGAACGGCTCGAAGTGCGGTGACTGCGGGCTGGCCGACGTACGCCGCCGAGCCCCGCGGTGAGGTACATCCGTTTCGGGCTGTGCCGCACACCGGGCCGGAAGCCGTGCGCCCGGCCCGGCGCGCCGCGGGTCAGGAGCGGGACAGTCGCCGGTCGGTACCCCGTCGGTGCCCGCGTGGGCCGACCACAGCCAGTTCGTCCGGCGCAGTTCGCGGGCGGTGGCGCGGAGGACGTCGGCGGTGACGCGGCCCTTCCAGCAGCCCTCGACGGCCTTCGTCAGTTCCCGGTTCCGCCCCTGGCGGGGAGCCGTACACGGGGGCCCGTGCTGCCGCGGCTGCGGGCTTCGTGGTCACGGAGATCTCCTTCGCGAGGTGAAACCCCGAGTTCCCGGAGGCGGCACGAGCCCGGAGGCGGCACGAGAACGTGAGGGGGAGACACACCGGGCGTGACCGACGCTGCGCAGCAAGGCAGTGCCGTCCGCCTGGGGTGTGTACGCCGACCCGCCCTCGAGGTCACCGGGACGTCCATGCACGAACGGTTCGCGCGCGGGCAGTCGGCAGGTCTTCGGACCCGCGGGCACGTCCTCACCGTTCGAGGACACCCACTGGCCGTCGCTTCCCGGGCCCGGTACCTCGGACCCAGTGCGTATGACGGCGGTCGTTCCCGCTCACCGCTGCGGAACAGTCCTGGATTTCCACCGGGTTCCCTCGTGCGACACCCGCCTGGCTGACGGGGCGGACCAGCTGCTGCGGGCAGTCGGCCCGTCAGGAACGCGGACGTCCGTGAGCCGGGCGGTGACCCATGTCACGCGCCCGGAACGGCGCCGGGATCGTGCTCCCCGGCCCGGCGCCGGTGAGCAGGGCGGGGACCGAAGCGAGGGCGTCCGGGAACCGTTCGCCCGGGATCCCACCGTCCTGGGCCAGTGCAGGACGAACAGCAAGGTCGGGGCATGGGGCGCTGAGGACCACGTTGTGGCGGGCTCGGCAACGATGCCGAGGAAATGGCGGTGGACTCCAGCGGTGCGCGAGCGAGGCTCCGGAGGCTCACAGGGGAAGCGTGGCGAGGGAACGGGCGGGGTGGCGCGGGCCGAGGAGGACGACGATGCCCTTGCCCTCGGGGGAGGGGTGGGTGGCCTGCGTCCAGCCATGGCGGCGGTAGAAGGCCATGGCCCGCCCGTTCCGGACCGAGGTGAGCAGCCATGCCCGCCCTTCGGGCGCGTCTGCGGCCACCGCTTCGAGGAGGCGGGCGGCGAGGCCGGTACCGCGGGCGGTGGGCCGGACGGCGAGTTCGTCGATCTCCCGGGCTCCGCACAGCCAGTCGGCGGTGCGGTCCTTGCCGAGGCCGGCGGCCGCCTGGGGATAGCAGCGATCGGTGGGGAAGAGGGCCGGAGTGGTCCACGCGGTGGCGAAGGGGACGGTGGACGGTCACTGACCAAGCCCTGCTATGCCGCGGACGCGGAACAGCCGGCACTGTGCTGATGGAGGAAGCAGCCCGCCGACGGGAGGACCGGGCGAGAGTGCGGCCGGCAGGCCACGTGCCAGGGGCGCGCGTACACGCCGAAAGGCCAGGACTCGATCGACGAGGCCGTCGGCAGTGCCCGACGAGTCGAGCCGGGGGTGCATCGGGCCCCCGGCTTCCCCGGGCTGTGTGAGATCAGCCAGTTCGCCGTCATTCTCTTCCACTCCCTCTTCCAGGCCCAGCCGGGCGTTCTCGGTCTGCATCAGGACTTGACCTCCACCAGCAGTACGAGGTTGTCGAGGACGGTGATCCAGTCGACGCCGAGCAGCTCGTCGCGCCTGACCCGGTAGGTGCTCTCACCGATAGGGGGCGAAACAGGCCCGGGGGTCGACCTCGGATACACCTCATTGGGTTACTTCGGCGGTGGAGGAATGACGGGCGGATGGCTCTGAGAGGTGAAAGCAAGTGGATCTAGCGGTGGTGGGCATCGGGTTCGAGGACGACGCAGCAGCCACCGTCATCCTCGGAGCGGTAGTCCTGGTAGTGGCGTTCGCCCTGGTCCACTGGCGCCTCAAGCGTGAAAAGAAGTAACGAGACGCTCTGACTGGACCTCTTTCATCCTGCCCCGGCCGGATGAAACGGGCTGGTCAGTTCTGCGACGTGACGAAGTCCCTCGTCGTTGGTGTGCTGATCTCACGCAACACGCCATCGGCCGGAGGGCTTCGTTGGTTCCGCCCTGTGCGGAGTCAGCCCCGTCGAGTACTTCTCCGGCCGCCGGAGCACGCGCCGGCTCAACCACGGCGGCGACCGCCGGGCTGACGCGGTCCTGCACCGCATCGTGTTCACCCGCCTGCGCCACGACCCGCGCACCCAGGCGACTACGAACGCCGTACCCAAGAGGGCAAGACCCGACGGGAGGTCATCCGATGCGTCGAACGGTATGCCGCCCGCGAGGTCTTCAACCCGGTCAGACCGGTTTCCCGCGTCCCGCGTCGTAGGGGCGTCTGTGATACGTGGGTGATACGGCGAGTCCGCACCGAGGCCCGTCGTGGCGGGATCCCTGCCCGGATCCGTGAGACGGCGAAGCCACACCCGAACACTCCGGTATGGCTTCGCCGTGAGACCGAGCGCCTTGGCGTGCACGATGCGGTCGGTGCTTCGTGCAGTCCGGTCGCCTGTGACTCTCTCGGGTGCCTGATGTGCGAGCGTACCCGCTCACCCGCTCACCCTTCGTACGAGGTGCGTGCCCCTCCCGGCGCGACCGGGTCGCGTGAGCGCGTGAGCGGCCGGATCGACTGCCTCGCCTGTGCGCGCGGCGGGAGTCCTGGATCAGTAGCCGTAGATCATCTTGTAGGCGACCTCGGGGAGGAACTGGCCGGCCGTGGAGCCGGTTCCGACACCGCAGTTGCCGTCGGACTCGCCCGGGGTCTTGATCCACAGGAGCATCTCGGCGCCTCCGCCCGTCTGGGTGGGCGTGCCGATGCGGCGGCCGGAGGGGTTGCACCACTGGCCGTCGGAGCCGTTGCCGTTGCGGCTGGTGTCCACGACGAACGGCTTGGTGTAGCCGTAGCGGGCGGCCAGTTCGCTGTTGACGGCGTTGCCGTAGGCGGTGTTCTCGGCGGTGGTGATGTAGTTGGAGACGTTGAGCGAGAAGCCGTGGGCCTGTCGGAGGCCGGCTTCGTGGAGGCGCCGGGCCATGGTCGCCGCGTCGGCCCAGCGCGGGTTGCCGGCGTCCATGTAGACCCAGGTGTTGGGGGCCTGGCGGTTGAACTCGGCGAGGGCACCGGTGAGCATGGCCTCGCGTTCGTCGATCTGGGCCTGGGTCATGCAGCCGTAGTCGCCGAGGGAGTCCGGTTCGAGGATGACGACGGCGGGGCGGGCCGCGATGCCTCCGGCGAACTGGGCGATCCAGCCGGCGTAGGCGGCCGGCGAGGCGGCTCCACCGGCGGAGTGCCCGCCGCAGTAGTCACGGTGGTAGATGTTGTAGGCGACGAGGACGGGCAGCTTGTCCCGCTGGTCCGCCGCTCCGACGTAGGCACCTGTTGCGGGACCGATGCTGCCGCTCCAGGAGCCGAACCAGCGGGCCATCGGGGTGTTGGCGATGGAGGCGTTGATCGCGGCGGCCCGGCCGTCGCCGGGGTTGGCGGCCGCCCACCGCCTCGCGCTCGAGTCGGGGTCCACGTAGAACCCGTTGGTCATGGTGGTGGGGTCGGCCGCGTGGGCGGAGGGTGCGGCGGCGAACGCCAGCGGCAGGGCACAGAGCGCTGCCATCAGGGTGCGGAGTCCGTGGCGCAAGACAGTACCTCGGTTTCGGAGGAGGTGGCTCTGGGAGCGCTCCCACTGGAAGCGGTCCCAATCGTGTGGGTGGGGGATTGAGCTGTCAATGTTCGGTGCGTCATGTGACTTTCACAGGGGGGTCGTACGTCTTGTGGGCCGCTGCACTGGAAGCGGTCCCATTTCCTGCGTCCCCTGAGTACTCCCCGCCTGTGAAAGACTCACGAGCCATGGCAGAAGCAGCGCCGCGTCGGCGTCCGACGCTCGACGAGGTGGCCGAACGCGCCGGTGTCTCCCGCTCCGTGGCCTCCCGCGCCCTCAACAACGCCCCGCACGTCAGCCGCGCCAAGCGCGAGGCCGTCGAACGAGCCGTGCGGCAACTCGGTTACGTACCCAATCCGACCGCCCGCGCGCTGGCCACCCGTCAGACGGGAGCGGCCGCCCTGGTCGTCTCGGGAGAGGATCCGTCGATCTTCGCCGATCCGTTCTTCGCCCGGGTGATCGTGGGGGCGTCGGCGGCCCTGGACGAGGCGGACCTGCATCTGATGCTGTGCCTGGCCGCGTCCGACCGGGGGCGCAAGCGGGTCGAGGAGCTTCTGCGGTCCCGGGGCGCGGACGGTGTGATGCTGATGGCGCTGCGCGAGGACGATCCGCTGACCCGGATGGCCGACGAGGCGCAGATGCCCGTCGTGTTCGGCGGGCGCCCGGTCGGCTCGGCTCCCCGGTGGTACGTGGACGTGGACAACGTCGGCGGGGCGCGCGAGGCGACCGAGCATCTGGTCTCACTCGGCCGGAGGCGTGTGGCCGTGATCTGCGGGCGTCTGGACACCGAGGCCGGGCGCGCCCGGTACCGCGGCTACCGGGACGCCGTGCTGGGCGCCGGTCTCGATCCGTTCCCTCCGCTGGAGGGGGACTTCACGGAGCGCAGCGGAGCCGCCGCCATGGCCGCGCTGCTGGCGGAACACCCCGACGTGGACGGAGTGTTCGCCGCCAACGACAACATGGCGGTGGGAGCGCTGCTCACCGCGCGGGAGGCCGGCCGACGGGTCCCCGCCGACATCGCCGTGGTCGGCTTCGACGACCTGACGGTCGCCCGGATCGCCGACCCGCCGCTCACCACCGTCCATCAGCCCGTAGAGGCTCTCGGACGGGAGATGGCGCGCATGCTCGTCGCGCTCGTCAACGGGCAGGACCCCACCCCGCTGGTCCTCCCCACCCGCCTGGCCGTCCGGGCCAGCGCCTGACCCCTGACCGTCCGGGAGGGGCGGGCCCCGGTCCGAACGGGTTGCTCCGGGCGCGGCGCGGGGCGTCCGGGAGCCGGCCAGGGTGGTCGAGGTCCAGCAGCGGAAGCGGCGACTGCCGTCCGGCCCGATGGCTCGGGTACTGGTTGCGGCCTGCCCTTTGTGCTGCTGCCGGTCGCGGTGCCGGGTTCATCAGGACGGTCACGGCCGGCACGCTCGGGGCGGACTCCCGGCGAGGACCGAGCTGTTTCAGGCCCGGCCCGGTCGCCGTCCCGCATCGCGGAGTGGTCGAGCTGGACCGTGGCGGTGGAGGTGGAAGTCGTGCGCCGCCTCGAAACGTTCGAAGCGCCTGGCGCGGAGTCGGTGCGCCCCGGCCCTTTCCCCTTGCTGATCACGCGACGAATCCGGTTCCTCGAGAAGGTGTTGACATGACCGGTCGCCTCTCTAGTATCCGTGGGGCACCAGAAGTTTCCGAACGGTAGTCGAAATTTCGAACCCTCTCCTCCTCGTCTCCCCTCTCTTTCCTGCCGAAGGAGTCCCGGTGCCCAGACGATTACGCGGACGACTGTTCCGCCTCCTCACGGCTGCCGTGCTGACGGTGACCGCGTCCGTGACGGCCTCGGCGCAGTCCACCGCCACGGCCGCGCCGGGCAGTCCGGCACTCGCCCCACCGCTGGGGTGGAACAGCTGGAACAGCTTCGGGTGCGGGATCACCGAGGCCCAGGTCCGCCAGGCCGCCGACGCGATGGTGTCCTCGGGCATGCGGGACGCCGGCTACCGGTATGTGGTGGTCGACGACTGCTGGTTCGACCCGCAGCGTGACGCGCAGGGCAACCTGCGGGCCAACCCGGCGAAGTTCCCGGGCGGGATGAAGGCCCTCGGCGACTACATCCACGGCAAGGGCCTGAAGTTCGGCATCTACCAGGTGCCGGGCGAGCGCACCTGCGCGCAGACCGTGGGCACCTACCCGGGCTCCACGGGCAGCAGGGGCCACGAGGTCCAGGACGCCGCCACGTTCGCCTCGTGGGGGGTCGACTACCTCAAGTACGACTGGTGTTCCTCGAGCGGCACGCGTGACGAGCAGGTCGCGCGGTTCAAGCTGATGCGTGATGCCCTGCGTGCCACCGGTCGTCCGATCGTCTACAGCATCAATCCCAACAGCTTCCACGCCATCACGGGGTCCACGTACGACTGGGGCGAGGTCGCCGACCTGTGGCGGACGACCGAGGACCTGCTCGACATCTGGCAGAACGGCAACACCAACAGCTACCCGATGGGCGTCGGCAACGTCCTGGACGTCAATGCGCCGCTGGCCGCACAGTCCGGCCCGGGGCGCTGGAACGACCCCGACATGCTGGTCGTCGGCCGCCCCGGCCTGTCGCTGACCGAGTCCCGCTCCCACTTCGCCCTGTGGGCGCTGATGAGTGCCCCGTTGATGGCCGGCAACGACATCCGCACGATGTCCGCCGACGTCAGCGCGATCCTGCGCAACCCCCGCCTGCTGGCGGTGAACCAGGACTCCCGGGGCGCGGGCGGACGCAGGGTGCGCGACGACGGCAGCATCGAGGTGTTCGCCAAGCCCCTGGCGGACGGTTCGGTCGCGGTGGGGCTGTTCAACCGGGGCGGGAGCGCGGCGACGGTCACCACGACGGCCGCCCAGATCGGCCTGGGCGGAGGACCGTTCACCCTCACCGACCTGTGGACCGGCGGCACGTCGAGCACGTCCGGGCAGATCTCGGCGAGCGTCCCCGCGCACGGCGTCGCCGCGTACCGGGTGAGCGGCGGCAGCCCGCTGGCCGCCACCACCTCACGCCTGCGGGGCAACGCCTCGGGCCGCTGCGTGGACGTGGACGACGCCTCCACGGCCGCCGGCGTCGCGACTCTGCTGTGGGACTGCCACACGGCCGCCAACCAGCTGTGGACCACTTGGGCGGGCGGCGAGATCCGCGTCTACGGCGACAAGTGCCTGGACGCCTCCAACCAGGGCACCACCAACGGCACCCGTGTCATCAGCTGGCCCTGCAACGGCCAGAACAACCAGAAGTGGACCGTCGGCTCCGACGGCTCGATCCGCAACGTCCGCTCCGGACTGTGCCTCGACGCCAACGGGGCCGGCACCGCCAACGGGACCCCGCTGGTGCTGTGGACCTGCAACGGCCAGTCCAACCAGAAGTGGACCCGCGCGTGAGCGGCAGGGCACCGGGCCGTGGCCGGAGCGACGACACCCCGGCCACGGCCTCCCGCACGGCTGCCGCATCCGCCGGCACGGCCGCCCCCGGCTCCGGCTGCGGCGGCACCCCGGGCGTCGGTACATCGGCTTCCCGGCCGGCCACCCCCACCGGCAACACCCTCCCGCCGAGCACCTGCAACCCGCACGGCACCGCCTGCGGCTGAGCGCCGTGTCCGCCCGGGAGATCTCCGGGCGGGCACGATCCCGGCTCAGGACGTCGCGCCCGTCACCGTAATTCCCGAGGCGGTGAGGTGGCGCGTCGTCGGGCAGCTGATCCACCAGTACGGTCACAGCCGCAGCCCGCGAGGTCTTCAACCTGGTCGGACAGGTTCCCCGTACCCCCGCGTTACAGGGGCGTCGGTGATACGGCGAGGCCCCACCGAGGTCCGTCATGGCGGGAACTCTGAGCGGATCCGTGAGACGGCGAAGCCGCACCGGAGCACTCCGGTGCGGCTTCGCCGGGAGATCGAACGCGCTGGCGTGCACGATGCGATCGGTGCCTCGTTCGGTCCGTGCGCCTGTGACTCCCTCGGGTGCTTGATTCGCGATCGCACCTTGCCCACTCGTCCGTGCGAGAGGTGCTTGCTCCTCCGGCGCAGCCGGTCATGTGGGGGCGGGAAGTGGCGATCTTCGGCCGAGGTGGTTTCCGACCGCTGCCTTTCTGATCCAGGATCGGGTCATTCGGCTGCTCAGCCCCGTGTGCGAAGAGACATGAAAAGGTCGTCGACATCCATGATTTCTTCGTCTGTGAGGGAGAGTGCGTGCCAATCCGTTCTCGCGCCGTGTTCCATGAACGCGGAAGGAAGGCGCGTGCCGTGGGTTTCCACGTACTCGGCTGCGTCGCGCCGCCAGTAATAGGTGCCGTCACTGTAAAGGGCGGATCCGCCCATGACCGAGAATTTCTGATCCACGACATCTTCAGTGAGTCCCATGAGAGCGATGATCGCGGGTGCCGCTCTCAGATATTCCGCTACACGTGGGCGTTCGTGGAGGGGCATGTGACCGGAGAGTGCCTTGATCTCCTCTGCGTTGCGGCTGAAGTGGGACTGGCCGGAGATGCTGCCGAACAGGCCGAGGGGGGTGACTTGACGCATGCGATGCCCTCCTGCTCGGACTGTTGGCGGCGGTGGATGTGGTCACGTCAGCGCCCCCGCCGGGCTACTGCCGGGCTGTTCCGGGCCCGTTCACTTCGGGTCGCCCAGGCTGCCCTCAGGCCATTCACGGACCTTGCCGGTCCGTGGATCGATGTCTGTCTGATGGCCGCTCGCATTCCTCACTTCTACGCCACCGAGAGCGTCGGAAGGTTCGTCCGCAGCCTTGTATGCGCCGTGGCAGGTCACCAGTTGGATGGGACCGCCGTCGGATCGTGGCCTTTCCGTAGGTGCCGGAGGCCACGATCCGACGCGGATCAATCGGCCAGGGTCAGTTCTCCAGCCGTTTCGATCCCTGCCGTCCGTGCTGCCGCGCGGCAGAACTCCTCGGGTGGGCAGTAATGGTGCGCCGTCATGTAGTGGATCACCAGGTTCGGCGCCGCGTAGCGCGTGCCGTCGGCTCCCTGCACCCGAATCTCCGCCGATCCGAGCCACACCTCGGTGTCCCCGGCGGGGCCGCCGAGGACGACGGGACGGTCGATGTCACAGAACTCACAGTGGTGGACGCCGCGCATCTGGTTGTCGTAGGCGGCGCCGAGGACCTTCAACGCGTCCACTACGCGCTCATCCACGACTCCCGTTCGGTAGCCGTGCTCCGGCGCCAGCCAGCCGACGTTGAGCATCTCCTGGTCCGACTCGTCGTAGGAGTAACGGGTCAGGTCGGGGTAGTAGGTCATGCGTCGCTCCTCAACGACGGGGGTCGCAGTGCTTCCGGCAGATTGCCAGGTGTACCGGGCCCATGTTGGGTTTGAGGATCTCACTGAGCAGCGTGTCCTTGCTCACCGTGATCGAGCCGTTCATCATCCTGAGGTCGTGGCCCGGAGCCACGGTGTAGTCGGGAAGTGTCTTGCCGGGACCGACGATCTCTGCGGGCTTGATCTTCTTTCCCTGTTCGACTGCGAGTCCGACGGACTGGCGAAGACCCAAGCCGTCCTCCACGTAGAAGTAGCCCCAGGTGCCGCTTGGCATCTGCATGTCGCCGGTGCCACGGACGTACCAGCCGTGACCTGCGATCACGGCTTGGCCGTCAGGACGTCCACCGGGGAGTCGCTCGGCGGCTGGGCCGACACCCTTGCCGTGCGTGGGGATGTCGTGCCCGCGTACCTCGGGCGCCACAACCGCCCGCCGCCAGCCGGTGAGGCCGCCGATGCCTACGAGGGCGATCTGTTGGGTGAGTTCCTCGGCGGCTTCGGCGTACAGGTCAGCGAGGGCGTCGCAGCCCGGGTCTGTGTAGCAAACGGTGGAACTCGGTCGGATTTCTTCAGCGGCGTCCGGCGGTGAGCCGGCCGTCGAAGGTGATGTCGAAGGCTTGGAGCGCAGCCTTCCAGCGCATGGTCCAGCGTTTGCGTCCGGTGCCGGTCGGGTCCAGCGACATCAGTGCCATATAGACGCACTTCATGGCGGCCTGTTCATTCGGGAAGTGCCCGCGAGCGCGGACGGCCTTGCGGATCCGTGCGTTCACGCTCTCGATCGCGTTGGTCGAGCAGATGACCTTGCGAATCTCGACATCGAAGGAGAGGAAAGGCACGAACTCTGCCCAGGCGTCCTCCCAGAGCCGGACGATCGCCGGATACTTCGCGCCCCACTCCTCCTGGAACTCGGTGAAGCGGGCTGTGGCCGCGGCCTCGTTCGGCGCGGTGTAGACCGGCTTCAGCTTCTTGGCGATCTTGTCCCAGTCCTGGCGGCCCGCGTAGCGGAAGCTGTTCCGAAGCAAATGGATCACGCAGGTCTGCACAATTGTTCGGGGCCAGACCGTTTCGACAGCGTCCGGCAGGCCCTTCAGGCCGTCGCAGACCAGCATGAGCACGTCCTGAAGGCCGCGGTTTTTCAGCTCGGTGAACACGTGCAGCCAGTACTTCGCGCCCTCCCCGCCGTCACCGGCCCAGATCCCCAGGATGTCGCGATGACCTTCGACCGTGACGGCCATGACCACGTAGATCGGCCGGTTCGCGACCTGGCCGTCCCTGATCTTCACGTTGATTGCATCGACGAACAGAACGGGATAAACGCGGTCGAGGGGACGGCTCTGCCATTCGGCCATGCCGTCCATGACCTTGTCGGTGATTGTGGAGATCGTCTGCTTCGACACCTCGGCGCCGTAGACCTCGGCCAGGTGGGCGGCGATCTCGCCGTGAGTGAGGCCCTTGGCCGACAGCGACAGGACCATCTCGTCGACCCCTGTCAGACGCCGTTGCCGCTTCTTCACGATCTGCGGCTCGAACGTCCCCGTGAGGTCTCGGGGTACCTTGATCTCGACTGGCCCGACATCGGTCAGCACCGTCTTCGAACGGGTGCCATTGCGGCTGTTGCCACTGTTCCGGCCGGCCGCCTCGTGCTTGTCGTAGCCAAGGTGATCGGTGATCTCGCCCTCCAGGGCGGACTCGAGGACCCGCTTGGTCAGCTGCTGCAGCAGCCCGCCCTCACCGGTCAACTGCAGGCCCTCGCTCCGGGCCCGGTCCACCAGCATCGCGATCAACTGGTCATCCGCAATCTGCGGAGCCTGAACCGCCTCAGCGGCCCCGATCTGCTCCAACTCCACACTCTGATCCGTCACCTGGCTTCTCCTCCTTGCTTGGCGGATCAGCCGTTAGTTTTACAGTCCCGTCCGTGAAGCTGCCCGCGCTGAACGCGGAGGAGACCACCAAGGTCCTGGGCGACCAGGACGTGCCGCCGCCCCTGCACGTCCCCGTGCGGGAGTTCGCGGGCGGCAATCCCCTGGCTCTGTCCCTGGTCGCGGCCGCCGCCCGCACCGGTGGGGAAGCGGGGTGGTCCATGGACGGGGGCGTCTCCCGACGGCTGACCGCGGTCCTGTTCCACCGTCTCGTCGGCAGTCTTCCCACCGAGCAGCACCGACGGACTCTGCAGGTGACCGCCCGGGCGGGGACCGTCACGGAGGAGTTGCTGCGCGCCGAACTCGGCGCCGGCGCGGCGGCCCCGTCGTTCGCGTGGCTGCGAGCGCAGCCCTGGGTGACGGCCGTCGGGTGCGGCCTGCTGCTGGACGAGGCGGTACGCAACACGGTCGAGCACGACGCCAGATGGAACGACCCCGATGGGTTCGCCGCTCTGCACGAGCGCCTGCACGACCACCTGGTGGAGCAGATACGCACCGTGCCTTTCGACCGCGCCCTGGACGCTGCGGGAGCCCTGCACCGCCTGTACCGGGACATCACGGTGCTGCCACCCGCCCATGAGGGGACCGCGCGGGACAGCCACGAGGACGAGGCGTGCAAGCCTGTGGACGAGGCCACCGTGCTCGGCCTGATCGAGGACTGCGAGGGGCCGGAATCTGCGAAGAACGCACGGTTCTGGCTGCATCACCAGCCGGAGGCGTTCAGGGGCCGGCGGCCGCTCCCGTACGGCCCACCGCGAGCCTGTTCGGCCTGGCTGCGGCTGACGGCGTACGAAGGGGAGACAGCAGATCCCGTGGTCGCCGCCGTCTGGGACCACGTCCGGCGGCACGGGCCACTGCGGGCGAACGAGCGGATCTCGGTGGCCCGCTTCCATGCCGACCCGCAAGAGCGACGGGACGCCTCATCGGCCATGGCGCTGTCGCTGCGGGGCCTCGTCGCGGAGACCGTGCGGACCGGCGGACCGGCCTGGGTGTTCTTCGTGCTCCGGGACGACGGCGTCTGGGACGGGGCGCTGCGCCGGCACGGGCTGCTTCCCACGGAGCACCGCTGGGGCGTCGGTGGCGTTCTCCAGCGTCTGTTCGCCCGTGACGTGCGGGTCTTCCCCGCTTCCGACTGGTTGCGGGGGCTGCTGCACTCCGTGTCGGGTGAGGGCGACGGCCGCGACCCCTGCCATCGCGTGAACGGTACCGGCCTCGTCCGCACGGACGAGGCGCGGACGCGGACAGGGGTCCTGTCCGAGCAGGAGTTCGCCGACGCCGTGCACGCGGGGCTGAGGGCGTTGCGGCGGCCGTCGGAGCTCGCGGTGAATCCGTTGCGGCGTAGCCGGGTGGCTGCCGTAGGCGGTGAAGACCTGGCGGCCGTGCTCCAACAGGCCGTCTACGAGCTGGCCGAGGAGCAAGGCGGGCACGGACCGCACCAGGCCGCGATGACCGCGTTCGTCGAAGGGACGACCACGCACCGGGCAGCGGCTGCACGACTGGGTGTGTCACTGAGCACCTACCGCCGTCATCTCAGGACTGCGGTCGAGCGCGTCTCGGCTCGTCTGTGGCATGAGGAGGTGTACGCGTCCGGTGTGCCGGACGGGTACACCTCCTCCGTGGGCGACCGGGAACAGAGCCGCGTGGACCGCTGACGCACGAGGGCGGCAGCCGGAAGGGCGGCACCCTCGTGCGGGTCTATGCTTCGCGGACTAGGTGCGATTCCTCCTGGTGGCCGAGATCGCAGCGGATTCCGCGCGAAAGGATCGGCTCATGGATCGCATGCATGTTCTCGTCGCCCTGATCGCTGTTGTGGCCCTTGCCCTCACCGCATGGACCAAGCCTCTCAAGGTGTTGTCCTTCTGGCCCCTCGTCATCGTCTGCATGATCTCCTACCCCGTGGGCGCACGGCTGTTCTCAGCGTTCGAGGAGGGGCGGTCCGGCGGTGCGTGGGTCGAATGGACCTTCCTGCTCAGCGTCGCCCTTCTGATCACCGTGCTCGTCGCGTCGGCCCTCCGGTTCCTCACGTCCTCCCGAGGCCCACACACCGACCGTCACGCCTACCACCAGGACCCCGACGCGTGAGTGTCCCTCTCCCGTAGTCCGGTGAACCTTGATCTGTGACGGTCCGGGGTTCCCCTGAGTTCGGAACGCTGCTGCGGCCCCGGACCGAGAGGTCGTGTCGGTGAGCGGGGCGCGGGGCGCGTGTTCCGAACAGCCCGTGTCGTTCGGCAGTGTCGCCGACACGGCTGTTGAGCACCATGCTTCGACGGTCAGCTTCGTCATGGACGACAGCCTCCCGCTCCGGCCGGGCCCGCACGGGAATGACCCCCTTCCAAGGGGCCGGGATCCTGCCATGGGGGACGACACCGCAAATGACGGTGACGAGCCCCGGTCGGTGGCCCCGCAACGGCTGTCGGCGGTTGCCGCACTCCTGCACCGTGCCCTGCCCCCGCCTTCCCTGACTTCATAAGCCGAGGACCACTATGCCCGCCCCCGCCCCGATGACCACCACACCCCATCGCCCCCGTCTGCCTCACACCGGGACCCGCACCCTCACCCGTCCCGCTACGCTCGATGACTTCGACGCGGTGAACGCGCTGCACAACCGCTGTTCGCTCGAGACGCGCTTCGCGCGCTACCAGGCCGCCCGGCGTTCCCTGCGCCGGGGCGAGTTCCACCACCTGACCCGCCCCGGCCTGGGCCTCACCTGGGTCACCCACCCGGAGGACGACCCACAGCGACTCATCGCGACCACCAACCTAATCCGCACGACCGAGCCCAGCACCGCCGAACTCGGCATCATGATCGAGGACCCGTGGCAGAGCCGTGGCCTGGGCACCACGCTGGCGCAGTACGCCCGGGAGCAGGCCCGCACCTTCGGCTGCTGCTCCATGAGTGTCATGACCGGCTTGGACAACGTGCGCATGCTGAGAATCCTGAGGACGCTCGGTGCCTCCCGGCCCGCCGTTCACCGCTCGACCGCCGACCTCACAGTCTCCGTCGAGCAGCCGTAGCCGCTGCTGCCGGGCACCGGTGTCCTCCAGGACCGCACCGATCAGCTCGGGATCGATGATCTCGGTCAACTCGCCCAGATGGCCGGGCGCATACACGTCGAGGGCTGTCGCACCGGACCTGACGCTGACAGGATTCTGCGGCAACGGGACCTCCGGGACACTCGCAAAGGCTTCGACACCATGCGAACTAACAGAGGTCCCGCCTTCTGGACAGGGCGCACGAACCCTTAACGCACTGGCGTTGCACACAGCGGGACGCCAGCTTGGCGCACCGTGGCCGGTGACCGGTATGCGTCTGGTGAACGTCCGCCCAAGCACCGGGTACGGCGGTTGCGGCGGCGTCGCGGAGGGGCGGTCGTTCAGCCGAGGGTGTAGCCGTACTTCTCGGCAACCTCACCCATGGCGACGACATCGGCCGGGTCGAGGGGAGGGCCGACCTGGCCCCGGACACCGGGGCGGCCGATCTCCTGGAACATGCCGTCCATGCCGCCAGGCACATAGAGGAAGTACATGCGGGCGGGGTGGTCCGGGCTGGTGTTCTTGAAGGAGTGACGAACGCCCTGGGGGACGTACACAACCCCTCCGGGTTCGACGTCGAACTGCTCGTCACCGGCGGTCACACGAAGTGTTCCGTCAAGAAGAACGAACGTCTCGGACTCGCCATGGTGGGTGTGCGGCGGGGGGCTGGCATCGGCCGGAACGACGGCCTCGGCCAGGGCCAGTTCACCGCCGGTGTCAGCGGCGCTGAGCAAGGTGGTGTAGGTGTCTCCTACGAGGAACACAGGGGATCCACCGTCCGGCGGTATGTGCAGTGGGGGCAAAGACATGGTTCGTACTTTCTTGCGGGTGCGGGGAGCGCTGTGGTGCGCCTGGCTTGTGGGAAGAGACGTGGCCTGTGCCCGGACCACGGGCCGTCAACCGCCACCTCGCGCCCATCCGGTGCCGGGAACGGTCGAAGAGCGGTCGGCGAAGATGCTCGCCGGACGGGTGGCGAGAACAGCGCCGCTCGTGGAGGGCGTGGCGTTCTCGAGGGTGTCGCGGGGGTGTCGCCGGGGCAGTGACGGCGGCTCGCCGGATCGGCCCGTTGCGTCGACGACTGCGGAGCGTGTGGTCTCCCCGGAGTCGCCGGAGGATCGTCTGCCCGCCGTTGGAGCCGGGTAGTTCCCGCCTCGGTGGGTCCGTCCGCCAACAGCATGAGGGGGCGGCAGGGGCGGGCGGCCGTGGTCAGCTCGTCGGGAGCCCCGCTGCCGTTCGTCTGCTCGCCGATGCCGGAGGAAACGAAGGCGACGGCGCGTTCGCCCTCAAGCGGGTTCCTTCCCAGACGGTGGGTGCAGGCACGGTGGGTCCCATCCTCCTCGTGTATCGAGCCTCGCGTCGGGGCTGCGGGACATATCCGAGCACACGATGCCGCGATACGGCGGCTGGACGAGTGACAGCAACATGGCACCTTGTGTCCCTCTTGTGAGGAATGATTCGCAGGGTCGGCGGCCGTCTCGCCGACCGTCGAATGACGCACTCCAAGAAGCGCCGATCGCCTCGACCGCCAGCGGGATTCACTTCCGCGAAAGGCATGAGGGGAGGTTCATGGCCAGAAGAAGCCATGAATTATGTAGGGAAGATGCCGTACAAGCGACCTTCGCGTTGCTTCAGTAATTGATGTGGCGCGACTCGTCGATCACCGGCAGGAGCAACGCGCCGTCTCGTCCGTCCGCGAACCCCGTGTCTCGACGGCACGGATCGTCGCAGTGAGATCACGGAACGACCCGTGCGTGTTTCGTGACCTGCTCTGCCGGTGGTCTTCGTGGTCGTACCTGCCGAGTAGCAGCGCACGGGGAGCGTCCAAAGACCCGGCAGTGACTGTTCCGGGGCCCGGCCCTTCCGCACTGGGCGGCCTTGCATTCGGGGTCCTGGACAGCAGGCGAAAAAGCTGGGCGGAGTCGGCCCGCGCAGGGCAGCGGCGGCGCAGTCCACCGCGGGTCCGCAATAGCGCCTGCCGGCTTCGCGGCCAACTCTCCCTCTGATCGCCCTGGTGCAGGCAAGCGGAGGGCGCTCAGAGAGTCGGCGTCACCGACGGGCGGACCAGCCCACTCTCGTAGGCGAAAATGGTCGCCTGCACACGATCCCGTAGGCCCAGCTTGTTGAGCACTGAGCTCACGTGCACCTTCACCGTTCCCACGGCTACTTCCAGACGCGCGCCGATCTCCGCGTTGCTCAGGCCCGTGGCGACGAGGACGAGGATCTCGCGTTCGCGGTTGGTGAGGCTGTCCAGCGCCCTCGTGATCTCCGGAGGGAAGGAGGCCCCCCGAGCGAAGGCTGCTATCAGACGTCCCGTGACCGCGGGCGCGAGGACGCCGTCACCGGAGGCGACCACCCGTATCGCGGTCAGGAGGTCCTCCGGCTCGGAATCCTTGAGCAGAAAGCCGGAGGCCCCGGCGCGCAGAGCCTCGTAGACATAGGCGTCGAGGTCGAACGTGGTGAGCACGAGAACCCGGGCGCCGCTGCCGTGATTGGTGATCAGCCGGGTCGCCGTCAGTCCGTCCATACCCGGCATGCGGATGTCCATGAGCACCAGGTCGGGCGCGAGCTGTGCCGACATCGCCACAGCCGCGTCACCGTCCGCTGCCTCGCCGACCACGGTCATGTCGGCCTCGGCCGTCAGGATCGCCACGAAACCCGCGCGGACGATCGCCTGATCGTCCACGACCAGCACACGGATACCGATGGTCCTGCTCCTCTCTTCGCCCGCACCGGGGCCACTGTCTGCGCCGCATCCTCCCATGGAGGCGGTGCGCGGGACCCACCAGGTCGGCGTGCGCATCCGAGGCCGCCAAGCAGTCGCCGACCTTTCGGCACGGGCCACTTCTACATGCGAGGGGTGTTCGTCACGAGGGCTCTTCGAGGCGCTTTCGGCGCTCTGCCGGCGTCCAGGCTTCCGAGCAACTGGCGCATGGCGCTCAGTGTCGCCCGCGTAGCGGCGGCCACCTGCTCCAGGCTGCCCTCCTCAGCCGAGGAGATCATCCGGTCCGTCTGCCGGAGCACCGTCTCCCGCAGACCGACGGCGACTCGCTGCCGTTCGCCGTGGACCATGGCCCTCGTGCTCGACAGCACAGTGGTGAGGGCCGTGTCCTCCCGGCCCAGTTCCCGCCTGCGACGCCTGTGCATCAGCCATCCCGCCCCCCAGGCGGCCGTGCATCCCAGGCCGGACAGGACCAGCGTCCAGCAGGCGAGGAACAGCACGAGAAAAGGCCCGGCCGGGTCTCCGAGCAGCGTCCCGTCGGCGGCGAAGGCGGCCGTGAAGGAGATCGCCGACGGGAGAACCGCGGCGGGCACGGACAGGAACGACAGCCGTGAGCCCGCCGGACATGTCAGTGGATGCGCCGTCGGCGGCGGGACGTGTCGGCCGGAGGGCATGGGCGCGGTTCTCAGGACTCGGCCGTACGCCGCGACCGCGTAGACCGCGGCCGGTGCGACGATGCCGCCGCCGAGGAAGCAGATCGCGGAGGACGGCGGCAGCGCACCACCGCGGAGCAGAACCGGCCACAGGAGGGCGGCGGCCCCGGTCACCGCCAGGACCGCCCAGGGCGCGTGGCGGCGCCACAGCAACGGCAGTGCGTGGAGGGTCAGCACCGACACGAGCAGCAGGCACGTGCCGGCCCCGTAGCCGGCGTCCTCCGCCTTCGTCAGGGCGACGCCCGACGCCACCGCGGCGGCCGAGCCGAAGACCGCCCTGTCCGCGATCCGCTGCTCGCGAGGAAAGTCACGCCGACGCCCTGGGCTCGGCCGAGGGCCGGACGCGGCGTCGGGGAGCACGGCGTGTACGCGCCAGCCTCCGTCGGGGCGGGGTCCCGCGGACAGCCTCCCGCCGAGGACGGCGGCACGCCGTTGCATTCCTTCCACCCCCCGGCCGGAGCCGATCCCCGCCGTGCCGGTGTCCGCGCCGCCGGGCGGCCTGTCGTTGTCGACGGTCAGATGCAGGGTGTCCCCGGCCCGTTGCACCCGCACGCTGACCGCGGCGCCCGGCGCGTAGCGCAGGGCGTTGGTCAGGGCCTCCCGGATGATGCCGTGGGCCGCTTCCGCCGCGGGTCCGGTGAGATCAGCGGGCAGGGAGACGGAGACGGGGCGGCCCAGCCTGCCGAATCCGGCGATCAGCGTCTCGATCGGAGCGGTCATCGCCTGGGGAGCCGGTGGGTCGTCCACCTGCATGACCGCTACGAGACGCCGCAGTGCGGACTGGGTCTCCCGTGCGGTGCGGCGCGCGAACGCGAGTGCCTCCGCGGCCAGGTCGGGCCTGCTGTCACCGAGCCTGCGGGCGGCCTCGACGGATACCACGACGGAGGTGAGGTGGTGCGCGCTGATGTCGTGCAACTCACCGGCCAGCCGTTCCCGTTCCGCCTCGGCGGCCTGCGCCTGCTGCTGCTCGGCACCGGCCAGCCGCTCCGCCGTGGCCTGCCGTTCCCGCAGCCAGTGCCGGCGGCCGGTGCCGAGAGCGGACACCAGCAGAAAAGGGCCGACGCCAGTGAGCCAGTCGGAGAGAAGAAGACCGCCGACGCCGTGCCGTGCGGCCGCCTGCAGGAGCTGGACGACGGCGACAGCCGCGGTCGCGCCCAGGCCGACGGGCCAGCTGCACA
Organism: Streptomyces sp. DH5; assembly: GCF_020873915.1. Lineage (GTDB taxonomy): Bacteria > Actinomycetota > Actinomycetes > Streptomycetales > Streptomycetaceae > Streptomyces. The sequence goes on from NZ_JAHWGP010000030.1 coordinate 21,136, forward strand.
GAACGGTGACGGTGAACAGCGCCACCATGACCGCCGGCCCCGGTACCAGGCCCAGCAGGTCGGGTGGCGCCAGGATCTGTCCCACCACGGACACCGCGACGATGACGCCCAGGGCGGCGAGCGGTGCCCGGTGACGCCGATCGAGCGCCACCACAGCGAGCGCCGTGGCACAGAAGGCGGTGATCCACTCAATGGTGTCCGGCGGCTCCTTCGAAGACGCAACGACGCTGAACCACAGCAGCAGTTGCGCTCCCATGAACAGTACCGGCAGTGGCCTGACCCGACGTCCTTTCCCCATTGGCGCAAGTGTATGGCCGGGCGTCGCCCTCCCCGACACCGCGGGGTTCAAGGGGTCACGCGGTGCCGGCCCTGCGGTCGCGCCACCGCTCTATGTCCCGCGGACTAGGCGACGATCCTTCCGGCGGGCGACGGGGCGGCACGTTCAGCGCGAAAGGATCGGCACATGGATCGCGTCGTCGCGTCGAGCCTCCGGGGGGATCAGGTCCTTCCAGGGCACACGCACCGACCGGTACACCCACCACCACGACTTCGTGTGAGCGGCCGTCCACTGCGCCCGTATCACCCACACCAACTGGAGACCGGCACAAGCATGCCCGCACACCCTCGCATGTCCCGGACCGCTGTCGCCCTGGCGTCGCTCGCCGTGCTGGCGGCCACCGCGGTGACAGCCTGCAACCCCGAGACCGCCGACGACGCTCGCGGCGATGCCGCGACACCCGCGGTGCCCACCGCTCTCAGCGAGCAGGAACTGAAGTGGAGCGCGTGTTCCGCTCCGTCCACGGCCCAGGGCGGCGGAGACAGGCCCGAGAAGCTGCCGGACGGAACGACGTGGCAGTGCAGCACCATGAAGGCTCCGCTGGACTACGCGGACCCCGACGGCGAAACCATCGATCTGGCCCTGATCCGGGCGAAGGCGTCCCCGGACTCCGGCGAGAAGCGCCTCGGGTCCCTGGTCTTCAACTTCGGCGGCCCCGGCGGCTCCGGGGTGCTCACCCTCCCCCTCGCCGCCGGCGACGAGTACATGACGCTTCACAAGCGCTATGACCTGGTCAGTTTCGACCCTCGCGGGGTCGGGGACAGTGCCGGCGTGCACTGTCTGGACACGAAGGCCATGGACGTCTGGCTGGCCGCGGACGCCACCCCTGACGACGCCACGGAGGAGAAGGCCCGCGAGCGTGGGGTACGCGCGTTCGCCCGGGCCTGCCAGAGCGAGTCGGGCGCGGTGCTGGATCACGTCGGCACCCAGGAGGCCGCACGTGACCTCGACCTGATGCGCCACGTCCTGGGCGACGAGAAACTCAACTACTTCGGCATCTCCTACGGCACACAGCTCGGCGGCGTCTACGCACATCTCTTCCCGAAGCGTGTCGGGCGCTTCGTCTTCGACGCCGTGGTCGACCCCACCGAGGACGCCCTGAACGGTGCCCTCGGCCAGGCGAAGGGGTTCCAGGGCGCACTGCGCAACTTCCTGGAGGACTGCGTACGGCAGGACTCCTGCTTCTTCGAAGGCACGAACCCGCAGCAGGGCGAGAAGGACATCATCGCGCTGCTCGAGCGCCTGGACACCGACCCCCTGCCCACGGAGTTCGGGCGTCCCCTGACCCAGAGCCACGCCCTCAACGGCATCGCCGCCGCCCTCTACGACCAGGAGAGCTGGCTGCTGCTCAGGGGCGGACTGGAGGCCGCCATGGACGGCGACGGCAGCGCATTGCTGCTGCTCTCCGACCTCCTCAACGAACGGATCGACGACGACGGATACGCCAACATCAACGCAGCCAACACCGCGGTGAACTGCGCGGACTACAAGGACCGCTTCACCCTTGAGGACGTACACCGTCACCTGCCCCGATTCCGCACGGCATCTTCGGTGTTCGGCGACTGGATGGCCTGGGGGCTGCTCCAGTGCACCGGCTGGCCCGCTGACGGCCACGCACCCACCGTCGAGGTGTCGGCCGACGGCGCGAACCCAGTCCTCGTCATCGGCAACACCGGTGATCCGGCCACTCCCTACGAGGGTGCCAAGAAGATGGCGGACGAACTGGGAGAGAAGGTCGGCGTCCACCTCACCGTGGACGGCGAGGGGCACGGCACCTACGCCGTCAACGACTGCCTGACCGAGCTGGTCGACGCGTATCTGCTCGACGGGACGGTCCCGGCGAACGACACCGTCTGCTCGTGACGTTGGCGTCCCCGCGGCTTCCCTGAGCCACCGTCCCCAGCGGCGGGCAGGTCCGCTGCCCGCCTCGGCAGACCGTTTCCGCTGCCGGCCCGGACAACGCTTCTGCTCCGTCCGATGCGCCTCGATGGCCGGCATCCGCACCGGACGGACTCCGCTGCCGAGCCCGGGGCGTTCGGCCGGCGGCGGTTCCGGCTCTCGCGGGCCGGCCCGTGGTACGCCGGGGGAGCAGCGGTCGGCGTACGGCTGTCGGGGGAGGTCCTTGCGGGGGCCGATGCGTTGTGTGCCGGGCCGATGGCGGGGGTCACGGGGTTGAGTGGCGCATGGCCGGCAGGATCAGGGAGGCGCCCAGAAGGAGCACCCCGGCGACGACGAGCAGAATGCCGTCGAAGCCCAGCCCCGTGAGCGCACCGGCGAGCTGTGGGCCCAGGCTGGCGCCGATGAACATGCTGCACCCGTAGAGGGCGACCGCCGCACCACGTGCCTGCGGGGCGTTGGCGTTGATGGTTTCGACGACCGCGGGCGCCGCTACCGCGACGGTGGCCACGAACAGCAGCAGGGCCAGGGCGAGCAGCGCCGTGTGACCACCGAGGAAGGAACCGGTGGCGACGGTGAGAGAGGCCAGAGCGAAGGCGAGGGCCGCGCGCAGGGGCGCGGGCAGCCGCCCGAGCACGGGGACCAGCAGGGGTACGGCGATCAGGGCGGGGAGCGCGCTGGCCCGCAGGGCGAGGATCGCCGTGGAATTGCCGGTGACGGCCGGTGGGCCCGCGATGGCCACCGCCGTGTAGAGGGAGACGAAAGCCGTCATCAGGGCGACGGTGGACAGGCACAGGGCGCCCAGCCGCGGCTGTCGCAGCAGCCGCGGCATCGCCGCGAACGCCTGCAGCAGTCCGCCGTCGGTGCCTCCACGCGGAGTGGGTCGCAGGACCCGGCGCACCGGGAACAGGTTCAGGGCCATCAGCACGGCACTGATCCAGAAGACCGCACGCCAGCCGATTCCGGCTGCAACGGCCTGCGCGCCGACCTGAACAACGACGGCGGCGGCGAGCATGCCACTGGTGATGCAGGTGAGGGAGGTGCCGCGGTGTCGAGGCGCGATGTGCCGGACGACGTAGGAGAGCGCGGCGGGGGCGAAGGTCGCGGCGGTCAGTCCCTGCAGGCTGCGCAGCACGACGGCGGTGGGAAGGTCGGAGACCGCGCTGACCGCCGCGGTGGACGCCGTGGCGGCCGTGAGCCCCACGGTGATCACGGCGCGTGGTCCGTAGCGGTCGCAGAGCGGGCCGGCGAAGAGGAACCCGGCTGCGTAGGCGAAACCGAATGCCGTCGCCGTCCACGTGACCTGACCGGGTGTGGTGCCGAACTCGGTGGCCATGGGGTGCAGCAGTGCCAGGACGGTGTACATCTGACCGACCATCAGCATGCCCAGCGTGGTGAGCAGTGCTGTGGTCCTGGCGGCCGGGGCCCAGCCTGGTGGCCGACCGGGCGTTCCGCTCCCGGTTGTGTGATCGAGTGCACTGGTGGGGTGGGACATGGGACTCCGAAAGAACGTCTGGTGGCCCCGTGTGCGGCATGACCGGCCGATGGCAGGCGCCGGGGACCGGGTCGCCCCCGGCCGGCGAGGGGCCGGCCGGGGGCGGTGACGGGATGATCAGGCTGCGTGGGTGTTCAGCACGTACTCGCGCGAGGCGTGGACCTCGCTGCGCAGGGCGGGCAGGTCGACGTCGAGGACCTGTCCGTCCCACTTGCGGGGCTCGCCGTTGATGAGGACGGTGCTGATATTGCGGGCGTCGGAGCCCAGTACGAGGGTGCCGATCGGGTCGTTGAGCGGCATGTTGTTGAGGTCCTCGGCCTGGATGACCAGCAGGTCGGCCTTCTTGCCGGGGGTGAGTGAGCCGGTGACGCCGGCGAGGCCGTTGGTGCGGGCGCCCTGGAGGGTGGCGAAGTCCAGGACGTCGTGGGTGGTGATGCGGACCGGCTGCCGGCCGGTGCCGTGGGCGGCGTTGACGGCCCGCATCCGCTGGATGGCGTGCAGGGCCCGCATCTGGGTGAACATGTCGCTGGCCAGGGCGACTTCGACGTCGATGCTCATCCCGGGACGGATGCCGACGGACAAAGCCTCGTCGACGGCGGGGATCGCGGTCTCCAGGCCGATCTGTGCGTCGGAGGTGGGGGCGAGGGCCACGGTGGTGCCGCTTTCCCCCATCGCCTTCCATGCTTCGGGGGTCAGTCCGGTGGCGTGGATGAGGGTGACGTCGCTGCCGAGGATGCCGTCCTTCGCCCAGTTCAGGATCACCTCGGAGGAGGCTGTGCCGAAGACCGCGTCCACGCTCACCCCGATGCCCAGGTCCTTGGCGACGCGGGCGAGTTCGGGGCCGTAGGCGAGGGCCGGGCCGGCGATCTCGTCGGTGGCGAGCGTCGCCAGGCGCAGGGTCAGCAGTTGGTCGTCACTGTTGAAGTACTTTTCCCTGAGGCGTGTCAGGTCGCCGGGCCACTGCTTGTCCCAGTCACCGAAGTGCGGGCCCATGGAGGCGTGCACACCGCGGATGCCGGTGTCGCGGAGGGCCTCGACGGCGGCGTCGGAGTGTTCGGGGGTGCGGGAGTTGTGGGAGAAGTCGAGCATGGTGGTGATGCCGCTGTCGATCGCGGTGAGGGCGGCGAGCTTGGTGCCGGTGTACATGTCCTGGGGCCGGTAGACGGTGGCGTAGCCGGCCAGGGTGGACATGACGTAGGCGCCGAGGTCGTCGACGTCCGGCATGATCCGGCGCAGCTGGGCCTCCCAGGCGTGCCGGTGGGTGTCGACGAAGCCGGGGCTGAGGACGGTGCCGGTGGCGTCGACGACCACGGCGTCACCGGCCTCGAGACCGGGACCGACGGCGGTGATGGTGTCGCCCTCGACGAGCAGGTCGGCGTTGGGCAGGACACCGAGGTCGGCGTCCATGGTGACGATGGTCGCGCCGGTGAACAGGATGCGCCGTTCGTCCGCGGGGCGACGGCGGAGCTGTTCGAGGGCGGCGGTGGCGGCGGTGCCGTTGACGTGGGTCATGGAAAAGCTGCTTTCAGTACTTCGGGGAGGGGGAGGGCTGCCGGGAACGCCCGGCAGCCCGGTTTCCGGTTCTGGCGGGGCCGGCCTCGGCAGCCAGGGCGCCGTTCACCCGGGCGTCGTGCGTCCAGGGCCGAAAGGCTGCGGAGGCACGGTCCGGACCCGGTGTTGTCGCCGTGTGTGCGGGCGGCTCGGCCGTTGCCGGCCGGGCGGTTCAGCCCAGCTTCATGACGTAGCCGGCGTGGTGCAGCTCGTCGCCCCTGAACTCTCCGTAGGCCCAGAAGCCGAGGTCGTCCAGGTAGTCGATGCGGTCGCCGTCGATCCAGAACCGCCCCTGGTAGGCGTGGGGGCGGCCGCCCCGTGTCTCGTCGTAACGGCCGTCCGCGGTGAGTTCCTGGTGCAGGAAGTCCTGCCGGTCGATCCAGACGCCGAGCCGCGGGCTGCCGGTCAGGTCCGGAGCGGCGGGGATGCCGGCCTGGGGGGTTGTGGGCCCGCCGGGGATTTCGGTGCCCGACCACCGGACGGGACGGCCGGCCGCGACCAGTGCGCGGACCTGCTCCGGGTGGGACATGAGGGTGGCCACCGCGCTCGGCACGTCGGCGGCGAGTGCGTCGGGTACCACCAGGAAGTCGGTGTTGTTGCCGGGCGTCAGCGTCGCGACGTACTCCGAGCGCCGGCCGCGGCCGCCGGCCAGGGCGACGGTGTCCACGACGGCGGGGACGATGGTCGTGCCCGTGCAGTCGACGACGATGGCGTTGTCGTCCTGTGCCGCGGTGATGATGCCGGGGCCGACGCCGACGATCAGGTCGCCGACGAACAGGATGTCGGCACCGGTCATGGTCCCGATCAGCGGGTCCATCGTCACGATCCGGGCGTTGGTGAACAGGACGGGGCGGCCCCCGTCGTTCGAGAGGATCTCGTCGAGCGCCTCCGGGTGCCAGCTCAGGGCGCCGGTGTGGGCGTGGGTGTCGTTGGTGGTCATCGTTTTCCTCAGGGGTTCGGCTCTTCGGTCCGCCCGGCGAACGAAGCGGGCTTCCTCACGGGCGGGTCGCGGCTGCTCGGCGTCACGGCAGCCGCATGACCACCAGGTTCGTCCGGCCGGACAAGCGGAACCAGGCCGCCGTGCACCCGGGTGCACGGCACCCACCCATGCCCGGCCGGAGGAGAGCGGAAGGGGCCGGCACCATGGCCGGCAGGGAGATGACGGGCACGGCACAGGCCCGGCGCAGAGCGTCCGGGGAATCTGTCCGCCCCGGCACGTCACTCCCGCTCCGTTCCGCCCCGCATCATGGGTGCACGGCTCCCAGGAAGCCCGTACCCGGGGACGCGGCGGCCTGGCCACGTTCCGTCATGGGGCCGAGAGTGAAGCCATGACCAGCAACGACACGCCTCGCGCTCCGCACCCGTACGTCGGGATGTGGGTGACCGCGGACGGATTCATCCGCCAGGAACTACTGCCGAACGGCCGCTACGACGAGGCCCGCGGACGGCGCCGGAGTGCCTACACCGGCCGGTACACCGTCAGCGGCAACCACATCGACTACGTCGACGACACAGGTTTCACCGCCACGGGGGACGTTCGTGACGGCGTTCTCTTCCACGAGCACCTGGTGCTCTACCGTGAGGGCGATCACCGCATCCGGCGCGAAGGTACGGGGTCGCGCGGCTGAGGGACCTGATCCTGGTTTCCCGTGGGGCCGTCGGTTCCGGGCGGCGACGCCGGGAACGGGCGGCCGACGGTACGAGGCACGGTTGCCCTCACCGGCCCGAACACGTCCAGATGCCACAGTGAGGGCTCGTCGCCGGCCGGCGAGCCCTCCTTCTCGTGCAGGGCCCTTTCACAGGCGGGGCCACACAGCAGTCAGCTGTTGCCGGACGACAGCGAAACCTCGCGCACCACCTCTACCGACGCCTCTTCGCCGGCACCGGACCGGAGCACGGCGAAGGCGGCCGCGGTGGCGCTCGCCGGCTCTGCCTGGTAGACGACCAGCTGCTGATGCGGGGCTCCCCCGACGGTGAAGGCCGAGAACTGGATCTCCAGAGCACCCACCTCGGGATGCGACAGGTACTTCTCCTGCTGCGTCTTGCTCCTGACCTCGTGCCGTGCCCACAGCCCGGCGAACTCGGGACTCCTCCCGCGGAGCGTGTCGACGACCTCGGTGATCCGCGGGGACTCGGGGTCGTGTCCGAAGGCCGCACGCAGTTCGGCCACGCACGAGTGGGCGGAGTCGTCCCAGTCCCTGTAGAAGGCACGTCCCGCCGGGTCGAGGAAGACCATGCGAGCCAGATTGTCGAACCGTTGGAATCCGCTGTGCAGGGCCGCGGCGAGCGCATTGCGCGCCAGGATGTCCAGGGCCGGGCCCAGGACAAAGGCGGGGGTGTCGGGCCAGCCGTCGATCAGCCGCAGAAGGTGGGGGTGGACCCTGTCGTCGCCGGCCGGAACACCGCGACGTTCCTGGGGCGCCCTGGTGAGCCTGCGCAGATGGTCGTGCGCTTCGTCACTGAGGCGCAGGGCGGCGGCGACCGCGTCGATCACCTGCGGGGACGGGCTGGACTCCCGTCCCTGTTCCAGGCGCATGTAGTAGTCGGCGCTCACCCCGGCGAGCATGGCGACCTCCTCACGGCGCAGCCCCGGCACCCGCCGGCGCCCGTGCTCCGGAAGCCCCACGTCCTGCGGCTTGAGGGCTTCGCGCCGTGCTCTCAGAAAGTCTCCCAAGGGAGTGGTGTCGCTCATTGTTCCAACCTAACGGAGAGGCCGGCCCGCCCTTCGTCCCTCACGTGTGGGCCTGGCCGGTGGACCCGGCCCGAACGGCGGCGACTCAGTCGAGCGCGGCGCCGGCCGCCGGCTCCTCGGCCACTGCGCCGGCACTGAGGGAGCCGAGCAGGGACAGTGCGTCGGCGGACGCCGTGCCTGGTTCGGCCTGGTAGACGACGAGCTGCTGCGTCGGGGCGCTGTTGACGGTGAAGGACTCGAAGTGCAGTTCCAGGTCACCGACCTGAGCATGGTGGAAGCGTTTCGCCTCCCGCGTTTTGGCACGCACGTCATGCCGCGCCCACAGCGTGGAGAAGTCCGCACTTCTCAGGGACAGCTCGCCTACGACCTGGCTCAAGCGCGGATCCTCGGGATCGATGCCGGCCGCACGGCGCAATGTGGCCACCGTCGACTCGGCCGCACGGTCCCAGTCCCGGTGAAACCGCCGCGCGACCGGGTCCAGGAACGTCATGCGCACCAGGTTGTCACTGTGAGTGAAGTCGGCGTGAAGAACGCTCGCGAGCCGGTTACGGGCCAGGATGTCCAGTACGGGGCTCATGACGAAGGCAGGCGTGTCATGCCACGTGTCGAGGAGACGCCTGAGGTGCGGGGCGACTCGTTCCACGCGTGGTGCTCGGCGTGTCCGGCGGGTGGTCGGGCCGGCCACGCGGTGCAGGTGGGCCATCGCTTCGCCGTCCAGCTGCAGTGCCCGCCCCACGGCCTCGAGGATCTGCCGGGACGGATGCCGCTCGCGGCCCTGTTCGAGACGCGTGTAGTAGTCGGAACTCACCCCCGCGAGGGCGGCCACCTCCTCACGTCGCAGACCGGGCACCCTGCGACGACCGGAGGTGGGAATCCCCACGTCGCAGGGGCGCAGGCGGGCGCGCCGCGCCCGGAGGAAACCTCCCAGCGTGTTGTCGACGAGCTCCTTCTCTCTGTCCATACGTCGAGGCTAGAGCGGTGCGACGCACTGCCGTAGGGGCGAGGGAGGGTGCGCTTACCCTGGGAACGGCACACCCTGGACAGTCACACCCCTGTCCGAGTCGACGACGGCCTTGCTCTCCGAGGGCGGCACAGGCCGAGTGCTTCCCACCCGTCGCAGGTGAAGCGCCGCGACCTCTCAGCACTGTCTTGGCATGCGTCTGCCTGGCCGGTCCCGCCCTGCGCCGGGAGGTCCGAGCCGGTACGACGTGGTGACGAACCGGAACCGGAGCCCACCCACAGCCACTCGCCGCTTTCCGGCTGCCTGGCGCATACGGGCACGCTCAGGTACGGCCGGACGCCTCGGTGCCTGACGTGGTGCCTGACGTCACGGTGCGGTCGGGAGACCGGCCAGCAGACTGCGCCGCGCGGATTCCACATGCTCTTCGGCCCGGCGGGCCAGCGTCCGGATGTCGCCGGAGCGCAGGAGAGCGGCCAGCTCGCGATGCTCGTCGACCACGCGTGCGCGGTAGTGGTCGTAGGCCACGTCGACGCGGCGCAACTGGAACAGGTGCACCTGAGAGCGGATCGCCTCCCAGGCGGAGGTGAGCCTGCCGTTCCCGGCCGCGGCGTAGATCTGGTCGTGGAAGGCGATGTCCAGCGCCACCAGCCGGGGGGCGTCACCGCCCTCGGCGATCTCGGCCGCCATCTCGGCCACCAGCCGATCCAGCGCGCACAGCTGCTCCGCGGTCGCGGCTCGCCGCGCGGAGGTCGCGGCCAGACGGTCCAACGCAGCCCGCAGCGCGTAGACCTCCTGCGCATCCTCGGCCGTCACCCTGATGACGGTGGTGCCGCGGTGCCAGCCGCCACGCACCAACCCCTCGTGCTCCAGCCGGGCCAGTCCTTCCCGGACCGAGCCACGGCTGACCCCGAGGCGTTCGGCCAACTCGACTTCGCGCAGTGGGGCTCCGGGAGGGAAGTGACCCGAGAAGATCGCGGCGCGCACCAGGTCGGCGGCTTCGTCGGCCAGCCCGCGCCGGGCGGCCTTCGGCAGTGCAGATGACATGCCGCCATGTTGACATCCGGACAATCGGACCACCAGACCGGCCAGGCGACTCGCCCCGGACTTCCAGCCGACTCTTGTCCTAATGTTGACATTGGAAGATCGGGTGGGTCAGGCTGCCCTGGCCGCCGACTCCACCAGAGGGGACCCCGATGCCACACCGACCCGCTTTCCACCTGGCCGTCCCGGTCGACGACCTGGTCGCCGCCCGCGGCTTCTACGGACAGGTGCTGGGTCTGCCCGAGGGGCGCAGCGCCGACCACTGGGTGGACTGGAATCTCGAAGGCCACCAGTTGGTGACCCACCTGGTGCCGACCGTGCCGCAGCCGGCGGGTACCAGCGTGGTGGGACAGCACCGGGTGCCGATCCCGCACTACGGTCTCCTGCTGCCCGAACAGTCCTTCCACCAGTTCGCCGAGCGGTTGCGAGCCGCGGGGGTTCGCTTCGACATCGAACCGCATCGCCGCTTTCCCGGTGAACCCGGCGAACAGTGGACCATGTTCTTCCGCGACCCCGCGGGCAACGCCCTGGAGTTCAAGTCCTTCCGTGACGAGTCGATGGTGTTCGCCCGATGAGGGGCGTGCTCGTCACCGGTGGATCGCGGGGCATCGGCCGCGCCGTCGCGAGGGCCTTCGCCGCCGGCGGTGACCGGGTCGCGGTGCAGTACGCCGGTCGCCGTGCGGACGCCGAACGGACGGTGCGCGAGCTTCCCGGCACCGGGCACACGCTGCTGCAGGCCGACCTGGGCGAGCCAGGTGCGGCCGAGCGGACCGTGGCCGAGGCGGTGGCCGCGCTCGGCGCTGTGGACGTGCTGGTGAACAACGCGGCCGTGGCACCCGCGGCGGACACCCGGCACCCCATCGCCGAGACCCCGCTGGAGCACTGGCAGCAGGTCTGGCGGCGGATGGTCGACGTCAACCTGCTGGGCGCGGCCGACTTGTGCTGGGCCACAGCCCACCACCTCGTCGACCGGGGCACCGGCGGGGCGATCGTGAACATCGGCTCGCGCGGCGCGTTCCGGGGCGAACCCGATTTCCCCGCCTACGGGGCCACCAAGGCCGCCCTGCACGCCCTCGGTCAGTCACTGGCCGTGGCCCTGGCTCCGCACGGCATCGCGGTCACCTCCGTCGCGCCCGGGTTCGTGGCCACCGAACGGCAGACGGGGAAGTTGTCCGGCCCCGAAGGAGAACGTCTGCGCGCGGAGAGCCCCTTCGGGCGCGTCGGCACCCCGGAAGAGGTCGCCGCCACGGTGCATTTCCTCGCCTCCCCGGCCGCGGCATGGGCCTCGGGAACCATCGTCGACCTCAACGGCGCTTCTCACCTGCGCACTTGACACCCAACCGCGCGAGAGAGGAACGGCGCGCGTCTGGGGCCCCGCCCACGCAGGGGACCAGCTCGGCCTGGAGGTGACGGTGCGCGGGAAACTGGAACCGCTGAGAACGAAGATGGCCGAGCTCATCGATCGCGGCGGTACGGGCCCCACGGCGAACGCAGCCTGACTCACCCCGCCGTCGTCGCCCTCGACCGACTCGGCATGACCGCTGCCCGAGCGACAGGAGTTGTCGCGCTCGGAGGTCCTGGGGCCGGCGTCGGCCGCACTCCGTGCCGCCGAGGCCGATCACCTCCCGCTCGAGCCGGCCGGCATCGGACCGTTCCTGCCGCGTTACGTGCCCCTGCAGCAGGATCTCCCGGGCGGATGCGCCTCTTCGGACCTACGTGCCGGCAAGTGCTGCGCGTAGGCGACGGGCCTGGCTCACCAGCCGTGAGCTGCCCCGCCGGGCGGCTATCGGGTCGAGTCCGGGTATTACGCCCTGGGCTCCGGTGCGTTCGGCGCACTCGGCGGCGACGGTGAGCAGTTCGCCGAGGCCACGGGACTCGGCGGGGGAGAGGTCTTTGGACAGGAGCGGTGGCAGCGCGTCACGCAGCACGGTCCAGACGGTGCGGTACGCGCCGGTGGACGCGGCCGTTCCCAGGGACTCCGCCAGGCGGCTCGGAGCGACGATCCCGATGAGCATCAGCGCACCGAGGTCGGTGGCGAGCGCACCGGGATCCAGCTTCTTCTGTGCCGCCAGCAGCAGCAGTGCGTCGACCGCGGCGATTCTGTCCTCCTGGCGCTGGACGCCGAGCCCGCCGGCCACCACCAGGGACGTCGCGGGCCCGCTCGCGCCGGGTGACTGCGCGAGCAAGGGCAGGACGGAGCAGACGTCCGGATCTTTCTCGGGGTACTGCGCGCAGGGCAGGACGTGCTGTATCAGCCGCAGGGCTATGAGTTCGGGGTGCTCCGGCAGGAGGACGGGCCAGTGGGTCTGCTGGACGGCCGCGGTGGCGGCGCACCAGCACCGGTGGTGGGAACCGAGTGCCGGACTCCCCAGCTCACGGAAAGCGAGTGGGAACATGTGCAAGGCCGTGATCTCGCCGGACCGGACGACCGGTGTCGTCTGGTCCGTCACCGTGCGGTGCAGGACCGTGCCGGTGAGGCCGCCGGTCCGCAGCCAGTCGGCGAGCCGCCGCCCCTCGGGCGTGCCCAGCACCGCGGCCCGCTCGGCGGCGGCCTCGGCGGCCGCCCGATCCGTGGTGCGCACCCGCAGCAGGGCCTGTGCGAAGTCGCACGCTCCGACGTGGGCGCCCAGCCGCTGGTACGTCTTCAGCCGGTCGGTCAGTTCCCCTGGCTCCAGCAGCCCGTTGTCCCAGCTCGGCGTCGACAGCAGGAACGGCTGCGGATCGGTGAGCAACCTGTGGGCGATCTCCCAGAAGCGGGCCCGGAAGGGGCCGTCCGGGAGGCATCCGGCATGCGCGCCCCCACCGTCGAGCACTGCCTTCGCGGTGCCCGGTGTGATCCGCTGGTGGAGGCCGGCGAGGACCAGGTCGAGGGCGAGTCGCGGGGTGAAGCGGACATGGGAGGGGGCGAAGGCGGAGGGGACCGAGTCGTCGGGGAGAGGCCGGCGGCAGGTGCGGGACCACCACCGCGTCGCCGCTACCGGCTCGAGCGCCTCCAGCAGTGCTGCTCGATCCTCATGGGCCCAGCGCACCAGTCCGTCCAGGGTCCGCTCGAAGTCGGCGACGGGCAGGATGCCGTGGGAGGCCAGCAGCGCGCCGGTCTCCTCGGCCGTCTCCGCCACTGAGGCCGGCGGCGACGCGAGCGCGACCGGAGACGGAACGGGCGGCAGCGTGTCCTCGCCGGCCGCGTGCAGAGCTTCCTCCGCTCCGGTTCCCAGGGCTTCGACCACTCGGGTGCGCAGGCCGAGGGCGATGGGCGCGGCCGAGGCGAGGATCTCCTCACGCGAGGCGGCGTTGGTCAGATGTGTCCCGTGCCGCTCGATCAGCTTCAGAGCCCGTTCCTGGGCCTCGGTGTCCTCGTGGGTGAAGGCGTGGACCGCGGCCGGGAGCAGTGCGTCGGCCGTGGCGGTGTCGCGGGTCACCGCCTTGTCCAGCAGTTTCAGCTGGGCTCGGACCAGGTTCTTCTCCGGCCGGATGAGCACCGCCCGCGTCATGTCGGCCAGGTCATGCGTCGGCAGGGCTCCGGCCAGGGCGAGATCGGCGAGGACGGACTGGGCGTGGACGGCGACGGGCTGGAGCGCGTCGGCGGCCAGGGCCCGCCAGTCGGCGGTGTGCCCGGCGTGCTCCTCGGCGGACAGGTCGAGGTCGAGCAGCAGCCGGTGGAACACCCGCTGATCCACCGCTGTTCCGCCGCGCAACAGCCGCCCCAGACATCCGTCGACCATGGTGGCGCGGTCGAGCGTGCCTTCCGCGGTGAGCCGCGCGAGAGCGAGAAGCCAGGGATTGTCCTTGTTGGAGTGACCGCTGTTCAGCGCCTGGCCGGTCCCCCCTGCCGTGAAGAGGCCGGCCACCATGGGCCTGAGGTAGGGCGACTGTCTCAACCGCTCGGCGATCCGGTGCGCCAGCTCCGTCAGCCATTCGGCGGGGCGCTCCTCGAGCATGGGGATGAATCTCTTCTCCGCCACCCACATGCGCTCCCAGCCGGAAGCTGTGAGCCAGGACGCGACGGCCGCCGCTCCGCTCTGGCCGGCGACGCCCGCCACCAGCAGCGCAGGAGAGGCCGCTTGGAGCTGCGGCGTCACCCAGGCGTCGCGGAACTCCTTGCGCAACGCCTTCAGCGCCGGCAGTTCCCCGCGCCGTTCGGCGGCCGTCATGCCGTTCACGATCGTCACCACGTCGTCCGTCCGCCCGCCGCGCACCGCTTCGATCAGCTTGCTCAACTGTTCCTCTCCCGTCGTGCCATGCGTACCGCCAGCGCGTGCTTGCAGGGGCCGCGTCCGCCCCGGTATCTCGCCCACCACAGGCAGCTGCACCTCAAGACGCCGGCGTCCTCGCGCACCCGGTGGGTGTGGCCGTCCTCGGCCGTGACGGTGCCCATCGCGCCGTCCAGCGTCACGGCACCGGCCGACAGCAGGGCACGGGCATGCCGCAGCCTCGGGTTGTGACGCTCGGCGAGACCGGAGTCGTAGGGCAGCTGCCGGTGGAAATAGGCGGCTTCGGCCGTGTCGTAACCCACCCGGCCGGAGGTCGCCAGGCGCATCAGCGCCGACCGGACCCGCGCGGTGGTCAGCCCGCAGGCCGCGGCCAGAGCACTCACGTCGATCCGCGGTTCCCACGCCAGCAGCACGGCCACCAGTTCCGCGTCCTGGACGGTCTCGTCGTCGGCCAGTGCCTCCAGTACGCCGCCCTCACCGGAGAAACCCCTTGCGGGGTCCGGGGAGAGAGTGAGTGTCAGCCGCATGCCCGGCAGAACCGCTTCCCAGGCACTCGCGGTGGCCGCCCCGCCGTCCCCCACGGGACCGTGGACACGCAGCGCGGTAGCGTGCCGCAGCACACGGTGAAACGCGGCCAGCCGCTCCGGTCCGGGCAGGCACACCGCTCCTGGTGCGGGACGCGTCGTGGGCCTGAGTCCCTGCCGGGCCGGCACGAACCAAACGGGGCCGCGCGGTTCTCTTCCACCGCTGCGAGGAAATGACCGCAGGAACCGAACTTGGCGGCGATCGCCTGCGCCTCCGCGAAGCCGCGCAACCACCGGTCGGGCAGGGGCACCTTCTTCTCCACCACCGCGCCGCCCAGTGTGGTCACCGCCAACTCGTCCGGCCCCACCCGCAGATGAACCGGATCGCGTGGGCCGACGCGCGTGAGCGCCTCACGTAACGGGTTGTTGACGTCGAAGTTGCTGGTGCCGTGCCCGATCTCTCCTCCGTCGAGTGCGTCTGCCAGCACGTCGAGCCGTGCGTAGACACCGCAGCAGCCGGAGAACGACTCGAAGCGGAGCCGGTCGCCGTTGCCGGTCACCACCGGGTCCAGCCAAGCCGCCAGGTGAGGCCGGTAGTAGCGGGCGGCGGCGATGTCGGCCACCGAGAGCAGGCCGGCGGCGGCTGCCTGGGGACTGGTGAGGAAACCCGAGAAGAACCGGGGATGGTCCTGGAAGCCGGAGGGCGTCGCGCCTCGGGAGGTCTCCAGCCCCAAGAGGCTCCCGTCCGCCGAAGCTCCGAGTGCGGAGGGACGCGCATAGGCGAGGCTCCGCGATGATCGCGTCATGGAGGAGACACTGGAGGCGACCACCGACAATGCCCTGATCAAGCCCTCGCGGCCGGCACTCGAACGAAGAGAGCCCACCGGTGCGGGTCCGCCTTTGCCCCGCTTCAGAGCGGATCGCGTGCTTCACTCTCGAGAAGGAACCGCACACGCGGTACCAGGAAAGCGAACGGTTCGGCGTTTCCGACGAGAGCACTGGCCGCTGCGGACACGACCGGCCCGGAAAGAGCTGTGCAGGAATCGAGTGGGATACCGAGAGAGATCTCCTGCCGGGTCACCTGTCCGTGCCACGGCTGGACCGAGAGCGCACGGTCCTGAGGCACGCAGTAGTCGAGCATCCTCCCGTAGTCGGGAAAAGCGCGTCGCCAGGGTCCATCCGTCGGCCACTCGGGCAGCGGAACGAGGTGGGCCTCGGCGTCCGGGGCGGTACCGCGCCCCGGAGCCAGAAGGAGATCGATCCGATCGTCCTGCGCAACGAGTATCGAAGCTCGATCAAGAACGTGCATGGGCAACCCCTCGGCGACCATGCGCGCACCGAGGGCGTGCACCGTGCGATCGACAGCGGTACTGAGGAAGTAGACGCCCAGGGAACCTGTGCGGGGGTGGCGCACGTAGATCCGCCAGTTGCTCTGCAGCGGGGAGGGCAGGAGCCGCCGCCACCGGCCGAGCAGCGCTGGCCCCAGATGTCCATGGCGGTAACTCAGGAAGGTCACCATCGCCTGGTCGCCGCTCTTGCCGAGACGCTGCAGTTCCAGGCCGGGTGGGACCAGGGGTGCGATGCGGTGAGCATCGACCACGTAGTTGACGTAGACGACGTCGGTCACGTCGCTGACAAAGACCATTGAGGGGATGCGCTCACACAGCCTCCGCAGCAGTCGGCTGTCGGCCACCCGGTTCAGCGGTGCGGCGAGCCGGCCTCGCGGATGAACCCACGGTGCGTACCGCCCGTACCTGGTCTGCCGGCGAGTGCGACGCAATGAACGCTCGGCGGCCCAAGCGGCCAGGCCGACCGACAGGACGGAGCCGAGCACGGCGAGGAGCGTGAACATGAAGGCAGTATGGCAACCGCGGCGAATCCGGCTTCGGCCGCCAGGGACGTGGCATGCGATCTCACCCCAGTACTCGGGCCACGTTCGTGAGCCGGAGCCCGCGCCTGCCAGTGGCCGTCCGCGGTGAGCAATCCGGTATGGGTCCGCCCGCCGACGTTGTCGTCGGTCGACTGGGCCCCCAGCCGATTGCCGGTCTCCTGGGAGCTGCCGGTCACCTGTCTCCCGACAACGGACCCGGCGGGGTAGGTCCGAAGGATTACGCCCCGCCGATGAAGGCAGAAACGTGTCGCGAAGCGCGGGCGGCCTTCCCGCTCAGCATCTCACCTGGCGTCGAAGGACTCCCGTGCCTTTTCGATCTGGGGCATGTATGTCCGTACCCAGTCCAGGAGGACATCGACGGGCGGGCGCATGGTCTTCCCCAGCGGAGCGACCCGGTACTCCACTGCGACCGGCCTGGAGCTCACGACCTCGCGCTCGATGATGCCGTTGCGCTCCAGTCGGCGCAGGGTGGCAGTCAGCGACTTCTGTGTGACCGAGGGAATCGCACGGCGCAGCTCGTTGAACCGGCGCGGTCCCTCGCACAGCTCGCTGAGCACGCTCAAGGACCACTTGTCCAGTACTTGGTCGAGCAGTTCGCGGTGGGGCGCCGGGATGCTCAGTTCGTCGTCGTGGGAAGAGGCGGTATCGGTCATGAAACCTAGTCTCGTTGAAGTGTCCTGTGACTCCTAGGTATCAAAGGTATACGAGGTCCGTCACCGGAAGGAGACCACCATGTCCGTCCAACGTTTCACCCCCGAGGGCTTGCTGCAGCCCGCGCCTTACCATCACGTCGCCGTCGGCACCGGCAGCAGACACGTCCACGTCAGCGGGCAGACTTCCAGCCTCGCGGACGGGACCCCCGTCGCGCCGGGAGATCTCTCCGGGCAGGTCGCGCAGGCGCTGCGGAACACCGCACGCGGTCTCGCCGGGGCCGGCGCGACGTTCGACGACGTGGTCCGACTGACCGTCTACGTCACCCAGTGGAAGCCGGAGAAGATGGGCGCCTTCATGGCGGGCGTCGAAAGCGTCGCGGACGAGATCGGGCTGCCCCAGCCCCTCCCCCCGGCGTCACTCATCGGCGTCGACTGCCTCTTCGACCCGGGCGTCCTCGTCGAAATCGAAGCCACCGCCCTCGTCGACTGACCGACCGCTTGCACAGGCCCGCCCACCTGTGGCAGGTCCAGAACTCAGCTTTCTACCGACGCGCTTGTGGAAGGGCTTCGCATATCCCAGCCGAGCGAGGACGCTCGGCCCGACCATCCCGGTTCAGCGCGGGAACACCCGCCCGACCGACGCTTTCGCTGTTCGAGGGCACACGGCGCGACGCAGCTGTGCGCCGTTTCAGCCCAGAAAGGGAGTAACCGCTACCGGGCCGCCTGGTCGAAGCGGCCCAGTACGTGAACCGGTGCGGGCACGCCAACTCGTGGCTCACGTGCAGGGGCTGTCGGAACGCCCCACCGAGATGCCGCCCCGCTGCGGCATGCGAGGACCGGCGCATTCCACACGAATGATCAGGACAAGACGACCCCTCCCTGTACGAGGCGGTCGTCGTCAGAGCGGCACACCGTGGCCGCACCTTATGGGAAAAGGATCAATAGCCATGAAGCGTTCCACTTCGCGCATCGCCGTCACTGTGACGGCGGCGGCAGCCCTGACGGCTCTCCTTCCGGCCTCTCAGGCTGCCGCGATCAACCAGACCGACTGCGGCGACAGGACCGACTTCGTCAAAGTCTGGTACGACGGCGGTGCACGGACCATGTGCTTCGCCAACGGGGGCACTGTGACCCTTCAGCTTCCCAACGTCTCGAAGGTCACCTCCGGCGACAACAACGTCGCGATGTTCCTGGGCGCTCGAGCAGTCACCATGAACAAGTGGTCCACCCTGGTCGACGCCGAAGGACTCAACGCGACGCTTCACGCCCTCCAGATCTACTGACCCACCGCAAAAGTGCCGGGCCACACAGGCCCTTTCGGTGTACGGCATGCTCCGTGAAGCGTCGGCAGCGTCCCCACGCGGCCCGGGGCATGCCCACTACCCCCGCAGCGCTCGCGGCGGTACTTTCCACACCTTTGGCACCTCCCTTACGGCCGGCCGGTAGCTGCTCCGACGGTGGCTGCCGCTCAACGCCGCGTCGCTGTCCGGAAGTTGTGAGGCCGCTGGCACCACTGCGCTCTCGTAAGCTGCTCAGGTTCGATGCGTGTGTACGGGAGGAGTTCGTCGTGGTGCAGCCGTTGGAACAGGGAGATCCGGACTCCCTGGGTGACTACCGGGTGGTGGGTCGACTGGGTGAAGGCGGCATGGGGCGGGTCTTCCTGGGGCGTTCGCCGAGCGGCCGGTCCGTGGCGATCAAGGTGGTGCACGCGTCGCTGGTGCACGAGCCGGAGTTCCGGGACCGGTTCCGACGCGAGGTGGAGGCGTCGCGTCTGGTCGGGGGAGCCTTCACCGCCCCCGTGATCGACGCCGACACGGAGGCCGAACAACCCTGGATGGTCTCCAGCTACATCCCCGGCCCCTCGCTCCACCAGGCGGTCGTCGAACAGGGGGTCCTGCCCCCGGTGACGCTGGCCGCTTTGGCCGCGGGGCTGGCCGAGGCCCTGGTCTCCATCCACCGGGCCGGCCTGGTGCACCGCGACCTGAAGCCCTCCAACGTGCTACTCACCGACGACGGCCCGCGCGTCATCGACTTCGGCATCGCCCGGGCGCTCGACGCCACCGCCCTCACCAGGACCGGGGCCACCATCGGCTCGGCGGGCTTCATGTCCCCCGAGCAGGTCGCCGGTGGCGAGATCACCGCGGCCAGCGACGTCTTCTCGCTGGGCGCGGTGCTCGCCTTCGCCGCCACCGGGGCCGGTCCGTTCGGTGTGGGATCGGCGCCCGCCATGCTCTACCGCGTGGTGTACGAGCCCCCGGACCTTCAGGGCGTCCCGGACCCCGAGCTGCGTGCCCTGCTGGCCGACTGCCTGGCCAAGGAACCGGCACTGCGCCCCACTCCGCAGCAGATTCTCCGCCGGGTGGCCCCGGCCGCTCCCTGGGCCCCGCGTATGCCGCCGGCCGGCCGGCCGGCCACCGCCGGAGAGACCGGTGGGCCCACGCGGCTCGCCACTCTCGCGGAAATGTTCACCCAGTACGCCGGGGCGCCGCTCTCCCCGCCGGGGTCGTCCGGCGGGCGGGCGTCCGTGACGGGCGACCCCCGCCGGTCCATTCGTCGCGACGTGATGGCCCCGGCCGCCGGCGTCCACGCGGAGGAAGCGGTTCCCGCGTCCGGGTTCGGTCCGGCGTCCGGGTACACGCCGGTCTCCGCGGGAGCCGTGCCCGACCCCGGTTCGGTGTCCGCAGCGCCTCGCCCCGTCGCGGCCTGGCGGCTCGACGAACGGTTCGGAACGCGGGCGACGGACGCCACCGGACGCCACCACGCCACGGCCACGGCAGTCAGATGGGCAACGCGCCACGGTGAGGGCGCCGAGTTCAACGGGTTCAGCAGCGAAGTGGCCACCGAAGGCGCGCTGATCGACACGGCACGCGGCAGCTTCACCGTCGGCGCGTGGGTCCGGCTCGGTGTGATCCCTCCCCACTTCGTCACCGCGGTCAGCCAGGACGGCGAGGAAACCAGCGGCTTCTACCTCCAGTACTCCTCCGACGAAGGCCGATGGGCCTTCGCCCGCCCGGACCTGCGCGTCACGTCGATGTCCGTACCGGTCGCCGGTGCGTGGACCCACCTGACCGGTGTCTGCGACAGCGTCGCCGGTGAGTTGCGCCTCTTCGTGAACGGCGTCCAGGAGGGCGCGATCCGTGACAGGATCCTGATCTGGTCCGAGGGGCCCTTCGTCATCGGCCGGGGCCGTTACGGCAGGAGGCCGGTCGATCACTTCCCGGGCAGCATCAAGGACGTCACGGTCTTCGACCGTGCCCTCACCGAGGGGGAGATCGCCGGCCTGCTTCAGCCATGACCCACCCAACAGCCCGAATGGCCGGCTCGGAGAACAGGGGGCACTGCCAGCTGTTCGCGGTGGGACTCGGCGTTCACAGCGGCGGGGCTGATGCAGGTCCGCGGTCGGCTGGTGGGACAGCAGACCTCGGCCACGGGCGACGATTGCCGAAGGGTGACGCGGTGTGTGGACAGCCGTACGGCCGCTGGCAGTTGGCTACCAGGACGTTGTCGGAGGGGTGCCTTACCGTGTCGATCAGGCATCGGGCCCGCCCGCACGGTGCCGGTCACCGATCCCTCGTCAGAAAGCGACTTCGTGGACAACTGGACCAGCACCGTCGGCCCCTCCGGAGATCCTGTGGGGCAGACGTCCCGCAACAGCGCCTTCCGGGCCTTCGCCCGGCGGCACGGGGTCTCCGACGACGCCATCACCCGCCTGCTGTGGAGCATGGAGCCGGCGGTGTACTTCGACTGGAAGGCCCCGGGGAGTGTCCGGCCCGATGACCGGGTGATCGGTTACATCGGAGGGGCGCCGGAGCTGCCCCTGGACATGGAGTGGCGCATGGGCGACGTCTTCGTCGCCTCCTTCGACCTCGCGGCGGTGCCCCGGACGCTGTTCGACGACAGGCTGCCCCGGGAGGGGCATCTCCTGCTGTTCACCTGGTCGGACGCGGGCGGCGGCAAGGCGCTCTACATACCACCCGGGACCGAGACGGCTGTGGCCCCGGTGCCCGTCCCGAGCGCACTGGACCTGCGTCTCGGGTCCTCCCACATGGTGCTGGAGCGCAGGACCATGGTGGCCTCCCGCGACGACGCCTGGGACGCCCACGCCTGGCTGATCGGCGAGGAGTACGGGGGCATCTGGGACGAGGTGGAGGACGAGGAGGCCGAGTGGCACGCTCGGCTGGAGGCCGCCGTCGAGGAGTACGCCGCCAAGGTCGGCGTCCGGCCGGCCATGAACAACAGCACTGACAAACTGCGGGGGGTGCAGCGGAACGTCCACGACAGCTGGGACTACGTCACCGAGGCGTTCCAGCGTCTGCGGGAGGAGGCGGTCCTCGCACTCCGGGACGACCCGGAGCGGTTCGACGAGGTGTACGACCGGGCGTGGCGGGAGCTGCCCGAACAACCGCTGTTGCACCTCGCGACCTTCAACATGGAGTCGCTGCAGTACGGCTGGATGGACGGTGACATCAGCTGGTTGATCAGCCGCGACGACCTCCACGCCAGACGGTTCGACAAGGTCGAGCACCACTGGCTGGGCTGACCCCGGCGGCTCGCGCACACGCCCCCGCGCGATCGCCTCGCATGAGACGGTCCGTCGCTGGTGTGCCACGTTCGGGACAGACCTACGCCGACGCGCTCCGCCGTCGGCATCTCCGGTCCGGGGTGGCCGGTGCACGAACCACCGGTCCGTCGACGGCCGCCCCGCGCCCGTCTTCCGGTACCGGGAGCGGTCGAAGAGCGGTCGGCAGCGATGCTCGCCAGGCGGATGATGAGCACCGTGCCGACGCGGACGCCGGTGCCGAGTAGGGCCTCGACGGCGCCCGTCGGGCAGTCGGCGAGATGGAGCAATGATGCGGGTCGGTCGGCTGCGCGAACTGAGCTTCCGACCTGGGCGCACGGCTCCGACACCCGCCCGGCGTCGCAGGGAGAAGAGGGAATGTTCAGCAGTAATAGGACTGCATGACGCGGTCGAAGCGCTGCGCCAGAAGGTCCTCACGGCGGATGATCCAACTCACCTCGCCGTCGCCGGTGTCGAACATTTCGGACTCGCCGAACTCCAAGAGGTTCAGCCAGGGGCCGCCCTCCTTCCACCACGCTTTCTCCAGACCCTCGGCATACAGCTCGTCGAACCTCTCCGGCGTATCTCTCAGCGTGACCACAGCTTCTTCGCACCGCTCCAAGAACTCCCTGCCGTACTGGCACCAGTAGTCCCGAGGACTCAACAACTCCCCCCGCAGGGTGCAGGTCCGATGCACGAAGGGGATACTCCCGACTCGCTCGGCGTACTCCGTGATCGCCTCCAGAAGCGGACGGAGCGTCTCCCTGTCGTCCTCGTGGACGTCATCGAGGTCAGGCATCAAAGCCCGGGGATGGTCGTACTGGTGCTCGGGAGCCCATGCCCAGCCCAGGGGGTCCCATGATGTACCGGGGCGGTAGACCAGTGTCCGGCGCTTAAGGACCTGTGTTGTCCACGTGTTGTACGGGGCAATGACCGAGACGCCCGCGGGTGCGGGTCGTACGGTCGTCTCGGTGCCTGGCGGTACGTACACCACCGGTGCGGACTCGTCGTCCTCGTAGCCGACGTTCGTGAAGAACAACAGGTGTCCCTCACGGGGAAAATTGAGGGACAGGGGCTGCTCCGGTATCGCGGCCAGGTCCAGGCCGGCGACATAGACTTCCCCGCCCTCCCAGGGAACACTGGTGGGCAGCTCGGGCAGGCCGCCGGTGTGACCGACCACGATGTCGTGAGGGCCGACAGCCGCCGGATCGACCATGTCCAGGTGTACGGACGGCTGCATGCACCACATGATGCGGGTGATGGCGTCGTCGGAGACGCCGTGTTCACGGGCGAAAGTCCGGAACTCGTCTGTGTATGACATACCGTCATCCTCACACCTGCCACTGACATGCCATGCGCTCGGGCTTCGTCAGCGGACCGCGTGCGAGGCACCTTTCCGGTGCCGTCGGCATGCTCTCGGCCGGCTGGCATCCGGGCAGCTGGGCAGTCGGCCAGTAGGGCCGTGCCATCGGCGTACCAGGCGAGGAATTGCGGCACTCAAAGCGGACCTGGCCGCGGAGGAGGGCGCAGCAGCCGAACCGGCCGTCTCATCATGCCCACCACATCCGGGCCGCGGCAGCACGATCACCCGCAGCCTGTCCGGCGTCCAGCTCGTCGCCTCCAGCGCCCGTGCCGGCCTGGTGGACGCGATCGACGCGGTCCTGCCTGGCGCCTCCTGACAGCGCTGCCGCACCCACTGAAGCCGTAAGGAATCAACCTGTCGGGGTGGCGCCTTCGTTTTGTGCTGCGGTGAGGAGATCAGCGGCGGATCGGTAGCGGGTACTGGCCGGGGACGGGAGGAGTCCGGCTTCGGCGAGCAGGGGGCGGATCTCGCGGACCGTGTTGCCGATCGAGGATCTGCTGACGTCGCCCAACGCCTCGCGAGGATGTCCATAGTGCACAACTTGCGCAGATAAGTGGTGGTCCTCGACCTGGACCGGATCGCCCTTGGGTGCGTACTTGGGCGCGGCCCGGCACGACCTGCTGGCCTTCAGATCTAGCGACAGATCTGGTTGAACAACCCGCAGGAACGGCACACGAGGAGATCCTCCCCCACGGCTGCGCCGCGGGAGGTGCCCCCAGCCGCACCGACGTGGTCGGCATCTTCTCCGACCGCACCGCCGTCATCCGGCTCGTCGGTGCGGTCCTGGCCCGATCGAGTCAGAAACCACGACCCCGCCGTGCCTACCGAACTCACCGCATAGCCTCGCACGAGATCACCGAGGCCACCGAGTGGCCGTCGATACACCACTCCAGCGGACGTGACCCTCAGTGTGGCGCCGCTGCCTTCTGATGGCGGGTGCCCTATTCGAGACGAGGGCAGCGGCCTGGTCGCAACAGGTACAGACGCCTTTTGTGGGTGGGTCCGCAGTCGATCCAGAACCAGGAGCCCCCTTGCGGTGAATGGGCTCCATCGGGGTGCTGATTACGGAGTGGGGCCGCTGCCGTAGCCGGTGAGGTCACTACCTCCTTGCGTGACGCCTCCCCGTCAATACCGGTCAGGAGTGGATGAAAGGCAACGCCTTGTCAATCCGCCTGATCAGATTGAGCATCGGTTCGGGCGAAGCCATCCGGCAATGATCGAGTCATGCCGCTGTGCCGGGTTCGATGGGACGGTTGTGCAGCGACATCCCGGACGGGGTCTGACTCGTGAGATCTATGACCGAAGTGTCCAGTCACGGACCTGTCGACTGTCGTCGCGGGATGCTGCCTGCCACCGAGCCACAGGGCGTGTCCCCATAGGGGCCTTGCCACGATCAGGCGCCATCACGGTTCAGACCGCCCGAGCAGGCCGGTGCCATCCACCCAGCCAGCACGTCATCACGTGGGAGGACGACCACCATGAAGACCCGACAATGCAGCACCTCCTCGAGCACGGATCCTCTCGGTCGGCGCGAGGTCGTCCTGGGCGTGGACACGCACGGCGAGGTGCATGTCGCCGCCGTGATCTCCCCGCTCGGGAAGGTCCTGGGAACCGAGTCCTTTCCCGCGACTGCGGCCGGCTACCGACAACTGCTTGTCTGGGCCCGCAAACGGGGGACGGTGCGCCGGGCCGGCGTGGAGGGCACCGGCACCTTCGGCGCGGGCCTGTCCCGTTATCTGCTCGCTCAGCAGATTCAGGTGTTCGAAGTGAACCGGCCCGACCGCTCGGCCCGCCGGCTGCTCGGCAAGTCGGACCCGCTCGATGCCCAGGCCGCAGCGCGAGCCGTGCTCAGCGGTCGCGCCCGAGCTCGGACGAAATCCGGCGACGGTCCGGTGCACAGCGCCCGGATCTTCAAGCTTGCCAAGGACTCCGCGGTCAAGGCCCGTACCCAGGCGATCAACCAGCTCAAGGCCGTCCTGGTCATCGCCGACCCCGCCCTGCGGGAACGCATGTCGAGCCTCGGCAACGCCGAGCTGTTCCGCACCTGTGCGCGCCTCGGCCCGCACGATGGTGGTGGGGGAGACGAGGACGCGGTGGCCCAGGCCACCCACATGACGCTGCGCATGCTCGCCGAACGCATCGAACAGCTCACCGGACAGATCAATGAGCTCAACCAACGCCTGACCCGGCTCGTCGAACGTCATGCCCCACAGCTGCTCGTGCCGGTAGGCATCGGTCCGGACAGCGCCGTCACTCTCCTGATCACTATGGGGGACAATCCCGAGCGGCTGAACACGGAGGCGTCCTTTGCTGCCCTTTGCGGAGTCAGCCCCATCGAGTACTCCTCCGGGCGTCGGAGAACGCGCCGGCTCAACTACGGCGGCGACCGGCAGGCCAACGCCGCCCTGCACCGCATCGTCTTCACCCGCCTGCGTCACGACCCACGCACCCAGGAGTACTACGAACGCCGCACCCAGGAGGGCAAGACCCGACGTGAAATCATCCGATGCCTCAAGCGATACGCAGCCCGCGAGGTCTTCAACCTGGTCAGACCGGCTTCCCGCACCCCTGCGTTATAGGGGCGTCCGTGAGACGTGAGAGGGTCTGACGCGTGAGTGAGACACCACCGAACACCCTGCAATACCGCTTTGACGGGCCAGAAGACGCCCCGGTCCTGATCCTGGGTCCCTCACTGGGTACCACATGGCACATGTGGGACCGGCAGGTTCCCGAACTGACGAAGCAGTGGCGTGTGTTCCGGTTCGACATGCCGGGACACGGAGGCGCCCCCGCCCATCCCGCGGGCTCCGTCGCCGATCTCACCGCACGGCTGCTCGCCACCCTCGACAGCCTCGGCGTCCAGCGCTTCGGGTACGCGGGTTGCGCGCTCGGCGGCGCGATCGGCATCGAGCTGGCGCTGCGCCGCCCCGAGCGGCTCGCGTCGCTCGCGGTGATCGCCGCCTCGCCCCGCTTCGGCACGGCGGACGAGTTCCGCCGCCGCGGGGTGATCGTGCGGACCAACGGACTGGACCCGATCGCCCGCTCCGCGCCCGAACGCTGGTTCACCGGCGGTTTCGCCGCCGCCCAGCCCGCGATCACCGAGTGGGCCGTACAGATGGTGCGCACCACCGACCCCGGCTGCTACATCGCCGCCTGCGAGGCGCTCGCCTCGTTCGACGTGCGCGCCGAGCTCGGCAGCGTCGGCGTGCCGACCCTGGTGCTGGTCGGCTCCGAGGACCAGGTCACCGGCCCAGCCGAGGCCCGCACCCTGGTCGCCGGCGTGCCGGACGCCCGGCTCGCGGTCGTGCCCGGTGCCTCCCACCTGGTGCCGGTGGAGCAGCCGGCCGCCGTCACCGACCTGCTGGTGCGGCACTTCTCCACCGCCTGGCAGCCCGCCGTCGAGTCCGCCACCGGTCAGACCGCGCTGCCCGCGGCGGCGGCGTTCGCGGTGCCCGGGCAGCCGGCCCCGGCCGTCGCCCCGGTGCAGCCGGCCCCCGTCGCCGAGATCGCCCCGGCGGTGGTGCCGCAGCAGCCGCACGGCAGACCCGACCCGTACGACAGTGGGATCAAGGTCCGTCGGGAGGTGCTGGGCGACGCGCACGTCGACCGGGTGCTGGCGCAGACTGACGACTTCTCTGGCGACTTCCAGGAACTCCTCACCCGCTACGCCTGGGGCGAGGTGTGGGACCGCCCCGGGCTCGACCGGCGCACCCGCAGTTGCGTCACCCTCACCGCCCTCGTCGCCGGCGGCCACATGGAGGAGCTGCCCGTGCACATCCGGGCCGCCCTGCGTAACGGGCTCACCCCGGCCGAGATCAAGGAGGTGCTGCTCCAGACGGCCGTCTACTGCGGCGTCCCGGCGGCGAACCGGGCCTTCCGGGTGGCGCAGCAGGTCGTCCGTGAGGAGACCACACCCCAGGAGTGAGCGGCCGCCCCCCAGGAGTGAGCGGCCGCCCCGCGCGGCCGCCCCGCGGGGCAGGATGGAAGCATGAAACTCACGAAGAAGTCGCACTCCTGCGTCCGGCTGGAGAAGGACGGCCGCGTCCTCGTCGTGGACCCCGGGGGGTTCAGCGAGGAGGACGCCGCCGTCGGCGCGGACGCCGTCCTGGTCACGCACGAGCACCCCGACCACTTCGACGAGGGCCGGCTGCGGGTGGTGCTGGAGGCCGATCCCGGGGCCGCGGTCTGGACGCTGAAGTCCGTCGCGGACCGGATCTCGGCGGCGTTCCCGGGCCGCGTGCACACCGTCGGGCACGGCGACACCTTCACGGCCGCCGGCTTCGACGTCGAGGTCCACGGCGAACTGCACGCGGTGATCCACCCGGACATCCCGCGCGTCACCAACGTCGGCTACCTCGTCGACGGCGGGAAGCTCTTCCACCCCGGTGACGCGCTCACCGTCCCCGGACGTCCCGTCGAGACGCTGATGCTGCCCGTCATGGCCCCCTGGAACAAGATCTCCGAGGTCATCGACTACGTCCGCGAGGTGAAGCCGCTGCGCGCCTACGACATCCACGACGCCCTGCTCACGGACCTGGCCCGCCCGATCTACGACCGTCAGATCGGCGCCCTCGGGGGCGCCGAGCACCTGCGGCTCGCCCCGGGCGGCGCGGCCGAGCTGTGACCCGGCGGGCGGAGGGCCGGAGGTTGTCGGACCCTCCGGGTAGGTTGGGGGACATGCGCATCGCCACCTGGAACGTGAATTCGGTCACCGCCCGTCTGCCGAGGCTGCTGGCCTGGCTGGAGAGCAGCGGCACGGACGTGCTGTGCCTCCAGGAGGCCAAGGTCGCCGAGGCCCATTTCCCGGTGGAGCAGTTGCGCGAGCTGGGCTACGAGTCGGCGGTGCACGCCACCGGCCGGTGGAACGGCGTGGCGGTGCTCTCGAAGGTCGGCCTGGAGGACGTCGTCAAGGGACTGCCGGGCGACCCCGGCTACGACGGCTCCACCGAGCCCCGCGCCGTCGCTGCGACCTGCGGCCCCCTCCGCGTCTGGTCGGTCTACGTGCCGAACGGGCGCGAGGTGGACCACCCCCACTACGCGTACAAGCTCCAGTGGCTCGGAGCGCTGAAGGCGGCCGTGGCCGGTGACGCGGCCGGCGGCCGCCCGTTCGCGGTCCTGGGGGACTACAACATCGCCCCGACCGACGACGACGTCCACGACCGGACCGCGTTCGAGGGCTCCACCCACGTCACTCCCGCCGAGCGGGCAGCCCTCGCCTCACTGCGCGAGACCGGCCTGTCGGACGTCGTGCCGCGCCCCCTCAAGTACGACCACCCGTACACGTACTGGGACTACCGCCAGCTCTGCTTCCCCAAGAACAGGGGCATGCGCATCGACCTGGTCTACGGCAACGAGCCGTTCGTCAAGGCGGTCACCGACTCCTACGTCGACCGTGAGGAGCGCAAGGGCAAGGGCGCCTCGGACCACGCGCCGGTCGTGGTGGACCTCGACGTGTGACGAAGCCGACGGCCGGCGACCGGCTCCGCGCGCCTGTGGTGCACGCGGCGGTACGAATGACAGGCTGGAGGTATGAACATCCCTTTCCTGGGCAGCCGGCGCCGGAAGGGCGGGGTTCCCGGTCCCGAGGGCATCGCCGAACTCCTCGCCGAGTGCGAGCTGTTGCGCTCCCAGGCGTACCGGGCGGGGATCCGACTGGACGATTCCCCGGCCTCGTTGGAGGCGCTGGACCAACTCGTGCCGGGCTGGCGGGACGACGAGGAGCGGTCGGCCTGGCTGGGCAATGACGCGGGGCTCTACCTCGGCACCGTCATCGTGCGCACCGTGCCCGGGGCCGCCTGGGAGATCCGCGGCGACGGCCAGCCGGTCGTACGGCTCGCCTCCGGCCGGGAGTTCGACGTCGTGGACTCGGGACACCAGTGGGCGGCCAGCGGAGTGCCCGAGCTGTCCCAGCTCTACGCGGAGGTCGCGGAGGACTGAACACGCGGCCGGCCGGCCCGTGTCCGCTCCTTCGCAACGCCCGCCCTGCACACGGCTGATGGCGGCCGGACACGCGCCGTGCCGTCCCCGTCGCCGTGACCGCCACCGGCCCAGGGACGGCACGGTCACCCTCCGCGGACGGGAACGCACCGTCCGGAGGCCGTGCGCCACGCCCGTGAGTTCTCCGGCGCACCACGGCGGCCGGGCCGGGAAGTCCCCGTCGGCGGCCCCCGGGCACCGGGCGGGGAACGCGCCGGGCCCGTTCGCACGGACCTCGACTACGATGTTCCCTCCGTCCCCTCGGGGGAGGGGACTTCGCGCGGCAGGAGCGCGGACGCCGTCGCCGGGAGGGTCCACCGCGGACCCCGCCCGTGGGGCGGCGGTCACATCGGCCGGACCCGTCCGGCGGCAGCCGGAGATCACTGTCCGGGCGGCGAACCGTCACATACGACGGGGCGTCCGCCCACGGGCAGAAGGTCAGCTGCGCGCCGGGCGGGGGGTGCCGTCCCGCCTCACTCCGCCCGGTGCGTCGTGCGCGGAGCGGGAGCGGCGAGCGGAGCCCGCGCCTGCCGGGTCACGTCGCCGACCAGTTCGACCACATCGGGCCCGTAGGCCTGCGAGTTGATCACCTTCAGCAGCAGGACGAAGGAGTTCGACCCGTGCTTGCGGGCCAGCCGTTCGTGGTTGCGGGCCAGATAGCGGGTGGCGGCCTGGTTGGTGATCGCACGCTGGCCGCAGAACAGGAACACCGGCCGTGCCTCGCGCTGTTCACCGGCGGTCAACCGGGCCAGCAGGACGTACTCGGTGACGCCCGGGTCCATGCGGTAGCGGTCGGGGCCTATCTGGAAGGCTCCCCGGTCCGGGCCCGGCTCCGGGTCGATGTTGACCCGCACCCCCGGTAGCATCGCCGCCATGTGGGCCACCATCCGCCGGTTCGAACCGGGGCCGCCCACACAGAACTCGGTCCGCTCGCCGAACCCCTGGTGCGCCGCGTCCTGCGTGACCATCTGGACGTGCGCCCCGCAGTCCTTGATCAGCGCGGAGAGCTCGAGCAGCGCGAACACGTCGAAGCGGTGCACCGCCGGTTCCGCCGCCGCCGGATCACGGTTGACGACGAGCAGCGACTCGGAGTTCTCCGGCAGGCCGAAGAACGCCTGCTTGCGCCGGAGCCTGCGCTTCCACAGGTAGGTACGGGCGATCCAGCCCAGCGCGGCACTGATGCCCGCGGCCACCACGCCCAGAACGATGTTGCGTACGTCGTCGGTCATGGGCGCGCATGCTAGCGGTCCGGCGCAAACCCGTGTTCGACACACGGGTGGCGGACCCGTCCCCGGCAGCCGGCACGGCACACCCACGAGCTACCTGACGCGAGCATGGCGGCGAACTAAGCTGCGCGGACGACCCTTGACCGGAGGTGCGGATGCGTCGTCCCGTGGCACGGAAACTCGCAGTCCTGGCGGCCGGTGCCGCCGTGGTGTCGGTGGGGGCCTTCGCGCCGCCCGCCGAGCACGACGGGCCCGCCCGGCCCGCCCCGCACGCCCCCAAGGTCCCGGTGGCCGTCGGCCACGGGGGAGCGGTCTCCAGCGTCGACGCCGACGCCTCGGCCGCCGGGATCGAGGTCCTGCGCAAGGGCGGCAACGCCGTCGACGCGGCCGTCGCCACGGCCGCCGCGCTCGGCGTCACCGAGCCCTACTCGGCCGGCATCGGCGGGGGCGGCTACTTCGTCCACTACGACGCCCGGTCCCGCACCGTGCACACCCTCGACGGCCGGGAGACCGCGCCGCTGACCGCCGACTCCGGACTGTTCCTGGAGAACGGTGAGCCGATCCCGTTCGCCGAAGCCGTCACCAGCGGTCTCTCGGTCGGCACTCCCGGCACGCCCGCCACCTGGCAGCGGGCGCTCGACAGATGGGGCAAGCGGAGTCTGAGCACGGTCCTGGAACCCGCCGAGCGCCTCGCCCGCGAGGGCTTCACGGTCGACGACACCTTCCGCGCGCAGACCGCCGCCAACGAGGCGCGTTTCCGTCACTTCCCCGACACCGCCGAGCTGTTCCTCCCCGGTGGTGAACTCCCGGTCGTCGGATCCACGTTCAAGAACCCCGACCTGGCCGGCACCTACCGGGAGCTGCGCCGCGAGGGCGTCGACGCCCTGTACCGGGGCGGCATCGGCCGGGACGTCGTCGACACGGTCAACGAGCCGCCCGTGGACCCCGGCTCCGGCTGGAACGCCCGCCCGGGCGACCTGTCCGCCCGCGACCTCGCCGCCTACCGCGTCAGGTCCCAGGCGCCCACCAGGACGTCCTACCGGGGCCTGGACGTCTACTCCATGGCGCCCTCCTCCTCCGGCGGTACGACGGTCGGCGAGGCCCTCAACATCCTGGAACGCACCGACCTGTCCCGGGCGGGTGACCTGCGCTACCTGCACCGGCTCATTGAGGCGAGCCGCATCGCCTTCGCCGACCGGGGGCGCTGGGTCGGCGACCCCGCCTTCGAGGACGTACCGACGAAGGAACTGCTCTCCCAGCGGTTCGCCGACTCGCGCGCGTGCCTCATCGAGGACGACGCCGTCCTCACCAGTCCCCTCGCCCCGGGCGACCCCCGTGACCCGGAGCCCTGCGCCACCGGCGGCACGGCCGCACCGACGACGTACGAGGGCGAGAGCACCACGCACCTCACCACCGCCGACCGGTGGGGCAACGTCGTCGCCTACACCCTCACCATCGAACAGACCGGCGGCAGCGGCATCACCGTGCCAGGCCGCGGCTTCCTGCTGAACAACGAGCTGACGGACTTCTCCTTCGCCCCGGCGAACCCGGCGGTGCACGACCCGAACCTGCCAGGCCCCGGCAAACGGCCCCGGTCCTCCATGGCGCCGACGATCGTGCTCGACCGGTACGACCGGCCGGTGGTGGCGCTCGGTTCACCCGGCGGCTCCACCATCATCACCACCGTGCTGCAGACCCTCACCGGCTTCCTCGACCGCGGACTGTCCCTGCCCGACGCGATCGCCGCGCCGCGCGCCAGCCAGCGCAACACCGCGCAGACCGACCTGGAACCCGGCCTGTACGACAGCGAGGTGCGGCGGAGTCTGGAGGCGATCGGGCACTCCTTCCGGGAGAACCCGGAGATCGGTGCCACCACGGCCGTCCAGCGGTTGCCGGACGGCACCTGGCTGGCAGCGGCCGAGAAGGTCCGCAGGGGCGGCGGCTCGGCGATGGTGGTCCGTCCCGCACGCTAGAGACCCGCGGGGCGCCCCCGTCCGGGAGGCGCCCCGCGCGTACGGTTCACAGTTCGGGCGCCGGCGTCTCCTGCGTACGGAACGTCAGGCGCCCGTCCTGCGCGTCCACCGTCACCCGGCCGCCCTCCCGCACGCGGCCGTCCAGCAGCAGCCGGGAGAGCTGGTTGTCGACCTCCCGCTGGATGGTGCGGCGCAGCGGCCGGGCGCCGTACTCGGGCTGGTAGCCGCGCTCGGCCAGCCAGTCCACGGCCGCGTCGGTGAAGTCGATCGCGATGTCCTGCCCCTTGAGCCCGCGCCGGGTGCCCTCCAGCAGCAGATCGGTGATCCTCCGCAGCTCCTGTGAGGTCAGCTGCCGGAACACCACGATCTCGTCGATGCGGTTCAGGAACTCCGGCCGGAAGTGCTCCCGCAGCGGCCGCAGGATCTGCTCGCGCCGCGCCTCCTCGTCGGCGTCCGTCCCGCCGGACGCGAAACCGAGGGTGGCGCCGCGCCGGGTGATCGCCTCGGAACCGAGGTTGCTGGTCATCACGATGACCGTGTTGGTGAAGTCCACCGTGCGGCCCTGCGCGTCGGTCAGCCGCCCGTCGTCCAGCACCTGCAGGAGGATGTTGAACACGTCCGGGTGGGCCTTCTCCACCTCGTCCAGCAGCAGCAGCGAGTACGGGTGCCGGCGCACCACCTCGGTCAGCTGACCCGCCTCCTCGTGCCCCACGTAGCCGGGCGGGGCGCCCACCAGCCGGCTGACCGTGTGCCGTTCCTGGTACTCGCTCATGTCGAGCCGCACCATCCGGTCCTCGCTGCCGAACAGCGCCTCGGCGAGCGCCCGCGCCAGCTCCGTCTTGCCGACGCCCGTCGGCCCGAGGAACAGGAAGCTGCCGATGGGACGGTCGGGGCTGGCGAGCCCCGCGCGGGAGCGCAGCACGGCGTCGGAGACGACCCGCACCGCCTCCTCCTGGCCGACGACCCGCTGGTGCAGGTGCTGCTCCAGACCCAGCAGCCGGTCCTTCTCCTCCTCGGTGAGGCGGCTGACCGGGATGCCCGTCTGCCGGGCCACCACCTCGGCGATGGCCTCGGCGTCCACCCACAGGCTCTGGCCCTCGTCGACCTCGTCCTCACCACCGGCCTGGGCGATCCGCTCCTTCAGCTCCCCGATGCGGTCCCGCAGCCGCATGGCCTGCTCGTACTGCTCGTCGGCGACCGCCTGGTCCTTGTCGCAGGTCAGCTGCTCGACCTCGCGCTCCATGGCCCGTACGTCCGTGCCCTTGGTCCGGGCCCGCAGCCGCACCCGGGCGCCCGCCTGGTCGATGAGGTCGATGGCCTTGTCCGGCAGCCGACGGTCGCTCAGGTAGCGGTCGGACAGCTCCACGGCCGCCACCAGCGCCTCGTCGGTGTAGCGCACCTGGTGGTGGGCCTCGTAGCGGTCCCGCAGGCCGCGCAGGATCTCGATCGCGTCCGCGGGGGTGGGCTCCGGCACCATGATCGGCTGGAAGCGGCGGGCCAGCGCGGCGTCCTTCTCGATGCGGCGGTACTCCTCCAGCGTGGTCGCCCCGACGACATGCAGCTCGCCGCGGGCGAGGGCCGGCTTGAGGATGTTGCCGGCGTCCATCGAACCGCCCTCGCCGCCGCCACCGGCGCCGACGACCGTGTGCAGTTCGTCGATGAAGACGACCAGCTGGTCGGAGTGGGAGCGGATCTCCTCGACGATGTTGTTCATCCGCTCCTCGAAGTCGCCCCGGTAGCGGGTCCCGGCCACGACCGCGGTGAGGTCGAGGGCGACCACGCGCCGGCCGAGGAGCACGTCGGGCACGTCCCCCTCGGCGATCCGCTGGGCCAGCCCCTCGACGACCGCGGTCTTGCCGACGCCCGCGTCACCGATCAGCACCGGGTTGTTCTTGCCGCGCCGGGAGAGCACCTCGACGGTCTGCTCGATCTCCTCCTCCCGTCCGATCACCGGGTCGATGCGGCCCTCGCGTGCCATCGACGTCAGGTCACGGCCGTACTTGTCCAGGGTCGGGGTGCCCGTGGCGGGGCGGGGGCGCTCGGCCCGCGGCTGCTGGGTCTCCGGTGCCTCCGGCGGGGGAGCGGGGGCGTAGCGTGCGGCGTGCAGTATGTGCCCGGCGGCCGAGTCCGGGTTGGCGGCGAGGGCGCTGAGCACGTGCTCCGGGCCGATGTAGCCGACACCGCTCGCCCGGGCCATCTCGTGCGCGTCCAGGAGCGCGCGCTTGACGGCGGGGGTGAGGGACAGCGAGGTCGGCGGCGGGGCGTCGCCCGGGGCGTGCTGGACGGGGCCCGACCGGTCGTCGATCTCGGATGCCAGTGAGTCCGGGTCCGCGCCCGCCCTGCTGAGCAGGCTCCGGGTCGGCTCGGCGGAGAGGGCGGCGCGCAGCAGGTGCTGGGTGTCCAGGTCACGGCTGCCGTGCTCGGCGGCGTACTGGGCGGCGCCGCGCACCAGTTCCCGGGCGGGCTGGCTGAGGAGCCTGCCGATGTCGATCTGGCGGGGGCGCTGTCCGCCGAAGAAGCGGGCGAGGAATTCTGCGAACGGGTCACCCTCCGGGCCGACGAAACCACTCGTCATCGTCATCCGTTCCTTCGCTGGGTCGACGTGCCGGGGCCGGGTAACCCGGCCGGGGCTCGCTCATGCCCACGATGACACGATCCGTTGGGGCGGGCATGTTCGCCGGCCGCCGGCGGTCAGGGTCTTGGGAGCCTCGACGGCGGCGGTGGGTGCGACGGGGACCTGCCGTCCGCCTGGCACGGCCCGGGTCCCGGCCGCCGTGGACGGCCGGAGAACGCGGGGCGCGTCCCGACGCGGCCGGCCGCACGACGGTCCTGCCGTGAACGCGGGCCGCGTCCCGACGCCGTCGGCCGCTCGGCTACGGAACCCGGGCGGTGAGGACACGGGGTCCCGCTTCGGTGATCGCCACCGTGTGTTCGGCGTGTGCCGCCCGGGAGCCGTCGGTCGTGCGCAGGGTCCAGCCGTCAGGGTCGGTGCGCCACTCGTCGCCGCCGCCGGCGATGAGCATCGGCTCGATCGCGAGCGCCATCCCGTGGCGCAGCGGCATGCCCCTGCCCGGTCGGCCCTCGTTGGGCACGGACGGGTCCTCGTGCATGCGGCGGCCGATGCCGTGCCCGCCGAAGCCGTCCATGATCCCGTATCCGGCCTCGCGGCACACGGTGCCGATCGCGTGCGCGATGTCGCCGATGCGGTTGCCGACGACGGCCGCCCCGATGCCGGCCGCGAGCGCCCGCTCGGTGGTCTCGATCAGCCGGACGTCGGCCGGACGGGGGGTGCCGACGGTGAAACTGATCGCCGAGTCGCCGACCCAGCCGCCCAGTTCGGCCCCGCAGTCGAGGGAGACGAGGTCGCCGTCACGCAGGCGGTAGCCGTCCGGGATGCCGTGCACGATCGCGTCGTTCACGGACGCGCAGATCACGGCGGGGAACGGGGTCGGCGCGAAGGTGGGCCGGTAGCCCAGGAAGGGGGAGGTCGCGCCCGCCGCGCGCAGCACCCCCCGCGCCACCTCGTCCAGTTCCAGCAGGGAGACGCCCACGCCGGCGGCCTTCCGCGCGGCCGTCAGCGCGCTCGCGACGACCTGCCCGGCCTCGTGCATGGCATCGATCGATGTGTCGGTCTTGAGTTCCACCATGCCAATTACTATACCGGTATTAGAATGGTGCTCATGGTGCGTACCCCCCTGACCCCCGAAGAGCGCGAACGCGGCGAGCGGCTCGGCCGGCTGCTGCGCGAGGCGCGCGGCAGCCGCAGCATGACCGAGGTGGCGGCGGGCGCCGGCCTCTCCGCGGAGACCCTCCGCAAGATCGAGACGGGCCGGGCCCCGACGCCCGCGTTCTTCACGGTGGCCGCCCTGGCGGCCGAGCTCGGCCTGTCCATGGACGAACTGGTGGGCCGCTGCGCGCCGCCGAGCACGTCGATCGCCGCCTGAGCCGGGCCGCATCCCGCCGCCTGGGCCGGGCCGCGTCCCGCCGGGTGAGCCGGGCCGCATCCCGCCGGAAAACCCTCCGTAGCGCCGCCGTAACACGACGGGTGTTACCTACGGGTCCGAGTGCTTCGGATCTGGTGGGAGTCGGGTATGAAGGCGGAGCAACTCCCGGACGCAATGCGGGAGTTCGCGGACTATCTGCGGGCTCTGCTGGCGCGCGTCGACCGGTACGGCGGCTGGTGTCCGGTCTTCCGGCAGCGGGATCCCGACGGCATGCGGGCCTGTGTCGAGGGGCGTGAAGCGCCGCCCTGGGACGTGGTGGAGTCCCTGCTCCACGACCTCGCCGCCGCACACGGTCCGGCAGTCGCCGAGGCCGAGCTGCCGACGGCCCGCTCCCTGCACACGGCCGCGCTGGCCGCCTGCGACGCCCGGCCCGGCGCGCGGGAGGCCCTGAACGGCCGGCTGGACGCCGTGCTGCGCGAGCAGCGGTACGCGGCGGAGCGCAGGACGCGACTCGCCCGCCAACTCGCCGCCGCCACCTTCGAGGAGGCCCGCGCCCTGCGCACCGACCTCGCCTGGGCCGACGACGACCACCGGCGCGCGGCGGCCCGCTGCGCGGAGATCACCGCCCGCCTCCGCTCCCTCGGCCAGCGCACCGCCCGGGCACATCCCTCACCTCCACCGCCCGCACCGCACGAGAGCCACCTCCGTGGCCCCGCACCCGGCCGTACGTCCGCCGTCGAACCGGACCCGGCCGGCGCACGCGGGGAGCGTCCGGCCCCCGGCGGGCACGACGCACCGGTGTCCTCCGCCGGTGCCGGTTCGTTCCACGCGGCGGGGCGGGGCCAGGTGGCGCGGGGGCGGGACGTACGGGCTTCTCCTGCCGGACCGGGCCCCTTCGGCGCGAGCGCGAAGAGCCCGCTCCCGGGGGAGGCCGGGGCTCCGGCCTCCGGCGGACCCGGTGTCCCCGCCCCCGAGCGGCCCGCGGCCCAGGCGCGCGGGCGGCGGCGGGGAGGTGCGCGGTTCGCCGGTGCGGGCGACGAGGAGGCGGAAGCCGTCGTCGTGCCGCCCGCCGCCGTGCCGTCCGTCGCCGTGCCCGCCGCTCCCGCGTCGCGCGGGGCGCGGTTCGCCGGGGCCGCCGAAGGGCCGGGCGAGGGCACGGAGCCCCGGGGCGAGGGGCCCGGCGGCGCGGCCGACCGGCAGGAGGTCGGCCGAACCGTCGCCGAGCTCGCGCGGCTGCGGGGCGAGGGACGGAGCGGAGAGGCCCACGCGCTGCTGACCGAGGCCGCGGCCTCGTCCACCGTACGGTTCCCGCTGCTCGCCGACGCGATGCTGCGGGCCGGTCTCGGCGCCGACTGGACGACCCTGCTGTGGGAGGCCGCGGCCGCGCTGCCCGCCGACCGGCTCGTCGCCGCCGCCGACGCCCTCACCGGGGCGGGCCGCGCGGCGGACGGCGAGCAGCTCCTCAGGCACGGCGTCGTACGCCCGGCGGACGAGATCGGGCGGGCCGCGCTCACCCTGGACGCACAGGCGCGACACCGCGAGGCGCGGACGCTGCTCGACGCCTGCGTCCGTATGCGCGCCCCGGCGGACGCGGCCCGCGCGGCCGCCGCCGATCCGCGCAGGCTGGTCCCGCTGCTCCTCGCCGTGTCCCGGGAGGTCTCCGAGACGCGGCACCGGGATCTGCTCCACGCCCTGCGCGTCGCGGGCCTCACCGTCTGACCGGGAGCCGGCGGCCCGGCCGACTCACCCACCGGGGTGTCAAACACGATCGACTCCACGCCCTCGACGACGATGGTCTTGGCAAGGCCGTCCGAGGGGCTTACGTTCGTCCCTCTACGACCCGTTTCTACGGGTGTGGAGGCGCTGACGTCGCGTCGAAGGAGCAGCTCATGACCCACGTCGTACGTGCCGCTCTGGTCCAGGCGACCTGGACCGGCGACACCGAGTCCATGCTCGCGAAACACGAGGAGCACGCCCGCGAGGCGGCCCGGCGGGGCGCGAAGGTCATCGGATTCCAGGAAGTCTTCAACGCCCCCTACTTCTGCCAGGTCCAGGACCCCGGGCACTACCGCTGGGCCGAGCCCGTGCCCGACGGCCCGACCACGCGCCGGATGCGGGAACTGGCCCGCGAGACCGGCATGGTGGTCGTCGTGCCGGTGTTCGAGGTCGAACAGCCGGGCCACTACTACAACACCGCCGCCGTGATCGACGCCGACGGAACCGTCCTAGGCAAGTACCGCAAGCACCACATCCCCCAGGTGAAGGGCTTCTGGGAGAAGTTCTACTTCCGTCCCGGCAACCTGGGCTGGCCCGTCTTCGACACGGCCGTCGGCAAGGTCGGCGTCTACATCTGCTACGACCGCCACTTCCCCGAGGGGTGGCGGCAACTCGGCCTCAACGGCGCACAGCTGGTCTACAACCCGTCGGCCACGCACCGCGGTCTGTCGTCCCACCTCTGGCGGCTGGAGCAGCCGGCCGCGGCCGTCGCCAACGAGTACTTCGTCGCCGCCATCAACCGCGTGGGGGTGGAGGAGTACGGGGACAACGACTTCTACGGCACCTCGTACTTCGTCGACCCGCGCGGACAGTTCGTCGGCGACGTCGCCAGCGACAGCAAGGAGGAACTCGTGGTCCGCGACCTGGACTTCGGCCTCATCGACGACGTGCGGCAGCAGTGGGCCTTCTACCGCGACCGCCGCCCCGACGCCTACGAAGGGCTGGTGCGGCCGTGACCGACGACCTGCTGGGCCGCCACCGCTCCGTGCTTCCCGACTGGCTCGCCCTCTACTACGAGCAGCCCATCGAGATCACCCACGGCGAGGGACGCCACGTCTGGGACGCCGACGGCAACCGCTACCTCGACTTCTTCGGCGGCATCCTCACCACCACGACCGCCCACGCCCTGCCCGAGGTCACCAAGGCGGTGAGCGACCAGGCCGGGCGGATCGTCCACTCCTCCACCCTCTACCTCAACCGGCCGATGGTCGAACTCGCCGAACGCATCGCCAAGCTGAGCGGCATCCCGGACGCCCGGGTGTTCTTCACCACCTCCGGCACCGAGGCCAACGACACCGCCCTGCTGCTCGCCACCACCTACCGGCGCAGCAACACGGTCCTGGCGATGCGCAACAGCTACCACGGCCGCTCCTTCAGCTCGGTCGGCATCACCGGCAACCGCGGCTGGTCCCCGACCTCGCTCTCCCCCCTGCAGACGCTCTACGTGCACGGCGGGGTGCGCACCCGGGGCCCCTTCGCCGCCCTGGACGACTACGACTACGTCGCGGCCTGCGTCGACGACCTCAAGGACCTCCTCGGCCACACCCGCCCGCCCGCCGCACTGATCGCCGAACCCATCCAGGGCGTCGGCGGCTTCACCTCGCCGCCCGACGGGCTGTACGCCGCCTTCCGCGAGGTGCTGCACGAGCGGGGCATCCTGTGGATCGCCGACGAGGTGCAGACCGGCTGGGGCCGCACCGGCGAGCACTTCTGGGGCTGGCAGGCCCACGGCCGCAGCGGCCCGCCCGACATGCTGACCTTCGCCAAGGGCATCGGCAACGGCATGTCCATCGGCGGGGTCGTCGCCCGCGCCGAGATCATGAACTGCCTGGACGCCAACAGCATCTCCACCTTCGGCGGCACGCAGATCACCATGGCCGCGGGCCTCGCCAACCTCACCTACCTGCTCGAACACGACCTGCAGGGCAACGCCCGCCGGGTCGGCGGGTTGCTCATCGAGCGGCTGCGGGCGGCCGCGGCCCAGGTCCCGGCCGTCCGGGAAGTACGCGGACGCGGGCTGATGATCGGCATCGAGCTGACGAGACCCGGCACCGACCGGGCCGACCCCGAGGCGGCGTCCGCCGTCCTGGAGGCGGCCCGCGAGGGCGGCCTGCTCATCGGCAGGGGCGGCGGACACGACACCAGCGCCCTGCGCGTCGCCCCACCGCTGTCCCTCAACGTCGCGGAGGCCGAGGAGGGCGCCGACATCCTCGAACGCGCCCTGCGGACCATCCGGTAGGCGCGGTACCCGAGCAGAAGGACGCTGCCATGACCACCTGGGAGCCACCGGCACCGGCCCTCTCGGTCCGGCAGGTCCTCGCCCTGGAGCGGGTGCTCGCCGGTGAGCCCGAGGTGGTGGCCGGCGCGGGCCGGCTGGACCGGCCGGTGCGCTGGGTGCACGTCGCCGAGGCCGCCGACGTCGGAGTGATGCTCAGCGGAGGCGAGATGGTGCTCACCACCGGCGTCCTGCTCGCCGGTGACGAGGGCAAGCAGGCCGAGTACGTCCGCTCCCTGCACCACGCGGAGGCGTCCGCAGTGGTCCTCGGGCTCGGCCGCGCGTTCCCGGCCCCGCCGGAGGCCATGCGGCGCGCGGCGGAACGGTGCGGGCTGCCCCTGGTCGTCCTCCACCGCCCTTCCCCCTTCGCCCAGTTGACCGAGGAGGTGCAGTCCCGCCTGGTGTGGCGGAAGTTCGCCGCCGTCAGCCTCTCCGAGGCGGTGCGCTCCGGACTCACCGCGCTGATCACCACCGGCGCCCCGCTGCAGCGCCTGCTCGACGAGGTCGCCCGGCACAGCGGCTGCCCCGTCGTCGTCGCCAACCTCGCCCACCGCGTCCTCGGCACGGCGGGGGAGCGGCCGGCCGTGGACGACGTCCTGCGCGACTGGGAACGCGTCGCCCGGCAGGCCGGCGCCGGCGAGGGCGACGGCTGGATCAGCGCCGAGCTGGGCGGGCGGGGCGAGCGGTGGGGCAGGATCGTGCTGTGCGGCTACCGGGGCGACACCGCCACCGGCCGGCTGCTCGCCGACCGTGCCGCCGAGGCCCTGGTGCTGCACCGCATGCTCGGCGGTGCCGCCCGTTCCTGGGAGGAACAGTCCGCGCGGAGCCTGCTGACCGACCTGGCCGGCGGTGTCGTACCGGCCGGACACCTGCTGCCCCGGGCGCGTGCCGCCGGGCTGCCGGTGAACCGGCGCACCTTCGTGCCGCTCGTCGTGCGGGGCCGGGACGCGGCCCGGCTGGACCGCGTGCTGCGCCTGCTCGGACTGCCCGGGATCGCCGCGGAACTGGCCGGCACGGCGACCGTCGTGCTGCTCAGCCTCGCCCGCGACCAGGACGCCGACGCCCTCACCGGTCATTTCGCGGCGCGGCTGCGCGCCGAACCGGGGGCCGCGCCCGTCGTGGTGGCGGCGGCCGGCGCCCGCACCTCCTTCGACGACGTGCCCGCCGGGCTGAGGGAGGCCCGGCACGTCGCGGACGCCGTGGCGGACTCCGCCGCCGCGCTCGACCTGCCGCCCGTGGTGCGCCTGCGCGACGTCCACCTGCGCGGACTGATACGGCTGTTGCGGGACGAGCCCCAGGTGCAGTCCTTCGCCGAGCGGGAGCTGGACGGCCTGCTGCGCCATCCGGACGAGGACCTGCTGTCCGTGCTGCGCACCTACCTCGCCACCGGCCGCAACAAGTCCCGCACCGCCCAGCTCCACCACGTCTCCCGGCCCGCCCTCTACCGCCGCCTCGAAGCGATACAGGCCCGTCTCGGCGTGGACCTCGACGACTTCGAGCAGGCCGCCTCGGTCCACATCGCGCTCCTCGCACACGACGCGCAACAACGCTGAAACAAGCGACCACCTGCGACAACGGCGGTGAGACATGCGCCCATCGACGGGTGACACGGTGACACGCCGCACCCCCGCGGACGTGACACGGTGCACCTCACGGCAGACCCGCCCCCTCCCTAGGCTCACCGCACACCGAGCGACCGGAGGTCCCGATGAGCCGAGTGATCCGTGCCGCCGTCTTCCAGACCGCCTGGACCGGCGACAAGGAGTCGATGATCCAGGTCCACGAGCAGGCCGCCCGCGACGCCGCCGCCCAGGGCGCCCAAGTGCTCTGCTTCCAGGAACTGTTCTACGGACCGTACTTCTGCCAGGTGCAGGACCCCGCCTTCTACGCGTACGCCGAACGCGTCCCCGACGGGTCGATCGTCCAGCGCTTCCAGGCCCTCGCCCGGGAACTGGGCATCGTCCTGGTACTGCCGGTGTACGAGGAGGAGCAGCCCGGCGTCCTCTACAACACGGCCGCGGTGATCGACGCCGACGGCTCCTACCTCGGCAAGTACCGCAAGACCCACATCCCGCAGGTGAAGGGGTTCTGGGAGAAGTTCTACTTCCGTCCCGGCAACAGCGGCTGGCCCGTCTTCGACACCGCGGCCGGCCGGATCGGCGTCTACATCTGCTACGACCGGCACTTCCCCGAGGGCTGGCGCGCGCTCGGCCTCGCGGGAGCCGAGATCGTCTTCAACCCCTCGGCCACCTCGCGCGGCCTGTCCGGCTACCTCTGGCAGCTGGAACAGCCCGCGGCGGCCGTCGCCAACGAGTACTTCGTCGGCGCCGTCAACCGGGTGGGCGTCGAGGAGTACGGCGACAACGACTTCTACGGCACGAGCTACTTCGTCGACCCCGAGGCCCGGTTCGCCGGCGAACCGGCGAGCGACAAGGAGACCGAACTCGTCGTCCGCGACCTGGACCTGGCGAAGCTCCGGGAAGTACGCGACCGCTGGCAGTTCTACCGCGACCGCGCGCCCGGCGCGTACGGGCCGCTGACCGCACCCTGACAGCACCGACCACGCGAGGAGAGGGAGCACCATGAGCAGCCGTACCGTCATCCGCGGCGGCCTCGTCATCACCGCCTCCGACGAGATCCACGCCGACGTCCTGATCGAGGACGGCCGCATCGCCGCCCTCGCCGCCTCCGGCACCCCCGCCGCCCGGGCGTTCACCGCCGACCGCACCCTCGACGCCACCGGGAAGTACGTCATCCCGGGCGGTGTCGACGCACACACCCACATGGAACTGCCGTTCGGCGGCACCTTCGCCTCCGACACCTTCGAGACGGGCACCCGGGCCGCCGCCTGGGGCGGCACCACCACCATCGTCGACTTCGCCGTGCAGAGCGTCGGCCGCACCCTGCGCGAAGGACTCGACGCCTGGCACGCCAAGGCCGAGGGCAACTGCGCCGTCGACTACGGCTTCCACATGATCGTCTCGGACGTCAACGCCGGGACGCTCAAGGAGATGGACCACCTCGTGGAGGAGGGAGTCACCTCCTTCAAACAGTTCATGGCCTACCCGGGCGTCTTCTACTCCGACGACGGCCAGATCCTGCGCGCCATGCAGCGCTCCGCCGACAACGGCGGGCTGATCATGATGCACGCCGAGAACGGCATCGCCATCGACGTCCTCGTCGAACAGGCCCTCGACCGCGGGCAGACCGACCCCCGCTACCACGGCGAGGTCCGCAAGGCCCTCCTGGAGGCCGAGGCCACCCACCGCGCCATCCGGCTCGCCCAGGTCGCCGGCGCCCCGCTGTACGTCGTGCACGTCTCCGCCGCCGAGGCCGTCGCCGAACTGGCCCGGGCCCGCGACGAGGGCCTGAACGTGTTCGGCGAGACCTGCCCGCAGTACCTGTTCCTGTCCACCGACAACCTCGCCGAGCCGGACTTCGAGGGCGCCAAGTACGTGTGCAGCACCCCGCTCAGGCCGAAGGAGCACCAGGCCGCGCTCTGGCGGGGCCTGCGCACCAACGACCTCCAGGTGGTCTCCACCGACCACTGCCCCTTCTGCTTCACCGGCCAGAAGGAACTCGGCCGCGGCGACTTCTCCAAGATCCCCAACGGTCTGCCGGGCGTGGAGAACCGCATGGACCTGCTGCACCAGGCCGTCGTCGACGGGCACATCTCCCGCCGCCGCTGGATCGAGATCGCCTGCGCCACCCCGGCCCGCATGTTCGGCCTCTACCCGAAGAAGGGCACCCTCGCACCGGGCGCGGACGCCGACGTCGTGATCTACGACCCGGCCGCCGAGCAGGTCCTCTCCGCCGACACCCACCACATGAACGTCGACTACTCGGCCTACGAGGGCGAACGGGTCACCGGCCGCGTCGAGACGGTCCTCTCGCGCGGGGTCCCCGTCATCACCGGACGGCAGTACACCGGACGCGCCGGACACGGCGTCTACACCCCGCGTTCCACCTGCCAGTACCTCACCTAGGAGCACGCCGCATGGACTTCGGACTCGTACTGCAGACCGACCCGCCGGCCTCGCG
Source organism: Streptomyces sp. DH5 (assembly GCF_020873915.1). Lineage (GTDB taxonomy): Bacteria > Actinomycetota > Actinomycetes > Streptomycetales > Streptomycetaceae > Streptomyces. Next base: position 65,520 of record NZ_JAHWGP010000030.1, read on the forward strand.
GGTGGTCAGCCTGATGAGGCGCGCCGAACGCAACGGCTTCACCCACGGCTGGACCTTCGACTCCGCCGTGCTGTGGCAGGAACCCTTCGTCATCTACAGCCAGATCCTCGCCAACACCACGCGACTGAAGGTCGGCCCGATGGTCACCAACCCGGGCACCCGCACCTGGGAGGTCACCGCCTCCACCTTCGCGACCCTCAACGACATGTACGGCAACCGCACCGTCTGCGGCATCGGCCGCGGCGACTCCGCGATGCGCGTGGCCGGACGCAGACCCAACACCCTGGCCCGCCTCGGTGAGGCGATCGACGTGATCCGCGACCTCGCCGAGGGGCGGGAGAACGAGGTCGACGGGCAGCCGCTGCGGATCCCGTGGGTGCGCGACGGGAAGCTGCCCGTCTGGATGGCCGCGTACGGGCCCAAGGCACTCGCCCTCACCGGACGCAAGGCCGACGGCTTCATCCTGCAGCTCGCCGACCCGTACCTGACCGAGTGGATGGTGAAGGCCGTACGCGCCGCGGCCGTCGAGGCGGGACGCGATCCCGCCTCCGTCACCATCTGCGTCGCCGCCCCCGCCTACGTCGGTGACGACCCGGCGCACGCCCGCGAGCAGTGCCGCTGGTTCGGCGGCATGGTCGGCAACCACGTCGCCGACCTGGTCGCCCGCTACGGCGAGCACTCCGGCATGGTCCCCGAGGCGCTGACCGCCTACATCAAGGGACGGCACGGCTACGACTACAGCCACCACGGCCGGGCCGGCAACCCGTCCGCGGACTTCGTGCCCGACGAGATCGTCGACCGGTTCTGCCTGCTCGGCCCGCCCGAGGCGCACATCGAGAAGCTGACGGCGCTGCGCGAGCTGGGCGTGGACCAGTTCGCCGTCTACGCCATGCACGACGCGCAGGAGACGACGATCGACGCGTACGGCGCGGAGATCATCCCGGCACTCGACCGCTGATCCGGCACCACCGCCGATTCCTGAAGCCCCTCGCGGACTACGGCTGGGCGGTGGGTCCCGCGGCGTCCCTCGTGGTGTACGCGGCGCTCATGGCCGGGCACCGGCGGGACGCCCGAGCGTACGACCGCTTACCGGGCCGTGCCGAAGTTCTGCGTCCAGTAGTTGCCGGGCTGCGCGAGACCCACACCGATCTCCTCGAAGGAGCAGTTGAGGATGTTCGCCTTGTGGCCGGGGCTGGTCATCCAGCCGTTCATCACCTGCTCGGGGGTGGAGTAGCCGTAGGCGACGTTCTCGCCGTAGGTGCTCCAGGTGTAGCCGGCGCGGGTGATGCGGGCGCCGGGGTCGGAGCCGTCGGAGCCGGTGTGCGACATGATGCCGCTCGCCGCCATGTCCTCACTGTGATTCTGCGCGGCCTGCGTCAGGGTGGCGTTCACCTTGACGGCGGAGCAACCGGCCTGGGCGCGCTCGGCGTTGACGAGCTCCACGACCCGGGCGACGGCACCGGACGCGGCGGGGGCGCTGGGCTTCGGGGCGGCGGTGGTGGGCTTGGGCGTGGCGGTGGTGGGCTTCGGGGCGGCCGTCGTCGGTTCGGGAGCCGCCGTGGTGGGCTCCGGGGCGGCCGTCGTCGGCCCGGGAGCCGTGCCGGCCGGTCGGGACGCGGGCGCCGCGGGGGCCGTCTTCGCCGGCTCGTGCGACGGCTTGCGTGACGGGTGCGACGGCTTGGAGCCGCTCGGCTCGGTGGTGCTCGGCTTCGGGGTACCGGGCTTCGAAACGCCCGGGGTCGCGGCCGGGGTCTCCGACGGCACCGGCGAGGGCGTGCCGTGCTGCTGGCCGCTCCACTGGCGGTACCAGTCGGGGCCGCCCCACCTGTCGTGGTCCGCGGCCCGGGCGGCGCCGTCACGGCTCTGCCGTTCCCCGCTGCCGGGCCAGTCGGTACAGGCCACGGCGGCCGAGGGTATGCCTATGACGCCGACGGCCATCGCCGCGACGACCGTCCGGCGGTACTGCTTGTGATGGCGGTGCTTTCCCATGAGTGACCTCACCCCTGCTGTCCGGAGGCTGGTCATTCTTGGGACGGCCGGGTGCGGGACGCAAAGGGCCCGCCTACTACCGCGTCTCGTAGACCGGCAGGGGCCTTGCGGTGCTCGCCGGAGCGTGCCGATCCCCGGTGGCGGGCTCCTCGCGACACCTGTCGCCCCGTCAGGACGCCCCGCGCGGCGACGCAGTCCCGGCTCCCGGCTCCCCGCCGGACCGCCACCCGCCCCGACCGGGGCCGGTTTCACGGCAAGACGGACAAGTCCCCCATGTCGCCGGAGCGGTTCCTACTATGCGACCCGCACAGATCGGGATCGCGCTGTGACAGATGTCACGGAACCGTCAATTCCGGATCACTCCGGAGCGTTCCCCAGGGCGGCGACCGCCTCCTTGGCGGCCTTGATCGCGCCCTTGTTGATCTCGTCCGTGGCCGGCGCCTTCTTCGACTCGAAGTCGCTGCCGTTGTACGTCACGATCACCAGCGCGTTGGAGGCCCGCGCCAGCACCACGCCCTCGCGCGTCTGCTGCTTGTCCTCGGTGGTGAGGTTCACGACCGAGTAGGCCGCGTCCCCGAGCCCGGGGACCTCGCCCCCTCCGCTCCTCTCCTCCACCCGGCCCTGGTAGGACCGCTCCGCCGCCTCGTCCGACTCCAGCACCTCGTAGGACACGTCGAGCCAGCGGTACTCGTAGCCCTTGAGGGCGTTCCAGGAACAGGTGCGGCGCAGCTTCGCGTCCGTGGACGGTATCTCCTTGCCGGCCGTCTTGGCGCCCGGTACAAGGGACTTGACGCTCTTCTCGGTGACGCTGCCGCACGGCGCGGGCGCGGCGGCGTACGTCTTCGCCGCCTGGGTCTGCGACGGGGCGGGCGCGGACTGGGTCTCCGGCTTCTCGGCAGGCTTGTTCGCGGCGGCCTCCGGCGCGGCCAGCGGGCCGGAGGACAGCGCCCATCCCGCCGCGGCGAGGACGACCACCGGGGACAGGCGCGCGGTCAGGGCGATCGGCAGAGGAAAGGAACGCACGGCGCACTTCTCGTGGGTTGGTGCGGAGGGGGCCCGCACGGCGGACGGGACGCCAGTGTCACACGCATCGTGGTGGCGCGGAAGGGCCAACTCGCTCCGTAGGCGCGTGGTGACGGGGGCGTACCGTCCCGGGCGCCCGGTTGCTTCGATTCCTCTGGGAAACAGGCAGTTTGGGTGTGCGTCAGGGGACGCGCGCGGTCCACTCGGGCGAGGTGAACTTCGTCCGCGCCAACTCCCGTGCGCGCGACAGCTCTTCGTCCGTCACCCGCCCGGAGGCGAGCCCGTACCGGGCGCGGAAGGAGTCGATCATCCGGTCGATGACGGCCTCGCGCGGCAGACCGGTCTGCCGGCGCAGCGGATCCACCCGCTTCCTCGCGCTCCGGGTGCCCTTGTCGGACAGCTTCTCCCGCCCGATCCGCAGCACTTCGAGCATCTTGTCGGCGTCGATGTCGTACGCCATCGTCACGTGGTGCAGCACCGCTCCGGGCCCGCCGTCCTGACCCACGAGCCGCTTCTGCGCGGCGCCGGCGATCTTGCCCTGGTCGGTGGCGATGTCGTTCAGCGGCTGGTACCAGGCGCGGATCCCCATCTCGCCGAGCGCGCCGAGCACCCAGTCGTCGAGGTAGGCGTAGCTGTCCTGGAACGACAGCCCCTGCACCAGCGCCTCCGGCACCGACAGCGAGTACGTGATCGTGTTGCCGGGCTCGACGAACATCGCGCCGCCGCCGGAGATGCGGCGCACGACCTCGATGCCGTGGCGTCGGGCGCCCTCGGGGTCGACCTCGTTGCCCAGCGACTGGAAACTGCCGATGATCACCGCGGGGGCGCCCCACTCCCACACCCGCAGCGTCGGCGGCCGCCGGCCGGCGGCGACCTCGGCGGTCAGCACCTCGTCCAGGGCCATGTGCAGCGCGGGGGACTGCGGGCTCTCGTGGATCAGCTGCCAGTCGTAGTCGGTCCAGTCGGTGGCGTGGGCCAGCGCGCGGCGCACCGCGATCCCGACACCCTCCGAGGTGAGCCCGTACATCACGGTCCCCTCGGGGACGGCCGCGTCGATCCGGGCCGCAAGACCGGCGGCGCCGGTATCGGCGGGAGCGCCGTCCAGGGCGCCGTTCACGGCGTCCAGGGCCTCGTCGGGTTCGAGGAAGAAGTCACCCGCCACGCGCGCACGGCGCAGCACGCCGTCCTCCACGTCCACGTCCACGACGACCAGCTTGCCGCCGGGAACCTTGTACTCACCGTGCACGGCTCCGCCTTTCGTTCCCTGCCCCCGGCACCAACACCGGCGACCGCGGACATGTTCCCCGCTCCGGTCCTCCCGGGCCCCCGGAGCGGCGTCCACGGGGCCGCCGGCCCCGTCGCCCGGCGGCCCTCCGCGAACAAGTGCCGTGTTTGCGACGGCGTCTCGAGCTGAGAGAGTGCCGACCGCAGCCGGCGCCCGCCGGCTGCGGACATCACACGCGGGGGATACGCGATGACAGAGACCGGTACGGGACCTGCGCCCACCGAACAGGTGGCGGCACTGGCCGAGGCGCGCGGTCTGGGCGCGTGGGTGGAACGGACGTTCCTCCCGAAGAAGGGCATGTTCCTGCGCAAGTGGGAGGGGTCACGGCTGTACTTCTTCACCGGCGGCCTCGTCGTCACGGGCCCCGAGGACTTCGTCGCCGCGTACGACTGGCGGACGGCGAGCGTGCTGCAGAGCATCACCACGGTCAACGGCGCGGTCCAGGAGGCAAGGTACACGGTCTTCGACCGGAGCGGTGCCGCGGTGGGCATCGGACGCGGCGGCGACATGCTCTTTCCGCGGCAGCACGCGGGGCTCGGCATCACCTCACTGGTGAAGGGCGCCCCCTTCACCTTCGAGGGCGACTGGGGGCCCTACATCCAGGAGTGCATCGCCAAGGAGCGCGGCGCCGAGGTCCTCGCGGACCTGGAGCGGGGCGAGGCCGTGAGGTTCGGCGCGGTCACCCTGAGCCGGACCGGCGTGACGGTCAGGGAACGCTCGGCGGTCTGGGACGGCATCGGTGAGATCAGGGCCTCCAACGGCCAGGTCTTCTTCTGGGACGCCGGTGGCCGCCGCCCGGCGCTGCCCGCGGTCCCGGCCACGCAGGTGGCCGACCTGGTGCTGTTCTTCGCCGTGTGCCGGCACATGGGCGCGGCCTGACGGACGACGGCGGGGGAGGGACGGTTCCCTCCCTCGCCGCGTGACGCAGGCGGGCGCCGGGGACGGCGGTCAGACGGTGGCGGCGGTCTCCGCCGGAGCCGCTGCCGGCTGGGGGTGCACACAGTGCCAGCGGTGCCCGTCCGGACCGCCGGAGGCGTCCGGGAACGCGTCGGCGCACGCGTCGTCCGCCTTCCAGCAGCGGGTGCGGAAGGGGCAGCCGGAGGGCGGATTGGTCGCCGAGGGCACCGGGCCGTGCAGCACGATCCGCTCGGGACGCTCCAGCAGGCTGGGCGTGGCCGACAGCAGCGCCTCGGTGTACGGGTGCCGGGAGTCGCCGGTGACCTGCGCCGAGCGGCCCTCCTCCACCACGCGGCCGAGGTACAGCACCGCGATCCGGTCGGACAGGTAGCGCACGGTCTGCACGTCGTGGGAGATGAAGACCATCGCCAGACCGAGCCGCGCGCGCAGGTCCACCAGGAGGTTGAGGATCTGCGCGCGCACCGACACGTCCAGGGCGCTGGTCGGCTCGTCGGCGACGATCAGCTCCGGCTCCAGCGCCAGCGCGCGGGCGATCGCCACGCGCTGGCGCTGGCCGCCGGACAGCTGGCCGGGCAGCGCCTCCAGGGTGTGCCCGGGCAGGCCCACCAGGTCCAGCAGCTCCTCGACGCGCGCCTCGCGCTCGGCACGGGTGCCGCGGGCGTGGACGTCCAGCGGGTCGCGCAGGATGCGGCGGACCGGCAGGCGTGGGTTGAGCGCGGTGGACGGGTCCTGGAAGACCACGCCGACACTGGCCCCGAACTGGCTGCGGCGCTCCGCGGCCGGCATCTCCCACAGGTCCTGGCCCTTGAAGTACACCCGGCCCTCGGTCGGCCGCTGGAGCCCGGTGACCACCCGGGCCAGGGTGGACTTGCCGCAGCCGGACTCGCCGACCAGCCCGAGGATCTCGCCGCGCCGCACCTCGAGGGAGGCGTCGGTCAGGGCGTGCACGGCGTCCCGGCGCAGGATGCCGCCGCTGCGCGCCTTGTGCCGGACGTGGATGCCGTCGAGCCGGACGAGCGGGTCCGTCGTGGTGTTCTTCTCGGTGGCGGTCATCGGGCGCCCTCCAGCGATTTGGCCGACGGGCGCACGGGCGCCGGGTGGTGGCAGGCGAACAGGTGGTCGAGCGAACCGTCGCGGTCGGTGGCGGGCGGCGGCGTGGTGGCGCACAGCTCGGTGGCGGCGGTGCAGCGCGAGGCGAAGCGGCAGCCGGACCCGAAGGACTTGGGCGCGGGCACGACACCGCGGATCTGGTGCAGCCGCTCCGAGCCCGCCTCCAGCGAGACGACGGAGCCCAGCAGACCCCGGCTGTAGTGGTGCGCCGGGTCGGTCAGCAGGGAGCGGGTGTCGCCGGCCTCCGCGACCTGGCCCGCGTACATCACCGCGACCCGGTGGGCGAGGTCGCCGACCAGGGCGAGGTCGTGGGAGACCAGGACCATCGCGAAACCGAGTTCGTCGCGCAGCTTGACCAGCAGCTCGACGACCTGGGCCTGCACGGTCACGTCGAGCGCGGTGGTCGGTTCGTCGGCGATCAGCAGCCGCGGGCTGCGGGAGAGCGCCATGGCGATGAGCACGCGCTGGCGCTGGCCGCCGGAGAGCTCGTGCGGGTAGCTGCGCAGGGTGCGCTCGGGGGAGAGGCCGACCAGTTCGAGCAGCTCCGCCGGGGTGCGGGTGCCGCCCCGGGAGGTGAGCCGCTTGAGCTGGGTGCCGATCAGGACCGACGGGTTCAGGGACGACATGGCGTCCTGGTAGACCATCGCGATCTCCGGACCCATCAGGGCCCGGCGCTCCTTCGGCGACAGCTTCAGCAGGTCGCGGCCCCGGTAGAGGATCTCACCCGACGCCTCGGCGTTGCGGGCCAGCAGGCCCATGACCGCCAGGCTGGTGATCGACTTGCCGCAGCCCGACTCGCCGACCAGTCCCAGGGTCTCGCCCTCACGGACGGTGAAGGAGATGCCGTCGACGACGGGGATGTCGCCGTAGCGGTCGGGGAAGCGGATCGACAGGTCGCGCACGGCGAGCAGGTCGGGGGCGTCGTCGGACAGCGGCGGGACGGCCGGTTCGGCGGCCTCGATGCGGACGGCGAGCTCGGCGAGCGCGGCGTCGGCGGCGGCACGGTCCGCGGCGGGCTCGGCGGCGGCGATCTTCTCGACGGTGTCGCCGCCGTCGGCGCGGGCCTTGTCCGGGGAGGCGGCGGCGTCCGTCATACCTTCCGACAGGACGTTCAGCGCGAGCACCGTGATCAGCAGGCACAGACCCGGGAAGAGGGTGGCCCACCAGCCGCCGGACAGCAGGATCTGCCGGCCGTAGGCCAGCACGCTGCCCCAGCTGGGGTCGGGGTCCTGCACGCCGGCGCCGATGAAGGACAGGCTGGCCTCGAAGATGATCGAGTCGGCCACCATGACGGTCGCGAAGACCAGCACTGGCGCCGCGCAGTTGACGGCGACGTGCCGGGCCACGATGTAGTGGCGGCGGGCGCCGATGACCTGCTCCGCGGCGACGTAGTCCTCGCCGTACTGCTCCAGCACGTTGGCCCGCACGACGCGCGCCAGTGAGGGGGAGTAGACGAAGGCGATGGTGAAGATGATGACCGGGACGCTGGGGCCGAACACGGCGACCAGCACGGCGGCCAGGGCGATCGGCGGGAAGGACATGACGACGTCCAGCGTGCGCATCACCGACTCGTCGGCGAACTTGCGCGAGGTGGCCGCCAGGGAGCCCAGGACCGAGCCGATGGTCAGCGCGAGGAGGGTCGCGCCGAAGCCGATGACGAGGGAGTAGCGGGCGCCGTGCACCACGCGGGCGAACACGTCGCGGCCGGCCCGGTCGGTGCCGAACCAGTGGTCGGCGCTCGGCGGCTGGGCCGGGACGCCGGTGGCGAGCGGGTCCTGGGTGAGCAGGGGAGCGAAGACCGCGCCCAGGACGACCACCAGCAGGATGCCGAACGCGATGCGCGAGGGGAGGGGCAGACTACGCAGGCGGGTACCGGGCCGGAGCCGCTCGGCGAGGGAGCGTGGGGCGAACATCACACCGTCCTGATACGCGGGTTGACGAGCAGGTAGAGCAGGTCGACGATGACGTTGACCACGAGGAAGGCGATGGCGATCGTGAGGACGGTGCCCTGGACCAGACCGACGTCGCCTCCGTTGACGCCTTCGAGGATCAGCTTGCCCATGCCGGGCAGGTCGAAGATCGCCTCGATGACGACGGCGCCGCTGAGCATGTAGCCCACCTTGACGCCGAGCACGGTCAGCGGGGTGATCAGGGAGTTGCGCAGCACCGACCGGATGATCATGAACGGTGGCAGGCCGCTGCCGCGGGCGGTGCGCACGTAGTCGCGGTCGAGTTCGGCGACCATCGAGGTGCGGATCAGCCGGGCCAGCGAGGAGGCGACCGGCAGGGCGAGGGCGACGGCCGGCAGCGCCAGGCTCTCCAGCCAGCCGGAGAAGGAGTCGGCCGGGTTGACGTAGCCGCCGGTCGGGAAGACCGGGATGTTCAGCGCGAACTGCTGGATGAGCAGGACACCGAGCCAGAACGAGGGCAGCGCGATGCCGACCATCGACAGTACCCGGAAGACCTGGTCGGGCCAGCGGTCGCGGTAGACGGCGCTGAGGACGCCGAAGACCAGGGCCAGCACGATGGCCAGCGAGAGGCCGAGAAGCGTCAGCTGGAGGGTGAGCGGGAACGCGGTGGCGATCCGGTCGGTGACGGGCTGGCTGGGGGCCATGGTGACGCCGAGGTCGCCCTGGATCAGATCACCGAGGAAGGCGACGTACCGGACGGGCAGCGGGTCGTTGAGGCCGTTCGCCTCGGCGAACGCGGCACGCGCCTCGGGACTCGCACTGTCGCCGAGGGCGTTGTACGCGGGGTCGGCCGGCGAGAACTGCAGGACGACGAAGACCAGCAGGGCGATGCCGAGGATCATCACCGGCATCATCGCGACGCGGCGCAGCGCGAGCCGGAGAAAAGCAACCATCGTGGTTTTCCTAGCGATTGGGGCGGGGGCCGCCGCCCCTCAGGGAGCGGCGGCCCGTCGGCGTGGGCGTGCGGGTCAGGCGCGGCCGACGTCGATGAAGGACAGCCCGGTGGTGGGCAGCGGCTTGAACCCGGTGAGCGCGCCCTCGCGCCAGGCGGTGGGCAGCTTGCGGTGCAGGACCGGGTACAGGGCGGCCTCGTCGGCGACCGTGTCGGTGACCTGTCCCCACAGGGCCTTGCGCTTGGCCTCGTCGGGCTCCGAAGCGGCCTTGTCGAGCAGCGACTTGACCTTCTTGTAGGCGGGGGTGCCCGCCCAGCCGTAACGCTTCTCCGGCCAGAAGCCGTAGTAGAACCAGCGCAGCAGCAGGTCCGCGTCGTTGCCGAAGACGGACGGGTCGCCGGGGGCGGCCAGGGCGTCGAAGCCGCCCTGGTCGATCTTGGCGTACTGCGCGGCCGACTGCTGGATGTCGAGCCTGGCGTCGACGCCGACCGCGGCCCAGCTCTCCTTGATCAGCGGCGCGATGTCCTTGACCCAGCCGGTGTCGGTGAGCAGCAGGGTGAAGGAGAGCTTGCGCACGCCCGCCTCGGCGAGCAGCTTCTTGGCCTTGGCCGGGTCGTGGCCGTAGACCGTGGCGGCCTTGTGGTAGTCCGGGTGGGTGGCCGGCACGTACCCGGTGGCGGCCTCGGCGTTGCCCAGCAGGGCGGTGGAGATGATCTTCTCGGTGTCGAGGGCGTAGTGCAGCGCCTGGCGCACCCGCTTGTCGGCGAAGCGCTTGTCCTTGGTGTTGAACATCAGGAACAGCAGGCCGAAGGACTGGACGGACTCCACCTTGTCCTTGCCCGTGACGCCCGCGACGTCGATGTAGGGCACGTCCTCGATCGCCTGCACGCGTCCGGACTTGAGCGCGCTGACCCGGGCCGACGGGTCGGAGATCAGGTGCCAGACCATCTTCTTGGCCTTGGCGGGGTGCGGGCCGTTGTACTTGTCGTACGCCTCCATGACGATCTTGTCCTCGCGGACCGCCGACACGAAGCGGTACGGACCCGAGCCGACCGGCTTGGCGTCGAAGGCCTTGGCGTCGGCGCCGGCGATCTTCTTGGGCACGATGCGCACCACGGATATGCGCGAGGGGAAGAGCGTGAAGGCGTACTTCAGCTTGAACTCGACCGTCGACTGGTCGACGGCCGTCACCTGGTCGATGAAGGGCACGAACTGCGCCATGAGCGAGGCGTTCTTCGGGTCCAGGACGCGCTCGAAGCTGAACACCACGTCGTCGGCGGTCACCGGCGATCCGTCGTGGAAGGTGGCACCCTTGCGGAGGGTGGCCCGGTAGGTGGTGGCGTTGATCTTCTTCGGCATCTCGGTGGCCAGCGTCGGCCGGGCGACGAGCGTGGCCGGGTCGAGGTCCACCAGACCCTCGAAGATGTGCATGTTGGCGGCGAACGGGGTCGCGCCGGAGGTGATCATGGGGTCGAAGCCCGTGGAGAGCGGGTAGGACAGTCCGGCTTCGATGGCGTCGGTGCCGCCGCCGGAACCGCCGGAGTTCTCGCTGTTGCTGCCCGGGCCTCCGCAGGCGGACAGGCCCGCGGTGATCGCGGTCGCCACACCGAGGGCGCTGGTGTATCTCATGAAGGTGCGGCGGTCGACGCCGGATGCACTGCGCGGGGACAAGGAACCCTCCTGGCGGGGAGTCATGACGGGCGAGGATACGGAATGGCTGGTTCTTCACGAGAGGAGTGGCGCGAACGTATCGCTTCGTGAATGCATCAGACGTCTGATGTCTGATGCTTGATAGCGTGGGAACGTAGTCGGGCAAGGGAGAGGGGTCAAGAGGTGGCGGTGGGACAAAGGGCGATTCAAAGGGCTGTGTCCGAACCGAGAGCGGTACGCCAGCCGTTGCGGCAGGAGGTGGTGGACGGCATTAAATCGTACATTCTGCGCAATGAGCTGCGTCCTGGCGATCCGTTGCCGACCGAGCCCGCGCTGTGCGAGGCCCTCGGGGCCAGCCGCTCCAGTGTGCGGGAGGCCATCAGGATTCTCACCGCCCTCGACATCGTCGAGGTGCGGCACGGCCACGGCACCTATGTGGGCAGACTGAGCCTGTCCGCCCTGGTGGAGAGCCTCACCTTCCGCGGTCTGCTCAGCCCGGACGACGACTTCCAGGTGATGAGCGACCTCATCGAGGTCCGCGAGCTGTTCGAGCGGGGGATGGCGCAGCAGCTCGTCGAGGCGCTCAGCGCGGAGCAGATCGGCCGCCTGGACGGGCTCGTCGACGAGATGCGCCGGGCCGGTGCCGGCGAGGGGCACGGCTTCGTGGAGGCCGACCGCGCCTTCCACACGCTGCTCCTGGCCCCCCTCGGCAACGCCCTCATCGGGCAGCTGTCCACGGCGTTCTGGGACGTCTACGTCATCGTCGCGCCGCACCTGGACGTCTTCACGCACGAACACGAGGCGGCCACCATCGCCAACCACCAGCGGATCGTGGACGCCGTGCGCGACCGCGACCCCGCCGAGTTCGCGGCGGCCCTGAGCGAGCACTACGAGCCGGTCCGGCAGCGCATCGCGGAGGCCCGGGCGCGTCGCTGAACCCGGTCCTTCCGCGGCGGAGGCAGCCCCGACGTCGGGGCTGCCTCCGCCGTGTCATGCCGGGCCGCCGTCCGCCCGCGGGGGAGCGGGCCCGTGCGGCGGGGTACTTGACGGTCACCGGTCACGGTCCTTAGGGTCCCAGGACAGCAGACATCAGACGTCTGCTCTTAGTTCCCGTCATCGCGCTGCGCCGCGCGCACGCCTCACCCACCGGGGCCCCCTCCATGCCACTCACGGACCTGACCCTTGCCGAGTGCCTCGCACTCCGCCCCGACCTCGACGAACCCGCCGGCCTCGACGCGTTCTGGGACCGGACCCTGCGGACGGCGCGCGCGGCCGGCGGAACCCCGAGCTTCGTCCGCGAGGACACGGGTCTGACCCAGGTGACCACCTACGACGTGACCGTGCCCGGCTTCGCGGGCGAACCCGTACGGGGCTGGCTGCACCTGCCGGCCGGGGCCGAGGGCCCGCTCGGCTGCGTCGTGGAGTTCCTCGGCTACGGACGCGGCCGCGGACTGCCGCACGAGCAGCTGATCTGGGCGAACGCCGGCTACGCCCACTTCATCATGGACACCCGCGGCCAGGGCTGGTCCACCGCGGGCGGCGACACCCCCGACACCGTGTCCCTCAACGGCGACGTCCCCGGCTTCCTCACCCGGGGCGTGGACAGCCCGGAGAACCACTACTACCGTCGCGTCTACACCGACGCCGTGCTCTTCACCGAGGCCGCCCGCGCCCACCCGGCGGTCGACCCGGACCGGGTCGTCGTCACCGGACACAGCCAGGGCGGCGGGATCTCGCTCGCCGTCGCCGGACTCCTCCCCGGCCTGGCGGGCGTCATGCCCGACACCCCGTTCCTGTGCGACATCCGCCGCGGGGCACTCGTCGCCGGCGCGCCGCCCTACACCGAGATCGCGGAGTACCTCAGCCTCTACCGCGACCGCATCGAAACCGTCTTCACCACCCTGTCCTACGTCGACGCGGCCGTGCTGGCCTCCCGCGCCACCGCCCCGACGCTCTTCTCCATCGCCATGATGGACGCCATCTGCCCGCCCTCCACCTGTTTCGCCGCCTACCACCGCTACGGCGGCGCCAAGGACCTGCGGGTCTACGAGTTCAACGGGCACGAGGGCGGCGCCGCCCACCACCGGCGCGAACAACTCCTCTGGCTCCGGGACCTGTTCGCCGCCCCCCGGCTCACGGACCCCGGTATCTCCACCCTGCACGACCCCCAGCTCGCCTGACCCCCTCAGAGAAGAGGCACGTTCATGCAGCGTAGAGTCACCCTCGCCACCACCACCGTGGGTGCGGCCCTGGCCCTGCTGATCACCGGCGCCCCCGCCGCCCACACCGCCGACGCGCAGGCCGCGGCCTTCACCCCCGGCACCCTCGCCTCGCAGGACATCGCCACCGCCGGCACCGGCTCCCCCTACTACCGCATCCCCGCCCTGACCCGGACCACCAAGGGCACCCTGATCGCGGCCTACGACGCCCGCCCCACCCTCGGTGACCTGCCCAGCAACATCGGCGTGGTGATCCGGCGCAGCACCGACAACGGCGCCACCTGGAAGGCCCAGCAGGTCGTGCGCCAGGAGGCCGCGCCCAAGGGCAACGGCGACCCCAGCCTGCTCGTCGACCGGGAGACCGGGCGGATCTTCGCCTTCTACTCCTCGACCGTGAACCAGGGCTACTTCGGCTCGGCGACCGGCAACGACGAGAACGACCCCGACGTCCAGCAGGTCGACTACAGCTACTCCGACGACGACGGCCTGACCTGGGAGCACGAGCGGATCACCGCCGACATCAAGAACCCGGCCTGGGGCGGCATGTTCGCGGCCTCCGGCGAGGGCATCCAGCTCCGCCACGGCCAGTACGCGGGCCGCCTCGTCCAGCAGTTCGCCGTCCGCTACAACGGCGGCAACTACGCCCTCAGCGTCTACAGCGACGACCACGGCGCCACCTGGAAGGCGGGCAACCTCGTCGGCCCCGGCGCCGACGAGAACAAGACCGTCGAGCTCTCCGACGGCCGCGTCATGCTCAACAGCCGTGCCGCGCCCTACCGCAAGGTGGCCTACTCCAGCGACGGCGGTGTCACCTACACCCCCTTCCAGCAGGACACCGAGCTGCCCGACCCCGCCAACAACGGCTCCGTCATGCGCTTCGCGCCGGACCTGCCCGCCTCCCACCCGCGGTCGAAGTGGCTGATGTTCAGCAACACGGCGACCACCAACAGCCGCAGCAACCTCACCGTCCGCCTCTCCTGCGACGACGGCCAGACCTGGCCGGTGCGCAAGACCGCCGAGGCCGGCTCGGCCGCGTACTCCACGCTCACCCCGCTCGGCAGCGGCACCGCGGGCAACGACCGCGTGGGCATGCTCTGGGAGCGCGCCAACTACCAGCACATCACCTACTCGTCCTTCGACCTCCAGTGGCTCGGCGGCGTCTGCGCCCCGGTCACCGTCACCCCGCCCGCCTCCCTGCCGGCCGGGAAGACCACCACCGTCACCGTGCGCGTCGTCAGCCAGAACGACGTCACCCTCCCCGGCGGAAAGGTCTCCCTGACCCTGCCGGCCGGCTGGAGCGCCCCCGAGGTCGACGTGCCCGCCCTCAACCCGGGCCAGGGCGCCAACATGAAGATCCCCGTCACCGTTCCCGCCGGCGCCACCGCCGGCAGCGTGAAGGCCACCGCGAAGTACACCGTCCGCGGCTGGCAGAACTCCTACGGCGACACGACGTTCACCGTCGCCGCGCCGTAACACGGCCGCGGGCCGCCCGGCGCCGGACACCCCGGCGCCCGGCGGCCCGTTCCCACCGTTCCACCACTCGCAAGCCCAGGAGAACACTCATGTCCCCGTCCCAGCCCCTCCGCGGCGTCGTACCGCCCGTCTGCACCCCCCTGGATGCGTCGGGCGAGGTCGACACCGCCTCGCTCATCCGGCACGTGGAGCATCTCGTCAGCGGGGGAGTGCACGGACTGTTCGCCCTGGGCTCCAGCAGCGAGGTCGCCTTCCTCACCGACCGGCAGCGCGAGACCGCGCTGCGGACCGTCGTCGAGACCGTCGCCGGCCGGGTCCCGGTGCTCGCCGGCGTCATCGACATGACCACGCCCCGCGTCCTCGTCCACGCCGAGGCCGCGCGCGAGGCCGGTGCCGACGCCCTGGTCGCGACCGCACCCTTCTACGCCCGCACCCACCCGGTGGAGATCGCCCACCACTTCCGCACCCTGCGCGCGAGCGTCGACCTGCCCCTGTACGCCTACGACCTGCCGGTCTCCGTGCACAGTAAGCTCTCCGTCGCCCTGCTCCGCGAACTCGCCGAGGACGGCACGCTGGCCGGCCTCAAGGACAGCAGCGGTGACGAGGGCGGCCTGCGCCGGCTCATCGTCGAACTCGGCGGACGCCACGGCCGCGCCGACGGCCCCGCCCCCGCCTTCAGCATCCTCACCGGCTCCGAACTCACCGTGGACGCCGCCCTGCTGGCCGGCGCCGACGGCGTCGTGCCGGGCCTGGGCAACGTGGACCCCGCGGGCTACGTGCGCCTCTACGACGCGGTGCGCGCCGGCGACTTCGACACCGCCGTCAAGGAGCAGGAGCGGCTCGTCGAGCTGTTCGGCATGGTCGACGCGGGCCCCGAGAGCGAGATGGGCCGCAACTCCTCCGCCATCGGCGCCTTCAAGCACGCGCTGCGCCTGCTCGGGGTGTTCGCCGAGGGCACCACCGCCGCACCGCAGATCCAGCTGAGCGAGGCGTCGGTCGCGCAGGTCGAGGAGCGGCTGCGCGGCGCCGGCCTCCTTTCGCCCCGATGACCGCACAGTTCCCGGACGGCGCCCCGGTGATCGGCCTCGACCTGGGCGGCACGAAGATCGCCGCCGCCCTGGTCGCGGCCGACGGCGCCGTCCTGGCCCGGCACTCCCTGCCCACCCCGGCGACAGCGGGGGCGGAGGCGGTGCTCGACGCGCTGGCCGGGGAGGCCCGCGCGGTGTGGACACCGGAGGCCACCGCGATCGGGGTCGCCGCCGCGGGAGTCGTCGACCCCGTCACCGGAACCGTCACCAGCGCCACCGACACGATCCGCGGCTGGGCGGGCACCGCCCTGGCCTCCGGCCTCGCCGCCCGCACCGGCCTCCCGGTCGCCTGCGACAACGACGTACGCGCGGCGGCGGCCACGGAACTGTCCGGCCCGCACACCGGCGGCAGCGGATCCGGGACGACGCTGATCTACGCCGCCGTCGGCACCGGCGTCGGCGGCGCCGTCGCCGTGGACGGGCGCATGCTGCACGGGGCGGCCGGCGTCGCCGGGCACCTCGGGCACCTCCCGAGCCCCGAGGCCGAGGGACTGCCCTGCACCTGCGGCGCCACCGGACACCTCGAGGCGATCGCCGCCGGCCCCGGCATCACCGCCCACTACACGCGGATGAGCGGACTCCCCGCGGACCGCCTGGAGACGGTCGCCGCCCGCGCCGCCGAGGGCGAACCGCACGCCACCGCGGCCATCGCGCTCGGCGCCCGGGCCGTCGGCCGCGCCCTGGGCGGCCTCGCCAACGCCCTGGGCGCCGACCGGGTGGTCGTCGGCGGCGGAGTGCCCCGCATCGGCGCCCGCTACCTGGACGCACTGAACGCGGCGTTCGCCGCCGAACTCATGCCCCCCTTGCGGAAGCTGCGGCCCGTACCGCCCCGCGGCGGAGCCGACGCCGCCGTCCTCGGCGCGGCCGCGCTCACCCGCACCCTGCCCCTGCACCACCCCCTCACGACCGGAGTTCCGCGATGACCCCGCCCCTGGCCGACGCCCTCGAAGGCCGGCTGATCGTCTCCTGCCAGGCCCCGCCCGGCGACCCGATGCGGCACACCGACACCCTGGTCCGCATGACCCTCGCGGCACAGGCCGGTGGCGCGGCGGCCGTCCGGGTCAACGACCCGGAGGTCGTCGCCGCCACCGTCGCCGCCGTCGGCCTCCCGGTGATCGGCCTGTGGAAGGACGGCGACAGCGGCGTCTTCATCACCCCGACCGTGCGCCACGCCCTCGCCCTGGTGGACGCGGGAGCGGCGGTCGTCGCGGCCGACGCCACCGCCCGCCCCCGCCCCGACGGCAGCACCTTCGCCGACCTCGTCGAGGCCGTCCACGCGGCCGGCGCCCTGGTCATGGCCGACGTGTCGACCTTCGACGAGGGCCGCGAAGCCGCCCGGCGGGGCGCCGACTTCGTGGGCACGACCCTCTCCGGCTACGTGCCCGGCTCGCCCGTGCAGACCGCCCCCGACCTGGCCCTCGTCGCGGACCTCGCCGCCGCGATCCCCGTCCCCGTGATCGCCGAGGGCCGCATCGCCACCCCGGAGCAGGCCGCCCGTGCCCTGCGGGCGGGCGCCCACAGCGTCGTCGTGGGCACCGCGATCACCGCCCCGACCGCCCTGACCCGGACGTTCGCCACCGCCCTCACACCCTGACGGCCCCGGGCCCGGGGCCGGACGGCGAAGGACCTCACGCGCCGGGCGGGACGCCCACCGGCATCCCGCCGAAGCGGCCCGCCCGCACCCGGTCCGCGCCGCGCACGCCTCCACCGGCCCCTGACACTCCCACGGCACCGCCGCCCACCCCCGGTCGATAGCCTGCTGCCTGTTCGAGGCCCGAGGTCACCGGCGCGCGCACACCGAGGTGAGAGATGCAGTTCACCACCCGTCCCACCCTCCAGGGCACCTTCGGCATGGTGTCCTCCACGCACTGGCTGGCCTCGCAGTCGGCCATGGCGGTACTGGAGGACGGCGGCAACGCCTACGACGCGGCCGTGGCCGGGGCCTTCGTCCTGCACGTCGTCGAACCGCACCTCAACGGACCGGCCGGAGAGGTGCCGATCCTGCTCGCGCCGGCCGGCGGGGAGGTGCGGGTGCTGTGCGGGCAGGGCGTCGCACCGGCCGGGGCGACCGTCGCCCACTACAAGGGGCTCGGCCTGGACCTTGTCCCCGGCACCGGACCGCTCGCCGCGGCCGTGCCCGGCGCCTTCGACGCCTGGATGCTGCTGCTGCGCGACCACGGCACCAAATCCCTCGCCGACGTCCTGAAGTACGCCATCGGCTACGCCGAGGACGGACACCCGCCCGTGGAGCGCGTCGGCGAGACCGTCGAGACCGTACGCGAACTGTTCGAGACGGAGTGGACGTCCTCCGCCGAGGTGTACCTGCCCGGCGGCCGCTCCCCGCGCCCGGGTGAGCTGCTGCGCAACCCCGCCCTGGCCGCCACCTGGAAACGGCTGCTCGACGAGGTCGCGGGGGCGGGGGACAGGGAGGACCGGATAGACGCGGCGCGGGAGGTGTGGCGGACCGGCTTCATCGCCGAGGCCCTGGTCCGCCAGTCGCGGCACCCCACCCTGGACACCAGCGGCGAGCGCCACGGCGGCACCCTCACCGCCGCCGACCTCGCCGGCTGGTCCGCGACCTACGAGACCCCGGTGACGTACGACTACGGCGGCTGGACCGTGTGCAAGGCCGGCCCCTGGAGCCAGGGCCCGGTCCTGCTCCAGCAACTCGCCCTGCTGCCGCCGGAGCTGCCGCGCCACGGCTCCGCCGACTACCTGCACCTGCTGATCGAGGGCTGCAAGCTCGCCATGGCCGACCGCGAAGCCTGGTACGGGGACGCCGCCGAGGTGCCGCTCGACGACCTGTTGTCGGCCGAGTACAACGCCGAACGGCGGACCCGGATCGGCCCCCGCGCCTCCCACGACCTGCGCCCCGGCAGCCCCGGCGGACGCGTCCCGCGGCTGAGCGCCCACGCGCGGGTCGTGGCCACCGAGGACCCGGGCTCCAGCCCCATGGGGGCCGGCGAGCCCACCGTCGCCAAGTACCCCACGTCCCCCGTGCCCGGCGAACCCGAGGTCTCCGCCGACGGCGGCACCCGGGGCGACACCTGCCACCTGGACGTCGTCGACCGCTGGGGCAACATGGTCGCGGCCACCCCCAGCGGCGGCTGGCTCCAGTCCAACCCGGTCGTGCCCGAACTGGGCTTCCCGCTCGGCACCCGCCTGCAGATGACCTGGCTGGAGGAGGGCCTGCCCAACACCCTCACCCCCGGCCGCAGGCCCCGCACCACCCTCACCCCGTCCCTCGCGCTGCGCGACGGCGTGCCCGTCATGGCGTTCGGCACGCCCGGCGGGGACCAGCAGGACCAGTGGCAGCTGCACTTCCTCCTGGCCGTCGTCCTGCGCGCGAAGGTGCGCGGCGGCCTCGACCTGCAGGGTGCGATCGACGCCCCGAACTGGCACAACGACAGCTTCCCCGGCTCCTTCCACCCGCGGGGCATGCGTCCCGGCAGCGTCACCGTCGAGTCCCGCACGGACCCGGCGGTGGTGGACGCGCTGCGCCGGCGCGGCCACCGGGTCACCGTCGGCGACGCCTGGTCGGAGGGCCGGCTCTGCGCCGTCGCACGGGACCCCGCCACCGGCGTCCTCTCCGCGGCCGCGAACCCGCGCGGGCAGCAGGGCTACGCGGTGGGCCGCTGAGCCCACACACCGGGTGGCCGGCACCCCATTTTCATGCCGATTCCACCCGGGGTGCACCGGGAGTGACGGGAATGTCAGTGGCCCGTGCTCTCATGGACGCATGATCGAGAACCGTGACGAAACCATCGACGAGTTTCTGACCCGGCACGCCTTCGACGTGGAGGACGCCGTACGCAAGGCCGCCGCGCAGGAGATCATGCCGCGCTGGCGGCGCCTCGCCGACCACGAGGTGGACCGCAAGGCGGGCCCGCACGACCTGGTGACGGACGCCGACCGCAACGCCGAGCTGTACCTCACCGGGGTGCTCGCCGCCCTGCTGCCCGGCTCCGTGGTCGTGGGCGAGGAGGCGGTGCACGCCGACCCGGCCTCCTACGAGGCGATACGGGGCGACGCACCGGTCTGGATCATCGACCCCGTCGACGGAACCCGCCAGTTCGTGCACGGCGAGTCCGGGTTCTGCACCCTGGTCGCCCTCGCCCGGCACGGAGTCGTCCACGCCTCCTGGACCTACGCCCCCGTCCACGACCGGCTCGCCACGGCCGTCCGCGGACACGGCGCCCACCTCGACGGGGAGCGGCTGCGCGCCGGCTCCCCACGGCCCGGCCGGGACCTCCGGGTGGCCACCTCCCACCCGGACTACACCACGGACGCGCAGAAGCGCTCCCTGCTCGGCCTGTGGACGGACGGGGTCGCCCCCCGCCCCTGCGGCTCGGCCGGGCTCGAGTACCTGGCCGTCGCCCGCGGCGAGTCCGAGGCCACCGCCTTCGGCTGGGAGGCGGCGTGGGACCACGCGGCCGGGCTGCTCCTCGTGGAGGAGGCCGGCGGCACCCACCTCACCCGCGCGGGCAGGCCCTTCGACATCCGGGGCGGCAACACCCTGCCCTTCACCGCCGCCCGGGACGCCGCCACCGCGCACCGGGTGGTGGACCTGCTGGCGGACGCGGCCTGACCCGACGGCCCCGGGGGGACGCCGGAGCCCCGGCATATCCTGATCCCCCAGTGGCCGCCCGCTGACAAAGGAGTCCGAAGGTGCCGTCGATGCTCGATGCGGTCGTGGTGGGGGCGGGGCCGAACGGGCTGACCGCCGCCGTGGAGCTGGCCCGGCGCGGCTTCTCGGTGGCCGTGTTCGAGGCGGAGGACACCGTGGGCGGCGGCGCCCGCACCGAGGAACTCACCCTCCCCGGCTTCCGCCACGACCCGTGCGCCGCCGCCCACCCCCTCGCCGTCAACTCGCCCGCCTTCCGCGCCCTCCCACTGGAGCGTTACGGCCTCAAGTGGCTGCACGCGCCGCTTCCCATGGCCCACCCCTTCCCGGACGGTACGGCGGCCGTGCTGTCCCGGTCGGTCGCCGAGACGGCCGCCTCCTTCGGACCGCGCGACGCCGGCGCGTACCGCCGCCTCGTCGAACCCTTCCTGTCCCGGTGGGACACCCTGGCCCGCGACTTCATGTCCCTGCCGCTGACCGCGCTGCCCCGCGACCCGGTCACCCTCGCCCGCTTCGGGCTCGTCGGGCTGCCCCCGTCGACCTGGCTCACCCGCCGCTTCCGCGACGAGCGGGCCCGCACCCTGTTCGCCGGTCTCGTCGCCCACGTCATGGCGCCGCTGGGCGGCTTCGCCACGGGCGCCGTCGGGCTGATCTTCGCCCTCGCCGCGCACGCACGCGGCTGGCCCGTCGCCCGCGGCGGCTCCCAGGCGATCTCCGACGCCCTCGCGGCCTACCTGAGGGACCTCGGCGGCACCGTCCACACCGACTACGAGGTCAAGCGCCTCGACGACCTGCCGCCCGCCCGCGCCTACGTCTTCGACACCTCGCCCACCGCCCTCGCCCGCATCGCCGGGTTCGGCGACCACTACGCGAACTACCGTTACGGCCCGGGTGTCTTCAAGATCGACTATGCCCTGGACGGCCCCGTGCCGTGGACCGCGCCCGAGGCCCGCACGGCCGGCACGGTGCAGGTCGGCGCCGACAGCGGCGAGATCGGCGCCGCCCTGCGAGCCGCCTCCCGCGAGGGCCGCGCCCCCGACGCCCCGTTCCTCATCACGGTGCAGCCCGGTGTCGCCGACCCCACCCGCGCCCCCGCCGGGAAACACGTCTTCTGGGCCTACGGCCATGTGCCGAACGGCTGGACCGGCGACCTCACCGACGCCATCGAACGCCAGCTGGAGCGCTACGCCCCCGGTTTCCGCGACCGCGTGCTGGCCCGGGCCACCGCGGGACCGCCCGAACTCGCAGCCCGCAACGCCAACTACGTCGGCGGCGACATCGCCACCGGCGCGGCCTCCGGACTCCAGCTGCTGCTGCGCCCCAAACTGTCCCTGTTCCCCTACGCCACCCCGCACCCCGCCGTCTTCATCTGCTCGTCGGCCACCCCGCCCGGCCCCGGCGTGCACGGCATGTCGGGCCACAACGCGGCGAAGGCCGTATGGAGGAGGCTGCGCCAGACATGACCCCCACCCTCACCCTCGTCCGCGGCGACATCACCCGCCAGAGCGCCGACGCGATCGTCAACGCGGCCAACTCCTCCCTGCTCGGCGGGGGCGGCGTCGACGGCGCGATCCACCGCCGGGGCGGCCCGGAGATCCTCGCCGAGTGCCGTGCCCTGCGTGCCTCCGCGTACGGAAAGGGCCTGCCCACCGGGCAGGCGGTGGCCACCACCGCGGGCCGTCTCGACGCCCGCTGGGTGATCCACACCGTCGGCCCGGTGTACCAGGGGCCCGGCAGCGATCCCGCGCCACTCGTCTCCTGCTACCGGGAGTCGCTGCGCGTGGCCGACGAGCTGGGCGCCCGCACGGTCGCCTTCCCGGCGGTCTCCACGGGCGTGTACCGCTGGCCGATGGACGACGCGGCGCGCATCGCGGTCGAGACGGTGCGGAACACGCCGACGGCCGTCGAAGAGGTGAGGTTCGTCCTCTTCGACGACCGGGCCCACGAGGCGTTCGCGGCGCGGACCGGCTGACCCGCCGCCTGCCCGCCCCCGCTCACGTACGGCTGTCGTCGCCGCCCTCCGTGAGCCGGTGGCGCCGGAGGTTCGCGCCCGGGGTGCCGCTGTCGGCCTCGGCGGCGTCCGCGAGGGCCTCAGCCGCCGCCCGGGCCGCCTGGGCGGTGTCGTCGGCGGCCCGGGTGGTGCTGTCGTCGGTCGAAGGCTTCTCGCGGGTGGCCGGTGACGGCGGCAGCACCTCGGTGAAAGCACGCGAGACGCCCTGCAGGGCGGAGGTGATCTCGCTCGGGATCACCCAGAAGTTGTTGCCCGAGCCCTGTGCGAGCTGGGGGAGCGCCTGGAGGTACTGGTAGGCGAGGAGCTTGGGGTCGGGGTCGTTGCGGTGCACGGCCTGGAACACCTCGTCGATGGCCCGGGACTGGCCCTCGGCCTCCAGGATCGCGGCCGTCCGGTTGCCCTCCGCGCGCAGGACGGCCGCCTGCTTGTCGCCCTCGGCGGTGAGGATCTGCGACTGGCGCTGTCCCTCGGCCCCCAGGATCGCGGCCCGCTTGTCCCGCTCGGCGCGCATCTGCTTCTGCATCGCCTCCTTGATGGACTGCGGCGGGTCGATCGCCTTGATCTCGACCCGGTTGACCCGCAGCCCCCACTTGCCGGTGGCCTCGTCCAGCACCCCGCGGAGCTGGCTGTTGATGGTGTCCCGTGAGGTGAGGGTCTTCTCCAGGTCCATGGAGCCCACCACGTTGCGCAGGGTGGTGACGGTGAGCTGTTCGACGGCCTGGAGGAAGCTGGCGATCTCGTAGAAGGCCGCCCGCGGGTCGGTGACCTGGAAGTACAGCACGGTGTCGATCTCGACGACGAGGTTGTCCTCGGTGATGACCGGCTGCGGTTTGAAGGAGACCACCTGCTCCCGCAGGTCGATCAGAGGGTGCACCCGGTCGATGTAGGGGATGACGAGGCTGAGCCCGGGGGTGAGCGTGCGGTGGTAGCGACCCAGCCGTTCGACGTTGCGGGCGCGGGCCTGCGGCACGATGCGGACCGCTCGCACCACGGTGAAGATCGCGAAAAGTGCGATGATCAGGCCGGCGATGAGAGGGGCGGAGATGTCCATGGCTTCAGTCCCTGGGGTAGACGAGGGCGGTGGCGCCGCTGATCTCTATGACGTCGACGGTCCTTCCCGTGTGGATGACCAGGGTTTCGTCGTAGCTGCGCGCCGTCCACTCCTCGCCGTCGATCCGCACCCGTCCGCCCGTCCCCGTCACCTCCGACAGGACGTAGGCGGGCCTGCCGATCAGGGCGTCCGTGCCGAAGCGCGCGGCCTGGGGCCGGTTCATGTGGCGCAGCGCGAGGGGACGGACGAACAGCAGCGTGCCGGTGGCGACCAGGGCGTACACCAGGAGCTGGAGCCAGAGCGGCAGCCCGACCGCGGCGACTCCCGCGGTGGCCAGCGCTGCCGCACTCAGCATGCCCAGTGCGGCCGTGAGGGTGAGGATCTCCGCCACGGCCAGCACGGCCGCGACGATCAGCCAGATCAGCCATGGATCCATGACGCGCCTCTTCTCACCGGTGCGGGTTCGAGGGCCAGACCTTTGCTTCCACTTTAGGTGCGGGCGGGCCGGGTTCCGAGAGGTGTGCGCCGAGAAGGCCACCCCTCCGGACGAATCCTCAGGACCGCACATATCCGGACGGGAAGGTCGCTTCGGTTGTGTTCGAGTCCCGGTGTGTGGCCGGCTCGGCAGCCGCTCCGTCACCAACCGTCGTGCTTCCTCCCCGGAACGACGTCCCCGCCCGGCGACGGGGGAGTCCGACGTGCCGCGACGTCCCGATCCACCTGGACACCTCCTACCCGTACCGGGCCCCAACGGCCGCGGCGAGGATCCGCAGCCGCCCACCGCCCACCCGCTGCAACCAGGTCGGCCAGTACCGGCGCACCCGAGATCAACGTCTCGCGCTTCCCCCCGAGGACCTGTCCGCCGGGGTCCGCCACGACTACCGGCCGACCCCGAGGGATGCCGTCCTCCCGCGGGTCGACCGCCGGCAGACGGGCGTGGGCGGCGACGACAGCCGGGGCGCCCACACCCACGACGAGCTCGAGTTCTCCGCCGACCGCGACTACGCGTACACCTACCGGCTGCGCCCGCTGGCCGACGTGAAGGAGGCGACGGCGGCCGCACGCCGCCCCACGGCGACCGCATGAGGGGGCACACCCGTGGGAGCGCGGGGTAACCGGGCTCCCATGGGTGACATTCTGGTCGGGGCATGTTCGTGGACGGACCGTCAGCTCCTCGCGAGCGGCTGGTATCCGCGCGGACGACGGGACGCCGAGGGCCGGCTGCGGCACTACGCCTCCCGGCTGCCCCTCGTCGAAGTGGACTCCGGTTACTACGCGTTGCCCCGCCGCCGCAACAGCGAGCTGTGGGTGGAGCGCACACCGGAGGGCTTCCGCTTCGACGTCAAGGCGTTCTCCCTGCTCACCGGTCACCCCACGCCTGAGCGCACGCTGCCGCCGGACCTGCGGAACCGGGCGGTGGACGGGGTTCTGCTCGACGAGGTGTGGGGGCGGTTCGCGGACGCGGTCGAGCCGCTGCGCGCCGCCGGGCGGCTGGGCACCGTACTGTTCCAGTTCCCGCCCTGGTTCGCACCCGGCTCCACCGCCGAGCGGACCCTCGAGGACTGCGCGCGGCGCACCGCCGGCTGGCCGATCGCCGTCGAGTTCCGGCACCCCGCGTGGTGGCGGGCCGACCGCGCGGACGACACCCGCGCCCAGCTGACCGCCCTGGGCGCCACCGCCGTGGGCGTGGACATGGCGCAGGGGCTCACCGGCTCCCTGCCGCCCCTCGCACCGGTCAGCCGCCCCGGCCTCGCCGTCGTACGGTTCCACGGACGCAGCCCGGCCTGGGGGAGGGGCAGCAAGGAGGACCGTTTCCGGCACGACTACGACGTGACGGAACTGGCGGCCTGGGTGCCCCGGCTGCGGCGCGCGGCGCGCCGGACCGACGAACTGCATGTGCTGTTCAACAACTGCTGTGCGGACGCCGCCGTCCGGGCCGCCGAGACCATGCGCGGAATGCTCACCGAGCCGGACCGCTGAACCGGGCCGCCGGGCGGTGCCCCGCGCACGCGTCGGGCCGTGTCGTCCCGCGTCGTGCCGCCCCGCGCACGCGTCGGGCCGTGTCGTCCCGCGTCGGGTCGTGTCGTCCCGCGTCGTGCCGTGCCGCCCTGTCCTGCCCTGTCCCGCCCCGCCCTGTCCTGCCCTGTCCCGCCCCGCCCCGCCCCGCGCCGCCCGTGGCGGGTCGGCCGGGTGATCCGGACCGCCGCAGGACGGAGGACGTCGATGTCGGATTTCCGCCAGACCGGTGTGCCGCCGTACCCGATCCTTGAGACATGCGGATGGGGATGCACACCGACACCGAGCGCTGCGTGCGCGCCGTGCGGTCGAAGGACGCGCGGTTCGACGGCTGGTTCTTCACGGCCGTCCTGACCACCGGCATCTACTGCCGGCCCAGCTGTCCGGTGGTGCCGCCCAGACCGGAGAACATGGTCTTCCACCCCAGCGCGGCGGCCTGCCAGCAGGCCGGGTTCCGGGCCTGCAAACGCTGCCGCCCCGACACCAGCCCCGGCTCACCGGAGTGGAACCACCGGGCCGACCTGGTGGCCCGCGCCATGCGGCTGATCGCCGACGGCGTCGTGGACCGCGAGGGCGTCCCCGGCCTCGCCGCCCGGCTCGGCTACAGCACCCGGCAGGTCGAACGCCAGCTCCTCGCCGAGCTGGGCGCGGGCCCCCTCGCGCTCGCCCGTGCCCAGCGCGCCCAGACGGCCAGACTGCTCATCGAGACGACCGGCCTGCCGATGGCGGAGATCGCCTTCGCCGCCGGATTCGCCTCCGTGCGGACCTTCAACGACACCGTGCGGGAGGTTTTCGCCCTCTCCCCGGGCGCCCTGCGCGCCCGCGCGGCCCCGCGCAACACCACCCCGCCCGGCGCCGCCCCCGGCGCACTGTCCCTGAGGCTGCCGTTCCGCACCCCGCTCAACCCCGACAACCTCTTCGGTCACCTCGCCGCCACCGCCGTACCCGGAGTGGAGGAGTGGCGGGACGGCGCCTACCGGCGCACACTCCGTCTGCCCCACGGACACGGCATCGTGGCGCTCGCGCCGCAGCCCGACCACATCGCCTGCCGCCTCACGCTCACCGACCCCCGCGACCTCACCGTCGCCATCAGCCGCTGCCGCCGGCTGCTCGACCTGGACGCCGACCCGGTCGCCGTCGACGACCAGCTGCGCACGGATCCGCTCCTCGCCCCTCTGGTCGACAAGGCTCCCGGCCGCCGGGTGCCGCGCACGGTGGACGAGGCGGAGTTCGCCGTCCGGGCCGTCCTCGGCCAGCAGGTCTCCACGGCCGCCGCACGCACCCACGCGGCCCGCCTCGTCACCGCGCACGGCACACCGGTCGACGACCCCGAGGGCGGCCTCACCCACCTCTTCCCGTCCCCCGGGGCACTGGCCACGCTCGACCCCGAGACCCTCGCCATGCCCCGCACCCGGCGCACCACCTTCACCACGCTGGTCCGCCGGCTCGCGGACGGACAGCTCCGCCTCGGCGCCGACAGCGACTGGGCGGGGACCCGAGCCCTGCTCCTCGCCCTGCCCGGTGTCGGACCCTGGACGGCCGATGTCGTCGCCATGCGCGCCCTCGGGGACCCCGACGCCTTCCTCCCCACCGACCTCGGCATCCGCCGCGCCGCCCGGGAGCTCGGCCTGCCGTCCACCCCGGCCGCCCTCACCGCACGCGCGGAGGCATGGCGGCCCT
This sequence comes from Streptomyces sp. DH5, assembly GCF_020873915.1. Classification (GTDB taxonomy): domain Bacteria; phylum Actinomycetota; class Actinomycetes; order Streptomycetales; family Streptomycetaceae; genus Streptomyces. The sequence continues at coordinate 92,520 of NZ_JAHWGP010000030.1, forward strand.
GGCGGGCGTACGCGGTGCAGTACCTGTGGGCGACCGACACACACCCGATCAACTTCCTGCCCGTCTGAGAGACCGAGGACCCTCCGCCCATGAAGCGGCACACCGTGATCGACAGCCCCTACGGCCCCCTGACGCTCGTCGCCGACGACGGCGTCCTGTGCGGCCTCTACATGGCCGGCCAGCGCCACCGCCCGCCGGAGGAGACCTTCGGCGCACCCGACGACACCCCCTTCGCCGAGGCGCGGGAGCAACTGGCGGCGTACTTCGCGGGCGACCTGAAGGAGTTCGGCCTCGCACTGCGTCTGGACGGCACGCCGTTCCAGCGCCGGGTCTGGGAGCAGCTGGCGCGCATCCCCTACGGCGAGACCCGCACCTACGGCCAGCTCGCGGACGTCCTCGGCAACCCCAAGGCGTCCCGCGCGGTCGGCCTCGCCAACGGCCGCAACCCGATCGCCATCATCGTCCCCTGCCACCGGGTCGTCGGCGCGAGCGGCGGTCTCACCGGTTACGGCGGCGGCCTGGAGCGCAAACAGCGCCTGCTGGACTTCGAACGCGGCACGGCGCTGTTCTAGGACCTCCGGGCCCCGCTCAGGCGGCGATCCGGCGCAGCAGCCCCGGCAGTGCCGTCCCGATCGGCTCGCGGATCACCTCGTCCGCGCGCTCGTCGTACGGCGTCGGCTCCGCGTTGACCACGATCAGACGGGCCCCGTGGTCGGCGGCCACGTCCGCCAGCCCGGCGGCGGGGTGCACCTGCAGACTGGTGCCGACGGCGACGAAGACCGTGCAGGCCTTGCTGATCGCCACCGCCTCGCCCAGCACCACGGGATCGAGGCGTTCGCCGAACATCACCGTCGCCGACTTCAGGATGCCGCCGCAGTCCCGGCACGGCGGATCGTCCTCACCGGCCTCGACCCGGGCGAGGGCGTCCTCCATAGCACCGCGCGCATGACACCTGGTGCACACCACACTCCGTACCGTGCCGTGCAGTTCGAGCACCTTGCGGTCCGGCACGCCGGCCCGCTGGTGCAGCCCGTCCACGTTCTGGGTGATCACCCGCACCGCCGCCCCGGACCGCTCCAGCTCGGCCACGGCCCGGTGCGCGGCGTTGGGCTCGGCCGCGAGCGCGAAGGTCTCGCGGCGCATCCGCCACGACCGGCGGCGGATCTCCGGGTCGCCCATGTAGTACTCGTACGTCACGAGCTTCTCGGCCTCCGGATCGCGGCGCCACAGGCCGTTCGGCCCGCGGTAGTCCGGGATGCCGGAGTCGGTGCTGATGCCGGCACCGCTGAGGAGGGCGACGAGGGGCTTGCTCATGAGCCGAGGGTAGGTCCCGCCCCGCGCGCCCCGCGAGCGGATATCGGCGCTCCGGTGCGCACTCAGCGCACCCGGTGCCCGTCCTCCAGCTCCGCGGTGCCCGAACCGTCGGCGAGGACGTCCAGCGCGGCCAGCACCCGGCGCCCCGTCGAGCCCTCGAGGTACCCGGTCAGCTCCCCGCGCGGCACGAGCCGCCACGACAGCAACTCCGACTCCTGCAGCCGGATCGCCGCGAGGTCGTCCTCGCCGAGCACGCCACCGTCGTACAGGTACGCCACCACCGGGGGCCGGCCGGCACCCCGCACCCAGTCCACCGCCAGCAGCCGGCCGAGGCCCCGGTCGAGGCCGATCTCCTCGGCCGTCTCACGCCGGGCACCCTCGCGCGGGCTCTCCCCGTCGTCCGACTCGATCGTCCCGCCGGGCAGCACCCACCCCTCCCGGTAGGCCGGCTCGACGAGCAGCACCCGGCCCTCCCCGTCCCGGAAGAGAGCGGCGGAGGCGGCGAGGACACGGGGGAGGGAGGCGATGTAGGCGGCGTAGTCCTGGGAGTCGTGGGTGTCCTGGGGGCCCTGGGTGGTGGTCATGCGGGGAAGGGTAGGTGGCGGCGCCGGACCTCCTCCCGGGAACGGTGACCGGCTCACCGGGCGCACCACAGCACACGCCGTCCCACGGTCGGCACGGGCGGCGCACGCGCCGGGGCACGGGTGGGGGCCCCGGCCGGCGGCGGGCGCCGGCACCCGGAGCCGCACGAGCGGACGACCCGGACGGACGTTGCGGGGACGCCGGGGCCACGCCTGCTGCCGTCTGCGGCCGGAGGGAGGCGGTGGGACGCGCCACCCGGCGGACGCCCCACCCCTCGGACACCTCACCCGCCCGTCCCGGGGCCGGCGGGCCCGGCCGTCCGTCAGACCTCCGTCCGCGCCAGCCGCAGCGTCCGCTCCGCCAGTTCGCTGACGCGCACCCCGTCGAAGCCGAAGACGGCGCTGCGGACCGTGTCCCGCAAGGGGTCCTTCCAGCGCGCCGGGATCGCCGGGGCACCGCACGTCACCCCGGCCACGGAGCCCGCCGTCGCCCCGTTGGAGTCGGTGTCCAGGCCGCCGCGCACCGTCAGGGCGATCGTGCGGGTGAAGTCGCCGTCGCCGTACAGCAGACCGGCGGTGAGCACGGCCGCGTTCGGGACCGTGTGGATCCAGCCCAGGCCGGCCGTCTCCTCCTCCAGCGTCGCGAGCGTCTCCTCCCAGGCCAGCCCCGCACCGTGCAGTGAGGCCACCCGGCGCACGGTGCGGGCGAGGCGGCTGCCCGCCGGGATCACCGTCAGCGCCTCGTCCAGCGCGTGCCGGACGGTGGGCGCCGTGAACGCCGCCGAGATCAGCGCCGCCGCCCACATGGCGCCGTACACGCCGTTGCCGGTGTGGGACAGCACCGCGTCCCTGCGGGCCAGCGAGGCGGCGCGGCGCGGGGCGCCCGGCGAGGTCCAGCCGTGGATGTCGGCCCGGATGAGGGCGCCGATCCACTCCTGGTACGGGTTGTCGTACGTGGCCGTCACCGGGGGCTTCAGTCCGTTCGCGAGGTTGCGGTACGCCGCCCGTTCCGCCGTGAACGTCTGCAGGTACGGCAGCCGCAGCAGCCACAGGTCGCCCACCTGCTCGGTGCTGAACCCGAAGCCGTGGGTCTCCAGCAGGTGCAGGCCGAGGACCGCGTAGTCGATGTCGTCGTCGCGGCAGCTGCCGCGGACACGGCCGCGGACACAGGCCCGCCACTCGGGGCGCAGGTCACGCGCCTCGCTCTCGGACGGCGGCTCGGGCAGATAGTCGGTGAGGGGGAGGGCGTCCGCGCGGCGCAGGTAGCGGTCGATGCGCTCGCGTGTCCACACCTCGCCCTGCTCGACCGGTTTGCCGAGCATGTTGCCCGCGATCCGGCCCAGCCAGCCTCCCAGGACGCGGTCGGCGAGTCCTGACTCCGTGCGCACAGCGGTCGTCGCGGTCATGCGACCGGTGTACCCGCTTCCGCGCTGTTCCACGGGGTGGGCAGGCCATGGCGGCGGCCCCGCCCGCCGGTTAGGGTCACAGCGGCGCGACTGGCCTCCGCAGGTGCGCGAGGCCCGCAGAGCGAGGGGAACGCAAGTGGCGGACGTCGCAGGAAGCGGCACTCGTACGACGCGGCCGGCACGACGGGTGCTCGTCGCCGCGGACAAGTTCAAAGGATCGCTGACGGCCGTCGAGGTCGCCGGACGGGTGACGGCCGGGCTGCGCCGGGTCGTACCGGGCCTGGTGGTCGAGGCGCTGCCGGTGGCCGACGGCGGCGACGGCACGGTGGCCGCGGCGGTGGCGGCCGGGTTCGAGCGGCGCGAGGTACGCGTCACCGGACCCCTCGGGCAGCCGGTGACCGCGGCGTACGCGCTGAGGGACGGCACCGCCGTCGTGGAGATGGCGGAGGCCAGCGGGCTGCAGCGGCTGCCGGAGGGGGTCCTCGCGCCGCTCACGGCATCGACGTACGGCTCCGGGGAACTGCTGCGGGCCGCGCTGGACGCGGGAGCCCGGACCATCGTGTTCGGGGTGGGTGGCAGCGCCACCACCGACGGCGGTGCGGGCATGCTGTCGGCGCTGGGGGCGCGGTTCCTGACGGCCGGGGGCGAGCCGGTGGGGCCGGGAGGCGGAGGGCTGGCGGAGCTGGCGTCCGCTGATCTGTCCGGCCTCGACCCGCGTCTCGGGTCGGTCGCCCTGGTCCTGGCCAGCGATGTCGACAATCCGCTGACCGGTCCGAAGGGCGCGCCGGCGGTGTACGGGCCGCAGAAGGGCGCGTCGCCGGAGGACGTGGAGCGGCTGGACGCGGCGCTGGCTCACTTCGTGAAGGTGCTGGAGGCCGTCGTCGGGCCGCGGGCAGCCGATCACGCGGTGTCGCCCGGTGCGGGCGCGGCGGGCGGCATCGGATTCGGTGCGCTGCTGCTGGGTGCCGTGTTCCGTCCGGGCATCGCGGTCATGCTGGACGTGCTGGGCTTCGCGCCGGCGCTGGAGCGGGCCGATCTGGTGATCACCGGGGAGGGCTCGCTGGACGAGCAGACCCTGCACGGGAAGGCACCCGCGGGCGTCGCCGCGGTGGCCCGCGCCGCGGGTAAGGAGGTCGTCGCGGTGTGCGGGCGGCTGGCGCTGCCGCCGGAGGTGCTGGGACGGGCGGGAATCCGGCGGGCGTACGCCCTGACCGACCTGGAGCCGGACGTGGCGCGGTGCATCGCCGACGCGGGGCCGATCCTGGAACGCACGGCGGAGCGCATCGCCCACGACTTCCTGCGCTGACACGCGGCGGGTCCGGCGGCCGCCGCCCGGACCCGCCGCCACCTCACCATGCAGGGCCGGCCCCGGCCCCACCTCACCATGCAGGGCCGGCCCCGGCCCCACCTCACCATGCAGGGCCGGCCCCGGCACGGGCCCCCGGCCGGGACCGTGTCGCGATCCCCCTCAGCAGTGGTGCACAGGCCCTCCCGTACGGCCGTCACCGCCGGCGCCTGGCGGCCGTCACCCGGCGCAGCGCGCCGTGGGTGACCATCCCGGCGCGGGAGCCGCACTCCTTCTGGGAGGTGGCGGCCCACCGGGAGCGCGGGGCCCTCGCGGAGGACGAGCAGATCCTCTGACGCGCGTGACGGAGAAGAGGGGGCCCCCCCCCCCACCCGGGGCCGGCGCCCCCGCCCGGCCCCACAACGCGCCACGGCAACACATCAGCCCCAGCCGCAC
>NZ_JAHWGP010000276.1 GCF_020873915.1 Streptomyces sp. DH5
GTTCTTGCTGAAGGGAAATTAGCCTCGAGTGCCACCCTTTCCGACCCTGAAAACTTGAAACTCAAATCTTTGAGCTTGTTAACCATGAAACCGATCATGTATGTCCTGAATAAAAAAGCCGGCGGCCACAATTTGGACGAGATGAACGATGACCGCTACCAAAGGCTTGTTACGTATTTAGAAGCATTGGATGCAGTGTATGTAAAAGTTGACGCGGGAATTGAAGGTGAGTTGCGGGATGTTGCGGATGATGACCGAGACGCGCTCCGTAGGGATTTTGGTGTCTTTGACGATGGAATCGATTCCTTGATTCGCGGAGGATATGAACTTTTGGGGCTTATGACATTCCTTACAACAGGCGAAGACGAAACGCGCGCATGGACGATTAAAATCGCGTCAACCGCGCCCGAAGCGGGGCAGGCGATTCATACGGATTTTAAAGAAAAGTTTATTCGTGCAGAGGTGGTTGCTTATGAC
>NZ_JAHWGP010000277.1 GCF_020873915.1 Streptomyces sp. DH5
GTAATAGATTGGGACATGAAAGAATATTTTCTATAGATATTCAAATGCTACTTTAGACTTACGCAATAGCCAACCGAAATCAGGTGAACTCTGTTGTTTCGGTTTCTATAGAATACAGCTGTGAATTTCTAACATCAGAAGTTGCACCATTTCTGCATGCTCCCGAGTCAAGTTCGTGACAAGCAAAAATGGAACATCTTCTTATTAAAAATAAGTGAAAAAAATATAAGATGGAGGTTTAAAAATATGGGAAAGATGAAAAATATAATTGATAAATCAGAATACGATGTTCTTGGATTGTTACCGTGCCCTATAAAAGTGCCAATAGAAATTGGTTTTGATGAAATGATAAATAATTTAGAAAGTGAATGTGATTTTAAATATCTTGTTGAAGGTAATGCTAATTATGAGGTCATGTGGATGGATGAGTCTTCATATATTCCTAAAAAAGAGGAATTGCCAAAGATTATTATAAGT
>NZ_JAHWGP010000278.1 GCF_020873915.1 Streptomyces sp. DH5
GCACTTATTGTTTTAGGTTATGCTTATTATCTTGTTAATTTAGCAGGGTTGAATTTTGATGACAGCAGATTTAAATTATCAATAGCATTAGGGATTGTTGGAACAGCATTTTTCTTTTATGGAATCGCATCGGTTACATTTTCTGCACTTAGAAAAAATAAGAATTTATATCTAAATGGTCTAAATGTTTTTAATATAAAACAAATTTCGAGTAAATTTAATACTAATTTTATTTCTATGACAATAATTTGTTTAATGTTATTTGTTACTATAGGAACTTTGTCAACTGGATTGGGTGTAAAAAATGCTTCAGAAAGCTCATTAAAAAACCAAACTCCGTTTGATGCATCAGTGCAAGTATTTGATAAGAATGATGGTAATAAGATTTCGGTTTTAGATGCACTAAAACAACTAAATTATAATTTGGGTGATAATGCTGATTATGTTGTATTTAGGCAATATGAATATAATATGAG
>NZ_JAHWGP010000279.1 GCF_020873915.1 Streptomyces sp. DH5
GTTTGTTGGCGCGCCTGGTCTTACGGTCGAGGACGAGTTTGAGTCCTGCTGTGGCAACGATGACCACGAGTGTGGCGTCGGCGGGGTGGACTCTGCCGATGGGCTTCTTCAGGGCGGCGTTGACCCGGCCGAGGAGTTCCTTGCGGACGCGAGGGTCGCGGATGGTCACCTTGGTGGTGGGGAACAGCCCGAGGACTCTGTGGGGTTGGAGGCGGACCCAGCCGCCATCGCTGAGCTGCTGGCGTACCGCTCTGACGGCGACGCGCTGCCGGCAGTTGACCCAGAAATGCCATCTGCGTGGCTTGGAGCCGGCGATCTCTTCGAGGAGCGCTTCGAGGACGGGATCGCGGCAGGGGTGCCGGACGCCGATGGCGGCGTGGCCGCGTTCGTCGATGAGGTGGCCGTTGAGGTAGAGGTCGGCGAGGGCCGCGGCGCGGAGCATGGCGCCGAGGCTGGTGCCGACGCTCACCCTGCC
>NZ_JAHWGP010000280.1 GCF_020873915.1 Streptomyces sp. DH5
GCACTTGGTATTGATGCTTTGGAACATGATATTCGTTTTGTTGAAGACAACTGGAAAAATCCATCAATGGGTTGTGCTGGTATTGGTTGGGAAGTTTGGATTGATGGACAAGAATGTACACAATTCACCTATTTCCAACAAGTCGGCGGAATTGAAGTTGATTCAGTAACATCTGAAATCACTTATGGTTTGGAACGCATTGCTACAGTAATTCAAGAAGTTGATTCTGTTTATGACCTTGAATGGGGAAATGGTGTGGCTTATGGTGATATCTTCAAAGAACCTGAATACGAACATTCTAAATTCGCTTTTGAAGAATCAAATCAAGAACTTTTACTTAAACTTTTTGGTGAGTATGAACAAGAAGCCCTTGATTTACTTGATAAAGGTTTGGTTCACCCAGCTTATGATTATATTTTGAAATCTTCACATACCTTTAATTTGCTTGATGCGCGTGGAGCGGTATCTGTAACAG
>NZ_JAHWGP010000281.1 GCF_020873915.1 Streptomyces sp. DH5
TTACAAAACCTATCATGACGGAATGAGGTATAAATTTCATTAAACGCCCCACTTTGAGAAGGCCTAAAACTAATTGAATTACTCCCATTAATATCGTGGCAGCTAAAAGATATTCTACACCATAATCTTTCACAAGTGGTGTAACTAATAAGGCAACAGCCCCTGTTGCACCTGATATCATTGCAGGTCTACCACCAACAATAGCAGTAACAACAGCGATGATAAATGAAGCATACAAACCAACCATTGGATCTACGCCAGCAATAATTGAAAATGCGATAGCTTCAGGGATTAAAGCTAAGGCAACCACGATACCGGCAAGTATATTTTTACCTGGCTGGTTAAACCATTCATGTTTTAATTTTTCAACCATAACTTACTCTCCTTTTTATTTAATTATATTGTAAAGTATAACAGAAAAGTTTCATATGTGTACCCTTTAATGAAACTTTCCTGTTATACTTTAGCTATAGGG
>NZ_JAHWGP010000031.1 GCF_020873915.1 Streptomyces sp. DH5
GCCGGATGATCGAGATCCGCAAACAGAACCCGGCCTTCGGCCTCGGCAGCTACACCGAACTGCCCTCCTCCAACCCCGCCGTCCTCGCCTTCCTCCGCGAGTACGAGGACGACCTGGTCCTCTGCGTGAACAACTTCTCCCGCTTCGCGCAGCCGACCGAGCTCGACCTGAGCGCCTTCGAGGGGCGCCACCCGGTCGAGCTGTTCGGCGGTGTGCGGTTCCCGGCCGTCGGCGAGCTGCCGTACCTGCTGACCCTCGGGGGGCACGGCTTCTACTGGTTCCGGCTCCGCAAGGACGCCGCGTAAACCCGGGGCGGGCCGGTTTTCACCGGCCCGCCCGGGGCACGCATCAGTAACACCCCGCCCACCGGCGGCGCCCCGTGCGGCGCGCCGAAAAGAGGGGAGAGGACGCGACGCCATGTCGGAAGCCGTCACACGCACCGTCACGACACCACCCGGCCTCCTTGCGTCACTGGATCCACTGCTGAGGGAGTGGCTGCCGCGGCAGCGCTGGTTCGCGGGCAAGGGCAGGCCGGTCACCGGGTTCGCCCTGGTCGCCGCCACCGAGCTGCTGCCGCCCACCGCCAAGCTGGGCCTGTACCACCTGCTGGTGCGCGCCCACCAGCCGCTCCAGCCGGGGCACACCGGGCAGGACCGGCCCGGCGACTGCTACCAGTTGCTGATAGGCGTGCGCGAGGCGCTGCCGCCCCGGCTCGCGCCCGCGCTGATCGGTCATGTGACGCGGGGCCCGCTGGCCGGACGGACGGTCTACGAGGCCCTGCACGACACCCGGCCCGCCGAACTGCTCCTGGAGGCCCTGCGCACCCAGGCCCGGATCGGCGGGCTCCGTTTCGAGCGCGGCCCGCGTCAGGAGATCCGCTCCGGCCTGGTCCCGCGCCTGATGACGGCCGAGCAGTCGAATTCGTCGGTCGTCTACGGAGACACGTTCATCCTGAAACTGTTGCGCCGGATCGTGCCCGGGGTCAACCCCGACCTGGAGCTGCCGCTGGCGCTGGCCCGCGAGGGCTGCCCCCGGGTGCCCCCGCCGACGGCCTGGCTGGTCGCGGACCCCGACGAGTCGCCCGGCTCGCCGCCCGCGGCCGAACCGTACGTCCTGGGGGTGCTCCAGCCGTTCGTGCAGGGCGCGACGGACGGCTGGGAACTGGCGCTGCGGGAGCTGGCCAAGGGCGAGGACTTCGTCGCCGAGGCGCGGGCGCTCGGCCGGGCCACCGCCGAGGTGCACACCGCGCTGGCCCGCGCGCTGCCCACGGTCACCCTGGGCCACGCCCAGCTGCGCTCCCTGGTCGACGGCATGACCGAGCGGCTGGAGGCAGCGGTGCACGCGGTGCCCGCGCTGCGGCCGTACGCGGACGGGCTGCGCTCCGCGTACACGGCGCTGGACGACCTGGCCGCCGAGGGACGCACCTGGACCGCGCAGCGGGTGCACGGCGACCTCCACCTCGGGCAGTGCCTGCGCTCCCCGGCCGGCGAGTGGTCGCTGATCGACTTCGAGGGCGAACCGGCCCGGCCGCTGGCGGAGCGGCGGATGCCGCAGCCGGCGGTGCGGGACGTCGCCGGCATGCTGCGGTCCTTCGACTACGCGGCGCGCACGGCCGACCCGCAGCAGCCCGACTGGGCCACGCACTGCCGGGCGGCGTACTGCGCCGGGTACGCGGAGGCCGCGGGCCACGATCCGCGCACCGAGCCGGTGCTGCTGCGCGCGTACGAGACCGACAAGGCGGTCTACGAGGCGGTCTACGAGGCCCGGCACCGCCCCGACTGGCTCCCCGTGCCGCTGGCCGCCGCGCACCGGCTGGCCTCGTCCGACCGGATCTGACCCCACCCGACCTTCGTCCAGGAGGCTTCGCCCGTGACCCCCCGCCCCACGTCCAGCGGTTCGCATCCGGAGCAGCCGGCCGACCAGCGGCGCACCGAGCCACCGGCGCCCGCGCGGAAGAAGGCAGCCGTGAAGAAGGCCAGCGCGAAGAAGGTCCCCGTGAAGAAGACGGCCGCGGCGGCCACGGTCAAGAAGGCGGCGACCGAGAAGTCGACGGTGAAGAAGGCCGCGGAGAAGACCGCGGAGAAGGCGGCGGCGAAGACCGCGGCCGAAGGCACGGGAAAGGGCGCGGCGAAGACCGCGGCCAGGACCGCCGGGAAGGCCGGGAAGAAGGTCCCGGCCGGGAAGGGGACTCCGGGGACGAAGACCGTGCGGGACACCACCGCCCCGTCGGCCGTCCCGCCGGTCCCGCCCGAGATGGACCTGGAGATCGCCGTCTCCCCCGCGCTGGACGCCGCCGACCGGGAGCGGCTGCTGGACGGCACCCACCACGCGCCGCACTCGCTGCTCGGCGCGCACCCGGTGCCCGGCGGGGTCGTCTTCCGGGCGTTCCGTCCCTATGCCCGGGCGGTGAGCGTCGTCTCCGGCGGTGTGACCGTGGAGCTGCACGACGACGGGGACGGGTTCTTCTCGGGACTGCTGCCGCTGCGCGAGGTACCGGCGTACCGGCTGCTCGTGACGTACGAGGGGACGGTGCAGGAGACGGAGGACGCGTACCGTTTCCTGCCCACGCTCGGTGAGCTCGATCTGCACCTGATCGGCGAGGGCCGCCACGAGGAGCTGTGGACGGTGCTCGGCGCGCACCCGACGACCCACCAGGGCGTCACGGGCACCCGGTTCTCGGTGTGGGCGCCGAACGCGCGCGGGGTGCGGGTGGCGGGCTCGTTCAACTTCTGGGACGGCACCGGCTTCCCCATGCGGTCGCTGGGCGCGACCGGGGTGTGGGAGCTGTTCGTGCCGGGCATCGGCGAGGGAGAGCTGTACAAGTTCGAGATCACCCGTCCCGACGGCTCGAAGACCCTGCGCGCCGATCCGCTGGCCCGCCGGACCGAGGTCCCGCCCGCCACCTCCTCCGTCATCACCTCCTCGGCGTACGAGTGGGGCGACGCCGAGTGGCTGGAGCGCAGGGCCGGCGTGCCCGCCCACCAGGCGCCGTTGTCCGTCTACGAGCTGCACCTTCCGTCCTGGCGCCCGGGACTCACCTACCGCCAGCTGGCGGACCAGCTCCCCGCGTACGTGAAGGACCTCGGCTTCACGCACGTGGAGCTGATGCCGGTCGCCGAGCACCCCTTCGGCGGTTCCTGGGGCTACCAGGTCACCGGGTTCTACGCGCCCACCGCCCGCCTCGGCACCCCGGACGACTTCCGGTACCTGGTCGACGCCCTGCACCAGGCCGGCATCGGCGTGATCATGGACTGGGTGCCCGCGCACTTCCCGCGCGACGAGTGGGCGCTGGCCGAGTTCGACGGGCGCCCGCTGTACGAGCACGAGGACCCGCTGCGGGCCGCCCACCCCGACTGGGGAACCCTGGAGTTCGACTTCGGGCGGCGCGAGGTGCGCAACTTCCTCGTCGCCAACGCCCTCTACTGGTGCGAGGAGTTCCACATCGACGGGCTGCGCGTCGACGCGGTCGCCTCGATGCTCTACCTCGACTACTCGCGCGAGCCGGGCCAGTGGACGCCGAACGAGCACGGTGGCCGGGAGAACCTGGACGCGGTGGCGTTCCTCCAGGAGATGAACGCCACCCTGTACCGCAGGGTGCCGGGGGTCGTGACGATCGCGGAGGAGTCCACCGCCTGGGACGGCGTCACCCGGGCCACCCACCACCGGGGCCCCAGCGGTTTCGGCGGGCTGGGGTTCGGGCTGAAGTGGAACATGGGCTGGATGCACGACTCGCTCCAGTACATGAGCCACGAACCGGTCCACCGCCGCTACCACCACGGCGAGATGACGTTCTCGATGGTGTACGCCTACAGCGAGAACTACGTGCTGCCGATCTCCCACGACGAGGTGGTGCACGGCAAGGGCTCCCTGGTGTCGAAGATGCCCGGCGACTGGTGGCAGCAGCGCGCCGGCCTGCGCGCCTACCTGGCCTTCATGTGGGCCCACCCCGGCAAGCAGCTCCTCTTCATGGGGCAGGAGTTCGCGCAGGGCGCGGAGTGGTCGGAGGCGCACGGCCCGGACTGGTGGCTGCTGGACCCGCACTACGGCGCGGAGGCCGACCACCGCGGGGTGCGCGACCTGGTGCGCGACCTCAACACCGTGTACCGGCACACCCCGGCGCTGTGGCAGGGCGACACCGACCCGTCCGGTTTCCGCTGGGTGGCCGGCGACGCGGCCGAGGACAACGTGTTCGCCTTCCTGCGGTACGACTCCGACGGCTCCCCCCTGCTCGCCGTGTCGCACTTCGCGCCGGTGGTGCGGCAGGACTACCGGCTCGGGGTCCCCGACGACGTGCCGGCCTGGCACGAGGTGGTGAACACCGACGCCGGGCGCTACGGGGGCGGTGACGTCACCACCCCCGACCCGGTCAAGCCGGAGCCGCAGGGGTGGCACGGTCACCCGGCGAGCATCCGGCTGACCCTGCCGCCCCTGGCGACGGTGTGGCTGCGCCCGGCCTGAGTCGCCACCCCGCGCCCGGCCCGAGTCGCCACCGCGCCCGGCCCGAATAGCGACCCCGCGCCCGGCCCGAGCGCCGCCGCTCAGGCCAGGGCGGCGGCCAGCGGCTCCGGCAGCGGCCCGGTGTGCAGGACGCCGAGCCGCTGCGTGGCACGGGTGAGCGCCACGTACAGGTCGCTGGTGCCGTAGCGGCCCGGTTCGACCACCAGGACCGAGTCGAACTCCAGCCCCTTGGCCTGGCGCGGGTCGAGCAGGACGACGTCGTGCGTCAGGTCCGGTTCGGTGTCGGCCGTCACCCCGTCCAGCCGGGCGGCCAGCGGGCGGTGCAGTTCGCGCGGGGCGATGACGGCGAGGCGACCCTCGTCGGGGGTGAGTTCGGCGACGGCCTCGGCGACGGCGGCCGGCAGGTCGCCGGTGGCGCGGGCCCAGGGTCGTACGCCCGTGGCGCGCACCGAGCCGGGCGGCTCGAAGCCGGGGTGCTCGGCGCGCACGACCGCGGCGGCCACGTCCATGATCTCGGCCGGGGTGCGGTAGTTGACGCCCAGCCTGGTGTGCTCCCAGCGGTCGGCGACGTACGGGGTGAGGATGTCCTCCCAGGAGCCGACGCCGCCCGCCTCCGAGGTCTGCGCCGGGTCGCCGACCAGGGTCATGGAGCGGGTGGGGCTGCGCCGCATCAGCAGCCGCCACGCCATCGGGGACAGTTCCTGCGCCTCGTCGACGATGATGTGCCCGAACGCCCAGGTGCGGTCGGCCGCGGCACGTTCGGCGGCGCTGCGGTGGTCGTCCTCCTCGTGCCGCTCGGCGAAGCGTTCGGCGTCGATGATGTCGTGCGCGGACAGCACCTCGGAGGAGTCGGGGTCGTCGTCCTCCTTGTCCTCGAACTCGAAGGTCCGCGAGGCGTAGGAGACGTCGAGGACGCCCTGGGCGAAGGCGATCTGCGTCCGCCGCCGGCGTTCGGCCCGCTCCCGGGCGAGCCGGTCGTCCTCGCCGAGGAGTTCGGCGGCCTCGTCGAGCAGGGGCACGTCGGAGACGGTCCAGTGCCGGGTGACCGGGCGGCGGACCGCGGCGGCGTCCTCGTCGGAGAGGTACCCCTCGGGGGCGGCGAGGAAGTCGGCGACCAGGCGTTCGGGGGTGAGGCGCGGCCACAGCCGGTCGACGGCCGACCAGACCTCGGGGTTCTCGGCGAGTTCGTCGCGGATCTGGGTGATGTCGCTGGGGTCGAGCAGGTTGGAGCCGTCGTAGGGGTCGGTGCCGATGCGTTCGGCGACCATGTCGGTGAGCGCGTTGAGGACGTGGCCCTCGAAGTGCTCCCGGGCCACGTTGTGGGGCAGCCCGGTGGCGCGGGTGCGTTCGCGGGCGACGTTGACCAGCCCGTCGTCGAGCAGGAGGACCTCGCGGTCGTGCTCGATCGCGATCACCGGGTCGGGCAGCGCCTGCCGGTCGCGTACGACGTCGGCGAGGACGTCCGCCATCTCGGCGCGGCCCTTGACGGCGGCGGCCGCGGGAGTGTCCGTCCGGGTGGTCCGCACGCCGGGGTACAGCTCGCCGACGGTCGCCAGGAGCACGCCGGTCTCGCCGAGGCTGGGCAGCACCTCGCCGATGTAGCCGAGGAACGCCGGGTTGGGGCCGACGATCAGGACGGCGCGGCGGGCCAGCAGCTCGCGGTGCTCGTAGAGGAGGTAGGCGGCGCGGTGCAGGGCGACGGCGGTCTTGCCGGTGCCGGGGCCGCCCTCGACGACCATGACCCCGCGGTGCGGGGCGCGGATGATGCGGTCCTGGTCGGCCTGGATGGTGCGCACGATGTCGCCCATGCGGCCGGTGCGCGCGGAGTCGAGGGCGGCGAGCAGCACCGCGTCGCCGGTGGGGTCCTCGTGGCCGGTGCGGGTCTCGTCACCGAGGTCGAGGATCTCGTCGTGCAGGGCGGTGACCCGACGCCCCTCGGTGGCGATGTGGCGGCGGCGCCTCAGACCCATCGTGGTGTGGCCGGTGGCCAGGTAGAACGGGCGGGCCACGTCGGCGCGCCAGTCGATGAGGACGGGCGTGCGCTCGGCGTCGTCGGCGCGCAGGCCGATGCGGCCGATGTGGTGGGTCGCGCCGGCGGCGAGGTCGATCCGGCCGAAGCAGAGGGAGCCGTCCACCGCGTTCAGCGCGGCGAGCAGCCCGGAGCGCTCGGCGACGAGGATGTCCCGCTCCAGCCTTGCCTGCCGGGGGGTGTGGCCCTGGGCGAGCGCGTCCGTGACGGAGTCCTCGGCGTCGCCGCGCAGGACGTCCACGCGTGCGTACAGTCCGTCGATGAATTCCTGTTCCTGCCGCAATTCTTCGTCCGGAAATTCGGTGTTTGACAATTGCGCTCCCGCCCGGATATACTGTGCTCACTGAACTTCGCCGCGACCCCATTTCCGGAAGTCGCGAATCAATGAATATACGCAAGGAAAACCCCCGAGCGCAATTGCCCGGGGGTTCTTTTGTGTCCACCGACGACCGGTCCGCAGGTCAGAGCACGTCCGCCAGTTCTTCGAGCAGCCGCCGTCTGGGTCTCGTCCCCACCATCGAGCGCAGCGGCTGCCCGTCACGGAACACGATGAAGGTCGGCATCGACAGCACCTTGTACGCGTGGGTGGTGTCCGGATTGGCGTCCACGTTCACCTGCACCACCTTCAGCCGGCCCTCCTCCTCCGCCGCCAGCGCGCTCAGCACCGGCGCCATCTGCCGGCACGGCGGGCACCAGTCGGCCGTGAACTCCACCAGCACCGGCAGCCGCGACCCGATCACCTCCGTGGCGAAATCGGCGTCACTCACTTCGGGCACGTTCCTCACCGCGGTTCCCCTCCCAGTTCGCACACCGGTTCCGGACCGCCCGGAACCGTCGCATCGGCCGCCAGTCCGCGCATCGCCGACTCCGCCCGCGTCAACTGCCGTCCCACCTCGGCCCGTACCGTCCGCAACTCCCCGATGAGCGCGTCGAGTTCGTCCAGCTTGCGCCGGTAGACCCGGAGCGAGGCGGGGCACGCGTCGCCCTCGGGGTGGCCGGCCCGCAGACACTCCACGAAGGGCCGGGTCTCCTCCAGGCCGAACCCGAAGTCCTGGAGCGTGCGGATCTGCCGCAGCAGCTTCAGGTCGCTCTCGTCGTACGTCCGGTGGCCGTTGGCCGTCCGCCGCGCGGGCAGCAGCCCGCGGGATTCGTAGTACCGCAGCGTCCGCGTGGTGGTCCCGGCCCGTGCGGCCAGCTCGCCGATTCGCATGCGTACGAACGTAGGCCTTGACGTCGGCGTCAGGGCAAGGGCGGCCGCAAGGCGGGAACGGACCGAGCGGCCGGGTCCACGGGGGTGGGAACCGGCCGCTCGGCGGTGGTGGAGGTCCCGGCAGGGGCAGCGGGGCCTCCAGGACCGGGCGGCCGGGCTACGGGGGAGCACCCGGCCGCCCGGGGTGTGCGGGAAGTGACGCCGGCCGTCAGGCCTTGGCCAGCTCCTTCTCGCTGCCCTTCCCGGGCAGCTCGACGCGGGGCTCCTCCACGTCGCCGTCGCCTCCGTGGTCGTCCAGCAGCGTCGTCTCGTCGAAGGGCGCGCGGCCGGCGAGGACGTCGGCCACCCGGTCCTTGTCGATCTCCTTGGTCCAGGTGCCGATCAGCACCGTGGCGATGGCGTTGCCGGCGAAGTTGGTCAGCGCGCGGGCCTCGCTCATCAGGCGGTCGATGCCGACGATGAGACCGATGCCGTCCACCAGGGCCGGCTTGTGCGACTGCAGTCCGCCGGCCAGCGTCGCGAGGCCGGCGCCGGAGACACCGGCGGCGCCCTTGGAGGCGACCAGCAGGAAGAGCAGCAGCGGGATCTGCTCGCCGACCGACATCGGCGTGCCCAGGGCGTCGGCGATGAACAGCGAGGCCATGGTCATGTAGATCATGGTGCCGTCGAGGTTGAAGGAGTAGCCGGTGGGCACGGTGATGCCGACGACCGGCTTGCTGACACCGAGGTGCTCCATCTTCGCGATGAGGCGCGGCAGCGCGGACTCGGAGGAGGAGGTCGACAGGATCAGCAGGAACTCGCGGCCCAGGTACTTGAACAGCGACCAGACGTTCAGCCCCGCGACGATCCGCAGCATCGCGCCGAGCACCACGAAGATGAACAGCACGCAGGTGATGTAGAAGCCGAGCATCAGCACCGCGAGGCTCTTCAGGGCGTCCACGCCCGAGGCACCGGTGACGGCGGCCATGGCGCCGAAGGCACCGATCGGGGCGGCCCACATGATCATGGCGAGGACCCGGAAGACGAGCCGCTGGATGTGCTCGATGCCGCGCAGGACCGGCTGGCCGGCCTTGCCCATGGCCTGCAGCGCGAAGCCGCACAGCAGGGCGATCAGCAGGGTCTGCAGGACCTCGCCCTGGGTGAAGGCGGACACGATCGTGGTCGGGATGATGCCGAGCAGGAAGTCGGTGGTGGACTTGGCCTCGGCGTCGACCTGGGCCTGGCCCGTCTCCTTGACCGCGTCGGTCACCGCGAGACCCGCACCCGGGTCCAGGATGTTGCCGACGACCAGGCCGATGCCGAGCGCGACGACCGACATCACCATGAAGTAGCCGAGGGCGATGCCGCCGACCGCGCCGACCTTGGCGGCCTTCCGCACGGACCCGATGCCCAGCACGATGGTGCAGAAGATGATCGGCGAGATCATCATCTTGATCAGGTTCACGAACCCGGTGCCGATCGGCTTCAGCTCGACCGCGAAACCGGGAGCGATCAGACCGACGGTGATTCCGAGGGCGACCGCGATGATCACCGCGATGTAGAGATAGTGCGTGCGGTCCCGCCTGGCTTCGGGTGCGGCAGGTGCCGGAGCGGCAGTGCTGGTCACGGCGGCCCTCCTTGACGTCTTCGTCGGCATCACCGGCGTGCGGCTCACGTCCGGGGGATGGGGGTCAGGGCCCGTCCGGCCCTGAGGGAACGCCGTGACTATGCCGCGCCCTGTGAGTGCGGTCACCCTTCCGTTCATTTAGTTCATCGCAGAACCGCGAGGCAGACTGGCGGGATGCGCCCCACCCTCCCCCGGCCCCGCTCCCTCGCGGGCCAGCTCTTCGCCATGCAGGCCGTGCTCATCGCGGTCGTCGTGGCCGGGTACGCGCTGTTCAGCTACGTCAGCGACCGCAGCCAGGCCGAGGAGGCGGCGGGCCGCCAGGCCACCTCGGTGGCCCTGTCGGTCGCCGACTCCCCGTCCGTGCGAGAGGCGATCCGTACGCCCGACCCGTCGGCGGAGCTCCAGCCGTACGCGCTGGCCGTGGTGCGCGACGCCGACGTCGACTTCGTGACGATCATGGACCCGCGGGGCATCCGCTGGACGCATCCCGACCCGGCCCAGATCGGCCTGGTCTTCCAGGGCCACACCGCCCCGGCACTGAAGGGCCGCACCTTCACCGAGACCTACACCGGCACGCTCGGCCCCTCGGTCCGCGCGGTCACCCCGGTCCTGGACGGCGAGCGGATCGTCGGGCTGGTCAGCGCCGGCATACGGGTCGAGGAGATCAGCCAGCGCGCCCGGGAGCAGCTCACCGCGCTGCTCGGCGTCGCGGCCGGCGCGCTCGGGCTCGGCGCGGTCGGCACGTACGTCATCAACGCCCGGCTGCGGCGTCACACCCACGGAATGAACGCGGCCGAGCTCAGCCACATGCACGACTACCATCAGGCCGCGCTGCACGCCGTGCGCGAGGGACTGCTGATGCTGGACGGGCAGTACAGGGTGGCGCTGATCAACGACGGCGGCCGGGAGCTGCTGGGCGTGGACCAGGAGGAGGACGTGGTGGGCAGACCGGTCACGGAGCTGGACCTTCCGGCGCCGCTGACGGGCGCGCTGCTCGCCTCGGAGCCCCGGGTGGACGAGGTGCACCTGACGGCGGACCGGGTGCTGGTGGTGAACACCTCGCCGGTCACCGGGGGCCAGCGGCGCGGCTCGGTGGTGACCCTGCGGGACGTGACCGAGCTGCAGTCGCTGATGGGTGAGCTGGACTCCGAGCGCGGCTTCACGCAGGCGCTGCGGTCGCAGGCGCACGAGGCGGCGAACCGGCTGCACACCGTGGTCTCGCTGATCGAGCTGGGCCGGGCCGAGGAGGCCGTGGACTTCGCGACGGCCGAGCTGGAGCTGGCGCAGGCGCTCACCGACCAGGTGGTGGCCGCGGTGAGCGAGCCGGTGCTCGCGGCGCTGCTGCTGGGCAAGACGGCCCAGGCCAACGAGCGGGGCGTGGAGCTCGTGGTGTCGCCCGACAGCCGCCTCGACGACGGTCTGCTGCCGGACTCTCTTCCCGCCCGGGACCTGGTGACCATCCTCGGCAACCTGATCGACAACGCCGTGGACGCGGCGCAGGGCGGGATACGGCCCCGGGTGACGGTGACGGCACTCACCGCGGACCCCTCGCGGCTGATCCTGCGGGTGTCCGACACCGGCCCCGGGGTGGACCCGGAGCGGACGGAGGAGGTCTTCCGGCGCGGCTTCACCACCAAGCCGTCCGGGCCCGGCGGGCGGGGCCTGGGCCTGGCACTCGTCCGGCAGGCGGTGACACGGCACGGCGGGGCGCTGTCGGTGGCCTCCGGGGAGGAGGGCGGCGCGGTGTTCGAGGTGCGGCTGCCGCTCGCCCGTGACACCGGCCGGGGCCGGCGCGCCCCGTCCGGTGTCGTCGATGCCGCCGGCACCCGTCGGGAGGGCGGCGTCCCACCGGACCCGGGGGTCTCCGTCCCGGGGAACACCGCCACCCGCCGGGCCGCCCCGCACGGCACCCCGGCAAGGAGCGCCGCCGGGGACACGGTCGCCGGCGGTCCGGGAGGCGCCGTATGACGGGACAGCCCATCCGTGTGCTGGTGGTCGAGGACGACCCGGTCGCCGCCGACGCCCATGTGATGTACGTCGGCCGGGTGCCCGGGTTCGTCGCGGTCGGCAAGGCGCACACCGGCGCGGAGGCCCGCCGGGTGCTGGAACGCACGCCCGTCGACCTGCTCCTCCTCGACCTGCACCTGCCCGACGTGCACGGCCTCCAGCTGGCCCGCTCCCTGCGGGCGGCGGGCCACCACGCCGACGTGATCGCGGTGACCTCCGCCCGGGACCTCGCCGTCGTGCGCGAGGGGGTGTCGCTCGGGGTGGTGCAGTACGTGCTGAAGCCGTTCACGTTCGCGACCCTGCGGGACCGGCTGCTGCGGTACACCGAGTTCCACGCGGCGGTGGGCGAGGCCAGCGGGCAGGACGAGGTGGACAGGGCGCTGGCGGCCCTGCGCGCCCCCGGTCCTGCCGCCCTGCCGAAGGGGCTGAGCGCACCCACCCTGGAACGGGTCACCGTGGCCCTGCGCGACGCCGGGGAGGGCCTGACGGCCACCGGTGTCGCGGAGGCGGTCGGCATCTCCCGCATCACCGCCCGGCGCTACCTGGAACACCTGGTGGACGCGGGCCGCGCGGCCCGGCGCCCGCAGTACGGGACGGTGGGGCGGCCGGAGCTCCAGTACCGGTGGGTGAGCGGAGGCTGAACCCCCCGGGGTCCTGGGCGGTCGGTTCGCGCCGGGCGCCTGCGGGCGCGAGTTCCCGACCGGATCGTCGAGCACTTCTGGACGGCGGTCGAGGGCGCGCGGCTGACGGGGCGGGCACCCCGGGAGTTCCTAGCAGGCCGCCTCGCCGCCCTCGTCCACGGGCGCGTCGACGTCGACCGCGTAGCCGGCTCCGGTGGTGAGGTCGGGGCGGCTTCCGTGGCCGTCCTCCGCCAGGCGCTCGGCGGTGAGGAAGACGACCCGCAGGGCCATCTCCTACTTGAGGAAACACAGACCGTCGTCGGGGACGGCCCCGGGGTCCGGGGTCCACCCGTCCCGTACCGCCGCCGTCCGGTAGTGCGCGGCCACTTCGGCCCGTGTCCCGGGGAAGGCGTAGGTCCGGTCGGCGTACACCGTGACATCGCCGCTGTCCGCCCGGCAGCTCTGACCTCTGAGAGGACCCCATGCCCGACATCACCTGGGAAGACCCCTTCTGCGCCGAGGGCAACAACTGCTTCCGCATAGGCACCGACCCCCGAGGCAACGCCTCTATCGCCGTCGCCGGCCAGGAGGACCACCACCTCACCGACACCCGCGAAGCCCTCCGCACCCTCATCCGTGACATCAAGGCAGGCAAAGCAGACCACCTGCTCTGACTCCCGCCCCTCCACCTCACCACGCGCCGCTCCCCTCACCTTCGAGAGCGCACAAGCAGAATTTTCCTACCAGCGGTGCTACGTTTCAGACATGAGCTCTCACGCCGCCTCCCCCACACCGGAGCGGGCCGGCAAGCGGTCCGTCTCCCTGCCGCAGTCGTTGATAAAGGAGGTCGAGGTCCGGACCGGGAAGTCCGGGTTCTCGGCCGTCGTCTCCGAGGCACTGGAGCAGTGGCTTGCCATGGCCAAGCTGCGCGAGGCCGTCGAGGCCGACGAGCGCGAGTTCGGGCCGGTCAGCGACGAGGCGATGAGGCGGGCGGAATCCGAGTGGTGAGCAAACGTCTCAAGGCCAGGGTGCAGGCCGGAGGCACTCTCGTGCTGGACGCCCAGGGCCTGTTCCTGTATGTCGACGGTGACGACGGGATGCGAGCCCGGATCAAGTCCGCCGAGCAGAACGGTCGCAGGGTGGCGCTGTCCGCTCTCACGCCGCTCGAGGTGCGGCGCTCGGGGCAGCAGGGCAAGCGCCTCGCGTTCCTGTTGTCCCGGCTGGACACCAGGGCCGTCGACGACAGCGTCCTCGAGACGGCCGGCCGCCTCCTGGACGCGACCGGCCTGGACGGTCACGAATGTCTGGTGGACGCCGTCGTCGTGGCCACCGCGGCACTGTGCACACCGCCCGTCCGCCTTGTGACGTCCGACAGATCACACATACCGAAGCTGTGTGCCGCCGCCCTGGACCTGCCGGGACAGCCCTCGATCGGCGTCATCACGGTGTGAGTGAGCGCAGGTGGCCCCCACCACTGAACGGGACACTGTCGACGAATCCCACCACCGTTCGGTGATGGGAGCGTTTCTCCCGCCGAAACACCGTATAAGCGGCGTCACGCCTGGAGAAACGCTCCCATCATGCTGCTGGCGCGGGGGACTGAGCGGCCGTCCGACGGGTTCGCCGACGGCATCCGCTCAACGGTTCGGGGCCACCCCTCGGGCGGCAGTACCGCCTAGAAGACCGACTCCGCCTCGTCCATCCGGTCCCCCGGGACCGTCTTCAGCTCGGTGACCGCCTCCGCCAGCGGCACCATCACGATGTCCGTGCCGCGCAGCGAGGTCATCTTCCCGAACTCGCCCCGGTGCGCGGCCTCCACCGCGTGCCAGCCGAAGCGGGTGGCCAGGACGCGGTCGTACGCCGTCGGCACGCCGCCGCGCTGGACGTGGCCGAGGATGACCGGCTTGGCCTCCTTGCCGAGGCGGCGCTCCAGTTCGTACGCCAGCGCCGTGCCGATGCCCTGGAAGCGCTCGTGGCCGAACTTGTCGATCTCGCCCTTGCCGTAGTCCATGGTGCCGTCGGCCGGGTGGGCGCCCTCGGCGACGCAGATCACCGCGAACTTCTTCCCGCGGGCGAAGCGTTCCTCGACCATCTTCACCAACTGGGCCGGGTCGAAGGGGCGTTCGGGCAGACAGATGCCGTGGGCGCCGGCGGCCATGCCGGACTCCAGGGCGATCCAGCCCGCGTGCCGGCCCATGACCTCGACGACCATGACCCGCTGGTGGGACTCGGCGGTGGTCTTCAGGCGGTCCATCGCCTCGGTGGCGACACCGACGGCGGTGTCGAAGCCGAAGGTGCGGTCGGTGGAGGAGATGTCGTTGTCGATCGTCTTCGGCACGCCGACCACCGGCAGGCCCGCCTCGGACAGCATGTGCGCGGCCGTCAGCGTGCCCTCGCCGCCGATCGGGATCAGCGCGTCGATGCCGAAGTCGCGGATCATGTCCGAGGCGTTCTCGCAGGCCTCGCGCAGCCGGTCGCGCTCCAGCCGGGAGGAGCCCAGTATGGTCCCGCCCCGGGCCAGGATGCCGCTGACCGCGTCGAGGTCGAGGGCGCGGTAGCGGCTGTCGAGCAGGCCCGAGTAGCCGTCCTCGAAGCCGATGACCTCGTCGCCGTAGTTGTCGATCGCGCGGTGCACGACCGACCGGATCACTGCGTTCAGGCCGGGGCAGTCGCCGCCTGCGGTGAGAACTCCGATACGCATCGCGCTGTGTCTCCTGGTCCGTGTCGATACCGGGTGAGCCAGTCCCGATTGTTTCATGCTCCCCAGGGCGGCGCCGACGCCGGACAGGCGGGCGTCCTAGCCAGCGCCAGGGGTATTGTCAAGAGGGATCCGCTCGCCTCTGTGGGCGATTTTTGTGGCCTTGACGTTGACTCTTGCGGCCCCCGACGAAACGGAGAGCACGCGTGACCCGCAGCGTGTACGTGACCGGCATCGACCGCGGCGACGGCCGTCAGGTCGTCGAACTCGGGGTCATGGAGCTCCTGACCCGGCAGGTCGACCGGGTGGGCGTGTTCCGTCCCCTGGTGCACGACGGCCCGGACCGCCTCTTCGAACTGCTGCGGGCCCGCTACCGGCTCACCCAGGACCCGGCGACCGTCTACGGCCTCGACTACCACGAGGCGTCCGCCCTCCAGGCGGAGCAGGGCACGGACGAACTCGTCTCCACCCTCGTCGAACGGTTCCGCCGGGTCGCCCGCGACTACGACGTCGTGCTCGTCCTCGGCACCGACTACGCCGACACGCAGTTCCCCGACGAACTGGCGCTGAACGCGCGGCTCGCCAACGAGTTCGGCGCCTCGGTGATCGGCGTCGTGGGCGGCCGCAGGCAGACCGCCGAATCGGTGCGCGCCGAGACCCGCAACGCCTACCGCGCCTACACCACCCTCGGCTGCGACGTGCTCGCCATGGCCGTCAACCGGGTCGCCCGCGAGGACCGTGACGAGATCGCCGAGCGGCTCGCCAACCGGCTCCCGGTGCCCTGCTACGTGTTCCCCGACGAGCCGGCGCTCTCCGCCCCGACCGTCTCGCAGATCGCGCACACCCTCGGCGCGAAGGTGGTGCTCGGCGACGACTCCGGGCTCGCCCGCGACGCGCTCGACTTCGTCTTCGGCGGTGCCACCCTGCCGAACTTCCTCGCCGCGCTCTCCCCCGGCTGCCTGGTGGTCACCCCGGGCGACCGCGCCGACCTGGTCGTCGGCGCGCTGGCCGCGCACAGTTCCGGCACCCCGCCGATAGCGGGGGTGCTGCTCACCCTGGACGAGGTGCCAGGCGAGCGCGTCCTCACCCTCGCCGACCGGCTCGCCCCCGGCACCCCGGTGCTCTCCGTGCCGGGCACCAGCTTCCCCACCGCCGAGCAGCTGTTCTCCCTGGAGGGCAAGCTGAACGCGGCCACCCCGCGCAAGGCGGAGCGGGCGCTCGGCCTCTTCGAGCGGTACGCCGACACCGCGGAGCTCACCCAGCGGGTCTCCGCGCCCAGCAGCGACCGAGTCACCCCGATGATGTTCGAGCACAAGCTGCTCGAACAGGCCCGCTCCGACCTGCGCCGGGTCGTGCTCCCCGAGGGCACCGAGGAGCGGGTGCTGCACGCGGCGGAGGTGCTGCTGCGCCGGGGGGTGTGCGAGCTGACCCTGCTCGGCGACGTCGACCAGATCCGCAAGAAGGCCGCCGACCTCGGCGTCGACCTCGGCGACACCCAGCTGATCGACCCGGCGACCTCTCCCCTGCGGGACTCCTTCGCCGAGCAGTACGCGGTGCTGCGCGCCCACCGGGGCGTCACCGTGGAGCTGGCCTACGACGTCGTCTCCGACGTGAACTACTTCGGCACCCTGATGGTGCAGGAGGGCCTCGCCGACGGCATGGTGTCGGGTTCGGTGCACTCGACGGCCGCGACGATCCGGCCGGCCTTCGAGATCATCAAGACGCGGGAGGACGCGGGGATCGTCTCCTCGGTCTTCTTCATGTGCCTGGCCGACAAGGTCCTCGTCTACGGCGACTGCGCGGTCAACCCCGACCCGGACGCCGAGCAGCTCGCCGACATCGCCGTGCAGTCGGCGGTCACCGCCGCGCGGTTCGGGGTCGAGCCGCGGATCGCGATGCTGTCGTACTCCACGGGCACCTCCGGCTCCGGCGCCGACGTCGACAAGGTGCGCACCGCCACCGAACTGGTGCGCTCGCGCCGGCCCGACCTGCGGATCGAGGGGCCGATCCAGTACGACGCGGCCGTGGAGCCGTCGGTCGCGGCGACCAAGCTGCCGGGCTCGGAGGTGGCCGGTCAGGCGACCGTGCTGATCTTCCCCGACCTGAACACCGGCAACAACACCTACAAGGCCGTGCAGCGCTCGGCCGGGGCGATCGCCGTCGGCCCGGTGCTCCAGGGTCTGCGCAAGCCGGTCAACGACCTGTCCCGGGGCGCCCTCGTCCAGGACATCGTCAACACCGTCGCCATCACGGCGATCCAGGCCCAGTCACCGGTCACCTCCCCGGCCCCCAGCGAGAAGGCAGCCGCCCAGTGAGCCCCTCCCGTGTCCTCGTCCTCAACTCCGGCTCCTCCTCGGTGAAGTACCAGCTGCTGGACATGGGCGACAGCAGCCGGCTGGCCACCGGGCTGATCGAGCGGATCGGCGAGCGTACCTCCCTGGTGCGGCACACCCCGCTCGCGTCGGGCGGGGAGCCCCGGGAGCGGACCGGTCAGGTCGCCGACCACGACGCCGCCCTGAAGGCGATGGCGGGGGAACTGGCCGCCGACGGCCTGGGACTGGACTCCCCCGAGCTGGCCGCGATCGGCCACCGGGTGGTGCACGGCGGGATGCACTTCACCGAGCCGACGGTGATCGACGACCGGGTGCTGGCCGAGATCGAGCGGCTGATCCCGGTGGCACCGCTGCACAACCCGGCCAACCTCACCGGCATCCGCACGGCCATGACGCTGCGCCCCGACCTGCCGCAGGTCGCCGTCTTCGACACCTCCTTCCACACCACGATGCCGGAGTCGGCCGCCCGGTACGCGATCGACGTGAAGACCGCCGACGAGCACCGCGTCCGCCGCTACGGCTTCCACGGCACCTCGCACGCCTACGTCTCCCGGGAGACCGCGAGGCTGCTGGGGAAGGCGCCGGAGGAGGTGAACGTCATCGTGCTGCACCTGGGCAACGGGGCGTCCGCCTCGGCCGTGCGCGGCGGGCGCTGCGTGGACACCTCCATGGGGCTGACGCCCTTGGAGGGGCTGGTGATGGGTACGCGGTCCGGGGACATGGACCCGGCCGTCATCTTCCATCTGATGCGCGTCGGCGGAATGTCCGCCGACGAGATCGACACCCTCCTCAACAAGAGGAGCGGTCTGGTCGGACTGTGCGGTGACAACGACATGAGGGAGATCCGGCGCCGGATCGACGAGGGCGACGAACGGGCGAAGCTCGCGTTCGACATCTACATTCACCGTCTGAAGAAGTACATCGGCGCCTATTACGCCGTTCTCGGACGGGTGGACGCGGTGGCCTTCACCGCCGGGGTGGGTGAGAACGCCGCCCCGGTCCGGGAGGCGGCCGTGGCGGGCCTGGAGGGCATGGGCCTGGCGGTCGACGCCGGGCGCAACGCGGCACGCGGCGGCGGGGCCCGGCTGATCTCGCCCGAGGGCGTGCGGGTGGCGGTCGCGGTGGTGCCGACGGACGAGGAAATGGAGATCGCACAGCAGACCTACGCACTGGTCGGAAAGGACAACTGAGCAGGGACTTTCTCATTTGTATCTTCCGCCAGACGGAATATTCCGTAGCGAAACAAACGGATAGGATCGCCCCATGCGCCGTTCGAAAATCGTCTGTACTCTCGGCCCCGCGGTCGACTCCCACGAGCAGCTTGTCGCCCTGATCGAAGCCGGCATGAACGTGGCCCGCTTCAACTTCAGCCACGGCACGCACGCCGAGCACCAGGGCCGGTACGACCGGGTCCGGGCCGCCGCCAAGGAGACGGGCAGGGCCATCGGCGTCCTCGCCGACCTCCAGGGCCCGAAGATCCGCCTGGAGACCTTCGCCGAAGGCCCCGTCGAGCTGGTGCGCGGTGACGAGTTCACCATCACCACCGAGGACGTCCCGGGCGACCGGACGATCTGCGGGACGACCTACAAGGGCCTGCCGGGCGACGTCTCCCGCGGCGACCAGATCCTCATCAACGACGGCAACGTCGAGCTGAAGGTGCTGGACGTCGAGGGCCCCCGGGTGAAGTCGATCGTCATCGAGGGCGGTGTCATCTCCGACCACAAGGGCATCAACCTGCCCGGCGCGGCGGTGAACGTGCCCGCGCTGTCCGAGAAGGACATCGAGGACCTGCGCTTCGCCCTGCGGATGGGCTGCGACCTGGTCGCGCTGTCCTTCGTCCGGGACGCCAAGGACGTCTCCGACGTCCACCGCGTGATGGACGAGGAGGGCCGCCGGGTCCCGGTCGTCGCCAAGGTGGAGAAGCCGCAGGCGGTCGAGAACATGGAGGGCGTCGTGGCGGCCTTCGACGCCGTCATGGTCGCGCGCGGCGACCTGGCCGTCGAGTACCCGCTCGAGAAGGTCCCCATGGTGCAGAAGCGCCTGATCGAGCTCTGCCGGCGCAACGCCAAGCCGGTGATCGTGGCGACCCAGATGATGGA
The DNA here is from genome assembly GCF_020873915.1 of Streptomyces sp. DH5. Taxonomy (GTDB): domain Bacteria; phylum Actinomycetota; class Actinomycetes; order Streptomycetales; family Streptomycetaceae; genus Streptomyces. Next base: position 19,061 of record NZ_JAHWGP010000031.1, read on the forward strand.
GTCGATGATCACCAACTCGCGGCCGACCCGCGCCGAGGCATCCGACGTGGCCAACGCGATCCTGGACGGCGCCGACGCGGTCATGCTGTCGGCGGAGTCGAGCGTGGGCGCGTACCCGGTCGAGACCGTGCGGACGATGTCGAAGATCGTCCAGGCGGCCGAGCAGGAGCTGCTCTCCAAGGGCCTGCAGCCGCTGGTGCCGGGCAAGAAGCCCCGCACGCAGGGCGGTTCGGTGGCCCGCGCGGCCTGCGAGATCGCCGACTTCCTCGGCGGCAAGGGCCTGGTGGCCTTCACCCAGTCCGGCGACACCGCCCGGCGCCTGTGCCGCTACCGGGTCGCCCAGCCGATCCTGGCGTTCACCACGGACGAGTCCACGCGCAACCAGCTGACGCTCAGCTGGGGCGTGGAACCGCACGTCGTGCCGTTCGTGAACAGCACCGACGAGATGGTCGAGCTGGTGGAGCAGGAACTGGTCAAGCTGAACCGCTTCGCCGAGGGCGACACCGTCGTCATCACCGCCGGCTCTCCCCCCGGCGTCCCCGGCACCACCAACATGGTCCGCGTCCACCACCTGGGCGACGCGACCGGCTGACCGCGCGCACGACCGAGGGCGTCCCCGCGACGGGGGACGCCCTCGGTCGTCGTCGCTCGCCTCCCGGAGGAGTCCCGCGGCACGCTCAGGTGACGTACTGGTGCAGGCCCGGGATGTGCAGGGTCCCGCCGAACTGGCCGGCCTGCTGCACCGTCACGTCGGTGAAGTAGATCAGCGGGATGTTCAGCGGCGGCGGGTGCTCCGGGTCGAAGGTGATCGGGATGAACCCGAGCAACTTGCCGGAGATGCTCTCCGTGTACATCACGGTGTCGCCGTCGCGGATGGTCGACGTGGAGCCCTTGGCGGCCTGCACGTGGTAGGTCTTGCCGGACTGTTCGTCCTTGACCGTCTGGTGCAGGTCCCCGATGTCGGTGCCGTCGGAGACGACGTACTTCAGCACCTTCTTGGTGGTGCCGTTCGCGGTCCGCACCTCGACGATGCCCTTGTAGTCGGCGCCCTTCAGGGTCAGCGAGCTGGCGTTCAGGTACCAGGGGACGTCCGGCAGCGGGACCTTGTTGTCGACCCCGCCCTCGGCGTCCGTGGCGACCGGGCAGTCCTCCAGGTCGGTCCCGGACGTCTCGGAGGCGCTGGGCGAGGGGACGGCCTCCGGGGTGGCGGTCGCCTCCCCGGCCTTCTCCCCGGCCTTGTCCCCGGTCTTGTCCCCGGCCTTGTCCTCGGTGTCCCCCGCGGCCTCGGACGCCTTGTCCCCGGCGTCCTCGGTGGTGTCCTTCGCCGGTTCGGACGCCGTCCCGGCGGTGTCCCGCGCCGCGTCGGCCTCGTCCTCGGCCGCCGGGGCGGAGGCGGACGGGGTGGGGCTCGGGCTCGCCTCTTCCTTCTTGTCCTTCGGAGTGAAGACGTCCTTGATGGCGTCCCCGATCTCCTCCAGGACGTTGCGGTCGGTCTCCGCGGGCGCGGGCGCGGGTTCGGCCGGCTGCTCGGCTGCCTGTCCGGCCGCGGACGCGGACGGGGTCGGCTCGGGTTCGGGCTTGTCGTCGGAACCTGAATCCGGCGAAGAGCCCGTGCCCTCGTCCGTGTCCTTCTGCCCCGGCGCCGAGGGGGCCGGCTCCGTTGAGGGCTCGTCGTCCGGGGACGCGCTGTCGCTCGCCGTGGCGGACGGGGTGGGCGACGCGGCGGCGTCCCCCTTCTCGGCCTCCTCGATGGCCTCCAGGCATTCCTTGAACTCTTCGGCCGTGAGGTTCTTCGACGACGGCTGGTCGTCGGCCTGGGCGAGAGTCGGGGTGAAGCCCATGCCCATGAGGACCGCGGTGGGCATCGCCGCTAGGGCTATCGCCTTCCCGGCAGGCATGTGGAACCTGGTGAACAACGGCTTCTTGGGTGCCGCGTGGCGCGGCCCGGTTCTCACACGGGACGCATCCACGTCAGTCCCGTGGGTCACCTCGTCAGCCGGCACTGTGCCTCCCGTTCGCCCCGTTCGCCGGGCTCGTTCCTGACAGGTCGTTCTCTCCCGGCGTCCTGGGCGCGTGGGAGTGGTCCTCGGGGACCGCCGGCGCGGTGCCGTCGGCGGGTTCCAGGACCGTGGTGTCGGCGACCGCGCCCTCCGGGGCTCCGCCGTGACCCCCGCCGGTCGCCGGCGGCTCCTCGGCGGGCGGTGCGCCCGGCGCCCACGACACGGCCATCGCTCCGCCCACCAGGGCGAGGAGGAAGCCGATGAGGAAGCCGCCGATGTTGGACACGGGGATGGACACCAGTGCCAGCAGGATCGCCGCGACACCCGCGAAGACCCGGATGTGGTGCTGGAACCAGATGCTGGCGCCGAGGACGACGAGCAGCACGCCGATGATCAGGGACCCGGCGCCCGCCGTGGTCGCCATGGCCAGCGTCAGGTGTCCGATCTGGAGGTTCGCGTACGGGAAGTAGGCGATGGGGAGTCCGCCGAGCATGACGAACAGCCCGGCCCAGAACGGCCGTCCACCCCGCCAGGCGCGGAACTGCAGCCTGCGGCGGGTGAACTGGCCGGCGGCGGCAGGAGTCTCGGCGCTCATGGAAAACAGCTCCCTGGTACGGCTTTGCTGTGGTGGTGATGTGCGCCGCGCGTGAGGGCGCGGCGGGAAGGTGGACGGGCGGGGTCGCCACCGGCTCCCCCGCCCGTCAGCGAGTGCTTAGTAGCACTCCTTGACACCCGTGGAGAGCGACATCTTCAGACCGCTGAGCTTGAAGGTTCCGGCGGTGGTCGCCCACGCCGTCTGCTTCACGTTCTTCAGGACGGCCGTCTCGGCCTGCTGGGCGAACCCGTAGGGGTTGGCCTGCTGGTTCGCGACCTCGCTCTGCTTCATGCCGGGACCCTTGTTGGCGTCCTTGGCGGCCACACCGATGTCGATGTTCGTGAACGTCGCATCGGCGTTCAGCTCGGCGACATCGATGTAGAGGTTCTCGGCCTCGACCGGCGCGCCCTGACCCGCGCGCAGCATCAGGCTGACGTTCCCGAGCACCGGAATGTTCGGGGTGACGACCGACTGGCACATGTTCTTGATGGTCGCCGACTTGAACGCCGAGACCGCGACAGGGTGCGCCGTCTTCTTGCCGGTGAGGGTGTACCCCTCGTCGAGGGCACCGTACTGGGAGAAGCCCGTACCGACGAGCTCGTCCGTGGTGACCTTGAACGACTGGCCCGACACGCTGAACGACGCGGCGAGTGCGCCCTGCGCGAGGGCGACGCCTATGCACGCCGTGGCGGCGACGCTGGGCACCATGACCACAGCGAACCGCTTCCATCTGGTCCCGCCACGCACCTGGGACTCCATATTTCCTCCTTCTCGGACGTACATCTCCTGTCCTGACTCGCCGCCATGAACGGCGGCCGGGCCGGGCAGGGATGGGAGAAGTGCTACGTCCTCGGAAAGGAGAGCGCCCGCACTCGGCGGCGCGGAGACGCGCCCGAATCACCGGCGATCACCCCCGAGCGACAACCACTGGTCGCGCCTGACACGCATCACGCACAACCTTGCTGGACAGGCTTCACCGGCTGGGCGAAGACCCCCCTGTCCAAGAGCCGGCGTCACTGCCGCCGGCTCTGCTCGGTGGGGACCCAGGGATCCCCGCGGCCCGACCGGCTGTCGGGGGTGCGGGGTGATGGACCGAGCGTGGCCGATCGTGGTGCATTCTCGGCCCCCGCACAAGGGGGTTCGTTACTCGCTAGTAACGGGCGGATAACCGTGCGGCGACCAGCCGGCTCCGCCCGGCGACGCTCGGTGCATCGCCGGGGGTGTGCAAAACAGTTGATCGAAGGACAGTTCCGACAGATCAACGCCTACGACTTACTCGCAGTAACAGCGGCCGCGATTGCCAAGTTTTGGCAAAGCGCGGCCGCATCGACCCTCATTGAGCCATTCGACCACTCGGGCACCACGCACCCGGCCGACCGGAGGAAACGGTACGGACCGGGCGCCGTGGCCCTCTCCACCGCAGACGGGCCCGTACGACCCGCTCGGCTCAGAACAGAGCCCGTGCCAGCGCCCGCCGTGCGGCGACCACCCGCGGGTCGTCGGCGCCGACCACCTCGAACAGCTCCAGCAGCCGCACGCGCACGGCGTCCCGGTCGTCGCCCGCCGTGCGCGCCACCGTCTCGATGAGCCGGCCGAAGGCGTCCTCGACGTGACCGCCCACCAGGTCCAGGTCGGCGGCGGCGATCTGCGCGGCGGCGTCGCGCGGCTTGTCGGCGGCGTCCTTGCGCACCTGCTGGGGGTCCAGGCCCCGCACCCGCTGGAGCAGTTCGGCCTGGGCGAGGCCCAGCGCGGCCTCCGGGTTGCCGGGGTCGTCGGCGAGCACGTTCTTGTACGCCTGGACGGCACCGGCCAGGTCACCGCTGTCCAGAGCCCGCACGGCGGCCTCCAGCAGGGCGTCGTACGGACCGGCGGCCTCGGCCTGTGCGGGCGTCGCACCGCCCGGCACGGCGTCGGGATCGACGGTGAGGCCGGTCAGGCCGAAGCGCTGCTCGCCGACCTGGACCAGCTGGTCCAGGGTCTGGCGGATCTGCGCCTCGCCCGCGGTGCCCTGGAAGAGGGGCAGCGCCTGCCCGGCCACCACCGCGAAGACCGCCGGGATCCCCTGGATCCCGAACTGCTGCATCAGCATCTGGTTGGCGTCGACGTCGATCTTGGCGAGGAGCACGCGCCCGTTGTACTCGACGGTGAGCCGCTCCAGGAGAGGGCTCAGTTGCTTGCAGGGCTCGCACCACTCGGCCCAGAAGTCGATGACGACCGGGACCTCGGTGGACCGCTGCAGGACGTCACGTTCGAAACCGGCCTCGTCGACGTCGATCACGAGGTCGGCCGGGGAGACGGCACCCCCGCCGCCCTGCCGGGCCGATTCGGCGCGCGCCTGCTCCGCCTTCGCCTTGGCCTCCTGGGCCGCCTTCACCGCGGCGAGGTCGACGACCCCGCTCATGGACATGTTCCGTGGCTGCATGCGTCTATCCTCCCCCGTACCCCGCGCGTGTGTGAAAAACGCCCGGGAAACCCAGGCGTACGTGTGGTGTTGGCGCCGGGTCCCCACCCCACGCCCGTGTGGTCGTCGCTCGGGCACGCCGGTCGCGCGTGCTTTCGCTACGGGTCGTAGCGTAATACCGGCCGGGGTCCCGGGGGTGCCCCTTCGCCGTGATCTCTCTCACGACCGACCGCGCGGTATCCGCCGTTATGGTTCCTGCCATGCCCAGCCCCACCCCCGCCGGTCGCACCGGGCGCCCGCGCAACGCCGCAGCGGACGCCGCGATCCTGGCCGCGACCCGTCAGGCTCTGGTCGAACTCGGCTGGTCCAAGCTCACCTTGGGGGACGTGGCGGTCCGCGCCGGGGTCGCGAAGACCACCCTCTACCGCCGCTGGGCGGGCAAGAACGAACTGGTGGTGGACGCGGTCGCGGAACTCTTCGACGAACTGAGGCTGCCCGACCGCGGCTCGCTGGCCGCCGACATCGAGGGCGTGGTGCTCCAGTTCGCCGCGATACTGGCCCGCCCGGAGGCCAGGAGCGGACTGATGGCGGTGGTCGCCGAGGCCACCCGCGACGAGGCCCTGCGGGAGCGCATCCGCGCGTCCATCGTCGAGCGGCAGAAGCGTCTCGTCCTCGCGGGCCGCGCCCGCGCCCAGGAACGGGGCGAGCTGCCGGCCGAGCGGGACGCCGGGGAGGCGGCCCGGGCGGTCGACCTGATCTTCGACATGGTGGCCGGCGCGGTGGTGCACCGCACTCTGGTCAGCGCCGAACCGGCGGACGAGGAATGGGTGCACGGCTTCACCCGCGTCCTGCTGTCGGGCCTCGCCGCCGCCCCCGGGTGAGCGAACCGGCCAGGGTCGGCCGGTAGTCGCCTGTCGTCGCCCCCGGGGCTTTGCGAGGATCCTGATCATCCCCACCGGGGCACAAGGGACACCGAGCGGCCAGGGAGGCGCGCATGACCGGCACCGAACGCGTCACCGCACGGATCGACACCTCCCGGCCGCACCCGGCCCGGGTCTACGACTGGTTCCTCGGCGGCAAGGACAACTACCCCGTCGACGAGGAACTGGGCCGGCGGATCATGGGCGTCGACGGCACGGCCCGGCACGTCGCCCGCACCAACCGCTGGTTCATGCAGCGCGTCACCCGGTGGCTGGCCGGCGAGGCGGGCGTCCGGCAGTTCCTCGACATCGGCACCGGGATCCCCACCGAACCCAACCTGCACCAGATCGCCCAGCGCGTCGCGCCCGAGTCCCGCGTCGTCTACACGGACAACGATCCCATCGTCCTCAAGCACGCGGAGGCGCTGCTGCGCAGCACCCCCGAGGGCGTCACCGACTACGTGCAGGCCGATGTGCGCGACCCCGGGCGCATCCTGCGGCAGGCCCGCGAGAGCCTGGACCTCGGCCGGCCGGTGGCGCTGTCCCTGGTCGCGCTGACGCACTTCCTCGGCGACGAGGACGACCCGTACGCCCTGGTCGCCGAACTCGTCGACGCCCTCCCCCCGGGCAGTTACCTGGTGCTGTCCCAGCTCACCGCCGACTTCGACCCCGACGGCGTCGGCCGCGGTGTCGCGATGTACGCGGCGGCCGGTGTCACGCTCGCGCCGCGCACCCGCGCGGAGATCACCCGGTTCTTCGAGGGGCTGGAGCCCGTCGCACCCGGTCTGGTCCAGCTGACCGACTGGCATCCCGAGCTCGCCGACGGGGAGAGCACCGACGACGGTGCCGTCATCTCGCTGTACGGCGCGGTGGCCCGCAAGCCGTGAAGGGCCCCGCCCCGGCGGACGGTGGCGGCCCCCCAACAGCCGCTTATGATGCCCCGGTGTTCGACTCCCGGCACATCAGGACGTTCCACGAGGTGGTCAGGACCGGCTCCTACTCGGCCGCCGCGCGTTCCCTCGGCTACACCCAGCCGGCGATCACCCAGCAGATGAAGGCCCTGGAGCGGGACACCGGCTCCGCCCTGTTCGTCCGCGTGGGCCGCGGGCTGCGGCTCACCGAGGCCGGTGAGGCCCTGGCCCGGCACACCTCGTCGATCCTCGACGCCATGTCCGCCGCGCGGGAGCAGATGAACGCCCTCACACGGCTGCGCGCCGGGCGGGTCCGGCTGTGCGCCTTCCCCAGCGCCAACTCCACGCTCGTCCCGGAGGCGCTGGCCCGGCTGTCGGCCGACCACCCCGCGCTGCGGGTGGACCTGCTGGAGAACGAGCCGCCCGAGTCGCTGCGGCGGCTGACCCGCGGCGAGTGCGACATCTCACTGGCGTTCACCTATCCCGGACTGCACGAACAGGTGCCGGAGGGGCTGGTGGAGATCCCGCTCCTGGAGGACCAGCTCACCGTGCTGCTGCCCACCGGACACCCGCTGGCCCGGCGGCGGGCGGTGCGGCTCACCGATCTGGCCGGGGAGCGCTGGATCGCCGGGTGCCCGCGCTGCCGGACCAACCTGCTGCACGAGTGCGCGGAGGAGGGTTTCGTCCCCGACATCGCCTTCATGACCGACGACAACCTCGCCGTGCAGAGCCTGGTCGCCGAAGGGCTGGGGGTCGCCATGCTGCCCTCGCTCGTCCTGAACTTCATGCGCCACCCGAAGGTCACCGGCCGCCCGCTCCGGCCCCTGTCCCGCCGCAAGATCTCCGCCTACGTCCTGCCCGAGCACCTGCGCATACCGGCGGCGGCGCGGGTGCTGGACCGGCTGCGGGCGGTCGCGGCCGCGAAGGACGGCTGCTGAGCCCTCCGCGCCACCCGTGTCCATAAGCGATGTTTGGGCAGGGCGAAGAAACTGTCGTTGGACGTCATACCCGCGTCCGCCCGACGCTCCCGGTATGCCTCCCGCACCCAGTGCCACGAGTCTTCCGGGCGCCTTCACCACGCCGCGTCCCACCGCACGCCTCGCCGCCCTCGTCGCGGACATCGGGGCGACCGTCGGCCGCGGCCTGCCGCCCGACCCCACGGCCCACCTCGTCGGCGAGTGCCTCGCCCCCCACCTGGGCGCCCCCGACCTGCTCACCCCGGAGCAGTGCGAGAGCGACCCCGCACGCTACCGGCAGCACCTGCTGCACGCCGAGCACGACGGCAGCTTCTCCCTCGTCGCCCTGGTCTGGCTGCCCGGTCAGGGCACCTCCGTGCACGACCACATCGCCTGGTGCACCACCGGCGTCCACGAGGGGCGGGAGCACGAGCGCCGCTACCGGCTGCTGCCGGCCGCGGGGCCCGACAGCGGCGCACGGCTGGTCGCCACCGCCGACGTGGTCAGCGAGCGCGGCGAGGTCTGCGGCTTCGCCCCGCCGGGCGACATCCACCGGGTGTGGAACGCCGGGCCCGGCAGGGCGATATCCCTGCACGTGTACGGCGCCGACATATCCCGCTCCGGCACCAGCGTCCGCCGCGTCTACGCGCAGCCGGCCGACCGCTGATGGCGCTGCTGCGGGAACGGCCCGCCGCGGCGGCGTCCCCCGGCCGCCCGGCCCCGGCCCGCCGGCCCGGTCTCGCCCTCGCGGCGCTGGGGGTGGCCCTCGCCTGGTCCGTGCACCGGCTCCTGCCGGGCGTTCCGATGCTCACCGCCGCCGTCGTGCTCGGCGTCGTGGCCGCGCACCTGCCCCGGCTGCGGACCCTCGTGGGGACCACGGCGCGGCCGGGGCTCTCGTACGCGGGCAGGCGGCTGATGCGGGCCGGGATCGTGCTGCTCGGGCTGCGGCTCGCCTTCGACGACGTCCGCGCGCTCGGCTGGGGAACCGTCCTGATGGTCGTCGGCGTGGTGACGTGCACGCTGCTGGGCACCTGGTGGCTCGGCAGACGGCTGGGGCTGCCCGGCGACCAGCCGCTGCTGATCGCCGCCGGGTACGCGGTGTGCGGGGCGTCCGCGATCGGCGCGGTGGGCGAGGCGCGGGGCAGCGACGAACGGGACGCGGCCACCTCGGTCGCCCTGGTCACCCTCTGCGGGACCCTCGCCATCGCCGTACTGCCCCTGCTGCAGGGTGTGCTCGGCCTTACCGACGCGGAGTTCGGCCGCTGGGCCGGGGCGAGCGTGCACGACGTCGGACAGGTGGTCGCCACCGCCCAGACCGCGGGCGGTGCGGCGCTCGGGGAGGCGGTGCTGGTCAAGCTGATGCGGGTGGCCCTGCTCGCCCCGATCGTCGCCGCGGTCGCCCTGGGCGTCCGGCGCGGACGGGGACGGGCCGCGGGGGCACCCCGGGTGCCCCTGGTACCGCTGTTCGTCGTCGGTTTCCTGGCCGCCGTGGCGCTGCGCAGCACCGGCCTGCTGCCGCCGCCGGCCCTGGAGACGGCCCACGTGGCCCAGGAACTCCTTCTGGCCGCCGCGCTGTTCGGCCTGGGCAGCGCGGTCCACCTGCCCACCCTGGCCCGCACGGGCGGCCGCGTCGCGGCGCTCGGCCTGTGCGCGTGGGTGACCGTGGCGGGCCTGTCGTACGGGGGCGTGCTGCTGTTGTCCGGCTGAACCGGCCGCACACGTGCGCGGCTGGACCGGCCGCGCACGTGTCCGGCGGGCGCGGTGTCCGGGGACACCGCGCCCGCCGGGTGGCCGGGTGGGCAGGTGTCAGAAGCCGGGGGGCTCCGTGTACACGCCCCACTCGTCACGCAGGACGCCGCAGATCTCGCCGAGGGTCGCCTCCGCGCGTACGGCGTCGAGCATGGGCTCGATCATGTTGGCGCCGGAGCGCGCGGCGGCGACCATGGTGTCCAGCGCGCCGCGCACCTTCGCGTCGTCCCGCCGGCCCTTGCGCTCGCCCAGCAGCCGCACCTGCTCGCGCTCCACCTCGTGGCTGACCCGCAGGATCTCCAGGTCGCCGGTGACCGACCCGGTGTGGACGTTGACGCCCACGACCCGCTTGTCGCCCTTCTCCAGCGCCTGCTGGTAGCGGAACGCCGATTCGGCGATCTCGCCGGTGAACCAGCCGTCCTCGATGCCGCGCAGGATGCCGGAGGTGATCGGCCCGATCGGGTGCTTGCCGTCCGGGTGGGCGCGCAGGCCCCGCTCCCTGATCTGCTCGAAGATCTTCTCGGCGTCCGCCTCGATCCGGTCCGTGAGCTGCTCGACGTACCAGGAACCGCCGAGCGGGTCCGCGACGTTGCCGACGCCGGTCTCCTCCATCAGCACCTGCTGCGTGCGCAGGGCGATCTCGGCGGCCTGCTCGCTGGGCAGCGCGAGGGTCTCGTCGAGGGCGTTGGTGTGCAGCGAGTTGGTCCCGCCGAGGACGGCGGCCAGCGCCTCGACGGCGGTCCGCACCACGTTGTTGTAGGGCTGCTGCGCGGTCAGCGAGACACCGGCGGTCTGGGTGTGGAAGCGCAGCCACTGCGCCTTGTCGCTCTTCGCGCCGTACACGTCCCGCATCCAGCGCGCCCAGATCCGCCTGGCCGCGCGGAACTTGGCGATCTCCTCGAAGAAGTCGACGTGCGCGTCGAAGAAGAAGGACAGACCGGGTGCGAACACGTCCACATCGAGCCCGCGGCTGAGCCCCAGTTCCACGTAGCCGAAGCCGTCCGCGAGCGTGTACGCGAGCTCCTGCGCGGCCGTCGCGCCGGCCTCGCGGATGTGGTAGCCGGAGACGGAGAGCGGCTTGTAGGCGGGGATGCCGGCCGCGCAGTGCTCCATCAGGTCACCGATGAGGCGCAGATGCGGCTCGGGCTGGAAGAGCCACTCCTTCTGCGCGATGTACTCCTTGAAGATGTCCGTCTGCAGCGTGCCGTTGAGCACGCCCGGGTCGACGCCCTGCCGCTCGGCGGCGACGAGGTACATGCAGAAGACGGGCACGGCGGGCCCGCTGATCGTCATGGAGGTCGTCACGTCCCCGAGCGGGATGTCCTTGAACAGGACCTCCATGTCGGCCGCGGAGTCGATCGCCACCCCGCAGTGACCGACCTCGCCGAGGGAGCGCGGGTCGTCGGAGTCGCGGCCCATGAGCGTCGGCATGTCGAAGGCGACGGAGAGCCCGCCCCCGCCGTTGCCCAGGATCTTCTTGTACCGGTCGTTGGTCTGCTCGGCGTTCCCGAACCCGGCGAACTGCCGGATGGTCCACGTCCGCCCCCGGTAGCCGGTCGGGTACAGGCCGCGGGTGAAGGGATACTCCCCCGGCCAGCCGATCCGCTCGAACCCGTCGTAGGTGTCCCCGGCCCGGGGCCCGTACACCGGCTCCACGGGATCGCCGGAGAGCGTGGTGAAATCCGCGTCGCGCTTGCGTGCGGCGTCGTACCGGGCCTGCCAGCGTCGGCGGCCCTCGTCGATGGCGTCAGCGTCCATACCCCCGAATTTACTAGGACGTCCAAGTAAATGTCGACGGCACCCCGCCGCACACTGCTCCGTACGGCGGTGACCTGGAAGAACGAACGCTATGCCTTGGCGACCGCGGGGGCCTCGTCCGCGAGCTTGCCCTCGAGCTCGCGGCTGATCCTGCGCTCCACGAAGAACGCGGCCGTGGGCACCGTGCCGGCCAGCAGCACCCAGAGCTGCTTCTTCACCGGCCACTTCAGCTTCGAGCCGAGATCGAAGGCGAAGATCAGGTAGACCACGTAGAGCCAGCCGTGCGCGATGCTGACCACCTGCGTGAAGTCGGCCGCGCCACCCATGTCGAGCACGTACTTGCCGATCATGCCGAAGGTCAGCGCGACGAGGAGGACACCGGTGACGTAGGCCATGACCCGGTAGCGGGTGAACACGCTCTTCTTCATGGCGTCGAGCCTAACCGGCCGCCCCCCTGGAACCGGGGCCGGGTCGCGTGCCCCGTGTCACCCCGGTGAGGCACGGACGCGCTCGCGGCCCCGGCCGTACGGACGACTCACGCCCCGCCCCCGCCCCCACTGCCCTGGCGCCGGCACGTCGGATGTTCGGGGAGGGGTGCGGGATGGACGGGACGCGCACGACCGGACCGCCGGGCGGCCGGGCGGGGGCGCGGGGGCACTCCCGTTCGGGGCGGGAGCACTGCTGCTGCTCGCGGGAGGCGGCGTGACCGCCGTCGGGGCCGGGGCACCAGGGCTGGGGACGCGGACCTTCACCCGGATCTCCCGCCACGAGACGCGCACCGCCAAGGCCGGCAGCGTGTGGCACTGCTCCGGCAGCACCGCCGCGCGGATCGAGGCGGCCGCGGAGGAGCAGCGGCGGGCCAGGGCGGACGCGCCGCGCGGGCGGTACCCGGACATCGCCTCCCGGAAGCCCTCCCGGCGCACCTTCGTCGGCCACGACGGCCGGCAGCATCCCGCCACGGTCACCGTGACCCGCGTCGGACCACGGTGGAGCGCCCACGCGCCGGGCGTGGTGGGCACGGGCGTCGCGCTGCCGGCGGCGGGAGCCGGGGTGGTGGCGGCGGGCGTCGTCCGTGTGCGGACCGCAGGCCGGCGGCCGGACCGACTCCGTTGACGGGCGTGCGGTGCCCGGCCGGGGGCACGGTCACCGCCCGGGCCGGCGGTCAGCCCTCCTCGAAGTCCCCCGCCGCCACCCGCAGCGGCCGCAGGATGGCGAAGAGCTCGCCGCACTCCTCGGCGTCGTAGGCGCTCAGGCCGAAGTCCATCGCCATCAGGTCGCGGGTGGCGGACTCGACCACCTCGCGGCCCTTGTCCGTGATGGTGGCGAGGGTGCCGCGGCCGTCGTTGGGGTTGGGGCGCTTGGCGACCAGACCCGACCTCACCAGCCGGTCCACGGTGTTCGTCACCGACGTGGGGTGCACCATGAGCCGCTCGCCGATCTTCGACATCGGCAGTTCGCCCGACTTGGAGAAGGTCAGCAGCACCAGCGCCTCGTACCGCGCGAACGTGAGCCCGTACGGCTTGACGACCGCGTCGACCTCGGCCAGCAGGATCTGGTGCGCGCGCATGACGGAGGTGATCGCGGCCATCGACGGCACGCTTCCCCAGCGCTGCTTCCAGAGCTCGTCGGCGCGGGCGATGGGATCGAACGAGAGACTGAGCGGCTTCGGCACGGCTCAGACCCTACCGGCCGGTCATATGCCGGTCAGCCCTGTCTCACACATCGGTCCGCGCGGCCGCGGGCGGACGGTTCCGGTCCGTTCCGCGGGCCGCACGGCGGCGGGCGTCAGCGGTCGCCCGCCAGGTGACGCTCGACCGTCTCCACCTTCGAGGTGAGGCCGTCCGTCACGCCCGGGCGGATGTCCGCCTTGAGGACGACGGACACGCGCGGGGCGCGTGCCTCCACGGCGGCCACGGCACGCCTGACCACGTCCATGACCTCGTCCCACTCGCCTTCCAGCGAGGTGAACATGGCGTCGGTGCGGTGGGGCAGTCCGGACTCGCGGACCACGCGCACGGCGTCGGCGACGTACTCCCCCACGTCCTCGCCGACGCCGAGCGGGGTCACCGAGAAGGCGACGATCACGCGTTCACGACCCCCTCGGTGCGGGCGCGGGAGGCGATCACCGCGTCCTCGGCCTCGCGCTTGAGCCGGCGCTCGGCGAAGAAGCCGCCGGCGGGCAGGACCGACATCGCGAAGTAGAAGACGGCGGTCTTCAGCGGCCACTTGGCGCGGTTCCAGGCGTCGGCCCAGAAGAGCACGTAGAGGACGAAGAGGAAGCCGTGGACCGCGCCCATCACCGGGACGGCGTTGAAGTCGGTGGTCCGCTTCAGGACCGAGCAGACGAGCAGCAGCAGGAAGGAGATCGCTTCGGGGCCCGAGACCAGGCGGAGGCGGCGGAGGGCGGAGGCGGTCTTGATGTCCACGGGTCACCTTCGGTGGGAGAGACGTCGGCGTCGACGGTCGGACGGCTTGTGAACACACGCACAAGCGCGTCCATTGTGGCAAACCCCGTACGTGATCGAGGGAGCGGGTCCTCAGGGGGCGGATCAGGGGACGACTCGGGCCACGGGATCTGTCGGTCGGGGCAAAGGGGCGGCTACCGTCGCAACCGTGGCGATGTTCCGACTTCAGAGCAGCAAGGTGCTCGCCGTCGACATGACCGGGGACGCCGTGAAGGCGAAGAACGGCTCCATGGTCGCGTACGACGGCGAGATGGCCTTCAAGAAGCTCAGCGGTGGCGGTGAGGGCCTGCGGGGCATGGTGACCCGCAGGCTCACGGGCGAGCAGATGACACTGATGGAGGTGAAGGGGCACGGGACCTGCTTCTTCGCGGACCGTGCCTCCGAGATCAACCTCGTGGGGCTGCGGGGCGACACGCTGTACGTGGAGTCCAGCAATCTGCTGGCGACGGACGGCGGGCTGCGCACCGGGACCACGTTCACGGGCCTGCGCGGCGCCTCTCAGGGCAACGGACTGTTCACGACCACGATCGAGGGGCACGGCCAGGCGGCGCTCCTGTCGGACGGGCCGGCCGCGCTGCTGCGGGTCAGCCCGCAGTACCCGCTGACCGTCGACCCGGGCGCCTACGTGGCCCACCAGGGGGACCTGCGGCAGTCCTTCCAGTCGGGTGTGACCTTCCGCACGCTGATGGGAGAGGGCGGCGGCGAGGCCTTCCAGATCCGGTTCGAGGGCGACGGGGTGGTCTACGTCCAGCCCAGTGAGCGCAACACGATCGCGGGGGACGTGTGAGATGGGCTTCAGGGAGATCAACTCCAAGATGATCGAGGCGACCGTGGCGCCCGGCCAGCGGCTGTTCAGTCAGCGTGGCGCGATGCTCGCGTACAAGGGGGAGGTCGGCTTCACCCCGAACCTGCGCGGCGGCCGGGGCGGGGTGATGTCGATGATCGGGCGGCGGGTCGCCAATGAGGACACGCCCCTGATGACCGTCGAGGGCAGCGGCACCGTGCTGTTCGGGCACGGCGGTCACCACATCCAGGTGATCGACCTCTCCGGGGACACGCTGTACGTCGAGGCCGACCGGCTGCTCGCCTTCGAGGGCACGCTGGAGCAGGGCACGGTGTTCCTCGGATCCCAGGGCGGGGTGATGGGCGTGGTCCGGGGCCAGGTCTCCGGGCAGGGGCTGTTCACCACCACGCTCAAGGGGCACGGCTCGGTCGCCGTGATGGCGCACGGAGGGGTGATCGAGATCCCGATCACCCCGCAGCGGCCGGTCCGGGTCGACCCGGGGGCCTACGTCGCCCACCACGGCGACGTGCGCAACAGGCTGTCCACCGCCCTCGGCTGGCGGGACATGGTGGGCCGCGGCTCCGGGGAGGCCTTCCAGCTGGAGCTGAGCGGCAGCGGTGCCGTGTACGTCCAGGCGTCGGAGGAAAAGCTGTGAGCATGTACGGAACGCCGGGCGCCGGGCCCGTGGTCCACGACCCGACGACGCTGCCGGCCGACGACAACGTCGACCCCTACACCTTCTGCGTGGAGCTCAAGGGCACCCAGTGGTTCATGCAGAAGGGGAAGATGATCGCCTACTACGGTTCGATCGAGTTCGACGGCATCGGGCACGGGCGACTCGACCGACTTGTCCGTACGGCGTTCCATTCGCCTCTGCACGCGAGCGACTGGGTCGTGGCGGAGGGCTCCGGCAAGATGCTCCTCGCCGACCGGGCCTTCGATGTGAACGCGTACGACCTCGAGGAGGGCAACCTGACCATTCGCTCGGGCAACTTGCTGGCTTTTCAGCCAAGTCTCTCGCTGAAGCAGTCGATCGTGCCGGGTTTTCTGACACTGATCGGAACCGGAAAGTTCGTGGCCGCCTCCAACGGTCCGGTGGTGTTCATGGAACCTCCGATCCGGGTGGACCCGCAGGCGCTGGTCGGCTGGGCGGACTGCCCGTCCCCGTGCCATCACTACGACCACGGGTACATGACCGGCGTGATGGGCGGCCTACGCGCGATGACCGGCCTGGGCGGGGCTTCCGGCGAGGAGCACCAGTTCGAGTTCGTCGGGGCGGGCACGGTACTGCTCCAGTCGTCCGAGGCGCTGATGGAGGAGCAGGCCACGGGGGTGCCTCCGCACGAGCCGGGAGTACCCGGGGGCGGGCAGGGGCAGCCAGGGGGCGCACCGCGCCTTCCCGGACAACTGGGGGACCTCCAGCGCCGCTTCGGACTGTGAGCGGTAATGTGCGGGGTGTGACATCGAACGCCTGCACGCGGTGTCACGCGAAAGCCTCATTAGTTCGCCTTTCAACTTCCTTAGGTAGACTTCATTCATGGAGACCGAGACGGCCACCCGCTGGCTGACCAATGCGGAGCAGTGCGCCTGGCGCACCCACCTGGAGGTCAACAAGCTGCTGACGTACCAGCTCGAGAAGGATCTGCAGCCGTTCGGCCTGACGATGAACGACTACGAGATCCTGGTGAACCTGTCCGAGGCGGAGGACCGGCGGATGCGGATGAGCGACCTCGCCTCCGCCACCATGCAGTCCAAGAGCCGGCTGTCGCACCAGATCACCCGCATGGAGAACGCGGACCTGGTCCGGCGGGAGAACTGCGAGTCCGACCGCCGGGGTCTGTACGCGGTCCTCACCGAGCACGGCCTGGGGACCATGCAGAAGGTCGCCCCGCACCACGTGGCGTCCGTGCGCAGACACTTCATCGACCTGCTCGCCCCCGAGGCACTCACCGAGCTCGACAAGGCCCTCAAGCCCATCGCCGAGCACCTGCGGGGGCAGCGGGGGCGCCCCTGACGCCCCCGCTGCCCTTCGGCCTCAGCCGGCGAGCGGCAGGCGGAGTTCGAACAGGGCTCCGCCCCCGGGCGCCGTGCCCGCCGTGAGCGTCCCTCCGTGCCGTACGGCGACGTCCCTCGCGATCGCGAGGCCCAGACCGGCGCCGCCGTCGTCGCGGCTGCGGGCCGCGTCCAGCCGTACGAACCGTTCGAAGATGCGCTCCCGGTCGGCCTCGGCCACCCCCTCGCCGTCGTCGGCCACCGCGACCACCGCCACGGCGCCCTCCCGCCGCACGGTCACGGTGACCCGCTCACGGGCGTGCCGCCCGGCGTTGTCCAACAGGTTGGCGAGGACGCGTCCGAGCTGTCCCCGGGAGCCCGCGACCTCCGCGGGCTCCGCGTCCACCGTCACCCCGGTACGTCCCGCGGCCTCCTCGCGGGCCAACGCCGCCAGGTCGACCCGGGCGTCGGCGGGCCGCTCCCCCGCGTCCAGCCGGGCGAGCAGCAGCAGATCGGCGGCGAGGTGCTGGAGCCGCACGGTGTCCTCCACCGCGCCGTCCAGGTCGAGGAGTTCGGGGTGGGCGGCGGCCACCTCCAGCTGGGTGCGCAGGGAGGCGATGGGGCTGCGCAGTTCGTGGGAGGCGTCGGCGACGAACCGCCGCTGCCGTTCCACGGCCGCCTCCAGGGCGGCCAGGGTCTCGTTGGTGGTGCTGGCCAGACGGGCGATCTCGTCGTGCGTCGCCGGTTCGGGGACACGGCGGGTGAGGTCCTCGGATGCGGTGATCGCGGCCATCTCCCGGCGGATGCCCTCCACCGGACGCAGGGCCCGGCCGGTGACCAGCCAGGTCACCCCGGCGACGACGCCGAGCAGCAGCGGCAGGCCGACGAGCATGCCGGTCAGCGTGGTGTCCACCGCACTGTGCTCGGCGGCGAGCGGGGCACCCGCGGTGACGGTCAGCCGGCCCCCGTCCGCGGCCCCCACGTCCACGGAGGCGAACCGGTAGTCCTCGGCGTCGCCGTCGATCGTCGCCGAGCCGTTGCCGAAGGTCGTCCCGCCGCCGACCTCGCCGGGGGCCGGGGAAGCTCCCGAGTCGTCGTCGGAGTCACCGGAACCGTCGTCCGGGTCGTGGGACTCGTCGTCATCGTCGTCACCCGGTGCTGACGGGCGGGGAGTCACCTCGCTCGTCGACGTGCCCTCGATCCGTTGCAGGTCCTCGGAGGCCGCGACGAGCGTGCCGTCCTCGTCGACGACCTGCACCGGCCTGTCGTCGCCGTCCAGCCCGGAGAGCTGGTCGTACGGCGTCCGGGCGGCGAGCTCGCCGGCGACCGCCCGCGCGGACCGCTCCGCCTGGGTGCCCGCCTCGCCGATCAGGTTGGAGCGCAGGGACATCAGGACGGCGGTGCCCGCCGCGACCAGGGCCACCGCGACGACGAGGGTGGCACCGAGCGTCGCCCGGGCCCGGACCGAGCCGAACAGGCGGCTCACGGCGCCGTCTCCAGCCGGTAGCCGGCGCCGCGCACCGTACGGATGAGTCCGGCGCGCAGTTTGCGGCGCACGGCGCTGATGTAGACCTCGACGATGTTGGGGTCGCCCTCGTAGGCGAAGTCCCAGACGTGCTCCAGGATGTCGGCCTTGGAGACCACCTCTCCGGCCCTCAGCACCAGCTGCTCCAGCACCGAGAACTCCTTGGCGGTCAGCGTGACCTCCTCCTCGCCGAGGAACACCCGGCGGGCGGCGGTGTCCACCTTGAGGTCACCGTGCACGTGGACCGGGGAGGCCCCGGTGGTCGCCCGGCGGCGCAGCAGCGCCTTGATCCGGGCGACGAGGACGACGTACGAGAACGGCTTGGTGAGGTAGTCGTCGGCGCCCGTGTCCAGGCCCTCGGCCTCGTCGTACTCGCCGTCCTTCGCGGTGAGCATCAGGATCGGCACGTCGTGTCCGGCGGCGCGCAGGGCGGCGCAGACGCGGTAGCCGTTCATCCCGGGCAGCATGATGTCGAGGACCAGGAGGTCGTACGTGCCCTCCGTGACCCGGTGCAGGCCCTCCCGGCCGTCGTGGACGACGTCCACGACGTAGCCCTCGGCGGTCAGACCCTTGGCGAGGGAGAGGGCGAGGCGTTTCTCGTCCTCCACGATCAGGAGTCGAAAGGGGCGGCGCGAAGCGCCTCCGGCAGGGTGGTGGTGGGAGACGGGCGGGCGCATGGGCCAAGGGTCGCAAAGCGAACCTGAAGATCACTTCAGGCGGCTTCAGGTTCCTCTCAGCGTCGGTCGGCGAGATTGATGCCGTACAGCGCGAAACGCAGCGACTCGGGAGGAACAGACATGAAGCGCAACATCGTGATCGCGGTCGTCACGGCAGCGGCTCTGGTCGGCGGGGGCACGGCGACGGCCCTCGCGGTCTCGGGGGACGACGACGGCGGGTCGTCGGCGGTGGCGCGGACGGAGCAGCGGGCGGGGGACGACGACGCACGGGACGACGGCCGCGACGACCGCGACGACAGCCGCAGCGACGACCGGGACGACCGCGACGACGACGGACGTGACGACGACCGGGACGACCGCGGCACCTCCGGCGGCGTGACCGCCGCCGACGCCATCGCCGCCGCGCTGAAGCACACGCCGGGCACGGCCGTCTCCGCCGAGCTGGACGACGGCGCCTGGGAGATCGACGTCCTCGGCAAGGGCGACGACTGGCGCAGCGTGCGCGTCGACCCGGGCACCGGCAAGGTCCTGGGCGCCGAGAAGGACGACGAGGACGACGCCGGCGAGGTGCGGGCCGCGCTGAAGGGCGCGTCGGTGACCGCCGGGCAGGCCGCGAAGGCGGCGGCCGCCAAGGGCGTCGTGACGTCGGTGGAGCTGGACGACGACGACCGCGGCTGGGAGGCCGAGACGCGCGCCGGCTCCGGCGACGACGAGAAGGACTGGCGGGTGAACCTCGAGAACGGCAAGGTCACCGCCGACCGGGACGGCTCCGACGACGACTGAGCGCGGAACGGCCGGCCACCGGCCGCCCGGCGCCGCCGCCCGCGTTCCACGTACCCCGCGTCTCGGCACCGGCAAGGGTGTAGAACGGGTAATACGTTCGAGGAGTGAGTGACGGCGCCGAGGTCCCGCTCCGGGAGCTCAACCAGCAGACATCACGCGTCCTGGCCCGCGTGGCGGCGGGCGAGACGGTGACCATCACCAAGGACGGGGTGCCCATAGGGGACATCGTTGTCCGGGGGACACCGATGGGCCCGCCCGGGTACCCCTTCCGCACCGGCCCCATGGGCGAGGTGGACATCCCGGATCTGAGCGGTCCGGTGCTCGACGACGACGAGATCGAGGCGACGCTGCGCGGTATGGGCGGAGTGACGGCCGGGGAGACCGATGGCTGACTTCCCGGTCGTGATCGCCGATACGAACGCCCTGTACCGGCTGTTCACCCCGAAGGATCCCTCCCACGCCGCTCACCGGGAAGCCCCTGACCCGCACGGGGCACCTCGTGGTGTCGCCCATGGTGCTGACCGAGCTGGACCACTTGCTGACCGCACGGACCGGTGCCCGTGCGGCCGGCAACGCACTGGACTTCGTCGCAGGGCGCGCGGAAGCCCGCCGCTTCGAGATCCCCGACACCGCGCCCCACCTGAGGGCCGCCATGGCGGTGATGCGCGGATACGCCGACACCGACGGCGGGGCGGGAGTGGGACTGGCGGACGCGATGAACGTGGCGCTGGCGGCGGCCTTCCGGACGACGTTCCTCTTCGCCACGGACGGTCACTTCCGCATGATGCGTCCGCTCACCGGAGAACCCGCCTTCCGCCTCCTGCCCGACGCTCTCTGACCACTGCGGGGTCAGCCCTGTGTCAGCCCCGCCACCAGTTCGTCCGCCGCCCGGTACGGGTCGAGCTCGCCGGCGATGATGCGTTCCGCGAGGGCGCCCAGGCGGCGGTCGCCGTGGAGGTCGCCGATGCGTTCGCGCAGGGCGGTGACGGCGATGGTCTCGACCTCGCGGGAGGCGCGGGCCGCGCGGCGTTCCGTCAGGACTCCGCGCTCCTCCATCCAGGCACGGTGCTTCTCCAGGGCCTCGACCACCTCGTCGACGCCCTCCTGGCGGGCGGCGACCGTCTTGACGATCGGGGGGCGCCAGTCGCCCGGGGCCCGGGACTCGCCGAGGCCGAGCATGTGGTTCAACTCGCGGGCGGTGGCGTCGGCGCCGTCGCGGTCGGCCTTGTTGACGACGTAGACGTCGCCGATCTCCAGGATCCCGGCCTTGGCGGCCTGGATGCCGTCCCCCATGCCGGGGGCCAGCAGGACCACGGAGGTGTCGGCCTGGGAGGCGATCTCCACCTCCGACTGGCCCACGCCCACCGTCTCGACGAGGATCACGTCGCAGCCGGCCGCGTCCAGGACGCGGATGGCCTGGGGGGCTGCCCAGGCGAGACCGCCCAGGTGACCGCGGGTGGCCATCGAGCGGATGTAGACGCCCGGGTCGGAGGCGTGCTCCGACATCCGGACGCGGTCGCCGAGCAGGGCGCCCCCGGAGAAGGGGGACGACGGGTCGACGGCCAGGACGCCGACCCGCTTGTCCTGCTTGCGGTACGCCGTCACCAGGGCCGACGTCGAGGTGGACTTGCCGACGCCCGGAGAGCCGGTGAGGCCGACCACGTACGCGTTCCCGGTGAGCGGCGCCAGGGCCGCCATCACCTCCCTGAGCTGCGGGGACGCCCCCTCCACCAAGGAGATCAGCCGGGCCACGGCCCGTGGCCTGCCTTCCCTGGCCTGGGCGACCAGCGAGGAGACGTCCTGCATCACAGCTCCGTTCACGAGAGGGAATTCAGCACACCGGGGAAGGCCCGGCTCAGGCCTTGGGCACCCGCACGATCAGCGCGTCACCCTGGCCGCCGCCGCCGCACAGCGCCGCCGCGCCGACACCGCCGCCGCGCCGCTTCAGCTCCAGCGCCAGGTGCAGCACCAGCCGCGCGCCGGACATTCCGATCGGGTGACCGAGGGCGATGGCGCCACCGTTGACGTTCACCTTTTCGGTGGAAACACCGAGGTCCTTCATTGACTGGACGGCGACCGCGGCGAAAGCCTCGTTGATCTCGATGAGGTCGAGGTCGGAGACCTCCAGGCCCTCCTTCTTCAGCGCGTGCCGGATCGCGTTGGACGGCTGCGACTGGAGTGAGTTGTCGGGCCCGGCCACGTTGCCGTGGGCGCCGATCTCGGCGATCCAGTCCAGGCCCAGCTCCTGCGCCTTGGCCTTGCTCATCACGACCACGGCCGCCGCGCCGTCGGAGATCTGCGAGGAGGAACCGGCGGTGATGGTGCCGTCCTTGGCGAAGGCGGGGCGCAGCTTGCCGAGGGACTCGGCGGTGGTGTCGCCGCGGATGCCCTCGTCCTTGCTGAACAGGACCGGGTCGCCCTTGCGCTGCGGGATCTCGACCGGGGTGATCTCGGCCTCGTAGATGCCGTTCTTCTGCGCGGCGGCGGCGCGCTGGTGGGACAGGGCGGCGATCTCGTCCTGCTCCGGTCGGGCGATGCCGAGACGCGTGTTGTGCTTCTCGGTCGACTCGCCCATCGCGATGTTCTCGAAGGAGTCGGTCAGACCGTCGTGCGCCATGGCGTCGAGCACCTGCACCGCGCCGTACTTGTATCCCTCACGGGACTTCGGCAGCAGGTGCGGGGCGTTGGTCATGGACTCCTGGCCGCCGGCGACGACCACGTCGAACTCGCCGGCGCGGATCAGCTGGTCGGCCAGCGCGATCGCGTCGAGGCCGGAGAGGCACACCTTGTTGATGGTGAGCGCCGGGACGTTCATCGGGATGCCGGCCTTGACGGCGGCCTGGCGGGCCGGGATCTGCCCCGCCCCGGCCTGGAGCACCTGGCCCATGATCACGTACTGGACCTGGTCGCCGCCGATCCCCGCACGGTCGAGGGCGGCCTTGATCGCGAAGCCGCCGAGGTCGGCTCCGGAGAAGGACTTCAGCGAGCCGAGCAGCCGACCCATGGGGGTGCGGGCGCCCGCGACGATGACGGAGGTCGTGCCGTTCGTTGCGGATGATGCGGAAGTTTCGGAAGACATGAGCTGCGATCCCCTTCCGGCTGCACAGCCGAGGAGTGAACGAGGGTTTACTTCGAATGTACTGACGTGCGGTGGACCCCGTCATCGGCCTTTCGGTGTGATCGCGCGCACGTTGCGTAACCGCCCGGTGGGCGCTCCACTGAATCCATGCTGACGCGAATCGACCACATCGGGATCGCCTGTTTCGACCTGGACAGGACGGTGGAGTTCTACCGGACCACGTACGGCTTCGAGGTGTTCCACTCCGAGGTCAACGAGGAACAGGGCGTGCGCGAGGCCATGCTCAAGATCAACGACACCTCGGACGGCGGCGCCTCCTACCTGCAGCTCCTCGAACCGACCCGGGAGGACTCCACCGTCGCCAAGTGGCTGGCGAAGAACGGCGAGGGCGTCCACCACATCGCTTTCGGTACGGCGGACGTGGACGCGGACGCGGCCGACATCAAGGACAAGGGCGTACGCGTTCTGTACGAAGAGCCCCGGCGCGGCTCCATGGGGTCACGGATCACCTTCCTGCACCCCAAGGACTGCCATGGCGTACTGACGGAACTGGTCACTTCGGCGCCTGTTGAGTCGTCCGAGCACTGACCCACGTACATAGGGGCCGGTAGGGTTGGGTCCGGTCGCCGCTCGATCCGCGGCGACCTTCCCGTCGTCTTTGGCGACGGGATCGCCGGGGTCCGGTTTTCGGGGGGCGAGCGCGGGGCAGCGGCCCATGCTCCGCCGTTGATCTGACACCATTCCCCGGGGGCCCCGTTCGGCGGTTGGACGGAGCTCGGCCAGACTTGCGACCAGGGGACGGATGGGACCGCGCAGTGCGGGGCTACGAGAGCCAGGAGCGAGAGCCGGCGGCTGACGTCGACCACCTCTCTCGGTTCGAAGCCGAGATGAAGCGGCTGAAGACCGAGCGGGAAAAGGCGATCCAGCACGCCGAGGACCTCGGCTACCAGGTCGAGGTGCTGCGCGCCAAGCTGCACGAGGCGCGGCGCACCATCATGTCCCGGCCCGCCTACGACGGCGGTGACATCGGCTACCAGGCCGAGCAGATGCTGCGCAGCGCGCAGATGCAGGCCGACCAGCTGCGCGCGGACGCCGAGCGGGAGCTGAGTCAGGCCCGGGCACAGACCCAGCGGATCCTGCAGGAGCACGCGGAGCAGGCGGCCCGGCTCCAGGCGGAGCTGCACCAGGAGGCGGTGACCCGGCGCCAGCAGCTCGACCAGGAGCTGGCGGAGCGCCGGCAGACCGTCGAGTCGCACGTCAACGAGAACGTGTCGTGGGCGGAGCAGCTGCGGGCCCGCACCGAGGAGCAGGCCCGCCGGCTCCTGGAGGAGACCCGCGCGGAGCGGGATCAGGCCCTGGCCGCCGCCCGCGCGGAGGCCGAACGGCTCACGTCCGAGGCCCGTCAGCGGCTGCAGAGCGAGGCCGAGTCGGCCCGCGCGGAGGCCGAGCAGTTGCTGCGCCGTGCCCGCGCGGACGCCGAGCGGCTGCTGAACGCCGCGTCGACGCAGGCGCAGGAGGCCACCGACCACGCCGAGCAGCTGCGGACGTCCACGGCGACCGAGTCGGAGTCGGCGCGCCGCGAGGCCCAGGAGCTCGCCAAGGCGGCCGAGCAGCGCATGGCGGAGGCCGAGACCTCGCTGCGCGAGGCGCGCTCCGAGGCGGAGAAGGTGCTCGCCGAGGCGAAGGAGGCCGCCGCCAAGGCCATCGCCTCCGCCGAGTCCGCCAACGAGACCCGCACGCGCACCGCCAAGGAGCAGGTGGCGCGACTGGTCAGCGAGGCCACCAAGGAGGCGGAGACCACCAAGGCGGACGCCGAGCAGCTGGTCGCCGACGCCCGCGCGGAGGCCGAGAAGATCGTCGCCGAGGCCGCCGAGAAGGCCCGCACGCTCACCGCGGAGGAGTCCGCCACCCAGCTCTCCAAGGCGGCCAGGACCGCCGAGGAGGTGCTCAACAAGGCGTCCGAGGACGCCAAGCAGACCACGAAGGCGGCGGCCGAGGAGGCCGAGCGGATCCGCCGGGAGGCCGAGACCGAGGCAGACCGGCTGCGTGCGGAGGCGCACGACATCGCCGCGCAGCTCAAGGGCGCGGCGAAGGACGACACCAAGGAGTACCGCGCCAAGACCGTCGAGCTCCAGGAGGAGGCGCGCCGGCTGCGCGGCGAGGCGGAGCAGCTGCGCTCCGACGCGGTCGCCGAGGGCGAGAAGATCCGCGCGGAGGCCCGCAAGGAGGCCGTGGCGCAGATCGAGGAGGCGGCGAAGTCCGCCGAGGAACTGCTCGCCAAGGCGAAGGCGGACGCCGACGAACTGCGCTCCACCGCGCAGACGGACAGCGAGAAGGTCCGCACGGAGGCCATCGAGCGGGCCACGACGCTGCGCCGGCAGGCCGAGGAGACGCTGGAGCGCACCCGCAAGGAGGCCGAGCGGCACCGCGCGGAGGCCGCCGAGCAGGCGGACGCGCTCAAGGAGGACGCCGAGCGGGCCGCGCGCGAGCTGCGCGAGGAGACCGAGCGGGCCGTCGAGGACCGCCGCGCGGAGGCGGCCGCGGAACTGACGCGGCTGCACGCGGAGGCCGAGGAGCGGCTCGCCTCCGCCGAGCGGGCGCTGGGCGAGGCGCGCGAGGAGGCCGCCCGGATCCGCCGTGAGGCGTCCGAGGAGGGCGAGCGGCTGCGCACCGAGGCCGCCGAGCGGATCCGTACGCTGCGGCAGCAGGCGGAGGCCGAGGCCGAGCGGCTGCGGGACGAGGCCGCCGCGGACGCGTCGGCGTCCCGCGCGGAGGGCGAGTCCGTCGCCGTGCGGCTGCGGTCGGAGGCCGCGGCCGAGGCGGAGCGGCTGAAGGCGGAGGCGCAGGACAGCGCCGACCGGATGCGGGCGGAGGCGCAGGCCGCCGCCGAGCGGATCGGTGCGGAGGCGTCCGAGACGCTGGCCGCCGCGCAGGAGGAGGCCGCCCGGCGCCGCCGCGAGGCCGAGGAACTCCTCGGCGCGGCCCGGCAGGAGGCCGACCAGGAGCGCGGGCGGGCCCGCGAGCAGAGCGAGGAACTGCTGGCGTCGGCGCGCACGCGCGTCGAGGAGGCCCAGGCCGAGGCCGTACGGCTGGTCGAGGAGGCGGACCGGCGCGCCACGGAGATGGTGTCGGCGGCCGAGCAGCACGCGCAGCAGGTGCGGGACTCCGTCGCGGGCCTGCACGAGCAGGCGCAGGAGGAGATCGCCGGGCTGCGGTCCGCCGCCGACCACGCGGCGGAGCGTACGCGCCGTGAGGCGGAGGAGGAGGCGGACCGGGTCCGCGGCGACGCCTACGCGGAGCGGGAGCGGGCGAGCGAGGACGCGGGCCGGCTGCGGCGCGAGGCGCACGAGGAGACGGAGGCCGCCAAGACGCTGGCCGAGCGCACCGTGTCCGAGGCGGTCACGGAGGCCGAGCGGATCCGCGCGGAGGTGTCCGAGCACGCCCAGCGGCTGCGCACGGAGGCCTCCGACGCGATCGCGGAGGCCGAGCAGGCCGCCGCCCGCACCCGGGCGGACGCCCGGGAGGACGCCAACCGGATCCGTTCGGACGCGGCGACTCAGGCGGACACCCTCATCACGGAGGCGCGCGCCGAGGCCGAGCGGCTCACCGAGGACACCATCACGGAGACCGACCGGCTGCGCACGGAGACGGTCGCCGAGGCCGAGCGGGTGCGGTCGGAGTCGGTCACCGAGGCCGAGCGGGTGCGGTCGGAGTCGGTCACCAAGGCCGAGAAGCTGATCGCGGACGCCGCCGGTGACGCCGAGCGGCTGCGGGCCGAGGCCGCGGAGGCGGTCGGATCGGCGCAGCAGCACGCGGAGCGGGTCCGGCAGGAGGCCGAGCGGGTCAAGTCGGACGCGGAGTCGCAGGCCGAGCGGATGGTGTCCACCGCCCGCGAGGAGGCCGAGCGGACGCTGGACGAGGCCCGCAAGGAGGCCAACAAGCGGCGCTCGGAGGCGGCGGAGCAGGTCGACACGCTCATCACGGAGACCACCGCCGAGGCGGACAAGCTGCTCACCGATGCGCAGCAGCAGGCTCAGAAGGCGACCGCGGACGCGGAGTCGCAGGCGGACACGATGGTCGGCGCGGCCCGCACCGAGGCGGAGCGGCTGTTGGCCGAGGCGCGCGTCGACGGCAACTCGCTGGTGGAGAAGGCCCGCAGGGACGCGGACGAGCTGCTGATCGGTGCGCGCCGGGACGCGACGCAGATCAGGGAGCGCGCCGAGGAACTGCGCGACCGCCTCACCGGTGAGATCGAGGAGCTGCACGAGCGGGCCCGCCGTGAGGCGGCCGACACGATGAAGTCCACGGGCGACCGCTGCGACGCGCTCATCAAGGCGGCCGAGGAGCAGCTGGCCAAGGCGGAGGCGAAGGCCAAGGAGATCGTCTCCGAGGCCAACTCCGAGGCGGGCAAGGTGCGCATCGCCGCGGTGAAGAAGGCCGAGGGTCTGCTGAAGGAGGCGGAGCAGAAGAAGGCCTCCCTGGTCAGGGAGGCCGAGGAGCTGAAGGCCGAGGCGGTCCGCGAGGCGCGGCGCACGGTCGAGGAGGGCAAGCGCGAGCTGGAGGTGCTCGTGCGGCGTCGGGAGGACATCAACGCGGAGATCTCCCGCGTGCAGGACGTCCTGGAGGCGCTGGGGTCCCTGGAGGCACCGATGGGCGGCAAGGAGAACGGGGTCAAGGCGAGGGCTTCGGCAGGGGCTACCCGTACGGGTGGCAAGTCATCCGATAGCTAGCAAAGCGGGCGAAACCCTCTGTACGGTGAGGGCTTTGACCACGGCTTTGGCAAGGCTTCCAGCGGCGCGCCACCCAAAAGGGGTGTCATTCTGCATATCAAACGTGCATCCGCTCGATGACACACCGCATTGGCGCCTAGGATTCCCTCTATCACCTCACCCGGTCTCTTTCGACAGGAACCCCATGAGCGACACTTCCCCCTACGGCTTCGAGCATGTGCGGCGTGGGTACGACCGCGCTCAGGTGGACGAGTACATTTCCAAGGTTCTCTCCGACCGTGACAGCGCTCTCGCCCGCATCACCGCTCTGGAAAAGCGCATCGAGGAACTCCACCTCGAGACGCAGAACGCCCAGGCCCAGGTCAATGACGCCGAGCCGTCGTACGCGGGTCTCGGTGCGCGTGTGGAGAAGATCCTCCGCCTCGCCGAGGAGGAGGCCAAGGACCTGCGTGACGAGGCCCGCCGCGCGGCGGAGCAGCACCGCGAGCTCGCCGAGTCGGCCGCCCAGCAGGTGCGCAACGACGCCGAGTCGTACGCCTCCGAGCGCAAGGCGAAGGCCGAGGACGAGGGCGTCCGGATCGTCGAGAAGGCCAAGGGCGAGGCGTCCCAGCTGCGTTCCGAGGCGCAGAAGGACGCGCAGTCCAAGCGCGAGGAGGCGGACGCCCTCTTCGAGGAGACCCGCGCCAAGGCCGCGCAGGCCGCCGCCGACTTCGAGACGAACCTCGCCAAGCGGCGCGAGCAGTCCGAGCGCGACCTGGCCTCGCGTCAGGCGAAGGCCGAGAAGCGTCTCGCGGAGATCGAGCACCGCGCGGAGCAGCTGCGTCTGGAGGCCGAGAAGCTGCGCACCGACGCCGAGCGCCGCGCCCGCCAGACGGTGGAGACCGCGCAGCGCCAGGCCGAGGACATCGTGGCCGACGCCAACGCCAAGGCGGACCGCATCCGTTCGGAGTCCGAGCGCGAGCTCGCGGCGCTGACCAACCGCCGCGACTCCATCAACGCCCAGCTCACCAACGTCCGCGAGATGCTGGCGACGCTCACGGGGGCGGCGGTGGCCGCGACCGGCGCGCCGGCCACCGAGGACGAGCCGATCTCCCGCGGGGTTCCGGCCCAGCAGTCCCGGTAGGACCGCCGCCGCACGGCGACCGCGCGGCGGCGAAGCCCCCTGCCACTGCGGTGGCAGGGGGCTTTGTCCCGTTCTAGCGTGGCCGCATGATCGAGCTCGAGGCGCTGACCAAGCGGTACGGCGAGAAGGTGGCGGTCGACGGTCTGACCTTCACCGTCAGGCCGGGCATCGTCACCGGCTTCCTCGGTCCGAACGGCGCAGGCAAGTCGACGACCATGCGGATGATCCTGGGCCTGGACCACCCGACCGCCGGGGACGTGCGGATCGACGGCACGCACTACCACCGCCTCAAGGAGCCGCTGACCCGCATCGGCGCCCTGCTCGAGGCGAAGGCGATGCACCCGGGCCGCAGCGCCCACAACCATCTGCTGTGCCTCGCCCAGAGCAACGGCATCCCGCCGCGCCGGGTGCACGAGGTGCTGGACGCGGTCGGGCTGACGGCGGTGGCGCGGAAGAAGGCCAAGGGGTTCTCGCTCGGCATGGGCCAGCGGCTCGGCATCGCCGCCGCGCTGCTCGGCGACCCGCGGATCCTGATGTTCGACGAGCCGGTCAACGGGCTCGACCCCGAGGGCATCCACTGGATCCGCACGCTGATGAAGTCGCTCGCCGCCCAGGGCCGTACGGTCTTCGTCTCCTCCCATCTGATGAGCGAGATGGCGCTGACCGCCGACCACCTGGTCGTCATCGGCCAGGGCAGGCTGCTCGCCGACACCTCGATGGCCGAGTTCATCGAGCGCAACTCCCGCTCCTGGGTCCGGGTGCGCAGCCCGCAGCACGAGCGCCTGCTGGACTCGCTGCACCGGGCCGGTGTCACCGCGGTCGTCAGCGGCGACGGTGCGCTGGAGGTGGACGGTTCCCAGGCCGAGCGGATCGGGGAGCTGGCGGCCCGGGACCGGATCGTGCTGCACGAGCTGAGCCCGCAGCAGGCCTCACTGGAGGAGGCGTTCATGCGGTTGACCGCGGAGTCGGTGGAGTACCACTCCCACTCCGGCACCCCCCTGCCCCCGCAAGCGTGGGGCGAGGGCTGGAAGAAGGGCTGAGCATGGCGGTGACGCAGGTCGTACGGTCGGAGTGGACCAAGATCCGGTCGGTGGCGTCCACGGTGTGGACGCTCTCGTTGGCGGTGGTCGTCACCATCGCGCTCGGGATGCTGATCTCGGCGCTGTCGAAGGCCGAGTTCGACTCGCTGGGCGAGCGGGACCGGCTCTCCTTCGACCCGACCTTCATCAGCTTCGCGGGGATGAGTCTCGGCCAGCTCGCCATGATCGTGTTCGGGGTGCTCGTGGTGTCGAACGAGTACAGCACCGGCATGATCCGCGCCTCGCTGGCCGCCGTGCCGCAGCGCGGCACCTTCCTGTTCAGCAAGCTCGCGGTGGCCACCGCGCTCGCCCTCGTCGTCGCCATGGCCACCAGCTTCGCCGCCTTCTTCCTGGGCCAGGCGATGCTCGGCGAGCACAAGGCGTCCATCGACGACCCCGGTGTGCTGCGCGCGGTCATCGGCGGCGGCCTCTACATGACGCTGATCGCGCTGTTCTCCATGGGGGTCGCCGTGATGCTGCGCTCGCCGATGCTGTCGCTGGGCATCCTGATGCCCTTCTTCTTCCTGATCTCCAACATCCTCGGCAACGTGGACGCCACGAAGAAGGTCGGCCGGTTCCTGCCCGACCAGGCCGGCAGCAAGATCATGCAGGTGGTCACGCCCGTCGACGACGACACCCCGTACGGGCCCTGGGGCGGCCTGGGGATCATGGTGCTGTGGGTGATCGCCGCGCTGGCCGGCGGCTACGTGCTGCTGAGGCGGCGCGACGCCCAGTGAGCGGCTTCCCGGGGCCGGATTTTACCCGGCCTTGGGCGGAACCGTCAGCGCCCCGATATCCTCCTAACCCTTACGGGGGCGTGTGCCCCGCTGTCCTGAACCTTTCGATGGGTGCGGAGCATGATCGAGGCAGTCGGCCTGACCAAGCGGTACGGCGACAAGACCGCTGTGTACAACCTTTCCTTCCAGGTGCGCCCCGGCGCCGTCACCGGGTTCCTGGGCCCGAACGGCTCGGGCAAGTCGACGACCATGCGGATGATCCTCGGTCTGGACAACCCGAGTGCCGGCCGGGTCACGATCGGCGGCTTCCCCTACCGCAAGCTGCCCAACGCACCCCGTCAGGTCGGCGCACTGCTGGACGCCAAGGCGGTACACGGGGGCCGCAGCGCCCGCAACCACCTGCTGAGCCTGGCCCAGCTGTCGGGCATCCCGGCCCGGCGCGTGGACGAGGTGCTGGGCGTGGTGGGTCTGCACGACGTGGCGCGCAGGCGGTCCAAGGGCTTCTCCCTGGGCATGGGCCAGCGGCTCGGCATCGCCGCCGCGCTGCTCGGCGACCCCCAGGTGCTGCTCTTCGACGAGCCCGTCAACGGCCTCGACCCCGAGGGCATCCTGTGGGTCCGCAACCTGATGAAGTCGCTCGCCGCGGAGGGCCGCACGGTCTTCGTCTCCTCCCACCTGATGAGCGAGATGGCGCTGACCGCCGACCACCTCATCGTGATCGGCCGCGGGCAGCTGATGGCCGACATGAGCGTGAAGGACTTCATCTCCGCCAACTCCGCCGACTTCGCGCGCGTGCGCACCCCGGACACCGAACCGCAGCAGCGGGAGAAGCTGTCCGCCGCGATCACCGAGGCCGGCGGCCATGTGCTGCCGGAGCAGGACGGCGGGCTGCGGGTGACCGGACTGCCGCTGCCGCGCATCAGCGACATCGCCCACGACAACGACGTACGGCTGTGGGAGCTGTCGCCGCACCAGGCCTCGCTGGAGGAGGCCTACATGCGGATGACGCAGGACGCCGTCGACTACCGCTCGACCATCGACCAGAAGGCAGGGCTACAGCAGCAGCTGCCGCCCGGCGCGCAGCCGCCGGCGCCGGTTCCGGGACAGGGCCAGCCCGGCTGGTACGCGCCCCCGCCGCCGCAGCAGGGCGGGCAGCCCTTCGCGCCGCCGCAGGGCCCGCCGCCGCAGGGCCCGCCGGGGCAGGCCCCCGCGGGCCCCTACGGCGCTCCCGGGACGGCTCCGGGTGCCCCCGCCGCCAACCCGTACGCGCAGCCGGCCCCCCAGGCGCCCCCGGCTCCGGCCGCCGCTCCCCCGTCCGCTCCCGCCGCCGACATGACCAAGCCCGAGGACGCCCGATGAGCACGCCCCCGCCCCCGATGCCGCAGAACGCCGCACCCGAATGGCAGGCGGCCCCCGGCCATCCCCAGCCCGGCTACACCTCGCCGATCCCGGTGGTGCGCACGCACTTCGGGCACGCGATCACCTCCGAGTGGACGAAGATCAAGTCCGTGCGCTCCACGATGTGGACGCTGGGCGTGTTCGTGCTGCTGGTGCTCGGCATCGGCCTGCTGGCCGGTGTGGTCGTCACGAGCTCCGAGCCCGACCTGGGCGGCGAGAGCCCGCTGTCCCTCGGCTTCTTCGGGCTGCTGCTGGGCGGCATGTGCATCATCACGCTGGGCGTGCTGACCACCGCCTCGGAGTACGGCACCGGCATGATCCGCACCACGATGGTCGCCTGTCCCACGCGTGGACGGGTGCTGCTGGCGAAGGCCCTGGTGTTCTTCCTGCTGGCCTTCGTCGTGACCCTGGTGTGCGCCACGCTGATCGGCCTGCTGCACGTGTCCCTGCTGGAGGAGCACAACGCCAAGGACCCCTCCGGCGAGGAGTGGCTGAAGGGCACGGTCGGCGTCTCGCTCTACGTGGCGCTGCTCGGCACGCTGTCACTGGCGGTCGGGTCGGTCAT
Organism: Streptomyces sp. DH5; assembly: GCF_020873915.1. Taxonomy (GTDB): domain Bacteria; phylum Actinomycetota; class Actinomycetes; order Streptomycetales; family Streptomycetaceae; genus Streptomyces. The sequence continues at coordinate 51,288 of NZ_JAHWGP010000031.1, forward strand.
CCGGCACTCGGCGGGCGCCATCACCATCATGATCGGCGCCGTGCTCGCCCCGCTGGTGATCGCGCTGTTCATGTTCTCGTCCTCGCTCCGGGACGTTCAGCAGGCGCTGTTCGAGTACTCCATCCCGAACCAGATGAGCATCTTCTACGCCAACTCCCTGAGCGATTCGGGCCCGTCGGGCTGGGACCCCCTCTGGATCATGCTGGTCGTCACCGGTGCCGCGCTCGGCGGCGCCTTCGCCCTGCTGGAGAACCGGGACGTCTAGCCCGTCCCGGGGCAGTTCAGAACTTCGGCGCGTTACGGGACCGCCGCACCCGCGTGGTGCGGCGGTCCTTCGCGTTCCAGCACGCCTTGTGCCAGTGCCGGCGGTCGTCGGCTCCCGCGTGCTCCGGCCAGGCCACCACGTGCGGCACCCCGTCGGGGATCAACTGGTCGCAGCCCGGGCAGCGGTAGGACTTGCCCTGGGCACTGGCCCCCGCCACGTGCCGCACGCTCCACTCCTCGCCCCGCCAGTTCTCCGTGGCCTGCCACCCGCCGTAGCGCCCGGAACGGTCGTCGTCGGCGCTCCGGCCGGACGAAACGGCTCCCTTCGGTCGGTTGCGACGCGGGGACACAGGACACCTCACGGGGCTATACAGGATGCTGGGGCCGCGTCCAGCCTACGCGGCACGGGCAGGGGTACGCGTACGGAACCAATCGCCACAAGCCCCCTCCGTGGCGACGCGGCGGTTCCCCGCAGCACGTCATTCTGCAGACAATCCGCAAAATCACTCGCCGGCCGTGTCCTCGGCACGTGTCGGACGGTTATGCCCTGCGGGGGAGCTCCGCGTCGGAGCCAAGGAAGCAGGAAAGCAATGCGCGTTGGAAGTTTCGTGTTGGCCGCCCAGTTCCCCGGGCAGGGCGAGGGGGAGGCGCTGCACCGCGCGGTCCGCTCGGCCGAGGTGTCCGAGGAGGCGGGCCTCGACACGGTCTGGCTGGCCGAGCACCACTTCGTGCCCTACGGCACCTGCCCGTCGGCCGTCACCCTGGCCGCGCTGCTGCTCGGCCGCACCCGCCGGCTGCGCGTCGGCACGGCGGTCAGCGTGCTGCCCACCGTCCACCCCGTCGCCCTCGGCGAACAGGCCGCGCTGCTGCACGTCACGAGCGGCGGCCGGTTCTCGCTGGGGGTCGGGCGCGGCGGGCCGTGGGTGGACCTGGAGGTGTTCGGCGCCGGCCTCGACGCGTACGAGAACGGGTTCCCGGAATCACTCGATCTGCTGGTGCGCTGGCTGCGCGAGCCGTCCGTCGGCGCGGACGGCGAGCGGTACCGCTTCCGCGAAGTGCCCGTCGTGCCGCGCCCGTCGGAGTCCCTGAACGAGACCGAGGGCCCGGAGGTCGTCGTCGCCTGCACGTCCCCGGCGAGCGTACGGCTGGCCGCCGAGCGCGGGCTGCCGATGCTGCTCGGCATGCACATCGGGGACGAGGAGAAGGCCGAGATGGTCGCCCTGTGGCACAGCCATGCGAGAGCGAGCGGCCGCCCGGCCGGGGAGGTCCACCGCGCCGCCCACGTCTCGGCCGGGGTGTGCCAGATCGCGGACCGGCGCACGGACGCGGCGGAAGCCCTCATGAAGGCGATGCCGGGCTGGCTGAAGCAGGGACTGGAGGCCCATGTCACGGTGGACGGGCGGCGGCGGCAGATGCGCGATCCGCTGGCGTACGCCGAACTGCTCTGCGGACTGCACCCGGTGGGCACCCCACGGCTGTGCGCCGACCGGCTCGCCGCGACCAGCGAGCGCACCGGCATCTCCCGCTTCGCCCTGCTCGTCGAGGGTTCCGGCGACCTGGCGGCCACCGAGGAGAACGTACGGCGGCTCGGCGCCGAGGTCCTCCCCCAGCTCTCCTAGGACCACGGGGCCCGAGGGTCCCGTCGTTCGGATCACGGTGGCTTGCCGCCCCGGTACCACCGCACCTCCCGCGTACGGAGCGGCAAGCTGTCGATGACGCGTCAGCAGTCGCGCAGTTCCGGCGACTGGTTCAGCAACTGGTTGCGCACCGAGGTGAAACGGGCCAGCGTCTCGTCGACCGAGGAGTCAATCGGGAACACAGCCACCCGGTGGCAGTTCTGGAAGGCCAGCCGCACACCGAAGTGCCGTTGCAGCGCGCCGCGTATCGCGTCACTCGCGAGGGCACGCAGCAGCTGGCCGCGCGCCTGCTCGTCCGGCGGGGGCGTCTGGTTGTCGGCGAAGGGTCCGCCGTCCACCTTCAGCTGGGCCACCAGGGAGCTGATCATCTCCCACGCGTAGGGCAGGGAGGTCCGGACGCAGTCGACGAAGTCCGCTTCGTCGACCTCGCCTCGCTCGGCCTGTTCGAGTAGGGCCGGTGAGACGTCGAGCGACATGGGTTCTCCTCTCGCACCCCCGACGAGCAGGGGTTGCCTGACAGATAAGGGAGCGCACGGAACCGAGCACGCTGCGTACACGGCTCGCGACCTCCCGTTTCAATACCGTAAGCAACGGACGGTGACGGCACCAGGAGAATGCGCGGATGCGGCACTTCCTGTGGGCCGGTATCCGGCCATCGTCGAACACGTGTTTTCCAGGAGATACAGGACGTGCCCCGTGGGGCGCCGGGGGCGGCTGTGAGGGCGAATCGCGTCCACCCCGGCCGGTCGAGTAGCGTTGCCGACCATGCGTCTCGTCATTGCCCGCTGCTCCGTGGACTACGCCGGGCGGCTCACCGCGCACCTGCCGTCGGCACCCCGTCTGATCCTCGTCAAGGCCGACGGCAGCGTCTCGATCCACGCCGACGACCGGGCCTACAAGCCCCTGAACTGGATGTCGCCGCCCTGTGCGCTGAAGGAGGGGACGGGCGAGGAGGAGGGCGTCTGGACCGTCGTCAACAAGGCCGGCGAGAAGCTCATCATCACGATGGAGGAAATCCTCCACGACTCCTCGCACGAACTGGGCGTCGATCCCGGCCTGATCAAGGACGGCGTGGAGGCACACCTGCAGGAACTGCTCGCCGACCGTATCGAGACCCTCGGCGAGGGCTACACCCTCATCCGCCGCGAGTACATGACGGCGATCGGGCCGGTCGACATCCTGTGCCGGGACGCCGAGGGGCGGACCGTCGCGGTGGAGATCAAGCGGCGCGGCGAGATCGACGGCGTGGAGCAGCTCACGCGCTACCTGGAACTGCTGAACCGCGACCCCCATCTCGCCCCGGTGCGCGGCGTCTTCGCCGCGCAGGAGATCAAGCCGCAGGCACGGGTCCTCGCGACCGACCGGGGCATCGGCTGCCAGGTCCTCGACTACGACGCGCTGCGCGGCATCGAGGACGACAAACTGCGCCTGTTCTGAGCGGCGGGCCGCACTCAGGACCAAGGGCCGGATTCCGTCGCGGAATCCGGCCCTCACTCGTGTCGGCGAGCGGTCAGATCACCGTCTCCGCGCCGGACGTGCCCGGGTCACTGCTCCCCGGGTCGCCGGCGGAGGCGCTCGTCTCCACGGGGCCGGAGGAGACCGGCCCGCTGGCGGAGTCGCTGGTGGTCGGCTCCTCCGGGGTGGTGGGCTCGGTCGGGTCCGTGGTCCCGGGATCCGTGGGCTCCTCGGTCCCCGGGTCCGTCGGCTCCTCGGTCTTCGTGTCGGACGGCTGGGGGGACGTGGTGCCGGACGGCTTGGGCGACGTCGTCCCCGACGGGGACTTCGACGCCGACTGCGTCGGATCGCCGGGCTCGGTGGTCGTGACGGCGTCGTCCGACGGCTCGTCCGACTCGTCCGCCGTCGGCGTCGGGTCGTCCGAGGTCCCCGGGGTGCCGTCCGGGCCCGGGTCGGCCGGCCGGCTGGTGGAGTCGCCGGTGTCGCCGTCGCTCCCGGCCGCCGGGTCGGCGCCGAGGCTGCCGTCGTCGGCGCCCCGGCTGGCGGACGGGTTGACGCCGACGTTCTCCGACGGCGTGCCGGCGTCGTTCTCGGACGTGGCGCCGAGGGTGACCACCGTGCCCAGCACGGCGACGAGCAGGGCGCCCGCGCCGGCCGCGACCAGATTGCGCCGGGCCAGACCGCGCAGACCCACGCCTGCCTTGGCGGGCGGTGCGGCCGGCGCGGGCATCGTGCGGCTGACGACCAGGGCGGTGTCGGCGGGCGGCTGCAGTTCCGGGAAGGCCGTGGGCACCGCGCGCGGCGGCGGGGCCGACTCCTCGAAGTGGGCCTCGGGCACCTCCTCGCCCGCGGTCGGCGCGAGCGCCAGCGGGGTGCCGGAGCGGTCGGCGACCAGGGCCAGGGCCCGGCGCCCGGCCACGGTGCCGCGCTTGTCGGCGAGCGCGCCGCGCAGCCCGATGGACGCCTCCAGTTCGGCGCGCGCCCGGTCGAGCTGTCCGGCGCACAGCGCGTGGACGCCCAGCTCGTGGTGGAAGTAGGCCTCCTCGCCCACGTCACCGGCGAGCCGGGCGGCCTCCGCGCCGGCCCGCAGCGCCCGTTCCCAGGCGCTCCAGTGCAGCCCGGAGGCGAAGGCGGGGGCGGCGGTGCGGGCGAGCTGCACGGCGGTGCTGGGCTCGCCCTCGGTGGTGGCCGAGGTGAGCGGCGACAGCGCGGCGAGCGCGGTGAGGACCGCGTCCGCCTCGGCGCACACGCGCTCCGGGGTGACCGAGGGGTGCCCGGTCCACCAGGCGTAGTGCTGGGCGGCGGCGCGGACCTGGTCCTCGGCGTCGTCGGCGTACCCGGCGGCTTCGAGCTGGGCCTGCACCCCGGCGGCGAGCCGGTAGCGGGAGCCGGCCGGGGAGACCAGTCCGCAGGCGGCGAGCTCGCCGAGGGCGGCGTCGGCGTGGGTGTCGCCCACCAGGGCGGGCAGATGCGCCTGGTGGGGCACCTCGCCGCCGAGCGCGACGGCGAACCGCAGGGTGGCGCGGGCCGAGCTGCTGAGCCGGGAGGCGAGCAGCGGGGCGGGTGCGGCGGCCTCGCCGAGCGAGGGCAGCGGTACGTCGTCGCCGTCGGCGGGGTCGAACGGGGACTCGTCGGGCCGTACGTCCTCGAAGACGCCGAACTCGTCGACGGCGCTGGAGCCGGCCCGCAGCCGGTCGCGCTGCCGCAGGAGGGCGCCGGCCTGGACGAAGCGCAGCGGCAGTCCCTCGGACTCGAACCAGAGGTCCCCGGCCCAGTTGGACTCGTCCTCGGTGAGGCGTCGGCCGACGGCGTGTTCGAGCAGGTCGAGTCCGGCCGCGCGGTCGAGGCCGGCGAGGACGACCTCCTCGACGCCGGCGTCGGCGGACGGCTCGGGCACCTCGGGGGCGGCGCCGAACAGGAAGGCGCACTCGGGGGTGGCGTCCAGCAGTTCGTCGAGCGCGGCTCCGCCGAGTTCGAGGTCGTCCAGCACGACGACGGCACCGATCTCGCGGACGTGCTCGACGAGCCGGTCCCGCTCGGGGCGGTGCAGGGGGGCGTCGTGGACGGCGTAGAAGAGGTCGTACAGCAGGTCGTCGGCGGAGCGGTGCAGGCCGCTCAGCCGGACCACGCCGTCGGGCGCGAGGTCGGCGCAGTCCTCGGCGACGATGTCGAGCAGCCGGGTGCGGCCGGAGCCGCCCGGGCCGGTGAGGCGTACGGACCGGCCGCGGGCGAGCAGCCGGACCAGCTTCTCGCGCTCGTCCTGACGGGCCAGCAGCGGCAGCGACGGCTGCGCGGGCCCCGGCGGGACGGGCGGCCCGGAGGCACGCTCGACCCCGGCGCGTTCGGCCTCGGTGAGCTTGGCGGGGCTGCCCGGCCGTTCTGCGGGCGGGCAGGGCTCGATCTCGCTGCCGTCGACGGGGTTGACGGTCAGCAGGAAGTCCCCGGAGACCAGTTGCACCGTGCGGGCGAGCGCGGGCGCGTGCTGTCCGAAGTCGGAGGTGAGGGATTCCCGGGGAGGACGCTGACGCGGCGCGCCCCGGGAAGCGCCCTCGTCGTCGTGGCCGTACTCACCGGGTCCCGGGTTGTTCGGGTCCATAGGTCCTAGCCCCCAAAAGCGTCGTGGCTGAAGCCCTCCCCGGCCTCGCTGCACACCGCGCTGTCGCTTCTGGTCCGGGCCCGCTCGAGGGTTGCAAGGCAGCGGGCAGCCGAACCCTAAACCTTCGCCCAGTATCTACGACAGTCCGGGGTACCGCGGGGTCCGAGACGTCACGGTCTCGTGAGGATTGTGCGGGGCCGCACGGTTCACCGGGGCCGGCGGGCCGGCCGTCGCGCAGCCGGGTGGCCTCACACACGGGGCAGTGTGTCCACCCCGATGCCCCCCTCGATCGCCAGGATGCGGTGCAGCCGGGTGGCCACCAACAGGCGCTGCATCTGCGGCGGTACGTCGCGCAGCACCAGGCGCCGGCCGGCCCGGCCGGCCCGTCGGTGGGCTCCCATGATCACGCCGAGTCCCGTGGCGTCCCAGGAGTCCAGTTCGGACAGGTCCAGTACCAGGTCGCCGGCTCCGTCGTCGACGGCCGAGTGCAGGACCGTACGGGCGTCCGCCGCGCTGCGGACGTCGAGGCGGCCCCCGACGACCAGCTCGACGTGGTCGCCCCTGATGTGCATATGCGCTCCCCGTGATCCGTCTCGTGCTCCGTCTGTTCTTCGAAGGCCGGTGATGCAACCTGTGACCGCGTGGCGGTCGCGGAGGTTGCCACCTGTAAGCGAACCGATACCGAATTCACCCCGGCGTGTGATGCACGCCGGGGCGAGTGCGCGGTGTCAGTGCTCGTAGAAGCCCTGCCCGCTCTTGCGCCCGATGTCACCGGCGTCAACCATCCGGCGCATCAGTTCGGGGGCGGCGAACTTCTCGTCCTGGGACTCGGTGTAGATGTTGTCGGTGGCGTGCAGCAGGATGTCGACGCCGGTGAGGTCGGCGGTGGCCAGGGGCCCCATGGCGTGGCCGAAGCCCAGCTTGCAGGCGAGGTCGATGTCCTCGGCGCTCGCCACGCCCGACTCGTACAGCTTGGCGGCTTCGACGACGAGGGCGGCGATGAGGCGGGTGGTGACGAAGCCAGCGACGTCCCGGTTGACGACGATGCAGGTCTTGCCGACCGACTCGGCGAACTCCCGCGTCCTGGCGAGGGTTTCGTCGCTGGTCTTGTAGCCGCGGACCAGTTCGCACAGCTTCATCATCGGCACCGGCGAGAAGAAGTGGGCGCCGACGACCCGCTCGGGGTGCTCCGTCGCGGCCGCGATCTTGGTGATCGGGATGGCGGAGGTGTTGGAGGCGAGGACGGTGTCCGCGCGCACGATCTTGTCGAGCGCGCGGAAGATCTCGTGCTTGACCTCGAGCTTCTCGAACACGGCCTCGACGACGACGTCCGCGTCCGCGCAGGCGTCCAGGTCGGTGGTCGTGGTGATCCGGGCGAGGGCCGCGTCGGCGTCGTGCGCCTCCAGCTTGCCCTTGCTCACGAACTTGTCGTACGACGCCTTGATGCCGTCGGTGCCCCGCGTGAGCGCCTCGTCGGTGACGTCGCGCAGGACGACCTCCCAGCCCGCCTGAGCGGAGACCTGGGCGATGCCGGATCCCATGAGACCGGCCCCGATGACGGCGAGCTTCCCAGCCACTGTGCGACTCCCCTTTGAATTCGACACGCTCACACACTGTTTCCGTACGTCACTCGCGGACATTAGCGGGCGCGAGGGGGCGTGTGAGGGGTTAGTAATGCGTGTCACGGTCTCACGGGGTGAGACACCGGTCACGTCCTGGAGCACCCGGCCCCGGCGGCCGGTGGCGGGAGTTCGCTTCGGGGTTGTTGACGCGCGTAGCACCCTGTCGCACGCTGGTGCACGGCTGCCACGAGGGCGGCTGCGCACCACACTTCGACGACACGGTCGGGAGTCCCGGATGTTCAGACGTGCGACACGCACCCTCCTCTCAATTGTCATGGTCATGGCTGGTATGGTCTTCGGTGTGGGCGCCACCGCCGGCACGGCCCATGCCGACAGCTGCTACACCTGGAACCGCACCCTGTCCCAGGGATCCTCCGGCAGCGACGTGACGCAGCTGCAGATCCGGGTCGCCGGATGGGTGACCTCGGGCGAACGGCTCGCCTACGACGGCAGCTACGGCGCCCGCACCACCGCCGCCGTCAAGAAGTTCCAGGCCGCCTACGGGCTGACCGCCGACGGCGTCGCCGGTCCCGCGACCTTCAGCAAGATCTACGCGCTCCAGGACGCCGACTGCACGCCCGTCCACTTCAGCTACGCCGAACTCAACAAGTGCAACTCCGACTGGTCGGGCGGCGCGGTCTCCCCGGCCACCGCCAAGGCGAACGCGCTGAAGACCATGTGGAAGCTGGAGGCGCTGCGGCGCGCCCTCGGCGACGTGCCGATCACCATCTCCAGCGGCTTCCGCTCCTACGCCTGCAACCGCGCGGTGGGCGGCTCGTCGACCAGCCGTCACCTCTACGGCGACGCGGCCGACCTCGTCGGCTCGCCGAGCTTCTGCACCCTGGCCCGCCAGTCCCGCGTCCACGGCTTCTCCGAGATCCTCGGCCCGGGCTACCCCGGCCACAACGACCACACCCACGTGGCCCACGACCCGTCGCCGTACTGGTCGGCTCCCACCTGCGGGATCTGACCCGGCCCTCCGGCACACCCTCCGCCCGACGGGTACGGCGGGCGCCGCGCGCAGCCGCGTGACCGCCTGCCGTGCCACCGTCCGGCGACGGCAACCGGCACGCACCCGTCCGGCCGTCCGGGCCCCGAACTAGGCTGACCCCCATGGTCAACCTGACGCGTATCTACACCCGGACCGGCGACAAGGGCACCACGAGCCTCGGTGACATGTCCCGGGTCGCCAAGACCGATCTGCGGATCTCCGCCTACGCCGACTCCAACGAGGCGAACGCGGTGATCGGCACCGCGATCGCCCTGGGCGGTCTGGACGAGGAGGTCGTCGGGGTCCTCACCCGCGTCCAGAACGACCTGTTCGACGTCGGCGCCGACCTGTCGACGCCGGTGGTGGAGAACCCCGAGTACCCGCCGCTGCGGGTCGAGCAGTTCTACGTCGACCGGCTGGAAGCGGACTGCGACCTCTTCAACGAGCGGCTGGAGAAGCTGCGCTCCTTCATCCTGCCCGGCGGCAGCGCGGGCGCGGCCCTGCTCCACCAGGCCTGCACGGTCGTACGCAGGGCCGAGCGCTCCACCTGGGCGGCCCTCGAGGCCCACGGCGAGACCATGAACCCGCTCACCGCCACCTACCTCAACCGCCTCTCCGACCTCCTGTTCATCCTGGCCCGCATCGCCAACAAGGAGACCGGCGACGTGCTGTGGGTGCCGGGCGGGGAGCGCTGAGCCCTACCGCGGCCGTGCCGGGCCGCGCGCGGCCCGGTGCAGGCCCAGCAGCAGCTCGACGCCGCCCGCGCACGTCATCACCACGCCCACCTTGGCGGGCTCGACCCACGGCAGGTCCACTCCCCCGCCGAACAGCCACAGCCCCAGCCCGGCGACCAGGGTGACGGCACCGGCGAGGAGGCTCCGGGACGCCCGCCTCACGGGCGGACCCTCTCCCTGCCGGCGCCGGCGTCCGAGGGCTCGCCCGCCGGGGCCTTCTTCGGCCAGATCCAGTAGGCCGCGGCCACCAGGCCGTGGATGCCGGTGATCTGCCACGCGGTCGAGCGCCAGTCCTCCAGCGACGTGACCCGGCCCGGGTCGCCGACGTACCGGATGGCGAGCTGGAGCAGCACGGTCGCCACGACGGCGCCCGCCACCGTGCCCAGCCAGACCCCGGTCTCGTGCCGGGCGCGGGCCGTGCCGTACCGCGGGCCGGGCGGACGGGGCGCGCCGCCCAGGCGGTGGGCGGCGTGACCGTCGAGCCACTTCACCGTGCGGTGGCCGTGGCCGACCGTGTAGCCGATGTACAGCGCGGCCAGTCCGTGCGTCCAGTTCGGCTCCGCGCCGTTCTTCAGGTCCAGGGCGGTGACGACCAGCAGCACGACTTCCAGCAGCGGCTCGCACAGCAGCAGCGCCAGGCCGGTACGCGGCATCCTCAGCGGGTAGCGGAAGGCCAGTCCGGCGGCCAGCAGCACCCAGAAGCCGATCTCGCAGGCGGCGATCAAGGCGACGATCACGGTTCGCTCCTCTCGGTCACCCTTCCAGGCTCCCGTCCGGACCCGCCCGGGGCGTCGTCGCCGCCGATGAACTCGCGGTACATCGAAAGATGCAGTCCAGGACCGTCCGCGGGGAGCAGGCGGGCGGGTGCGCGCACGGTGTTGGATGGTGCCATGGCCCTGCGACTGCCCCACCCGCCCCGCTTCGACGTGGGGGTCGCGCTCGCCGGACTCGCCGGCGGGCTGCTGCTGTGGGGCTTCGGGCTCGGTGTCCGGCCCGGTACCGATCCGCTCGTGCTTCTCGACGGCCGCTGGCCGGTCCTGGTACCGCTCGCCGTGCTCGCCGGGTGCGAGCTGCTGCGCCGCACCACCCCGCGTACCGCCCTGGCCCTCGGCACGCTGGCACTGGCCGCGGACGTCATGACCCGGGGCAGCATCGCCTCGGTCGTGATGTACACGGACCTGATGTACGCCGCCGTCGTGTACGGCACGCCCGGCACCGCCCGCCGCCTGCCGTGGATCACCGGCGTGCTCACGATCGCCGCGACCCTGGTGCCCTACGCCGTGTGGCAGGTGCCGGACGCGCTGCTCCTCGGGCTGGTCGTCGGTGCCGTGACGTTCGGGCCGGCGTCGACCGGCCTCATCGTGCGCAACCACCGCGACGCCGCCGAGGCCGCCCGGCTGCGGGCCGAACAGACCGCACTGCTCGCGGAGATGGACCGGGTCCAGGCCGTGACCGCGGAACGGGCCCGCATGGCCCGCGAGTTGCACGACATGGTCGCCAACCACCTCTCCGCGATCGCCATCCACTCCACGGCGGCCCTCTCCCTGGACGACCCCGCGACCTCCAAGGACGCGCTCGGTGTGATCCGGGAGAACAGCGTGCAGGGACTGTCCGAGATGCGACGGCTCATCGGAATCCTCCGCGACGGCGCCGACGACCGGGAACCGGCGGCGACCCCCACGCTCGACGGCCTGGGCAGCCTGGTCGACAACGCCCGCGCCAACGGACTGGACGTCACCCTCGACGCCACGTACAGCGACGTCCCCGCGCCGGTCGAACTGGCCGCGTACAGGATCGTGCAGGAGTCGCTGACGAACGCCCTGAAGCACGCGGCGCCGGGGAAGGTCACCGTGTGCCTGCGCCGGCCGGCCGACGCCCTCGACATCCGGGTCAGCAGTCCGCACGGCGACCGGGACGCCCCGCGCGCACCGGGCTCGGGCGCAGGTCTCGTCGGCATGCGGGAGCGGGCCGCCCTGCTCGACGGCACGTTCGAGGCCGGCCCCGAGGGCAAGCTGTGGGTGGTGCGCGCCACCCTCCCCGTCACCGACATCGTCCAAGGAGACACCTGATGATCCGCGTCCTGGTCGCCGAGGACCAGTCCGCCGTCCGCGCGGGACTGGTGCTGATCCTGCGCAACGCGCCCGGCATCGAGGTGGTGGGCGAGGCGGAGGACGGCGAGCGTGCGGTGGCGCTCGCCCGCGAACTGCGCCCCGACGTGGTGCTGATGGACGTGCAGATGCCGCGCCTGGACGGGGTGTCGGCGACCCGGCAGGTGGTGGACGGAGGGCTCGCCGACGTCCTGGTGCTGACCACGTTCGACCTCGACGAGTACGTGTTCGGGGCGCTGCGGGCGGGCGCGGCCGGGTTCCTGCTGAAGAACACGGAGGCGAAGGACCTCATCACGGCGGTGCGCACGGTGGCGGCCGGCGAGGGCATCGTGGCCCCGGCCGTCACCCGGCGGCTGATCGCCGAGTTCGCCGCCGGGCCCACGCGTGAGGTGACGGGGAATCCGGCGGTGCTGGACTCCCTCACCCGGCGCGAGCGCGAGGTGCTGTCGTGTCTCGGCGAGGGGCTGTCCAACGCCGGTATCGGGGTGCGGCTCGGCATGGCCGAGGCGACGGTGAAGACGCACGTCAGCCGGCTGCTGGGCAAGCTGGAGCTGCGCAGCCGGGTGCAAGCCGCGGTGCTCGCTCAGGAGTTGGGGATCTAGCGGACGTCCGGGACGAACCGCGAGGACGGTGGTCCAGACCTATTGACCCGTGGTCCAGACCTTTCTATTCTCGCGGCACTGCGGGCGTGATGGCTCAGTCACGTCCACAACGGCTTCTCCCCATAAGGAGGCGCAGCATGCGCTTCAGACACAGAGCCGCCGCAGGGTTCGCGACCCTGCTGCTCCCCGTCGCCGGCCTCGTCGGCCTCGCGAGCCCCGCCCAGGCAGCGACCTCGGCGACCGCCACCTACGCCAAGACCCAGGACTGGGGCTCCGGCTTCGAGGGCAGGTGGACGGTGAAGAACACCGGCACCACCACCATCGACTCCTGGACGGTGGAGTGGGACTTCCCCTCCGGCACCAAGGTCACCTCCGCCTGGGACGCCACCGTCACCAACTCCGGTGACCACTGGAGTGCCAAGAACCTCGGCTGGAACGGCACCCTCGCCCCCGGGGCGTCGATCAGCTTCGGCTTCAACGGCAGCGGTTCCGGCGCCCCGTCCGGCTGCAAGCTCAACGGCGGCAGCTGCGACGGGAACTCCGTCCCCGGCGACGCGGCCCCCTCCGCGCCCGGCACCCCGACCGCCTCGAACGTCACCGACACGTCGGTGCGGCTGTCCTGGGCGGCGGCGACCGACGACAAGGGCGTCAAGGACTACGACGTCCTGCGCGACGGCGCCAGGGTCGCCACGGTGACCGGCACCTCGCACACGGACACCGGCCTCACCAAGGGCACCGACTACTCCTACACCGTCCAGGCCCGTGACACCGCCGACCAGACCGGTCCGGTGAGCGGCGCGGTGAAGGTCCGCACGACCGGCCAGACCGAGGAACCGCCGCCCCCCGGCGACAAGGTCAAGCTCGGCTACTTCACCGAGTGGGGCGTCTACGGCCGCAACTACCACGTCAAGGACCTGGTGACGTCCGGCACGGCAGCCAAGATCACGCACATCAACTACGCGTTCGGCAACGTCGTGGGCGGTCAGTGCAAGCTCGACGACTCCTACGCCGCCACCGACAAGGCCTACACCGCCGACCAGTCCGTCAGCGGCCAGGCCGACGCCTGGGACCAGCCGCTGCGCGGCAACTTCAACCAGCTGCGCCAGCTGAAGGCGAAGTACCCGCACATCAAGGTGCTGTACTCCTTCGGCGGCTGGACCTACTCCGGCGGCTTCGGCCAGGCCGCGCAGAACCCGGCAGCCTTCGCCAAGTCCTGCAAGGCCGTGGTGGAGGACCCGCGCTGGGCCGACGTCTTCGACGGCATCGACATCGACTGGGAGTACCCCAACGCCTGCGGTCTGACCTGTGACACCAGCGGCCCGGCCGCCTTCCGGAACCTCTCGCAGGCCCTGCGCGCCGAGTTCGGCGAGGACTACCTGGTCACCGCCGCCATCACCGCGGACGGCTCGGACGGCGGCAAGATCGACGCGGCCGACTACGGCGGCGCCGCCCAGTACCTCGACTGGTACAACGTGATGACGTACGACTACTTCGGCGCCTGGGACAAGGCCGGACCCACCAACCCCCACTCGCCGCTGACCTCGTTCCCCGGCATCCCGAAGGAGGGCTTCAACTCGGCCGCCGCCATCGCCAAGCTCAAGGCGAAGGGCGTCCCGGCGAGCAAGCTGCTGCTCGGCATCGGCTTCTACGGCCGCGGCTGGACCGGCGTCACCCAGTCCGCCCCCGGCGGCACCGCCACCGGCCCCGCGCCCGGCACCTACGAGGCGGGCATCGAGGACTACAAGATCCTCAAGAACAGCTGCCCGGTCACCGGTACCTTCGCCGGCACGGCGTACGCCCACTGCGGCACCAACTGGTGGTCCTACGACACCCCGGCCACCATCAAGTCCAAGATGGCCTGGGCCAAGCAGCAGGGCCTCGGCGGCGCGTTCTTCTGGGAGTTCAGCGGTGACACCGCGAACGGCGAACTCGCGGCCGCCATCGACAGCGGCCTGAAGTAGACCGCACGGCCCCCAGGGCCACAGCCGGCACGTGGAACCGCCCCCGGACGAGTGTCCGGGGGCGGTTCCACGTGCTCCGGCGCGCTCCGCCGGCCGGACCCCAGGCCGCGTTCGCCCTCCCCCGGCCGCTCCGCTGCCGGGGCACCCCCACCCAGCGGGGCCCTGAACGTCGCTCTACGCGACGTTCACCCTCTGGCCGGGCGGGGCCGCCTCCAGCCAGGCGAGGAAACCGGTCAGCGCGTCCTCGCTCATCGCGAGCTCCAGGCGCGTCCCGCGGTGCAGACAGGCGAGGATCACCGCGTCCGACAGCAGCGCCAGCTCCTCCTCGCCCTCGGGGGCGCGGCGGCCGGCCACCTCGATCGCGGACCGCTCCAGGACGCGGCGCGGCCGGGGCGCGTACGAGAAGACGCGGAACCACTCGACCCGGTCGCCGTTGTAGCGGGCCACCCCGTACGCCCAGCCCTTGCCGCCGGACTCACCGGCGGTCTCGGGGGCGTCCCAGCGCAGGCTGCAGTCGAAGGTGCCGCCGGAGCGCTGGATCAGCCGCCGCCGCAGACCGAAGACGAAGAGCCCCACCAGCACGAGCGCCACGACGATTCCGCACACAGTCAGAGCGAGGACCATCGACACCGACCTCCTCGTCTCCTAGGTAACGGAACGGAAAAATCATCCAGATCTGCCTCAGCCGCGACCGGCTCCGGATCGCTCCGGTGCCGGCCGCGGCTGAGTGACGTCATCGCACCTCGTCGGGGTCAGCGCCCCGCCGTCGCCGCCCGCAGACGGACGTCCGCGCGGCGCTCGGCCTCGGGGTCCTCCTCCGCCTTCGCGCGGGTCAGTTCCTGCTCGACGCTCTTGACGTCGATCTCGTCCGACAGCTCGGCGGTCTCGGCCAGCAGCGACAGCTTGTCGTCCGCGAACGAGATGAAACCGCCGTGCACGGCGGCGACGACCGTCCCGGCCTCGCGCGTACGGATGATCACCGGGCCCGACTCCAGCACACCGAGCAGCGGCTGGTGACCGGGCATGACGCCGATGTCGCCGGACGTGGTGCGCGCGACGACCAGGGTGGCCTCGCCGGACCAGACCTCTCGGTCGGCCGCGACCAGCGCGACGTGCAGCTCAGCAGCCAAGGTGGCTCCTCGGGTCACCACCCGGCGGTTGTGCCGGGTGTTGGTTACAAGTCTAGTGGGCGTAGGAGAGGGGGCGGGACGTGCCCGCCCCCTCAGCGGTGAGCCGTGCGGCTCACATCAGAACCTGGGAGTCAGGAGACGCCCAGCTCCTTCGCGTTCTTCTTCAGGTCCTCGATGCCACCGCACATGAAGAACGCCTGCTCCGGGAAGTGGTCGTACTCACCGTCGCAGATCGCGTTGAACGCGGCGATCGACTCGTCCAGCGGCACGTCCGAACCGTCCACGCCGGTGAACTGCTTGGCGACGTGGGTGTTCTGGGACAGGAAGCGCTCCACGCGACGGGCACGGTGGACGACGAGCTTGTCCTCCTCGCCGAGCTCGTCGATACCGAGGATCGCGATGATGTCCTGCAGGTCCTTGTACTTCTGCAGGATGTTCTTCACGCGCATCGCGGCGTTGTAGTGGTCCGCCGCGATGTACCGCGGGTCGAGGATGCGGGACGTCGAGTCCAGCGGGTCCACGGCCGGGTAGATGCCCTTCTCCGAGATCGGACGGGAGAGAACCGTCGTCGCGTCGAGGTGGGCGAAGGTGGTGGCCGGGGCCGGGTCGGTCAGGTCGTCCGCGGGGACGTAGATCGCCTGCATCGAGGTGATCGAGTGACCACGGGTCGAGGTGATGCGCTCCTGGAGGAGACCCATCTCGTCGGCCAGGTTCGGCTGGTAGCCCACCGCGGAGGGCATGCGGCCGAGGAGGGTCGACACCTCGGAACCGGCCTGGGTGAAGCGGAAGATGTTGTCGATGAAGAACAGCACGTCCTGCTTCTGCACATCGCGGAAGTACTCCGCCATGGTCAGACCGGCGAGGGCCACGCGCAGACGGGTGCCCGGGGGCTCGTCCATCTGGCCGAAGACCAGGGCGGTCTTGTCGATGACGCCCGACTCGCTCATCTCGTCGATGAGGTCGTTGCCCTCACGGGTGCGCTCACCGACACCGGCGAACACCGACACACCGTCGTGGTTGTTGGCGACGCGGTAGATCATCTCCTGGATGAGCACCGTCTTGCCGACGCCGGCACCACCGAACAGGCCGATCTTTCCACCCTTGACGTACGGGGTGAGAAGGTCGATGACCTTGACGCCGGTCTCGAACATCTCGGTCTTCGACTCGAGCTCGTCGAAGTTCGGCGCCTTGCGGTGGATCGGCCAGCGCTCGCCCGTGTACTTCTCGTCGGAGTTCAGCACCTCACCGAGGGTGTTGAACACCTTGCCGGTGGTGAAGTCGCCGACCGGCACGGAGATGGCGGAGCCCGTGTCGGTCACCGGGGCCTGGCGGACCAGACCGTCGGTGGGCTGCATGGAGATGGTGCGGACCAGGCCGTCACCCAGGTGCTGGGCGACCTCGAGGGTCAGCGTCTTGAGCTCGCCGTCCTTGGCCGGGTCGGCGACCTGGACGTGCAGCGCGTTGTAGATCTCCGGCATCGCGTCGACGGGGAACTCCACGTCGACGACCGGGCCGATGACCCGGGCGACGCGGCCCGTAGCCGTCGCGGTCTCAACAGTGGTGGTCATTAGTTGTCACTCCCCGCGTTCGCGTCGGCCAGGGCACTGGCGCCACCGACGATCTCGCTGATTTCCTGGGTGATTTCGGCCTGGCGGGCCGCGTTGGCAAGACGGGAGAGCGTGTTGATCAGCTCGCCCGCGTTGTCGGTGGCCGACTTCATCGCGCGCCGCGTGGCGGCGTGCTTCGAAGCGGCCGACTGGAGCAGCGCGTTGTAGATCCGGCTTTCGACGTACCGCGGCAGCAGGGCGTCGAGGACGTCCTCCGCCGAGGGCTCGAAGTCGTACAGCGGCAGGATCTCGTCCTTGGCCGGCGACTCCTGAGCGGCCTCTTCGAGGCGCAGCGGGAGCATCCGGGAGTCGACCGCCGTCTGCGTCATCATCGAGACGAACTCGGTGTAGACGATGTGGAGCTCGTCCACGCCGCCGTCCGCCGTCTCCGTCTCGAGCGCCTCGATCAGCGGGGCCGCGACCTTCTTGGCGTCCGCGTACGAGGGCTCGTCGGTGAAGCCCGTGAACGTCTCCGCGATCGTGCGCTCGCGGAAGTTGTAGTGGGCGACACCGCGCCGGCCGACGATGTACGTGTCGACCTGCTTGCCCTCGCGCTCCAGGCGCTCGGTCAGCTGCTCCGCCGCCTTGATGGCGTTGGAGTTGAAGGCACCGGCCAGTCCGCGGTCGCTCGTGAGGAGCAGGACCGCGACACGGGTCGGGTTCTCCGCCTCCGTGGTCAGGGGGTGCTTGGTGTCCGACCCGGTTCCGACCGCCGTGACCGCACGGGTGAGCTCCCGCGCGTACGGCGTGGAGGCCGCCACCTTGCGCTGCGCCTTGACGACGCGCGAGGCGGCGATCATCTCCATCGCCTTGGTGATCTTCTTGGTCGCGGTGACGGATCGGATGCGACGCTTGTAGACCCGGAGCTGGGCTCCCATGAGTCAGGTCCCTTCCTTACGTCACTTGGCGGCGGACGGGGCGTCCTCGCCGAGCAGCTTGCCGTCGCTGGTCTCGAACTGCTTCTTGAAGTCCGCGATCGCCTCGGCCACGGCCTGCAGGGTGTCGTCGGACATCTTGCCGCCCTCGCGGATGGAGGTCATGAGGCCCTGCTCCTTGCGGTGCAGGTACTCCAGCAGTTCCTTCTCGAAGCGGCGGATGTCCGCGACGGGCACCTCGTCCATCTTGCCGGTGGTGCCGGCCCAGACGGAGACGACCTGGTCCTCGGTGGACATCGGCTGGTACTGGTCCTGCTTCAGCAGCTCGACCATGCGCTGACCGCGCTCCAGCTGCGCCTTCGACGCGGCGTCCAGGTCGGAACCGAAGGCGGCGAACGCCTCGAGCTCACGGAACTGGGCGAGGTCCACGCGCAGACGGCCGGAGACCTGCTTCATCGCCTTGTGCTGGGCGGAACCACCGACTCGGGAGACGGAGATACCGACGTTCAGCGCGGGGCGCTGACCGGCGTTGAACAGGTCCGACTCCAGGAAGCACTGGCCGTCGGTGATGGAGATGACGTTGGTCGGGATGAACGCCGAGACGTCGTTGGCCTTGGTCTCGACGATCGGCAGACCGGTCATCGATCCGGCGCCCATCTCGTCGGAGAGCTTCGCGCAGCGCTCCAGCAGACGGGAGTGCAGGTAGAAGACGTCACCCGGGTAGGCCTCACGGCCCGGCGGGCGGCGCAGCAGCAGCGACACGGCACGGTAGGCGTCGGCCTGCTTCGACAGGTCGTCGAAGATGATCAGGACGTGCTTGCCCTCGTACATCCACTGCTGGCCGATGGCCGAGCCGGTGTACGGCGCCAGGTACTTGAAGCCGGCCGGGTCGGACGCCGGGGCGGCGACGATGGTCGTGTACTCCAGCGCGCCGTTCTCCTCCAGCGCGCGGCGGACCGACGCGATGGTGGAGCCCTTCTGGCCGATGGCGACGTAGATGCAGCGGACCTGCTTCTTCGGGTCGCCGGTGCGCCAGTTGTCACGCTGGTTGATGATCGTGTCGACGGCCAGGGCGGTCTTGCCGGTCTGGCGGTCGCCGATGATCAGCTGGCGCTGGCCACGGCCGATCGGGGTCATGGCGTCGACGGCCTTGTAGCCCGTCTCCATCGGCTCGTGCACCGACTTGCGCTGCATGACCGTGGGGGCCTGCAGTTCGAGGGCGCGGCGGCCCTCGGTCTCGATCTCGCCGAGGCCGTCGATCGGCTTGCCGAGCGGGTCGACCACACGGCCGAGGTAGCCCTCGCCGACCGCGACGGACAGGACCTCGCCGGTGCGGGTGACCGGCTGGCCCTCCTCGATACCGCTGAACTCACCGAGGATGACGCAACCGATCTCGCGCTCCTCGAGGTTCAGGGCGAGACCGAGGGTGCCGTCCTCGAACTTCAGCAGCTCGTTGGCCATCGCCGAGGGAAGACCCTCGACCTTCGCGATGCCGTCGCCGGCAAGGGTGACCGTACCGACCTCCTCGCGCGAGGCCGCGTCCGGCTTGTACGACTGGACGAAGTTCTCCAGCGCGTCCCGGATCTCCTCCGGCCGGATCGTGAGCTCCGCCATCTGAGTTCCCTGCTCTCCTTGTTGGGCCCGAAGTTTCACTTGGGGGGATGGGGACTCCCCCCTGAAAGAGGTGAATCCTCTGCACGGCCCAACGAGGGCCGTAGTCATGCGTGTGCTGTTGCTGCTAGCTCGCCATGCGGCGGGCGACGTCCTCGAGCCGGTCCGCGAGCGAGCCGTTGATGATCTCGTCGCCGACCCGCACCCTGATCCCGCCGAGGACCTCGGGGTCCACGTCGAGGTTGAGGTGCATCTCGCGGCCGTAGAGCTTCGCCAGCGCGGCGCCGAGACGCCGCTTCTGGGTGTCGCTCAGCGGGACCGCGGAGGTGACGATGGCGACCGTGCGGTCGCGACGCTCGGCCGCGAGCCTGGACAGGGACTCGAGTCCCGCCTCCAGACTACGTCCCCGCGGCGCGGTGACGAGGCGCGTCACCAGTCGCTCGGTGGTGGCCCGGGCGCGGCCGCCGAGGAGCTGACGCAGCAGCTCGCCCTTGGCCGTGCCGCTCGCGGCACGACTGGTCAGCGCGGCCCGCAGTTCGGTGTCGGACGAGACGATCCGGGCGAACCGGAACAGCTCGTCCTCGACGTCGTCGAGGATGCCGGCCTGCTGGGCCGCCGTGAGGTCGGCCGTGACGGCCAGCTCCTCCAGGGCGTCCACCAGGTCGCGCGACTGCGACCAGCGGGAGCGCACCGTCCCGGCCAGCAGGTCGGCGGTCGGGCCGCCCACCTGGCCGCCGAAGACGCGTCCGGCCAGTTCGGCCTTGGCGTCGGCGGCCTGCGCCGGGTCGGTGAGGACCCGGCGCAAGCTGACCTCGCGGTCGAGCAGCGCGGTGACGGCGGCCAGCTCGTCGGCGAGCTGCGCCGCGTCCACGGACGTGGAGTCCGTCAGCGCGTCCAGTCGCTCTCGTGCGGCGGCCAGGGCCTCGCGGCTCGCTCCGTTCATCGTGCGGCCTCGGCCTTCTGGTCGAGGTCGTCGAGGAAGCGGTCGATCACACGGCTCTGCCGGGCGTGGTCCTCGAGGGACTCCCCGACGAGCTTGCCGGCCAGGTCGGTGGCGAGCTTGCCGACGTCCTGGCGCAGCGCGGACGCGGCGGCCTTGCGGTCCGCCTCGACCTGGGTGTGACCGGCGGCGATGATCTCCTCACGCTGCCGCTGGCCCTCCGCGCGCATCTCGGCGATGAGCGCGGCGCCCTGCTCCTGCGCCTCCTGGCGCAGGCGCGCGGCCTCGTGGCGGGCCTCGGCGAGCTGAGCCTTGTACTGCTCCAGCACGCTCTGGGCCTCGGTCTGGGCCGCCTCGGCCTTCTCGATCCCGCCCTCGATCGCCTCGCGACGCTGCTCCAGAACCTTGTTGATGTTCGGGAGGAGCTTCTTGGCGAGGAAGCCGAAGACGATGACGAAGGCGAGCAGGCCGATGACGAGCTCGGGAATCGGCGGAACGAGGGGGTTCTGTGCCTCCTCGGCCGCGATATGAAGCAGTGGGCTCATATCAGAGTGCCTTTCGTCTGGTGGGACGGTCGTGGATCAGATGATCACGTGCCGTAGACGAACGGCATGACCAGGCCGATCAGGGCGAGCGCCTCACAGAAGGCGAAGCCGAGGATCTGGTTGGCGCGGATCAGGCCGGCGGCCTCGGGCTGGCGGGCGATGGCTTCGGTGCCCTTACCGAAGATGATGCCGACGCCGATGCCGGGGCCGAAGGCCGCGATGCCGTAGCCGATGGAAGCGATCGAGCCGCTGACGGCAGCGAGGGTCTGGGACATGCCAGTTCTTCCTTTTCTTCACGGTTCCGGTGGGGGTGGACCACCGGACGACTGGGGGCGGGTGCGGGGCGCTCAGTGGTGCTCGGCGAGCGCGCCCTGGATGTAGGTGACGGTCAGCAGGACGAACACGTACGCCTGCAGGGCCTGGATGAACAGCTCGAAGGCGGTCATCACCAGGACCATGACGAACGAGACGCCGGCGTAGGCGATCCCGATGCCGTTCAGCAGGTACCAGCTGGCGATGGTGAACAGCACCAGCAGGATGTGGCCCGCGAACATGTTGGCGAAGAGTCGCACGGCGTGGGTGAAGGGCCGCACGAGCAGGTTCGAGAAGGCCTCGATCAGCATGACGACCGGCAGGGCGGCGCCGAGCGACTTGTCGTAGCCGGTGAAGTTCTTCAGGGCGCCGACGAAGCCGTGCTTCTTGAAGGTCAGCGAGACCCACACGGCGTAGACGAGCAGCGCGAGCACCAACGGGTACGCGATGATCGACGTCACCGGGAACTGGGCGAGCGGGATGATCGACCAGAGGTTCATCATCCACACGAAGAAGAACAGGGCGACGACGAACGGGACGTACTTCTCGCCCTCGCGCTTGCCCATCGTCTCGTAGACGACGCCGCGGCGGACGAAGTCGTAGCCGGCTTCGGCGACCATCTGGAGCTTGCCGGGGACGACCCTGGGCCGGCGGAAGGCCGCCCAGAAGAAGCCGATGATGACGATCGAGCCGAGCAGCGCCAGCAGCATGGGCTTGTTGAAGTACAGGTTGCTGTCGCCGTCACCCCAGAGGGGCTTGTAGAGGAACGAGTGCAGCCCGGGAGACGGGAAGCCACAGCCGTCGAAGATGTGGCAGTCGGTCTCGAAGGCGAGCACCTGCGTCGGGTCAGCACTCACCGCGGGCTCCTTCGGCGTGGCGCATGGATTCGGCAACCTCGTGGTGTCGGCGCGGCACGGGGCCGCGGATCGGCACGGGACTGGTGGTACGGGTTTGGGGGCGGCAGTGGGGCATCTCGCCTCGCGATGTGACAGGCGTCAGCTCGGATGCCCGCGCCCGCGATGCCGCAGTTGGCACCGGACGATAGCAGGGTCTCCCGTGCGCCTTTATCCCGGCCCTACGGCTCACTGCTCGCGCCCCTGGTTCTTCTTGCTCTCGTCCGTCGACGAATCGGGCTCCACGTAAAGGGTCTTGGCCGACATGGTGGCGCGCGCCTGTGCCGCGACCCAGGTCAGGGTGCAGGCGAGCAGGCCGAGCGCGAACACCTTCGGGTGGAACAGCGTGGTGTCCTTGAAGAGCGCGATGAAGACGAAGATCAGCAGAAGCTGCGTCATGTACATCATCAGCCCCATCGCCTGGAACAGCTGGGGCAGCTGCCTGGCGATCCGCTGGAGCGCGTAGAGCCCGCCGCCCATGAGGGCGATCACGAGCACGGCACCGATCAGCGCCCCGATCGCCCCCTTGCCGCCTTCGACGGCGGCACCGATCGCGACGGCGACCGCACCGACGACAGCGGTGGGGACGGCGGCCTGGATCAGGATCCGGACGTCGTTGGACGGCATGGCGGCAACTCCGCTGTGTACGGGGGCAAATCAAGAAAAAGGGGGGTGCAAAGAGTGTCGTCGCGGACGAGCGTAACCCCCGGGCTGGGCGTGTATGACCCGGCACCTGTGAACCGTCGCACCACGGTCCATCGGCTCCGCCCGGCGGGACTCGTGAACGGTATCACAAACTATTTGGCGGAGTCTTTACCTGCCGAGTGTGCAGACCATCACGCAGTCGGGTGAACACGTGCGCGCGAGCACGGAGTAGACCTCTTTGTCTGGTATTGAGGCGTTTCGTCACCTCAAAGGGGTCCCATCGGGAGCCCGCGACTTGGCAATGCTCTAGGCGAATTCTTACCTTCACCGTGACCGGTCGGCCCACTCCGCGCGGGGGCCGACCGCAGTCGCCCCGTTGGCGCCCGAGACCCCCGCGGCCACCGGGCTGCGATCGTCGCCGGAGCCCTCTCCCGCGGCCTCCGCGGCCGCCCCCGGGACCGCCGGGGCCGACGCCTCCGCGGCGGGTACCGGCGCCCTCCGGCGGCGGTACCGCGGCGGCACGACGGCCTCCGCCCAACGCGGCGCCCGCGGGGTGAAGCGGGGCAGCAGGAGCAGGATGAGACCGAGCGTCGAGAGGATCACCACACTCAGCACGATCCACATCGACGCCGAGTTCACCGAGTACGTGAGCGCGCCGAAGGCGATCAGCGCCGACCAGAAGTACATGATCAGCACCGCGCGGCTGTGCGAGTGGCCGATCTCCAGCAGCCGGTGGTGCAGATGGCCCCGGTCCGCCGCGAACGGCGACTGGCCGCGCCAGGTGCGCCGCACGATCGCCAGGATCAGGTCGGCGGCCGGCACCGCGATGATGGTCAGCGGCAGCAGCAGCGGGATGTAGACCGGCACCGTCTGGTGCACGGCCTCCTTCTCCGACCCGGCGAACAGCTTCAGCGCGTCCGGGTCGACCTGCCCGGTGACGGAGATCGCCCCGGCGGCCAGCACCAGGCCGATCAGCATCGAGCCGGAGTCGCCCATGAAGATGCGGGCGGGATGCATGTTGTGCGGCAGGAAACCCAGGCACATGCCCATCAGGATCGCCGAGAACAGCGTCGCCGGGGCGGCCGCCTCGATGCCGTACGAGTACCAGATCCGGTAGGCGTACAGGAAGAACGCCGCCGCCGCGATGCACACCATGCCGGCCGCGAGACCGTCCAGCCCGTCCACGAAGTTCACCGCGTTGATCGTGATGACGACCAGGGCGACCGTGAGCAGGGTGCCCTGCCACTGGGTGAGGGCGACCGAGCCCACGCCGGGGATCGGCAGCCACAGGATCGTCAGACCCTGCATCACCATCACGCCCGCGGCGATCATCTGGCCGCCGAGCTTGATCAGGGCGTCGATCTCGAACTTGTCGTCCAGGACGCCGATCAGCCAGATCAGCGCGGCCCCGGAGAGCAGCGCCCGTGGTTCGTTGGACTTCTCGAAGAGCTGGTTGAGGTTGGTGAGATGGTCGGCGACCAGCAGGCCCGCGCACAGGCCGAAGAACATCGCGATACCGCCGAGCCGCGGAGTGGGTTCCCGGTGCACGTCACGTGCCCGGATCTCCGGCATCGCACCGGCCACGATCGCGAACTTCCGCACCGGCCCGGTCAGCAGGTACGTCACCGCGGCCGTGACACAGAGCGTCAGCAAGTATTCACGCACGGGCTTCCCCACAGATCTCGCCGGCCATCACAGCTCCACACCCTAGCGAGGGGCGCATACGAGTGGGGACTTCCGGGTACTGACCATGGTTGCACGACCGGTCGTGCGAACGGTCCGTCCACCCGGCGGCGGCCCCTCAGCGCGGGTACGGCGGGAACGCGGCGCACAGCTCCCGTACGTCCTCCCGGGCGCTCACGGGGTCCGTGCCGCCGCGCAGCACGCTCGCGAGGAGACCGCCGACGTACGCCATCTCCCGGGCGCCCATGCCCTGCGTGGTCACCGCGGCCGTGCCCAGCCGCAGCCCGCGGACGTCGTGCGGGAGCGCGCAGCAGTCCAGCACCAGACCGGCCGCCGCGAGCCGGCCGCGCGCCGCGCGTCCGTCGACGCCGAGCGGAGCCGGGTCGGCGGTGATCAGGTGGGTGTCGGTGCCGCCGGTGGTCACGGCCAGCCCTTCGGCGGTCAGGGTAGCGGCCAGTACCCGCGCGTTGGCGACGACCTGGTGCGCGTAGGCGGCGAAGGCCGGGGTCGCCGCCTCCCCGAACGCGACCGCCTTGGCCGCGATGGTGTGCATCTGGGCGCCGCCCTGGGTGAAGGGGAACACCGCCCGGTCGACGCGCTCGGCCAGGTCGCCGCCGCACAGGATCATCCCGCCGCGCGGGCCCCGCAGCACCTTGTGCGTCGTCGCGCACACGATGTCCGCGTACGGCACCGGACTGGGCGCCGCTCCCCCGGCGACCAGACCCATGGGGTGCGCGGCGTCCGCGACGAGGTGGGCGCCCACCTCGTCGGCGACCTCCCGGAAGAAGGCGTAGTCGATGTGGCGGGGAGAGGAGATGGAACCGCAGACGATGGCCTTGGGGCGGCGTGCACGGGCCAGGGCGCGGACCTGCTCGTGGTCGACGAGCCCGCTCTCCGGGTCCACGCCGTAGCCGACGAAGTCGAACCAGCGGCCGGAGAAGTTGGCGGGTGAGCCGTGGGTGAGGTGGCCGCCGTGGGGCAGGCCGAGCGCGAGCACGGTGTCGCCGGGCCGCAGCAGGGCCGCGTACGCGGCGAGCACGGCGGAGGAGCCGGAGTGCGCCTGCACGTTGGCGTGTTCGGCGCCGAACAGCGTCTTGGCCCGCTCCACGGCGAGGCGCTCGGCGACGTCGGCGATCTCGCAGCCGCCGTGGTGCCGGTTGCCGGGATAGCCCTCGGCGTACTTGTTGGCCAGCGGCGAGCCGAGGGCGGCCAGCACGGCCGGCGACGTGAAGTTCTCGGCGGCGATCAGCTGGAGCGTGGTCGACTGCCGCTCACGCTCCCCGAGCAGCACATCGGCGAGCTCGGGATCCTGCCGCCGCAGGACATCGGCCTCGAGGGCATGACTGACCGGCATGATCCGCTCCGAACGTCGACACTGACGTACGCCCAATGTAGGCCGGAGCCCGCGAAACCGCCTATGCCCGGGCGGGGACCCCCGTCAGCGCCGTCACCACGGGGTCCAGCGCCTGGTGTATCTCGTCACCGATGGACTGGAAGAACGGCAGCGGCGCCCCGTACGGGTCGTACACCTCGTCCGCCTCGGCCGTCGGCGCCAGCAGCCACCCGCGCAGGGCCGCGGCGGCACGCACCAGCGCCCGGGCACGCATGACCAGGCCCTCCTCCAACGGAGGCAGCGTCGCCTGGTCGATCGCGTTCACCAGGCGGGTGAACTCCTTCAGCGTGAACGTCCGCAGCCCGGCCGAATGGCCCATGGAGATGACCTGCGCCCGGTGGTCCCGCGTGGCCGTCAGCACCAGGTCCGCCCGGATGACGTGCTCGTCCAGCAGCTCCCGCCCCACGAAACCGGAGGCGTCCGCCCCGAACTGGGCCAGCACGGTCTCCGCGTGCGCTTCCATCGCCGCGCCCTCGTGCCCCCAGGTGCCCGCGCTCTCCACGATGAGCCCGCCGCCCAGGATGCCGAGGCGCTGGCTGACGAAATGCCGGGTCAGCCGCTCGGTGATGGGCGAACGGCACACGTTTCCGGTGCTGACGTGGAGGATGCGGAAGGTGTCACGCGGAAACCCGAAGGTCGTCGTCATCTCCGCGCTGGATTCCTCGGTGCCTATGCCACGCCCCGTCCCAGGGGCCGTCAATTCGCCACCTCGAGATCGGGTACCACCTTGCGCAGCTCGTCCGGCGAGATCGCGCCCTCGCGCAGCAGCACGGGCACGGGACGGGTGACGTCGACGATGGAGGAGGGCACGTTGCCCGGGGTGGGCCCGCCGTCCAGGTACACGGAGACGGAGTCACCGAGCATCTGCTGCGCGGCGTCACAGTTCTCCGGGGCCGGGTGACCGGTCAGGTTGGCCGAGGACACGGCCATGGGGCCGACGTCGGTGAGCAGTTCGATGGCGACCGGGTGCAGCGGCATCCGCACGGCGACCGTGCCCCGGGTGTCGCCGAGGTCCCACTGGAGCGACGGCTGGTGCCGGGCGACGAGGGTCAGCGCGCCCGGCCAGAAGGCGTCGACGAGTTCCCAGGCCATCTCGGAGAAGTCGGTGACGAGGCCGTGCAGCGTGTTGGGGGAGCCGATGAGGACGGGCGTGGGCATGTTGCGGCCGCGGCCCTTGGCGTCCAGCAGGTCGGCGACCGCCTCCGAGGTGAACGCGTCGGCGCCGATCCCGTACACGGTGTCCGTCGGCAGCACCACGAGCTCGCCCCGGCGCACGGCGGACGCGGCTTCCCGCAGACCGGTCGCGCGGTCGGTCGCGTCGTTGGTGTCGTATCGCCGAGCCATTTAGCGGGCCTCCTCGTACGGGTGCTGCTGGGGGGATGAAGTATGCGGGACGCTCACGGCAGTGCCTTGCGGGCCGTGGCGAACCGGGGGCGGTTGTTCAGGTCGGGGTGGTCGGCGGCGTCCGCCCAGCCCCGTTCCTCGGCGAAGATCCACGGCACCTGGCCGCCCTGGGTGTCGGCGTGCTCGACGACGACCACCCCGCCGGGACGCAGCAGCCGGTGCGCGGTGCGTTCCAGGCCGCGGATCAGGTCGAGTCCGTCCTCGCCGGAGAACAGCGCGAGGTCGGGGTCGTAGTCGCGGGCCTCCGGCGCCACGTACTCCCACTCGGTGAGCGGGATGTACGGCGGGTTGGAGACGACCAGGTCGACCTGTCCGTCGAGGTCCGGGAAGGCCGTCAGGGCGTCCCCTTGGCGCAGCTCGACCCTGGACCCCTCCATGTTCTTGCGCGTCCACCTGAGGGCGTCCTCGGACAGCTCCACGGCGTGCACGCGCGAGCGCGGCACCTCCTGCGCCAGGGCGAGCGCGATGGCGCCCGAGCCGGTGCACAGGTCGACGATGCACGGCTCGACGACGTCCATCGCGCGGACGGCGTCTATCGCCCAGCCGACCACCGACTCGGTCTCGGGCCGCGGCACGAACACCCCGGGCCCGACCTGGAGCTCCAGGTAGCGGAAGTAGGCGCGCCCGGTGATGTGCTGGAGCGGTTCGCGGGCCTCGCGGCGGGCGATGACCTCCCAGTACCGGGCGTCGAAGTCGGAGTCCTTCACGCCGTGCAGCTCACCGCGCTTGACGCCGTGCACGAACGCGGCGAGTTCCTCCGCGTCGGTGCGCGGCGAGGGCACGCCGGCGTCGGCGAGCCGCTGGGTGGCCTGGGCCACCTCGGCGAGCAGCAGGTTCACTGGTCCTCCGGGCTGTCTACGGGGCTTACGCGGCGGCGAGCTTGGCGGCCGAGTCCGCGTCGACGCAGGCCTGGATCACCGCGGCGAGGTCGCCGTCCAGGACCTGGTCCAGGTTGTACGCCTTGAAGCCGACGCGGTGGTCCGAGATGCGGTTCTCCGGGAAGTTGTACGTGCGGATCTTCTCGGAGCGGTCCACGGTGCGCACCTGGCTGCGGCGGGCGTCGGCGGCCTCCCGCTCCGCCTCCTCCTGCGCCGCCGCGAGGAGCCTGGAGCGCAGGATACGCAGTGCCTGCTCCTTGTTCTGGAGCTGGCTCTTCTCGTTCTGGCAGGAGGCGACGACGCCGGTCGGGATGTGGGTGATGCGCACGGCGGAGTCGGTGGTGTTGACGGACTGCCCGCCCGGCCCGGAGGACCGGTAGACGTCGATGCGCAGGTCGTTGGGGTTGATCTCGACGTCGACCTCCTCCGCCTCCGGGGTCACCAGGACACCCGCCGCGGAGGTGTGGATGCGGCCCTGGGACTCGGTGGCCGGGACGCGCTGCACGCGGTGCACGCCGCCCTCGTACTTCAGTCGCGCCCACACGCCCTGGCCGGGCTCGGTCTGTCCGCGGGCCTTCACCGCGACCTGGACGTCCTTGTAGCCGCCCAGCTCGGACTCGGTGGCGTCGATGATCTCGGTCTTCCAGCCGACGCGCTCGGCGTAGCGCAGGTACATGCGCAGCAGGTCGCCGGCGAACAGGGCGGACTCGTCGCCGCCCGCGCCCGCCTTGATCTCGAGGATGACGTCCTTGTCGTCGCTGGGGTCGCGCGGGACGAGGAGCAGGCGGAGCTTCTCGGTGAGCTCCTCGCGCTGCTTGTCCAGCTCCTTGACCTCGGCGGCGAAGTCGGGGTCGTCGGCGGCGAACTCACGCGCGGTCTCGATGTCTTCGCCCGTCTGCTTCCAGGAGCGGTACGTGGCGACGATCGGGGTGAGCTCGGCGTAGCGCTTGTTCAGCTTGCGCGCGTTCGCCTGGTCGGCGTGGACCGACGGATCGGCGAGCTTCTTCTCCAGGTCGGCGTGCTCGGCGACGAGTTCCTCGACGGCCTCGAACATCATGGGCTCCTGCTGGTACGGGGTGAAGGGCGGACGACCAAAAACGCCGGTCCCGGCCTGCCCCCGGGCGGGGGCGCGGCCGTGGACCGGCGGTATGGGGCTCGCTACTTCTTGGAGCCGGCGGCCTTGCCGAAGCGGGCCTCGAAGCGGGCCACGCGGCCACCGGTGTCGAGGATCTTCTGCTTGCCCGTGTAGAACGGGTGGCACTCGGAGCAGACCTCGGCGCGGACGGTGCCGCTGGAGATCGTGCTGCGGGTGGTGAACGACGCGCCACAGGTGCAGCTGACCTGCGTCTCGACGTACTCGGGGTGGATGTCGCGCTTCAAGGTGTCTCCTAGGTTCGGGAGGGCGCCGGGTCGCTTCCGCTCGGTGCGGGAGCGTGAACCGGGGCCGACGTACCAGTCTGCCAGGAGTGGCGTCCTCTCCCAAAACCGGGGGCCGCGGTTTTTTGTTCCCCGTTGCCCCGGCGGGGCCGGCGGCGCGGCGCGGCGGCGTCGTGCCGGCACGGCACCGCTCCGCTCAGGAGCCGCTCACCACGTCCTTCGCCTCTCCGGCGGCCGTTCCCTCGGTGGCCGTCGCCGGGATCGGCCGGTCGTTCCTCCACGCGTCCCACACCTGCCGGGCCTTGGTCTCGTCGAGGAGGACGCGGTTGGCGTTCGCCGGGTCGTACACGACCGGCAGGGTGACCATGTGCACGTCGGCGGGCCCGATGCCCTTCAGGCCGTTCGCGAAGGACATCAGGGAGTTCACCGAGCCGAGGCCGGAGTCGGTGGTGACGGCCTCGGTGGCGGTGTCGGCGAGGTCGTACAGCTTCTTCGGGCTGGTGAGGACGCCGACCTCCCCGACCTGTCGCACCAGGGCCTTGAGGAAGGCCTGCTGGAGCTGGATGCGGCCGAGGTCGGAGCCGTCGCCGACGCCGTGCCGGGTGCGGACCAGGCCGAGGGCCTGTTCGCCGTCGAGGCGGTGGGTGCCGGCCGGGAGGTCGAGGCGGCTGTCGGGGTCCTCGATGTCCTCGGTGGTGGTGACCTCGACGCCGCCGAGTTCGTCGACGAGCTTCTCGAAGCCGGTGAAGTCGACCTCCAGGTAGTGGTCCATGCGCAGGCCGGAGAGGGATTCGACGGTTTTCACCGCGCAGGCCGCTCCGCCCGTGGTGTAGGCGGAGTTGAACATCACGCCGTTCGCGGCCGGGTGGCTGCCGCCGTCGGTGTCGGTGCACGGGGGGCGGTCGATGAGGGTGTCGCGCGGTATGGAGACGACGCCGGCCCGCTCGTGGCCCTCGTGGACGTGGACGATCATCGCGGTGTCGGAGCGGGCGGTACCGTCGTCGGATCCGCCGCCGAGGTCCTGGTTGTCTCCGGCGCGGGTGTCGGAGCCGAGGACGAGGATGTTCTCGGAGCCGTCGTCCGTCTTCCCGGGCCGGTCGGTGCCGAGGGCCTGGTCGATGTCGACGCTCTCGAGGTTGCCGTTGAGCTCGACGTAGACGAATCCGGCGCCGGCTCCCCCCAGGGCGACGATTCCGGCCGCGGTCCAGGCCGCGATCCTCAGGCCCGTGCGCCGCTTCTCCCGCTGCCCGCGGCGGCGCCCGTCGCCCCGCTGGCGCTTACCGGCTGTGCTCTCGGCGGACATGTGCTCCTCGGCTCGTCCCCGGACGGTTACCCCCTGCCCGCGGTGTCAGACACGGCCGTCGAAGGCCCGTACGGCACCTGTCGTCCCCGCGCCGGACCGGACGGGGGGACGCGGCGCAGGGTCGCCGCGTCGGACCGGACGGGGGGACGCGGCGCAGGGTCGCACGGCGTCCTGTGCCCCGCCGGTGGGCGTCCGCGTCCGCCGGGTCGCGTCCGCGGGGCGGTGACGGCCGCCCCGGCCTGGGGTTTCCGCGTCTGTGCGGGTGCCGTCCGGCTCCGGGGCGGGCGGGGGTCCGTGTGGTGAGGGTCTCGCCGCACGCGAGAGGCCGCCTCCTTCACGGAAGCGGCCTCTCGCGGAAGCGGTCCTGGCGGACGGCGGGACGTCAGTCGCCGTTGCCCGGCGTCGGCGTCGTCTTCTGGATCTGCATCAGGAACTCGGCGTTCGACTTGGTCTGCTTCATCTTGTCGAGGAGCAGTTCGACCGCCTGCTGCTGGTCGAGGGCGTGCAGCACCCGGCGCAGCTTCCAGACGATGGCGAGCTCGTCGGGGGCGAGCAGGATCTCTTCCTTGCGGGTGCCGGACGCGTCGACGTCCACCGCGGGGAAGATCCGCTTGTCGGCGAGCTTCCGGTCGAGCTTGAGCTCGGCGTTGCCGGTGCCCTTGAACTCCTCGAAGATGACCTCGTCCATGCGGGACCCGGTGTCCACCAGGGCGGTGGCGAGGATGGTCAGCGAGCCGCCGTCCTCGATGTTGCGGGCCGCACCGAAGAAGCGCTTCGGCGGGTAGAGGGCGGTCGAGTCGACACCACCGGACAGGATGCGGCCGGAGGCCGGGGCGGCGAGGTTGTACGCACGGCCCAGACGCGTGATCGAGTCGAGCAGCACGACGACGTCGTGACCCAGCTCCACCAGGCGCTTGGCGCGCTCGATGGCGAGCTCGGCGACCGTGGTGTGGTCCTCGGCCGGGCGGTCGAAGGTCGAGGAGATGACCTCGCCCTTGACCGACCGCTGCATGTCGGTGACCTCTTCCGGACGCTCGTCGACCAGGACGACCATCAGGTGGCACTCGGGGTTGTTGTGGGTGATCGCGTTGGCGATCGCCTGCATGATCATGGTCTTGCCGGTCTTCGGCGGGGCCACGATCAGTCCGCGCTGGCCCTTGCCGATCGGCGACACGAGGTCGATGATCCGCGTGGTCAGCACGCCCGGGTCGGTCTCCAGGCGGAGGCGGTCCTGCGGGTACAGCGGGGTGAGCTTGTTGAACTCCGGGCGGCCGCGGCCGTGTTCGGGCGCCATGCCGTTGACGGAGTCCAGGCGGACCAGCGCGTTGAACTTCTCGCGCCGCTCGCCTTCCTTGGGCTGGCGCACGGCGCCGGTGATGTGGTCGCCCTTGCGCAGGCCGTTCTTGCGGACCTGGGCGAGGGAGACGTACACGTCGTTCGGGCCGGGCAGGTAGCCGGAGGTCCGGATGAACGCGTAGTTGTCGAGGATGTCCAGGATGCCCGCGACGGGGATCAGGACGTCGTCCTCGTTGACCTGCGGCTCCTGCACCTCGTCGCGGCCACGGCGGCCACGGCGGTCGCGGTAGCGGCCGCGACGGCCACGGCGGCCGCCTCCGTCGTCGTCGTAACCGTCGTCCTGACGGCCGCCGCCACCCTGCTGGCTCTGCTGACGGCCCTGGCCGCCCTGGTTCTGCTGGTCGTCGCCCTTGCCGCGACGGTCACCGCGGTCGCCACGGTCTCCGCGGTCGCGGTCGCGGTCGCCCCGCTCACCGCGGTCACCACGGTCGCGGTCGCCCCGCTCACCGCGGTCGCGGCCGCGGTCACGGCGGTCGCGGCGGCGGCCCTCGCCGCCGTCGTGGTCGGACCTGCCGTCACCCTGCTGCGACTGCTGCTGGGCGGGCGTGTCGGTCTTCGCCTCGGCGGTGACCGTCTCGGCCGCGGCGGCGGGGGCGCCCGCGTCGGCGGTGGCGCGACGGCGGCGGCGCTCGGCGGGAGCGGCCTCCTCGGCCGGCTCGGCGGAGGCCTTCGGCGAGGGCTGGCCGGGGATGTCGATCTGCTGCTGGGCCGCGGCCTTGTCGGCGGGGGCCTGCTCGGCCGTGGTGTCGGCCTTCTTCTCGGCGGCCTCGCCCGTGCGGGTCCGGGAGGTGGTGCGGCGCTTGGGCTTGGTCTCGGTGGCGGACTCGGCCTTGGCCGGGGCCGCTGCGGCGGGGGCGCCCCCACCGGCGGCCTGCGCCTCCTTGATGACCTCGATCAGCTGGCTCTTGCGCATGCGCGCGGTGCCCCTGATGCCGAGGCCGGATGCGACCTGTTGCAGCTCGGCCAGCACCATGCCCTCGAGGCCGGTACCGCGGCGCCGCCGGGAGCCGGCACCGGTGGCAGGCGCGGAAGCGTCCGTGGCGGGCGCGGCAGCGGTCTCCTCGACACGTGCGCCCATCAGATCGGTGGTGTCGCTCACGAAGGGTCCTTCCCTGGAGCGGGCGTCGGCCTGTCTGGCTCGGCGACCGGTTGTGCTGTCCGGCATCGGTCCGTGTGGTGTGAACGGTGCCGGGGCGGTTGTCCGCCTGAGCGGCGGAAGAGATTTCTGGTGATGGCGCTTCCCCGAGCCGTGACACCGTGTGTCACGTGGCGTGGTCGCACCGGTTCCGGAGCTCCCCCAGAGGGGGTGTCCCCACCGTCGGGCCGTTCAGCGTCCGCGTACGACGTACTGCCCGCGTACGTAGCAGTGAACACAGTGCGGCTTGGGGAGCTCCCGGAAGAATGTCTGTCCCGGACGGGGACACGAGGCACCTCGCCATGGTGGGGTCGGGTGCAGACTTGAGGTTAACACTACCGGATCCAACAAACATTCCCCCTCTCGAAATCCGGCAACCGTGTGTCAGGTGGCGAGCGGAAGCACGCTCGCTCCCCGCACGTCGAGGCTGAGCCGGTTGGCGGCCCAGTCGTTGCCGGCCAGTGCTTCGACCTTGTCGGCCGTCTCCGCGTCCGTCAGCGCCATCACCGTCGGTCCGGCGCCGGAGATCACCGCGGGGACGCCGTCCCCGCGCAGCCGCTCCACCAGGGCGGCGCTCTCGGGCATGGCCGGGGCGCGGTACTCCTGGTGCAGTCGGTCCTCGGTGGCGGGCAGCAGCAGCTCGGGGCGCCTGGTCAGGGCCTCGACGAGCAGGGCGGCACGGCCCGCGTTGGCGGCGGCGTCGACGTGCGGCACGGTGCGCGGGAGCAGTCCGCGCGCGGTCTCGGTGAGGACCGGCTTCCCGGGCACGAAAACCACCGGAACGACGGAGTCGGCGGGGTCCATCCTGATCGCGCGGGCCGCTCCGCGCTCCATCCAGGAGAGGGTGAATCCGCCGAGCAGACAGGCGGCGACGTTGTCGGGGTGGCCCTCGATCTCGGTGGCCAGTTCGAGCAGCGCGGTGTCGTCGAGCTTGGCGTCGGCGCCTATCGTCACGGCGCGGGCGGCGACGATCCCGGCGCAGATGGCGGCCGAGGAGGAGCCCAGGCCCCGGCCGTGCGGGATGCGGTTGGCGCAGACGATCTCGAGGCCGCGCGGCTGTCCGCCGAGCAGGTCGAAGGCGGTGCGCAGGGAGCGTACGAGGAGGTGGCGCTCGTCCCGCGGGAGGGTCTCGCCGCCCTCGCCCGCGATGTCGATGTGCAGCCCGGAGTCGGCCACCCGGACGACCACGTCGTCGTACAGCCCCAGCGACAGGCCGAAGGCGTCGAAGCCCGGGCCGAGGTTGGCGCTGGTGGCGGGGACGCGCACCCGGACGGCGGCGGCGCGGAAGGCGGGACCGGCCATCGCTCGAAGACTCTCCTTGAGCTGCGTGACTGCCGAACGACGCTCGACGGACGTTCGATGGACATTCGATGACGTACGAGAACCCTGGGCCGCCGCCGACCGGGCTGGCCGGCCGCTTCCCGGGCCGTCCCCGGCAGCGTTCCGGACCGTGGGGACGACGCACTGCCGCGGCATATGCGGCGGGCGGGTTCAGTACAGCCTATCGAAGGAAGGTTGACTGACGACATAGGGCGCACAGGAGGCGCACGATGCGTGTCGAGTGCCCCTTGTGCACCCCCTGTTCTCGGCTTTCCCCGCTGGTGCCGCCTTACGCCGGCCGTGCCGGTTTCCGGCGGCATGAGCGCGTTCCGCCCCCTGGGCGGAGCGCGGAACGAGGGCCACGCGGCGACGGGCCCGCGCGGCCGGCCACGGCACTGCCGGCGCGGACCCGGACCCACCGGGGCACGAAGCCGGACACCCCGGGCGCGGACCCGGGCGCACCGGGGCGCAGACCCGGACACGTCGGAGCGAACCCGGACACCGCGGCCCGGACCGGGCCGCGGTGTCCGGTGGCGGCGGGTACGGCTGGAGGTGTCAGGCCAGGCCAAGCCGCTCGGCGGCGGTCGCGGCGTCGACGGGGACGGTGACCGGCTGCGGCGCACCCGCGACGGCCCAGTCCGGGTCCTTCAGACCGTTCCCGGTGACCGTGCACACGATCCGCTGCCCCGGGTCGACCTTGCCCTGCTCGGCCGCCTTCAGCAGACCGGCGACGGAAGCGGCGGACGCGGGCTCGACGAAGACGCCCTCCTGGGAGGCCAACAGCCGGTAGGCGCGCAGGATCTCACGGTCCGTCACCTCGTCGATGGCGCCGCCGGACTCGTCCCGCGCGGCGAGCGCGAAGTCCCAGGAGGCGGGGTTGCCGATGCGGATGGCGGTGGCGATCGTCGACGGGTCCTTGACGACCTCGCCGCGCACGATCGGCGCGCTGCCGGAGGCCTGGAAGCCCCACATGCGCGGCGTCCCGGTGCTGACCCCGTCGGCGGCGTACTCCTTGTACCCCTTCCAGTACGCGGTGATGTTGCCCGCGTTGCCCACCGGCAGCACGTGGATGTCGGGCGCGTCGCCCAGCATGTCCACGATCTCGAAGGCGGCGGTCTTCTGACCCTCGATACGCACCGGGTTGACCGAATTGACCAGCGCCACGGGGTAGTTGTCACTCAGCGCGCGGGCCAGCGTCAGGCAGTCGTCGAAGTTGCCGTCGACCTGGAGGATCTTCGCGCCGTGGACCAGCGCCTGGCCCATCTTGCCGAGCGCGATCTTGCCCTGCGGCACGAGCACGGCGGAGACCATGCCGGCGCGCACGCCGTACGCGGCGGCGGAGGCGGAGGTGTTGCCGGTGGAGGCGCAGATGACGGCCTTGGCGCCCTCCTCCTTGGCCTTGCTGATGGCCATGGTCATGCCGCGGTCCTTGAAGGACCCGGTGGGGTTCGCGCCCTCGACCTTGAGGTGCACCTCGCAGCCCGTGCGCTCGGAGAGCACCTGCGCGGGCACGAGCGGCGTGCCGCCCTCCCGGAGCGTCACGACCGGCGTCGTGTCGGACACCGGGAGCCGGTCCCGGTACTCCTCGATGATTCCGCGCCACTGGTGGGTCATTGCTCGTTACTCCCCTTCAACCCGCATGATGCTGGCGACACCACGCACGGTGTCGAGCTTGCGCAACGTCCCGACGGTCCCCCCGAGGGCCGCGTCGGACGCGCGGTGCGTGACGACGACGAGCGACGCCTCGCCGTCCTTGCCCTGCTGGCGAACCGTATCGATCGAGACGCCGTGCTCCGCGAACACGGTGGCGACCTGGGCGAGAACACCCGGTTTGTCGGCCACGTCGAGGCTGATGTGGTAGCGCGTGACGACCTCGCCCATCGGCGAGACGGGCAGCGCCGCGTACGCGGACTCGCCGGGCCCGGTGGCCCCGCTGATCCGGTTGCGCCCCACGGCGACCAGGTCGCCCAGCACGGCGGAGGCGGTCGGCGCGCCGCCCGCGCCGGGCCCGTAGAACATCAGCTGCCCGGCGGCGTCCGACTCCACGAACACGGCGTTGTAGGCGCCCCGCACCGAGGCCAGCGGGTGGCTCAGCGGAATCATCGCCGGGTGCACCCGCGCGGTGACCGACGCACCGTCGCCGGCCCGCTCGCAGATGGCGAGCAGCTTGATGGTGCAGCCCATCTCCCTGGCCGAGGCGAAGTCGGCCGCGGTGACCTCGGTCATGCCCTCACGGTGGACGTCGTCCAGGCGCACCCGCGTGTGGAAGGCGATCCCGGCGAGGATGGCGGCCTTCGCGGCGGCGTCGAAGCCCTCGACGTCGGCGGTGGGGTCGGCCTCGGCGTACCCGAGCGCGGTGGCCTCGTCGAGGGCCTCCTGGTAGCCGGCGCCCGTGCTGTCCATCTTGTCGAGGATGAAGTTGGTGGTGCCGTTGACGATGCCGAGCACCCGGTTGACCTTGTCGCCGGCGAGCGACTCGCGCAGCGGGCGGATCAACGGGATGGCTCCGGCGACGGCGGCCTCGTAGTAGAGGTCCCTGCCGTGCTGCTCGGCCGCGGCGTGCAGTGCGGCGCCGTCCTGGGCGAGCAGCGCCTTGTTCGCGGAGACCACGGAGGCGCCGTGCTCGAAGGCGGTGGTGATGAGGGTACGGGCGGGCTCGATGCCGCCGATGACCTCCACGACGATGTCGAGGTCGCCGCGTTTGACGAGGGCGGTGGCGTCGGTGGTCACCAGGGCGGGGTCGATGCCCTCGCGCACCTTGTCGGGCCGCCGCACGGCCACGCCCGCCAGCTCCACCGGAGCCCCGATCCGGGCGGCGAGGTCGTCGGCGTGCGTCGTCATGATGCGCGCCACCTCTGAGCCGACCACACCACAGCCCAGCAGCGCCACCTTCAGCGGACGCGTACGCATCATCCGACCTCGTTTCCTGAATACCGTCTAGGTTGCACCAGTCTCACTCACCGGACGCGACTTTCTGCGTTATGTCCGGATCCTGAGACATCTATTTCATTTCCATGACCGGGAAAGCCGAAGATCTTCCTCCGGCCGATCACGTCCCCGTCGCCGGCACCGACCGGGCCGGGCCTCGGCCTCCCCGGCGCCACTCACCCGACGTCGAGCCTGAGCAGGTCCTCCTCGGTCTCCCGCCGGACGATGACCCGCGCCTCGCCGTCACGGACGGCGACCACGGGCGGACGCAGCACATGGTTGTAGTTGCTGGCCATGGACCGGCAGTACGCCCCGGTCGCCGGCACCGCGAGGAGGTCGCCCGGCGCCAGGTCCCCCGGCAGGAAGGCGTCCTTCACCACGATGTCACCGCTCTCGCAGTGCTTGCCCACGACCCGGCACAGCACCGGCTCGGCATCCGACACACGGGAGACGAGGGAGACGCTGTACTCGGCGTCGTACAACGCGGTACGGATGTTGTCCGACATCCCGCCGTCGACGGAGACGTACGTCCGCAGCCCGTCGAGCGGCTTGACGGTTCCGACCTCGTACAGCGTGAAGGCGGTCGGCCCGACGATGGCGCGCCCCGGTTCCACGGAGATCCGCGGCGTACGCAGCCGCGCGGACTCGCACTCCCGGGTGACGATCTCGGTCAGCGCCTTGGCGATCTCGTGCGGCTCACGCGGATCGTCGTCGCTCGTGTACGCGATGCCGAGCCCGCCCCCGAGGTCGATCTCGGGCAGCTCGACCCCGTGCTCGTCCCGGATGTCCCTGAGCAGCCCCACCACCCGGTGCGCGGCGACCTCGAACCCCGACATGTCGAAGATCTGCGACCCGATGTGCGAGTGGATCCCGATCAGCTCAAGACC
Source organism: Streptomyces sp. DH5 (assembly GCF_020873915.1). Lineage (GTDB taxonomy): Bacteria > Actinomycetota > Actinomycetes > Streptomycetales > Streptomycetaceae > Streptomyces. Next base: position 89,480 of record NZ_JAHWGP010000031.1, read on the forward strand.
GTCCAGCGTCAGCGCCCGCCGCACCGCCTCGGCGGCCTGCCCGCCCGCCAGCGGAATCCCGAACTTCTGGTCCTCGTGGGCAGTGGCGATGAACTCGTGCGTGTGCGCCTCGACCCCCACCGTGATGCGGATCTGCACCCGCTGCCGCGTGCCCAGCTCCTGCGCGATGTGCGCGACCCGCACGATCTCCTGGAACGAGTCGAGCACGATCCGCCCGACCCCGGCCTCGACGGCCCGCCGGATCTCACCGGTCGACTTGTTGTTGCCGTGGAAGGCGATCCGCTCGGCGGGCATCCCCGCCGACAGCGCGGTGGCCAGCTCCCCGCCCGAGCACACGTCCAGGTTCAGCCCCTCCTCGTGCAGCCACCGCACGACGGCCCGGGACAGGAACGCCTTGCCGGCGTAGAACACGTCCGCGTCGTCGCCGAACGCGGTGCGCCAGGCCCGCGCCCGGGCCCGGAAGTCGTCCTCGTCGAGGAAGTAGGCGGGCGTGCCGAACTCCTCGGCGAGCCGCTTGACGTCGATCCCGCCGACGGTGAGCACACCGTGCTCGTCCCGCCCGACGGTCTGCGCCCACACCTTGGCGTCGAGGGCGTTGAGATCGGCGGGCGGCGCGGAGTAGTGCCCCTCGGGGAGGACGTCGGCGTGACGGGGCCCGGCGGGGTGTGCAGAACGGCTCATGATGTTCTCTGGGCTCTCTCAGAGGTGGTCGGGTGCGTCGATGCCGAGCAGGGACAGGCCACCGGCCAGCACCGTCCCGGCGGCTTCGGCGAGGGCCAGCCGGGCACGGTGGGCGGCCGAGGGTTTCTCCTCACCCAACGGCAGCACGGCGGGCAACAGCGGCAGCACGGCATCGGCGACGGTCACCAGATGCCGGGCGAGCCGGTCGGGCGCGTGATGCGCGGCAGCGGCCGCGAGAACACGGGGATGGTCGGCGAGGGCCTGGAGCAGCGCCCGCGCCTCCTGCCCCTTGTGCGCGTCCCGCGCATCCTCCGCTCCTACTTCTACGGCCCCCGGCTCGGGCCCGAACCCGAGATCCGCGGCGTTCCGCAGGAGCGCCCGGGTGCGGGCATGCGCGTACCGCACCCGGAACAACGGATTGCTCTCCCGCTGCACCAGGTGCTCGTCCCCGATCCGCGGCCGGCCGTGCGGCGCGGGATGCAGCAGCGCCCAGCGGGCGGCGTCACGGCCCAGCGGCAGCGGATCGGCGGGAGCGGGGACGGGACGGATGTCGACGGAGGTGTCGTCCTGACCGTGCTCGCTGTCAGGGCCGCCCTGGGCGGGCTCGACACCCACCCCCAGCACCCCCAGGACACTCCCCCACTCCGCGTCGAGCGGCCCCGCGCAACTGGTCCGCACGACAGCCCCCTGCGACCGCAGAAGACGAGCGACGACATCGAGATGCACGACCGCCCGCACCTCACGGGCCGCACGAAGACGTACGACGCCGCCCTCCCCCTGCCCGGCAAGCGACTCGCGGTACCCGTCCCGGCGGTACCCGTACCGGACCCCGTCCCGCAGGATCTCCCGCACGAGCCGGCGGCCGGCATCGGTGTCCCGCACCGAGAAGTTGATGAACCCGGGCCCGGTGACCACGACGTCACCGATCCCCTCGGCACCCACGAGACGCGCCCGCAGGAGCTCGGCGACCCTGAGCGCCGGCTGCCTGGCCGGGCGGGCGAGCTGAAGGGCGACATTCGTGGCGTAGTCCCCGTACCCCCCGGGCCCCGGAGGCGCGACACGCACCCGCTCGGGCAGCACATCCACGCTCAGCTCCCCCTCCTCGACGGCACGGCGTACCGCGTGCAGCACGGTGCGGGAGAGCTCGACGGGGGTCACGGGACAAGCGTAGGGGAGGAGGGGGGTGGGTAGGCGAACAGGTTGGGCCGCCGTCCCGGGATGTGGACGCCCGTGGACACCCCCGCCGTCACCCGCCGGCGTGCCCAGCAGCGGCCTCGGCGTCACCCGGCCCGCGCACCCGCCCGAGAGGATCCACGATCAACTCGCGAACCAGCCGGACAAGTTCCCGAGGATCGAAGGGCTTGGCAAGAAAAGCGTCCACTCCCACATCGAGCCCGCTGTCGACCTCGTACTGACTGCACGCACTGACGATGACGAGCGGAATGTCACGCGTACGCGGATCGGAACGCAGCCGCCCGGCAGCCCTCAGCCCGTCCAGCCGCGGCATGACGACATCCAGGGTGACGAGGTCGGGCCGCACCTGATGGACGACTTCCAGACACTCGGCACCATCGGCTGCGGTCACGACCTCGATGCCCTCCAGCTCGAGGTTGACCCTGATCAACTGCCGGATGACCTTGTTGTCGTCCACAACAAGAACCCGGCCCGATGCGCCTGGCACCACTCGAGAGTAGGTCGGGACCAGCCACCGCGTCCCGCGTTTCCCCACTTCCACCCCGACCGGGCGACACCCGCCCCCGCCCTCCTGCGAAAACGGTTCCTGACCACCCCACGGGAACTGGTAGTGTTCTACCCGTCGCCGCGATCACCGCGCGAGCGACACGCCCCCGTAGCTCAGGGGATAGAGCAACGGCCTCCGGAGCCGTGTGCGCAGGTTCGAATCCTGCCGGGGGCACCATGGATTAGGTGCCCAAAGACCCCGTCACCAGCGGAAACGCTGAGAGCGGGGTCTTCGCGTATGTGCAGGCGTGTGCGGCCCGGGACAGGTCGAGCGGGCCGGCATCGTCCAGGCGGTGCAGAATCTTCTCGTACAGCCGACCCCAGACACCGGCCCTGGACCAGATCAGGAACCGGCGATGAGCGGTCGACTTCGAGATCCCGAAACACGGCGGCAAGGCCCGCCAAGCGCAGCCGGACACCAGCACGTAGATGATCGCCGCGAACAGCGTCTCATCAGACGTGTCCTGCGTCCCGCCGCCCTGCGGCCGCACCCTGGACGGCGGGATACTCCAGTCAGAATTCGTGTCCTGAGCTGCTGGTTGTCGTTGTCCGGGTATGGACGCGATACCTGAAGTCAGTTACTGGCAGGCTGAGTTGGAGTCGGTGTTCGCTCGGGTGGCGGGCCGGTTCGC
>NZ_JAHWGP010000282.1 GCF_020873915.1 Streptomyces sp. DH5
GAGGTGGGCGGCATCGGGACCACGGCCCTGGAGGAGCCGGCCGACCAGGCGGCGGCCGTCCGCAGAGCCGCGGCCGCCGCGGGCGTCCCGGTGACACGGGTCGTCGCCGGGGAGCGGCGGCGGGCCGGTGACCTGTCGTGGGAGGTGGTGTGGCCGCCGCCCGGGGGCCACCCGGCGGTGGAGGGGCCGAACGACGCCAGCGTGGCCATGCTGGTCCGCACCGGGGGCCTGCGCCTGCTCCTCCTCGGCGACCTGGAACCCCCGGCCCAGCGCGCCCTGGCCCGCTCACCCGCGGCGCGCCACCTGGCCGGCGTCGACGTCCTGAAGGTCGCCCACCACGGCTCGGCCTACCAGGACCCGGGCCTCGTGAGCCTGGCCGCACCGCGCCTGGCACTGATCAGCACCGGTGAGGACAACGCGTACGGCCACCCGGCTCCGGGGACGGTGCGCGCGCTGCGTGCCCAGGGGACGGCG
>NZ_JAHWGP010000283.1 GCF_020873915.1 Streptomyces sp. DH5
GTCCAGCTCGACCGTGACCGTCTGCCCGTCGGCGTTGCCGCCCGCCAGCGGGATCTCTGCCGTTGATGCCATGGGCCCATCCTGCCCCGGCGGCCGACACACCGCAGGCGATAGCCGGCCCGGCGGGCGGGCCCGCGCGACCGGCTCGGGCAGCGCGACCGGCTCGGGAGGGCTAGGGTCCGGGGATGGCGGAGATCAAGGTCGACCCCACCCTCGGGCCGGTGCTGGCCCGCACCGGCGACGAGCGTGCCGTGCTCGAATCAGTCCTCGACTTCCACCGCGCCACCGTGCTGCGCAAGCTGGCCGGCCTCTCCGACGCCGTCGAGTCACTCGTGGCCGGCTACTAGCGGGCCTGCGCCCGGTCCCGGGAGATCGCGGCGCGCTTCGACCTCGACCACGTGGTGCCGCAGCCGCAGCTCGGCGAGGTCTCCCTGCGCTGGATACTGGTGCACATGATCGAGGAGACCGCCCGAC
>NZ_JAHWGP010000284.1 GCF_020873915.1 Streptomyces sp. DH5
GATATGACCGACCACCACGACAAGGATGGAAACGTCATCCGCCCCGCTCGGCTTCTTGACGTTGTCCCTGGCAGAAGCGCTGACGCGTTACGAACATGGCTGAATAATCACAGCGAGCAGTTCCGCGATCAGGTCAAAATCATCAGCATGGACGGCTTCCAAGGCTATGCCACCGCCGCTGGCGAAGTCATTCCCAACGCCACCCAAGTCATGGACCCGTTCCACGTTGTACGCCTGGCCGGTGACAAGCTCACCAAGTGCCGCACCAGGCTCCAGTTAGAAACAACAGGCCGACGTGGCCGCAGCAAAGACCCGCTCTACCGCAACCGGAAAACACTGTTGACCACCGAGCACCTACTCACCGACAAGCAACGCGGGAGGCTTGAGGACCTGTTTGACTTCGACGACGACTACGCGCCGCTACAAGAGACCTGGACCTACTACCAACAAGTCATAAGCTGCTACAACAATCCC
>NZ_JAHWGP010000285.1 GCF_020873915.1 Streptomyces sp. DH5
GCTCTCCCAGCGCGGCATCACGGGGGAACTGGCGGAGCAGGCCCTTGAGCAGCGCCACGAGGAGGACGAAGTGCGTGACGCGCACGAGCTCGTCCGCAGGAAGCTTCCGGCGTCGGCGGACCTCACGGACCGCAAGGAACGGGACAAGCTCACCCGCCGACTCGTGAGCATGCTGGGCCGCAAGGGGTACCCGTCCGGCATGGCGTTCGCCGTGGTCAAGGAGGAGTTCGCAGGGCTCGGATCCCCGTCCGATCCGGGCTCGGAGGACGGCGTGGGCGCCGAGGTCTGGGACACCCCGTGAGGGGGTCGTTCCGTTCTCCGGGTGCTGCCCGGTGAACGGACAGCCACGGCCCCGGAAGATTTGACCCCGTCCCTAAGATGATGGGGTGACTCAGATGCCCCACACCGCCGTAGACCCCTCCGCGCCGGTCCCGTCGGACGCTCCGCCCGCCTACGAGGTGCGGACCCTCGGTT
>NZ_JAHWGP010000286.1 GCF_020873915.1 Streptomyces sp. DH5
GCGTCACGGAGATACCGTCCACTTGAAGGTTGTCGCGGTGCAAAGCGTCGAGGGCGAAGTCCGTGAGAAATGTAGCGCAAAAGGCACCAGGAATCGCACCGCTCGTAGAGACCGCCGCAATCTGACCCAGCACGAGTACAAAGATGAGCCAATTGGGCATGCCCACCATGCGCCAGCTGCGGTAGATGTGGATGTGCTCGTCGATGATGAGCTTCATCTGCGAGAAAATGACGAGAATATTGGAGCAGATAGCCAGCCCGAGGATGGTTCCGCCCAGAGAAGTTGTGTCATCACCGGTTGCGTTAATGAGCGCTACGGCGAGCGAAAATCCCAGTCCGGAGAGAAAACACGTCAGCGCCACCGCCAGCCAGGAAGGCCAATTGCTGTGCAGATCCTTAAGCCATACGGACATGGTGTTCCTCCAGCTTGTAGATGCGATCGGCCTTCGCGGCGGCCGCGTGCGAGTGGGTGACC
>NZ_JAHWGP010000287.1 GCF_020873915.1 Streptomyces sp. DH5
TAATAAAATATAATCAGATTTATTATAGCAAATTTTAACAAGTATTTCGATTTTATTTTGGAAGGATTGTGAATTCTGTCGCGTCTGATTGAATTAAGAAATCATTTCCTCTTTTAAGAACTTCTTCAAAACTTAAAGTCTTTAGTAGTTTAGGCACCGATAAATAAGTTTCCTCATCAGCAAGATGATTGATAAATTGCGCTGAAAGGTTATCAATTGAATCTAGACTCTTGAAAAAGTCTCCATACAATTCTTTTTTAACAATTTCAAAATGCTCTTCTGACAAATCTTCCAAATCACTAGACATTGCTACTTTACTTAAATATTGTCGCAGATTCGTTGCCATAGCAATCGGTACTGAAGTATCTAGAGAAATAATCAAGAATTGGAAATTTTGATAAACTTCAATCTCAAAATCAAATGAGTCATCAATCTGACCACTCTCATAAAGTTCTTGATAACGTCTTGAAGTCC
>NZ_JAHWGP010000032.1 GCF_020873915.1 Streptomyces sp. DH5
CAAAACCCTCGGAGCCGTCAACATCGCCAAGACCACTCGGGCAATCCGCGACCAGCCCGAACGAGCCCTCCCGCTCCTGGGCATCACCAACAACCCGGACACTCAAGGAACTTGATCAAGCCCTGGTCGCTCGTTGGTTGGGTCATGGGTCGGGGGGATCTGACGAATCGCGAGTGGTCGCTGCTGGAGCCGCATCTGCCGCCTCCGGGTGGCCGAGGCGGCCGGTGGAACGACCACCGCACCGTGGTCAACGGGATCCTGTTCCGGATCCGCACCGGTGTTCCGTGGCGTGACCTGCCGGAACGCTACGGCTCCTGGAAGACCGTCTACGAGCGGCATCGCCGCTGGTCGGCGGACGGTACCTGGGACCGGCTCCTGCAGGCGGTCCAGGCCGACGCCGACCTTGCCGGGCGGATCGACTGGTCGATGGTCGGCGTCGACTCGACGTCCTGCCGGGCCCACCAGCACGCGGCCGGCGCCCGCAAGGCCAGGCCGCGGATCCCGAAAAAAGGACGACGCCCCGGCACCACCGCCCCGATGAGGGGCTCGGGCGGTCCCGGGGCGGCCTGACCTGCAAGATCCACCTTGCCGGTGAAGGCGGCTGCCGCCCCATGGCCCTTCTGATCACTCCAGGGCAGTGGGGTGACGCCCCGCAGATGATCGAGGTCCTGGACCGGGTCCGGGTCCCCAGGCCGCTGGGCGGACGGCCCCGGACCCGGCCCGACCACATCAGCGGAGACAAGGCATACAGCTCCCGCCGCAATCGCCGCTACCTGCGAAGACGCCGCATCAAACACACGATTCCCGAGCCGAAGGACCAGCGGGCCAACCGCCGGCGCAAAGGCAGCACGGGCGGCAGACCCGCCGGCTTCGACCGCGACCGCTACCGGCGACGCAACGAGGTCGAGCGGACCATCAACCGACTCAAGAACTCCCGCGCGGTCGCCACCCGTTACGACAAAAGGGCCTACGTCTTCCACGGCACGGTCACCGCAGCAGCGATCCGCTTATGGCTCCGCCCATGATCCGCCGGACAGTGCCTAGGGGGCGTATCGGGTCGTGATCAACAGGTGGTCCGGGTGAGGTGCTCGAGCCAGATACGGTGCCCCCGAAGTCAGGCATGAGGGGGATCGCGTTGGAGCGACGGAAGCTGATCGGGATCGGGGCGGGGCTGGCGGTCCTACCCGCCTGGCGGGCCCTGCGTCAGGTGACGAACGGGGCCAAGGGGGACTGGCACACCGACACCACACCGCTGGAGCGCGCATTCCCGCTGCTGGGCCCGCTCACCGACGCCAAGTGGGTGAGCAGCCGGGACAACGACCGGGGCATACCGTCGCCGGAGCTGGTGATCTCGGGCTTCGCCCGGCTGACACCGGGGAAACTTGCCGAGCTGACGGCGGCCCACGCCTTCGTCTCCGAGGGGCCGACCGATGACTTCTCCTCGTGGTTTGAGAAGCCGCTCAAGGGTGAGGGGCCGGAGAGCCCCCAGTGGATCCGGTCGCACGTGCTCGATCGCGACGGCAGCGGCTACTCCACCAAACTGTGGTTCGACCGTCGCAGCGACACCGTCCGCTTCTGGGCACTCAACCCGTACGGCTAACGAGCTCGTGCACGGTAGGACTGGTCCTGCGCTGCCAGCAGAACGGAGACCACGCCCGCTGTCGCCCAGTGTTCCTTGCGCCTCAGTGGGCCATGAGAGGCCAGGAACGGATCGAGGACTTGATCCCCGACAGGGAGTGGCTGACGTACTGAGCTGTTTCGACCCGCCGGAAGGCTGGGCGTGTGGCCCCAGTGGCGGAGATGAAGAAAGCTCCTGGTAGACGGGTTAACGACCAAGATCACCAGCCCGCCAGGAGCTTTCTCGTGCTTGTCTACCCGTCCGCTATCGATCTGTCCAGCCGCACCCTGCGCCACCTTTCCGAGGTTCTCGCAGGTCACCGCCGCCGCATCGTACGGCACGTGCGAACCCCGCTGCCGTGGGCACGTCCCGCGTTCCCGCATCACCAAGGGGAAGTGTCCGATCAACGGCGGATCTGGTGGTCAAGGAGACGCCCGAGATGACCGAGACCATTGTCGAGCAGGGGGTTGTGGCACGACTGTGGAGGCGACGGCAGACCGAAACGGGCCGGATGTACCTCGTGGGACTGCCGTCGTACCGGGACCTCGAAAACGGCAGCGCGGAAGCGGCGGAGTACCGGACCCGGGTTCGGTCTCCCGACCGCCCGTGCGGCGCGGGCGAAACGCCTTGCCGGTCAGCTTGCGCAGCCGGACGTGGTCCTCACCGTCGGCACCCCCGCGCCCGGCGGGGCGCGGGGGTGCCGACGGTGAGCCCGAAGGCGACAGCCCGCCGGGGGTGAGACCCCCCAGATGTCTGGGATGGGATACGCCGACCGACCGCGGCACTCTTTACCCGGTCGAGGGTGGTGAGCCGCCTTCGGCGCGTTCGGTGACGACAACGAGGGGGAAGAGATGTCCATGCGAAGAAGGACCATGGGGATGCTGGCCGCAACCGCAGTCGCCGGTCTGACGGTGGCGGGGGCTCCGGCTGCCGGTGCGGCCCCGTCTGCGGCGGGTGACGCGGTCACGGCCTCCGTATGGCGGAACATCGCTCTGACCGGCACCTACACGATCCGCGACGACGAGGGCATCTTCGCCGCCGGTACGTACTGCAACGGCAACGTCGCCTCCGAGGGCTGGGTGAACGAGGTCCGCACGCCGTCGGTGTGGTGGGAGACCACGTGCGGGGGCGAGATCCGTGTGGAGAAGCATGTGTCCGCGGAGACGGACGCCGGCGGCGGAGTCATGATCTATGTGACCCTGCGGTTCTACGAGGGCACGAACGACACCAACACCGACCTCGACGCCGAGTACAACTTCAACCGCTACGTCCCCGCGGGACAGACCTCGACGGTCAGCGAGATCACGCTCCGCAACGGGGAGAACGGCGGCAAGGACTGGGCGAAGCTCAACCTCGTCCTGCACAACAACCGCTGACCCGTACCGAGGCGTCGATCGCGCGCCCCGGACGTCGACGGTTCCCGGGCACGGTAAGCGGAGGCACAACTACCTGCGCAAACCGGGCTCGGGAACTGTTGTGCACGCTTAGCCTCGGACCATGAGGCGTCATGGGGGAGCAAGGCGGGTCGGCGAGACCGGGGACGCGGCGGCGCGGGCGGCGCAGTCCGCGCGGAGCGTCGAGGAGTTCTTCGAGGCGGTGAAACGGGTCGTACGGCCTGCGCTGCGCTTCGACGTATGCGCCTGCTTGACCGTGGACCCGCAGACGTTGATGAACACCGGCGGTGACTACCGAGACGGCCTGCCGCCCGCCATGATGCCGCGCATGCTCGACATCGAGTACCGCGAGGGGGATGCCAACGACCTGTCCGATCTGGCGGCCAGACCGACGCCGGTGGGCCTGCTCAGCCGGGAGACGAGCGGGAACCTCACCCTCAGTCCCCGGTACCGCGACATCATGCGGCCCCTCGGTTTCCGCGACGAGCTGCGTGTGCTGCTGCGGGACCGTCACGGAGCATGGGGCGCCCTGGTCATGGGACGCGCGGACGACGCGTCCCCGTTCGGACCCCCAGAGCTGGCTGCGGCGGCGTCGCTGGTCCAGCCGTTGGGAAACGCACTGCGCCAGCTGCACCTGACGCGGCTCGCCGAAGCGAACACCTCGGAGACGGCGCCGGGACTGGTGTTGCTGGACGGCGACCACCAGGTGGTCCATGCGACACCCACCGTGGCCATGTGGTTCAACGACCTGGCGCACGCCGACGGCGTGCCGTCCGGGGATCGCGGACTGCCTCCCGCCGTGTACGCGGTGGCAGCGGCGGTGCAGGCCGCAGGGGCCGCGGCCTCCCACACCTCGTGGATGCACAGCCGCAGGCACGGCCGGGTACGGTTGCACGCCTGGCGCCTGGAGGAACCCACGGCGGCCCCGGCCCGCACCGCCGTCGTCGTTGAACGAGCCGGTCCCACTGAGCACATCGCACTGATCGTCGCGGCGTACGGACTGACTCCTCGCGAGAGGGACGTCATGACGCTGGTGTTGCGGGGGCGGTCCACAGCCGACATCAGCCGCAGTGCAGGCTTGTCACCGCACACGGTCCAGGACCACCTGAAGTCGGTGTTCGACAAGACGGGCGTCCGCAGCCGACGAGATCTGGTCGCCACGCTCTTCGCTCGTCACTACTTGCCGGACATGAGTCCGCCGGCGTCCGCACCGCAACGCCGCCCCCGGGACTGAAGAGGCAAGTCCTCGAATTCGTCGGCTGCGACCCGTTCGTCGTCCTCGCCGACGCCGACCTCGGGTCTGTCCCGGATCCGGGTGTCCGACGTGAAGGACCGTCAGGAGCGGGCCAGGCGCAGCCCCTGGCCCGCTCCTGGAACCGGTTGCATCCCAAGCTGACCCACCGCTCCTCCTGGGTCGCAGCCGACGGCACCCTCCCCATCGTCGAGGGAACGGTGATTCGCCTGGACATCGACCACCTGCCCAGCGGAGCCACCCCCGAGCCGGTCTGGCTGTGGTGGTCGGGCACCGACACAACTCCCGCAGACGCCGACCGGCTCTGGCAGGCCTACCTGCGACGCTTCGACATCGAGCACACCTTCCGCCTGTTCAGGCAGTCCCTGGGCTGGACCGCACCGAAGATCCGCACTCCCCAGGCGGCTGACCGATGGACCTGGCTGATCATCGCCGCCTACACCCAGTTGCGGCTTGCCCGGCCGCTGGCGGCCGACCGGTGCCGACCCTGGGAGAAACCCAGCCCACCGGACAGGCTCACCCCCGCCCGCGTCCACCGGGACTTCCGGCACATCCGCCCAGCGACCACCTGCCCGGCCCAGGCACCGAGACCCTCCCGGCACGGCCCCGGAGGACCACCAGGCCGCAAGAACACCCGGCCCACACCCCGCCACGACGTGCACACACCGCGCAAAACCCAGCCGCCGCGACAACAAACGAAGAAATGGTCTGTCCAGGCTCAAGGGCCTCGTGGGCAGGGGCGGGCCCGCCGAACCGAGCAGGGCCCATCGGTCCGCCACACCGCCGCAGACGTTCGGAGCCGGCGGGAACCGCCGAAACCACCGCCCGGAGCAAGAAAGCGAAACAGGGCGCACCGCACCCGGTGCACGCCGTGGGCGGTCGCATGGAAAGAGGGTTACCCGTCCGCCTTTCCGGAGGATTCCCCTCCCCTTCATGCATCCGGCAGACCCGTCCGACAACGAATTCCGCACCGAAAGGTCGCGTCAGCGGCATCTCTCGGCCAAATCTGCGTCAGAGGCGAGGGAAAGCTCATCTCCGGGCCGACGTGGGTCCTATAGTCGGACCGCAAAAAGCGATCGATAAAGACGGGCCAAGGCGGCGCTTGCGCCGTCTTTCCGTCGTGCAATGCATTACCAGCGGGCTGCAAGGAACCGTTTCGAACGGCCCATTCAACGCACTTCCGGTTTCGCTTTCTCGCACGGAGGAGCTCCCATGTCCGACCTCGCGCGCACCGCCCCGGACCTCCAGGACCTCGACCTGGACCTCAGCGACCTCACCGTCACGGCCATGCGCGACACCGTCGCGCTGCCCGAGGGTGGGGCGTCCTGGGGATCCTGTTCGTGCCAGGGCTCGTCGTCCTGCGCCCAGCCCGAGCCCCAGCTGCAGACCGGCGTCGTCGACGCCGGCTGATCCGCACCCGCACCCACGACCCACCGGACCGCAACGTAGAAGGAAGAAGCCGATGTCCGACACCAGCGCCATCCCGGGTCTCGACCTTACGGACCTCGACCTCGGGGACCTCACCGTGACTTCGATGCGCGACACCGTCGCGCTTCCCGAGGGCGGTGCCTCCAACGGCGCCAGTTCCTGCTCCTGCAGCTCGTCCTCGTGCGCGCAGCCGCAGCTGCCCGTACCGCTGTAGATCTCCGTCACACCGAGTGGTCGGCCGCGCGACTCGTGACACGCCACGGGAGCACCTGACCGGCCGGCGTGCGGCGCGGGTCGTCCACCCCCGGTGGCCGGCCCGCGCCGGTGCCGTACCACGGGAACCACGGGCACGAAGGGACGGAACAGCCCATGCCGCACACCGCGAGCGCCGGCACACCACCCGGGCAAGACAGTTACCTCGTCGACTCGGCGCCATACGCCCTGGTACGCGCCACCGTGCTGACCTGCCCCGCGCAGTCTCCGGCCACGGCGGCGTTCCGTGCCGCCCTCGCCCGCCTTACCTCGCTCGAAGTCGCACTGCGCGCGCTTCGCGAGCCGCTTTGCGACGACCTGTACGCCAGCCGGTCCGGCCACGGCGAGCAGTACCACCGTGACGTCGTCCTGCCGCTGCGCCGCGCACTGCACAACGGGCGCGAGCCGCGGCCCGCCGTGCTGGACCGCCTGGACGACCTCCCGCGGCGAGTCCCCCGGCTCGCATCCTGGCTGGAGCTGCGCGACCGTCGCCGAGCCCTGATGGCCGAGCTGGGCGGCGCCGCCGAACCGGCACTCGCGGCCGAGCGGGCGGCCCTCGCCGTCCTGTGCCGGGAACCCGCGCTCGCCAGGGCCGTCGCGCTCACCAGCGGCGACCTGCTGCGCGCGGTCGAACGTGCCGGCCGCCGGGCCGACGACCGCAAAGCCCGCAAGGAGGAGCCCACGGTGCTGCGCCACGCTCTGCGGGCCGGCACCAAGACCAGTCCCTTCTCGTGGTTCACAGCCGTCGGCTGGGGCCGGCCGGCCCCACCGCGCGCCGGCCGCCCGCGCGTGCGGTCGTGGGGCGAACAGCCCCTCCTGGACGGCCCTCTGCACGCGTCGGTGAAGGTCAACCGCACCCTGACGACCGCCCTCGCCGAGGCCCTGCTGGCCGACCCGCGCCACGGCGCCGGGCTTCCGCACCGCGTCACCAGCACCGCGCGCGTCTTCGAGGGACGCGCGACATACGCCCGCGACCGGGTTGCCTTCGCCGGCGGCCGCTACCTCGTCACCGACGAGGACGCGGCGGAGGTGGCCTTCAACGGGTCCCTGCGGCTCCTGGCCTCGTACGCCGGGGCTCCCGCGCCGCTCGACGAGATGGCGGAGCTGCTCGCCTCGGCCCTGCCCGGGGCGCCCGACACGAACCGTGCGGCGGCGCTGGCCTTCCTCGAACGCCTCCGGCAGGCGGGTCTGCTGGTGCCGACCAGTCCGGTCCCGCCGCAGGACCCGGACCCGGCGGGCCGGCTGGCCGCATGGCTCCGCACGCTCCCCGGCGTCGGCGAGCAGGGCCCCGAGGCGGCCGGCCGCCTCGCGGACCGGCTGGTGGAACTGTCCCGTGAAACCTCGGCGTTCGCCTCCGCACCCGCGCCGCGGCGCCCGGCCCTCCTCGCCGGGCTCGCCGACGGCTGGACCCGGCTGCTCGCCGACGCCGGACGGCCCGTCCCGACGGGTTCGGCGCCGCTGAACGTCCTCTCCGAGGACGTCGTGGCCCCACGGCCGGTGCCACTCGACGGGTTCCTCGACGGGGCCGACCACGAGGCCCTGGGCGAAGTCACCGCGCTGGCCGAACTGTTCGACCTCGCACACGTGATGCGGCGGGCCGCCCGCGACCGGTTCGTGGAGCGATACGGCGCAGGTGGCAGCTGCCCGCACCCCTGGGAGTTCGGCGCCGAGGTGGAGGAGGCTTGGGAGCGGGCCGCCCGCGTCACCGTCCCGGGCCGGGATGATCCGTCCGGGTTCCCCACCGGTGTCGGGGCGCTCATGGCCCTGCGCGCCGAACTCACCGACGCCGTGCGCAGCGCCGCGGCCGGATCGCCGGACGGCACGGAGGTCCTGCTGCCTGCCGACGCCGTCAAGGGACTGGGCGAGCGGTTGCCGCGCTGGGCCGTCGAGCGCCCCCTGAGCTACGCGTACTTCCTCCAGCGGGACCCGGACGGCGGGATGCTCTGCGTGAACCGCGTGTACGGCGGCTGGGGCCGGTTCACCAGCAGGTTCCTCGACGCGCTCGACCCCGACGCGGCCGAGGACGTCGCCGCGCAGCTGCGCCGCGGCCTCGGACCGGGCGCGCGCGCCGCGCAGATGCGGCCGGTCGGAGGGTTCAACGCCAATCTGCACCCGCTGCTCGTCCCGGACGACATCGGGCCCGACCGCCGCTGGACCTCGCTGGCCGAGGCAGACGTGGAACTCTTCCACGACGAGGCCGGCGACCAGGTGCGGTTCCGGGTCACGGCCACCGGCGAACCGCTCGACGTGCTCTACCCCGGCTTCCTCGCCCCGCTCATGCTGCCGCGGCGCATCGCGGCGCTGCTGTCCGACCACCCGCACGGCGTGGTGGACTTCCGGTCGCTGCCGCCCCGGCACTCCGTGGACGCCCCGGGGGGCGAGGTGGTCCTCGCTCCCCGGCTGCGCCACCGGCACGTCGTCCTGAACCGCCGCCGGTGGACCCTGCCGGCCGGCGTGGTGCGAGCCCTGCATGCCGAGCTGACGGCGGCCCCCGGGACTCCGGTGGAGCCTGTGGCGCACTGGCGTGCCCTGCTCGGCCTGCCCGACCAGGTCTTCCTGCACCCCGCGCCCACTGTCCCCACCGGCCGGGTGACCGAGGACTTCCTGGCGCACCTGCGCCGCCCCAAGCCCCAGTTCGTCGATCTGGGCAACCCGCTCCACCTGCGCTGCCTGGCCAAGTGGCTCTCCCGCCACCCCGGCGGTGCGGTTCTCGAGGAGGCGCTGCCCGCGCCGGGCGGATCCGCCGTGCCGACCCGTGCGGTGGAGCTCGTCACGGAGACGTACAGGGCGGGGAGGTCGCGATGACGTCCACCCCGCTTCCGGCGGACGGCGGCGCCGACGAGGTGCTCGACGTGGTGGCGTACTACCACCAGCCGGTCAAGGCACGGCTGCTGGGGGAGGCGGTGCTGCCGCTCACGGCGGAGTGCCGGAACCGGGGCTTGGCCGCCCACGTCGAACGGCACTGGCTACACGGCCCGCACGTGCGGCTGCGTCTTCGGGGTGCCCCGGCACGGCTCGGGCCGACCGCCGAGCACGCGGCACGGGCGCTGCGCGACTGGGTCGGCGTCCATCCCTCGCGGTGCGACCTCACCGACGCCGAACTGCTGGAGCAGGCCGCCCGCAACGGGCGCGCCGAGCTGGTCGCGCCGCCCTACCACCCGATCATGCCGGACAACACGGTGCGCCTCGAACCGGTCGACCTCGCTCCCCTGCGGCGTCTGCTCGGGGACGATGGCGCGGCGCTCCGGGACGACCTGCTGAGCGGCGGGCTGGAGGCGCTCCGGGCTGGCACCGGGTTCCTCGGCGAGCACGGCGACGGCGCGCAGGCGCGCGTGCAGCTCGCCGTCACGGCGCTTGCCGCGCACGCGGCCGCCCACCCCGGCGGGCTCGCCGGCGGCCACTGGTCGTACGTGTCCCACGTGGAGGACTTCCTTGTCCATGACGACCCCCACGGCCGACTGCGGGAGGGCTTCGAACGGCGCTGGGAGAGCGCGGGCGACACGGTGACCGCGCTGGTCGGCCGGATTGCCGGGGGCGCGGCACGCGGATGGGAGCGTGACTGGGCCCACTGGTCGGCCGACGCTTGGCGGCTGGCGCAGGACCGCCACGACACGGGAGCCGACCTGCACGGCGATCCGCTCCAGTACCGGGAGCGCGCAGCGGCGACCGGGGACGCGGAGACGACGGAACGGTGGAGCAGGGACCTGCGTACCCGCTACAGCGAGTTCCACCGCCTGCTGCGGCGCTCCGACCCCGGGGGGACGATGTGGAGCCGCCCCGACTACCTGGTCTACCGGGCCTGCACCAACGCCCTGTACCGGCTCCTCGCGATCTGCGACGTCACGCCGCTGGAACGCTACCTCGCCGCCCATCTCGTCATCCGCACGGTGCCCCGCCTGACCGGGTGCGACTGGCGCGCCGAGATGGCGGCGGCCGTCGACGCGAGGGAGCGCGGAGCATGACCACTCCCTCGGCGCCCGGAACCCTTCCGGCGAACGCCCGGGCCGGCGGCGACACCACCGGTGAGGCCGCCGGCGACACGATGGAGCCGACCCTTCCGCGGCTGCGCCCTGACGTGGCCGTCACCCCGCTGCAGGCCGGCCTGCACCTGCGCGGACGGCGCGGCAGCGTCACCCTCGAGGGCAGCACGGCGCTGCCCGCCCTGTGGCGTCTGCTGGAGGAGCCCCTGCGCACGGACGACGCGGCGGAACTGGACCGCAGGGCCGCGCCCGGCACCCCGGTGCGCAAGGCGCTGGACACCCTCGTCGAGCGTCTGCGGGCCCACGACCTGGTGGTGTCGGCGCCGACCGGACGCGCCGCCGACTGGGTCGCGGCGACGGCGGGGCGGCCCGCCGACACCGCCGCCGCGCTGGCGGCGGCCCGTGTGGAGGTCGCGTCCGGCGCCCCGGGCGGCCCGCTGACGGAGGCCGTCTCGCGCGCGCTGTCGGACGCCGGAGTGGCCTGGTCGCACGCCGTAGACCCGGCGCTGCCCGAGGACGTGGTCCTGCTGCGCGAAGCCGGAGGCGGCCGGCGGGCCGTGGCCGTCGGGGTCCGGGGCGGCCGGGGATACGTCACGGCCCCCGGCAGCCCGGAGCAGGTCTCCTTGGACGCGGCCGCGCTCGCCGCGCACCCGCCGTCGGAGCCCGCCGAAGCCGGTCCGGCCGCGTTCGTCGCGCTGCTCGGCGGCTCGGCGGCGCAGCGGCTGCTGTGCGCTGTCGGCGGGCTGCCGGACCCGGCGAGCGAGGGGGACGACCCGCGACTGGTGCCCGGACTGCCCGCGATCCTCGTGGCCGACGCCCGGCCCCTGCGGGCCGACTACCGCAGCTGGCTGGGGCCCGGCCTGATCGACGCCGACCGCCGCGCCCGCCTGGAGCCGGCCCGGGCGCTCGCCGAGGCGCTGGGGCGGGTGACGGCCCTCACCGACGAACGCGTCGGGGTCCTGCCGGGCCCGGCGCCGGGAGCCCTGCGTCAGTCACCGGTGCCGCTCGCCTCGTGCGAACTGCCAGAGGGCGCCGTGCTGGCCGGTGCAGCGCGCCTGGACCTGGCCCGTCTGGAGGCGTTCTGCCGGGCCGCAGAGCTCCGGCTGGCGAGGCCCGGCGTCGGGCGCGCGTCGGTGGGCGCGGATCCGGCGCACGCATTGGGCCGCGCCCTGCGCGAAGCTACGGCGGAAGCCTTCTCGGCCGCGGGCGCGGTACTGCCCGAGGCGCACTGGCGGGAGCATCCGCAGGCCGACCACTGGTGGACGGCCCTCACCGGACGTCTCGGCACGCCCGCCCGACTCGAGGTGCGGCGTCTCGCCGACGAGGAGGCGTACCTGGCTGTCGTGCGCGGCGGAACGGATCCAACCGCCCGCGGGCCCGTCCTCGGCGACGCGGTGGAGGCGACGCCGGGCGACGCGGCGGCGTTCGCCGCCCTGTCGGCCGCCGCCGCGGCCGACTCGGCCGCCCAGGGGCTCGCCGTCGGGCACCTCTGCCGGTCGAACGGCGCGGTGGCGGCACTGGCCACGGCGAACGCCCGGACGGCCCCTTGGGAGGACAGAGGCTGGACCAACGGCTGGCTGGCGGACCTCGCACTCCGGGAGGCCGCGCTGCAGACCGTGCTGCGCCGGCTGACCGGGCTGCGCGTCCGGGAGTCCGACGATGCCGCCTCTCCGCTCGTCGCGCGACTGCGCGCGTTCGGCTTCTCGGTGCTGCACGGCCGGGGGGAGGGCCGTTGAGTCACGCCGGACGTCCGGTCCTCGGCCCGCTGCCCGTGCCGGTGCTCGACGCCGGGGCCGCGCTTGCCGCGACGGCGGGTCCGGCGGTCGTCCTGCTGCCCCGGTGGACGCTGGAACTCGCCGAACGGCTCAGCCGCCACGCGCTGGCCCACCCCGTGCGCCTCGTCCCGGTGCGGTTCGACGGAGCCCTGGCCGTCGTGGGGCCGGTCCTGCGTCTGGGCGCTGCCGCCTGTCTGTCCTGCACCGAATACCAGCGGCTGGCCACGGCGGGCGGGCGGGTGCCGTGGCACAGTCAGGCCCTGGCTCTGGCGGGGGCTCCCTCGGCCGCGCTGGGTGGGGCGACCGGCGCACTCGCCCTTGAGCTGCTGGAGGCGGCCGACGGCGAGTCGCCGGGACCACGGCCGGACGCGGACGCCACCGCCACGGTGCACCTCGTCCACCACGGCCGTGCCACCTGGTCCACCCACCGGGTTCGTCCGGTCGGTGGCTGCGCGGTCTGCCGGCCGCTGCCGGACGACTCGGCCGCCGACGTCGTACCGGTGCCGTCGGGCCCCCGTCCGCTGCCCGACCCCGCGGTGCTCCGTGGCGCCAACCCCCGCACCGAGGTCGCGGAGTTGCGCGGGGCGCTGCACGACGAGCGGTTCGGCCCGGTGCGCCGGCTGTTTCGCAGCGAGGACTCCGCCTTCTGCCTGACGACGGCGTTCGTCACGGACGGACGGGCAGTGGACGACGGCGGGTATGGGCGGGCCGGTGACTTCCGCACCAGCGAGCGGGTGGCGCTCTTCGAGAGCGTCGAGCGGTTCGCGGGCATGCGGCCGACCGGCCGACAGACCCGGCTGCGGGCGTCCTTCGGCGAACTCGGCCCGGACCGGGCCGTGGATCCCGTGCGCCTGGGGCTGCCCGACCCCGCCTACCAGGGCCATCCCGCCTCGCGGACCGTCCCGTACAGCCCTGACCTGGAACTGGACTGGGTCCACGGCTGGTCCCTCACCCGGCGCCGGGCCGTGGCCGTGCCCGAGCACGTGGCGTACTGGGACGTGCCGGGCGACCGGCCGCGCGTGGTGTACGAGTCCTCCAACGGCTGCGGGCTGGGCAACAGCCTGGAGGAAGCGGTGCTCTACGGGCTGTTCGAAGTCGCGGAGCGGGACGCGTTCCTGATGGCCTGGTACGCCTCCACCCCGCTCGCCCGCGTGGAGCCGCCGCCCGAGGATCTGGAGACGGCCCTGCTGGCCGACCGCGCGGAGCTGGCCGGCTACCGCCTCCTGCTCCTCGACGCCACGAACGACTTTGGCGTCCCGGCGGTCGTCGCGGTCTGTCGGTACGAGGGCTCCCACCCCGGGGCTCCGAGAATGCTGCTGGCCGCCGGCGCCCACCACGACCCGCGCGTCGCGATCCGTTCGGCGGTGGCGGAGGTGGTGACCAACGTCCTGGAGTCCGCGCACCGTTCCGGTGCCGGGAACGGACTGCGGGACCGGGCGCGGCTGCTCCCGATGCTCGACGACCCGGAACTCGTGGTGACCCTGGACGACCACGTAGGGGTGAACTCCCTGGCCGAGGCGGCCCCGCGGCTGGCGTTCCTCTTCGCCGACACTCCGACCCGCTCCGTCGCCGAGGCCTGGCCCGGCGCGCCGGAGCCGGTGGCGGACCTCGGCGTGCTGCTCGACGCGACCGTGCGGCGGCTGACCGGCGAGGGCCTGGAGGTCATCGCCGTCGACCAGACGGAGCCGGGGCTGAGGGACCGGTTCGGCCTGCACTGCGCCAAGGTCGTCGTGCCGGGCTCACTGCCCATGACGTTCGGTCACGTCAACCACCGCACCAGGGGCCTGCCGCGCCTGCTCCGAACGCCGTACCGGCTGGGCCGCACGGACCGGCCGCTGCGCCTGGACGACCTTGCGGTCCACCCCCACCCCTTCCCCTGACCCCACTTCCTTCCGACCCCCGAACGAACGAGGGCCTCCATGACGACGACCGGTACCTGGCACAGCTACCACCTCTTCCTGCACTCGAACACGGAGGACACCGACGCTTTCCTCACCGAGGAGGCGGCCGGGCTGCTGGACGGACTGGTCGCTTCGGGGCGGGCCACGAAGTGGTTCTTCATCCGGTACGGGGAAGGAGGACCGCACCTGCGGATCCGGGTCGCGGGGTTGAGCCCCTCGGCTGCCGCGGAGCTGCCGTCCACGCTGGTCCGGGCCGCCAAGGCGGTGCCGTCCGTGGGTGGCCCGTGGCCCTCGCACCACGGTGAGGTCCGCGTGGTGGAGTACGTCCCCGAAACGCGCCGCTACGGCGGGCCGCGGGCGCTGCCCACGGCCGAGGACGTCTTCACGGTCTCCTCCCGGGTGGCCGTGGCGGCGCTGCGCGCGCTGCGGCGGCAGCCGGCCGGCGGGTCGGGCCGGCTCGTCCTCGCGGCCGACCTGGCACATGCCACGGCGTACGCCCTGGGCATGGACCGGGTCACGGCGGCGAAGTGGCTGCGGGGCCACGCGGCAGGTTGGCGCTGGGTCACCGAGGTGCCCCTGCTCCCGGCCGCAGCCGTGCACATGCGGATCAACTCCGTGTACACGGCGCAGCGTTCCGCGCTGGGCCGCCGGGCGGAGTCCCTGCGGGAAGGACTGGCGGAGGGCGGGGCCGGGGAACCCTGGCTGGTGGAATGGGCGGACCGGGTCCGCGCGGCGGACAGGACGCTGCGAGCCCGAACGGAGTTTCCGCCCGCCGACATGGACGCGGTGCTGCGGTGGGTGTGGGCGTCGCAGCTGCACATGCTCCTCAATCGGCTCGGCGTCTCCCCGGACGAGGAGCGCGCGGTGTGCCGGCTCGCCGCCCGCACGCTGCTGGACACGGACGAGCCGGTGTCGTACTTCCCGCAGGGGCACCGCGCGCCCGACTGGCAGTACCTGGAGAGGAGCCAGATCCGGATCGGTCGCAACGAGGACTCCGCCCTGCGCCAGACTCCCTCCGACGCGGTGGCCCAGACCCACGGCCCTGAGACGCCGCTGCCGGCGGACCCACTGCCCGAGGTGTCGTTGGCCGCAGCGCTGGCGGCACGGTCGTCCGCGCGCGGCGAGATCGGCGGGCCGCTGGACGCCAGCACGCTCGGCGCATTGCTGTGGAACGCGCTGGCAGAGAGCAGCCGGACCCTGAGGCGGTTCCCGGACGGCTCGGACCGGATCTACACCCACCGCCCCTACCCGAGCGCGGGCGCCCTCCACACCGCACGGGTGCGGCTGCTCGTCCTCAACGTGGCGGGGCTCCCCGCGGCGACGTACGACTGCGTGCCGGAGTACCGGACGCTGCGCCGGGTGGGCCCGGCGCCCGAGAAGGCCGAAGTCGAGGCGCTGTCGACCTACTTCTCCCGCCCCGAGGAGGACCCGGACCGGATCGGCGTCGACGGCGCGCCGGTCGTCGCCGGACTGTACGTGGAGCTGGGCCTGCTGCGCCGGCGCTACGGCCTGCGGGCGCTGCGCCTCGGGCTGCTGGAGACGGGGCACCTGGCGCAGACGCTGTTGCTGACCGCCGCGGTCCTGGGGCTCGCGGGCACGCCGCTCGGCGGCTTCCACGACGACTTGGCACACGAACTGCTGGGCCTGGACGACATGGACCAGCCGCTCCAGTACCTGCTGCCGCTCGGGCGCCGCACGGACGGCTGACGGCACGGCCCACGGTGGCCGGCGGACCCCATCAGCGGTCGAACAGCACGCTGGCGACGGCCCGGGAGCCGAAGATCCTGGTCGTGCTGGACGCCGGTATGACGCTCCGCGCATCGCCCGCGAGCGAGCTTGTTGTCCATGGCGTCGGCCTGGCCACCAGCGTGCTCTCGTCGGCCTGGTCCACCTTCGCCGGCATGACACGCTGGCGCAGATCGCCGCCGGTTTCGGCATATCCGTCGGCACTGCCCATGCCTGCGTCACCTCCGTTGTCGACCACCTGTCCCGGCGGGCGCCCGGTCTGCTGCGGGTCCTGCGGGAGACGGATCCCGATCACGTCCTGCTCGACGGCACACTCACCGAGTGCGACCGCGTCGGCGGCAGCCGGGCCGACTTCTCCCACAAGCGCCGCCACCACGGCGTGGACCTGCAGGTCGTGGTCGACCCTGCGGGCAGGCTGCTGTGGATCTCGCCCGCCCTGCCTGGACGCACCCACGACCTGTCCGCGGCCCGCACCCACCGCATCATCCGGATCTGCGAACGCCAGAGCGTTCCCCTTCTCGCCGACCGCGCCTACATCGGGGCCGGCTCCTGGGTGACCAGGCCGGTCAGGCGACTCCCGCACCAGGACCTCACCGCGACTCAGCGGACGGTCAACCGGGCTCTGTCGGCGGCGCGGGCGCCAGTCGAACGAAGCGTCGCGAGACTGAAGTCCTGGCGCATCTTTCGCAGAGCCCGCTGCAGCCCCAACCACATGACGGTCGTCACCAAAGCCGTCCTCACCCTGGAGAGGCAACGCTGAAAACGCTCAGTACCCAACCACCGCCCAGGGCACCGGCCCTTTACAGAAGACCATCAGGAAGAGCGCCACGCTCCCGGGCCAGCGCTTATGCCGCTGTTGACTCCGTTCATGTCTCTCTTGGCACGTACCGAGCCACGCGCTCTGACTGTCGGGGGCGCGACCGGTTATATGGCTGTGCATCGGGCGCTGCGGCGGGGTTGTTCGTGCGCCCCCATTCTCGGAGTAGACGCTGCGTGTAGCGGATCAGCTACCGAGAGTTGGAGGAGTTGTGTCGCTCCGACGATTGCACGCCCATCAACAGGAAACGTATGCATACGCGTTTTGCTTGTGGTGGACGGAGTCGGCTGGCCGACCTGACCGCTGTAGGAGTCACCGCCGCCACCCTCCTCGGGGTTACGCCGGCGAGTGCTGACACGGGCATCTCGGTCACCAGCCCGTCTTTCATCCAGCCCTACACCGAACCGACCGACTGGAACTCCTACACCCACGTCTCGCTGAACAGCAACGCCATCCCCGGCTGGCGTGTCACCAACGGCAACGTCGACGTCTTCGGCCGCGCGGCGGCCAAGACCAGCAACTCACCAGTCGTGGAGAGCGGCTCCCAGGCCGTGGACCTCAACGAGCGCTGTCACGTTGGCTGACCGGTCTGGGATGGTCTTGGAGTTGGTTGTGCCGGGGAGGGGTTCGCTCGTGTCGTCCGCGTCGCCGTCGTGCAAGGGGCACCGGTACCCGGTCGAGGTGATCGCGCACTGCGTGTGGCTGTGCTTCCGTCTCCCGCTCAGCTTCCGCGAGGTCGAGGAACTGATGCTCGAGCGCGGTGTGCTCCTCTCCCACGAGACGGTCCGGCGCTGGTGCGCGAAGTTCGGGCAGATCCACGCGAACGGCCTGCGCCGCCGGCGGCCCCGGCCGGGCGACAAGTGGCACCTGGACGAGGTCTCCGTGAGGATCAACGGTGAGTTGAAGTACCTGTGGCGGGCCGTCGACGCCGACGACGCCGTCCTGGACATCCTCGTGCAGAACCGGCGGGACAAGACCGCGGCCCGGCGCTTCTTCCGACGCCTGCTGAAGACGACCCGCACGGTGCCCCGGATGAGCGTCACCGACAAGCTGCGCTCCTACCAAGCGGCCCACCACGAGGTCATGCCCTCGGTCGAGCACCGCTCGCACAAGGGCCTGAACAACCGGGCCGAGAACAGCCACCGGCCCGGAAACCGGCCCCTACCACGCCCCGGCACGCCGCCAAAGACCCACGCACCCAATAATGTGACAGCGCCGCCGCGACGTATGCCCCGACACCGGGTTCGCCCGGCTGTCGTACGGGCAGGCCCGGGCGCTGCTGGACGAGCACACCACCGTACGCGGGTCGGGTACTGGCTGGGACCTGCACGAGTACCGCCACTCCCCCGTGGCCCACCTTGGTGAGCAGGGAGCGCCGCTGCTGATGCTGATGGCGAAGTCCCGGCACAAGAAGCCGGAGAATGTCCGCCGGTACTCAAGCCATCCCCTGAAACGATCGCCGAGTTCACGGCTCTGCTCGCCCCGGGAGGCAGCCGCCGCTGAACGGCTCCGGCCGGGGCGGAAGCGGGCTTATCGCGGAGCGTTTCGCAGGCTGGGAAACAGAGCCTGGGCATGCTCAGGGTCCGGCGAGACGAAGACTCCCTCTGCCGCCACCAGGACCGTGGAGGGGTCTTCTTCGGTGGCGATCGAACCAGTTACGTACACCTTGCGGCCCTCGGTACCTGTGACGTGGGCGAGCACGCGCAGCGGGGATTCCAGCGGAACCGGGCGGTGGTAGCGCATCTGAAGGGAGACAGTCATCCCCGGCATTCCTGCAGTGGCGCAGGCCCAGCCCATCAGCTCGTCCAGCAGCATGGCGCTGATGCCGCCGTGTCCGTAGCCGGGCGGCCCTTCGTGGGCGATGCCCAGGACGCATGTGCCCGTGGCGCCGCGGTCGAGCCGTGTCACGCGCAGGGGCGGCGCGAGCGGGCTACCGGTCCCGGTGACGGGGCTGTACATCCGCACTCCGCCCGGAAACTCGTCCACCTCAGGGACTTCTGCACGGGCGCGGCGGCGCTCGGTCAGTTGCGCGGTGAGCCTGTGTACGCCGTCCGCCACGCGGTACAGGGTGTCTGGCGCGGCTGTGGTGCGGACGGTCGCGTCGACCAGGGCGCGCAACTCGTGGCCGAGCGCGGCGATCGCCGTCCGTCGCTGGTGAAGTTCCTCCTCGTCTTGTCGCTCGGGGGCGGTGCTGGTGGCGGAGTGGGGAAGGGGCGATGTCATCGGGGTTTCTCGGTGCGTGGCCGCATGCCGCGGCCGGGCGGCGGGGGTCAGCTCGGGGCCGGGACCGGGGTGATGTCCCGTACGAAGACGGGCTTCAGGTGCTTCTCCGGCAGCGCGTCGGGCAGTTGCTCCCAGTCGAGGACGTGGGAGACGACGCGGTCGGGAGAGACCTTCCCTGAGGCGGCGAGGTCGAGGGCGTCGGGGATGTGCGCGCGGACGTTGTCGCGGGCGATGCGCAGGGTGACGCCGGTGAGGTACATGTCGAGCAGGGGGAGCTCGCCGGGCCGGAAGTGGTTGCCGGCGGACTCGCAGACGCCCTCGGGGGCGAGAGATCTGACGGCGAGGGCCAGCTGGTCGACGCGGCCCGTGGCTTCGACGGCGATGTCGAAGCCGTGTGGGATCGGCTCGATCGCCTCGGCGGTGCGGGCGCCGTAGCTTTCGGCGAGCTTGCGGTGCTCGGTGTTGGGGTCGACGTAGAGAACGTCGGACGCGCCGAGGGAGCGGGCGATGTCGCACACGTACAGGCCGATGCTGCCGCGGGCGACGACCAGGACGCGGGCGCCGGGGCGAGCCTTGAGGTGGGGGGCTACGAGCCGCCAGGACAGGGACCAGTTGTCGCTGGCCGATGCCATGGCGACCGGCTCGAGGCCGGCCGGCAGAGGGACCAGCATGGCGTCGGCGTAGGGGATGCGGACCAGGTCGGAGAAGAGCCCGCCCCAGCTGCCGCCGATCGGCGCGCCGTACATGGCCATGTGCGGGACCGAGGCGCAGTGGGCGGTGAGCCCGCCGCGGCAGGGGGCGCAGGTGCCGCAGCTGATGGACCAGGGCACCACGACCAGGTCGCCGGGGGCCACGGTGGTGACCTGGTCGCCGATGTCAGTGATGCGGGCGACGCATTCGTGGCCGAGGGCGAACGGCGGATCGATGAAGCCGTGCCCGGCCAGGATGGAGGAGTCCACGTCGCAGGAGGTGGCGGCGACGGGGGCGACGATCGCCTCCAGGCCGGACCGGATCTTGGGGTCGGGTGCCTCACGCCATTCGACCGTGCGTCGGGCGATGTAGGTCAGTTCACGCATCGGCCCGCTCCCCCTTCGCCAGAGCGACAAGGTCGGCGTAGCGGACGATGGAGCCGCCCGCGCCCCAGGTGCCCTCGGGCTGCTCGTCCACCAGCACCCACACCCGCGGAGCCTCGGCCGGGGACAGGCCGGCGGCCGAGAGCACGGTGGCGGTGGCCTCCTCGACCAGGCCCTCCTTGCGCCGCTCCGAGAGAGCCCCCTGGGGAACCGTCACCTCCACGAGGAAGCGGGGTGCGTCGTCCTCGGCCGTCTTCTGCACACCCTCAGGCAGTTCGGTGAGGTAGCTCCACGCCTGGGCCCGGAAGAAGGCAGTGTCTGGCGCACCCTCCCACCGCAGCAGCACGGCGGCGAGATCTCGCTGGATCGTCGCGCGGCCCTGATCGGTCAGGACGCCGATCGGGACGGTCAACCGGATCATCGGCATGGCAGCTCCTCAATTTTCGACAGCCTCTCGTTATGACAGTCGTCATAACGAGAGGTCAGGCTAGACTATGACGTTCGTTATAGCCAGAGGAGATGTGCAGGTGGCCAAGAGCAGCAGCGGTACGCCGTCCCGCGAACGGATCGTGGCCGGCGCCGCCGACATGATCAGCCGGCGCGGGCTGAGCGCCACGAGCATTCGAGAGATGGCCAAACACGCCCAGGCGCCGCTCGGCTCGACGTACCACTACTTCCCCGAGGGCAAGCAGCAGCTGGCCACGGAGGCGGTCCGCTACACAGGCGAGTGGGTCGCCCGCAGTCTGCGCAAGGAACTCGCGGCAGGTCCCGCCGCTGGCCTGCGTGCCTTCCTGACCCTGTGGCGGGGCATCGTCGTCGACACCGACTTCCACGCCGGCTGCCCTGTCCTAGCCGTGGCCATCGAGGAACCCCCGGCCGACGAGGTGCCGCCCGCCCTGGCGGCCGCGGCCGAGGTCTTCGACCAGTGGGAGGACCTGCTCGCCGACTCCCTGCGGGAACGCGGAGCCGACGCCGAGCAGGCGGCCCAGGTCGCCACCCTCATCGTCGCGGCCGTCGAGGGCACCGTGGCCCTCTGCCGCGCCAAGCGCAGCACCAAACCCCTGGACCGCACCGCGGCGCAGCTCCAGGCCCTCATCGACGCTACGATCAAGCACTGACAGGCCATCTCATTTGGCTTGTTCGATAGGTTGCTGTGGTGGGGACCATTGAGCGGCTGGTGCCGGATGAGCTGTGGGAGTTGTTCCAGCGGGTGGTACCGGCAGCGCCGACTCGTCCGCAGGGCGGAGGCCGACGTCGGCATGGTGACCGGCAGGTGCTGGCCGCGATCGTGTTCGTGGCCACCTCGGGCTGCACCTGGCAACAGTTGCTGTCCGCCTCGTTCGGGCCGTCGGGAGCGACAGCTCACCGGCGCTTCACGGAGTGGTCGAAGGCCAGGGTGTGGGCGAATCTCCACCGCCTGGTCCTCGACGAGCTCGGTGCCCGCGGCGAGCTGGACTGGTCCCGCTGCGCGATCGACTCGGTGAACACGCGAGCCGTGAAAAGGGGGATCTGACAGGCCCGAATCCTGTGGACCGGGGCAAGTACGGTTCGAAGATCTGCTTGGTTACTGAGCGGGCCGGTCTGCCCCCTGTCCGTCGGCATCTCCGGGGCGAACACGCACGACAGCCAGGCCCTCATCCCGCTGGTGCAGGGAACACCGCCGATCCGGTCCCGGCGCGCCGGCGGCGACGCAGGCCCGGCAAGCTCCACGGCGACAGGGGCTACGACTACGACCGCTTGCGCAGATGGTCACGCAGCCGCGGGATCACGCCCCGGGTGCCGCGCAAGGGCACGGGCTCCAGCCGGCGGCCGGGCCGGCACCGCTGGAGCATCGAACGCACTATGGCCTGGCTCGCGGGGTGCCGGCGTCTGCGCCGGTGGGCTGCGATGCGGGGGTGGGTGGTCCGGTGATCCGTTCAGCCGTCGGTGTGCCCTTGGCCTCTGCAGGGGTCCGGGGCACACCGACGGCGCTCACGGCACCTTCCACTCCGCCGCATCGTCGGCCGCCGGCTCCTCGGTGACCCCAGCAGGGTCGAACACGCCCGCGGTGACGTGGGCACCGGGAGCGGTCGCCGCGTCGAGCGCCCGGAGAGCGGCGGCAGCGGCGTGGAACGGCACCGTGCGGACTACGGCGCGTCGCGGACCGTGCCCTCGAACGGCGGGCCCAGCGGCGCCTCCTCGTCGTCCGTCACCTGGAAGCGCACGTACTCGGCCTCTTCCGTCACCTGGTCGCGGATGGTCGGGACGGTCAGCTCTGTCGATTCCTCGCCCGCCTCGATCGCCGTCCACAGCGTCCCGTACGTGACCTGCGAGAGCGGGACCGCCGGGTTCGGGGTTTCCCCCACGAGCTGGGAGAGCCACTCCTGGTCGACGTCGGCCGTGGACAGCTCCGGGCGGCCGCCGGTGACGGGGACCAGCTGGGCCAGGGCCCAGATCTCGATGTCCGCCTTCTCCGAGAGGGAGATACGCCACGTCAGCAACGCGCCCTCGGTGACATCGGCGGTCACCGGCCCGATGGTCACCTTCGGCATCGGGTCGTCGTTCTCGGCGGTGACGCCGCCGCCGTCCGCGCCGACGACTGTGCCCTGGACGGCCTTGACCGCGATGT
The DNA here is from genome assembly GCF_020873915.1 of Streptomyces sp. DH5. Classification (GTDB taxonomy): domain Bacteria; phylum Actinomycetota; class Actinomycetes; order Streptomycetales; family Streptomycetaceae; genus Streptomyces. The sequence continues at coordinate 22,068 of NZ_JAHWGP010000032.1, forward strand.
CGTGGGGCTTGTCCCAGCCGTAGCGCTTGTTGCCCTCGACCTTCACCTTGACCTTGATCCCGGCGGTGCCGGGGCCGACCTTGACCAGTCGGCCGGTCGACCTACCGGTGTCCGGGTCGGTGACGTACAGCCGGACCGCGCCCGCGTTCTTGCCGGTGATGCGGACGGGCACCTGGTACGTACGGAAGCCGGAGTCGCCTTCCTTGACCGTGAGGCGGCCGATGTCGACGCGGGTGAGCGGCGTGGTCTTCACCGCGGGTGTGCCCGGCTTCCACGACCAGGCGTCCATCAGCCACGCCTTGCCGGATGAGGACTTGGGGGTCACTTCCAGGGAGGCGATCTTGCTGAGGTTCAGCTTGGCGCGGGTCGCGGCGGTCAGCGGGACGCGGAGCTCCTGCGCCCAGTACGAGGCGGTGCGGTCGGTTCCCGGCAACCCGTCGATACGGACGCTGCCCAGCACGGCCCGCTTGCCCTTGGCGTCCCTGACGCCGACGTCGAAGCGGGTGCCGCTGGTGTTCGGGGGTACGGCGACGCGCAGCGCGAGGCTTCCCGCGCCCTCGACCGAGACCGGCTTGTTCGGGGTGAGGCGGGCGGTCGTGCCCGGCTTCTCCCAGTCCAGGACGACCGCGTGTCGGCCGGCCTCGTGCTCGGGGCGCCAGTGCGCGAAGTGCGGCGAGGAGCCGGGGTCCTTCTCGCCCATGCAGGCGGAGCGGCCGGGGGCGACGGCATCACACAGACGGGCGCCGCTGACCTTCAGCGGGCCCTGGGGGTCGTCGGGGAGGAAGCCGGCGCCGCGGTTGCCACCGACCGCGTGGGTCAGTGCCCGGGCAGGGTCGGCGGAGGGGGCGCGACGGCCGGTGCCGTCGACGAGCTGGCGTACGCGGTCGTCACCTTCGACGAACAGCCGCGCGGCGGCGGCGATATAGGTTGCGCCCGCTTTGTGCTGCTGGTTGGCGGAAAGCCGTCCGGCGGCGCCGGGCGAGCAGAGCGGGTCCGGCGACTCGGGCTCGTGCCAGAAGTCGTCGTCGGCCGGGGCCTCGGCCTGGCCCGGGGTCCACTCGCTGTTGAAGTAGTTGTGGTTGGCGCCGATCATGTAGACCGAGCTGTGCAGGGCCTTGCCCCGGCTGACACCCCGGGTGCCGTCCGTGAACACCTGGCCCTGGAGGTCGGAGACGTCGCCGTCGCAGCCGGGCAGGATCGTGAGCGAGGGAACGTCGGGCACCGGGTTGTGGCCGAAGAGGGTGGGGCCGATGTGGACCGTGCCGCGGATGTTCCAACGGGCCCTGGACCGGTAGCCGTCCTGGGCGGCCGGCGGCTTGTACAGGCTGTCCATCACCGCGCGGTTGACGCCCTCGCCGCCGCGCGAGTGCCCGACGAGGAGCACCCGGGACAGGTCGGCCTTCGGGCCCTTGCGCACCGCCGCGGGCGCGGAGGCGGGGTTGGCGGCCCAGTCGGCCCAGCGGCCCAGGTGATTGCGGATCAGAGAGGAGCGGGCCTGCGCGCCGCCGTCCTCGGCGTTCCAGTCCTGGCCGTTGATGCCGTTGGCGGAGATCGAGACGGTCACGTACCCCTGGGAGGCAAGGAGCTTCTGGTCGCGCAGATAGCCCCGGTGGCTGGGGATCGGCTTGCTGCCCTTGGTGCAGGGCCAGTTGCCGGAGGTCTCCTCGTCCTTGCCGGGGACGTAGCAGGTGGAGTGGCGACCGTGCAGGAAGAGGGCGATCGGACGCTTGCCAGGTGCCTTCTTCGGGGCGACGACGAGCGCGCGCATCTCGACCGGCTCCGGGAGGCCCGGGAGCTTGACGGAGGAGAGGCTGTACTCACTGGTGGTGGTGGTGTATGTGCCGGCCTTGCCCGGGTCGACGGGCCCGGCAGGGAGCTTGGGCGGGAGTTTCGGGGCCGGCGGCGTCACCTTGCGGCTCGGGTCCGCGCCCGGGGCTTCGTCGAGCCGGCGCCCCGCGGCCGAGACCTGGAGGTCGTCGAGGTCGGCGGTGCGGACCTCGTCGAGGGGGATACGGAAGGTCCGGCCGTCGTCCTGCGGCTCGGGTAGGCCCACGAGCGCGCCGTTCGCATGGAATTCCACGCGGGCGTCGCCCATGGGGACCTGCGCGGTGGCACGCCACTCCAGGTGGTTCCGCCCGTCCTCGCCGGCGATGCGCCAGCCGGGCGGCAGCGTCTCCCCGGCGTCTGGTGTGGCTGCTCCGCTGGGTTTGTCCGGCGGAGCCGGGGCGGCGTACGCCCCCGTCGGCGCCGCCCCTGCCACTGTCAGTACCGCTATCGCGGTAACCCATGCCTTCCGGGCACGTATCAAAGCTCTCTCCTCAACCCTGGTTGAGCGCACGTCCGTTCCAGTGGTCTGTGCCGGATCGAACGTGCCCTTGGGCATCGAGACGGGGAGCCGGACTCGTGGGTTGCCTCTGCGGAGGGAGTGATCGGCGGGGGTTGTGCCGTAGGGGGGTGCGCCGGGAGGGTTCTGCGCGGCGGATGGGCGGAGTGAGGGGCGGGGGATTGAACGAGTCGCCACCAGGACGTCCGCCGGAGTATGAGGTGACGAGCAGCGTCGTCCTTCCCAGGGAGCCCTCCTTCTTCAACTGGCTTAGAACCCCTAACAGAATGAACTGATCTCTTGGTCGGTGCGCGACCGGGTGAGGAGATCATTACTCTGCATGGGTGCTGTCATATGACGAGTTGACCCCGCCGGAGCGCGAGCTATGGGACGCCTTCCCTGAGGGGGGTCGAGTTGATCTGCGCACAGGCGTGCTCGAGGCGGACGCTCCCTCCTCGGGTGCTCGGTGGGGTCCCGAACGCACGGTCCGCGCGGCCGTCGTGATGGCGCTGCTGCTCGGCGCGAACGACAATCGGTCCGGGGGCGTAGCCGCCCTGCGTCTCGCCGGGACGCGTATCACCGGCCGTCTTGACCTGTCCGGGGCGGAGATCTGCCACAGGTTCTCGCTGGAGGGCTGCCGGCTGGACGAGGCGGTGCGGCTGCGCGGGGCCACGACCCGGACGATCGAGGTCGCGGACAGCTGGGTTCCGGGGATCGATGCCGAACTCGCACGGATCGAGGGCGACCTGGATCTGAGGCGGTCGACTGTCGAAGGTGGCTCTCTCATACTCGTCAACGCCCGTATGACCGGGAATCTCCTGCTCGCGGACGCCAAGATTTCAAGCCTGGAAGAATGGGCGGTGCTCGCGGGCGGCCTTGTCCTGGACGGCGGCGTCTTCGCCCGGCGGCTCACCACACGAGGCGGGTTCCGGCTGCCTGGCGCACGACTGCTCAGCGGCCTGTTCCTGCAAGGCGCACGGTTGGAGAACACCGGTGGCGTCGCACTTGCCGCAGGTGGTGTGACCGCCTCGACCGTGGACTGCTCCCAGGGATTCACCGCGCAAGGAAGTGTGCGGCTGCGCAGGGCTCGCATAGAAGGTCTGTTGACCTTCGAAGGAGCCCGTCTGAACGGGGACGGCACAGCCCTGGACTGCGTGGCGATGCAGGTAGGGGACTTCGACTACAGAACCGCAGCACCGCTCTCAGGGCTGGTGGACCTCCGGTCCGCACAGGCCACCTGGTGCCAGGACAGCGAGCGGAGCTGGCCTGAGAAGGTGCTTCTGGAAGGGTTCACCTACGGCTCCATCCGATTCCGGGATACGCCGTCCGCAGCGGGCGAAGGCGAAACGCCCGACAGGGACGAGGTGGCCCGTCGCCTGGCGTGGGTCCGTCGGAATCCCGGGTATGCCCCGCAGCCGTACGAGCAACTCGCGGGCTGGTACCGGCGGATCGGCCACGACGACGACGCCCGCCGCGTGCTCCTGGCCAAACAGCGCCACCGTCGCCTCACCCTATCCCTGCCGGCACGGGCGTGGGGGCACCTGCTCGACGTGACCGTAGGCTATGGCTACCGGCCCTGGTTGGCAGGCGTCTGGCTCCTGACACTGACCCTGCTGGGCACCCTGGTCTTCGGTACCCACTCTCCCACCCCGGTGAAGCCAGGTGAAGGCGTCCCGTTCCAGCCCCTGGTCTACACACTCGACCTCTTGATTCCCATCGGTGGTCTGGGACAGCGCGCGGGGTGGTACTGGTCGAACAACGGCCTCCAGTGGCTGGCCTACCTGCTGATCGCTTTCGGTTGGATACTCACGACCGCCGTCATCGCCGGTGTCACCCGCACCCTGCAGAAGAACTAGCGATCGACAGTTGAGTTCAGGCGTCGCCAGCAGAGCAGTGCGCATCCGAGGATGAGGAAGGCTTCGTGGATGTCGTCGCGGATCTCCCAGCGGATCCGCAGGCGGCGGAACCAGTGCAGGTGGGCGAAGGCACGCTCGACAACCCAGCGTTGAGTGCCGAGTCCGGAGCCGTGTTCGGTGCCGCGTCGCGCGATCAGCGGCTTCACTCCCAGCACGCGGACGAGACGGCGGCACTTGTCATGGTCGTAGCCGCGGTCACCGAGCACGACGTCGGGGCGGCGCCGAGGTCGGCCGCACTTGCCCCGGACGGGCGGCACTGCCTGGAGCAGCGGGATGAGCTGGGTGACGTCGTTCCGGTTGCCGCCGGTCAAGGTGGCGGCGAGCGGGATGCCGGTGGCGTCGGTGATCAGGTGATGTTTGCTGCCCGTCCTGCCCCGGTCAACAGGGCTTCGTCCCGTCTTCGGTCCCCCTTTAACGCACGGATGCGGGAGCCGTCGACTGCCGTCCGGGAGAAGTCCAGGGCGTCCGCACCGCGGAGCCTGGCCAAGAGCGCTTCGTGGAGCCGGGGCCACACGCTGGCCTTGGTCCACTCGGCCAGGCGCCGCCAGCAGGTCATGCCCGAACCGAAACCAAGTTCCTGTGGCAGGTGTTCCCAGGCGATCCCAGTGTGCAGCACGAACAGGATCCCCTGAAACACCAGCCTGTCCGGATGCCGCTTGCGCCCCGGATGCCGGACCCGACGTTCCACCTTCGGCAGCAGCGGCTCGATCACCGCCCATAGCTCGTCATCGACATCCCACGGCTTCCGCCGAGCCACCCTGCACCCCCAGATCAACACTTCCGGAACGATCCAAGCACCTCGAAGGACCATTTCGTTAGGAGTTCTTTAGGCGGCGGCGGCTTTGGGAGGCGGGTCCGCCCCTCCCACGGGGGTACCCCGGGTGCTGCCGGCCGGGTGGAGCGGTTGCCGGACGTCTTGTCCGAACTGGCCGGTGATGCCTGGTCGCATGCTGCCGACGAGGTCGCCGCTCTGGCTCTGACAGAGCCCGGCCTTGTGCAGAGGGTCCTGCCCCGTTGCGTGCGCTGGATGTGGGCGCCGGGGCCGCTCCTGCCGCCCCTGCCCTGGCCCGGGCCGGTCTGCGTGTCGCCGCCCTGGGTCGGGAGCCGCCGGTGCTTCAGGCCGCCTCACGCCGGATACACGCGAGCGCCGGATGCGGTACGGCGTATTGCGTGGCAGGTGATGCCCTGACGCTGCCGTTCAGGGCGAATGCCTTTGAGCTGGTGGTTTCCACGTTCGGGGTGATGTTCGCACCCGGTCCCGTCCGGGCCGCGGCAGAGCTGGCACGGGTCTGCCGCCCGGGAGGAGTGTTCACCGTCGCCTCGTGGACTCCGGAAGGGGTGGCGGGGCGGATCGCTCCGACGGTTCTGGCACGCCTGGACCGCCCGGGCAGCAGCCCGCCCCCGATGCGTTGGGGTGACGCGCTGTGGGTGCGTACCTGGTTCGCGCCGCTGCCGGCGGACCTTCATCTGTCGGTGCGGCAGGTACGGGTGAGGTATGACTCGGTGAAGCACGCCGTGCGTGCCTTCGAGAACAAGCCCGGCCCGCTGCGAGCCCACCGTGCGGCGCTTCGAGCGGCGGGCCGCTGGAAGCAGGCCCGTGCCGCATTGATCAGGCCGTTCGGGGGCGGCAACGAAGCCGGTGACGGCAGCTTGCCGCTGTGGATTCCCTACCTGCTCCTCACCGGAGGCGTAAGGGAGACGTGAGCGCCGCGAAGGCATGGTGTACGGCGGCGCGGCGGGCCGCCGGCCGGTTGTGCTCGACGTGGGTTGCCGGCTCCGGGCCGGAGGTGAGAGGGCAAGGTGGCCGCGCCGACTTCGCAGGCGGCAGCGATGGGCGGCGGTGAAAGCAGTGATCTTGACGTCGGTGTCCATGACGGGGCCCCTTCTCGGCGGTGTCGCCGCCTTCCGACCACCCACCGGAGACCCTATACCCCCTAGGGGTATAAACAAGGGATCCGGAGACGTTTGCCAAACATACCCCAAGGGGGTATACATGTTGACGCCAGTGATACCCCCAAGGGGTACCTGAACGATTGCATCCCCCGGGAGGAACCATGTCCTGCTGCACCCCCGACGGCAGCTGCTCCACCAACACCGCCGCGGCTGAGGCCACCGAGCACACCACCACCGTCTACAACGTCTCCGGGATGACCTGCGGGCACTGCAAGGCAACGCTCACCAAGGAGATCGGCGCCCTGGACGGCGTGCTGGCGGTCAACGTCGACCTGGAGACCGGCCAGGTCGCCGTCACCAGCTCCGGCGAGCCCGACGACGCCCTGCTGGCGAAGGTCGTCGACGACGCCGGCTACGAGCTCACCGGCCGCGCGGCCTGAAGACTCCGCCTGCATGCCGGGCTCGCCCGCGGGCCCGGCCCCGTCTTCCCTCTTCCACCCACCCAGCCCGAGGAGCAGTGATGGCTACCACGGTCCCCGACACAGCCGAGGTCGAACTCGCGATCGGCGGCATGACCTGCGCCTCTTGCGCCGCCCGGATCGAGAAGAAACTGAACCGGATGGAGGGGGTCACCGCCACCGTCAACTACGCCACCGAGAAGGCCAAGGTCACCTTCCGCCAAGACCTCGACGTCGCGGACCTGATCGCCACGGTGGAGGCAACCGGCTACACCGCCCGCAAGCCGGAGCCGGAGCCCGCAGCCGTGGTGGCCGGTTCCGGGGGCGGCGGGCCGGACCGGGGGACGGAAGGCGATGAACTGCTTGCGCTCAGGCAGAGGCTGGTCACGGCCGTGGTACTGGCCGTCCCGGTGATCGCGATGGCGATGGTGCCGGCCTGGCAGTTCGAATACTGGCAGTGGCTCTCCCTCACCCTGGCCGCCCCGGTCGTCACCTACGCCGCCTGGCCCTTCCACCGCGCCGCGTTCACCAACGCACGGCACGGCGCGGCCACCATGGACACCCTGATCTCGGTTGGCACGTCGGCGGCGTTCCTGTGGTCGCTGTGGGCGTTGTTCTTCGGCACCGCCGGCACCCCCGGCATGACCCACCCCTTCGAGCTGACCATCGCCCGCAGCGACGGCACCGGGAACATCTACCTCGAGGCCGCCGCCGGAGTGACCGCCTTCATCCTGGCCGGCCGCTACTTCGAGGCCCGCTCCAAGCGCAAGGCCGGCGCCGCCCTGCGGGCCCTGCTGCAGCTGGGCGCGAAGGACGTCACCGTCCTGCGCGACGGCCGGGAAGAGCAGATCCCGGTACGCGAACTGAAGGTCGGTGACCGGTTCCTGGTCCGGCCGGGCGAGAAGATCGCCACCGACGGCACGGTCGTCGAGGGCACCTCCGCCATCGACGCCTCCATGCTCACCGGCGAGTCCGTGCCCGTCGAGGCCGGCGCCGGGGACGCCGTCACGGGAGCGACCGTGAACGCCGGCGGTCGTCTGGTCGTCGAGGCCACCCGGGTGGGCGCCGACACCCAGCTCGCCCGGATGGCCAAGCTGGTCGAGGACGCGCAGAACGGCAAGGCCGCAGCACAGCGGCTCGCCGACAAGATCTCCGGCGTCTTCGTGCCCGTCGTCATCGCCCTGGCCCTGGGCACCCTGGGCTTCTGGCTCGGCAACGGCGCCGGGCTGACGGCCGCGTTCACCGCCGCCGTGGCGGTCCTGATCATCGCCTGCCCCTGCGCCCTGGGCCTGGCCACGCCGACCGCGCTGATGGTCGGCACCGGACGCGGCGCCCAGCTCGGCATCCTGATCAAGGGCCCGGAGGTCCTGGAGTCCACTCGCCGCGTCGACACCATCGTCCTGGACAAGACCGGCACCGTCACCACCGGACGGATGACCCTGCTGGCCGTGCACACCGCCGAAGGCACCGCCGAGGACGAGGTGCTGCGCCTGGCGGGGGCCCTGGAGCACGCTTCGGAGCACCCGATCGCTCAGGCGGTGGCTGCGGGCGCCGCCGAGCGGGTCGGTGCCCTTCCGACGCCGGAGGACTTCGCCAACGTGCCCGGACTGGGCGTCCAGGGTGTGGTCGAGGGCCGCGCGGTCCTGGTGGGCCGGACCAAGCTGCTCGCCGAGTGGGCCATGGAACTGCCGGCCGAACTGGCGCGCGCCAAGGCGGACGCCGAGGCCGCGGGCCGCACCGCGATCGCGGTCGCCTGGGACGGCGAAGCAAGGGCGGTTCTCGAGGTCGCCGACGCCGTCAAGGACACCAGCGCCGAAGCCATCACCCGTCTTCGAGGCCTGGGCCTGACGCCGATCCTCCTCACCGGGGACAACAAGGCCGTCGCCGAGGCGGTGGCCGCGGAGGTCGGCATCGACGAGGTGATCGCCGAGGTCATGCCGCAGGACAAGGTCGACGTCGTCAAGCGCCTGCAGGGCGAGGGCCGTTCGGTGGCCATGGTCGGCGACGGCGTCAACGACGCCGCAGCCCTCGCCCAGGCCGACCTCGGACTGGCCATGGGCACCGGCACCGACGCCGCCATCGAGGCAGGCGACCTCACCCTGGTCCGGGGCGATCTGCGCGCCGCCGCCGACGCCATCCGCCTGGCACGGAAGACGCTCGGCACCATCAAGTCCAACCTGTTCTGGGCCTTCGCCTACAACGTCGCCGCCCTGCCACTCGCCGCGGCCGGACTGCTCAACCCGATGATCGCCGGAGCCGCCATGGCGTTCTCCTCGGCCTTCGTCGTCGGCAACAGCCTGCGCCTGCGCGGCTTCAAAGCCGCAAGCTGACACCTCGCCCCCACAGCACAGACGAGGGGCGAACCACCGGGCCCACCCCTCGTCCCCCCTGTCACGGCTCCCGCCCGGAAAGGCAGCCGTACCTGACACACGTGGAAGGCCGCATTCCAGGCGCAGCAGAATGCGTGCGCCGCCGAGAGCGTTGCAACGCCCCCAGAAACAACCGCTGACTGCGTCGACTGCCCCACAGAAGACAGCACAGGGCGACGGCGTCACCCGTCAAGGCCAACAGTTTCCCCACCGCAGCCAGCAAGCCGACCAGCGCTTCAGGGAGCTTCAGCAAATCCAACGACACCCGGCCGACACGACAGAAGACAAGCAGACCGGAGCCCTCGAAACATGCCACACACTTGAAACAGTGCTCTGCGACCCACAAAACCCCAAGTACCCCAAGCACAGCACGCGAAGCCGCAAAACAGCAGAAGCCGAGCCCCCCCGGCAAGCGGCAAATGACCTGTGCAATCGCTCGCAGCAGACGCCGGCGCCGCCGATCGCCACGGCGACGAGAAACGCGCTCACCGCAGACGGCGCCAGCGCATAGGAGAGACCAGGCCGAGCGCCCTGCGACAACCCACCGCGCCGAAGAGCCATCCGCCGACACCGTCGTCGACACCGACATCAACGAGAACTCGGGCCGGGTGCCTGCCCCGGCCCGAGCGGTCGGCAGTGTCTGAAGGCCGGGCAGGCCACCGGCTGGTGGTCCGGGGGGGGGGTGACGCCGAGCAGCTTCCGGGCGGAGGTCTCCGGCGGGATCGAGCGGCCGGGCATGACGCTCATCGCCTGGTAGGCGCCTGCGATGTCAGCGGCGGCGCTCTCCCCGATCAGGGGAGCCATTGAGCTACGGAATTCCACGGGGGCGGTCTGGCCGAAGGCCACGTCCCGCCCGAGCCGGGCGCCGAACGCCTCGGCCAGGCCGGTCCGGTGATGGCCGAGTACTGGCCGACGCATACCACGCCGGTGACGTCCATGCGGTCGAGCGGACTGCTACGAGGCACACGTGGTCAGCGCGCGGGTTAGTTCGGCCTCGTACTGATCGGCGTCGAAGTGAAAGACCGGAGGGGGCGCCTCACCAACGGGCACCTGCCAGTCGGACCATTCCACGACCCCACCGTGACGCTGCACGAACACAGACACATAGCCACAGCATCCGCCCGTGCACTCGGGCTCACCCAGTACTACACGACGTCCCTCGCCGGTCGCCCAGAGTGTCCCCTGGCCTTGGCCCGGCAACGCCTCCTCGACAAAAGGGCCGCGGCCTCCCTCTCCGGTCGCCGCAGCCACCACCTCCTCGCCGTCGATCCGGAAAGACAACCGGGCAGCCCATCGTGGTCCCGGTGGCAACACACTGACCTCAAGCCGATTGAACACCCGAGCACCCTACGTGAGTACTGGGCGACGCAGTTCCGTTGCGACACCGGCCACGCTGGCCATGACGTCGACGCCCTCCTCAGGCTCGTTGTCGGTGAGGAGACCTCACTACCTCGCCTTCCAAGCAGGTGCGGCGTCTGATCGGATGGCTCACCGACCCTCGCGACGCGGATTTCTGGCGTGCCCAAGCAGCTCTTCCTCCCCGCCAGCCCTTCTGGGAAGTTGGCGGGATGACTACGGGTGACGGGCAGTTGTTGTGATCAGGCCACGTTGGTGTCGCGTTCGATGGCTGCGGCGAGGACTTCATCGCCGAACACCTGTCCCCATTCGCTGAAGGTCCTGTTCGAAGTCAGGATGATCGAGCCCTTTTCGTAGCGCTTGGAGATCGCCTGGAACACCAGGTTCGCCTCAGCGCGTTCAAGAGGTACTTCGCCGGACCGTGCGACGGTTGAGTCCGGTCTCCTTCGCGATCTCCGACAGGCTCATCGCCCCGGACTCGAACAGTCCGCGAAAGCGTCGAAGCTCCATCCACAGACAGCACTCCCCTACTCCTCCCGATGAGAAAGCCTCGGCGGCGCTCGGGCAGGATCACTACGCCGTCGCGCTCCCCGGAACCGGCCGATTCGCAGCTGCGCCGCGGCGAGATGCCCTGCTTCGACTCGTCCGCCGCCACCTGGAGGCGGGCGGGACGCGAGCACGACCCGGCCGGAGGATCCGGAACCGGCCGCGTCCCAGCTCCTCGGCTCGGTCTTCTACCAGGTCTTTCCGGCCCCGCCTGCTCCGGCTGGCTTGAGGGCGGCGCGGCCGTCGAGCGGGTCGCCGACGAAATATCCTGTTGATGACCACCAGGTACGCCGCCCCTGCGGCGGCCCGCGTCTCGCCCGCGCGCTCCTCCTCCGTCCCTGGCCCCGCGCGAAAGGAGGGAGAGGAGCGCCTGGGGACCCGTTCAGCGGGCGGCGAGCGCCCTGATCTCGTCGGCGATCAGCTTGGGATCCTCCTCGGCCATGAAGTGGCCGCAGGACACCGTCCGGTGCTCCAGTTCATCGGTCCAGGCGCTCCACAGACCCTGGGCGTGGTAGCCGAGGGCGGCGCCCCAGTCCTGCTGGAGGACGGTCACCGGCATGGTCAACGTGTTGCCCGCGTCCTTGTCGGCGCTGTCGTGGTCGACGTCCACGCCGGCTGATGCGCGGTAGTCGGCGACGACGGAGGGCACGGCTGCCGCGGAGGCGGCGAGGTAGTGAGCGCGAACGTCGGCGGGGATGGCGTCCGGGTCCTTGGTCCAGGCGTCGAGGAAGTAGCCGAAGAAGCTGTCGGCGGCCCCCTGGATCATCTCCTCAGGCAGGCCGGGCGCCTGGGCCATCAGGTAGAGGTGGAAGCCGACCGTGCCGTTCACTCCGCGCAGCGCGTCCCACATGTCGAGGGTCGGCAGGACGTCGAGGAACAGGGCCCGGTCGACGGTGTCGGGGTGGTCCATGGCGGCGCGGAAGGCGACCAGGGCGCCGCGGTCGTGGCCGGCCAGGGTGAAGCGGTCATGGCCAAGTTCGGCGGCGAGGCGTACGACGTCCCGGGCCATGGTTCGCTTGGAGTAGACGTCGGGGCCGGTCTCGGCGGGCTTGTCGCTGGCGCCGTAGCCGCGCAGGTCGGGGCAGATGACGGTGTGGTCGGCGGCGAGGTCGGCGGCGACGTGCCGCCACATCAGGTGGGTCTGCGGAAAGCCGTGCAGCAGGACGACCGGGGCGCCCGCGCCGCCGACGGCGGTGTACAGGGTGACGCCGTCGTCGACGGTCACGCGGTGCTCGGTGAATCCGGGGATGCTGGGGGTTGTCACAGTGACTCCTGTGGTTCGTGGCAGAGTGGACGTTGCGGACCCCCGGCCTCGGTGGTCCGGGTCGTACGGGGACGTCACCCAGGTTGCGGGCGCCGGATCAGCGATCGATGAGTGGACACGCGGTACCCGCGGGCGCCGGGCCGCCCGCGAAAGGAACCTGGCGTGGGTGTGGAGTTCGGACTGCTGGGTCCGGTGGCCGCCTGGGGCGCCGACGGGTCGTCGCTCTCGCCCGGTGCGCCCCGCCACAGGGAGGTCCTCGGGCGGCTGCTGATCGCCCGGGGCCGGGTGGTGCCGGTCGGCCGGCTGGTGGCCGACCTGTGGGAGGACGAGGCTCCGGCGGGTGCGCTCGGCGCGGTTCGCACCTTCGTGGCGGCGCTGCGCCGCGCCCTGGAACCAGGACGCCCGCCCCGCCAGCCGTCCCGCCTGCTGGTCACCGACGGCCCCGGTTACGTACTACGGGCGAACCGCCAGGCGGTGGACGCCTGGCGGTTCGAGGACGTCGCCGCACGGGCCGGGCAGGCGCCTCCCCACATGGCGGTCGCACTCTGGGACGAGGCACTCGCCTGCTGGCGGGGTCCGGTACTCGCCGATTTCCCCGCTGCCGCGTGGGCCGCCGCCGAGCGGGTGCGGCTGGAGGCGCTGAGGCTCGACGCGGTCGAGCGGCGTGCCGACGCCCTGCTGGCGACCGGCGCCGCCCGGGACGCGGTCGCCGATCTGCGAGCCCATGTCGCCGCCCACCCCGGCCGGGAGGACGGCTGGGTGCTGCTGGCCACCGCGCTCGACCGTGCCGGACGGCGCGGCGAGGCCCTGCGGGCAGTGGCCCAGGCCCGTGACGCCCTGGGCGGAGGCGGTGCCGCCTTGACGCGGACCCAGGCACGCCTTCTCGGCGCGGCGGCAGGCTCCGCGGCCGAACCGGCCGGGATGGCCGACAGCGTCTGGGGCCGGGCGGCGGCCTCCTGGGACCGGTCGGTGCCCGCCCGGTCCCGGGCGCGACTGCACGCCACCGCCGGCCTGCTGCGCGATCTCGCGGTGACCGGCCCCGACGGCCTGGAGGAGGCACACCGGCACCGGCGGGACCTGGTTGCGGCGGCCGAGACGACCGGCGACCCGGAACTGACCGCACGGATCATCGGCGCCTACGACGTCCCGGCGGTGTGGACCCGCGCCGACGACCCCGAAGGCGCTGGGGAACTGTCCCGGGCGGCCGCCCGTACCGCCGCCCGGCTCGGCCCCGAAGGACCGCCCGCCCTACGCGCCCGGCTGCTGTCCGTCGTGGCGGTCGAGTCCCGGGGCGACGCCGCCGCGGACACCTCGCTCCCCCGGGCCTCCGGCACCCCCGCCACCGAGCCGTGGCGGCTGCGCGCCGAACGCGCCGCCGAGGAGGCCGTCCGGCTCGCTCGTCGCCTCGGCGACCCCGCCCTCCTCGCGTTCGCCCTCAACGGAGCCTTCATGCAGGCGTTCGCCGACTGTGGGTCGGCCGCCCGCCGGAATGCCCTTGGCACTGAACTGACCCGGCTGGCCATCGACCACCAGCTCCCCGGACACGAGGTGCTGGGCCGCATCGTTCGCCTCCAGGCGCTCGCCGGCCTCGGCGACTTCACGGAAGCGGACACCGAAGCCGAGGAGATAGACCGGCTCGCGCACCGGAACGAACGGCCGCTCGCCGGCGTCTTCACCCATTGGTACCGGGCACTGCGCACCTGCGAGACCGAAGGCTGGCCCACCGCCCGTCGCCGGTACGCACACGTCCTGGCGGAGACCGCCGACTGCGGCATGCCCGGCCTGACCCGGGGAGCCGCGGCCCTCGTCACGCTGGTTCCCGTCATGCGCGGTGACGCCCTCCCGGATCCCGGTGACTTCGCCGGCCTGGACCCGGGTCCCTACCGGCCCTGGCTCGACCCCCTGCTGCTGGCCGCCTCGGGCGCCTCCGCCGAGGCTCGTCAGGCGCTGTCGACCGTTCCCCGGCCCCCGCACGACCTCCTTCAGGAGGCCCTGTGGTGCGTTCTCGCCCGGGCCGCCGCGTCCGTGGGGCACCTGCCGGTCCTGCGTCGTGCGCGGAGGGAACTCGCCGCTGCCGAAGCCGAGTACGCAGGAGCGGGCAGCGGCCTGGTCTCCTTCGGCCCAGTCACCCGCCACGTGGCCGCCGCCGACGCGGCACTCGAGGCGCACGCCTCCGCCAGCGAGCCGGCCACCGACGGCAAGGAGTGAGAGGAGCCACGGCGCTCGCGGCAGGCGGACTCCACCGGAATGGGACCGGACACTTGCGAGTACGCACCGGGCATGGCACGAGGGCTGGGTGATCACGGCCGCCGCAGATGACGGCTGAGCCCGCCGGACCCCGGAGGGACGCCCTACCACCATCCTCCGAGCGCGACACGAACAAGACAGCGGGCGAATGACCGTCTCGGTCTGAAGCCTTCCATGTGCCGGACGCCATCACCGAGTGAGATCTCGTCGCCGTTTCGCAGCGCAGCACAAGCCGACGAGCGTCTCGTACAGGCGCCGGCAGGGCATCCGATCGCCGCACCACCCGTTCCTCGCCGTGTTCCGGCGTTGCTGGACCGGTACGAGCCGGCGCGCGGGCGCCCGTGCGTTCCTCCACGTCGCTGTGGACGCGCATCGGCCGGCCCTGCACGGGGAAGCCCTCTTGATCGTTTCCCGACGGTCAAGGGGGCTGGCTACGTCGGTGTCCTGGCCCTTCCCAGCGCCGTCACGGAACTCGGCCGTCTGCCCGCCTTCCGGAGACGACCGGACGATCCCTGGGTCACTACCGCCTGGGTTGCAGCGGCCGGTGCCGACTACCACACCGGTTTACCCGGCGGTCCATCTCCTGCGGGACGCCGGGGGCCGCAGGTGCTCGCTAGCTTGAGCGCGCCGGTGCAGCGGGTGCCGGTTCAGTGGAACAGGGGATGGCACATGGCCTCACCGCCCTCAAGACGGCTACCGATTCCGTGGCGAGGTACGGGCCGAAGAACCGGGCTCGTGCTGTTCGTCGTACTCGCGGCGCTTCTCGCGCCGCTCACCACCGCCGCCCCGTCGGCCGCGGCGCCCTCCTCCGCGGCCGGCTCCGCACAGGCGGCCGCGTTCGACGGCAGGCCGGTGCAGTTCTGGAACTCCGTGCTGATCGATGTCTTCAGGCGGCAGACGGACGTGGGCCCCGGCCCCCTCGCCAGGGCCGCGGCGATAATGAACACGGGTATCTACGACGCGGAGAGCGCCTACCAGCGGACCTGGCACTCCCTGAAGTACGAACCCTTCCTGGAGGCGCCCAAGTACTCCGGGGCCCCCTTCCTGGAGGGACCCGACGAGGAAGAGCGCGTCATCGGCCACACCGCGCGCAACCTCCTGGTCCGGCTCTTCCCCGCCCAGACGACGTTCATCAACACCCGCTTCAAGGAACGCTTCGGCAACGAGTGGACCAGCTTCGACGTCCTCAAGCCGCTGGTGGCCGAGCCGGTCGCCGACCGGATCTGGAACGCCCGTTACGACGACGGCTCCAGCGAAGGCGAGTCGTACACCGTGGAGGACAAGCCGGGCGCCTGGCGTCCGACCGGCGGCACCTGCGCCCTGGAGAGCGACGCCGTGGACCCGGACTGGGGACTCGTACGGCCGTTCGTCCTGTCCTCGGGAGCGCAGTTCCGGCCCGCGACGCCCGAGACCTACGGGACGTACGACGTGCTCCTGGCGAGCCAGGCATACCAGGCGCAGGTGGACGAGGTGCGCGGACTCGGTTCGGCGACCTCGACGACACGCACCACCGACCAGACCGCGGCGGCCTGGTTCTGGGCCAACGACGCGGACGGCACCTACAAGCCGCCGGGACAGCTGCTTGCCATCACCACGACCGTCGCCAACCAGCAGAACCTGCAGACCTACCGGACGGCACGGCTCTTCGCGCTGCTGTCGCTGGCGATGGCGGACGGTGCGATCGCCGAGTGGGACGTCAAGTACAAGACGCCGATCGACCTCTGGCGGCCCGTCTCCGCGATTCAGGTGGGTCTGAACGACCCGACCTGGCAGCCGCTGGGGTCCACCCCCTGCTTCCCCGCCTGGGCGTCCGGTCACGCGACCTTCGCCGGAGCGTGGGAGACCGTGATGAGGGAAGCGTTGGGCTCCGACCACATCTCCTTCACCGCCACCACCGACGAGCCCAAGTCGCCGGTCAGGAACCGGACGTTCAACAGCTTCAGTGCCGCGGCCGAGGAGAACGCGCTCAGCCGCCTGTACCTGGGGGTCCACTACCGCTGGGACGCCGTCGACGGACTCGAGCTGGGACGTGACGTGGCCACGTACGTCATCGGCAACGAACTCCAGCCGCTGTAGGGCACTGGCACCGACATCGCCGCAGCACCGCCGATCCGGTCGGATCGGCGGTGCTGCGGCGGTACCCGGGGTTGTTGAGGAAGGGCGCTCTCGCAGCTCCGGCGGACGGGCGGGGAAGCGGGGCCTCCTGAGCAGCGGGGGCGGCGGCGGAAGTGTCTCTTCGGCGAGGTGCGGCAGCAGCCGGCCGGGACCGTGCCGAGTGACATGACGCGGTTCCGGCGACCCGCTTCCGCGGGAGCCGGGGACGGGTCGTTCTGCTCGGTGGCGCCGACGGTGCCGCGGTCCCACGTCCCCCGCATTCTCACCGCACTGGATCTCCGCGACCGCGTCCAGGCGGTGGTCTGGCCTGTCGGGCGGGGTTGGCTGGGGACGGCGACCGGGCCTGACGGCCCCGTGATGCCGCGCGACGCGGCGAGCCGGCGGCAGCGGCTCGTTCCCGCCCACGGCTCATCCGGTACGCCCCACGGTGGCCGCTCCGTTCTCAGGACCGGCCCAGGATCCCCCGGGCGAGCTACCTGTTTCGTCCCCTCTGGGGTGACGCGCGCCACCGGTGGTCCCTTGTTGACTCGGATCGTCACCACAACGGCCGGACAAGGCCGACCAGCCCAGTAGCTAAGGACAACACCGTGACCACGACAAGCAGTTCCGCGCAGCACGGTTTCCCCAGAGGCCGCCGAATCGCCGCGGCTCTCCTGGTTTCCACGCTGGCAGGCACCATACTGGCCGCGTGTGGTGCCGACGCCGAGGGCTCACAACCGGCCGCGGTCTCCGGCAGAAGCGTCGGCGAGACCGCGGGCGACGCCGAGATCACCTGGGGCAAGTGCCCGGCCCTGGCCGGGGGACGAACCCGTGACCCCCACCTGGCCTGTGGAACGTTGAAGGTGCCACTCGACTACCAGAACCCGGGCGGCATGAAGATAGACGTGGCGGTCTCCCGGCTGTCCACCGCACAACCCGGGAAGCGACGTGGCGTTCTGCTGCTGAACCCGGGCGGGCCGGCCCTGGGCGGTCTCGACATGCCCGAAACCATGGCGTCCACACTGCCGAAGTCCGTGCTGGACCGCTACGACCTGATCGGTTTCGACCCGCGCGGCGTCGCACACAGCACCCCGCAGAGTTGCGGTCTGCAGGACCCCAGCGTGCCCGGGCTCTTCCCCTATCCTGCCGCGGACGGCTCGATCACCGAGAACGTGGCCCTCGCCAAAGCCGCCGCCAAGCGGTGCGCCGGCACGGTGGGCAAGAACCTGCGGTACTACAACACCGCCAACACCGCCCGCGACATGGACCGCATCCGCCAGGCGCTCGGTGAGAAGAAGATCTCCTACTGGGGCCAGTCCTACGGCACCTACCTCGGCGCCGTCTACCGCTCCCGCTTCCAGGACCACACCGACCGGATGGTCCTGGAAGGCAATGTCGACCCCACCAAGGTATGGGCCAACCAGGTGGGGGACACCTGGGGCAAGGGCACGGCCGACCGGTTCCCCGACGCCGCCCGCGTCGCCGCGGCGCAGGCCCGCACCCTCAAGCTGGGCACGAACGTCGCGCAGGTGACCCGCACCTATCTGACCCTCGCCGACCGGCTCGACCGCACGCCCGCAGCGATTCCCGGCACATCGGTGTCGCTGGACGGGGCGCTGCTGCGGAACATGACCTACGCCCTGCTCCTGCACGACGACACCCTTCCCGTGCTGGCCAAGTTCTGGAGGGCCGCCGACAACCTGACCCACGGCAGCACCACGGCCGCCGACACCGCGGTCCTCAAGGAGGTGTTCGTCGACACACCGACGTCCCCGGGCATCCCCGCGGACAACCAGGCCACCATGTTCATGGCTCTCACCTGCGGCGACGCCGAATGGCCGCACGACGTGGACGGCTACGCCGCCCGCACCACCGCCGACCGCGAGAAGTGGCCGCTCACCGCGGGCATGCCCGCCAACATCTGGGCATGCGCCTACTGGGACAAGCCGGCTGAGGCGACCGCCAAGGTCGTGAAGGGCGGCCCGCGCAACACCCTGATCCTGCAGAACCGCCGGGACAACGCCACCCCGTGGGAAAGCGGCGTCGGGCTGCACAAGTCCCTCGGCGACGGCTCCGCCTTCGTCGGCGTCGACAACGGCGGGCACTCCGTCTACGGCGAAGGTTCCGCCTGCGCCGACAGGACCACCGTCGGCTTCCTGACCACCGGCCACCTGCCGGACAGGGACGTCTACTGCACCGACGCCACCCGGAAGTAGCCCGCCGGAACGCGGTGCCTCCCTGTCCGGCCGGGACTGGACTGTGAGACGTTCGGTGTGACTGCCGGTCATGGAGGGCGCGTCGATGACGAGCAACAACACGGCCGAGGCCGGGGCCGTCGAGTCGTCTGAAGCGACGCCGGCAAAGTCTGTGGACGACCATCTGATCCACGAGCTGGTGGGCGGGCTCAGCCGAGGGCCCTCGGCTGAGCGGTGAGGGCGGGCTGTTCCCGGAGGGAGCAGCCTTCACCAGCAGCTGACCAAGCGGCTTCTGGAGTCCGCCCCGGCGGGCGAGATCACCGGCCGTCTCGGCTATGACAAGCACGATCCGGCCGGGAAGAACGGCGGCGACTCACGCAACGGCACCCGGGCCAAGACCGTACTCACCGACGTCGGCCCGGCCGAGACAGCCGTTCCCCGCGACCGGGGGAGGCAGCTTCCAGCCGAGGATCGACGCGATGGTCATCTCGCTTGCTGGGAAGGGCCCGACCGCCGGTGAGGTCCAGGCCGACCTGACGAAGGCCGGCGGCGCCGACGTATCCCACCAGCCGGGCGGCTCCACCGGACATGCCGATCCGACAGAGCACTCATGCCGAGCGGGCACGACCGCGTGCGCGCGGTCCGTCCTCGGCTGCCCGGTCACCCGTCTTCCGAGTTCCCACGGTTCCGCATGTACCGCACGAACCGCCGGGCGTGCACGTTCGTCGAACGTGCCGAGACAGCAACCTCCAGTCGGGTAACTACGGTGCACGGATGCCTCCTTGAGAGTCTGGAGCATCACCTGTCCAGCATGATGACTCCACCAGACCCGGGCACATCACTTCTCCGGGGGAGCGTGACCTCTCTGTCACGCTCACTCTCTGTCAGCCGTGACACGGCCTGGCTTGTCCTCTGACGATCAGGTCGGACGAGCACAGCGACCGGTGAGCGCCCACCCGGCGCGGCCTGGTAGCCGGGCCGAGCGTGTGTACGTGGTGGAGCTGGGTTTCGATCGGTTGGGCGGCGCCGAGGGCATGTGGCGTGCAGGCTCACGGCGTGCCGGACACCAGTCCGACCCGGTAGGCGAGGACGACGGCCTGGACGCGGTCGCGCAGGCCGAGTTTCGCCAGGATGCGCGACACATAGGTCTTGACGGTCTCTGGGGTGATGAACATCGCCGCAGCGATCTCCGCGTTCGACAGCCCTTCGGCAATCAGGTGGAGCACTTCCAGCTCGCGGGGAGTCAGCGCGCGCACGACGTGCTGCCTGGCCGGCCGGGAGGTGTCGGCCGGCCGCAGATGCTGGGCGAAGTGGCCGATGAGGTGGCGGGTGACGGCGGGTGCCAGCAGGGCCTCGCCCTGGGCGACGGTGCGGATGCCGTTGACCAGTTGTGCCGGAGGCGCGTCCTTGAGGAGGAAGCCGCTCGCTCCGGCGTGCAACGCGTCGTAGACGTAGGCGTCGACGTTGAACGTGGTGACGACCAGTACCTTCGGCGCGTCTTCAGTGCCGGGACCGGCCAGTTGCCGCGTCGCCTGGATGCCGTCGAGCAGGGGCATGCGGATGTCCATGACGACCACGTCGGGGCGCAGCCGCCGCGCGGCCTGAACCGCCTCGTGGCCGTTCTCGGCCTCCCCGACGACCTCCATGTCGGGCTGCGCGGAGAAGATGGTGACGTAGCCGGTCCGCACCAGCGCCTGGTCGTCGCAGACGAGCACACGGATCGGTGGCGGCGCATCGCTCACGGGATCACTCCTGAACGGACTCGGACGGAATCGTGGCGCGGACCTCGAACCCGCCCTCGGGCCGGGGGCCGGCTACCAGTTCACCATCGAGCGTCCGCACCCGTGCACGCAGCCCGGCCAGCCCGCGTCCACCCACGGGGCCCGGCTGCCACGTGGCCGGCCCGTCAGCCGGTCCGTCGGCCGGTCCCTGGGTGGTCACCTCGATCCCGATGTGCTCGCCGCCGTGCCGGAGCAGGACCCGTGTCGGCTTCCCGGCGGCGTACTTCATGGCATTGGTGAGCGCCTCCTGCACCACCCGGTACGCGGCCAGCTCCACATCCACGCTCCGCGGCCGCCGCTCGCCCTGCTCGCGGAACTCGACCGGCTGGCCCGACCTGCGGGCCTGCTCGACCAGGTCCTCCACCTGCCCCAGGGCGGGCGTCCGGTCCGCACGCGCTGGGGTCGCGGACGCCGACTCGCCGGTCGCCTCCAGGACGCCGAGCAGGTACCGCAGTTCCGTCAGCGCCCGACGGCCGGTGTCGCTGACGGCCGTCAGCCCTTCGCCGGCGCGTTCCGGCGCGGACGTGAGCAGGAACTGCGCCGCGTCGGCTTGCACCACCATGGCCGTCACGTGGTGGGTGACCACGTCGTGCAGCTCGCGGGCGATTCGCGCCCGCTCGTCGGCCGTGGCCACCTCGGCAGCCAGCCGCCGCCGCTCGGCCTCCTCCGTCCGCCGCGTGCGCACCGTGCGCCCCACCAGCCAGACCGCGGCCAGAGCCAGCCAGAACGCGAGATAGTCCGGTAGCGCGAGCGGTGAGCCGAGGCGGTCCAGGACGACGGCCAGCACGGCGTAGCCCGCGCACGCCACGACGGCCAGACCGCGGCGGAAGCGGATCTGGTGGACCCCGGCGGAGTACAGGGCCGCGTACAGCCCCACACTCGCGAACGTCGGCGCGAAGCCCAGCGCCTGGTACACGGCGAACGCGCCCGCGACGACGGCCAGACAGGCCGCGGGCCACCTGCGGCGGACCGCCAGCGGCAGGGTCTGCGCCAGGACCAGCCCGACGCTCAGCACGTCCGCCGACCGCTCGGGCAGGTCGCCGATCTGCGCACCGAGATTGGACAGGGTCGGCACGAAGGCCAGCAGGGCGAGCGTCAGGGCGAGGATGCCGTCCTTGAGGAGAGCATCCCGCTCCTGCCACCAGCCGAGCGGCGCACGGAGCAGCGAAGGGCTCCAGGGCACCTGACGGACCGTCATTTCCGTTCCCTCCAGTCGGCCTGTGTCAGCGGCCCGCGCGCAGGTTCCCGGCCCCGGCGTTCCGGCGGGCGAGGACGAGCATCGGGACGGCGAGGGCCACGCCGATGAGGACGGGCACGACCGACGCCTCCAGACCGAAGCCGCCGCCGGTCAGGAGGGCGGAGCCGTGGACGTCGACGGTGAACAGACCCTCGGGGGCGTGTCCGGAGACCGGGATGCCGAGCAGCTGCTCCGTGGTGTTCCAGGCGAAGTGCAGACCCACGACGAACCAGATGCTACGCCGCCACAAGAACGCGGCTCCGAGCAGCACCCCCGCCTCCAGGGCGATCGCCAGTCCGCTCCACGCACTCGCCCCCGGGGCACCCAGGTGGACGGCGCCGAAGAACAGCGAGGTGATCACAATGGCAGCCCTGCTGCCCCACAGCTGCTCCAGAGCCTGCAGGGCAAGACCGCGGAACAGCAACTCCTCCGTGACCGCGGCGCCGATCTGCACCACGGCCGCGGCCCAGACGACCGACAGGAAGCCGTCGCCCGCCCAGGAGAACGAATAACCCCCGAACGCCGTGATCACGAGGGCGGAGACGAGGATGAAGCCCAGACCGATCCCGCCGCCCAGCAGAGCCTCCCGCCCGGCTCCGGCCCGGGCGATCTCCGGCGTGGAGCGTCGTGCCACACGGCGCATGACCAACCAGTACACGGCCACCGCGGCGGCCGCACCCAGCACCGGCACCGGGCCGGGTCCGGTCGCCGTCGACGCCGAGACCAGGCCGACGCCGGCCAGCCCCGTCAGCATCCAGCCGAGCGGGGAACGCACGATCCGGCCAGGGCGGCCGCCGCCGTCGCGGTCCGGGCCCGGGTCCGGGTCCGGGCCGGAATCCGTGCCGTGCTGTGTGGCGGACGTCGTTCCCATGGTGGCCTCCCGGTGGTGGTCACGCCCGTGGTGACCTGACGACCACGCTAGGAACCCGCGGACGTCCGCGAATCCCCCGCGCATGTACGGCTCCTGTAGCTCTCACGGGGGATGCGCCACCCGTCCCCGCCACTCCGCCGCGGGGCCCGGCCGGGGCAGGAAACAGGATCGGGCGCCGTGAGGTGGCCAGGAACCACGGCGCTCGTCGGGAGGCCGGGTGTGTGCACGCCGATCCCGGGCGAGTGCGGGCAGGGCAGCTCAGTCAAGGCCGTAGCGCACCCCGATGCCCGCGATCACCAGCGCCAGCCCTTCTTCGAAGTGCCGGTCGTAGTCCGTGAAGAGCTCCGCGCCCGCCGCCGCCGTCAGCGGGTATCCGGCCAGTCGGCGGGCGCGTTCCGCCACCAGGTCGAAGCCCTCGGGGAGCTCGCCGGGCAGAGGCTGGGCGCCCTGTTCCTCGGTGACGAAGCCGAGGGTGAAGAGGTACGCCGTCGTGAACGCCCGGACCGCCTCGGCGAGGCTGAGGCCCGCGGCGGTGAACAGGCGCAGGTTGTCCTCCAACTGCTCGGCGTGCTCCGGGCTGGTGAAGCGTGTCCCGCTGAACACCTTCGCGCCGTCGCGGTAGCCGAGCAGCGCCGCGCGCAGGCCCCGGTTGGTCTTGAGCAGCCGCTCCCGCCAGGTGTCGCCCGGGTCGAGCGCGGTGCCGGCGACCATCCGGCGGTACATCTCGGTCGCCATCTCGTCGAGCAGGGCCTGCTTGTCCTTGAAATGCCAATACAGGGCGGGCGCCTTGACGTCCAGCTCCCTGGAGATGGCGCGCAGGGTGAGGCCGTCCAGGCCCACCTCGTTCAGCAGTTCCAGCGCCGTGTCCGCGACTCGCCTGCGGTCGAGGGGGGCGCGTCGTTCCGTTTCCACCCGCACAGCTTGACAGCTTAACAACGTTAAGGAGATGCTCGATGCCAAGCATCACTTAACAAAGTTAAGGAGGAGTGGGATGAACACGGACGTTCTGATCGTCGGCGCGGGTCCCACCGGTCTCACGCTCGGCATCGACCTGGCCCGGCGCGGTGTGGACGCGCTGGTGGTGGAGCGGGACGGAACGCTGTTCCCCGGCTCGCGTGGCAAGGGCTTCCAACCCCGGACCATGGAGGTCTTCGACGACCTGGGCGTCCTCGACGCCATCCGCGCGGCCGGCGGGACCTACCCCGTCGGGGCGATCTGGAAGGGCGGACGGCGGGCCGGCGAGCAGCGGATGTTCGAGCCGCTCCCGGCGAGCGAGGAGACGCCGTACACAGAGCCGTGGATGGTGCCGCAGTGGCGCACCCAGGAAATCCTGCGGGACCGGTTGGTGGAGTTGGGCGGCGAGGTCGCCTTCGGCCGGGAGGTCGTCGGCGTCCTCCAGGACGCGAACGGCGTCACCGCGCAACTCGCCTCCGGCGGGACCGTCCGCGCCCGGTACGCGGTCGCCGCCGACGGCGGCCGGTCGGCCGTGCGGCGGGCACTCGGCGTCGGCATGACCGGCGAGACGGTCGATCCGCGCCCGATGCTGGTGGCGGATGTCCGGATCAACGGCCTGGACCGCGACAACTGGCACTTCTTCCCGGCCGAGGAGGCCGGCGGCCGCCTCGCTCTCTGCCCCCTCGTCGGCACCGAGGACTTCCAGCTGACCGCCGAGTTCCCCGAGGGAACGGAGGTGGACCTCACCCCGGACGGCATACGGAAGGTCGTCGCCGACCGCACGCACCTCGCCGCCCAGGACGTGACCGAGGTGCGCTGGGCCTCCGACTTCCGGCCGCGCGCGGCACTGGCCGACCGGTTCCGCGTAGGCCGGGTGTTCCTCGCCGGGGACGCGGCGCATGTGCACTCACCGGCCGGCGGCCAGGGGCTGAACACCAGTGTCCAGGACGCCTACAACCTGGGCTGGAAGTTGGGCGCGGTCCTCACCGGCGGCGCCCGGGCCGCGTTGCTGGACAGCTACGAGGAGGAGCGGCGCCCGGTCGCCGCCCGGATGCTCGGCGTCTCGACCGGCGTCCACCGCGGCGAGGTACGGCGCGGGAAGGAGACCCAGCAACTGGCGCTGGGCTACCCGGAGTCGTCCCTCACGGCGGAGACGCGTACCGCCCCGGCCGGTGCGCTGCGGGCCGGGGACCGCGCGCCCGACGGCAGGGTGGACGGCGTACGGCTCTTCGACGCGTTCCGGGGCCCGCACTGGACGCTGCTGGCGCTGGGCACGGACGCCCCGGACGAACATCTCGGAGCGGTACGGGTCGTGCGCGGGCCGGTCCACGGCGCGTACGGGAGGGGGGTGTTCCTGGTCCGGCCGGACGGCTACGTCGGGTGGGCGGCCGAGACGGCGGACGGCCTCCCGGAGTACCTGGTCCGCGTCGGCCTGCGCTGACGACGGCGTCATCGCCGAAGTCCTCCAGGAGACCCGCCCGGCGGCCCGGCAGGCAGCCGGCAGCTGTACAGGCTCCATGACCGAGGACAGTGCGATCGGCTTGCTCCGAAAGATAGCCGCCAACCGTCTCGTCGAGGCGTTCCGCTCACGAGCCCGGCACGAGAGGGCGCCGATCAGCGAGATCACCGGACACCGCAGCCTGGACGGGCAGCTCGAGGAGCGTGTCCACGCGCTGCTGGCCGGAGCAGTCGAAGGGTGGGGTGCGACCCGGGCGGGCTGGTCGGGGTCTCCTGCCTCGCCGACGGCCCGGACGCGTAGTGGGCCCAGGCGGTCCTTGACCACGGCGGCCGCATCGAGGCCCTCGTCCCCGCCCCCGGGTACCGCGACGGCTGCCCGGCTGGCACCACCCCACCTACGACCGGCTGACAGGCCTGGCGTGCGACGTTCACGAGACCGGCCTGAGCGTCTCCGACTCCCACGCCCCCATGGCGGGCAGCGAGATCCTCGTCGGGCTCGTCGACGAACTGCTCGCTGTGTGGGACGGCCACCCGGCCCGGGCCTACGGCGGCACCGCCGACGTCGTCGCCTACGCCGAGCGGCAGGGAACCACGGTGCGCGTCCTGTGGCCCCAAGGGGCTTCCCGCTGACCGCCGCGGACGCGTGCGCTCATCTGATGTTCCGGGGTGACGCCTGTCCGCATGTAGCGGAGATCTCCCAGGAGCGGAAAACACCGGCAGGGCTCCTGCCTCTCTCCGACGACTGGTCATGGTGGAGGAGTGCGAGACACAGGGAGCAGGGCCACGGCCAAAGCCCTACAGGGCGCCGGGAGGGGTCTTCGGCTCGAAAACGCTGTGCGGTGCATCCGGCCGGGAGGGGGGAACCTGGCGCAGCACCTGAGCCAGGTCGCGGTGTATCCGGTCGGCTTCCCCGCGGACCTGGACGGGGACGTCGCCGCGTTCGGCGACGAGGCGGTCGTAGACGGGGGTCTGCTGGAACACGGTGGGCGGTTTCCCTTCAGCGAACGGTTCGCGGACTGGCGCAGGATACGGGGCCGGGACCTGCCCCGCTGGAGGAGGGCGTTCGGGCCAGGAGGGCGGGGACGGCGGCCTCGCTCACTGCGCGGCACCAAACAGCCGGTTCGGTCCGCGCACCAGCCAGGCCGACAAGTGGGCCACGAACTACGGGGCCGCCCGCCGGTTCTGCGAGCGCGAGGGGCGTCTCCGAGTACCGAGGAACACATCGGGACGATCACCGCCGGCGGGGAGGGGAGTGCTGATCAGGAGGTCCGACAGCTCAAGCTC
This sequence comes from Streptomyces sp. DH5, assembly GCF_020873915.1. GTDB lineage: Bacteria > Actinomycetota > Actinomycetes > Streptomycetales > Streptomycetaceae > Streptomyces. The sequence continues at coordinate 48,314 of NZ_JAHWGP010000032.1, forward strand.
GGGGCATGGATCGGCAGCCAACGCGGCAGATCCGCGGCCCCCTCTCCCGAGCGCCTGGAACAGCTCTCCGTCATCGGCATGCGCTGGACAGGACGATGCGTTGCATGAGTGCCGTGGCAGCGTGTACAGCACCGCGTCGGTATCCAAGTGACACGGCTGACTCACGTGACCAGTTCGGACGGCGATGGTGGAGGCTTCGTCTTCCGGTGTTCCGGTGTTCCGTGGGTGGCGGGGCGGTAGTCAGCTGGGGCTGGTCGACGGTCGTGACCTTTAGCACACGAAGCATGCGCGGCATGTCACCGCGGTAGTTGTTCGTCGATCCCGTCGCTTCCCTCTTCCACTCCCCCACCATCAGCCCGTATGTCCGCCCTGCGCGCACCATCGTGCTCCGGGAGTTCCCGGAGGGGGAACCCCGGACGCCCCCACCCCGCCCGGTGGCGGCTCAGGCCGCCGCGTCGTTCTGTGCCCGCAGGGCCGCGAGAAGCCAGTCGTGCGCGGCCCCGGGTGTCGGCTCGGGCCGGCCACCCCGCGGGGTGTTCACCACTGCCGTCAGCTCCCAGTACCGGTCCAGCCGTGGGTCGGCTGTGAGCTGCCTGGCCAGCAGCCGGCGGAAGTCGGGGGTGTCCCTGGTGCCGTACGCGCTTGCGTAAGCGGCCACGAAGCCGTCCAGCGCCTCGCCGGGGTACGGGGGACGGTCTTGGCGCAGTTGCGGACCTGCCAACTCGTACGCCTCGGCGAGACCCGTGTACAGCACGTCCGCCCCGCGGGCCCCTGTGGCCCGGTGCGCCTCGGGCTGGGGCCGGGCGCCGATCGGGCAGGGACGGGTGACGAGGGCGTTCAGCAGGGCGAAGGCCAGCACCTGGGCCGGCTCAGGGTCGTCGGGCGGCTGCGGGACCGCCACTTCCAGGAACACGGCGGTCGGCCCGGCCGACATCCGCGGCGGCAGCCAGGTGCGCCAGAACCGGGCCAGCGGGGCCGTGCTCGGCGGGGTGTCCACCGCGCCGAGCAGCCGCAGCCGGTCGGCGCGCTCCCCGGGCGGGCACTCCCGCACCAGGCGCAGTGCCGCCTCCCGCCAGCGCAGGGCCGTGAGCTGGAAGCCGAGTGCACGCAGCCGTCCGGCGACGGCGTCCTCCAGGGCGGCGCCGAGCGCGTCCTCCTCGTTGAGGACGCGGCACACCTCGGGGACCGGGAGGTCCAGGGCGCGCAGGGAGCGGATCAGGCGCAGCCGGTCCAGCGCGTCGGGTCTGTACCGGCGGTGCCCGCCGACGCTGCGGGCTGCCTCCGGCAGTAGTCCGCGGTCGGAGTAGTAGCGGACGGTCTTGACGGTGACGTGCGCGTGCTCGGCGAGTTCACCGATGCTCCACAAACCGTCGTGTGACGCGGGCACTTGAACCTCCCTCAGGGGGAGTTCCTACCGTACCGGCGAGCGTGGGCCGGGCGTACGGGCCGGTCCGCGGGCGACCGCGTGCGAAGGAGAGGGTCATGACCGCGTTCATACTGGTACCCGGCGTGTTCACCGGCGTCCACGTCTGGGAGGAGACGGCTGCCCGGTTGACCGGGGCCGGCGCCGAGGCACGGCCGGTCGCTCTCACGGGACTTGACGGATCACATGGTCCGGTGGGGTCCTCGGGGGCCGCACGGTCCGGCGTCGGCCTGGAGACGCATATCGCTGACGTGGTCCGGGCGATCGACTCTGCGGTGAGCACGGCTGTCGCGACGGGAAGGGCCGCCGACCGGGAGATCGTGCTGGTCGGTCACGATTACGGCATTCATCCGGTGCTGGGCGCCGCGGACCGGCGGGCGGAGCGCGTCGCCCGCGTCGTGTACCTGGACGCGGGGATGCCGAGGGACGGCGTCCCGGCCCTGGCGGCGGTGCCCGACCAGGCACTGCGCGAGCAGGTGCGCAAGCGGGCCGGCGTGGAGGGAGCCGACGGGGAACTGGCTCCTCCGGACCGCGACGAGTGGCGACGGTGGGGCAGTACCGAAGGGGTTTCCGCCGCGGCCCTCGACCGGCTCACAGCACTGGCCGCGCCGCAGCCGCTGGGCACTCTTTGCCAGCCACTGCGCCTGACCGGCGCGGCGGCCGCACTGCCCACCACCGCAGTGCTGTGCACCGCCAACGGCGCGAGTGTCGAAATGGTGCGGAGACTGGTGGGCTTCGGCGACCCCGCCCTGCAAGTCCTGACCGATCCCCGAGTGACCTTCTTCGAACTTCCCACCGGGCACTGGCCGATGCTTTCCTGCCCCGACGAACTGGCGGAGGTACTGCTGCGGGCCGCAGCCGGCGGAGGGCAGCGGTTGGAACCGGCCGGCCCCGCGGAACCACCCGCCCACCTGCGGCCGTTCCGGTTGAAGGTGCCCGAGGTTCCCCGTGAGCGACGGGAGCACGTCGACCTCTACCCGCCGCCCGGCGCCGAGGGCCGGGTCCCCGCAGTGGTGTTCGTACACGGCGGACCGGTGCCCGCCGGGGCCCGGCCGACCCCGCGGGAGTGGCCGACCCTGGTGGGATACGCCCGGTACGCGGCCGGGAGAGGCGCCGTGGGCGCCACCCTCGACCACCGGCTGCACGACGTGGCCGACTACGAGTGCGCCGCCGCGGACGTGGCCGCCGCGGTGGAACTGGTCCGGGCCGATCCGCGGGTGGACCCGGAACGGATCGCACTATGGTTCTTCTCGGGCAGCGGACTGCTCACGGCGGACTGGCTGGCCGCGCCACCGGCGTGGCTGCGCTGTCTGGCGGCCACCTACCCGGTCCTGGCTCCGCTGCCGAACTGGGGGCTCACCGGCAATCGCTTCCGGCCGGCGGAGGCCCTGCCCCACGCGGGCGCCCTGCCCGTCGTCCTCACCCGGGCAGGACTGGAGAGCCCTGAGATCGCCGCCACCGTCCAGACATTCCTGGCCGCGGGCAAGGAATGTGGGGCGGCCGTCGAGGTGGTCGACGTACCGAACGGCCACCACGGCTTCGAGACCGCCGACCCGGTCGGTGAGTGGCAAGCGGCCGTGGACCGCGCGATGCACTCGGTACTGGCGCACCTGACGGTCCCATCCTCTGCAGCGGGCTGATGATCCCACAGCCTGGAGCGTTTCGTCCTGGGGTCGGTGTTTGCTCCCATCGAGGTCGGCGGCGAGGTGGGTGAGGAAGACAGCGGCCGTCTGGGGGCGGCCGGTGTTGTGGACGCACATGAACAGGACGGAGGGACGGGTGTCAGGCGCAGGCGGTGTCTTCCGCGAGGGCAGGCCGGACGGTGGCCGTGGTGGCGGGTTGGGGGGAAGGAGCAGCGGGCGACGAGGGCGAGGGCGACGTAGACGAGTCCGATGAGGACGAAGACCTCGATGAGGGGGCCGGCGACACCAGCGAGGGCCTGGCCGGAGGTGGTGCTGCAGATGGCGATGGCCAGCTCGAAGTCGTTGCCCGCAGTGGTGGAGGCGAGCATCGTCGCACGCGGGTGGTCCAAGTCGGCAGTGCGGCCGAAGGCCATGGGCCCGGCCCAGCATCAGGCGAGTACACCAGCAAATGGCGGGGCGATGCCCGCGACGACGAAGAGCTGGGAGGTGATGGCGTCACTTCGGAGGGCGATGAGGCGAAGAAGATGACGATGGGTGAACAGCAGTCCGTACAGGGCGAAGGGGCCGATGCGGGAGATCAGCTTGGTCTCGTACCAGGTACGGCCCTTGTCTTCTCGCCGATTCGGCGAGTGCGGTAACCGGCGTCGAGCGGGATGTGGAGGAAGATGAGGACGCTGCGGGCGATCTCCCACACCGACAGGTCCAAGGTGGTCTGCTTCAGGCCGAGCCGGCCCGGCAGTACGGAGAGGCCAAACCAGCCCAGCAGGCTGAACGCGACGACCCGGAAGACAGGTTGAAGTCGACCGGGCCACCATGGGACCCGAGCTGTACACATCGCCTGCCTGCTGGGGAGCACCATCGGAAGCGATGCCATCCGTCGCCTCCCCTGCCAGCCGGGCCTCTCATGGCGCTCTTGGCCAGGCAAGGGTGCTGCGGGGCCTTGACGCGTTGAGCACGCCCGCGAGCGGTCGCATGACGACTACTGCAGAGAACACGGCTGTCAGCGACTGGAGTCGCTGATGCCGGCGGCCAGCTGGCCCACGATGTCCAGCACTCCCTGCCCGAACGCGGTCGGCGCGACGAGGATGCCGAAGACCAGGACGATCAGCACCGTCAGCTTCTCGTCGTTGCGGCTGCGCGCCTGAGTCCGCCGGCGCAGTCGTAGAACGATGATGATCGCGAGCAGTGCCGCCACATTGATCGTCAGCACGGGAATCCCCCGTCCAGCGCGTACACACTCTGCCCTGGTGTAGTCAGCAACGAATTCACAGACACCCCTGTCGGCCACTGTTGGCGGCGAAGCACGCCTGGATCGGCTGGAACCGCCGTATTGCGTCGAGCACACTCCATCGGCACTGGCACCCCCTTGAGGAACGGATGTACTGAACCGAACGGGCAGCCGGGCCCGTCCTATCGGTCGAGACACTGCAGGTGGGACGGTTGTCACGAGTGCGCTGTCGGTCGTCGCGGTGGGGGTACCGCACCCAGCAGTTCCCACAAGGGGCGTGAGCCGGTCGCCCACTGCGCGAGAACCTGGCGGTCGACGAGGTGGAGGCGCTGCTGCCGGGCGAAGGTGCGGCCGGGGGCGGTGATGCGGCCGTTGGTGACCATGACGACGACGTCCGCCTGGTGGACGGGGCGGCCCGTGCCGTTGAGGACCTGCAGGTCGGGCGTGCCGACGGCCGCGCCCCGGTCGCCGTTTCTGCGGTGCTTGCACTGGAGGACCCAGCGCCGGCCGTAGGGGTCAGTGGCTTTCACGTCCGCGCCGAGATCGCCTCGGCCGCCGACCTGAACGGCGTCCGTGCAGCCGTCGCGGTGCATCAGGTCCCTGATCGCGTGCTCGAACCGGCGGTGGGTGAGCGCGTCCAGCTGTGCGAGCCCGTAGCGCAGTGCATGTGCCTGGACCTGTTGCCACTGCGCGCGCCGGGTACGGTGCTGCCACCAGCTCAGGCCGCCCAACACCAGGAGGAGAGCGGCGACGACGAGGACCCACCAGTGTGCGATCAGCCAGTTGACCACCATCGTCATGAGGCTGATGGCCGCCACCGCGGCAACCCCCAGGGCCAACAGCTGCACGTCGTCCTGCTGCCGGCGGTTGCGCCGGGAACGCCGGACGGCACTGCGGCGCCGGGGCGAGCGCCGGCTCATCGCCCACCGCCCGAGGTGGAGAAGTCGATCGGGTACGAAACCGTCGGTGTGGGCCGTACCGGCTCCCTCGTAGGGACGTCGAACGCGATGGGTACGACACCGTGGGCCGCGGCACGCTCACGCGCGCCGCCCGACCGGGGCTCTGATCGAAGCGGATCGGAGAAGTCGCCACCGGCCCCTCCCCCGGCTTCGAGCGGGAACCTGCGGCGTCGCCCGCTTGCCCATTGCTCTTGCCGAAACCCACGACGGCGACGGCGACCAACACGAAGACCGCGAGTTCCCGCCGAGCGCCCGGCGCCCACCGAAGGTGCCCGCGCACCAGCGTCCCGTCGGAACGCGCATACGACCCTACGAACGGCATTTGGTCCTCCCCCGAGTCATCACGTCCAAGTGAGGACCATGCTCAGGGCGGCCACTGACAGACGATCTAGGCCGGAGGGGTGCAGAGTGCCTGTTCAGGACAACCGGTTTCCCCTTTCCTGCGCCGACCGCTGTCCGGCTTCGCTCGAACGACAGTTCCGCGCCCACTCAAGCCTGCCTGCGGACCCAGCCAGCGGTGACCGGCCGCGCCCATGGGTCGGCCCAAGCGACGACGGGCTCGTTCTCCACCCCCGAGACGAGATGTCGGCCGTTCACGTCGACCGGGCACGGCTCCGCTCGCCCCGGACGGACGTCGCCGTGCTCAGCCGACGGACTGCAAATGGACAACCAGGACATGGCCGAACTCGGCATGCACTGAGCGCTTTCAGCGTTGCCTCTCCAGGGTGAGGACGGCGGCGGCGACGGCGGTCATCCGGTGGGTACTGCAGCGAGTTCTGTGGAAGATGCGCCGGGACTTCAGTCGCGCGCCATGGCGCCTGGCGCACGTTCACGTGTACCGCCCGGTGAAGTGAACATCGACAGGGTGCCCGCACGGCTACCGCCTATGACCGAGCCCAACGCCGTCTCCCCCGCTGCCACAGGGGCACTCCGTGAAGGCGGACGACAGGAGCCCGGGGGCGGCAGCCTTCCCCGCCACCGCGGCGGGTGAAGGGCTGTCACCTCGGCTTCGCCGGGCGTCGAACTTCAACGACGTTTCGTGGCGACCCACTCAGCAACGTACCGGCAGTGCACCTCAGCAGCGGGTGGCCACCACTCGGCGGGGTCCTGGCCGGACGCTGACCTGTTCGAGCGGGCGGTGACGGCGACCAGGCTGGCGTCGGCGCCCTGATCGTTGGCTTACTGTTCGTTCCAGAAAGGGGTGACCAGCCCAGGGCTTCCTCGCAGATCATGCAACACTCGACGCGTGGCACCGCCCGGAGAACCGCCCAGTGCCAGTCCGCCCGGTTGCGGTCCGTATGCCTGTCCCTGCTGCAAGCTCTTGACGCTGGAAGCCCGGGGACAATTCCAGATCTGTGCCGAGTGCGGCTGGGAAGACGACGGCCAGGACGACCCGAACGCCGACGAGGTCCGGGGCGGCCCCAACGGAGCGGAGAGCCTGACCGACGCACGTCGTCGCTACGCGCAGTACGTCACAACAACGAGGGCAACAGATCCGAGATCGGCAGCCAATGGCGGCCCGGGCAGGTGGCGTTCGCGCCCGAACCGTCGTCGCATCTGAGTACAGGGATTGGTCCACACCGGAGATCACCTCAGCCCTTTCCGGCACCGCGACCACGCGGACGGGACAGCCGTTGCGGGCGCCGCTCCTGTGTGCAGGGCCATGATGATCGCCCAGGGCTTGGCGCAACTCCGCGAGGCGGGGTTGCTTGAGACCGACGGTGCCGCGCACCTGCCGGCGACGTCTGTCACAGCATGTCTGAGCTTTCGCCCTCCCGCAGTAGCCATTCCCTCGCCGAAGGCGCATGTGCAGAGAGCTGACTGATCTGCATGCCTTCTTGCGTGAAGTCACCTTCGGCGGTGGGACGAGCTGTGCCACAGGGCCGGCCACGGGTGGTGGACGCCGTCAAGCGCCGCAGTGGCCCGCACCCACGCTGGGCCCACCCGCCGGCCCGGACCCAGGCACGTGCCGTGCCCGCTCCTCCAGCCTGAACAACAGGGCCGAATCGATGACTTTCAGCTCGCGCGGGAGAGGCTGATCGAAGTCCGTCGCTCCAGGCTGCCCGACAGCACCACACCCACGGGAGCCAGGAGTTCTCAGCGGAGAGCGGTGTAGCTGTGCAGCATGCCACCCACGGGCTCTTCCGTGGCGTCCGAGTTCTTCCCCGGGCCGCATGAGCCGGCTGACGGTACCGGGACCGAGGCAGTGCTCGTCAGCTGACCCGAAGGCCGACCGCCAGCGTCAGTTCGAGGACCCGGTGTGGCGATGCGAGATCCGGAAACAGCTCCCGCAGCTGCGACATCCGGTACCGGACTGTCTGGGGATGGACGAACAACGCCTTCGCCACCTCCTCCCGCCTGCCCTGGTGCAGCAGCCACGCCCGCAGCGTCTCCTCCAGCCGCCGTGCGGTCGCGACGGGCAAGGTCCGCAACGGTGCGAGGGCTCGGGCACGCAGGTCCCCGAAAGCCTCCATGTCGGCGCTCAGCACCAGCTCGGGCAGGTGGTCCTCGGTGTCGCGAATATCAGAGGAGAGGGAGCGCGCACGTACGGCTCGTGCGTACGAGGCGGACGCACGGGTCCATGGCCGGGCCGGGCCGACCACGGCGGTGCGGTCGGTCAGCTGCCTCAAGAGATGTGACCGGTCCGCATCGGGTACGAGGAGCACACCGGTGGCGTCCGGCAGATCGTCGAGGACGAGGGTGCTCGGGTCGAGCGCGCGGTAGGCAGGCCGGGCCTGGGCGGCGGGCAGCAGGACCGCGGTCAGCGATACCGGAGGCTGCCACCCGGCCCGTTGAACGGAGGCCAGCAGCACGTCCGGGCTCGCGTCGGCGAGGAGGTCGCGGGCCAGGTGTTCCAGGTGGAGCTCGTGGGCCCTGCCCCGGGCGGCCAGTTCGTCGGCGTGGCCCGCGGCGCTCGCGGCGGAGAGCTCGTCGATGTAGGCGAAGGTCAGCTCGGCGAACTTGGCGACCTCGGCGGCGGGCAGACCCGCGGGTACGGCACCCGCCGCCAGGCATCGCCAGGCCACGCGGGCGCCGACGCGGTAGGCGCTGAGCAGGGCGTCCATCGAACGGCCGTCGCGGACCTCACCGCGGCCCAGCTCGTAGGCGGCGTCACCGGCGTCGCCACCTGTGGGCTTTCCGCTCGCGAGGTCCAGGTAGTGCCCCAGGGCGGTGCGGACGGCTCGGCGGATGGTGACGCCCATGTGACCCGAAAGGGCGTGGGCGTAAGGAGGGACCTCGTCGATGATCGCCTGGACGACCTCGTCGGCTGTGGTCTTCAGCGCGGCCCGAAGTACGGTGACCGTCGTCTCGTCCAGGGCCAGTTCGCTGACCCTCCGAATTGCATGGCTCACGTCTTATTCCCTGCGAACAAATCAGCCGACCAGATTCACGTCTTGCGGTCAGGACTTTACGCCTTGAGGCGCAGCAAGCTGGAGTCATGACGAGTGCGGCCCTGCGCAGCAGGGCGTGGAAACTGCTGGAGATGGTCACGACGCCGTTGCTGCCGTCGGACTACCTGGACCTGGTCAGCCCGCTGCGTGCGGGCGCCGACCTGCGTGGGCGCATCGAGGCCGTGCACCCCGAGACGGGTGACGCCGCGACCATCGTGATCAGGCCGGGACGGGGCTGGCGCGGTCACACAGCCGGTCAGTACGTGCGGATCGGGGTCGACGTCGACGGGGTGCGCCTGTGGCGTGCCTACTCCGTCACCTCTCCGACGAACCGCCAGGACGGCCGCGTCACGATCACCGTGAAGGCGATCCCGGACGGCAAGGTCAGCAACCACCTCGTCCACAGGGCGAAACCGGGCACGCTGATCCAGCTCGACCAGGCGACCGGTGACTTCGTGCTGCCGCAGGCCAAACCCGCCAAGGTGCTCTACCTGACGGCAGGCAGCGGCATCACGCCCGTGATGGGCATGCTGCGCGACGTCGAGCTCGATGACGTCGTCATGGTCCACTGCGCGCCACAGCCGCAGGACGTGATCTTCCGCAACGAACTGCACGACCTGGTCGCGGACAGGAAGCTGCGGCTCACCGAGGTGCACACCGCCACGGACGGCATGCTCGACATCGCCCGTCTCGACGAACTCGTGCCCGACTGGGCCGAGCGCGAGACCTGGGCCTGCGGGCCCGCGGGCCTGCTCGACGCCGCCGAGAAGCACTGGAGCGAGCACGGCGTACAAGAGCACCTGCACACCGAGCGCTTCCGCCCCGGCGTCGTCGTCGCCGGCGACGGCGGCGAGGTCACGTTCAGCACCACCGGCAAGACCGTCGACGCGGACGGCGCCACGCCGTTGCTGGACATCGGCGAGGAGGCCGGCGTGCTCATGCCCTCCGGGTGCCGCATGGGCATCTGCTTCGGCTGCGTCACGCCGCTCAAGGCGGGAGCCGTCCGCGACCTGCGCACCGGCGAGATCACCGAGGCCGAGCCGGGCGTCCTCATCCAGACCTGCGTGTCCGCCGCGGCGGGCCCCTGCGACATCGAACGGTAGGAGCACCTTGACCGCCATCGACCCCACCGCCCACCTGACCGCCGAGCAGATCGAGGAGCTCGGCCGCGAGCTGGACGCGATTCGCGACGAGGTGATCGCCAGCCGCGGCGAGAACGACGCCGCCTACATCCGTAAGGTCATCTCGGCGCAGCGCACGCTGGAGCTGGTCAGCAGGGGCGTGCTGCTGTTCTCCATCTTCCCGCCCGCATGGCTGCTCGGCACCGCCGGTCTGTCCGTGGCGAAGATCATGGACAACATGGAGATCGGCCACAACGTCCTGCACGGCCAGTGGGACTGGATGCGGGACCCGAAGATCCACTCCACCACCTGGGAGTGGGATCACGTCTCGCCGTCCGATCAGTGGAAGCACTCGCACAACGAGCTGCACCACACGTACACCAACGTGATCGGCAAGGACAACGACCTCGGCTACGGCATCATGCGCGTCGACGAGGACCAGAAGTGGCACCCGTTCCACCTCGGCCAGCCGCTGTGGAACTTCATCAACGCCTGCTTCTTCGAGTACGGCATCGCAGCGTACGACCTGGAGCTCGGCAAGAACCTGCACAAGAGCCGCCGCAAGAACCCGGAGTTCCGCGCGCGGGCCAAGGCCGTGGGCCGCAAGATCCGCAAGCAGGTGCTCAAGGACTACGTGATCCACCCGCTGCTGTCGGGCCCGTCGTTCCTCCCCACGCTCGCCGCCACGTTCACCGCGAACCTGGTCCGCAACCTCTGGTCCCACTCGGTGATCATGTGCGGGCACTTCCCCGAGGGCGTGCAGGTCTTCGAGCGCCGGTCGATCAAGGGCGAGACGCGCGGCCAGTGGTACCTGCGCCAGATGATGGGCTCGGCGAACATCAGCGGCAGCAGGGCCATGCACTTCATGACCGGCAACCTGTCGCACCAGATCGAGCACCACCTGTTCCCGGACCTGCCGAGCAACCGGTACGCCGAGGTGGCGGTGAAGGTGCGCGCGCTGTTCGAGAAGTACGAGCTGGAGTACGTCACCGGTCCGCTGCCCAAGCAGGTGTTCTCCGCGTGGCGCAAGGTCTTCCGGCTCTCGCTGCCGAACAGGAAGCCGCAGGTCAAGACGCCCGGCCGCGAGCAGGAACTCCTCGCGGCCTGATACCCGGTGCCGGTTCTGCTCTTTCGGCCGTACCGGCGGCACCGCCCGGTTCGGTGAGTTCCGTCGCGGACGGCCGGCGACCACGACACCGGACCGTCCGGCACGAGATTTGGGGCAGCGCAGTGTCCGGCTGCGCCGCCGCCGGGGTGTGCGGGTGGAGCGAGCTGGGACGGCTGCCGTGCTCAGCTCACCGTGTACCCGGGCGGGCGGGTGCTGCGCTCACGGCGCGGCACGGACGTGACGGCCGCGCTCCCCGGGATCCGATCGGCCTTTGGCGTCGTCCATCTCCCTGACCAGCCAGGTGCTGTCGGCCCTGTGCACCTTCGCCGCCGAGGGGGTGGTGGACCGTGCTGCGCTCGTCCGCCGTACCCAGTACTGACTCCCCTCGCCGACAGCCGGGCCCTCATCACCACCGCCGTCGCCCGACACCAGCCCGACTACGCCACCTCCTGGACACTGCCCTCGCCCACGCCTACGCGCCGCAACGACCGGAGTCCGAAGACGAGCCGTAGATCCGGTGAACGACGTGAACGCAGGACCGGGAGCCTCTGCCGGGACCGCGGCCGAACGCCGGGCCTACGGTGACCGCGCTGATCGCAGTGTCCGCGGCCGGCAACCGGTCCAAGACCGCTCAGGACCCCACCACCCGGCAACCCCCGGCCACCGGCTGCCACTGCACCTGCGCCACCGACTGGAAGGCCATCAACGCCGGGCAGCGGAGCCACCGGGCCAGCAGCAGCACGAGCGAGGGCAGGCCCGGCTCGGCGGAGTTGAGGAGCACCCCGCACCCCAGCACCGCGACGGTCACCGCGAGCCAGGGCAGCAGCGTCCGAGCGAGCCAGCGTCGGCTCACGGCCGTTGCCCGTGTACGTCGCCGGACCGGAGGGGGCTCGTTTCCATCACCTGGTCGAGCGAGACGGCGACACGGTCGAGCAGATCCGCCGTGGCCGGGGTGACGTTTGCGACGAGTTCCTCACGGCAGTCCGCGCACGCGTCGAGACGGACCTCGATGGACCGGAGTGCGGCGTCGTCGAGTCCGCGCCCGCCATCCGCGTAGCGGCCCAGCAACAGGGGGTGAGATGAGTCATGAGAGCGTCTCCCCGCAGCGTGATCCGGGCCCGCCGCGCGGGGGCCTTCACGGTGCCCTCCGGCATGCCGACCAGCACCGCCGTCTGCCTGACCGACAGGTCATCGAGCACCATCGCCTGCAGCATCTGGCGCAACTCCGGTGGCAGTCGCAGCAACGCCTGCTCGAGATTCCGGTCGACGCGGTTCGCCATCACCTCGTCCTCGGCGGCCGGAGCGGTCGTCTCGACCAGAGCGATGGTCGGCACCCGCTCGTGCCGGGCTCGGCGGCGGAACGCATCGACGAGACGGTTCGCGGCGATCGTCCAGAGCCGGCCGACCGCACTGCCGTGAGTCACGGAGCCTGCGTAACCGCCGGCTGCCCGCCGGACCGCCAGGTAGGTCTCCTGGAGCACTTCGGCGATGACGTCGTCGTCAGCGCAGCGGCAACGGAACCGCACCGCCAGCCAGGGCGAGGTACGCCGGTACAACTCGTCGAACGCCGCCCGGTCGTCGCAGGAGATGCGACGCGGCAGCTCCGCCTCGTCGGGGTCTGCCAGGTGTTGCATGATCAGGAAGACGATACGACCGTCGATTCAGGTTCTCGGGCGGTTCAGCGACTACCGAGAGTGCTATCGCTCTGCGCCGAGCCCCCTCGCTATGGACTCGCAAGCTGCCAGGAGGAGGGGAGGACGACCATCGCAGCGACAGGAGCGCCGACGGCGGCCAGCAGCCCGCTCGGGGCCGAACCTGTCGCGCCGCGGAAGGACACGATGCCACGCAAGAACCCCGCCCCGGTGAAATGTATCGTGTTGCTGGAGAACGCCGCGCCGTTGAAGGACAGCGCACTGCCGGCGAAAGCTGCGCCGCGGAAGGACACCTCACCGCTGGTGAACTCCGCGCCGCCGAAGTCCACCGTGCTGCCCGAGAACTCCGTTCCGCCGAACTCCACCGCACTGCCGGAGAACACCGCGCAGTTGAAGGACACCGAACCGCCGGCGAACACAGCGCCATGGAAGTTGACATTGCCACCAGAGAACTCCGCGCCACTGAAGGACACCTCCCCGCCGGAGAATGTCACGCCGCCGAAGCGCACCGCGCCGCCGGAGAATCTGGCGCCGCTGAAGGACACCTCACCACCGGAGAAATCGGCGTCGCCGAAGGACACCACCGCGCCGCCGGAGAACTCCGCGTCACCGAAAGAAACCGCGCCGCCGGAGAACACCGCATCGTCGAAGGAGACCACGGCGCCGGCGAACACCGCGCCGCCGAAGCGCACCGCGCCGCCGGAGAACTCCGCGCCTTCGGCGGACACCACGCCGCCGGAGAAAAGCACCTCTTGGAAGGACACCACGGCGCCGGAGAACTTCGCGCCGCGGAAGGACACCTGACTGCCGTGGGAGAAGACCGCGCCCTGAAAGGACACCAGGCTGCCGCCAGGGAACTCCGCCCCCTCGAAGTTCATGACGCCGTCGACGGAGACGCCAGTGAGGTCGAGGTCGCAGCCCTGCCAGGAACGGTGCGTTCCCCGGGGGCGTCGGTAGTGGTCGCCGATGAGACGCAGGATCGTGTGGCGGACCTTGCGAAGGGCCAGGTAGCGGTGGTGCTCCTCTTGATGGGCGGGGTCGTGGCCGGGGTCGGGCGTGAAGGGGAGCTGAAGGTAGGCGCACAGGACATCGATGCAGGTCTGACGAAGGCTGTCGTCGGGCGCATCGTCGGCGAGGCCGGCCAGGGCATGGACGCCTCCAAGTCGGACGGCTGGGGAGTCCGAGCCGAGTTGTTCGACGGCTTGGGAGAAGCGCTCTGTATGGAGGCGGGTGGCCTCACGGTGAGCACCGGCCTCGTCGACGCGCTGACGGCGGTAGGCGACAACCAGGGCAACGAGAGCCCCCGCCCCAGCGACCACGCCGAAGGAAAGCTGCGCCAAGTCGAAAAGCGTCTTCGCATCGAGCTTCGCAGTGGTGTCGATCTCCTGGAAGTCCAGCAGGTACACCAAGCCGTAGAAAACGCCGCCGGCCACCAGGACCGCGGTGACGAAGGTGAAGGCCAGGGCCCGGCCCACCCTCCAGAGCCGCAGTTCCCGGTCCCCCTCTGCCGGGCGCAGCCATCGCTTGCCTGTCATGCAGACAAAGACCAGGGGCTGTGGTCCGCGGTTGCAGCAGGTCTCGGACCATTCAGCCCCGCGATCGGCCGGATTCGGTCGGTCAGGGCCCTCTTTGACCGGCCGGACACTCACCGGATCGATCGCGCAACGCGTCAGTCCAGCTCGCCTTTCACGCCGAGCCGGTCGAGGACCACGCGGTGCAGCTTGGCCCCTACCGCGCCGTTAACCGGTCCGTGGATCGCCGGTCCACCGTCCGCCGCCCCATACACGCGTCTGCCGAGTCCGATCCAGGCCTCGCCCCCTCCGGCCCCGATCGCGACGGCGCCCTGCTGCCCGCTCACCACCCTCCGGCACATCACCCCCGCGAGGACCGCGGCCCCGCCACCGGGGACCATCGCGAGGCCTACCTGCGCGACCTTGGCGTCCCCCACCATGTGCACCTGCGCTCGCTCCTTGACCGGCGCGGATGCGGCCTGCCGGCATCGAGGGAGCCCACGAAAGGGGCGGGGTGAGGGACCCATCGGCTGCAGTGTCCTGGTTCCTCTCGTCACCTCACGGCGCGGCCAATGAGTTTGTGGCCTCCGGCCGGTCCAAGCTAGGGAAACCCCAGGAAAGGAGACCGTCGTGTCGGAGCTTCTCGTCGACTTCATCACCTCCCTCGACGGATACGCGTCGGGAGAGGGCTGGCCCGGGTTCTGGGGCCTCGAGGGCCCCGAATACCTCGCATGGCTCGGCGAGCAGCCCGAGGCCACCTACCTGATGGGAGCGAACACCTACCGTCTGATGTCGGGCTTCGCCGCAGGCGAGGTCTCGAAAGGCCAGGACGAGTTCCGGCCCGAAGAAGAGGCGTCCGTCGACGAGCTGACGCAAGCGTCCAAGGTGGTGTTCTCCTCCTCACTCGAAGAGCCACTGACGTGGGCCAACTCCACACTTGTCCGCGATGACGCCGTCGAGGCGGTCCGCGCCATGAAGTCGAGTGGCTCGGGGCTCCTCAGCACGATCGGCAGCCTCAGCCTGTGCCGGTCCCTGCTGCGAGCCGGACTCGTCGACCGCTTCCGGGTCGTGATGTTCCCGGTGATCACCGGGGTCACGGGCGAGGAACGCATCTACGACTGCTATCCGGACGTTGCCCTCGAGATGACCGAGCACCGCACCTTCGACGGCCGCATCCAGCTGGTCGAGTACAAGCCCCGCGTGCTCGAGCACCCACCGTTCGTCGCCCCTGCATGATGTCGCTCCCTTCCGCCGGTCCGGACGTCCGCCAGGCCGGCGCCGGCGGGCGCGGCCCACGACGCGGTCCGCGCACGGACGCAGCGCCTCGGAGGTCCTGACAAAGCCTGGTGGGCGACGGTGGGCCGGGGACCGCGAGTGCCTCGCGGCGCTCCTCTTCGTCGCCCCCCTGGGTTGCATCTGACCGCAGCTGCTTCCTGTGTGCTCCGGCCCGTCCTAGGTCTACCGATCCGTGCCGGAACCCGGCTTGGTCCACGACTTCTCAGGGCGCCGGGAGGAACCCATGATGGCGGTATGGCCATCAGCGGGGATTTGCTCTGGGAGGCGGCGGACAAGGGAACGCGGACCGTTCCGCGGCTACGGCGCACGGCGGTGACGGCCGGCTGTGCCGGCCTGTTCGTCCTGTTGTTCTGGGCGTATTCCGACGCCACGTGGGCGGCCTGTGCGGCTGCGGCCTACGTGCTCGCGGAGATCGCGTACCGGGTGTGGGATCGACGACGCCTGGTCGAGGCATGGATCGTCGTCGGCGAGGCCGACGGCCGTGCCAGGCTCCGCCTCCGGCAGGCCGGCGGACGGATCACCGAACACGACCCCCACCAAGTGGCCCGGGTGCTCATCATTCACGACAACGTCATCGACTCGGCGAAGCTGCGCCTGCGCGGAAGGCGGGTCCTCTACGGGCGCCCGGGTCGCGCCCCCGCACTCACGGCGTGGTGGAGGACGTGCCCGAGAGCCCACGTCCAGGACAGGAACGCCCGATGGGGCATGCCGGGGGTCCCCGATTAGTGCGTCTCTCCGAGGGGTCGGTCAGTTGATCGGAGTGTCTGTCCGGTCAGTGATCACCGATGTGATGTGGGGCCGGATCGAGCCGCTGGCTCGTCGAAGTGACGTCGCAGTCCTCCAGCGCTCGCCAATGGCCGGGTGCGCATGCGGAGCACCTGAACTCCGTGCCGGCAGAGGGGTTCTCCGTGGAGGTCCACCAGATGCAGGGGTCCGCTCGCTGACGGGATCGGCTGCCTTCACATCGCTCCGGATGTCCGGGGTTCGTTCTCACTGACCGTCGAGGTCTGTCCCGCGGGGACGTAGCGGTTGAAGTTGCACTCGGCGTCGAGGTCGGTGTCGGTGTCGTTCGTGCCCTCGGAGAACCGCGATGTTCCGCCACAGAGGCCGTGACCGCGCTGCCTGCCGCAGACGGCGTCGGAACAGCAGCCGGAGCTCCCGCCACCATCAGGCCGGCGGCGGCCGTGGCCGCGGCCGGCATCCCGATGGCCTTCTTCGTGTGGGTGTCTCTTCCCCTTAGTTGTCGTGACCCAATGCGCCGAAGGCTGCTCGCCGCCCCCGGCCGGGTGAGGAGTGCCGCAGCCGGCCGCGTATCCCGTCCCGGACATCCGGGGTGTGTCACTGCCAGGGGTCCTTGGTGACATGCGGTTGAGGGGGCAGTCGACGTAGCCGCTCACGCCCTGCACCACCTGTCCGTAGGACCCGTACGAGGTGCGAAGTCCCTCGTGGAGGTCGACGTTGCGGACGTCGGCCCTTCCCTACCTGTGTGTGTGCTCTGAGTGCGGTATATGTCGCCGGGCCTGGGGTGTGTGTTCATCGGGTGGGCACCAGAGCGATGGGGGCGTCGGCGACGTGGAGCGTCGCGTGGGCGACGTGCCCGACATACCGGTTGACGGGGGTGCTGCGACGGCCGACCACCAGGAGCTGTGCAGAGGTGGTCTGGGTGACGAGGATTTCCGAGGCCGGTCCCGCTTCGACGTGTTCGATCACCGTGCCCCCGGGACAGCGTCGGCGCCACGGCTCAAGCGATGCTCCAGGTCGGCATCGCCGACGAGTAGCCGAGAGGTTCCGGCCAATGGGGTGTAGCCGTGCAGCAGCACTAGCGGTGCCTTGTGCCGTCGTGCCTCGCCGGCCGCCCAGTCGGCGGCGAGCAGACTGTCCGGCGTGCCGTCGATTCCGGCGATGATGGGCTGCGGCACGACATCTCCTGGCACTCGGCAGTGTCTGGCGGAGCCGGCTGCGCCGCCGTTTCGGTGTCGACGACGGCTTGCCGGACCTGCGAGAAGCAGCCCTGAGCGGAGCGAGAGGCAAGGGCCGGCGCTTCCTGGATCGACGTCTTGGAAGCCGGGTCCGGCACCGTGTACCGGGACTTGTCCCAACTTCTGGCGGGCACCAGGCGCAACTCGGCACCGCGCCGTGCCGGGGCTACGCCGGTGAGACTCACCGGCGTGGCGTCCATCCCGACCACGACCAGGTTACTCAGAGCCGACTGCTCCACTCCGGGCTGCGCATTTCCAGCGTCGCCCCATCGGTTCGTCGCTGCAATTCCTCCGCTGCCCCACCTCCCGCACGAAGCTCGCTGGGACGCCGTCCACCGATCAGCCCGACCCGCCGTACGGGGTCCCGGCAGGACGGGCCCGATCAGGTGGAACCCAGGCAGCCGGGCCCCTTCAAGGGTCATGCCGCGGCGACGCCGGAGCCGCCCCGGGTACAGGCCGTGTCTCCGCCATGTCCCGGAGGGTGTCGGCGACCGCGAGGGCGCCGGGTGCTCCGGGTTCGATGAGGGTGTAGTGGCCGGTGCCGGGGAGGACGATCGTTCTGAGGTCCCGGTGCACGGCCGCGTAGTCGCTGAACTGCGTGAGCGGGACCTCCTCGTCGGCGGCGCCGTGCAGCAGCACGGTGGGGACGCCGGTGGTGCCGGCGTCGCGCAGCAGGGTGAGCGGGTCGGCCTCGGGCAGGCGTGTGGTGAAGTGCTCCTGGCCGCCGAGGAGTTGCAGGGCGGCGTCGTCGCTGAGGCGGTCGCGGCGGGTGGCGGTGAGGTCGGTGATCGGCGCGAGGGCGAGCACGCTGGTCGGCAGGGCGCGGGTGTGCCAGCGGGAGCCGGGCGGCAGCAGGCCCCGGGCGGCGCACCACAGGGCCAGGTGTCCGCCGGAGCAGTGACCCGCCAGGACGTAGGGCCGCCCTTCGGGCAGGGTGTCGACGATGCGGGCGACGTCGTCGAAGGTCTCGGGGTAGCCGCCCGCGCCGCCGGACCGGCGGAAGCCGGGGAGGAGTACACCGAACCCCTGTGCGGAGAGCCACGCCGCGAACGGGGTCAGGTGCGTCCGGTCGTAGCGCCAGTAGCCGCCGTGCAGCAGGATCACCAGCGGGGCGTCGGGGTCCTCGGACGGCCAGGCGTCGTAGGAGTGGTGGGGGTGGTCCCCGTACCGGCCGCGCACCGGTGCCAGGACCGGCTTCAGGCTCAGGACCCGCTGTTCCTCCTCGGCCGCGAAGGCGGAGACCGTCCTAGACGTCACCGCGCACCTCCCACAGTTCGGGGAAGACCGGCCGGGCCGCGCGCTGTTCCAGCCAGGCCAGGCCGGCGGATCCGGCGCTGCCCGGCCTGGCTCCCATGGCGCGGCGGACCACCAGGACGTGGTCGGACCGCCAGCGGGTGACGAGTTCGGCGATGTCGGTGAGCAGTTCGCCCAGTGCGAGGTGGGGATGGTGCTGCGATCCGGCGTAGACGTGCCGCCAGGTGTCCACCACGCCGGGGTCGCTGTCGTAGGGGCTGGTGACGTCCCGCTCGCGGACGTGGCGCGGGACGGGCAGGCCCTGGCGGTGAAGGTGGGCCAGCACCTCGTCGTACAAGGTCGGTTCGCGGTAGGTCTCGGCGAGCGCCTCGTGGACGGCCGGGTCGCCGCGGTGGGTGCGCAGCAGCCCTGCGGACTTGTCGCCGAGGAGGAACTCCATGTGCCGGTACATCGCCGACTGGAAGCCGGACGCCCGGCCGAACGCGGCGCGGAAGCCGTTGAACCGGGCGGGGGTGAGGGCCGCGATGGGCGCCCAGGTGCCGCCCAGGGCGGTCAGCGCGCGGCGGCTGCGTACCAGCGCGTCCATGGCGGCGGGCAGGTCGTCCTTGGCGAAGGCCACCTTGGCGGTGCGCCACTCGTGCACGATCAGGGTGAACCACAGTTCCATCACCTGGGTGGTGACGATGAACCCCATCTCGTCCGGGGCCTCGGTGACCGGGTGCTGCAGCGTGTTCAGGACGGACGCGTGCACGTACGTCTCGTAGGGACTGGCGCCCTCGAAGGGGCGGGTCAGGGCGTCGTCGGTGGCCGGCCCGTCGAGGGTGGTCGTGCGGTCGTTCATCGGATCTCCTAGGGGTGCGTACGGGTCACACACCGAGGTGGGCGCCACCGGAGGCGTCGATCCACTGGCCGGTCACCCAGCGGGCGTCGTCGCTCGCGACGAAGGAGACGACGTCGGCGATGTCCACCGGGTCGCCGAGCCGGCCGAACACCGAGGCCTCGGAGTAGCGGCGCCGGATCTCCGGGACGGCGAGGGTGGGGTTGATCTCCGTCTCGGTGTAGCCGGGTGCGACGGCGTTGACGGTGATGCCCCGGGGGCCCAGTTCCTGGGCCAGGGAGAGGGTGAGGTAGTCGAGGGCGGCCTTGGTCATGGTGTAGGAGACGATCGGCGGGAAGGCGACGCGGGTGGCGACGGAGGAGATGTTGACGATCCTGCCGCCGTCCCGCAGGCGCTCCAGTCCGCGCTGGATGATGAAGAACGGCGCCTTGGTGTTGATCGCGAAGACGCGGTCGTAGTCGGCCTCGGTCACCTGGGCGATCGGGCGGGGGACGGTGATGCCCGCGTTGTTGACGAGGATGTCCAGGCCCGCGGGGGCGCCCTGCTCCGCCAGGGCCTCGTCGAAGGCGGTCCACAGGGTGTCGGCGTCGCCGGGGACGCCGAGTTCGGCGTGGACGGGGACGGCGCGTCCGCCGTCGGCCTGGATCTCCTTGACGGTCCTCTCGGCGGCCGTGAGGTCGTGGCCGTAGTGGACGGCGACGAGGGCGCCTTCGCGGGCGAGGCGGTGGCTGATGGCTCTGCCGATGCCCCGGCTGCCTCCGGTGACCAGGGCGGTCTTTCCCGCGTGGCGGGCGGTGGCGGTCATCGTGGGTCTCCTTCGCTGAGGGGTGGCGTGGCGTGGGGATCAGGCGTCGAGGCCGAACGTGGTCCCGGGGTGCGCGTCAGGCGTCGAAGTCGAGGGTGATCTCGGGGGTGCGGGGCCTGGCGCGGCAGACGAGGGTGTAGCCGGCGGCGCGGTCCCGTTCGTCCAGGGCGTGCTGGCCGTCCGCGATCACCTCTCCGGACAGGACCTTCGCGCGGCAGCTGCCGCACACTCCCTCACGGCAGGCGTAGGGCACGTCGGGGTGGCCGCGCAGCAGTGCGTCGAGCAGGACCGGGTCGTGCGGCAGCACGGTGGCGGCGCGCCGGCGCCCGTCGAGCAGGGCGGTGACCCGGTACTCCCCCGCCCTCGGGGTCTGCCTGGCGGGCTCCGGGGGCCGCGGTCGCGTGCCGTCGGCGGTGAACAGCTCCCAGCGGACGAGTGCGGGGTCGGTTCCCAGGCCGGCCAGGACGTGCCGTGCGGTGGCGACGAGGCCGGACGGTCCGCACAGGGCGAACGTGGTGTCCGGGCCCGGCCGGGCGTCCAGGGCCGCCACCAGCCGGCCCACCGAGGACGCGTCCAGCCGCCGTGCGAGCGGGCCGCTCCCCCGGTCCTCCCGGGTCAGTACGTACAGGACGGTGAGACGGTCGACGAACTCGTCCTTCACCGCGGCCAGTTCATCGGCCAGTACGGCGTCGGCGGAGGTGCGGACCGAGTGGACGAGGCTGATGCGGCAGGCGGGGTCCCGGCGCAGCGCCTCGGTGGCCATCGGGGCCAGCGGGGTGATGCCGGTGCCGCCCGCGAGGAGGACGTGGTGGGCGCCCGGCAGCTCCGGCAGCGCGAAGGTGCCGGTGGGCGGCGAGACGTCCAGGCGCTCCCCCGGGGTGAGCCGGGTGGTGGCGTGTTCACCGAAACCGCCGGGGCCGGACCGCTTGATCACCAGGCGGAGCGCCCCGGGTGCGTACGGTGGCGGGCAGATCGAGTAGCTGCGGAGCAGTTCGGTGCCGGCCCGGCGGTGCCGGACGACGACGTGCTGGCCGGGGCGGTGGGTGAAGACGTCGCGCAGTGCGGTGGGCACGTGCAGGGTGACGGCGACCGTGTCGGTGCTCAGATGACGGACCTCGGTGACGTCGAGCGGGTGCCGGCCGGCGCGGCGGGGCGGACCGGCCGGTGCCTCGTCGAGGAGGGCGGGCGGGGTGGTGTTCACGGTCGGCCTCACAGCGCGGTCAGGTGGGGGAAGGGCTCGCGGCACGCCGTGCACCACAGCACCGACTGGCAGCGGGACGGCCCGAAGGCGCTGTGCGGCCGGGTGGCGCGGGAGCCGCAGCGCGGGCAGGGCACCGCGCCCGGTGCGACGGGTACCGGGCTGCCGGGCGCCGGGGTCACGGGTGGGGCGATGCCGTGTGCGGCGAGTGCGCGCCGCCCTTCGGGGGTGATGCGGTCCGTCGTCCAGGGGGGCGACAGGACGTGCCGGACGCGCCCTTCGGGGTGGCCGCAGGCGGTCAGGACCTCCCGCACGCTCGCGGTGATCTCGGGCAGCGCGGGGCAGCCCAGGTAGGTGGGCGTGATCTCCACCTCCAGCGCGCCGTCGGCGCCGGGGGCGACGGAGCCCACCACGCCGAGGTCGCCGAGGCCGATCACCGGCAGTTCCGGGTCCGGCAGCGCGGCCACCCGCTCGCGCACCTCCTCGGCGGAAAGGCGGGCCGTGACCGGGGCGGGCCCGCTCACCAGGTGCCGCCCGGGAACTGCCGCCGCACGGACTGCAGTTCGGCCAGCAGTAGCCCGAACTCCTCGGTGTGCAGGCCCGCGCGGCCGCCGGTGGCCGACCAGGTGGGGGTGGGCACGGCGAGTCCCGCCTCGGTGACGACCTCGGTGACCCGCCCGAGCCACGTCTCGCGCAGGGGCGCCGGCGAGGGCACGGTGCCGGAAGCGGCCAGGCGGCGCAGCACGTCGTCCTCCTCGAAGAGTTCGCCGGTGTAGGGCCACACCCGCTCCAGGGCGTGCCCCATGCGGCGTGCGCTCTCGGCGGTGCCGCGTCCCAGCGTCACCGTCCAGCGGTCGGCGTGCAGCCGGTGGAACGCGACCTCCTTGGCGGCCCGGACCCCGAACGCGGCGAGTTCGGGGTCGGCGCAGTGCGCGAGGGTCTCGTAGTGGAGGACGGCGTAGTGGGTGTAGGCGAGTTGCCGGGCCACGGTCACGGCGAAGTCCCCGTTGGGGAGTTCGGTCAGCAGGGCGTTGGTGAACTCGCGTTCCGGGCGGGCGTAGGCGAGGTCGTCCTCGGTGCGGCCGGTTCCGTCGAGGCGGCCGGCGCGGGTGAGCAGCGCGCGGGCGTGGCCGATCAGGTCGAGGGCGATGTTGGACAGGGCCAGGTCCTCGTCGATGGTCGGCGCGCGGGTGATCCACTGGCACAGCCGCTGGCCGAGGACGAGGGCGTCGTCGCCCAGGCGCGTCAGGTGCCGGGCCAGGTCGGGATCGGTGGCGGACGGCGCTTCGCCCGGCAGGGCTGCGGGACACACCGCCGCGACGTCACTCGTGGTGCTCACCTTCGGGGCCTTTCTCGGTCAGTGGCGCGTAGTGCTCGGGGTGGCGGTACGGCTTGTGGCGGGCGCCCGCGAAGTACGGGTCGCGTTCGTCCGGGGAGGCCGTGTGCACGGCGTCGGAGCGGACCACCCACAGCGACAGGGGTTCGCCCCGGCGCGTGTACAGGTCGCGGGCGGTGGCCAGGGCCGCGTCCGGGCCGGCGGCGCGCACCGACCCCACGTGCTGGTGGGCCAGGCCCCTGCGGGCCCGCAGGAACACCTCCCACGACGCGGGCGCGCCCTCCCGTGCGGCGCTCATGCGGCCGCTCCCCGCGGCCCGTCCGTCCGCGCGGCGTACGCGACGGCGGCCTCCCTGACCCAGGCGCCGTCCTCGTGCGCGGCCAGGCGGTGCGCGATGCGCTGTCGTGACCAGTGGGTGTCGTCGCCCAGGGTCTCGCGGTAGGTGTCCCAGTCGACGGGCGTGAAGTCGTAGTGGCCGCGCTCCTCGTTCCAGCGGATCGCCGGGTCGGGCAGCGTCAGGCCGAGACGCTCGGCCTGCGGGACGCAGGTGTCGACGAAACGCTGGCGCAGTTCGTCGTTGGTGTGGCGCTTGATGCCCCAGGCCATCGCGCGGCGGGAGACCGCGGCGCCCAGCGCGGCGGTCCGCGTGTCGGCGCCGCCCGCCTGGGTGTCCGGTGGTCCGAACATCAGCGCCACCGCCGGCAGCCACCAGCGGTTCACCGCGTCCTGCGCCATCTCCTTCTGCTCCGGGGTCCCCTCGCACAGGGCGCGCATCAGGTCGTAGCCCTGCCGCACGTGGAAGGCCTCCTCCTGGCAGACGCGTCGCATCGCCCGGGCGTAGGGCCCGTAGGAGGTACGGCACAGGGGCGCCTGGTTGATGACGGCGGCGCCGTCCGTCAGCCAGGCGATGGCCCCGGTGTCCGCCCAGGTCGGCGCGGGGTGGTTGAAGGTGGCCGAGGCGCGCTGCCGGCCGTGGTGCAGGGCGTCCAGCAGATCGGCGCGGTCCACGCCGAGCGTCTCGGCGGCGGAGTACAGGTACAGGCCGTGGCCCGCCTCGTCCTGGACCTTGGCGAGCAGGACCGACTTGCGGTGCAGGGACGGGGCGCGGGTGAGCCAGGCGCCCTCCGGCTGCATGCCGATGATCTCGGAGTGGGCGTGCTGGGCGATCTGGCGGACCAGCATGCGGCGGTAGCCGTCGGGCATCCAGTCGCGCGGTTCGATCGTCCGGCCGTCGGCGATGAGGGCGTCGAAGTGGGCGAGCAGTTCGTCCTCGTCCGCGGTGGTGGTGGTCGACGCGGTCACCGGGCACCGCCCGGGCGTCCGGTGACCGTCGCGGTGGTGCCGTGCTGCGGGCACCGTCCCGGGGCCCGGACCCGTACCGGCTGCCTG
Organism: Streptomyces sp. DH5; assembly: GCF_020873915.1. Classification (GTDB taxonomy): domain Bacteria; phylum Actinomycetota; class Actinomycetes; order Streptomycetales; family Streptomycetaceae; genus Streptomyces. The sequence goes on from NZ_JAHWGP010000032.1 coordinate 72,446, forward strand.
GGCACGCGCATCACTCCTTCGGCTCGGGTACCGCCCGCGCGGGGCGCCGGGCGGAGCGGGTTGCTTCGTTGCGGTAAGAGGCCGGGCGCGCGGCCCGGCTATCCCCGCCGAGTGGGGTTCGGGCGCGTGACAAAGCTCACGGGACGGCCCGGGGAGTGAGACCGGGTGCCGTCGCCTCTTGAGGGGGTGACAGTCGTGGACCGCGGCGGCCGGCACGCCGAGGCGAAAGGGGAACTCATGAGCACTGTCAGGGAGTTGCTGGTCGAACTCACCGGCACGGCCGAGTACGCCGACCGGATCGGCGATGACGCCGACCTGGCCGCCAGCGGCATCGACTCCGGGGACCTGGTGCGCCTCGTGCTTCTGGTCGAGCAACGGCTCGGCGTCGAGATCACCGCCGAGGACATGGAGGAGTTGCGCACGATCGGCGACTACGAGCGTTTCGTGGCCGAGCGCACGGTCGCCGGCGCGAGCGGCGGTGCGTGATGTGGCTGACGCAGCTGCTGGAGCGCAACCGCCAGTGCCGGCCCGGCCGGACCGCGCTGGTGGACGAGGAGCGCAGCGTCACCTGGGCCGAGCTGCACGACCGTACGCTGCGACTGGCATACGGGCTCACAGAGCTGGGCATCCGGCGGGGTGACCGGGTCGCCGTGCTCTCCAAGGACCGGATCGAGGTCCTGGAGAGCTACTTCGCGCTGGCCCGGCTCGGCGCGCTGTTCGTGCCGCTGAACCACAGCCTGACCGAGCCGGAGGTCGCCGGGATCGTGGAGCGCGTCGGCGCGGTGGCTGTGCTCGGCGAGTCCGAGCTGCTGGACCGGCACACCGGCCTGCCGGCCTCGGTGCGCGTCCGGGTGGCATTCGACGAGCCCGCCTTCGCGGCGCTGGGCGCCCTGGCCGCCGGGCGGGGGCTGCCGGACGTCGCCGACACGGACCCGATCGCCGTGCTGCACACGTCGGCCACCACCGGGCAGGCCAAGGGGGTGACGGTCGACAGCGCGTCGTTCCGCGCGATCGCCCTCGGCTGGCTGGTGATGGCCCGCCCCACCGACGACATCGTCATGGTCAACTGCTGCCCGCTGTACCACGGCAGCATGGTCGTGTCCCTCACCTACCTGGCGGCCGGCGCGACCGTCGTGCTGATGCCCGGATTCACCCCGCAGCGGGCGCTGTCCGCGGTGGAGCGGCACCGCGCCACGCACATGTGGCTGGTGCCGCAGATGCTGCGCTTCATGCTCCAGGCGAAGGCGTCCCGGCACACCGACCTGTCCTCGCTGCGGGAAGTGCTGTACGGGGCCGCCCCGATGCCGCTCGACGTCTACGCCGACGCGGTCGAACGGCTCGGGTGCGGCTTCCGGCAGGTGTACGGCATGACGGAGGTGGGGGGCCCGTTCGTCACGCTCGGCCCCGACGAGCACCCCGCTCCCGGGGACGTCACCGCCCGCATACCGTGCGGGCGGGTCGTGCCGGGCATGTCCGCCCGTGCCGTGGACGGGACTGGCCGGGAACTGCCACCTGGCGAGATCGGCGAGATCGTGGTGCGCGGGCCGGGCGTCATGCGGGGTTACTGGAACGACCCCGAGGCCACCAGCGAGATCACCCGCGACGGCTGGATCGCGACGGGCGACCTCGGCTTCATGGACGACGAGGGCCGCATCAGCCTGGTGGACCGCACCAAGGACATGATCATCCGTGCGGGCCAGAACGTGTACCCCTCGGAGATCGAGCGCGCCCTGATGACCCACCCGGCGGTCCGGGACGCGGCGGTCGTCGGCATGCCGGACGAGGACTACGGCGAGGTGCCGCTGGCCTACGTCGCCCTGGAGGCGGGTGCGGAACCGGCCGCGGCGGAGTTGCTCGCGCATGTCGCGGGCCTGCTCGCGCCGTACAAGCGGCCGCGGCGGGTGGAGTTCGTCGAGCAGGTGCCGCGCAATCCCGCCGGGAAGATCGTCAAGAAGCTGCTGCGGGTGTGAGCGCGTGCGACGGCGGACGGCGGTGACCGGGCGCCCGACGCACCCCGGGCCGGCCACGACGGAGACGCCGTGGCCGGCCCCGGCCGCTGTGCGGCCGGGGCCGGGCAGGGACGACACGGAGCCGGCGTCGTCCGGCCGGGCCGGTGAAGATCCCGCACGGGCGGACCGGGACGACGGCAGGCCCACGGGATCGGCACAAGAGCCCGCGCCGACGAGTCGGGACCACGGGAAGCACGCAAGGCAGGTCCAGGCCGGTACGGAGCCCTCGCGGACGGTCCACCACCACGGGAAGGCCGTAAGCGAAGTGCGCCTGGGGGCGGCCTCGGACGACGGACGGCCGGGGCCGGCGGTGGGCGGTGACGTGGCGGCGCTGCGTCCACTCCTGGCCGCCGTCGGGCTGGGTCTGGGTGTGGCGGCCGTCTCGGAACCGTGTCCGGTACCGGCCGGGCCCGCCGAGGCGGACGCCGCGGCGTCGATGCCACCGCCCCGCCGGCTCGAGTTCCTGGCCGGCCGGCGGGCCGCCCGCCGGGCGTTGCGCGCGGTGGGGCTGGACTGCGGTGAGATCCCCCGGGTGGGGCGTCTGCCGGTGTTCCCGCCGGGGCGGGCCGCGTCGATCTCGCACAGTGCCGGGATCGCCGTCGCCGTGGCCCGCGCACCGGGCCGGGATCTGCCGCTCGGCTGTGACCTGGAGCTGCGGCCCCTCCCCCGCGCCGCGGCCCGCCTGGTGCTGCGCGCTGACGAGGAGCCACTGCTGGAGGACGGGGAGTCGGAGCTCTTGGACGAGGAAGCGCGGCCCGGTCACGGGGAGCCGCCCATCGGCGACGAAACGCCACCGGGTTCGCGCTCCGGGTGGTCGGTGACGGAGCTGTTCTCCGCGGAGGAAGCCGCTTGGAAGGCCCTCGCCGTCGCTGAGGGCGGACGCCGGTCCGGAGCGGCGACCGGCCTGCGGGATCTGCGGGCGACGCCCCGGGGTCGGGAGCTGTGCGTCTGGCTGCGCGCCGACCCCGCCCACGCCCTGCGGGTGCGGGTCGTGCGTGTCGGCGCGGGCGTGTTCAGCTACGTCGTCGGCCGGGCCTGAGGGCGGACGTGTCCGCCCCCGGTGCACGCGGCGCACCGGGGGCGGGCGGAGGGCGGGTCAGTGCCCCTGCGTGCCGCCGTCCCGGTAGGAACGCCGCACCGCGTCGGCGCCCTTGTCGGTCTTGGCGTCGTACTTGTGGCCCGTGCGCTCGTCGACCATGCGCTCGGCGCCCGAGACGCCCTTGTCGGCCTGGTCGGGGTGGCCCTTGGCCATCTGCTTGGCCTTGTTCATCATGTCGCCCAGCTTGCCCATGGGTACCTCCGGAGAGTGCGCGTGCGTTGTACCCCGCCGCAGGTACCCCTCAGGACGTGCGCGAATCACCCCATGTCGCCCACCCGGGCGGCCATGTTCCCCGCCGGGTGCCGGTTGTCGTGGATGAGCTGGTGAGCGAGCCCTATCTCGTCGAAATCGAAGGTTCGGGACAGGCAGGGGTCGATGATCCCCTGGTCGATCAGCCGGGTCACCTCCCGCGCCTCTCGGGCCGTGGCGACGTGCGAGCCCTGCAGGCGCTTCTGCCGCATCCACAGGAAGCGCAGGTCGACGTCGCCGTTGTAGCCGGTGGTGCCGCCGCACAGGACGACCATGCCGCCGTTGTCGCACAGGTACAGGGACGTGGGGATGGTGTCGGCGCCGGAGTGCTCCAGCACGATGCGCGGGCTGCGGCGCTCGCCCAGCACCTCCCAGAAGGCCCGCCCGAAGGCGCGGGCGCCCGACAGCCAGCGGCCCGTCGCCGCCTCGTCGGAGGTGTCCGGCAGCCGCCCCCAGTGGTCGAACCGCCGCCGGTCGATGAAGCCCTCGGCGCCCAGCTTGAGGCAGAACTCGCCGCGTTCCTCGCTGGAGACGACCGCGACGGGGATGCCGCCGACGTGCCGGACGAGCTGGATGGCGATGCAGCCGAGACCGCCGGCGCCACCCCAGATCAGCACCGGGTCGCCGGGGCGCACCGTGTGCGGCGGCCAGCCGAAGAGCTGGCGGTAGGCGGTGGCGGCGGTCGCCATGTAGCAGGCGGCCTCCGTCCAGGACAGCCGGGCGGGCTTGGGGTGGCACATGTAGTCGTCGACGACGGCGAACTGGGCGAAGGAGCCGTAGTTCTCCTCGTAGCCCCACACCCGCTGGCTGCCGGACCAGGTGGGGTCGCCGCCGAGGCGGATGTCCTCGGCCCTTTCGTCCCAGCGGTTGGCGAGGACGACGACCTCGTCGCCGAGCCGCACCCCGCGCACGTCCTCGCCGACCGCCCACACGATCCCGGACAGGTCGGAGCCGCCGATGTGGAAGTCCTCGGTGGCGCCCGCCTTCTGCCGGGCGGCGATCACGTCGAGCGGTGAACCCAGGGCCGCCCAGACGTTGTTGTAGTTGATACCGGCCGCCATCACCTTCACCAGGACCTGTCCGCGGCCCACGGGCGGGACGTCGACCACCTCGGTGCGGAAGGCCTCGACGGGCTGTCCGTAACGCTCACGGCGGATGAGCGAGGCGTACATCTGCTTCGGTACGGTGCCGATCTCGGGCGCGTCGCCGAGTTCGTAGAGGTCCTGGGTCGCGCTCACGCTGGTTCTCCTCAACGCGTTCAAGGGGAAGGGGGTGTGGCGGCCCGGTCACCGAGGCCGCGCAGGGCCTTGGCGACCGCTTCGCCGATGCGGGCGATCGGTTCGGGTTCGGTCATCTCGTAGTGGCCGCAGGGCACGCGGTGGTCGTGGAGGGTCCCGTCGACGTGGGGCCGCCAGCTGTCGGCCTTTGCGGGCAGCACCGCCAGGTCGGCCGGGAAGTCGGTGGGCTGTTCCTCGGCGGCGCTGAAGAACAGCACGTCACCGCGGTAGACGCCGGGCGCGAACTGGTGCGCTATGCGTAGGTTGTTGCGCATTACGGCGGCGATGGCGGCGGCCTCGGCGCGCGTGACGGGGGCGCTCGCCGGGTCGGCCGTGACACGGGCGCCGATCCGGTCCAGCACGGCCTCGACCGGAGCTCCCGGGTCGACGGGGAGGCCGGCCACCCTGGACAGCAGGGCCGCGACTTGGCGTTCGGCGGCGTCGGGGTCGTGGGCCGTGCCGTGCGGCTGGGGTGCGTCGAGCATGGCGAGCAGTTCGACCTGCTCGCCGTCGCGTTGCAGGGCACAGGCCATGGCGTGCGCGACGAATCCACCGTAGGACCAGCCCAGCAGCCGGTACGGGCCGCGGGGTTGCACCTGGCGTACCAGGTCGAGGTAGTGGGCGACCATGGCGGCGGCGTCCGGTGCGGGTGGCCGGGTGCCGTCGAGGCCGGCCGCCTGGATGCCGTGGACGGGCTGGTCGCCGCCGAGATGGGGCAGCAGGCCCGTGTAGCGCCAGGCGACGCCCGCGCCGGGGTGGACGCAGAACAGGGGCGTGGCGGTGCCCTCGGCGCGCAGCGGCAGCAGCGGGCCGAGCGCGGAGGCGCTGCCGTCCGGCGTCTCCTCGTCCGGCTGGTCGGCCGTGGCGAGGATCCCGGCCACGGTCGGCGTGGCCAGCAGGGTCGCCGCCGGGACGTCGAGGACCCCGGCCTGGCGCAGCCGGCCCGCCAGCAGCACGGCGCGCATCGAGTCGCCGCCGAGGTCGAAGAAGTTGTCGTGCAGCCCGATGCCGCCGACGCCCAGGGTCTCCTCCCAGAGCCGGGTGACCTCCCGTTCGCGGTCGGTGCGCGGCGGTACGTGCTCGGTCGTCAGCCGGGGCCGGGGTGCCAGGCCGGGGTCCGCCGCGGCCGGGGTGTCGTCGGACGTGCCGGGGTCCGTCCGGGCGCCGGGCGCGTCGATCCAGTGGCGTCGGCGTTCGAAGGCGTACGGCGGCAGCGGCGCCCGCCGGGGCGTGCCCGGCACCGGGGGCAGGGCACTGTCCACGCCCGCGCTCCACAGCCGTCCCAGCGCTTCGGCGAGGACGAACCCGTCGGACGCCTCGGCCTTGGCGTGCCGCATGGTGGTCACCGTGACCGGTGCCTCGTCGGTGAGCCGGCCGGTGGCGAGCCTGGTCAGGGTGTCGCCCGGGCCGATCTCCACGAGGACGGGGTGCAGGCGGTCCCACAGGGCGGTGATGCCGTCGGCGTACCGCACGGTGTCGCGGGTGTGGTCGATCCAGTGCCGTACGGAGGTGGCCTGCGCGTCGGTGACCCAGGTGCCGGTGACGTTCGTGATGTACGGGATGCGCGGCGGGCGCAGGGTGACCTGGCGGAGGTGGGTCTCGTAGGCCGGCAGGACCGGGTCGAGGACGTGGGAGTGGGCCGCGACGGGTATGCGCAGGCGGCGGAACGGGACTCCGCGGCGGGTGAGTCCGGCCTCGAAGCGGGTGACGGCGTCGAGGTGCCCGGCGACGGTGCAGGCGCCGGGTCCGTTGTCGGCGGCGAGGGACAGGCCGGTGTCGAGCAGCGGCCGGATGTCCTCGGCGGGGGCGGCGACGCCGACGGTGGCTCCGCCGGCGGAGCCGATGAGCCGGATGCGTTCGGTGACCAGGGGCAGCATGTCCGCGAGGTCGATGACGCCGGCCAGGCAGGCGGCCGTGTATTCGCCGAGCGAGTGGCCGATCAGCGCGTCGGGGCGCACGCCGGACTCCATGAGCGTGCGGGCCAGGGCGTACTCGGTGACGACGAGCCCGAGGAACGCGGAGGTGTCGTCGGGCCGTTGCTCCTCGAAGAGGGCGGTGCGCACGTCGGAGCCGAGGACGGGCCGCAGGATGCGGGCGCACGCGTCGACGGTGTCGCGGTAGACGGTGTGGTCGCGGTACAGCTCGTTGCCCATGCCCGGGTACTGGGTGCCGCCGCCGGGCAGCAGGAACGCGACGCGGGTGGGGTCGTCGGAGAGCGGCGGGGTGGCCGGGCCGGCGGAGCGCAGCGCGTCGAGGGCCTCCTCGCGGGTGGCCGCCGTGACGGTGAGCCGGTGGCGCAGGGCGGGCCGGTCGGTGCGCAGGGAGTGGGCCACGTCGTCCAGGCGCAGCCGCGGGCGGTGTTCGAGGTGCCGGGCGAGTGCCTCGGCCTGGCCGCGCAGGGCGCCGGCGGTGCGTGCCGACAGCGGCAGCACCAGGCGGCGGGCGTCCTCGGGCGGGCGCGGTGCGGCCGGGGTGGTGGGCGGTGCCTCCTCCAGGATGACGTGGGCGTTGGTGCCGCCGATGCCGAAGGCGCTGACGGCCGCGCGGCGGGGATGGTCGCCGGCGGGCCAGTCCTCCAGGGTGGTGGGCACGCGGAAGGGGCTCGCGTCGAAGTCGATGAGCGGGTTGGGGCGGTCGAAGTGCAGGCTCGGCGGGATCTGCCGGTGTTCCAGGGCCAGGACCGCCTTGATGAGTCCGGCGATGCCGGCGGCGGCTCCGAGGTGGCCGATGTTGGTCTTGACCGAGCCGAGCGCACAGAACCCGGTCCGGTCCGTGCTGTGCCGGAAGGCCTCCGTCAGGGCGGACACCTCGATCGGGTCGCCGAGTCTGGTGGCGGTGCCGTGCGCCTCGATCAGGCCGAGGGTGCCGGCGTCGACCTCGGCCTGGGCCTGCGCGGCGAGGATGACCTCGGTCTGTCCGGCGGCGCTGGGCGCGCTGAAGCCGACCTTGCGGCGGCCGTCGTTGTTGACGGCGGTGCCGCGGATGACGGCGCGGATGCGGTCGCCGTCGGCGAGGGCGTCCTCCAGCCGTTTCAGCACGACGGCTCCGACCCCGTCGCCCGAGGAGGTGCCGGCGGCGTCCGCGGCGAAGGCGCGGCAGTGCCCGTCGGGTGAGAACGGCCCGTCGGGCACGTGCCGGTAGCCCAGTACGGCGGAGGGGTTGAGGGAGACGGCGGCGGCGAGCGCGGTGTCGCAGCGGTGGTCCAGCAGGTCCTGGCAGGCGGTGTGCACGGCGACCAGTGCGGTGGAGCAGGCTGTCTGGAGGGAGACGCTGGGGCCGGTGAGGCCGAGTTCGTAGGAGACACGGGTGGCGAGGGTGCCCAGGGAGTTGGCGGTGGCGGCGTGGACGAGCGCCACCGAGCCGGGCTGCCCGGCGAAGCGCGGGTACACGTGGCCCGGGTAGTAGCGGCTGTCGCCCGCGCCCGCGTACACGCCGAACGCCTCGCCCGTACGGTCGCCGCCGAGGCGGCCGGCGTCCTCCAGGGCGTGGTAGGCCGTCTCCAGCAGCAGCCGCTGCTGGGGGTCGACGACGGCGGCCTCGGCGGGGCTGTAGCCGAAGAACCCGGCGTCGAAGCGGTCGATGCCCTCGACGGCCGACGCCATCCGGATCAGCGTCGGGTCGCCGAGGTCGTCCGGGTCGCCGCCGGCGGCGAGGAACTCCTCGTCGGTGACGGGCCGGACGGACGCCCGTCCGGCGGCGAGGTTGTCCCAGAACGCGTCGAGGTCGTCGGCGTCGGGGAAACGGCCCGCCATGCCGATGACGGCGACGGCGGGGAGGGCGTCGTCCTGAGGTGTGGTGGTGTCGTGCACGGCCTGTGCCTCGTTCTCTCCCGGTTCGGTGGTGTGCTGCACGGACGTCGCCTCGTTCGGTCCCGGCCCGGTGGTGTCAGGCACGGTCGCGCCCCGTGCCGTGCCGTGCGGACCGGCGCGCGCGGGCGGCGCGTTGGCGTTGTGCCTGCTCCTTGGCGCGGTCCAGGGCGCTGGGCGGTGACGGGGCGGACTCGTTCCGGGGTGCCGGTCCGGTGCCGGGCGTGGTGCCGGCGCCGAGATGCTCGGACAGGTGGCGTGCCAGGTCCCGGACGGTGGGGTGGGCGAACAGGTCGACCACCGTCAGGTCGGTGCCGAAGGCGCGGTTGACGTCGGTCCGGGCGCCGACCAGGAGCAGGGAGTTGCCGCCCAGGTCGAAGAAGTTCTCGTCGCGGCCCACCCGGTCGCGGCCCAGGACGCCGCACCACACGTCGGCGAGCCGGTCCTCCAGCCGGCGCAGCTCCTCCCCCGCCTCCGTCGCCTCGGGGCGTGCCGTGCTGCCCGCCGAGCGCAGCTCCCACTCGTCGGTCAGGCCTGCCGCGCGGACGCCGTCGGACGCCGCGCGGTACAGGGCGCCCAGGTCCGTGCCGTCCGCCAGGCCGACGCGGGCGGACAGGCGCCGCACCTGGCGCACGGGGGCCACCATGTGGCTGCGGACCCAGGGGGCGGTGCGGTCGGCGCCGATCAGCAGGTGCGGCTCGTCCAGGGACCGGGCCAGGTCGAACGAGCGCAGTGCCGCGGGGACGTCGAGCAGCCGGTAGCCGCGGGCCTCGGTGAGCGTGGTGAGCCCGTAGCCGCGGCTCATGCCGCGTTCGCGCCACATGCTCCAGGCCAGGGACTGCGCGGGCAGGCCGAGAGCGCGGCGGTAGTGGGCGAGGGCGTCGAGGCAGGCGTTGGCGGCGGCGTAGGCGGCGTTCATGGCGCCGCCGAAGAAGCCGTTCACCGAGGAGAAGGTGACGAAGGAGCCGACCGGGTGGTCGGCGGTGATGCGGTGCAGTGTCCACGCGCCGTGCACCTTCGCCTGGAGCGCCCGACGCCAGGTGGCGGCGTCCAGCTCGCCCACGGGTCGTTCCACGAGGGTGCCCGCCAGGTGCAGCACCGATCCCAGGGGCACGCCCCACGCGTCGGCGGCGGCCTCCACGGCGGCGCGCATCTGGCGTTCGTCGGTGACGTCGGCACGGGTGTAGCGGACCTCGCCCAGCTCGCGCAGCCGCGGCGGGATCACGGCCTCGGTCGCCGGTGTGCGGCCGACGATCAGCAGCCGGGTGCCGGGGGTGCGCAGCAGATGTGCCGCGATCTCGGTGCCGACGCCGCCCAGTCCGCCGGTGAGCAGGGTGAAGCCGTCGTGCGCGGGCGCCTCGGCGCGGGAAGGGGTGCCGGGCAGGGGGGCGAGGCGGCGTACGTACCGGTGCCCGTCGCGGTACGCCACCTCCGCGGCGTCCGCGGTGACCGTCGCCTCGGCCAGCAGGACGGGCAGGGGGTCCGCACCTTCGTCCGCCGCGAGGTCGAGGTGCGCGGCGCGCAGCCAACCCGTCTCCTCGGCCAATGACTTGAGGAGCGCGCCCGCCATGGCGTGGGCCGGGGAGGGGCGGTCCCCGGGGCGTACGGCCTGCGTGCCCTGCGTGACGTACAGCAGGTCGACGGGGCGCTGCCGGCCGGGCCGGGCGGAGAGGGCGCGGGCGAACGCGAGCAGCCGCTCCGCGCCGGTCGTGTCGTCCGGCGCCGTCCGGGGGCCTGCCGCGCCGCGCAGCCCGTCGAGGTGGAGGACGGCGTCGACCGGTCGCCGGTCGTGCTCCAGGTGCCGCAGCAGCGTGGTGTGGTCGGATTCCTCCGCGGGCCGCACGCGGTAGCGCGCGGCGTCGAGCCGGTCGTACGACGTCCCCTCGCCGACCACCGTGCACAGACCTCCGCCTGATCGCAGCGCGTCGGCGAGCCGTTCCGCGAGCTCGACGGCCTCGGGGTCGCCGCCCGTCAGGACGAGGGCGTGCCGGCCTGCCGTCGCCGTACGGGCTTCGGGGCGTTCCGTCCGCTGCCACACCGGTCGCAGGAACCAGTCGGGGACGGTGGCCGCGGTCCCCAGCAGCACCTGGGTCCGGCGGACCTCCTCGTCGAAGTCGCCCGCCTCGAAGCCCTTGCGCAGCCTGGTGCGCTGGATCTTGCCGATCTCGGTCTTGGGGACGGCCTCCCGCTCGACCGGGATCAGGAAGGCCGGGCTGACGCCGATCTCCCGGGTTACCTTGCCGGTGATCTCGCGCAGGGGGCCGGCCGGGTCGGCGGTGGCTTCGGCGGTGAGGTGGAAGAACAGGGCCAGTTCGTCGGTGGGCGACGACGGATCCGTGCGCACCGCGACCGCAGCGGTGAAACTCCGCTCCACGCATGGCAGTTCTTCGACGCAGGCCTCGATCTCGTGGCTGAAGTGGTTGACGCCGTTGACGATGATGACGTCCTTGGCCCGGCCGGTGATGTACAGCTCGCCGGCCCGCAGGAACGCCAGGTCGCCGGTGTCGAACCAGCCGTCCTCGGTGAACGCCTCGGCGTTGGCGGCCGGGTTGTCGTGGTAGCCGCCGGTGACCGAGGTGCCGCGGACCTGGAGCCGGCCGGCGTCCTCCTCGGCGCGGACCGTGCCGGTGTCGTCGACGATCCGCATGGCGAAGCCGGGGTAGGGCCGGCCGCAGCTGACGAACGTGCCCTCGTCGGCGCCGGGTTCGCCGGGCAGGACGGCGTCGGTGACCACGGAGCAGGTCTCGGACATGCCCCAGCCGGGGTGCATCACGTCCTGTGGCAGGCCGAACGGCTTCAGGGTGTGCAGGAACCGGCGGGCGGCGGAGGCGACGACGACCTCGCCGGCGTTCATCACCAGCCGCATCGGGGACAGGTCCCAGGCGCGGCCGGTGAAGCGGTGGGACTGCTCGGCGAGGAGACCGAAGGCGAAGTTGGGCGCCCAGGTGACGGTGACGCGGTGCCGGTCGGCGAGGTCCATCCAGCGCAGCGGGTCCTGGAGGATCCACGAGGTGGGGGCGTGGATCTGGCGGCAGCCCAGGTAGACGTCCCGCAGGTGGAACATGACCACGCCGGTGACGTGGTCGAGCGGGATCCAGTTCAGGGACACGTCGTCGGCGCCGAGGCCGTTCATCTGCTCGGTGGCCGCGGAGCGGGTCAGAACGTTGCGGTGGGTGAGCCGGACCGCCTTGGGCAGGCCGGTGCTGCCGGACGTCATGAGCATCAGCAGGAGGTCGTCCGGCTCGGCGGGGTGCCAGTCGTGGTCCTCGGGCGCCTCGCGCAGCGCGTCGGCCGTGGTGATGCGCGGCCCGGGCCAGTCCTGCCGTGAGGCCAGGGCGCGCAGCCCCGCCTCACGGTCGGCGGAGCACACGATCCACGGCCGGCCGAGCATCCGCCAGATGCCCTCCAGCTTGGTCAGGGCCGCGGACGGCGTGTCGTAGGAGGCCGGGACGGTCAGCGGGACGGCGACGAAGCCGCCGAGGACGCAGCCCCACAGCACGGCGAGGAAGTCCTCGGTGGCGTCGCACTGGAGGATGACCTGGTCGCCCGGGCGCAGTCCCGCCCGGCGCAGGCCGGCCAGGACGCGGGATGCCTCGGGGATCAGGGACGCGTAGGTGTGCCGGTGTTCGCTGCCGTCGTCATGGACGTGGACGATGTCGCCCCGGTCCCGTTCGGCGGCGCGGCGCAGGGCCTCGGCCCAGCTCGGCACGGACGGCTCCCGCAGCGCGGGGCCCTCGCTGAGCGCCGGGACGGTGGACGCGCCGGCGGTGCGGGCGGCGGGGGCGGGGCCGGCGGTGCGGCCGGGCAGGCCGGTGTGACGGCGGTCCAGTTCCTCGGGCGCGCTCTCCACCGACACCTCGGCGGCGGTGACGCCGGGGAGGGCGGTGAGGCGCTCCCGCCAGGTTCCGGCGGCCGTGCGGTCGACGGCGGGCAGGGCGCGCAGCGCCCCGGTGTCGACGGTGCCGTCCTCCGTGCGGGGCAGCGCGTTGACCGCCGTGACACGGACGGCGCCGTCGCCCGCGCGCTCCAGGGCGGCCTCGAGGCGTTCGGCGGCGTCCGGCCGCCCGGGCACCACGTACAGGTGCGGCGGGGTGCCGTCGGTGCCGGGCAGGGCACGGGCGTCGTGGATGCCGGGCACGGCGAGGGCCGTGTCCTCCAGTTCCGCGGGGCTGGTCGTCGCCGGGGCTGGGGTGCGCTCGGGGAGCACGGGCAGCTCCGTCAAGCGGACTGCGGGGTCGGCGCTCACCGTGCGCAGGGCGTCGTGCAGGGCGTGGGCGAACGCCTCGGCGGTTCCGGCGTCGTAGAGGTCGGTGGCGTACTCGACGTGCAGCGTCAGGCCGCCGGGGGCGCCCTCGGGGGTGTGGTGTTCCAGGACGTCCACGAAGAGGTCGAACTTGGCGGTGCCGGTGGCGACGGGGCGCAACTCGACTCGTGCGTTGTCGAGTTCGAGGACCGCGGGCGCGTTGTTCTGCAGGGCCAGCATCACCTGGAACAGGGGGTGCCGGCCGGGGGTGCGGGGCGGGTTGAGTTCGTCCACCAGCCGGTCGAAGGGCAGGTCCTGGTGGTCCAGGGCGGCCAGGTCGGCGGTGCGCAGCCGGGCGAGAAGGTCCCGGAAGGCGGGGTTGCCGGAGGTGTCGGCGCGCAGCACCAGGGTGTTGCTGATCAGGCCGATCAGCGGATCGAGCGCGGGTTCGGTGCGGCCCGCCACCGGCGTGCCGAGGACGATGTCCTCGCCGGCGCCGCAGCGGGTGAGCAGGGCGCTGACGGCGGCGTGCAGCACCATGAACAGGCTGGCGCCCTCGCCGTCGGCGAGGCGCAGCAGGGCCCGGTGCAGGGCGGCGTCGACGGATGTCTCGACGTGCGCGCCGGTGCCGCGCGGCGCGGTGGGTCGCGGCCGGTCGCCGGGCAGCGTGCACTCGTCGGGCAGCCCGTCCAGCGCGGTACGCCAGTGGGCGGTGAGCCGCTCCAGCCGTCCCGCCCCCTCCGGCCCGGGGGCCAGCAGGGCGCGCTGCCACAGTGCGTAGTCCGCGTACTGCGCGGGCAGCGGGGCCCACTCGGGTGCCCGGCCGTCGCGGCGGGCGGCGTAGGCCGTGCCCAGGTCCCCCGCGAAGGGGCGCAACGACCAGCCGTCGGCGGCGCTGTGGTGCAGGACGAACAGCAGCGTGCTGCCCAGGAGCCAGACGGTGAGGGGGCTTTCGGCGGCCAGGTCGAAGGGGTGCCGCAGCGCGGCGGTGACGTGCGCGGCGGTCTCCGCGGCGGGGCAGTCCACGTGGCGCAGCACCGGGCGGAGCTCCCCCGGCGGCAGGACGCGCTGGCAGGGGGTGCCGTCGTGCTCGGCGATCACCGTCCGCAGGATCTCGTGACGGTCGGCCAGGTCGCCCAGGGCCGCCTGGAGCGCCTCGGTGTCGAGGTCGGCGCCGGCGGGGACGAGGAGCGGGATGTTGTAGGTGGCCGCGCCTTCGTCGAGCCGGTTCAGGAACCACATGCGTTCCTGGGCGAAGGACAGCGGCACCCGCTGCGGGCGCACGGGGCTGCCGAGGACCGGCCGGGGCTGGGCGCCGTCCGACCCTGCGGCGACGCGCTGGGCGAGGGCGGCCGGGTTCGGCGTCTCGAACAGGGCGGTGATGGGGATCTCGGCACCGGTCTCGTGCCGCAGACGGGCCAGCAGCCGGGTGGCGAGGAGGGAGTCGCCGCCCAGGTCGAAGAAGTTGACGTCGGTGCCCACGGAGCCCTGGGGCAGCTTCAGCACGTCCTCGAACAGGGCGCACACCAGGACCTGTTCCGGTGTTTCGGGGCGGGTGCCGGAGGCGGCGGCGGTGAAGTCGGGGGCGGGCAGGGCCTGGACGTCGAGCTTGCCGTTCGCGGTCAGCGGCAACGCGTCCACGGCGACGCAGACGGCCGGCACCATGTGCTCGGGCAGGTGGGCGGCGGCGTGGGCGCGCAGTGCGGCGGGGCTCGCGGGTTCGTCGCCCGCGGGGACGGTGTAGGCGACGAGGTGCAGCGCGCCGTTGCCGGAGCTGCGGGGCACGACGGCGGCGCGGGCGACGCCCGGGTGGGAGGCGAGGACGGCCTCGATCTCGCCGGGTTCGACGCGGAAGCCGCGCAGCTGTATCTGGGTGTCGGCGCGGCCGAGGTAGTCCAGCGTGCCGTCGGGGCGGCGCCGGGCCAGGTCGCCCGAACGGTACATGCGGGTGCCGGGCGGGCCGTAGGGGTCGTCGAGGAAGCGTTCGGCGGTCGGCCCGGGCCGGTTCAGGTACCCGGCGGCGACGCCGGCGCCGGAGACGTACATCTCACCGGTCGCGCCGGGCGGGACCGGGCGCCCCTCGGAGTCCAGCAGATGGACGCGCAGGTCGGCGAGCGGGGTGCCGATGACACTGCCGCGGCGCGGGTCGTCCAGGTCGGCCCGGGTGAGGCGGTGGTGGGTGACGTGCACGGTCGTCTCGGTGATGCCGTACATGTTCACCAGCGCCGGGCGGTCGATGCCGTGCCGGTCGGCCCAGGGGCGCAGCCGCGCGGGGCGCAGGGCCTCGCCGCCGAAGACGACGTAACGCAACTTCCCTGTGTCGCCGCCCTGTTCCAGGTCGGCGTCGACGAGCTGCTCGAACGCGGACGGCGTCTGGCTGAGGACGGTCACGCCCTCGCGGTGCAGCAGTTCCAGGAACTCCCGGGGCGAGCGGCTGACGGAGTACGGCACGACGACGACTTGGGCGCCGTGCAGCAGGGCGCCCCAGATCTCCCAGACGGAGAAGTCGAAGGCGTAGGAGTGGAACAGCGTCCACACGTCGTCGGCGCGGAAGTCGAAGTGCTCGGCCGCGGCGGCGAAGAGCCTCACGACGGCCGCGTGCGGGACGGGCACGCCCTTGGGGCGGCCGGTGGAGCCGGAGGTGTGGATGATGTACGCGATGTCGGAGGGGTCCACCGGCCCGTGCCGGTCGGCGTCGCCCAGGTCGGCGTGGGCGCGGCGGGCGAGGGCGTCCGCGACCGCCGGATCGTCCAGCAGGAGGGCGGGGACGGTGTCCCCGGCGAGGTGGGCGTGGGCCTGCTCGGTGACGAGGACGACGGGGGCCGCGTCCTCGACGACGAGCCGCAGCCGCTCGGCCGGGTGACCCGGGTCCAGGGGCAGGTAGGCGGCGCCGGTCTTGAGGACGGCCAGCAGGGCGGGCAGCAGCCGCGTCCCGCGCTCCAGGGCCAGGGCCACCACCCGGCCCGGGCCGGCCCCGTGCTCGGTCAGCAGCCGGGCCAGGCGGTTGGCCTCGGCGTTGAGGGCGGCGTACGTGAGCCGTTCGCCTCCGCAGGTGACGGCGGTGCGCTCGGGTCCGGCCGCCACCCGCTCCTCGAAGAGCTGGGTGAGGGTCCGCTCGGCGGGAAGAGCGCGTACGGGGGTGTCGCCGGGGTGTTCGCCCGGCAGCAGGAGGTCCAGGTCGCGCAGCGGTGTCGTCGGCCCGGCCTCGGCCAGCCGGTGCAGCAGCGTGACGAACCGGTCTCGGTGCAGGGCGAGTTCGTCCTCCTCGTACAGCGCGGGGTTGGCGTCGAAGGCCAGCCACAGCCCGCCGGAGCGGGCACCGGGGCGCACCGAGATCTGCAGGTCGTCGACGGCTCCGCCGGACAGGTGGTGCCAGGTGGTGGGGTGAGCGCCGAAGACCGGGGACTCGTCGAACGGGACGATGTTGAGCACCGGCCCGTACAGCCGGCGTCCGGTGCCCAGCAGCCCCAGGTCGCGGCGGAGGAACTCGCCCCGGTAGCGCTGGTGGCGGCGCAGGGCCTTCAGTTCGTCCGCGACGGCCCGGGCCAGTTCCGCCACCTGCGTGCCGGCGGCGGCGGCGACGCGCAGCGGGAGGACGTCGGAGGCGGTGCCGGGGGTGCGCAGGGCGGTGCTGCCGAGCCGGCTCATCGTGGCCAGGCCCAGCACCAGGTCGGTGGCGCCGGTCATCCGGTGCAGGTAGACGGCGGTGGCGGCGGTCAGCAGGTCGGTGCGCCGGACGCCGAGGCGGGCCGCGGCGGCGTCGAGGGCCTGGGTCTCGGTGGGCGTCAGTTCGGCGGTGCGGCGCAGGAAGGGAGCGGTGGGGGCGGCCGTGCGGGAGGTGAGCCGGGCGGGTTCCGGCAGGCCGGCCAGGCGCCGCGCCCAGTGGTCGCGGTCGCGGGTGTACGCGTCGGAGGCGCGGTAGGCCGCCTCCTCCTCCTGGAGCCGGCTCACCGGCGCGAAGCCGCAGGGGTCCGGCTCGCGTCCTTCGGCCAGGGCGTTGTACGTCTCGGCCAGGCGCCGCCCGAGGAGCTTGTAGCTGTAGCCGTCGAGCAGGAGGTGATGGGCCCTCAGCAGCCAGAGGTGGCGATCGGGGGCCAGGGTCAGCAGGGTGTGCGCGAACAGCGGGCCCTTCTCGAGGTCCACGGGGACCGCGAGGTCGGCGCGGACGTGGGCCCATGCGGCGGCCCCGGGGTCCTCGGCGCCGCTGACGTCGACCCGGTGCAGGGTCCAGTCGTCCGCCTCCGGGGTGAGCCGGCAGTGGGGGCCGTCGTCGCCGTCGGTGAAACGCAGGGCGAAGGTGTCGGCCTCGCCGACGGTGCGCCGCAGCGCGGTCTCGAACAGGCCGGTGTCGAGGTGGCCGTGGATCTCCACCGCCTCCGCGGTGTTGTACGCGGCGCTGTCCGGTGCGAGCCGCCCGGCGTACCAGAGGCCCTCCTGGGCTCCGGACAGCGGTCGACGTTCGTCCTCCTGGAGTGACATAGCACAACCCTCACGTGGCAAGCCGTAATGTCCCGGACGGCAGGGGCCCGGCCGGATCGGTCGGGTGCGGACACCGCTTGGTGCCGCCCCCGCGTGGGTGAACGCGCAGGGCAGGCCCACGGAGTGGAGAAGGAGTCCCGCACGCCGAGGGCAGGGGATCGGTCACCCGCCCCGGTCTCACGGCACAGCACGGTGGGGCACCGGTACGGACCGGGTCAAGGCGAACCGGCCTCCGCGGACGCCGATTCAGGGGTTTCCCTGAAAAAAGCGGAGCCGGGGAGTGCGCGCCCCGGCTCGACTTCTAGGGAAAACACGCGACTTCCCCTCACACCGGGTTCTCCGCTGGATTCGGCCGCGTCCCGCCGTGCACTCTCGGAAGGCCCCGACACGTCCCGCGGAAAGCCGCGGCGGCACACCGGTCCCGGGTCCTTGGATCCCCGGAAACGAACGACGGAAAGAAGGCTGACGGCATGCACCGCGCGTTGTGTCCGGTCGAGACGCTCTACGTGGGCCAGAGAAGCAGAGCCGTGCTGTCCTGCGCCCTGCGCGGTCCCGTGGACGTCGCGGCCTTGTCGGCCGCGTTCGACGCCACGACGGAGGCGAACCCACCGCTGCGCTCCCGCATCGAGCAGAACGGCGCGGGCCACGTACTGCGCCTTCTCGGTGAGGACGAGCGGCCCCGGCTGGTCGTACGGACCGGCGACGAGACGGAGGCCCACGCGGCGGAACTGAACCGGCCCCTCCCGGTCGGGGGGCCGCTGAGCCGGGCCACCCTGGTCAGCGCGCCGGGCGGCGAGAACCACCTGTTCGTACTGGTGGTGGACCACACGGTCGTCGACGGCCACAGCGGCATCGCGCTGCACAACGCCCTGTGGGACCGCTACCGTGCGCTGGTCGACGGGGAGCCCGCCGCCGTGGCCGCTGATGCCGGCCGGCCGCGCTGGCCCGACCCCGTCAGCCGGCTGCTGCCCCCGGCCGACGCCGCCGACACGGCGAAGTACCTCGACGGACGCCTCGAGGAGACGCGACGGTACCCGGTCGCCCTGGTGCCGTACGACGTGCCACGCCCGTCCGCGGGCGCTCACGAGACCGGCCCGGACGGGCACATCGAGGTCCGCAGGCTGACCCTGGACGCAGACCTCACCTCGCGGTTGCGCCGCACGGCGCGCGGCGCGGGCGTCTCCGCGCACGCCCTGATCGCCGCGACGCTGCTGGCCACGGCCCGGCGGCGCCTGGACGGCGACGGGCCCCGCACCCTCGGCTGCCTCTCCCCCATCGACCTGCGCTCGCGGTTGTCGCCGCCGCTGTCCGCCTCGGCGCTGGTCCCCGCGGTCACCACCCACCTGCAGACCCTGGACGTGTCCGAGGCCTCCGAGCCGCTCCAGCTGGCCCGTGCCGTGCACGGGCGTCTGAGCGACTTCCTCTCCCGCGGCGACCACTTCCACGAGATGCGCATCACGCCGGAGGTCCCCCGCAATCCCGCTCTGCAGCTGGCCACGGTCATCGCCACCAACATGGGCGTCGTCCCCGGCCCCCGCCTCCCGAGCGGACTGCGGGCGGTCGACGTGCGTCTGGTGCCGGCCCGCGAGCACTACTTCCCGCAGGCGGGACGCAGCCCCGTCATGGCGTGCGTGGTCTCCTTCGAAGGACGGCTCTCCATCGAGTTCCCGCACTCCACCGCCTGTTACAGCCCGTCTTTCATGAGCGCGTTCCGCGACGACGTGCGCGCCGGGCTGCTCCGCTTCGCGACCGCGGCGGACGCCCGGCACGCCCGGGCGGCCACGGGCTGAGCCCCTCCCCGCTCCCCCATCCTCCCGGCTGCCGTAAGGAGGCCCTGCCCTACATGACCACCGTCAGCGAACTCCCCTCCCCCCTGACACTGCTCCCCCGAGCCCAGGCGGGTGACAAGCACGCGATGAACCACCTGCTGACGGGCATCACGCCCTACGTGGCGCGCATCTGCCGGTCCGTCACACACGACGACGGTGCCGACGCCACGCAGGAGGCGCTGCTCGCCATCTACCGGGGCCTGGGCTCCTTGCGCGAACCGGCGGCGTTCTACGGCTGGGTGCGCTCGGTGACTGTCCGCGAGGCCGTCCGCACCGCCAAGCGCTACGGCGAGGAACGCTGCTGTTCCGAAGTCGAGTCGCAGCACGAGACGAACCCCCTGGACGCGGTGCACATCAGCGACGTGCTGGAGCGCCTGTCCCCGGCGCACCGGCAGGTCCTCACCCTGCGCGCCTACGGGCTCAACGAGGAGGAGATGGCTGAGGTGCTCGCCCTGCCCGTGGGCACGGTCCGCTCCCGTCTCTTCCGTGCCCGCCGCCGGTTCCAGGAGGCGTGGCAGCCCTCGGCGGCGTGAGCCCGGTGTCGGCGCCCCGGGCCGGGCCCGTACGCAAGCGGCCGTGGCGGTGTGTCACCGCCACGGCCGCCGCCCTGGGCTCGGTGAGCCCCGCTCGGTCCTGCTACCGCACGCGTTCCGCGCGGACGCGCGGGGGCCACTGTCCCGCGGCGAACATCCCCAGCGCGTGCGCCCGCGCCACCAGGGCGGGGCGGTTGGGCGCGTCGAAGCGCCGCAGCATCTGCCCCACGCGGTACTCGATTCCCTGGCGGCTCAGATAGAGACGGGAGGCCATCTGCACCGTGGACTCGCCACGCGCCACACCCTCCAGGACCTGCGCGTCGAGGGCGCAGAGCACGGGCCCGTCGGACACCGTCTCCTCGGGTCGGCGCAGGAAGACGACGACGCCGAGGATCTCACCGGAGGGATTCCTGACGGCGGCCGCGGTGACGGCAGGGCTTGGGCGAGTTCCGGGGTCGGGCGGTTGGTCGGGCCGTGACCGCTTGGGGTGCATAGCAGAGCAGGCACGGGTTTCGTGATCATTGGGGTGTCGAAGCTCAACGATCATGAGGTGGCC
>NZ_JAHWGP010000288.1 GCF_020873915.1 Streptomyces sp. DH5
CGCGGCCCGGGTGATCGCGCGGATGGCCGGGCGGGGTGACGTGGTGCTGACGATGGGCGCCGGTGACGTGACCGGCTACGGCGCGGCGATCCTGGACGGCCTGGGCCGCCGCGCCGAGGTCGCCCTGTCCGCCTGACGGCTACGCGCTGACAGCGCCGGGTTCCTCGATCACGCGCCCGCTCGGTCCAGGGTGGAAGGCGCGCGGTTCACGGCCATGTCCTCCGCGCATGATCGTTCTCTGGTGCTGCGGAAACGTCAGGAGCCGAACTCCAGCGGGCCGGATTCGAGCTCTCGCCGGAAGAACGTCTCCGGGTGCATGAGCCCGCCCGGCGGGTCCTGTATGGCGGCGGCTCGGCGTCGAAGTTCGGCGATGTATGCGGTGTCGAGGACGGTGGCCGCGGCAATCGGCTGCCGGGGTATGAGGGCGCGGGGGCCGATGTACAGGTACGCGTCGGCACCCGGATAGCCCTTGGT
>NZ_JAHWGP010000289.1 GCF_020873915.1 Streptomyces sp. DH5
TCTCACGACTGTAGTTGGGTACTCGCTCCGCGGCCCTGTGTTTCCAGTCGCCCTCGTCGCCGCATTCGCGACTGAAGCCGTAATCAACACCCTGGCTTTTACCAATATCAATGGCCTGCTTTTGTTGGCGTTGAGCGTGTTCCTCTGGGGTATCTTGCAAACGCGACGCGGTCCACGAGTTGCAGCGGGCATAGCTATTGGCTTGGCCATCCTTATCAAGCCGCAATTTGCGCCATTACTGTTCTTGCCGCTGGTCAAGAAGGACTGGATCAACATCGCTGGCGGCGTCGCTGTGCCCGTGCTTTTCAATGCCATCGCTTGGCCACTTGTCCCAGGCGCCAGTGGCTACCTTGATAACCTCGTGCCCTACCTCGGAACCACCCGTGACTACGCCAATGCCTCGTGGCCTGGCGTACAGGCATACTTTGGCCTGTCTCCTACTGCGTATTACCCTTTGTGGATCGCGCTTGGAG
>NZ_JAHWGP010000033.1 GCF_020873915.1 Streptomyces sp. DH5
GAGCACCACCGGGACCGGCGACCACCGCCAAGAAACGCCGCCCCGGCCGGGGCGGTTCCGCCTCGCGGTGTCGACGGGCCCGGCGGCGCCGTCCGGCCGCCGGGGACCGAGTCAGCGGCCTCGCCGGCGTACCGCCGGGACCGTCGACCACCGCGGGGGTTCCGGTGCTCCGTGTTCCGCGCCCCCTTCCGGTGGCCGCCCCGCGGCCGGGCGGGCGGCCGGTCCGGGGCGGCCCGCGGCCGGGCGGGTCGGGCAGGGGCCGGTCCGGATCAGTCCTCCTCGTCCGCCAGTTCCGCCACGCCCGTGATCCGGTGCAGCGGATACGTACGGACCTCCTCGGCGGTGTGGTCGTACGCCGTGACGAAGCCGCCCTCGACACGGACCGGGGCGATCACCCGCTGGCTCGCCGCGCCCTCGGCGTTGACGTAGCCGATCCACAGGGACTCGCCGGTGAGGACGGCGGCCTGCACGGTGGCGAGGGTCTCGGCGGCGGTCGTCCGCGGCAGCCCGCCGCTGCCGCCGCCGGAGCGGTCGCCGGCGGCCGGTCTGCGCGGTGCGGTGGCGGCCAGGTCACCGGCGCGGACGGCCCGCACCGCCGCGTGCAGGAGCGTGTCGTCGGGGACGGGCGGCCCGTCCGGGACCGGCTCGGGGGGTGTGCGTGGCGGGGTGCGGCGGGCGTCGGCGCGGGTGATGAGCACATCGCCCTCGGCGGACTCGGCGGCCGGCGCGAAACCCATCGCGCGCAGCCCCTCCAGCAGTCCGGCCGGGTCGGCCTGCGCGGCCAGCACGGTCGGGGCGAGCCGGCGCAGCCCCAGTGCGGCGGCGCGCTTGTCGGCGAGGATCTCGCCCAGCATCGCGTCGTCGTCGCAGCGGACGTACGCCGAGGCGGCACCGACCCGCAGGTGCCCGTGCCTGCGGGCCACGTCGTCGATCAGGTACGCCAACGGCTGCGGGACGGGCGTACGGGAGTGCGCGGCGAGGAAGGCGTGCAGGTCGGAGGCGGTCCGTCCGGCGTCGAGGGCGCGCCGCACCGAGCCGGGCGTGAACCGGTAGACCGTCGCGCCACCCTTCGATTCCACGTCCGCCAGGACGCCCAGCGTCTCGGCGAGCGGCCGCTCCAGCGGACCCGGCGCCACCGCCGTCAGGTCGGCCTGCAGCAGCACGTGGTCCAGCGACTCGGGCAGCAGCGGCGCGAGCAGCCGGGCGGCGGCCGCGGCGGCGGTGGCCCGATCGGCGGAGGAGAGCGGGGCGGGCACGGGAGCGTGCGCCGCGGCGGCCCGGTGGTGGACGGGCAGCTTGTCGCCGGGCCCGACCGGCTCCGCCTCCTCCGCGCGGCGGGGCGGGGACGCGCCGATCAGCGCCCGCCCGTGCGAGGAGAGCGCGCCGCGCCCGGTGACCCCGAGCATCTCGGCCTCGGACAGCGCCCACCGCGCCAGCAGGGTCCGCAGGTCGTCCCCGCCTTCCCCGCCGGCCCCGCCGTCCGGCGTGCCGCGCCCGCCGTCGCCCGGCCGGCCCGCACCGCCGCGGGCACCGGCCTCCGACGGCGAGGCGCCACCCCGCCCGCCCCGCGGCGGCCGTTCCCACCGCAGCCGGGCCAGTACCGACCCGGTGGCCGGGGCGGCTCCCTCCGGCAGGGCGGCCAGCAGGGTCAGCACCCTGTGCCGTACCTCCGGGGCCGCCGAGCGGTCCAGTCCCGGGCCCAGCGCCGACAGACTGTGGTCCTTCGCGTCCCGCCCGCCGACCAGCCCCGCCGACCGGGTCGCCGCCAGCCACGCCGTGGCCAGCACGGCCCACCGCTCCGCGTCGGGCCGCTCCAGCCACTCGTCGTACGCCGGCGTCGCCGCGTACCGCTCGTCCGCCTCCCCGTCGGAGGCCAGCAGCCCGGCCGCATACGCCAGTTCCACCCAGAACGCGGCCACCGTCTCGGTCACGTCGAGGGCCGCGGCGGTCCGCTTCAGGTCGCGCACGCTCAGCCCGCCCGCCCGCAGCACCGCGGGACCGCCCTCGTGCCAGTCCTTCAGCAGTTCCTCGACCGTCGCCAGCGCCATGTGCGCCTGCCCGGCCGCCGTCGCGTCCACCACCTGTGGACGGTGCGTGGCGGCCGCCTCCACCGGCGGCGGCACCGGCTCCGGCGTCCGGTGCGCCCGCCCCGCCCGCAGCCGCAGCGCCACCTCGCGCGGCAGCACGACCGTCCCGGGCGCCGTCGGCAGCAGCAGTCCCCGGTCCAGCAGCCAGCGCAGCCGGGGCGCCGGATCGGCGGTCACCTGCCCGTACGGCGGACCCCACACCAGCCGTTCCAGCACCTCCACGGACTCCGCCGGCGCCTCGTCGAGCAGCGCCGACATCCGCGCCGGATCGCCGAACAGGTCGGTCAGCGCGTTCACCGCGGAGACCGAGTCGTGCGTGGACGGCAGTCCCGCCGTCGTCACGATCTCCTGGATCCGCCCCGGCGACATCCCCGCCGTGGCCTCCCGCACCGTCGGGCCCAGCCCGGTCGGCGACGGGTGCTGCGGCGACGGTGCCAGCAGCTCACGAGCCGTACGGACCAGCCGCAGCCGGTCGTCACCGCCCCACACCAGGGCCTGCTCGCGCAGCACACCGAGCGCCCGCGGCAGCGCGGCGGAGACCGCCGGGTCGGCGTCACCGCCGCCGCCGTCGTCCCCCGCGAGCAGCGTGAGCAGTTCGCCGTACGTCGCCGGCTCCGCGGCCACGGCCAGCGCCTGGGCGGTCTGCAGCGCGAACCGGTCCAGCCGTTCCAGGGCCCGCACCACCGAGGCGCGGGTCCCGGCGCGGGTGGCGAGCTGGGTGAGATCGCCGGGCACCGGCGTGACGAGGTCCGGCCGGCTGCGCAGCAGCGCGGCCAGGGAGACGTCGTCCCGCCCCCGAAGGGCCTCGGCGAGGGATCGGGGGGCCGCCGCGGGCTTCTCCTCGGTGCTCATCCGGCTCACGTTAGCGGCTGGCCGCGTCCGCGGGGCGCCGGGAGTTGGGCCGGCCGGGCCCGCGCACGGTACCGTCGGGCGACGGTGTCCCAACGCACCCGTCCCGGAGGGGACTTCGTGGGTATCGAGAGCGACCAGGTCGTCTACGAATATCTGAGCCGCGTCGGCGACGTCGCACAGCAGCGGCAACTGCCGTCGGCGGCCCGAATGCGGCTGGTCGCCGGGCTGCGCGACGAGATCGACCGGCGGCGGGCGAAGGCCGTGGTCGATTCACCGGCCGCGGTGCGCCGCATCATCTCCCGCATCGGGACGCCCACCGAGGTCGTCACCGCGGCGGAGGACGGCTCCGGCACGGCACCGTCCGCCCCCGAGGCGCCCGCCGCCGTCCCGGTGCAGCGCGAGTCGGAGCGCGGGCCGGAGCGCGGTGAGCGGGCGAAGAGCGTGCTGCGCAAGGTGGTCCCGCGGCCCCGCCCGGCCGAACCGGCGGACCCCGCGCCCTCCGGCGTGCCGTCCCCGCCGCACCGGGCCGGTTCGGACGAACTCGGGGACAGCGCCTCCCAGCCCGACTGGTGGCGCGTCGACGACAGCCCGTTCGGCGTCGGCGACGAGGTGCCCGGATTCGTGGGGGGAGTGGAGATCCCGGAGCTGCTGCGGCCCCCGGCGGCGAAGGAGGAGGCCGAAACGGGGCGTGCCGCCGAGCCCGCCGGCGTGGCGGTGGCCGAGGAGGTCGCGGTGCCCCGCCGCCGCCTCCTGCGGCTGCCCTCCCGCCGCTGGAGCAACCCCCTGCTGCTGATCGCCGCCGGGCTGCTGGTCGCGGGCGCGGTGCTCGGGAGCTGGTTCGCCCTGATCCTGGGCTGGCTCATCGCGTACGCCTCGCGGCGGCTCAGCGCGGCGGAGTCCAAGTGGGCGGTCGTCATCATTCCCGGGCTCGCGCTCACGGGCGGCGTGATGTGGCTGTGGGGGAGGACGCAGGGACGCTGGGGTGCGCCGATCGCCGAGGGCCACATGAACGCCGCGGTCACCGAGACGTGGCCGTGGGTCATCCGCGCCGCCGCCGTCGCCTCGGCCCTCTTCCTGATCTGGCGCTCCCAACGCCAACACACCTGACCCCTCGGCCCACTCTCAGCCCGGTGCCTTTCCAGCTCCCCCGGGCTTTCTCAGCCCTTCCGGCCCACTCTCAGCCCGGTGCCTTTCCAGCTCCCCCGGGCTTTCTCAGCCCTTCCGGCCCACTCTCAGCCCGGCGCCTTTCCAGCTCTCCTGAGCCTTCCAGCCCCTCCGGCGTTTGAGGAGCGGGGTCTGGGGCGGAGCCCCAGGGACGGGACGGGAAGGGGCGGCGGGGGCGATCCACTCCGGGGAACGGACGCCTGCCGCGCTGACGGAGCTTGCCGGTGCCGCCCCAGCGGCAGCCGGGCAGCCGGGCAGCCGGGCAGCCGGGCAGCCGGGCAGCTGCGCAGCCCGCCCCGGCACAATGGCGGGCATGGCCTCCACGACCCCCCTCCCACCCACCGTCGGCTTCGACCTCGACATGACGCTCATCGACTCCCGCCCCGGCATCCGCGCGTGCTACCTCGCCCTGGCCGAGCGGACGGGCACGTACATCGACGCCGACCTCGCGGTCGGCCGCCTCGGCCCGCCGCTCGCGGACGAGCTGATCCACTGGTTCCCGGCCGACCGCGTGGACGAGGCAGCGGACCTGTACCGGGCGATGTACCCGGAGTACGCCATCGCCCCCACCCCCGCCCTCCCCGGCGCCGGCGAGGCGATAGCGGCGGTACGGGAGGCGGGCGGGCGGGCGATCGTCGTCACGGCGAAGTACGAGCCCAACGCCAAGCTGCACCTGGCCCACCTGGGTATCGAGCCGGACGCCGTGATCGGCGGGCTGTGGGCCGAGCAGAAGGCGCTGGCCCTGCGCGAGCACGACGCCGCCGTCTACGTCGGCGACCACGTGGGTGACGTGCGCGGCGCGCGGACGGCCGGCGCGCTGTCCGTCGCGGTGGCCAGCGGCCCCTGCGACGCAACCGAGCTGCGGGCGGCCGGCGCCGACGTGGTCCTCACCGACCTCACCGCGTTCCCGCGATGGTTTTCGGACTACCGCGCCGGTTTCCCCTCGGGCACCTGACCGACTATCCCTCGGACACCTGACCGGCCGCCCGCGCCGTACGCCGCCCCGCCGCGGCGGAGCGCAGCACCCCCGCCCCCGCCATCAGGAATCCGACGCCCATCAGCATGCTCAGGACGAACATGTACGTCGGAAAGGGTGTCGTACCGAGGAACAGCGGGGCCACCGTGACCAGAGTGGCCACGGCGCCGACGATGAACACAAGGGCACCGGCACGAACCAGACCGTCGCCGGGCGCTGCGGAATTCGCTTGGGTTTTGTCACGCACCCGACCAGGGTAGTTCCTGCGCGAGAGGAACCGGCCGGTGACGTCTTGTCACCGGCCCTCGGACCATTAGCCTTGGTATCGGCGGGTCATCGGGCCCGCCCGAGTGCTATCACGAGCCGTTTTCAGAAGCAGTTCCCCGACGAGTACGAGGACGAGGACAGAAGTGCCCACCGGCAAAGTCAAGTGGTTCAACAGTGAGAAGGGCTTCGGCTTTCTCTCCCGTGACGACGGCGGCGACGTCTTCGTGCATTCCTCGGTCCTCCCCGCCGGAGTCGAGGCCCTCAAGCCGGGCCAGCGCGTGGAGTTCGGCGTGGTCGCCGGACAGCGCGGCGACCAGGCCCTCTCCCTGACCATCCTCGACCCGACCCCGTCGGTCGCCGCGGCCACGCGCAGGAAGCCGGACGAGCTGGCCTCCATCGTCCAGGACCTCACGACCCTGCTGGAGAACATCACGCCGTCGCTGGAGCGGGGCCGCTACCCCGAGCGGGCGGCCGGCAAGAAGATCGCCGGTCTGCTCCGCGCGGTCGCCGACCAGCTCGACGTCTGACGTCCAGGGACCCGAGCCGGACCCGGCTCCCTACGGGAACCGCAGCGCGTCCGGGCCGAGGGGCGGTACCAGTCCCTCGGCCGCCGCGCGGGTGAGCAGTCCGCGGACGGCCGCGTAACCGTCCTCGCCGAGGTCGGCCGTGAACTCGTTGACGTACAGCCCGATGTGCTGGTCGGCGACGGCCGGGTCCATCTCCTGCGCGTGCTCCATGACGTACGGGCGTGACGCCGCGGGGTCGTCCCAGGCGGCCCGCACCGAGGTGCGGATCGAGGCGGCGAGCCCGGTCAGTGTCTCCTCGCCCAGTGACCGCCGGGCGATGATCGCGCCCAGCGGGATGGGCAGGCCCGTGGTGTGCTCCCAGTGTTCGCCCATGTCGGCGAGCTTGTGCAGCCCGTAGTCCTGGTAGGTGAAGCGCGCCTCGTGGATGACGAGGCCCGCGTCGACCTTCCCGTCCCGCACGGCGGGCATGATCTCGTGGAACGGCATGACCACGATCCGTCCGACCCCGCCGGGTACGACGTCCGCCGCCCACAGCCGGAACAGCAGGTACGCCGTCGACCTCTCGCTCGGCACGGCGACGGTGCGGCCGGTCAGGTCCGTGCCCGCCTCCCGGGTGAGCACCAGCGGACCGCAGCCCCGCCCCAGCGCGCCCCCGCAGGGCAGCAGCGCGTACTCGTCGAGGACGTACGGCAGCACCGCGTACGACACCTTCAGCACGTCCAGTTCACCGCGCTCGGCCATGCCGTTGGTGAGGTCGATGTCGGCGAAGGTGACGTCGAGGGCGGGCGCGTCCGGGACGCGGCCGTGGGCGAGGGCGTCGAAGACGAAGGTGTCGTTCGGGCAGGGGGAGTAGGCGATCCGCAGCCGCTGCCGCTCGCCGGTGTGCTCACTGGTGGTCATGCTGGTCATGCTGAATCCAACTCTCCAGGACGGGCGCGAGCTTCCCGAAGCCCTCGGTGAGGGCGGTCAGGGCGTCGCCGACGCGCCAGGCGGCGCGGTCGCGCGGGCCGACGGGGTTCGACACCGCCCGCACCTCCAGGACGGGCACGCCGTGCGCGGCGGCGGCCTCGGCGACGCCGAAGCCCTCCATCGCCTCGGCGAGGGCCCGCGGGTGGCGGGCGCGGAGCGCGTCCGCGCGGGCGGCGGTCCCGGTCACCGTCGACACGGTGAGCACGGTGCCGGTGAGCGCTCCGGACGCGGCGGCGGCCTCCCGGACCAGGGCGGCGGGCGGCCGGTGGGTGACGGTGCCGAAGCCGAGGTCGGTGACCGGCAGGAAACCGTCGGGTGTCTCGGCGCCCAGGTCGGCCGCGGTGATCTCGTCGGCGACGACGAGGGAGCCGAGGGGCGCGTGCGGCGGGAAGCCGCCGCCGATCCCGGCGGAGACGACCAGCCGGTAGGGCCGGCCGCCGAGGGCGGCGGCGGTCAGCGCCGCGGCCGTGGACGCGGCGGCGAGGGCGGGGCCGACCCCGGCGGCGAGGAGGTCGGTCGCGCCGGTGCCCCGGTGGACTGTCGCGCCGGTGGCCCGGTGGACTGTCGCGCCGGGCAGCGCCAGCTCCTCCACCAGGCCCGGGAACGCCCGGGCCACCGCGTCCCGCTCGGCGGGGACCGCGGTGGCCACGAGAACGCGGGCGGACGACGTGATCAGGCGTCCTTCTTCAGGCGGAACGACCACAGGGCCGTGGTGTCCTTCTCGCCCTCCTTGACCGACACCAGGGTGGAGTCGCCCTGGGCGCCGTACTGGGCGTTGAAGAACACGCTGCCCGGGATGGTGCGGTAGGTCTTGGTGCTGGAGTCGGTGAGCGGCTGACCGTTCATCAGAATGGTCCAGCCCTTGTCGGCGACCTCCGGGTCGACGCCGAAGCGGACCGTCTCGTCGGGGTCGACGGTGATCTCGTCGATGCCCTTGTCCTGGAGGCACTTGTTCAGGTCGGCGGCCTTGATGGCCTTGTCGTCGCCACCACAGGTCGCCTCGGAGCTCACCGAGTCGCTGCCCACCGTGATGGTGGCCATCGACGTCGGCTTGTCACAGGCGGCCAGGACGAGCAGTCCGGCGGATACGGCGCCGGCGGCGGCGACGGCGCGGCGGCGTCGCACAGCGGATTGCAGCGTGGTCATGGCCGAAGGCTATCGGGCGGGTCGGCTCCGTACCCCACGTGGGGTACGGCGTGGCCGGAGCGTTACGCCACTCGCGGCCGTCCCGGGTGCCCCTGGCGGGCCGAGCGGATCAGTCCGCGGACCGTGGTCAGCCAGCCCGTCGCGACGATCGCCGCGCCCACGGCGAGCCCCAGCGGCCCGATGAGCGGCATCGCGATGCCGACCGCGCCGCCCAGCACCCACGACATCTGCAGCAGGGTCTCCGACCGGGCGAACGCCGAGGTCCGGACGAGTTCGGGCACGTCCCGCTGGATCAGCGCGTCCAGCGACAGCTTGGCCAGCGCCTGCGCGAACCCGGCGATCGCGGCGAGACACGCCACCAGGACCGCGCCGAAGAACGCCGCCGCCACGATCGCCGCGCTCACCACGCACGCCACCACCGTCACGATGATGACCTCCGGGGCGCGCGATCTGAGGCCCGCCCCGACCGCCGTGCCGAGCGCGTTGCCCGCACCGGCCGCCACGCCCACTATCCCGAGGGACACGGCGGCGCTCTGACCGGACATCGGGTGCTCGCGCAGCATGAACGCGAGGAAGAAGATGAGGAAACCGGTGAGGCAGCGGATGGAGGCGTTGGCGGCCAGCGCGTGGGTCACGGCCGGGCCGACCGTGCGCAGCCCCGGGCGTTTGTCCGTCTTGCGGTGCGGGCCGTGCAGGTGCTGCTCGCCGGCGGCGAGCAGGGCCACCGCCTCGCCCTTGCCGGAGTCCACCTTGTGCGGCAGCCGGAAGGACAGGAACATCCCCGTCACGAACAGCGCGAACGCCCCGTACAACGGCCAGCGGGGTCCGATCTGGTGGAGGCCCGCGCCGATCGGCGCGGCGATGCCGGTGGCCAGCAGTCCGCCGAGGGTGACCCGCGAGTTCGCCTTGACCAGGGAGAAGGAGGGGGGCAGCAGCCGTGGCACGACGGCGCTTCTGACCACTCCGTACGCCTTGGAGGCGACCAGCACGCCCAGTGCGGCCGGGTACAGCTCCAGCCCGCCGGTGACCACCGCGCCGGACAGGACGAGCGCCAGCAGCGCCCGGGCGAGCATCGCGCCGGCCATGGCGGCGCGGCGGCCGTGCGGGAGCCGGTCGAGGAGCGGGCCGACCACCGGGGCGAGGAGGGTGAAGGGTGCCATGGTGATGGCGAGGTAGAGGGCGACACGCCCGCGGGCCTCGTCCGTCGGTACGGAGAAGAAGACGGTGGACGCCAGCGCGACCGTGATCATGACGTCGCCGGCGCCGTTCACTCCGTGCAGTTCGATGAGTTTGCCGAGGCCGGACTCCCCGGCGCCGTGCGCGTGGGTCGCCCGGCGGATCCCGCGGGCGGTGCCGGTCACGGGCAGGCGCAGGACGCGTCCGCACGCGCGGAGGCGGCCGCCCGCCCCGCCCGTGCCGAGGCGTCGGCCGCTTTCCCTGGCCCCTTTGGGTTCACCGGTCCCGGCGGCACCCTGGGGTGTCCTCGCGGTAGCCACGTCGTCATAGTGCCCCGAGATGCCGGTACGTAGTGCCGTATCCGCCACGGACGGCGCGGGGGTGCGGCTGTACGGCGGAACCGGGGAGTCCGCCGAAGCTCTGCGCGGCATGGACGCGACGGGGGCGGGGGCGGGGGGAAGACGCTGCGGGAAGCGGGTCACCGTGCCCGGAAACCGGCGCGCGGGACTCCATAACAACCGTCGGTGTAGGCCCAGCGCACGCGAACAGGTAGCGTGCGTATCTCAGCCATCCCGCAGAATGGATGGAGGCGCGCCCGAGCACGTTGCGGCGCGGACGTCGACGCGGTCCCCTGGTCCGCTCCGTCCGCCCCCCGCGCTGGGAGTGGCGCACTCGTGAGACGGCGTAGGAGAGAAGCGATACCTGTGAGCGCAGCGACAACGCGAAGCCGCACCCCCGACCGTCTGTGCGCCGAGGCCGTCGACCTCGCCCGCGCCGCAGCCGAGGAGGTTGCCGCGCCCGGGATCGTGGGCGGGCACGAAGGGCTGGTCTCCGAGGGCGACCGTGTCGTCACGCATTACTTCGGGTGTGGTGAGCCCGGCTACCGCGGCTGGCGCTGGGCCGTCACGGTCGCCCGCGCCTCCCGCGCCAAGATCGTCACGGTCGACGAGGCGGTGCTGCTGCCCGGACCCGACGCGCTCCTCGCCCCGGAGTGGGTGCCGTGGAGCGAGCGGCTGCGCCCCGGCGACATGGGTCCCGGCGACCTCCTGCCCACCGACGCCGAGGACCTCCGCCTGGAGCCGGGTTACTCCGGTGAGGAGGAGCCGCCGCCGAACTCGGTGGTGTCCGAGGAGATGGCCGCCCTGGTGGAGGCCGAGGACGCCGAGGTCACGCCCGGCGCCCCCGCCGACCAGCCCGTCCTCCCGGCCCGCGGCACGATCGCGGCGGTCGCCGAGGAGCTGGGCCTGCGCCGCGCCCGTGTCCTGTCCCGTTACGGCCTGCACGCCGCCGCGGACCGCTGGGAGGAGTCGTTCGGCGCGAAGACCCCCATGGCGCAGGCGGCCCCGGCCTCCTGCATCTCGTGCGGCTTCCTCGCCCGTATCGGCGGCTCCCTGGGCCAGGCCTTCGGCGTGTGCGCCAACGAGTTCTCCCCGGCCGACGGCCGCGTCGTCTCCCTGGCGTACGGCTGCGGCGGCCACTCGGAGGCCGCGGTCATGCCGAAGCCCCCGCAGCCGCCCCCGCCGGTCATCGACGAGACCCGCGTCGACCCCTTCCCGCTCCGCCCGTCCCCGGACTCCGGTTCCGTCCCGGCGGCGGAGGACGAGTCGTCGGCGGAACTGGGGCACTCCTAGCTTCCGCGCCGGGGCGGGCCGGACCGGGCGGGTGACGGCCCGCCGTTCAGAAGCCCAAGTACGTGATTTGAACTACGTGGACCCGCTCGCTGCGTACGACGACCTGGTAGGTGAACATGCCGCCGGGGACGACTACGTCGTCGCCTTTCGGGTCGTCCCCGTCGTACGTGGGGCCGTGCAGGTACCGTGCCTCGGCGGCCCTCACCAGCTCGTCGGCCTTGCGCTCGACCTCGGTGAGGAACGCGGGTGGGGCCGTGCGGGCGGCTTCCTCGGCACCGAAGGCGTACTCCCAGGTCCAGCTCAAGCGCGTACTGCCTTCATGGCCTCGTCCAGAACGGCGCTCAGCTCCCGCAGGGCCTCCCGGGCGGTCGCCGCGTCCTCGTGTTCCAGGTTGTTCCTGGCGCGGGCGTGACGTGCGGTGAGGTCGGGGCGGCGGGCGATCTCGATGTCCCGCGCCCATGCCAGGACCCAGCTCCGCACAGGGCTGAGGGACTGCCATTCCACGGCCTTGGCGAAGGCCTCGTCCTTCGTCCGCTGCATCTCCGGGAGGCGTCCGGGGGCGACCACGGCGAGGGCGGCCCGTAGGGCGTCGGGGGTCTGCTCAGGGCGGGGCACCAGCTCGTGTCCGTGGTCGGCCTGCGTGCTCATGGAGTCCTCCCGGGAGTGCACTGGCCAGGGTAGTCGTCCGGGACGGCTGGGGTGCTGGGGCGCGAACATCGCGTGTCCTTCCTCCGCTCAACTCCGGTGCGGGGCGGTGGTTCGGCAGGTGCGGCAGTGGGTTTCGGTTTCGGGGGCGCGGAAGGCGTGGTCGCAGCCGTCGCAGTTGCGCAGGGGGTGACGGGTCGGTGGTGGGGGGCCGTCCGGGGTGCGGTACGGGGGGAGGGGTGGGAGGTGTGCGGCCAGGCGGTGGGCCAGGAGGGCGGCCGGGCGGCGCAGGGGGTCGTCGGGAAGGTCGGTGGTGAGGGCGTGGCGGACGGCGGTGGGGGTGGCCTCGCGTTCCAGCCAGGCGGCGACTCCGGGGGTGAGGTGCTCGGTGTCGGTGGCGGAGAGGAGGAGGCGGGGGTCGTGGCGGCGCAGGCCGGTCAGGACGTCGGTGGCCTGCTGGAGGAGCGCCGGGGCGGTGCAGCTCGGCTGGGGGACGGCGGGGAGTGCCTTGCGGGGGCGGGGCTGGGGCGCGCGTTCCCTGGTCTGCCGGGGCCGCGGGGCGGGGCAGTCGGTGTCGGCCGGCTCGCGCCGGTGCCCCGGCTGGTTGCAGGAGGTGGTGCGGGTGACGATGCGGCCGGTGGGGGTGCGCACGCGTTCGCGGCGGAGGTAGCCGTGGGTCTCCAGTTCGCGCAGGGCGTCGCTGATGCGCTTGGTGCCCTCCTTGAAGCGGGCGGTGAGGCTCTTGATGTCCACGGGGGCGCCGGTGGGGAGCGACTGGATGTGGCAGCCGAGGCCGATCGCCAGCAGGGACAGTTCCTTGTGCTGGGTGAGGTGGTTGCCGATCACCACGAAGCGGGCGGTGTGGCGGGTGTTCTCGTGGATGACACCGCCGGTGCGGTGACGAGATCCGAGCGGATTACCGCCGTCTGCTGACTGGGCGCGCGGGGGCGCGCTAGGGTTTTGGGTATCCATCGGGAAGCCTTCTTCTTCCTTGGTGGTCAGGCCCTCGCAGTGGGATGCCAGTCCCGGCGGGGGCCGAAGTCTTTTCGGGTTCGTGTGCGCTGAGCGTAGAGGTGCTGTGGGTGTGGAAATCCAGCCGAGCCGGTGATGTTCACCCGCCCGAGTGATCATCTGCCTCGGGCGGGAGGGGTGGGGCTCGGTGGGGTTCTTTCTCCCCGGGTTCTTGTTTTGGGAAGGCGCCGACGGCACCGGAGATTCACATTTCGGGTTCCGGTGCCGTGAGCCGTAGTTCGGCCCAGACGACCTTGCGCGGGAAGCGGCCTTCGGATACGCCCCAGCGGTCGGCGAGGGCCTCGACCAGGAGCATGCCCCGGCCGGACTCGGAGTCGGGGGCGGCCGGCTGGGGCTCGGGCAGCCGGTCGCCCCGGGTGTCGGTGACCTCGACGCGGAGGGTGTCGGCGACGACGTAGAGCGTGAGCCGGAAGTCCCGCCCCGGTACGCGACCGTGGGTCGCCGCGTTGACGGCAAGCTCGGCGATGAGCTGGCGGGCGGGATCCACCGGCAGACCCCAGGAACGGAGTCGTTCCGCTCCGAGCAGCCGGGCGAGACGGGCACCGCGCGGCGTGGGGGAGAGCTGCACGGTGAAGTTGCGGACGGGGACGGCGGGTTCGGCGGTTCGCTGGTTCACGTCACTCAGCGTGGCCGGATCCGCTTACCGTGGAGAGTGACTCCTTGTGTGCGTACGGTCACTGTCCGGTGGTTGTCCGGTGCTGTCGTGGCTGTGCCGACGGTTGGTGCGGGTAGGGCGCCGGGTGCGTCACGGACGGTTCCGAGGGAGAGGTGCGGCATGACGGCGGTCGAGGCGGAGGCGGGTCGGCTCAGGGAAGAGGCGGACGAACCCGGTTGGGAGGTGGACCCGGACGACGAGTGGGGCGTCGCGGTCATCACGACCGTCGGACGGCAGTTGAAGCTGCGGCGCGAGGCGGCGGGGATGCGGGCCGCCGAGCTCGGCCGGGTCCTCGGGTACGGCGAGGACATGATCTACAAGATCGAGGGCGGCAAGCGGATCCCTCGCCAGGAGTTCCTGGACCGGGCGGACGAGGTCCTGGAAGCGGGCGGGCTCCTCTCGGCGGCCTGGGAGGACGTGAAGAAGGTCCGGTATCCGAAGAAGGTGCGGGCGCTGGGGAAGCTGGAGGGCAAGGCGGTCGAGATCGGCCTGTACGAGTGCAACATCATCCCGGGGCTGTTGCAGACGCCGGAACATGTGCGGACCCTGATCAAGGCAGCACAGCCGCCGTACACGCCCGATGACGTGGAACGCATGGTGGCCGCGCGGTTGGCCCGGCAGTCGGTCTTCGAACGTGACCCCGCTCCTTCCATCCACTTCGTGGTGGAAGAGGCGCCGCTGCGTCGACGGATTGCGGGCACAATGATGTGGCGACAGCAACTCGAACACCTGCTGGAGGTGGGGCGGTTGAACCACGTCACACTTCAGGTCATGCCGACGAACACCGAAGCTCACCCGGGATTGGACGGCAGGATCGAGCTGCTGAAATTCCCGGATGGCACGGCGGTGGGGCGTGCCGACGGCCTGTTCAACGGCCGCCCCGTCTCCGACCCCAGGCAGCTCCGCATCTTGGAGCTGCAATATGGCACCATCCGCGCACAAGCCCTCCCGCCGAGGGAGTCGCTCGCCTTCATCGAGAAACTGCTGGGAGAGACATGACGCGCAAGGCCTCCACCGGGGACACCTCCGAACTGGCGTGGTTCAAGAGCAGCTACAGCGGTGGTACCAACGGCGAGTCGTGCGTCGAACTCGCCCTCACCCCCGCAACCGTCCACGTCCGCGACTCCAAGAACACCGAGGGCCCCCGTATCGCCTTCACCCCGGGCACCTGGGCGGCGTTCGTCCCGTACGCGTCCGAGGGCTGACCCGCGCTTACGGCGGCATGCGGCGACCCCGGGGCGGCGTGGTGCCGTCCTCGGGGTCGCTGCGGGGGTGCCGTGCGACCCGGTTGCGGGTCGCGGGGCGTCGCGGTGCGTGTCTTCGGGTCAGAGGTTGACGCCGTTGGCGCGCAGGAAGGTCGCGGGGTTGATCGCGGTGCCGTAGTTCGGGGTGGTGCGGATCTCGAAGTGCAGGTGGGGGCCGCTGGAGTTGCCGGTGTTGCCGGACAGGGCGATCTTCTGGCCGGTCTTGACGACCTGGCCGGCCTGCACGTTCACCGAGGACAGGTGGGCGTACTGGGAGTACTTGCCGTTGCTGTGCTTGATGACGACGGCGTTGCCGTAGGCGGGGCCGTCACCGGCGCCGTTGCCGCCGGCCTTGACGACGGTGCCGCCGTGCACGGCGACGACCGGGGTGCCGGTCGGGACGGCGTAGTCCTGGCCGGAGTGCTTGGAGGCCCACATGCCGCCGTTCGCGGCGTAGCTGGCGGAGAGCTGGTAGCTCTTCACGGGGGAGACCCAGGACGCCTGCTTCTTCTCGGCCGCCTTGGTGGCCTTCTGGACCTTGACGGCCTGCGTCTTCGCGGCCTCGGCCTGGGCGGCGGCCTGCGCCTGGACGGCGGTGGCGCTGCCGGACACGGCCGTGTTCTCGGCGGCGGCGACCGCGACCCCGGCTCCCAGGACGACCGTGGAGCCCAGACCGGCGGCCAGGACGGCCGCGCGGGTGCGGGTGGCGGTCGTACGGGGGAAACGGGACGTGACGCGCTCGAACATCGAAACCTCATGGGGGAGGGGGCGGGGGAAGCCATCCGCGGAACGGGTCCGTGCCGCGCTGGCTGTTCCTTGGTAGCCCGACCCGCCCAAAAGCCGCAAAGGTGTGACCTACGACGAAAGGCCGTACTTGGGGCGTGAGACCCACGTCTCTTGACGAAGGGGTCCCCATGGGGCGAAACCCCCCATTTCAAGCTGATCGATCGACCCTGTGCACCAAATGTCCGATTCGGAGGGTGCCGCTTCTCGACTATTCCGGTTAGTACGCGATGTCCGGCTTGTGCAGCATGTCACCGGGCGCCCGGTCCGGAAGCCCGGTGAATGTGGCGTGGGTCTCCGGCCGTTCGCCCAACCGCCGCCCCCTCAGGCGAAGAAGTCCACCAGCAGGCGATTGAGTCCGGCGGGCCGCTCGGTGGGGACCGAGTGGTGCGAGGCGCCCGGGAGGGTGACGACCTGCGCGCCGGGCATGAGCCGCCGCGCGGCGGCCGCCACGCGGGGCGCGTCATGGGCCCGGCTGCGGTCGGCCAGGCAGACCAGGGCCGGTACGGAGCAGGCCCGCAGGGCGTCCTTCCCGGGGCGCGGCATGGGGAGGACCTTCGACCGCTTCGCCACGGCCGTGCTGTCCAGGAACGCCCGCCACACCGGGTCCTCCGGATCGCCGCCGGTCTCCCACCGGTGGAAGGCCCGGGGGCGCTCGGCGGCGGGCTTCAGGGACGTCAGCACCGCGTGCAGGAGGTAGCGCCCGCTCATCCGGGCGAAACACTGCACCGGGTCCAGCAGCGCGAGCCCGTCGACCCGCCGGGGCGCGTGCAGGGCGTACCGCAGGGCGATCCAGGCGCCGTAGGAGTGGCCGCAGAGCCGGACCCGGTCCAGGCCCAGTCCGTCGAGCAGCGCGTCGAGCCAGGCCGTCAGGTCGCCGGTGCCCCGCAGCGGAGCCCCGTCGTGCACGCTGCGGCCGTAGTCGCCGATCAGGTCGACGGCGTACACCCGGTGGGCCGCGGCCAGCTCCCCGACGTTGGCGAACCAGACGGCCGAGGTCGTCCCGCCGCCGGGCAGGAGGACCAGCGGGGTGCCGTCCTCGGGCCCGCAGACGTTCACCCGGGTGCTGCCGTACGGCGTCGGGACGTCCCTGCCGGACACCTCGACGGGCCACCCCCGCAGCACCTCGTCGTACGCCGCGTGGAACGCGGCCTCGTCACTCGTGCTCCCCCGCCGCCCCATACCTGCCGCCCCCCTGTGGCCGATCGGTGATCCGGCGCCAACCTACGCGCGTCCGAGGGCGGTCCACCAGACCGGCTCCTCCCACGCGCACCTCTGCATCGACGGACACCGCCCTGCCCGGCTCGGCCGGAGGCCCTGCCCGGTGGGCGGCGGCGCCCCCGCCGGGCGGAGCGGTACCTTCGACCTCACGCCGATGTGGGGCCGATGAGGAGAGTCAACGTGAGCAAGTACGTGCGGCCCGCCGCCGAGGGTGCCGATCCGTTCGGGACGGCTCGGCTGCGGCGCGGCGTCCTGGACGCCTGGGCCACCAGTCCCGCCCGCTTCCGCGAGGACGCCAACGCGGAGGAGGACCTCGTCCTCGGCGGGTACCGGGACCGTCTCGTCGTCGAGCTCGCGCAGAACGCCGCCGACGCCGCCGCCCGGGCCGGCGTACCGGGACGGTTCCGGCTCACCCTGCGGGACGGGGTCCTCGTCGCCGCCAACACCGGGGCCCCGCTGGACGCGGCCGGCGTCGAGTCGCTGTCCACGCTGCGGGCCTCCGCGAAGCGGGACGCGCCGGACCGGGCCGTGGGCCGGTTCGGCGTCGGGTTCGCCGCCGTGCTCGCGGTCACCGACGAGCCCGCCGTCGTCGGACGGCACGGCGGGGTCAGGTGGTCGCTGGCCGAGGCGCGGGACCTGGCGAACGAGGCCGCCGGACGGAGCGCCGGCCTGGGCGACGAGATCCGCCGGCGGGACGGGCACGTCCCGCTGCTGCGGCTTCCCTTCGCCGCGGAGGGCACCGCGCCCGACCCGTACGACACGGCCGTCATCCTCCCGCTGCGGGACCCGGCCGCCGCCGACCTCGCCGAACGGCTGCTGAACGCCGTCGACGACGCGCTGCTGCTGGCCCTGCCCGGCCTGGAGGACGTCGTCGTCGAGATCGGGGACGCCGAACCCCGAACCGTGCGGCGGCGCGACGAGGCCGGCCTCACCGTCGTCGAGGACTCCCGGGAGGGGACGACCCGGTGGCGTACCGCCGCCGCGCACGGGCCGCTCACTCCCGACCTGCTCGCCGACCGGCCCGTCGAGGAGCGGCTGCGACCGCACTGGTCGGTCACCTGGGCCGTACCCGTGGACACCGACGGGGGCCCCGCCCGGCCCCGCACCAGCCCCGTCGTGCACGCGCCCACCCCGAGCGACGAACCCCTCGGCGTGCCCGCGCTGCTCATCGCCTCCCTCCCGCTGGACTCCACCCGCCGGCACACCGCCCCCGGCCCGCTCACCGACTTCCTCGTGCAGCGCGCGGCCGACGCCTACGCCGGGCTGCTCGCCGACTGGCGGCCGGTGACCGCCGGGATCATCGGCCTCGTGCCCGGCCCGCTCGGCAAGGGCGAGCTGGACGGCGCCCTGCGCCAGGCCATCCTGGAGCGGCTGCCGCGCACGTCCTTCCTGCCTCCGGCCGTCGATCCCAGGGGACAGGAGGAGGGCGACGACGAACTGCCCGAGTCCCTGCGGCCCCGGGACGCCGAGGTCGTTGAGGGCGCAGGGGCCGACACCGTACGGGTCCTGGCGGAGGTGCTCCCCACGCTCCTGCCCGCCGGCCTCGAACGCCGGGCCGAGCTGCGCGCCCTCGGTGTCGCCCGGGTGCCGCTCACCGACGCCATCGACCGGCTGGCCGGCCTGGAGAAGTCCCCCGACTGGTGGCGACGGCTCTACGACAGCCTCGCCGGGGTCGACCCCGACCGGCTGTCCGGGCTGCCGGTGCCGCTCGCCGACCGGAGGACGACGATCGGGCCCCGGCAGGTGCTGCTGCCCACCCCCGACTCGGCCTCCCCCGACGCCGAACTCCTCGCCCGGCTCGGCCTCAAGGTCGCCCACCCCGACGCCGCGCACCCCCTGCTGGAGAAGCTCGGCGCCCTCCCCGCCACCCCGCGCGCCGTCCTCACCACCCCGCAGGTGCGGGCCGCCGTCGCCGCCTCGCTGGACGACGACGGCGGGACGAACTGGGAGGAGGACACCCCGGACGCCGAGGAACTCGCCGACACCGTGCTCGGGCTGGTGCGCGACGCCGCCCTCGAACCGGGCGACGAGCCCTGGCTGGGCGCGCTCGCCCTGCCCGACGAGGACGGCGAACTCTCCCCGGCCTGCGAACTCGTCTTCCCCGGCGGGCCCTTCGCGCAGGTCATGCGGGAGGGCGAACTCGCCGCCGTGGACGGTGAAATGGCCGCCAAGTGGGGCGAACAGCCGCTCGCCGCGTGCGGGGTGCTGGTGGACTTCGCCCTGGTCCGCGCCACCGACGTAGTCCTCGACCCCGACGAACTGGAACCCCGCGACGGGGACTTCGCCGAGCCCGACGACGCCGGGCTGCTGGACGCCGTGGACGTGTGGAGCGAGGACGTCCTCGACCGCTTCCCGGACAGCCCCGTGCCGCCGGTAGCCACCGAGATCGTCGCCGTGCGCGACCTCGACCTCGTGGACGACGACCGCTGGCCGCAGGCCCTCGCCCTGCTGTCCCGGCCCCCGCTGCGCGACGCGCTCGTCCAGCCGGTGCGCATCCTGCTGCACGACGGCACCCACGAGGTCGTACGGCCCTACACCGCGTGGTGGCTGCGCGGACACCCGGTGATCGGCGGACGCCGCCCGGCCGGACTGCGGGCCGCCGGCA
The DNA here is from genome assembly GCF_020873915.1 of Streptomyces sp. DH5. Lineage (GTDB taxonomy): Bacteria > Actinomycetota > Actinomycetes > Streptomycetales > Streptomycetaceae > Streptomyces. The sequence goes on from NZ_JAHWGP010000033.1 coordinate 18,981, forward strand.
GCGATCCGCTGCTGCGGGGCCTGTACGAGGAGGCCGACGCGACCGGCTTCGAGGACGAGCAGGTGCTGCGCGCCCTGGGCGTACGGACGTCCGTGGCCGCCCTGCTCGACGAGCCCGGCGGCGCGGCCGAGCTGCTCGACCGGCTCGCCGACCCCGCCCGGCCGGTCACCGCCGCCCAGCTGCACGCCCTGTACGGGGCGCTGGCCGAGCTGGACCCCGAGCAGGTGACCCTGCCGGACGAGCTGCGGGCCGTGGTCGACGGGCGGGTCGAGGTGGTGGACGCCGCGGACGCGGTGGTCGTCGACTCGCCCGACCTGCTGCCGTTCACGTCGGGCGTCCCGCTGCTGCCGGTCCGGCCGGCGCGGGCCGCCGACCTGGCGGAGCTGTTCCAGGTGCGGCGGCTGAGCGAGTCCGTCACCGGGGAGGTCGGCTCCGAGGGCACCGAGCACGACGTGCCGGAGCCGGTGCGGGTGCTGCTCGGACCGGGGACGCCCGCGTCGTACGTGGAGCACGAGGAGCTGGTCGTCGACGGCGTGGAGATCGACTGGCGGCTGGCCGACGACGGGGTGCCGCACGCGGCCACGCTGGAGGGGGTGGCCGCGGGGCTCGCCTGGGCGGCGGGGCAGTGGCCGCGGCGCTTCGAGGTGGCGGCGCTGCTGGAGGACCCGTCGCGCACGGAGGAACTGGCCCGCGACCGCTGGTTCGACTGACCCGGGCGCGGGTCCGGCCCGGGGGCCCGCCCCTGCCCCCGGCGGGTACCTCGGGCATCCGGGGGCAGTCCGGTGTGGGTACCGGGCGGGGGGTACTGCGCAGCCCGGCGCTTGCGGGGTGCCGTCGCGCCCACCCGTGCCGCCCCAGCGGCACGACTGCCCGCGGGGAGCGAGAGCGGAGGGCGGAGAGCGGGAGCGGAGGGCGGAGGGCGGGGAGCGAGGGCGGAGAGCGGGAGCGGAGGGCGGGGAGCGAGAGCGGAGGGCGGAGAGCGGGAGCGGAGGGCGGAGAGCGAGAGCGAGGGCGGAGGGCGGGGAGCGAGAGCGGAGGGCGGGAGCGAGAGGCGGAGGAGCGGGGCGGCCGCCGCGTTGCTCGTTCTCGCGTCACTACCGACCTAGCGGCCCCGGGCCCGGGTTCCCGGAAACCCGGGCCCGGGGTACCCGGAGCCCGGGCCGCCCCGTTACTCCGAGGGTGCCCGGGTCGCGCCGGACGGGGCGTCGGCGGATGCCTCCAGCTCGCGGGCCAGCGTCACCGCGTCGTACGGGCCGGTGTGCCGGCGGTTGCCGATGAAGAACGTCGGCGCGCCGCGCACCCCGCTGGCCTCCGCGCTGGCGGCGTCCTCGCGGACCCGCTCGGCGGTCTCCTCGGCGTCGAGGTCGCGGAGGAACCTCTCCACGTCGAGGCCGAGGTCGGCGGCGTACCCGGCGGTGTCCTCGTACTCGAGCTCGTCCTGGTGCTGGTACAGCAGGTCGTGCATCTCCCAGAAGCGTCCCTGCGTGTCGGCCGCGACGGCCGCCCGCGCGGCGAGCTCGGAGTGCGGGTGGACGTCGGGCAGCGGCAGGTGCCGGAAGACGTAGCGGAACCGGTCGCCGAAGCGCTGCCGCAGTTCCTTGGTGACGCCGGTGGCGCGCGCACAGAACGGGCACTCGAAGTCGCCGTACTCCACCAGCGTCAGCGGCGCGTCCGGGGGACCGAGGATGTGGTCCTTCTCCGGGTCGACCGGGCGGTCCAGGTAGCGGGGCAGGTCCGCGTCCGTCTGGCCCTTCAGCACGGCGGCCAGGTGGAACACGATCCAGCCGAGCACGGTGGCGAACACGGCGGCGAGCAGCACACCGACGGTCGCCTCGGCGCGGACGGCCGGGTCGTCGAAGGCGAGCTGGACGATCAGCAGGGAGACGGTGAACCCGAGACCGGACAGCGCGCCCCCGCCCAGGACGTGGCCCGGAGCCACCCCCGTCGGCAGCCTGCCGAGGCCGAACCGGGTGCCGAAGGCGGCACCGCCCCAGATGCCGATCGTCTTGCCGGCGACGAGACCCACGACGACCGCCCAGGTGAGCGAGGAGCCGAGCGCGTTGGTCAGGACGCCGTCGCGCAGGTCCACACCGGCGTTGGCCAGGGCGAACACCGGGACGATCACGTAGCTGGACCAGGGGTGCAGGACCGTCTGGAGCCGCTCGTTGACGGAGACGGCCTTCTGCAGTCCCTTGCGTGCCGTCTTGCCGACGTCGGCGCGGGGCGACTGGCGGAAGGCGCGGAAGAGCCGCGCGGCCTGCTCCACCCCCTCGCGGGAGGGCTTGCGGGCGGGGATGAGGAGACCACCGAGCATGCCGGCGATGGAGGCGTGCAGTCCGGCGTTGAGCGTGGCGAGCCACATCACCAGGACGATCAGCACGTACGGGGCCGCCCGCCAGACGCCGAAGCGGGTCAGCGCGGACAGGACCACCCCCAGCAGCAGCGCGGCGATCAGATCCGGCACGTTGATGCTGCCGGAGTAGACGACGCCGATCACGGTGACGGCCACGATGTCGTCGATGACCGTGATGGCGAGCAGGAAGACCCGCAACTGGGTGACGAACCGGGGGCCCACCACGGCGAGCGCGCCCAGCATGAACGCCGTGTCGGTGCCGATGACGACACCCCAGGCCCTGGCGGCGTCACCCCCGGGCGCGATCGCCAGGTACAGCAGGACGGGCACGAGCATGCCGCCGATGCCGGCGAGGCCCGGGATCACGATCCGCCGCCGGTCGTTCAGCGAGCCGACGGACACCTCGTGGCGCACCTCCAGGCCGATGACGAAGAAGAACAGGGCCATCAGTCCGTCGTTGACCCAGTGACTCAGGTCCATCGACAGGCGGGCGTCGCCGAGTGTGACGGACGCCTCGGTGTGCCAGAGGGATGTGTACGCCTCCGACCAGGGCGAATTCGCCCATATCAGGGCGACGGTCACGGCGACCAGGAGCAGGCCGGCGCTGCCCGCCTCGGTCGACATGAAGGCGCGCACCGGCGCTGACAGTTGGGCCGCCAGTTCGCTCCTTCGCGACTGGGACTGGGAGTTCACGGTCTTCTTCCCGCGCAGCTTCATCAGGTGTCTCGTCTCCGATCACTGGGGTCGGCAGACTCCATGGTCCCGCATCGCACGTGTGAAGCGCGGTTCCCCGCGCCCCGGAGAGGGCCGCGGGGAACCGCGTGAGCAGCCACGACGGGCTGTGACGGACTCCCCGGGCCTAAGACGGACCCGCCCCGGTTCTGCGACGGACCCGCGGCGCGCCCGCGGTGGGCCGCCTACGCGGGGATCCGCCGGTCCACCCACCGCCACAGCAGCTCCAGCACCCCCGCCGCGACGACCGCGATACCGGCCGCCGTCCACGGCATGGTCATGCCCACGAGCTTCAGTGCGAAGAAGTGCTGGAGCCACGGCACGACCAGCACCAGCAGGAACGCCCCGCCCATCGCCGCCACCAGACCGATCCGCCACCACGTGTACGGCCGGGCGATGATCGCCAGCACCCAGATCGAGATCAGGAACAGCGTCAGCGTCGCCGCGCTCGTCTCCGCCTCCAGCGAGCCCTCGCCGCTGTAGTGCTGCCGCGCGATCAGGTACGTCGTGAAGGTGGCCGTGGCGGCCAGCACCCCGCCGGGGATCGCGTACCGCATGACCCGCCTGACGAAGTCCGGCCGGGCGCGCTCCTTGTTGGGGGCGAGCGCCAGGAAGAACGCCGGGACGCCGATGGTCAGCGTGGACAGCAGGGTCAGGTGGCGCGGCAGGAACGGGTACTCCACCTGCGAGATCACCACCAGCACCGCCAGCAGCACCGAGTACACCGTCTTCACCAGGAACAGCGTCGCGACCCGGGTGATGTTGCCGATCACCCGGCGCCCCTCGGCCACCACCGACGGCAGCGTGGCGAAGCTGTTGTTCAGCAGCACGATCTGCGCGACCGCCCGGGTGGCCTCCGATCCGGAGCCCATCGCCACGCCGATGTCCGCGTCCTTCAGCGCCAGCACGTCGTTCACGCCGTCACCGGTCATCGCGACGGTGCGGCCGCTCGACTGGAGCGCGCCCACCATGTTCCGCTTCTGCTGCGGGGTGACCCGCCCGAACACCGTGCCCTCGTCGAGTTCCCTCGCCATGGCCTCCCGGTCCCCGGGCAGCCGGCGCGCGTCCACCGCCGTGCCGGACAGGCCCAGTTTGGCCGCGACCGCGCCGACCGACACCGCGTTGTCGCCGGAGACGACCTTGGCGCGGACGTCCTGCTCGGCGAAGTAGCGCAGGGTGTCGGCGGCGTCGGGCCGCAGCCGCTGCTCCAGCACCACCAGCGCCACCGGCCGTACGCCCACGGCGGCGGCGGGGTCGTCGACGTCCGCCCCGTCCCGGGCCCGGGCGAGGAGCAGGACCCGCAGCCCCTGCTCGTTCATCCGCACCGTCTCGGACAGCGCCGGGTCCCCGGCGTCCAGCAGCACGTCCGGCGCGCCCAGCAGCCAGGTGACGGCCGCCCGGCCCGGCTCCTCCACGAAGGTCGCGCCGCTGTACTTGCGGGCGGAGGAGAAGGGCAGCGTGTCGGTCAGGCGCCACTCGGTGGTGTCGGGGAACGCGTCGACGATCGCCTGGAGGGAGGCGTTCGGGCGGGGGTCCGCCGAGCCGAGCTCGCCCAGCACCTTGCGCAGGTACGCCTCGTCGCCGTCCCCCAGCACCCGCAGCTCGGTGACGTCCATGCCGCCCTCGGTGAGCGTGCCGGTCTTGTCGAGGCAGACCGTGTCGACCCGGGCCAGCCCCTCGATCGCGGGCAGCTCCTGCACCAGGCACTGCTTGCGGCCCAGCCGGATCACGCCGATCGCGAAGGCCACGGAGGTGAGCAGTACCAGCCCTTCCGGGACCATCGGCACGATGCCGCCGACGGTGCGGGCGATGGAGTCCTTCAGTTCGTTGTCCTTGACCACCAGCTGGCTGATGACCAGGCCGGTCGCGGTCGGCACCATCATCCAGGTGACGTACTTGAGGATCGTGGAGATGCCGCTGCGCAGCTCGGAGTGGACGAGGGTGAAACGGGACGCCTCCTCGGCCAGCTGCGCCGCGTAGGCCTCGCGCCCCACCCGGGTCGCCTGGAAGGAGCCGCCGCCCGCGACGACGAAACTGCCGGACAGGACCTGGTCGCCGGGCTTCTTCACCACCGGGTCGGCCTCGCCGGTGAGCAGCGACTCGTCGATCTCCAGGCCGTCCGCCTCGACGCACACCCCGTCGACGACGACCTTGTCGCCCGGTCCGATCTCGATCAGGTCGTCCAGCACGATCCGGGACGTGCTGATCTCGGCGGCCGTGCCGTCCCTGCGCACCGTGGGCCGCACCTCGCCGATCACCGCGAGGGAGTCCAGGGTCTTCTTCGCCCGCCACTCCTGGACGATGCCGATGCCGGTGTTGGCGAGGATCACGAAGCCGAACAGGCTGTCCTGGATCGGCGCGACGATCAGCATGATCACCCAGAGCACGCCGATGATCGCGTTGAACCGGGTGAGGACGTTCGCGCGGACGATCTCGGTCAGGGAGCGGCTGCTGCGCACCGGCACGTCGTTGACCTGGCCGCGGGCCACCCGGTCGGCCACCTGCGCCGAGGTCAGCCCGGTCGCCGCGGGGGTGATCGTGGCGGGGGGCGCGGCAGCGGTCCGGGCGTCCGCGTCGAGATGGGTCATGCATCCGACGTTACGTGCGGATCCGGGGCCGCACCCACCCGGACGGCGGAAGATCCGACCAGGGGAGGACGGCCGCGCAGGGCCGTGGGACCGTGGTCGTACGGCGGCGGCGGGGACGGCAGTTGGGGCCGCGGGTGCCGGACGTCTCAGGCGGTGCGCTCCGCCTGGGCCCGCTTGATCGCGGCGTCGCGCTTGCGGACGTACCAGATGCCGATGAGGCCGAGCCCGGCGCCGGCCAGGCAGGTCCACAGCCACCAGGTGTGGCCGTGGTCGTCGAACCAGCCGTAGAAGGGCAGCTGCACCAGGAAGAGGACGAACCAGACGATCGTGCCGCCGGTGATGGTGGCGACCACGGGGCCCTCCAGGGGCTCCGGCGCCTCGTGCTTGGGGGTCCACTTCGCCATGCGGACAGCTTACGAGGGCCGTCGGGGAGCGCATCGAGTGAGGTGTGCCGCAGTGGGCGCCTGTCCGGCCACACTCCTCTACGCGCGGAGATAGCATCGACGTCGTTATATGTTCATACTGAAACCGTTTGTCTCTGACCGCTTTCATTCGTAGAAAACACCAAAGGACTTCGAGGGAAGCCCGCCGGTGATGAGGTCCCCGCATGTCCACGTCGGCCCCCGCCAAGGTGCCCACCCCCGAGCAGCCGGGGTCCGGTTCCGGCGTCCTCGACCGCCACTTCCGGATCAGCGAGCGCGGCAGCACCCTGTCGCGTGAGGTCCGCGGCGGTTTCGCCACCTTCTTCGCGATGGCCTACATCATCGTGCTGAACCCGATCATCCTGGGCAGCGCGAAGGACATGTACGGCCACCAGCTGGACAACGGCCAGCTGGTCACCGCGACCGCCCTGACCGCGGCGTTCACCACGCTCCTCATGGGCGTCGTCGGCAACGTCCCGATCGCGCTCGCCGCCGGCCTCGGCGTCAACTCCGTCGTCGCGCTCCAGCTCGCGCCGCGCATGTCCTGGCCGGACGCCATGGGCATGGTGGTGCTGGCCGGTTTCGTCGTCATGCTGCTGGTCGCCACCGGTCTGCGCGAGCGCGTGATGAACGCCGTCCCGTACGGACTGCGCAAGGCCATCGCCATCGGTATCGGCCTGTTCATCATGCTGATCGGCCTGGTCGACTCCGGCTTCGTCGCCCGCATCCCGGACGCCGCCCAGACCACCGTCCCGCTCCAGCTCGGCGCCACCGGCCACCTCAACGGCTGGCCCGTCCTCGTCTTCGTCCTCGGCACGCTGCTCACCCTGGCGCTGATCGTGCGCAAGGTGCCCGGCGCGATCCTCATCTCGATCGTCGCCATGACGGCCGTCGCGCTGGTCATCAACGCCGTCGCGGACATCGAGTCCTGGGGCCTGACCACGCCGACCTGGCCCGGCAACCCGGTCGCCACCCCCGACTTCGGCCTGATCGGCGAGGTCAGCCTGTTCGGCGGCTTCGGGAAGGTCGGGGTGCTGACCGGCGTCCTGTTCGTCTTCACCGTGCTGCTGTCGTGCTTCTTCGACGCGATGGGCACGATCATGGGCGTCTCGGACGAGGCCAAGCTGACCGACGGCGAGGGCCAGATGCCCGGCATCAACAAGGTCCTGTTCATCGACGGTGTCGCGGTCGCCGCGGGCGGCGCCAGTTCCTCCTCCGCCACCACCGCGTTCGTGGAGTCCACCGCCGGTGTCGGCGAGGGCGCGCGGACCGGCTTCGCCAACGTCGTCACCGGCGGCCTGTTCACCGCGGCGCTGTTCCTCACGCCCGTCGCCACCATGGTCCCGTCCCAGGCGGCCACCCCGGCGCTGGTGGCGGTGGGCTTCCTGATCCTGGCGGGCTCGATCAAGGAGATCGACTGGGCGGACTACACCATCGCCGTCCCGGCCTTCGTGACGATGCTGATGATGCCGTTCACCTACTCGATCACCAACGGCATCGGCATGGGCTTCCTCACCTTCGCGGTGCTGCGCCTGGCGGCCGGACGCGGCCGGGAGGTCCCGCCGGCGATGTACGCGGTGGCCGCGGTCTTCGCCTTCTACTACCTGATGCCCGCACTGGGCCTCACCTGAGGTGAGGACGCGGGGCCTCAGGTGACCCCGTAGAACCTCTCCGTCTCCTCGACGGCGGACTGGAACCGCTGGTCGAAGTCATCGCGCATGAGCGTCCGGACGACATGGTCCTGGACGCTCATGCCGCGTTTGGCGGCATGTTCCCGGAGCCGTTCGAGCAACTCGTGGTCCATGCGAAGGCTGAGCACTTCGGTCCTCATGGGCACGAGCGTCGCCGCACACCGCCGTGCGGTGCGTCGTGTTTCGTCGCCGGATCACTCGTACGGGTGATCTCCTGTGACAGGAGTGGCAGGTCTCACTGGGAGGGACCCGCTTTTCCGGTGGTCTTTAGCGAGAGTAATGAGTTACTCTAACGAACATGCCGGACTTCAGCCATGGCGACGACGCAGCCGCCGTGAACGCCCTCCGCTCCGCCGTGATGCGGCTGTCCCGTCGGCTCAAGCACCAGCGCGTCGACGAGTCCCTCAGCCCCACCGAGATGTCGGTGCTCGGCACGCTGGCCCGCTGCGGCAGCGCCACACCGGGCGAGCTCGCCCGCAAGGAGCACGTCCAGCCGCCGTCGATGACCCGCATCGTGGCCCTGCTGGAGGCCAAGGGACTCGTCCGCCTCGAGCCGCACCCCGACGACCGGCGCCAGAAGGTCGTCACCCAGACCGAACGGGCCGAGGCGATGCTCGAGGAGAGCCGCCGCAAGCGGAACGCGTTCCTGGCGACGCTGGTGGAGGAGCTCGACGAGGACGAGTGGGCGAAACTGCGCGCCGCCGCCCCCGTGCTGGAGAAACTCGCACACATCTGAGCACACGCACCCACGCCGCGGGCAGCGGCCGCAGCAAGGAGGCGAAACCCTTTGAGTACGGGATCCGGAGCAGCTTCCGCCCCCGCACCTGACCACCGCGACACCCAGGCCGCCCCCGACACCCCCGCCCGCAGGAACTCCATGTTCTCCTCGCTGAGGATCAGGAACTACCGCCTGTTCTTCCTCGGCCAGGTCGTCTCCAACATCGGCACCTGGATGCAGCGCATCGCCCAGGACTGGCTGGTGCTGAGCCTCACCGGCTCCTCGGCCGCCGTCGGCATCACCACGGCCCTGCAGTTCCTGCCGATGCTGCTCTTCGGCCTCTACGGAGGCGTCCTCGTCGACCGCCTGCGCAAGCGGCCCACCCTCATCGTCACCCAGACCGCGATGGCCCTCACCGCGATCGCGCTCGCCGTCCTCACCCTCACCGGCCTGGTCGACGTCTGGCACATCTACGTCGCCGCCTTCGCCCTCGGCCTCGCCACCGTCGTCGACAACCCCGCCCGGCAGGCCTTCGTCTCCGAACTCGTCGGCCCCGGCCGGCTGCAGAACGCGGTCAGCCTCAACTCCGCGAACTTCCAGTCCGCCCGCCTGGTCGGCCCCGCCGTCGCGGGCCTGCTGATCACCGGCGTCGGCACGGGCTGGGCGTTCCTCCTCAACGGCCTGTCCTTCGTCGCGCCGCTCACCGGCCTGATGATGATGCGCGCCCGCGAACTGCACGCCGTCGAGCGCGCCCCGCGCGGCAAGGGACAGCTGCGGGAGGGCCTGCGCTACGTCACCGGACGGCCCGAACTGCTCTGGCCGATCGTCCTGGTCGGCTTCATCGGCACCTTCTCCTTCAACTTCCCCGTCTACCTCTCGGCCTTCGCCGACGACGTCTTCGACGGCGGCGCGGGCGTCTACAGCATGTTCAACACGCTGATGGCGGTCGGCTCCGTCTCCGGCGCCCTGCTCGCCGCCCGGCGCGGCACGGCACGGCTGCGGCTGCTGATCATGGCCGCGATCGCGTTCGGCACGCTGGAGATCCTGGCCGCGGCGTCCCCGCGGCTGTGGATGTTCGCCCTGATCATGGTCCCGCTGGGGCTGGTCTCGATGACGGTCAACGTCACCACCAACACCAGCCTCCAGATGGCCACCGAACCGGTCATGCGCGGCCGTGTCATGGCCCTCTACATGATGGTGTTCCTCGGCGGCGCCCCGGTCGGCGCCCCGATCGTCGGCTGGATCACCGACACCTACGGCGCCCGCGTCGGCTTCGCGGCCGGCGGCGCGGTCGCGGTGGCAGCGGCGTCCGTCATCGGCCTGATCCTGGCCCGGCTCGGCGGCCTGCGGCTGTCGGTGCGCTGGGACCGGGGCCACCCGCGCGTGCGGTTCGTGCCCCGGGAACGCCAGGAGGCACTGGCTCCGGCGGTGTGACCGCCCTCGGGCCGCGCCCCGTGTCAGCCGCGGGGGAACTCGTCGGTCCCGAGGACGAGACCGACGGCCGTCCGGACCAGATCGATCTCGGTGCCGAAGCCGAAGCGCACGCTGCCGTGGTACTTCCCGTCCTCCGGCAGCGTGTGCAGGTGCCACTCGCCGGTGTACGGGTCGACGACCAGGTACACCGGCACGCCGGCGGCGGCGTAGGCGTCCTTCTTGGGGCCGTAGTCGTTCCCCGCGGTGCTCCGGGAGATCACCTCGGCGATGAACTCGACGTCCTCGCAGCGCCACCGGCCTTCGGCGTTCCTGGTCGCGCCCTCGGCCAGCAGCGTCACGTCGGAGGCGAAGCCGTTGAGATGCCCCGGGTAGTCGATGCGGACGTCGGACTTGACCCGCTTCCGCGGGTACTTCACGCGCAGCTGATCGTAGATGTTCGCGATGATCTCCCAGTGGGTGTCCCGCTGCGGCGTCATGAAGATGTGCCCCCCGACGATCTCGGTCTTGTAACCCTCGGGGACGGGCATCTTCTCCAGCCACTCGAACATCATGTCGAGCGTGAGTTCGTCGCCGCTCTCGGCCATCTCGATCCTGTCTTCGAGGACGGTCATCGTGGCGCTCCTCCCCGGCTGCCGCTCGATGCGTACAGCCGCGCGGTACAACGATACGCACGGCGACCGGGACACGCGGGAGCGTACGTGCGTTCCCCTGTGAGACTGGGTGCATGAGACTCTTCGCCGCCGTGCTGCCCCCCGAGGACGTGGTCCACGAGCTCGCCGTCGAGGTCGGGCGGCTGCGGGAGCTGCCCGGGGCGGACGGGATGCGGTGGACCGAGCGGGCCGGGTGGCACTTCACGCTGGCGTTCTACGGGGAGGTCGGTGAGGAGCTGCTGCCCGGACTGACGGAGCGCCTGGCGCGGGCCGCCGCACGCACCGAGCCGTTCGGGCTGGCGCTGCGCGGCGGAGGCCAGTTCGGGCGGGGGAAGGCCCTGTGGGCCGGCGCGGAGGGCGACCTCGCGGCCATGCGACTGCTGGCCGGGCGGGCCGGGGCGGCCGCGCGGAAGGCGGGCGTGCCGATGGACGAGCACCGCCGCTACACGGCCCACCTGACGCTGGCCCGCAGCCGGGGCGGCGTCGGCGTGCGGCCGTACCTCGACGCCCTGGAGGGCTTCCGCTCCCGCACCTGGACCGTGGAGGAGCTGGTGCTGGTCCGCAGCCACCTGCCGAGGTCCGGGGTCGCGGGCGAGCAGCCGCGTTACGAGGCGGTCGCCCGCCGGGCACTGGGCGCGGCCGGTTAGGCTCGACGGCGTGGACCCGAAAACCCGGAACCGGATCATGGCCGGTGCGCTCGTACTGATGTTCGTCGTCGTGGGGCTGGCGTCGGCGCTGGGCAGGTAGCGCCGACGCCGGCCCGCACGGTGTGCCCGCCGTCTACCAGGCGAATGCCTCCGGGGACGGCCCCGGCCCCGGGAAGATCTCGTCCAGCGACGTCAGCAGCTCCTCGCTCAGCTCCAGCTCGACCGCCCGCAGCGCGGACGCGAGCTGCTCGGCCGTGCGCGGACCGACGATCGGGCCGGTGACCCCGGGCCGGGTGAGCAGCCAGGCCAGCGCGGCCTCGCCGGGCTCGACGCCGTGCTTGTCGAGCAGGTCCTCGTACGCCTGGATCTGCGCCCGAGCGGTCGGATCGGCGAGCGCTTCGGCGGCCCGCCCGGAGGCGCGGCGGCCACCCTCGGCCTGCTTCCTGAGCACACCGCCGAGCAGACCGCCGTGCAGCGGCGACCAGGGGATCACCCCGAGCCCGTAGTCGCGGGCGGCCGGGATCACCTCCATCTCGGCGCGCCGCTCGGCGAGGTTGTACAGGCACTGCTCGCTGACCAGCCCGATGGTCCCGCCGCGCCGGGCGGCGATCTCGTTGGCCTGGGCGATCTTGTAGCCGGGGAAGTTCGAGGAGCCGACGTAGAGGATCTTGCCCTGCTGGATCAGGACGTCGACCGCCTGCCAGATCTCCTCGAACGGGGTGTCCCGGTCGACGTGGTGGAACTGGTAGACGTCGATGTAGTCGGTGCCCAGCCGCCTCAGCGAGGCGTCGACCGCGCGCCGGATGTTCACCGCGGACAGCTTGTCGTGGTTGGGCCAGGGCTCGCCGTCGGCGCCCATGTTCCCGTACACCTTCGTCGCGAGGACCACCTTGTCGCGGCGGTCGCCGCCCTTGGCGAACCAGCTGCCGATGATGCTCTCGGTGCGGCCCTTGTTCTCACCCCAGCCGTACACGTTGGCCGTGTCGACGAAGTTGATGCCGGCGTCCAGCGCCGCGTCCATGATGGCGTGACTGTCGGCCTCGTCGGTCTGCGGACCGAAGTTCATCGTCCCGAGGACGAGCCGGCTGACCTTGAGACCTGTGCGTCCGAGCTGCGTGTACTTCATGTTCATCAAGCCAACGGCCTGGAGTGCGCTCTATGCAAGAGGGGCCGGTCCCGGGGGAAGTCGTCGGTGCGGAGGGTCAGGTCGGCCACGGTGCCGGTCAGATCGATGTCGTCGCCGAAGTCCACCCTCGTCCGCGTGAGGTAGTCGCCGTCCTTGGGGTCGGTGTAGACGAAACAGCGGCCCTGGTAGGGGTCGGCGATGACGTAGAGAGGGACCTCGGCGGTCGCGTAGGCGGCCTTCTTCGGACCGTAGTCGTTGGCGGCCGTGCCCTCGGAGATGACCTCGAAGACGAACCTGACGTCCTCGTAGCGCCAGTGGTTTCCCTCGTCCTTCTCCGCGGAGGCACGGAGGACGGCCACGTCGGGACAGAGGCCGTTCTCGTGCCCCGGAAAGTCGATGCGGACGTCCGAGAAAACCAGGGCGTCCTTCCCGAACCGGGCTTCAACGGCCATCGCCATCTTGAAGATGATGGTCCAATGGGTGTCACGCTGCGGTGTCATGTAGACGGTGCCCCCGACGATCTCGACTTTGAACCCTTCGGGGACGGGCATCCGCTCCAGCCGCTCGAACCACTCGTCCAAGCTCTGGGTGTTGTCGCTCTCGGCCATCGCGATCCTGTCGTCAAGGACGGTCATCGTGGCGCGCTCCTCCCCGGCCGCCCACGGACGAGTGCGGCCGCGCGGTACAACGATACGCACGGTGAGCAGGACACGGGACGGGCCGCGCATGCCGGACGGGCGGGACGGTCACTCCGCTCCGTCGTACGGCCCGCCCAGGTCCCACTCCTGCCACAGCGCCTCGGCGAAGGCGGCGGCGATCTTGTGCTCGCCGGTCTCGTTCGGGTGGGTGCCGTCGTAGGTGTCCGTGTGGAAGTCGTACGACTCCGGCGGTGGGACGAGCAGCAGCGGGGAGCGCGGTTCGTCGAGGTCGGCGACGGTCTTCGCGAGGAGTTCGTTGAAGTGCGTGACCTGGTCGGCGAAGGAGGTGTCCGCCTCCACCCGGATGTTGCGGATCACCGGCATCACGGCGACGCGGACACGCGGCCGGGCGGCCCGCGCCTCGGCGACGAACGCCCGCACGTTCTCCGCCGTCTGCTCGGCGTTGGTGTAGAAGCCCAGGTCGATCAGGCCCAGCGACACCAGCAGCACGTCCGCGCGGCAGGAGCGCACGGCCTCGCCGATCAGCGGGGCCATGTGGTGCCAGCCCTCGCCCCAGCCCGCCAGGTGGGCGCGGGGGAAGTCCGGGTCGGCGTACGCGTAGGAGGTCGGGGTGTCCGACGACGGGTCGTGGAGCGTCTCGCGCGGGCCGACCAGGGTGAAGGGGCCGCCGTACGCCGTGCACAGGTGCTGCCACAGCCGGTAGCGCCAGGTGTGTTCACCCGCGCTCCCGATCGTCATCGAGTCACCTACGGGCATGAACCTGAGCACACGGTCATCATGGTGGATCGGCCCGGCCGCCGCGATGTGAGACCGGACACCCGCCGTGAAGTCCGCCGCGCCATGGCAGTCTTGGCCCATGCGCAGACCCCTCGCCCTGCTCGCCGCGACCCTCCTCACCGGCGCGCTCGCCGTGCCCGCAGCCTCCGCCGCCGACGGCGGCGAGGGTTTCACGGTCAGGGACCCGCGCATCACCGAGTCCAGCGGGCTCGCCGCCTCCCGCCTCCACCCGGGCGTCTACTGGACCCACAACGACAGCGACGACGGCCCCTACCTGTACGCCGTCGACGGCGCGACCGGCGAGACCGTCGCCCGTCTCACCCTCACCGGCATCGGCACGCCCCGGGACGTCGAGGCGATCTCCGTCGGGCCCGGCGACAGGATCTTCGTCGGTGACATCGGGGACAACCTCGGCGGCACGTGGCCCCACGTCTGGATCTACGAACTGCCCGAGCCGAAGGAACTGAAGGACGCGACCGTGCGGGCCACGCAGTACGTGGTGAAGTACTCCGACGGGGCCCGGGACGCCGAGTCGATGGTCGTGCACCCGAAGACCGGGCGCGTCTACATCGTCGACAAGAAGGAGGAGGGCGGACACCTGTACGAGGGGCCCGAGAAGCTCTCCCCGTCCGGGGACAACGTCTTCCGGCCGGTCGCCCCCGTCGAGCTGTGGGCCACCGACGCCGCGCTCTCCCCGGACGGCGAGCACCTCGCCGTACGCGGCTACTTCGGCGGCATCCACTACGCCTGGAACGGCGGGAAGCTCCGGCGTGAGGGGCGGCTGAGCGTGCCGCTCCAGGGGCAGGGGGAGTCCGTGACCTTCTCCGCCGACGGCTCCCGGATCCTGTACGGCTCCGAGGGCGCCGAGAGCCCGGTCGAGTCCCGCGAGGCGCCCGGCGCCGGTGAAAGCGGGGGCGGTGGCGGGAAGGGCGCCCGCACGGAGGACGGGAAGAGCGTCGCGGGCGGCGGCGACGGGACCACCGTCAAGATCGGCGCGGTCACGCTGGCCGTGGTCGTCGCGGCCCTCTTCGGGCTGGGCCGCCTGCGCCGCCGCGGGCGCTGAGCCGGGAGCGGGTCGGGGACTCCTCCGCGTCCGGAGCCGGTCAGCCCTCCGCCGGGCCGGGTGCCGGCCGGTCCGCCGCTTCCGCCGCTTCCGCCGACCGCCGGGCGACGAACTCCTCCAGGCCGTCCAGGATGCGCTGCAGCCCGAACTCGAAGTGGTCGAAGTCGGGGCCGAAGGTGTCCTCGGAGAGACCGGCCAGGACGGGGTAGCGCCCGCTGGCCATGGCCTGCTCCAGGGCCGGCCGCTGCGCCTCCCAGAACTGCGCGTCCGTCAGCCCCGAACTGCGCTCCGCCTCCTCCTGGTACAGCTGCGTACGGGCGGCCCCGACGACGTACCCGTCGATCATGATGATCGCCGACACCAGCTCCGGGTCGGACAGGCCCATCGGCTTGATCCGGGAGAGCACCCGCTCCATGCCGTCCAGCGCGCTCGGGCCGAGGATCGGGCGGGACTGGTTGACCTCCAGCAGCCAGGGGTGCCGGCGGTACAGGGCGAGGGCGGCCCGGCCCAGGGACTCCAGCGCGGCGCGCCAGCCGTCGCCGGGGGCCGCGGGGTTCTCCGAGGGCCGCTGCACCCGGTCCAGCATCAGGTCGAGCAGTTCGGCCTTGCCGGGGACGTAGCGGTACAGGGACATCGTGCCGGTGCCGAGCTCCGTGGCGATGCGGCGCATCGACAGCGCGCCGAGTCCGTCGCGGTCGGCGACCTCGACGGCGGTCTCCACGATCCGTTCCAGGGTCAGGCCCGGTTTCGGCCCCCGGCTGGGCCGCGGCCCGGTGTCCCACAGCAGGTCGAGGGTGCGCGCGATGTCGCCGCTGCCACTGGTCCGCGTACCGCTCCCGCCGCTGCTCATGGGCGCAGTCTAGATCCGTGCCGAAAAACCGGGTACGCCGTACGCGCAATCGGGTACGGTGTACCCAGTTAAGGAGAGGGGGGGGACCCATGAACGACGACGGTTACGCGGTCCGGGCCGAGGGACTGGAGAAGCGCTACGGCGAGAAGCGCGCTCTCGACGGCTTCGACCTCGCCGTCCGCGAGGGCACGGTGCACGGACTGCTCGGACCGAACGGCGCGGGCAAGACCACCGCCGTACGCATCCTGTCGACGCTGATCCGGGTCGACGGCGGCCGGGCGACCGTGGCCGGGCTCGACGTGGCCCGCAGCCCGCGCGAGGTGCGGGCGCGCATCGGGCTCACCGGTCAGTACGCGGCGGTGGACGAGGTGCTCACCGGACGGCAGAACCTGGAGATGTTCGGCAGGCTGTTCCACCTGGGGGGCAGGCGGGCCAGGGCGCGGGCGGCCGAGCTGCTGGAGCAGTTCGACCTGGCCGGCGCCGCGGACAAGGGCGTCGGCGACTACAGCGGCGGCATGCGGCGCCGGCTGGACCTGGCGGCCTCGATGATCCTCACGCCGGCCGTGCTGTTCCTGGACGAGCCGACGACCGGCCTCGACCCGCGCAGCCGGGGAGAGGTCTGGGACTCCGTGCGGGCGTTGGTGGCCGGCGGGACGACCGTGCTGCTGACCACGCAGTACCTGGAGGAGGCCGACCGGCTGGCCTCCCGGATCACCGTCATCGACCAGGGCCGGGCCATCGCCGACGACACCCCGGACGGGCTGAAGAACCTGGTCGGCGGCGACCGGATCGAGGTCGTGGTCGGCGAACGGTCGGACATCCCCCGCGTGGTGAAGGTGGTCGCCCGGGTCGCCGACGGCGAACCCGAGTCGGACGACACCGAGTTGCGGGTGCACGCCCCCGTGACCGACCGGGTGGCCGCGCTGACCGACGTCGCCCGCACCCTGCAGGACGAGGGCGTACGGGTGGAGGACATCGGGTTGCGCAGACCCAGCCTCGACGACGTGTTCCTGCGCCTGACCGGACACCGCACGGAGAAGGAGGAGGCGGCATGAGCGCGCTCGACCTGACCGGACCCGCCCCCCGCGGCCGCGTGTACTGGGCGCTGGCGGACTGCTGGAACCTCGTCCGCCGCAGCCTGACCCACTACCGGCGCCAGCCGGTCAACATCGCCTGGCAGCTCGGCTTCCCGATCCTGTCGGTGCTGCTGTACGGCTACGTCTTCGGCAGCGCGATGCAGGTGCCCGGCGGCGGTGACTACAAGGACTTCCTGATGCCCGGGATGTTCGTGATGACGATGGCGTTCGGTTTCATCAACACCGCGACCGTCGTGGTCTACGACTCCACCAAGGGCGTCATCGACCGCTTCCGCTCGATGCCGATGGCGTCCTCGGCGGTGGTGGCCGGGCGCGGGGTGACCGATCTGATCGTCGCCTGCGCCGAGTTGGCCATCCTGATGCTGACCGCGCTGGTCATGGGCTGGCGCCCGGACGGCGGCTGGGGCTTCCTGGCGGCGTTCGGACTGCTGCTGTGGCTGCGGTTCGCGCTGATCTGGCTCGGCGTCTGGCTGGGCCTGCTGGTGCCCAACCCGGAGGCCGCGGGCGGCCTGTTCGCGGTCGCCTTCCCGCTGACGATGATCTCCAGCATCTTCGTCGCCCCGCAGCTCATGCCCGACTGGCTGGGCTGGGTGGCCGCCTGGAACCCGATCTCCTCCACGGCGGCGGCGGCCCGCGACCTGTTCGGCACCCCGGTCGGCGGCGGCGACTCCTGGGTCGAACAGCACGCGCTGCTGATGGCGGGGGTGTGGCCCCTCGTGCTGACGGCGGTCTTCCTGCCGCTCGCGGTGCGCAGGTTCCAGCGGCTCAGCAGGTGAGGGGAGGCCGCGGCTAGCATGCGGTCGCATGGAAACGTACGGACGCCCGATCGAGGAACTCCCGGGTGACCCGCGGCGGTTGTCGCTGGAGTACCACCAGCGGCAGCCGCTGAGCGGCATCGAGGACCAGGACGGTCTCGACGAGTGGACCGTGTCCGTGCGGGAGGAGCGGTTCCGGAACCGCACCGTCGGCGGTGTCGTCGGCTCCCTGTCCCTCTTCCGGCTGCGGCAGGACGAGCGGTTCAGCCCGTCCCCCTGGGGGGACGCGGAGGGGTACGACCGCGGTCTCTTCCATGTGGTCATGGGCTGCTACGACCTCGGGCGGGGCGGCTACCGGCAGGAGTTCCGGGACAGCATGACGTCCGCCGACGGCGACCTGCTCGTCCTGTGGGACGTTCGGCTGGACCCGGAGTGGCGCGGGGTCGGCCTGGGCCCCGTGCTCGCCTCCCAGGCGCTGTGGACCCTGGGCGCCGGGTGCAGCGCGGTGGCCGCCGCGACGACGGTGCCCGTGGTCGGCGACGAGGGGCGCCGGCTGTCGGCGGAGGAGTGGGACCGGGCCAACGAGAAGATCACGGCCCTGTGCGGGTCCATCGGTTTCCGGCTCCGTCCCCGGCCGTTGGGGTACCTCCTCGACCCCGCCACCGAAGAGGCGCAGGACGCGCGTGAGGAGCAGCGACGGCGGTACGACGCGCTGGCGGACGCCTGGCGCGCGGCGCACCGCGGGTGAGACGACGGAGGAGGGCGCCCGGTTCACCGGGCGCCCTCCTCCGTGTCGTGCGAGGCGTGGCTACAGCTGCTCGATGACGTAGTCGACGCACTTCGTCAGGGCCTCGACGTCCGACGGGTCGATCGCCGGGAACATCGCGACGCGGAGCTGGTTGCGGCCGAGCTTGCGGTAGGGCTCGGTGTCGACGACGCCGTTGGCGCGCAGGACCTTGGCGACGGCGGCGGCGTCGACCTCGTCGGTGAAGTCGATCGTGCCGATGACCTGGGAGCGCTTGGCCGGGTCGGTGACGAAGGGGGTGGCGTGCTTCGACGCCTCCGCCCACGCGTACAGGCGGCTCGAGGAGTCCTTGGTGCGGGCCGTGGACCAGTCGAGGCCGCCCTGGCCGTTCAGCCACTCCAACTGCTCGTTGAGCAGGAAGAGGGTGGCGAGCGCCGGGGTGTTGTACGTCTGGTTCTTGCGGGAGTTGTCGATCGCCGTGGGCAGCGAGAAGAACTCCGGGACGTGGCGGCCGGAGGCGTGCACGCGCTCGGCACGCTCGATCGCGGCGGGGGAGAACACGCCGATCCACAGGCCGCCGTCGGAGGCGAAGGACTTCTGCGGGGCGAAGTAGTAGACGTCCGTCTCGGCGATGTCGACCGGGAGGCCGCCCGCGCCGGAGGTGGCGTCCACCAGGACCAGGGCGCCCTCGTCGGCGCCGGCCACCCGCTCGATGGGCATGGCGACACCGGTGGAGGTCTCGTTGTGGGTGAACGCGTAGACGTCCACGCCGGCTTCGGCGGTCGCCTCGGGGTGCGTGCCCGGGTCGGCGGAGACGACGGTGGGCTCGGCGAGCCACGGGGCGAGCTTCGCGGCCTTGGCGAACTTGGAGCTGAACTCGCCGAAGGTGAGGTGCTGCGACTTGTTCTCGATGAGGCCGTGGGCGGCGATGTCCCAGAACGCGGTGGAGCCGCCGTTGCCGAGGACCACCTCGTAGCCGTCGGGGAGGGAGAACAGCTCGGAGATGCCCTCGCGCACCTTGCCGACCAGGTTCTTCACCGGGGCCTGGCGGTGGGAGGTGCCGAGCAGGGACGTGCCGGTCGCGGCCAGGGCGTCCAGCGCCTCCGTCCGCACCTTGGAGGGACCCGCGCCGAAACGTCCGTCGGCGGGCTTGATGTCAGCGGGAATCTGGATCTCAGCCACGGACGGAGCCTAGCGGCTGAGGGAAACCCGGGCGAAACATCGTCCGTCCGCTGAGACGGGCCGTGGAGGGGGCCGGACGACGGCGCCGGGCGACGGCGCTGGACGATGGCGCTGGACGACGGTGCCGGGCGACGGTGCCGGGCGACGGCGCTGGACGACGGTGCCGGGCGACGGTGCCGGGCGACGGCGCTGGACGACGGCGCTGGACGACGGCGGGCGGCGGGCGGCGGGCGCAGGACGGGCCGGGGGCGGGCGTGCGGCAGGACGGGCGGCGCAGGACGAGGCCACCGGACGACGGCGCTGGACGACGGCGCCGGGCGACGCCACCGGACGACGGCGCCGGACGAGGCCACCGGACGACGGCGGGCGGGCGGCGCAGGACGGGCCGGGGGCGGGCGTGCGGCAGGACGCGCGGGCGGACGGGCCGGGGGCGGGCGGTGGACGGGCCGGTAAGGCCGCCCACCGCCCCGCGCCGGTCAGCCGCCGAGCTTCACCGGGAGCTCGAACAGGTCGTTCTGGGTGACCACCGGCTTGTTGCGCAGTTCGCCCGCCGGGACCGCCAGGTCCAGGCCGGGGAAGCGGGCGTACAGGGCCGGCAGCGCCACGCCGGCCTCCAGGCGGGACAGGGCGGCACCGGGGCACACGTGCGGGCCGTGACCGAAGGAGATGTGCCGGTTGGCGCTCTCCCGGGTGATGTCGAAGTCGCCCGCCGTCGGCCCGTGCGCCTGCTCGTCCCGGCCGATCGCCGCGTACGACACGATCAGCGCCTCCCCGGCCGGCAGGACCTTGTCGCCCACCGGTACGTCCTCGGTCGCGAACCGGATCAGCACGTGCGACGTCGGCGTGGCGTACCGCAGGGTCTCCTCGACCACCGCCGACCAGTCGGCCTTGCCGGACAGCACGAGTTCCCGCTGCTCGGGGTGGAGGGACAGGTTGACCACCGCGTTGACGATGAGGGAGATCGTCGTCTCGTGACCGGCCGCCACCATGAGCTGGAGCGTGGCGACGATCTCCTCGTCGGTGAGGCTGTCGCCGTCCTCCGACGCCTGGATGAGCGCGGAGGTCAGGTCGTCGCCCGGGTTCTCGCGCTTGTGCGCCACCGTCTCGGCCATGATCCCGGCCAGCTCGGTCAGCGTCGCGATGACCTCCTCGGGCGGGGTCTGCGTGGAGAAGAACTTCTCGAAGAGCTCCTTCAGGCGCGGCAGCCGCTCCTCCGCCAGCCCCATCAGGTCGGCGATGACGTACATCGGCAGCGGGTAGGCGAACGTCGCCTTCAGGTCGACCGTGTCACCCGGCTGCGCGGCCACCTGGTCCAGCAGGCCCTCGGTCAGCTCCGTGATCCGCTCCCGCATCCGCTCCACCCGGCGCGGGGTGAGCGCCTGCGCGACCAGCGTGCGCAGCCGGCGGTGGTCGGCGCCGTCCACGGTGAGCATGGAGCGGGGCGGGTTCGCCAGCCCGATCAGCGGCCAGTCGGGGGCTATCTCGCCGCGCTGCCAGGCGCCCCACACGTTGATGTCCTTCACCAGACGCGGGTCGGTGAGCAGCTTCTTCGCCTCGGCGTGGTGCGTGACCGCCCACACCGGTACGTCGCCCGGCAGCGTCACGGCGGCCAGCGGGCCCGCGGCCCGCAGCGCCGCGCTCTCGCCGTCCAGGTCGGAGACGAAGGGGTCCAGGGCGATACGGGTCTGTCCGGCGTCCGGCGTCGTGGTGTCCGTAGCAGCCGTCATGCGCGCGTGCCTCCAAGGGCGGGAGTGGGAGTGAACGTGACCGGGAGTTCGGACAGTCCGCGCAGCCACGGGGACGGGCGGCGGGTGAGCTTCGCGGCCGGCACCGCGAGGTCGATGTCCGGCAGCCGGTCCAGTACGACCTCGATGCCGGTCCTGGCGATCACCTCGGCGATCTCCTGCGCCGGGAACGGGCAGCGGTGCTCCCCGTGACCGAACGAGAAGTGGGCGCCGTTCCCGCCGGTCAGCGCCGAGGCGTCGGTGCGCACCTGGGGGTCGGAGTTGGCGCCCTGCAGGCCGAGCAGGACCATGTCACCGGCGCGGATCCGGCGTCCGCCGAGCTGGGTGTCGCGGGACGCCCAGCGGGCGGCGACGTTCTGCGTCGGCGTGTCCTCCCACAGCACCTCGTTCATCGCCTCGGCGACGCTGTTGCGGCCGCCGAACAGCGAGGCCGCGAAACGGCTGTCGGTGAGCATCAGGTGCAGCGAGTTGCCGATCCAGTCGGCGGTCGGCTGGTGCCCGGCCGCCATCATCACCATCAGGTCCTGGCAGACCTCCTCCTGGGTGAAGCCCGAGGTGTCGGCGAGCATCCGGGACGTGACGTCCTCGGCGGGCCGCTCGGCGCGGTCCGCCACCAGTTCCGTCATCGAGGTGAACAGGTGGACCTGGCCCGCCAGGGCCCGCTCCCGACCGTCGATCATGTCGTTCAGGGCGGTGACCAGGGCGGGGCCGGCCTCGTCGGGGAAGCCGTAGAGCCGGGCCAGTACCCGCACCGGCAGCAGCATCGCGAACTCGGCGATGATGTCGGCGCTGCCCCTGGGACAGATGCCGTCGATGAGTTCGTCGGCGAACCTCTCGGCGTAGCCGCGCAGTTCGAACGGGTCGACCGCCTCCAGCGCGGACACCAGCATCCCGGCCCGCTCGCGGTGCCGCTCGCCGACGGTGTAGAGGATCGACGGCTGCCTGCGGCCGATCATCGGCAGCAGCGGCCAGTCGTCGGGGATGTTCTCCCACTGGTTCCACAGTTCGGAGTCGCGGCTGAACAGCACCGGGTCGCCGGTGATCTGGTGCAGTTCGCGGTAGCCGAGGACCAGCCAGGCCGGTGCGTCGCCGTCGAGCACCACCGGGACGACGCTGCCGTGCTCGCGCCGCAGCTCCCGGTACACGCGGGCCGGGTCGTCCTGCAGCAGGGACCCCTGGAAACGGACGGCGTTGGGGAGGGAGGCGGGGCTCACACCAGCTCCTGACGGGGGGCTCGGGCCGGGTCGGCGTACAGGCTCTGGATGTGTTCCACCAGCGTGATCAGCACGATCTTGCTGGACTCCCGGGACCGCGCGTCGCAGTTCACCAGCGGCACGTGCGGGTCGAGGTCGAGGGCCTCGCGGATCGCTTGCGGGGTGAAGGTGGCGCCGCCGAAGTCGTTGCAGGCCACGATGAACGGTGTGCCGTGCTTCTCCAGCCGGTCGATGGCGTACCAGGAGTCGTCGATGCGCCGGGTGTCGACCAGCACGACCGCGCCGAGCGTGCCGGAGAACAGCCGGTCCCACAGGAACCAGAAGCGTTCCTGGCCGGGCGCGCCGAACAGGTACAGCACGTTGTGCGCGTCGAGGGTGATGCGGCCGAAGTCGAAGGCGACGGTCGTCGAGGTCTTGGCGCTGACCCCGCTGGTGTCGTCGACGGCCTCACCGGCCTGCGTCATCGTCTCCTCGGTGTTGAGGGGACGGATCTCGCTGACCGAGCGGACCATGGTCGTCTTGCCGGCGCCGAAGCCGCCCACGACCACGATCTTCAGGCCGTTGTCGGCCGACGCGCCCAGCGGGGCACGGCTCTCGGCGGCCGTGTCCGTGCGCGTGTCAGAGGTTGCGGAGTCCAACGAGCACCTGCTCCAGGATGTCGGGGTCGGGTACGGCGGCCTTGCGGGGGTGGCGGGCGCTGACCCGGCCCGCCGCGAGGAGGTCGGAGAGCAGGATCCGGGTGATGCTGACGGGCAGCTTCATCTCGGCCGCGATCTCCACGACCGCCGTGGGGCGTTCGGTCAGCCGCAGGATCGCCGTGTGCTCGGACTGCATGCCGGGCACCGGATCGCATTCGGCGACGACCAGGGTCACCAGGTCGAAGGGGTTGTCGGGACCGGACCGGCTGCGGCCCCCGGTGAGGGTGTACAGCCGGTCGGGGGCGTCGTCCCTGCCGGGCCGGCTCATGCGGTGCGGGGCAGCGCGGTCAGGTGCTCACCGAGCTGTTCGACGAGTTCGCTCATGTTGTGCCCGATGAGCCCGGCGTCCGCGTCCTCGCTGGTGACGACGGCGAGGTGGGCGCCCTGGCCGGCCTCCACGATGAACAGCACGCCCCCGTAGAACTCGGTCATGGCCGAGCGCACCCCGCCGCTGCCGTCGCCGAACTCGATCGAGGCGCCGTGCGACAGCGACTGGATGCCGGCGGCTATCGCGGCGAGCTGGTCGGCCTGGTCGGCGGACAGCTCCGGGGTGCGGCACAGTTTCAGGCCGTCCCGGGACAGCACGAGCGCGTGCCGGGCACCCGGCGTGCGCTCCAGCAGTCCTTCCAGGAGCCAGGTGAGCTTCTCGTCGGCGGTCGTCGTGCCGGTCATGAGGTCGTGTCGCCTTCCGGGGTCGCGGGGGTGGGTCGTGCTTCGGGGGTCTGGTCGGGGGTCGTGGGCGTGGCGCCGGGGTCGGGGGCGCCCGCGGTGGTGCCGGTGTCCGGGTCGGCCGTGTCGTCCGGGGTGGGGGTGCGGACGGCCTGGCGGAAACTGCTGAAACGCGCGGTGCGTGCCCTGGTCTCCTCGGCCGTGGGGGCGGGCCGGGGAGCGGCGGGACGGCCGCTGCCGGAACGCGAGCGCTCGGCCTCGGCCAGGGTCCGGCCCCGGCGGCGGCGGGGCAGTACCAGGGGCGCCGCCCCGCCCTCCGGGGACGGGGACTCGTGGGTGGGGACCGGGTCGGGGTCGAGGTCGGATCCCGCGCGGGACGCGGCGTAGGAGACGGTGGAGTGCGCGCCGTCGTCGCGGGACGCGGACCGCTCGGCGGGCGCGGTGCCGGCGTCGGTGCCGGTCGTGGTGTCGCCGCTGTGCGCGGTGGTGTGGGTGGTCTCGGGCTCCGGGCGACCGGGGGCGGCGGTGGCCGGGGCGCTGTCCCGGTCGCCGTGCCGGCTGCTGCTCCGGCGCTGGGGGAGGCCGGTGGCCGAGGCGTCCGTGGCGTCCGCGGGGGAGGCGTGGGAGCCGGCCGGGGACTTCACGGCCGCCGTGGCGGCCGGCGGGGTGGTGCGGCCGGGTGCGGCGGCCGGCGGGGTGGTGCGGCCGGACGGGGCGGCCGGCGGGAGCGGGGCGGCGGGGGCCGCGTCCGCCGGCACGAGGATGTCCTGCGGTACGAGCATCAGCACGCCCGTGCCGCCGCGGGCCGAGGGACGGTAGGACACCCGGAGTCCGTACCGGCGGGCCAGCCGGCCGACGACGGCGAGGCCCAGCCGGGTGCCGGTCAGGCCGCCGAGCTCGGTCAACTCGCCGGAGACCGCGCGCTCGGCGCGGCGCAGCTGGGCCTCGCCCATGACGAGGCCGCTGTCCTCGACGGACACGATGACGCCGGCCGGGACCTCCTCGACGTACACGTGGACCTCGGCGGTCGGCGGCGAGAAGTTCGCCGCGTTGTCGAGGAGTTCGGCGAGCGCGTGCATCACGCCCTCGGCGGCGTGGCCCGCGACGGCGGTGTCGCTGGCGGAGTGCACGCGGATCCGCTGGTAGCCGCTGATCCGGCCCATGGCGCCGCGCAGGATCGACTCCATGGCGATGGGCCGGGCCCAGCGCCGGCCGGAGCGGGCGCCGGTGAGGACGGCGACGGAGTCGGCGAGCCGGCCCGCCTGCGCGGTGCGGTGGTCGAGGTGGAGCAGGTCGGCGAGGACCTCCTCGTCGTGGTGCTTCTCCTCCATCGCGCGCAGGTCGGCGAGCATGCCGGTGGACAGGGCCTGCATCCGTCCGGCCGCGTTGGCGGTCGCGGACACGGCGGCGGCACGGGCGCCGTTGGCCTCGCGCAGTTTGACGGCCAGCCGTTCGTTCCGCTCGCGGAGCCGTTCGCTCTCGGCCACCAGCCCGGTCCGCTCCTCGTCCAGCCGCTTCAGCTCGTCGGCGTGGTCGCGGGCCGTCCGGGCGGTGTGGGCCGTGTGCTCCTCGGTGATGAGGTGCAGCTTGGAGGCGTGCTCCTCGGCGAGGCGTGCCAGTTCGGCGGTGTGCGCCGCGGTGAGCCGGGAGCGCTCCTCGGCGTGCTCCCGCTCCAGCCGCGCGAGGTCGTCGGCGTGCTGCTCGGCGAGCCGGTCGCGTTCGGCGGCCAGGGTCTCGGCGAGGTGGGCCCGTTCCTGGTCCAGCTCGGCGGACAGACGGGCGCGTTCGCGGGTCAGTTCACCGGTCAGCCGTTCGTGCTGGCGGCGGGAGTCCTCCGCCAGCCGGGCCCGTTCCTGGAGCAGCCGTCCGACGTCCTGGGTGACGGATTCCAGCCGGGTCCGTGCCGCGCGCCCCGAGAGCACGGCGTACGTGGTGACGGCGGCGGCCGCGCTCAGCAGCACGGCGGCGACCGTGCCGATCACCGTCGTGGCACCGATCGCCTCGTCCGGGACGAGGAAGACGGCGGCGAGGACGGCGAGGGCGGAGAGTGCCGCGGTGATCAGGGGGACGGGCACCAGGCTGCGGGGGGTGGGGCGGTCGCCGGGGAGCAGGGGGGAGGTCATCAATCAGGGTCCTCGGTCGGGTCCTCGGTCGGTCCGCGGGCGTGCGCCGTCGTGTCTGCGCGGCCCTCGGGCGGGTTCGATGGGGACGCCGGACCTGATTTCGGGGTCGCTTCTCCGAACGAGGTCCGACAACTGCGCGCAACTCGCGGTCACTATATGAGAGTTCGTGATCGCCTTGGGAAGATTCCGTAGTCACATTCGGTAAATCACATGGTTCAGGGGTGTCCGGGGTGCCCGGACCGTGTGCGCCGCCGCCCGCCGCCGGTGCCGCGGGGGCATCCTGAGGGCATGACGGATCTCCGGGAACTACGGGCCGGACTGCTGTCCGCCGTGCGCGGCGAGGTCGACTTCTCCGCGACCGGGCGGGCGCTGACCACCATGGACGCCTCCAACTACCGCCGGGTGCCACTCGGCGTGGTCGCCCCCCGGGACGCCGACGACGTGGCGGCGGCCCTGTCGGTGTGCCGGACGTACGGCGTCCCCGTGGTGCCGCGCGGCGGCGGCACGTCGATCGCCGGCCAGGCGACCGGCACGGGTGTGGTGCTCGACTTCACACGCCACATGAACCGTCTGCTGTCCCTCGACCCGCAGGCCCGCACGGCCGTGGTGCAGCCGGGGCTCGTCCTCGACCGCCTCCAGGAGGCCGCCGCCCCGCACGGCCTGCGTTTCGGGCCGGACCCCTCCACCCACAGCCGCTGCACCCTCGGCGGCATGATCGGCAACAACTCCTGCGGCTCCCACTCGGTGGCCTGGGGCACGACGGCCGACAACGTGCGCGAGCTCGCGGTCCTCACCCCGCGCGGGGAGCGGCTGCGCCCCGGCCGGGACTTCTCGGGCGCGCCGGCGGGACTGCGGGACCTGGTGGACGGCGAACTCGCCCTCCTGCGGACGGCGTTCCCCGACCTCCCGCGCCGCATCTCCGGCTACGCGCTGGACGCCCTGCTGCCCGAGAGGGGCGCCGACGTCGCCCGCTCCCTCTGCGGTTCGGAGGGCACGCTGGGCGTGCTCACGGAAGCGGTCGTGGACCTCGTGCCGGCACCGCGCGCCCGGGCGCTCGCCGTGCTGGCGTACGCGGACGAGAGCGGGGCGGCCGAGGCGGCGGCGGGGCTGCTGCCGCACCGGCCGCTGACCGTGGAGGGCATGGCCGCCGACCTCGTACCGTCCGGTGCGGACCTCCCGCGCGGAGGCGCCTGGCTGTTCGTGGAGACCGGCGGGGACACGGAGGCGGAGGCCCGCGCCCGGGCGGACGGCATCGTCCGCGCGGCCGACGCCCTGGACGCCCTCGTGGTCACCGACCCGGCCCGGCAGCGCACGCTGTGGCGCATCCGGGAGGACGCGAGCGGCACGGCCACGCGCATGCCGGACGGCACGGAGGCCTGGCCCGGCTGGGAGGACTGCGCGGTGCCGCCCGCCCGGCTCGGCGCCTACCTGCGGGACTTCCGGGCGCTCATGGCCGACCACGGCCTGCGCGGCACCCCGTACGGTCACTTCGGGGACGGCTGCATCCACGTCCGCGTCGACTTCGACCTGCTGACCGAGCCGGGCGTCGCCCGCTTCCGGCGCTTCTCGGAGGAACTGGCCGGCCTGGTCGTCTCCCACGGCGGCTCCCTCTCCGGCGAACACGGCGACGGCCGGGCGCGGGCCGAACTCCTCCCGCGCATGTACGGCGCGCGGACGGTCGCCCTCTTCGAACGGGTGAAGGCCCTCTGGGACCCCGACGACCTGCTCAACCCCGGCGTGCTCGTCCGCCCCGCGCCCCTGGACACGGACCTCCGCTTCTCCGTCCTCCCGCGCGAACCGGTGGACGTCGCCTTCGGCTACCCCGCCGACGCCGGTGACTTCTCGGCGGCGGTACGCCGCTGCGTCGGCGTCGCCAAGTGCCGTACCGCGTCGGTGTCGGGGCCGGCGGTGATGTGCCCGTCGTTCCGGGTCACGGGCGAGGAGGAGCACTCCACGCGCGGGCGCGCCCGCCTGCTGCACGAGATGCTCGCCGGCGAGCTGGTGACCGACGGCTGGCGGTCGGCCGAGGTGCGGGACGCACTCGACCTGTGCCTGTCCTGCAAGGGCTGCCGCTCGGACTGCCCGGTCGGGGTCGACATGGCCACCTACAAGGCGGAGTTCCTCCACCACCACTACGCGGGCCGCCGCCGCCCCGCCGCCCACTACGCCATGGGCCGGCTGCCGCAGTGGCTGGGCTGGGTGGCGCGTACGCGGTCGGCCGGGGTGGTCAACGGGCTGGTCTCCGTCGGTCCGCTGGCGCGGGTGGCGAAACGGCTGGGCGGAATCGCGGGGGAGCGGGAGATCCCCCGGCTGGCGGCGGAGACGTTCACGCGGTGGTGGCGGGGACGGGGCGCGCCCGGCGGGGACGGCACGCTCGTCGTCCTCTGGCCGGACACCTTCACCGAGCACCTCTCGCCGTCGGTGGGCCGGGCGGCCGTACGGGTCCTGGAGGCGGCGGGCCTGCGGGTGGCGCTCCCGCCGACCCTGCTGCCGGGCGGCCGGGTGGGCGACGCCCGCTCCCGCTCGGCCCTGTCCCTGCCGGCGGCCCGCAGGGCCCGGGTCTGCTGCGGCCTCACCTACCTCTCCACGGGCCAGCTCGACCGCGCCCGTGCGGTCCTCACCCGCACCCTCGACCTCCTGGAACCGGTGCTGGCCACCGACGCCCCCCTGGTCGTCCTGGAACCGAGCTGCGCGGCGACCCTGCGCACGGACGCCCCCGAACTCCTCCACGACGACCCCCGCGCGGCGCGGCTCGCCGCCCGCGTCCTCACCTTCGCGGAGACCCTGGAGCGGCACGCCCCCGACTGGACCCCGCCGCCGGTGAACCGTCCCGTCACCGGCCAGACCCACTGCCACCAGCACGCGGTCCTGGGCGAGGACCCCGACCGCCGGCTCCGCGCGGCGGCCGGCCTCACCGGCGACCTGGCGGGCGGCTGCTGCGGCCTGGCCGGCAACTTCGGCTTCGAGGAGGGCCACTACGAGGTCTCGGCCGCCTGCGCGGAGGACCGGCTCCTCCCGGCGGTGCGCGAGGCCCCGGACGAGGCGGTCGTCCTCGCCGACGGCTTCTCCTGCCGGACACAACTGGAGCAACTCGCGGGCGTCCGGGGCCGCCACCTGGCGGAGGTCCTGGCGGTGGCCCTCGACGACGAGTGAGCAGCCGCGGCCCGCACCCCGCCGACCTGACCCGGCGGTGCCGTCAGGGAGTCGTCTCGCCCCGGATCAGCGGACCGCACACCGGCTGTACGTCCTCCGGGAGGTCGTCCGGGCGGCACCAGCGGGCGTCGAGGATCTCGAAGGGGTCCAGGCGCAGCTCGCCGCCGAGCAGGCGGGCCTCGAAGGCGACCTCCACACGGGTGCGCAGGCCGCTGTTCAGCATGACCAGGCGGCCCACCTCCACGTCGAGGCCGGTCTCCTCCCTGACCTCGCGCACCACGGTGTCCCGGAAGTCCTCGCCCTTGCGGGCGAAGCCGCTCGGCAGGCCCCACTGGCGGCCCGGCGGCCACATCCGGTGCCGGAGCAGCAGCACCCGCCCCTCGTCGTCGCGCACCACGCCGGTCACGCCGACCACGAACTTGGCGTGCAGCAGCCACATGAGGCGGGGCTGCACGGGGCGCAGGAGTCGCCAGAGACGGACAAGAACTCGTCGCACGGGGCCTCGGATGAAGTGGGAACGGACGCGGGTGGTACCAGGGGGAACGGTACCCGGCGGGGGTCCACGGGGCGGACGGAGTTGACCGGGGCGGACCGGCGGCCGCATCGTCAGGTCTATAACCGTTTCACGGTACTGACCCGGGCCCCTACTCTGGACCGGACAGTTCTGTGAGACGTGCACGCGTGTGCAGCAGGCAGTGTGTACCCCGACGTCCCCGGAAGGCCCGGCCCGTGACCACCCCCAGCGCCGCCACCCCGTCCACCGCGCCCGTGACGGGCGGGCCCGCCTCCGCGCCGGCCGGTGCCCCGCGCGGGCGCGGCTCACTGGGCCCGGTCGGGCTGGTGCTCGCCGGCGCGGTCTCCGTGCAGTTCGGCGGGGCGCTGGCGGTGACGCTGATGCCGCGGGCCGGTGCGCTCGGGGTGGTGACGTTGCGGCTGCTGGTGGCGGCGGTCGTGCTGATGGTGCTGTGCCGGCCGAAGCTGCGCGGGCACTCGCGCGCCGACTGGGGCACGGTGATTGCCTTCGGTGTCGCCATGGCCGCGATGAACGGGCTGTTCTACCAGTCCGTCGCCCGCATCCCGCTCGGCCCGGCGGTCACCCTGGAGGTCCTCGGCCCGCTCGCGCTGTCCGTCCTCGCCTCCCGGCGGGCGGTCAACCTCGTGTGGGCCGCCCTCGCCCTCGCCGGCGTGTTCCTCCTCGGGGGCGGCTTCGGCAGCCTCGATCCGCTGGGCGTCGCCTTCGCGCTGGGCGCCGGCGCTATGTGGGCGGCGTACATCGTTTTCAGCGCCCGCACCGGCCGCCGCTTCCCGCAGGCGGACGGGCTCGCCCTCGCGATGGGCGTCGCGGCGGTCCTCTCCCTGCCGCTGGGCGTCGCCGAGTCCGGCACGAAGCTCCTCGACCCGACGATCCTCGCCCTGGGCGCGGGGGTCGCGGTGCTGTCGTCCGTCCTGCCGTACACCCTCGAGCTGCTCGCCCTGCGCCGCCTGCCCGCCTCCACCTTCGCCATCCTGATGAGCCTGGAACCGGCCCTCGCCGCGGCCGCCGGCTTCCTCGTCCTCGACCAGGCCCTGTCCACCACCGAGGCCGCCGCCATCGCCCTGGTCATCGCGGCGAGCATGGGGGCGGTGCGGACGCAGGTGGGGCGGGGGCGGACCGGCGCAGGGCGATGAGGCGCCCTACAGCCGTACTGACAGGTTTCCCACAGTGGCCGTTATGGTCAGCTCGCCACCGATCGCGTGCAGGTAAGCGGCCATCGTCGAGGTGTCCAGACGAGCCGTGCCTCGCTCGATCTGGCTGACCCTGCCCTGTGTCACGCCCATCGCCTTGGCGACTTGAACCTGGGTGAAACCCTGGGCCTTGCGGAGCGCGGCCAGTTCGTGTCCCCGCTCCGCATCGATCATCTCGGCCTTGATGGCGTCGATGCGTTCGCGCTTCTCCGGGGTGATGTCGGTCGCCAGGTCGTCCATGGAGCCAAGGTTCATTTCCCCAGTCCTTCCCTCTTCTCCCGGTCCAGCGCCTCTAGGTAAGCGGTGAACTTGTCATCTGCCTCTTTGACCGCCCGGGGATACCAGGCCGCCCACTGACGCCCGGCGGCCTTGTTGCCCGCGACCAGGAAGATGGCCCGCCGCTCGGGATCGAAGACGAAAAGCATACGAATGCTCACGGTCCCGCCGCTGCGTGGGCGCAACTCCCGCATGTTCCGGTATCGGCTCTGCTCGATCGCGCCGACTGTCGGTCGTCGAAGTGCCGGACCGACTTCTTGAAGCCGTTCCAGAGCGGCTATGACGTGAAGATGACTGTCGGGATCCTCTTTCGCGAGCGTCTTGATCCAGTCCAGCACGTCTTCGAAGAAACGCAGCTCATAGAGTTCGGCCGCACCAAAAAATTAGCATGACCTAATGTCGAGGGCAAGCGTTCGCCCCCTCGCTCGTGGCGCAGCTCCTCGGGTGAAAACCAGCAAGCGTGCTTGATTGTTTTGTCCGTGCCTGCCATGCTCCCGTCATGGCCGACCCGACGCGTGTCATCGATGACCTGTGTGCCGAGAGTGACGAACTGGACCGGCTGGTGGCCGGGCTGGAGACGGAACAATGGGCGCTGCCGACGCCCGCCGCCGGATGGACCGTCGCCCACCAGATCGCCCACCTCGTCTGGACCGACCACTCCGCGCTGCTCGCCGTCACCGACGCGGACGGCTTCCGGACGCTGGTGGAAGGCGCCCTGAACGCCCCGCACACCTTCGTGGACGACGGGGCCGAGGAGTACGCCCGGGCCGCGCCGGCCGACCTGCTCGCGCGGTGGCGGGAGGGGCGTGCGGCGCTGGAGAAGGCGCTGCGGGAAGCGCCGGCCGGGGCGCGGTTCCCCTGGTACGGGCCGCCCATGTCGGCCGCCTCCATGGCCACCGCCCGTCTCATGGAGACCTGGGCCCACGGACAGGACGTCGCCGACACGCTCGGCGTGAGGCGGCCCCCCACCGCCCGGCTCAGGCACGTGGCGTGGCTCGGGGTGCGGACCCGGGACTTCGCCTACGGGGCGCACGGCCTCACCCCGCCCGCCGAGCCCTTCCGCGTCGAACTCACCGGGCCGGACGGCGGGACGTGGACCTACGGCCCCGAGGACGCGCCCCAGCGGGTCACCGGCCCCGCGCCCGACTTCTGCCTCCTGGTCACCCAGCGCGCCCACCGCGCGGACCTCGCCCTCACCGCCGACGGCCCCGACGCCGACCGCTGGCTGGACATCGCCCAGGCCTTCGCCGGCCCGCCCGGCGGCGGACGCCTGCCGAAGGGGGAGGACACCCGGTGACCCTGCGCGTCGGGAACTTCTCCGGCTTCTACGGCGACCGCTTCGACGCCCTCCGCGAGATGCTCACCGGCGGCGACGTCGACGTCCTCACCGGCGACTACCTCGCCGAGCTGACCATGCTCATCCTCGCCCGCGACCGGCTGAAGGACCCCACCGCCGGATACGCCCGCACCTTCCCGCGGCAACTGGAGGAGACCCTCGGGCTCGCCCGCGAGCGGGGCGTCCGGATCGTCACCAACGCGGGCGGGCTCAACCCGGCCGGGCTCGCCGACGCCGTACGGGCGCTCGCCGACCGGCTCGGCATCCCCGTACGGGTCGCCCACGTCGAGGGCGACGACCTCACCGCGCGCCACCCCGGCAGCCTCGCCGCCCACGCCTACCTCGGCGGCTTCGGCATCGCGGAGTGCCTGCGCGCGGGCGCCGACGTGGTCGTCACCGGGCGGGTCACCGACGCGGCCCTGGTGACCGGGCCCGCCGCCGCCCACTTCGGCTGGGGGCCGACGCAGTACGACCGGCTCGCGGGGGCCGTCGTCGCCGGGCACGTCCTGGAGTGCGGGACGCAGGCCACCGGCGGCAACTACGCCTTCTTCGGCGAGCGCGACCCCCGCGACCTGCGGCGGCCCGGATTCCCGCTCGCCGAGATCCACGCCGACGGCAGCAGCGTCGTCACCAAACACCCCGGCACCGGCGGCTTCGTCGACGTCGGCACGGTCACCGCGCAACTGCTCTACGAGACCGGCGGCGCCCGCTACGCCGGTCCTGACGTCACCGCGCGGCTGGACACCGTGCGGCTGACCCAGGACGGACCCGACCGGGTGCGCGTCGAGGGGGTGCGCGGGGAGGCCCCGCCGCCCACGCTCAAGGTCGGCCGCAACCGGCTCGGCGGCTTCCGCAACGAGGTCGTCTTCGTGCTCACCGGGCTCGACATCGAGGCCAAGGCCGGCCTGGTGAGGAGGCAGATGGGCGACGCGCTCGCCAAGTCGCCGCCCGCCGACGTGCGCTGGGAACTGGCCCGCACCGACCGGGTCGACGCCGGCACCGAGGAGACCGCCAGCGCGCTGCTGCGGCTCGTCGTGCGCGACCCCCGGCAGGAGGCGGTCGGACGGGTGCTGAGCGGGGCCGCCGTCGAACTGGCCCTGGCGAGCTACCCCGGCTTCCACGTGGCGGCACCACCGGGGAAGGGCTCGCCCTACGGGGTCTTCGAGGACGCGTACGTCCCCCAGGGCGACGTCGACCACGTGGCCGTCCTCCACGACGGGCGCCGCATCACCGTGGACGCACCCCACGACACCGCCGCACTCGACGGCGTACCGGAACCGGCGCTCCCCGAACCGCTGCCCGCCGGGCCCACGAGACGGGCACCCCTCGGCCTCCTCGCCGGCGCCCGCAGCGGCGACAAGGGCGGGAACGCCAACGTCGGCGTCTGGGCCCGCTCCGACGACGCCTGGCGGTGGCTCGCCCACGAGCTGACCGTCGAACGGCTGCGGGAGCTGATCCCCGAGACCGCCGGCCTGCCCGTCACCCGGCACGTCCTGCCCCGCCTGCGCGCCCTGAACTTCCTCGTCGAGGGCATCCTCGGCGAGGGCGTCGCCGCGCAGGCCCGTTTCGACCCGCAGGCCAAGGCACTCGGCGAATGGCTGCGGTCCCGGCACCTCGACATCCCGGAGGCCCTGCTGTGACGGTCCTCGCATCCGCGCTCGACACGGCCGACCCGGAGTACCGGGAACACCGTGACGCCATGCTCGCCAAGCTCGCCGCACTCGACGCCGAGCACGCCAAGGCCCTCGCGGGCGGCGGCGAGAAGTACGTCGAGCGGCACCGCGGGCGCGGCAAGCTCCTCGTCCGCGAACGCGTCGAACTGCTCCTCGACCCCGACACGCCCTTCCTGGAACTGTCCCCGCTCGCCGCCTGGGGCAGTGACTACACCGTCGGCGCCTCCCTCGTCACCGGCATCGGCGTCGTCGAGGGCGTGGAGTGCCTGATCACCGCCAACGACCCGACCGTGCGCGGCGGCGCCAGCAACCCGTGGAGCCTGCGCAAGGCCCTGCGCGCCAACGACATCGCGCTCGCCAACCGGCTGCCCGTGATCAGCCTCGTCGAGTCCGGCGGCGCCGACCTGCCCTCCCAGAAGGAGATCTTCATCCCGGGCGGCGCCATCTTCCGGGACCTCACCCGGCTCTCCGCCGCCGGCATCCCCACGATCGCCGTCGTCTTCGGCAACTCCACCGCCGGCGGCGCGTACGTCCCCGGCATGTCCGACCACACGATCATGGTCAAGGAACGGGCGAAGGTGTTCCTCGGCGGCCCGCCGCTGGTGAAGATGGCCACCGGGGAGGAGAGCGACGACGAGTCCCTCGGCGGCGCCGGGATGCACGCCCGCGTCTCCGGCCTCGCCGACCACTTCGCCGTCGACGAGCGGGACGCGGTCCGCCAGGCCCGCCGCGTCGTCGCCCGCCTCAACCACCGCAAGGCGCACGCCGATCCCGGACCCGCCGCACCACCCGAGTACGACGAGGACGAACTCCTCGGCATCGTCCCGGGCGACCTGAAGATCCCCTTCGACCCGCGCGAGGTCATCGCGCGGATCGTCGACGCCTCCGACTTCGACGAGTTCAAACCCCTCTACGGCACCAGCCTCACCACCGGCTGGGCCACCCTGCACGGCTATCCCGTCGGCATCCTCGCCAACGCCCGGGGGGTCCTGTTCAGCGAGGAGTCCCAGAAGGCCGCCCAGTTCATCCAGCTCGCCAACCAGCGCGACATCCCGCTGCTGTTCCTGCACAACACCACCGGCTACATGGTCGGCAGGGAATACGAACAGGGCGGCATCATCAAGCACGGCGCCATGATGATCAACGCGGTCAGCAACTCCCGCGTCCCCCACCTGTCCGTCCTCATGGGCGCCTCCTACGGCGCCGGCCACTACGGCATGTGCGGCCGCGCCTACGACCCGCGCTTCCTCTTCGCCTGGCCCAGCGCCAAGTCCGCCGTCATGGGCCCGCAACAGCTCGCCGGCGTCCTGTCCATCGTCGCCCGGCAGTCGGCGGTGGCGAAGGGACGGCCCTACGACGACGAGGCGGACGCGGCGCTGCGCGCCATGGTGGAGCAGCAGATCGAGTCCGAGTCACTGCCCGTGTTCCTGTCCGGGCGGCTGTACGACGACGGCGTCATCGACCCGCGCGACACCCGCACCGTCCTCGGCCTGTGCCTGTCGGCCATCCACACCGCCCCCTACGAGGGCGCGCGCGGTGGCTTCGGCGTCTTCCGGATGTGAGGGTCATGATTACTTCCGTACTGGTGGCGAACCGGGGCGAGATCGCCTGCCGCATCGCCCGCACCTGCCGTGAGCTGGGCATCCGCACGGTCGCCGTGCACTCGGACGCCGACGGGAACGCCCTGCACGTCCGCGTCGCGGACACGGCGGTACGACTCCCGGGGGCGGCGCCCGCCGACACCTACCTGCGCGGCGACCTGATCGTGAAGGCCGCCCTCGCGGCCGGCGCGGACGCCGTGCACCCCGGCTACGGCTTCCTCTCCGAGAACGCCGGCTTCGCGCGGGCCGTCCAGGACGCCGGCCTGGTCTGGATCGGGCCGCCCCCGGAGGCGATCGAGGCGATGGCGTCCAAGACGCGCGCCAAGGACCTCATGGGCATCGAGCCCCTGCGCGAGGTCACCGAGGCCGACCTGCCGGTGCTGGTGAAGGCCGCGGCGGGCGGCGGCGGACGCGGCATGCGCGTCGTACGGCGCCTCGCTGACCTGGAGGGCGAACTGGCCGCCGCCCGCGCGGAGGCCGCGAGCGCCTTCGGCGACGGGGAGGTGTTCACCGAGCCCTACGTGGAGGGCGGACGCCACGTCGAGGTGCAGGTCCTCGCCGACACCCACGGCACCGTGTGGGCGCTCGGCACCCGCGACTGCTCCCTCCAGCGCCGCCACCAGAAGGTGATCGAGGAGGCCCCGGCCCCCGGGCTCCCGGCGCGGCTCACCGAGGAACTGCACGCCCTCGCCGTACGCGCCGCACGCGCCGTCTCCTACGTCGGCGCCGGCACCGTGGAGTTCCTCGTCGCCGACGGCCGGGCGCACTTCCTGGAGATGAACACCCGCCTCCAGGTCGAACACCCGGTGACCGAAGCCGTGTTCGGCATCGACCTGGTCGCCGGGCAGATCAGGGTCGCCGAGGGCCACGCCCTGGACCCCGCCCCCCCGCCCGCGCGCGGACACGCCGTGGAGGCCCGCCTCTACGCCGAGGACCCGGCCCAGGGGTGGGCCCCGCAGACCGGCCGGCTGCACCGCCTCACCGTCCCCGACGGCGTGCGCCTGGACACCGGCTACACCGACGGCGACGACATCGGCGTCCACTACGACCCCATGCTCGCCAAGGTCGTCGCCCACGCGCCCACCCGCGCCGAGGCGATCCGCACCCTGGCCTCCGCCCTCGACCGCGCCGAGATCCACGGCCCCGTCACCAACCGGGACCTCCTCGTCCGCTCCCTGCGCCACGAGGAGTTCACCGCGGTCCGGATGGACACCGGCTTCTACGACCGCCACCTGCCCGCCCTCACCGAACCCGCCCCCGACCCGCACGCCCCGCTCGCCGCGGCCCTCGCCGACGCCCACGGCCGCTCCCGCTTCGGCGGCTGGCGCAACCTCGCCTCGCAGCCGCAGGTCAAGCGGTACGCCATGGAGGGCGAGGAACACGAGGTCCGTTACCGGCACACACGCGAGGGCTTCGAGGCCGACGGTGTGGGGGTCGTGCACGCCGACGCGAGGCTGGTGATCCTGGACGTGGACGGCGTACGGCGCCGCTACGAGGTCAGCCGCTACGGCGACCGCGTGTACGTGGGCGCCACCGCGCTCACCGCCCTGCCCCGCTTCCCCGACCCCACCGCCGAGCACGCCCCCGGTTCCCTGCTGGCCCCCATGCCGGGCACGGTCGTCCGCATCGCGGAGGGCCTGACCGAGGGAGCCGCGGTGGAGGCCGGACAGCCGCTCCTCTGGCTGGAGGCCATGAAGATGCAGCACAGGATCACGGCCCCGGTCACGGGAGTCGTCAGTGCCCTGCACGCAACTCCCGGCCGGCAGGTAGAGGTCGGCACCCTCCTGGCGGTCGTAGAAGCAACCCCTTAAGGACGCGAGGAACCACGCCTTTCAACGGCGCGAGGAACCACGTCCCTCAGGGGCGCGGGGAACTGCGCGAGAAACCACGAAGCACCCGCACTCTCGCGACAACCCGAAGCACCTCCCCCTTAGGAGCGCTCATGCCGGTGATCGAATCAGAAGAACACAAGGCTCTCCGCGAAGCGGTCGCCGCGTTCGCGAGCAACCACCCCCGCACTACCTCCCGCACCGACAACCGCCCGTTCTGGCAGGAAGCCGCCAAGCTCGGCTACATCGGCGTCAACCTGCCGGAGGCATACGGCGGTGGCGGCGGCGGCATCACCGAACTGTCCCTCGTCTCGGAGGAAATGGGCGCCGCCGGCAACCCCCTGCTGATGATGATCGTCTCCCCGGCGATCTGCGGCACCGTCATCTCCCGCTTCGGCACCGAGGCACAGAAGCGGGAGTGGCTGCCCGCCCTGGCCGACGGCAGCCGCCTGATGGCCTTCGGAATCACCGAACCCGACGCCGGATCCAACAGCCACCGCATCACCACGACGGCACGCCGGGACGGCGCCGACTGGCTCCTCACCGGCCGCAAGGTGTTCGTCTCCGGGGTCGACATCGCCGACGCCACCCTCATCGTGGGCCGCACCGAGGACGCCTGCACGGGGAAACTCAAACCCTGCCTGTTCATCGTCCCGCGCGATGCCGAGGGCTTCCAGCGGCGCCCCATCGACATGGAACTCCACTCCGTGGAGAAGCAGTTCGAGCTGGTCCTCGACGACGTGCGGCTGCCCGCCGACGCGCTCGTCGGTGACGAGGACGCCGGACTGCTCCAGCTCTTCGCCGGCCTGAACCCCGAACGCATCATGACCGCCGCCTTCGCGATCGGCATGGGCCGCTACGCGCTCGGCCGCGCCGTCGAGTACGCGCGTGAGCGCACCGTCTGGAAGGCCCCCATCGGCTCCCACCAGGCGATCGCCCACCCCCTCGCCCAGGCGCACATCGAACTCGAACTCGCCCGCCTGATGATGCAGAAGGCCGCCCACCTCTACGACGCCGGTGACGACATCGGCGCCGGCGAGGCCGCCAACATGGCCAAGTACGCGGCCGGGGAGGCCTGCGTGAAGGCCGTCGACCAGGCCGTGCACACCCTCGGCGGGAACGGCCTCACCCGCGAGTACGGGCTCGCCTCGCTGATAACGGCCGCGCGCGTGTCTCGTATCGCCCCGGTCAGCCGGGAGATGATTCTCAACTACGTCTCCCACCAGACCCTGGGCCTGCCCAAGTCGTACTAAGGGGTGTCCGACACCCCCAGGCCCGGCAGCCTCACCGGCCGTCTTGGAGGAACCATGTTCCGAAGCGAGTACGCAGACGTCCCCCCGGTCGACCTCCCCATCCACGACGCGGTGCTCGCCCGGGCCGCCGAGTTCGGGGACACCCCGGCACTGATCGACGGCACCGACGGCACCACCCTCACCTACGAACAGGTCGACCGCTTCCACCGGCGGGTCGCCGCCGGACTGGCCGAGGCGGGCGTGCGCAAGGGCGACGTGCTCGCCCTGCACAGCCCCAACACCATCGCCTTCCCCACCGCCTTCTACGCGGCCACCCGCGCGGGCGCCTCCGTCACCACCGTCCACCCCCTGGCCACCGCCGAGGAGTTCGCCAAGCAGCTGACGGACTGCGCGGCCCGCTGGATCGTCACCGTCTCCCCGCTGCTGGAGACCGCGCGCAGGGCGGCCGAACTCGCGGGCGGGGTGGAGGAGATCTTCGTCTGCGACAGCGCGCCCGGACACCGCTCCCTGATCGACATGCTGGCCTCCACGGCCCCCGAACCGGTCGTCGACATCGACCCGGCCGAGGACGTCGCCGCGCTGCCGTACTCCTCCGGCACCACCGGCGTCCCCAAGGGCGTCATGCTCACCCACCGGCAGATCGCCACCAACCTCGCCCAGCTCCAGCCGTCCATCACGGCCGGCCCCGGCGACCGCATCCTCGCCGTGCTGCCCTTCTTCCACATCTACGGCCTGACCGCCCTGATGAACGCCCCCCTGCGGCAGGGCGCCACCGTCGTCGTCCTCCCCCGCTTCGACCTGGAGACGTTCCTCGCGGCCATCCAGAACCACCGCATCACCGGCCTGTACGTCGCCCCGCCCATCGTGCTGGCCCTCGCCAAACACCCCCTGATCGCCGAGTACGACCTGTCCTCCCTCAAGCACGTCGTCAGCGCCGCCGCGCCCCTGGACGCGAGCCTCGCCGCCGCCTGCTCGCAGCGGCTCGGACTGCCGCCCGTCGGCCAGGCGTACGGCATGACGGAACTGTCGCCGGGCACCCACGTCGTCCCGCTGGACGCCATGGACGACGCGCCGCCCGGCACCGTCGGCAAGCTGCTCGCCGGCACCGAGATGCGGATCGTCTCCCTCGACGACCCCGGCAAGGACCTCGGGCCCGGCGAGTCCGGCGAGATCCTCATCCGCGGCCCCCAGGTGATGAAGGGCTACCTCGGCCGGCCCGACGCCACCGCCGCGATGATCGACCAGGACGGCTGGCTGCACACCGGGGACGTCGGCCACGTCGA
The DNA here is from genome assembly GCF_020873915.1 of Streptomyces sp. DH5. Taxonomy (GTDB): domain Bacteria; phylum Actinomycetota; class Actinomycetes; order Streptomycetales; family Streptomycetaceae; genus Streptomyces. The sequence continues at coordinate 59,048 of NZ_JAHWGP010000033.1, forward strand.
CCGGGACGGCTGGCTCTTCGTCGTCGACCGGGTGAAGGAACTCATCAAGTACAAGGGCTTCCAGGTCGCCCCCGCCGAGCTCGAAGCCCTGCTCCTCGCCCACCCCGGCATCGCCGACGCGGCCGTCGTCGGCGTCTACGACGAGGACGGCAACGAGGTCCCGCACGCCTTCGTCGTCCGCCGCCCCACCGCCCCCGGCCTCACCGACGGCGAGGTCATGACGCACGTCGCCGAACGCGTCGCCCCGTACAAACGCGTCCGCGCCGTCACCTTCGTCGACGGCGTGCCGCGCGCCGCCTCCGGAAAGATCCTGCGCCGCGAGCTCCGCACGGCGCACGAGGAGCCCTCGTGACCCTGATCGGCCGCACCCGTGCCCGGGGCGTCGAAACGCTCACCCTCGACGCCCCGCAACGCCGCAACGCCCTGTCCGCCGCCCTCGTCGGCGAACTCGCCGGCGCGCTCGCCGACGCCGGCCGGGACACCGGCGTCCGCGCCGTGGTCCTCACCCACACCGGCACCACCTTCAGCGCGGGCGCCGACCTGCGCGACCCGCCCGCCCCCGACGCGCTGGTGGGTCTGCTGCGGCAGATCGTCGAGCTGCCCCGACCCGTCGTCGCCCGCGTCACCGGCCACGTCCGCGCGGGCGGGCTCGGACTCCTCGGCGCCTGCGACATCGCCGTCGCCTCCCACGCGGCGACGTTCGCCTTCACCGAGGTCCGCATCGGGGTCGCCCCGGCCGTGATCTCCCTGCCGCTGCTGCCCCGCACCGACCCGCGCGTCCTCGCCCGCCACTGCCTCACCGGGGAACGCCTCGACACCGGCGAAGCGGCCCGCGCCGGCCTGATCACGGCGGCCGGCGAGGACGTGGACGAGGTGCTCGCCCCGATCCTCGACGGACTGCGCCGGTCCGCCCCCGAAGCCCTGGCCGAGACGAAACGGCTGCTCACGGCTAGGGTGCTGGAGACCTTCGACCGGGACGCGGCCGCCCTGACCGCGCTCTCGGCACGCCTCTTCGCCTCCGCCCACGCGCGCGAGGGGATGACGGCCTTCCTCGAACGACGGGATCCGGAATGGGTGGTGTGAGCACGACCGACCGTGCGGAACGATTCCCCAAGCAGGACCGCAGCCGGGCCACCCGGCAGCGGCTCCTGGAAGCCGCCGTGGCCTGCCTCGCCGAACACGGCTGGGCGGGCTCCACGGTCACCGTCGTCGCCGAACGCGCCGGCGTCTCCCGGGGAGCCGCCCAGCACCACTTCCCCACCCGCGAGGACCTGTTCACGGCCGCCGTCGAGTACGTCGCCGAGGAACGCTCCACCGCGCTGCGCGCCCTCTTCCCGGAGGGCGCCGCCGCCGGCGACCGCCGGGCGGTCGTCGAGGCACTGGTCGGCCTCTACACCGGGCCCGTCTTCCGCGCGGCGCTCCACCTCTGGGTCGCCGCCTCCAACGAGGAACAGCTGCGCCCGCGCGTGACCGAACTGGAACTGCGGGTCGGCCGCGAGTCGCACCGCATCGCCGTCGAACTCCTCCACGCCGACGAGTCCCGCCCCGGCGTCCGCGAAACCGTCCAGGGCCTCCTCGACATGGCCCGCGGCCTGGGCCTGGCCACCCTCCTCACCGACGACACCGCCCGCCGCGCACGCGTGGTGGCCCAGTGGGCGGCCCTGCTGGACGAGGCGCTGGGCTGACCCGTGGGGGACTTCTGGCAGGTGATCGTCGACCTCGACGCGACCGGGACGGAGGCGGAACGGCTCGCGGACCACGTGGTCGGGTGGCTCGCGGCGGAGGGCGTCGTGCTCGCCGAGCGCACGCCCTGCGTGCCGGGGCAGCCCCTGGGACACCCGCCGGGCCCGCACTGGCACCGGGCGGTCACCGACGACTGGGACCGGGCCCCGTCCGACGGTCTCGCCGTCCGCACCGGCCGCACCGGCTTCACCAGCGGCGCCGACATGCCCGGCGCGGCCCTCTGCCCGCGCTGCACGGCGGTCACCCCGCTCGACGACGCGACCTGGGAACGCTTCACCCACGCCATGCGGACCTGGTACGACGAAGGCGCAGCCGACGTCGGCTGCCCCGCCTGCGCCGCGGCCGTCCCCCTCGCCGACTGGTCCTGGGACGAGGCACCCCTCGCCTTCGGCAGCCTGGGACTGGAGTTCTGCAACTGGCCCGAGCTCAGTCCGGGATTCCGCGCCCGGACGGCCGACGTGCTGCACGGGCACCGCACGGCGTTCGTGTGGGGCAAGCTGTAGCGGCCTGCGCCTCCACGGCCCGCCCGCGGGCCTCGCGCACCGCGCGGAGCGCGTCCCCGACGTCGTCCGCCGTCACCTCGCCGAGCGCGGCGAGGGTCCCGCCTCCGCCGCCGCCTCGGCCGGCGACAACGCCGCCTCCCCGTCCTGCCCGCGGGACACCGCCCCGCTCCGGGAGCCCCGCCCGTTCACGGGCTCAGCCGCTCCACCCGCCAGCCTCCGCCGGCCTCGGCGACGTACCGCAGGCGGTCGTGCAGACGGTTCTCCCGGCCCTGCCAGAACTCCACCGTCCGCGGGGTCACCCGGAAGCCGCCCCAGTGGGGCGGGACCGGCACCTGCTCGCCCTCCGGGTAGCGGGCCGCCAGCCCGGCGTACGAGGCGTCCAGCTCCGCGCGGCCGGCGATCACCGATGACTGGCCGCTGGCCCACGCGCCCAGCTGCGAGCCGTGCGGGCGGGTGCGGAAGTAGGCGGCCGTCTCGTCCCGGCCGGTGCGCCGCGCGGTGCCGGTGACGATGACCTGCCGGGCCATCGGATGCCAGGGGAACAGCAGCGAGACGTGCGGGTTCTCCGCCAGGTCACGGCCCTTGCGGGAGTCGTAGTTCGTGTAGAAGACGAACCCGTCGTCGTCGAAGTGCTTCAGCAGCACCGTGCGCGAGCTGGGCCGTCCCTCCGCGTCCGCCGTCGAGACGACCACGGCGTTCGGCTCGAACAGGCCGCCGTCCGTCGCGGCCTGCTTGAACCAGCGCGCGAACTGCTCGACGGGTGTGGCGGCCAGGTCGGTCTCGGAGAGCCCCTCGGACCGGTACTGCTTGCGCATCGCGGCGAGCTGGAAGGGCACGGCGTCTCGGTCGGTCACGCCGTCATCCTGCCGCACGAGCGCGGCCCCCGAGACGGTGGCGTACATCACGTGGTGGCACTGAGTGCCGCGAACTCTCCCCAAAGATGGCACTCAGGGATATCGTGCAGGCACTGATCCGGTTGGGTGACCACCAGCCGGGGCACCACAGGGATGACGTCCCGGACCGCGAGTCCACACACCGTGACCGCGGATCCACCGGACGCGTCCGCTCGAGCCGACCGGACCGGCACATGGTCGTTCCACCCACAACACCATCTGTCACCCACCTCACCAAGGAGCCGCCAGATGTCCGACTTCGTACCCGGGCTCGAAGGAGTCGTCGCGTTCGAAACGGAGATCGCCGAACCGGACAAGGAGGGCGGCGCCCTCCGGTACCGGGGCGTCGACATCGAGGACCTGGTCGGGCACGTCTCCTTCGGCAACGTCTGGGGACTGCTCGTCGACGGCGCGTTCAACCCCGGGCTGCCGCCCGCCGAGCCGTTCCCCATCCCCGTGCACTCCGGTGACATCCGCGTCGACGTCCAGTCCGCGCTCGCCATGCTCGCCCCCGTGTGGGGCCTCAAACCGCTCCTCGACATCGATGCCGAGCAGGCCCGCGACGACCTCGCGCGCGCCGCCGTCATGGCACTGTCCTACGTCGCCCAGTCCGCCCGCGGCCAGGGCCTGCCCATGGTGCCCCAGAGCGAGATAGACAAGGCCGACTCCATCGTCGAACGCTTCATGATCCGCTGGCGCGGCGAACCCGACCCCAAGCACGTCGCCGCCGTCGACGCCTACTGGACGTCGGCCGCCGAGCACGGCATGAACGCCTCCACGTTCACCGCGCGGGTCATCGCCTCCACCGGCGCGGACGTCGCGGCGGCCCTCTCCGGAGCCGTGGGCGCCATGTCCGGCCCGCTGCACGGCGGCGCGCCCTCGCGCGTGCTCGGCATGATCGAGGAGATCGAGCGCACCGGGGACGCCGAGGCGTACGTCAAGCAGGCCCTCGACAAGGGCGAACGCCTCATGGGCTTCGGTCACCGCGTCTACCGCGCGGAGGACCCCCGCGCCCGCGTCCTGCGCCGCACCGCCCGTGACCTGGGAGCACCGCGCTTCGAGGTCGCCGAGGCCCTGGAGAAGGCCGCCCTGGCCGAGCTGCACGCCCGCCGGCCCGACCGGGTGCTGGCCACCAACGTCGAGTTCTGGGCGGCCATCGTGCTGGACTTCGCCGAGGTCCCGGCGCACATGTTCACGTCGATGTTCACCTGCGCCCGTACCGCGGGCTGGTCCGCGCACATCCTGGAGCAGAAGCGCACCGGCCGCCTGGTCCGCCCCTCGGCCCGCTACGTCGGCCCGGGCACCCGCGACCCGCGCGAGATCGAGGGCTACGGGGACATCGCCCGCTGAGCCGCCCGCGGGAACGCAAACGACCCGCGAGTCTGGTTCCTCCCGGAGGAGGAGCCAGCCGGACGTTACCGGCGACTCGCGGGTCGGGTGACTGCGTTGGATTGGGCCGGTCGCGCGCATCACGCACACGCTGGTCCGGCGCCGAACCGAGTACGGCGGCGGGCTACTGGCCCGCAGCCACCTCCGACGTCCGGTATGCATACATGTTCCGAACCACCTCCCTTCCTCGGTGACCAACACCTTAGGAAGCACTGGATCCCGTATCAACCGGTTTTCGCATCGCCTCCGGCTGGAGGGCGTAGCCGTACCCGTCGCCCCGCTGAAGCACGCGTAGGTTCCCGTGGGCGACGTCGAGCCGCCCCACCGGTGTCCGCAGGCTGTGCTGTCCCCTGGCACGCACTGAGACGCGTCCCGTCCATGTGCCTGCCCATCGGCCGCTCGGCACACTGGCCCGGACGAGGTCCCCCGTGGCGAAGCCGAAGTGCTGCTTGGTGCGAGGTCTCCGCACTCGTGTTCCAGGGGTCGCACCGACAGCGCGTCCAGCGTGTGCGTCCTGGCGGGCCCCATGGCCCCGCGGTTCTCCTTCGACCGTGTGCCCGGCCATCCGTGAAAGGGCGCGCCGAGGTCGCCCGGAGCGTCCATGAGCCGCCAGCGGGTCGCGTTCATGGCGGCAGCGTCATGGAGGGCTCTCCTGATCTCGTCGACGGGACTACTGCTGTGGCAACAATTCTTGCCGTCTTGTCGGGAACCCGGTGTGCGCTGAGTCACGTTCAAGTTGAATGATGGTGGATGAGCGAACCGTCGTGCCGTACGTGCGGACGCAGCCTGCAGGGGGTCCAGGTGAGTGCTTCCCGGCGTAGTGGGACCACCGACGAGCTGGGGCCGGACGAGCCCGGGCCCGGGCGGGAGGGGTCGGACGGATCCGACCTCCTCGCCGCGCTGCTCGACGGCATGGACGCCGCACTGTGCGCCTTCGACGCGCACGGGACCGTCACGCACTGGAACCGGGAGGCGGAGCGCATCCTCGGCTGGAGCGCGGAGGAGGCCGTGGGCCGGGCCGGGTTCGCCGGGTGGGCGGTGCGCAGCGCGGACGCCGAGGAGGTCGAGGCGCGGCTGATGTCGGCCATGGACGCGCCGGGCCGGCAGGTGAACGAGTTCGCGCTGCTGACGAAGGACGGCGGCCGGGTGCTGGTGCGCACGCAGTCCGCTGCCGTGCCCGGGCCCGACGGGAAGCCGGCGGGGGTGTACTGCGCGTTCAGCGAGGTGCACACGCAGATCGACCTGGAGCGGTCGATCGCGTTGAGCGAGGCGCTGCTCGACGACGCCAGCTGGGGTGTCGTCCTGGTCGACGCCGACCTGCGTCCCGCCGTGGTGAACGAGCACGCCGCGCGGGCCCTGGGCGCGGGGCGTACGGCCGTACTGGGCCGGCCGCTGGGGGAGCTGCTGGCGCAGGGGGTGGAGGAGCTGGAGAGCGCGCTCACCCACGTCCTCGCCGAGGGTGCGCCGCCCGCGCCGGCCGAGCTGTGGGTGAGCGTGCGCACCCCGGAGGGCGAGCGGCGGCGGTGCTGGCGCAGCGGGTTCGTGCGGCTGGCGTCGCCGCTCGCGGAGGAGCCGGTGCCGCTCGGGGTGGGGTGGCTGTTCCAGGACGTGACGGAGGCCCGGCAGGGCGAGCAGGAGGCGTCGCTGCTGCGGTTCCGCGCGCAGCAGTTGCACCGTGCGGCGCGTGCCGCGGCGGAGTGCGAGGATCCCGCGGAGGCGGTGACGGTCCACCTGGACTTCGCGCTCGCCGGGTTCGCCGACCACGCGCTGATCGACCGGGTGGCCGAGTGCCCCGGGGACGCCGAGGCGGTGCGGCTGGTGCGGATCGCGGCGACACCGTCCGGCGCGCCGGGGCCGAGCAGGCTGGACGGGCGGGCGGGGCTGCCGGTGCGGTACGCGGAGTCGCATCCGGCGGTGCAGTGCGTGGAGCGGGCCGGGTCGGTGCGGGCCGGGGCGGGGGCCCTGGGCGCGGAGGACGCGCGGGCGTGGGCGCTGGGGCGGCAGTGGCCGGGGGACGCGGTGTACGCGCTGTGCACGGTGCTGCGGAGCCGGGGGCGCACGCTCGGTGCTGTGACGTTTCTGCGGGGAGCGGGGCGTCAGGCGTTCGAGCGCTCCGACGCGATGTACGCGGAGGACGTGGCCGTGCGCATCGCCGCCTCCCTGGACCTGGCGGGCCTCGCGACTCCGGAGCGCTGACGGGCTGTCGTCAGTGGCGGTAGTAGATCCGGTCGGCGTACTCGTCGAACACCCGGGCGTTCCACTCGTGCCCGCCGTCCACGTTGCCGGATCGCAGCAGCGGCGGTTCGATGCCCCGCTCCGCGAGGACCGCGGCCGCCGTCGCCATGACGGCCTGCAGCAGCGCCGTGGTGACGACCGTCGACGCGGGGGCGAACGGCGCCGGGACGCCCTCATGCGTCAGTTCCGCGTCCCCGACCGCGATCTTCGAGTCCAGCACGAGGTCGCAGTGGTCCTTCAGGAACGTCCCCGAGGAGTGCCGGGACGACGTCTGTGCCGCGTACGCCACCGATGTCACGCCGACGACCCGCACGCCCCGCTCGCGCGCCTTCACGGCCATTTCCACGGGCAGCGCGTTGCGCCCGGACAGGGAGATGATCACGAGTGTGTCGCCCGCGCGGAGCGGTGAGGACTCGAGGACCACGCCCGCGAGTCCGTCGACGCGTTCCAGGGCGGAGCCCAGCGTGGCCGGCCGCACGTCGACGCCGACGGCACCGGGCACGGCGAGCAGGTTCATCAGGGCCAGTCCGCCCGCGCGGTAGACGAGGTCCTGCGCGGCGAGCGAGGAGTGCCCGGCGCCGAAGGCGAAGAGCCGGCCGCCGTCCGCGACGGTGTCGGCGATCAGCGTGCCCGCGGCCTCGACGGACTCGGCCTCCTCGTCACGGATCCGCCGCAGCAGACCGATCGCGGCGTCGAGGAACTGACCGGCCGGCGTGCGGTCGCTCATGCGGCATCCCTTCGCGGGTCGAGTGCTGCGGATCACCGTGGGGTCCGGACCAGTGCCGTGTCAATACGGCGTCGGCGCAGCCGGTTCACCGGTGTCGTGGACCCTCGTTCTCGCGGCGCGGCCCGGTTGTCGGCCGCATGCGTCAGAATTGATGCCGGGGCCAGCGCACGCGCCGGTGAGCAGTCCAGCCGCCGGCAGAGCCAATCCGCAGATCTCATCAAGGGGCATGAATGTCCGGACTGATCGACACCACGGAGATGTATCTCCGCACCATCCTCGAGCTGGAGGAGGAAGGTGTGGTCCCGATGCGCGCCCGGATCGCCGAGCGGCTCGACCAGAGCGGGCCGACGGTCAGCCAGACGGTGGCGCGCATGGAGCGCGACGGCCTGGTGTCCGTCGCCCCGGACCGGCACCTGGAGCTCACGGAGGAGGGCCGCCGGCTGGCCACGCGCGTGATGCGCAAGCACCGCCTCGCCGAGTGCCTCCTGGTCGACGTGATCGGTCTGGAGTGGGAGCAGGTCCACGCCGAGGCCTGCCGCTGGGAGCACGTGATGAGCGAGGCCGTCGAGCGACGCGTGCTGGAGCTGCTGAGGCACCCGACGGAGTCGCCGTACGGCAACCCGATCCCGGGTCTGGAGGAGCTGGGCGAGAAGGACGGCGCCGATCCGTTCCTCGACGAGGGCATGGTGTCGCTGGCGGAGCTCGACCCGGGCGCCGAGGGCAAGACGGTCGTGGTGCGCCGGATCGGCGAGCCGATCCAGACGGACGCGCAGCTGATGTACACGCTGCGCCGGGCGGGCGTGCAGCCCGGTTCGGTGGTGAGCGTCACGGAGTCGGCCGGCGGCGGGGTGCTGGTCGGCAGCAGCGGTGAGGCGGCCGAGCTGGAGACGGACGTGGCGTCCCACGTCTTCGTCGCCAAGCCCTGACCGGACGGCCGGTGCGACGCCGAGTCCTGACCGGACGGCCGGTGCGACGCCGGTGCACGGCCCGCGTCCGTGCCCGCTCACGGGGCGGACGCTCGGCGCCCGCCGGTGCGGACGCGCCGAATCGCGGATCCGTTGCGTCTCCGTTGCGTCGAATCGCAGCGCTCGCCCGGGCGGCGTGCAAGGCTGTCGCGTGAGGCATAGGACCTGAGGGGCTCTTGGCCGGACCGACAGCGATGTCATCCCGGCCGGGAAGGGGCGGGGACGATGTGCCGCGACCACGTGAGGAGCCCCGGCGCCGCACGGCGCCGGGGCCTGTCCTCCCCTGTGCCGACCCGGAGCCCCGAGCTCCCAGGGTCGTTCCCCTCGGACCGATTTCCCCGAGCGGTCCGCCTCCCGTTGAAGATCTCCCCTGGGCCGCGGCGATCAATCCTCGCCGGGTGTCACTCGAACGAGGGGTGTTGCCGGGCAAGAGCGTATTTTCGAATGCTCATTCGATAATCTGCGGGGTGCGGGTGGCGGCAACAGCGGGGTCAGGCCACAGGCAGTGGACAGGCAGCGAGCTTGGGGGTGCCAGGACCATGGCGCGACGCGTCGACGTGACCGGGGCGGGCGGTGTACGGCTCGCCGCCTGGGAGTTCGGCGACCCGCCCAAGGACCACCGGGACCCGGCGGAGCACACCGCGCCGGACGTGCCCGGCGTGCTGTTACTGCACGGTCTGATGGGCCGCGCCTCGCACTGGGCGTCCACTGCCCGCCGGCTCTCCGGGCGCTACCGCGCGGTCGCCCTCGACCAGCGCGGCCACGGCCGCAGTGACAAGCCCCCGCACGCCTCCTTCACCCGCGACGCCTACGTCGACGACGCCGAGGCCGCCCTGGAGCAGCTCCGCCTCGGCCCCACCGTCCTCATCGGGCACGCCATGGGCGCGCTGACCGCCTGGCAGCTCGCCGCCAAACGCCCCGACCTGGTCCGCGGCCTGGTCATCTGCGACATGCGGGCCTCCGCCCTGGGCGCCGCCTCGCAGCGCGAGTGGGCCGAGTGGTTCAAGACCTGGCCGGTGCCCTTCGCCACGCTCGCCGACGTACGCAAGTGGTTCGGCGAGGACGACCCGTGGGTGGAGCGCCCCAACCCCGCGCGGGGGGATTTCTACGCAGAGGTGATGGCCGAGTCCCCCGACGGCTGGCGCCCCGTCTTCGACCCGGAGCAGATGCTCCGCTCCCGCGAGGCCTGGGTGTTCGACGCCCACTGGGAGGAGCTGGCCCAGGTGCGGTGCCCCGCCCTGGTGGTCCGCGGCCTCGACGGGCAACTGGGCCGCGCGGAGGCCCAGGAGATGGTGCGCGTCCTGCCCCGCGGCCGGTACGCTGAGGTGGTCGACGCCGGTCACCTCGTCCACTACGACCAGCCGGAGACCTGGCTGGCCGCCGTCGAGCCCTTCCTCGACTCCCTCGGCGGCGACTGAGCGCCCCGCGCGGCGACCGTGCCCACGAGCCCGGCGGACCGCCCCGGCGGGCGGCTCCGGATCGATCCCTCCGACGGCGGCCTGCTCCCCGGGTCCGGAAGTCCACGGGGAGCAGGCCGCCTTCAGGGGCGAGGGGGCCGCGCGACGAGCCACCACGGGCCCGCGGTCGCCGAACGGCGCGAGCCCCGCGGGGGGTCGGCGCGGTCACCGGCCCAGCCTGGACGAGGTGACAGCGGGCGCCCTACCGGTCCCGCCCGCACGCGTAGGCCAACGGCGGGATCAGCTCCGCCACATCGGGCAGCCACCGGTTGGCCGCGGACGGCCGGCAGGCCCACTGCACCGCTCCCCGGCACCCCACCCGGGTGGGCGGCGCGGCCACGAAGTCGCCCTCACCGCGCACCGTCAGGTCGATCGACGAGGGCGCCCACCCCAGCCCCCGCAACAGCTTCGGCACCTTCGCGGCCGCCCCCGGCAGGACGAAGAACTCCGTCCGCCGGTGCGGCGTCACCGTGACCGGGCCCAGCGTCAACCCCATCCGCTCCATCCGCGCGAGCGCCAGGAACCCGGCCGTCTCCGGCACGGAGACCGCGTCGAAGCTCCGCCCGGTGGGCAGCAGGACCGAGGCGTCCGGCCGCTCCCGCCACATCCGCCGGGCGACGGTCGCGCTGCCGGTCGCCCGCACCGCCCAGTCCGCGCGGGCCGGGTGCGCCCCGGGCGCGGGACACGCCGCGTCACCGCACGAGCAGCCCCGCACCCCGTCCAGGGTCACCAGCCAGGTGCCCGGAACCACGTCCCAGTGCCGCTCCTCCGCGTAGCGGACGGCGGCGTCGAGCAGCGATTCCCCGCGCTGCGTCGGGATCTGTACGGCGTCGGTGCCCGCGATCGTCTCTTCCACGATGAACACAACTACGGCCGTCACCAGGGGTTACGCCCGCCCGCGTGCGCGGGGGAGGAGCACCGGCCCCCGGTCGGGGCGCACGGGGGCATCCGCGGGGGCGCGCGGGGGAACCGCGTTCGCGGATGGGTAGCCACGAGGGGGGCCGGCAACCGCCGTTACCCCGGCAATCCTCACATGCTTCGCATTGTCGGCACAGCGGCGGGGCATTGATCTTCACGGCCGGTTCTTCTCGCCGGGACGTGAGAAGTACGGCCGCGGAAGAACGTCAACCCGGTGCGTGGGCAGGCACCGCAGCCTGAGGGGGTACGCCATGGCCGCAAGGCCTCTCGTCGCGCGGCAGCCGAACGAACGGCTGCAGGCGCTCATCCAGGAAGCCGGGTGCTCCAACGCCGGGCTGGCCCGCAGGGTCAACATGTGCGGCGCCGAGCACGGCCTCGACCTGCGCTACGACAAGACGTCGGTGGCGCGCTGGCTGCGCGGGCAGCAGCCCAGGGGCCGGGCGCCGGCGGTCATCGCCGAGGCCCTGGGCCGCAAACTCGGCCGCACGGTCACGATCGACGAGATCGGCATGGCCAACGGCAAGAACCTCGCCTCCGGGGTCGGCCTCCAGTTCTCGCCGACGGTGCTGGGGGCCATCGAGCAGGTCTGCGAACTGTGGCGCAGCGACGTGGGGCGGCGGGACTTCCTGTCCGGCTCGTCCGTCGCGGCCTCCGCGCTGGTGGAGCCGAGCCGCGACTGGCTGATCTCCGCGCCCGACGGGCAGGTGGCGCGCTCGGCCGGTCCGCGGGTGGGACAGTCCGACGTCGCGGCCGTCCGGTCCATGACGCAGGCGCTGGTCGACCTGGACCACCAGTACGGCAGCGGGCACGTCCGCCCGGTCGTGGTGCACTACCTCAACAGCGTCGTCTCGGGACTGCTGGCGGGGTCGTACCGGGAGGCCGTGGGCCGGGACCTGTTCGCCGCGGTCGCGCGACTGACCGAACTCGCCGGGTACATGGCCGTCGACACCGGGCAGCCCGGGCTCGCCCAGCGCTACTACATCCAGGCGCTGCGGCTGGCGCAGGCGGCCGGTGACCGCGGCTACGGCGGTTACGTGCTCGCCGCCTCCATGAGTCATCTGGCCGCGCAGCTCGGAAACCCGCGCGAGATCGCCCAGTTGGCGCGCGCCGCGCAGGAGGGCGCCCGGGGGCGGGTGACCCCCCGCGCGGACGCGATGTTCCTGGCGGCGGAGGCGCGCGGCCACGCGCTGATGGGCGACACGCACGCCGCGCACGCGGCGGCGGGGCGCGCCGTGAGCGCGATGGAGGCCGCCGACGCGGCCTCCGGCGACGACCCGGTGTGGATCGCGCACTTCGACGAGGCCTATCTGGCCGACGAGTTGGCGCACTGTCACCGGGACCTCGGTCACGCCGAGGCGGCGGCGCGGTACGCCCGCCAGTCCCTGGACGGGCATCCCGCCTCGCGGGCCCGGCGGCGGGCGATCGGCTACGTGCTGCTGGCCACCGCGCAGGTGCAGCAGCGGGAGATCGAACAGGCCTGCAGCACGGGCCTGAAGGCGGCGGACCTGCTGGGCGGCCTCCGCTCCAACCGCGGCGCCGAATACCTGGAGGACCTCCAGCAGCGTCTGGAGCCCTACCGGGAGGAGCCGGTGGTACGGGAGTTCGGGGCGCGCATGGAGCTCCAGACGGCCGCCTGAGGGGTGTTGAGCGACGGAAAGCCGGGACGGGGGGACGTGATCAGCGTGTGGTGACGTGGTTTTGTTACCGCGCTCACAGGGCAGGAGATCAGGCTCCGTGCTGCGTGGCACCGTGCTCCGGGGACCCGGTAGCGTGAGCCGACGATCCACAAGGTCCCCCATTGGTAGGAGTCCCGGTGACGCAGAGTGGACAGGGCGAGGAGCCCTCGGCGCGCCCCGCGCGCGAAGGCATCGTGCTGCCCTCCGACGGTGGTGAGCCCCTGCTGCCGGGCGCGGCGGCCGGACCGGTCGCTCCGGGCGCCGGTGCCGACGGCCGGCCCGCCGGGGGCGGGTTCCCCGCCTCGGCCCCGCCCGGTGGCCAGACCTGGGGCACACCGTGGGGTCCCGGCCCGCAGGACCCCGGCCCGTCGGCGGGCCAGGACTGGCAGTCCCCGCCCGACGGCTCATGGGGAGGCGCACCGGAACAGTCCTCCTGGAACGCCCCGCCCGCCCCCGGGGGCGGCCAGGCCCACCCCGGCCCGCTGCCGCCCGAGGGCGCCCGTCCCGCGTCCCACGGAGCCGACGCCGGGTACGGCGGCCACCGGGACCCGGGCCCGCAGCACGGCGGCGAGGACCTCTACGGCACCGGTCACGGCGCGCACGGCGACCCCCGGGCCTACGGCGCCCCGCCCGCCCCCCACGCACAGCCGGGCACCGGATACGGCGACGGTGCCCCGGACCCGTACGGCTCCGCCTACGGGGCGCCCGCGCACCACGCCCGGAACGTCCCCCAGGGGTACGGCGGCCCGCACGCCGCACCCGACGGGGCGGAGGGGGCCACCCAGTTCCTGCCGCCGGTGCCCGCCGGTGGCGCGGACGAGGGTGCGACGCAGTACATACCCCCGGTGGTGCCCGCCGGTGGTGCGGACGAGGGTGCGACGCAGTACATACCCCCGGTGGTGCCCGCCGGTGGTGCGGACGAGGGTGCGACGCAGTACATACCCCCGGTGGGCCCGGGCGCGCTGCCGCCCGAGATGCCCGCCGCGCACCCCTCCGAGGAGACCCGGTACCTGGGCCCTCCGCGGCAGCACGCGCCCGGCGCCGGCCGACCGCCGTCCGCCGGCCACCCCGACGCCGAGGCCACCCAGTTCATCGCCCCCGTCGCCGACCAGCCCTACGGCACACCGGCCGCGGCCGGTCCGCCGCCGGGTGACGCCGGCCGGCAGCCGCCCGCCGAGTTCGACAACCTGTTCCGCAGCGACGCCGGCGGCCCGGCCGGGTCCACCCAGCAGCTCCCGCGCGTCGAGTACGGCGGCGGCCCCGCCCCGGACGCGCACGGCCCGCACCCGTCCGGCCGGGCCGGTGGCCGCGGCGGACGCGGCGGTGGCCGCGGCGGCACCCGGGTGCCGGTCATCGCGGCGGTCGGTGTCGGTATCGCCGTCCTCGGCATCGGCGCGGGCGCCCTGCTCGGCAGCGGAGGCGACGACGACGGCGGGGACAACGAGACGGTGTCCGCCACCGCGCCCGCGAGCCAGGAGCCGCAGGCCTCTCCCTCGCCGTCCGTCGACCCCGTCCGTGAACAGGCCGTCGAGCTCGACAAGCTGCTGGCGCACAGCGGCGACAGCCGGACCACCGTGATCAAGGCGGTCGCGGACGTGAAGTCCTGCCGCAACCTGGAGCAGGCGGCCAAGGACCTGCGGCAGGCGGCCGGGGAGCGCGGCAAGCTGGTCACCGACCTCGCCGCGCTGTCGGTGGACAAGCTGCCCGACCACGAGGCGCTGAGCGCGGCGCTCACCAAGGCGTGGCAGGCGTCGGCCTCGGCCGACAACCACTACGCGGCCTGGGCCGACCAGACCGCCGGCAAGAAGGGCTGCAGGAAGGGCCAGGCCCGCACCACCAAGCAGACCCAGGCCGGCAACCGGGACAGCGGTACCGCGACCGCCGAGAAGGGCAAGGCGGCCACGCTGTGGAACAAGATCGCCCAGCAGTACGGCCTGACCCAACGCCAGCCGACCCAGCTCTGACGCCGGCCCGCCCCGGACCGGCCCGCCCCGGACCGGCCCGCCCCGGACCGGCCCGCCGCCGGCAGCCGGCGGGCCGGTCACAGGTCGGCGCCCCGCAGGGTCTCCGTCATGTCCGTGAAGCCCTTGCGGGCGGCCACCAGCCGGCCCTCCTCGACCACCTGGAGCGTCACGTTCGCGTTGACCAGGCGGGGGAAGCCGACGGCGGCCAGCTCGTCCTGGAACCCCCACTCCAGGGTGGGGGTGAGGTCGCCCGTGGTGACCTTCAGCCCGCCGTCCAGCGCACCGCTCACCGTGTCGGAGTTCACCTCGCCGTCACCCAGCGACTCGACGACCTGCCGGAAGACGGTGTAGGCGATCCAGGTGGTCTGAACCCCGGCGTCCGCCGCGTCGATCCGGTTGTCGCCGAACGCCTCCTTCTCGATCACCTTCTTCATGGCGTTCCAGCGCGCGTCACCCGCCGCCGGGTACCAGCCGGTGACGTACGAGCCCTCGTACGGCCCCGACGCCCCGCCGGACGCGTCGACGGCCGACTGGTCGACGCTGCCCAGCACGGTCGCGGTGCGCACCCCGGGGTGGTCCGCGCGGGCCCGCCGGAAGGAGTCCATGAAGGTGCCCGTGCGGTCACCGAGCGCCGGCACCACACAGCCCGGATCGTCGGGATCGGCGGTGGCGCGCTCCAGTGCGCGCCCGGCCTGGCTCTCGTAGGAGGTGGCGGCCTCCACGGCGACCTGGTCGCCGGCGAGCGCGTGCCCGCCCGCCTTCAGACCGGAGTCGAGCAGCGGGGGCAGCTGATCGCCGGCGAGGGTGTCGGGACGGATCAGGGTGACCGGGCCGCAGGTGTCGGCGAGGATGCGGCCGAGGCCGGCCAGCAGCGCCGGCTGACCGCCGTTGACCGGATAGGACAGGGGACTGGTGAACTCGGCGGTGGTGATGCCATAGCCGCCGATGTACGGGATGCCGGCGGCCTCCAGGGTGGGCAGGAAGCCCTCGGCGTGCTGGCTGTAGGAGCCGACGACCGCGACGACCTCCTCCTCGACGGCGCGCCGGGCGCACCGCGCGGCGCTCACCGAGTCGTTCCGCTCGTTGCAGGTCAGCACGTCGATCCGGCGGCCGTTGATGCCGCCCTCGGAGTTGATCCAGCGCGCGTACGCCTCCGCGAACGCGGGCATCCCGGGCTTGTTGGTGGCGTCGGTGTCCTGCGGCGCCCAGGTCATCACGGTGATGGTGTCGTCCCCGGAGCCCCCCGTGGCACCGGGGACGACACCGCACCCGGCGGCGAGCGAGGCGCCCGCCGCCAGCGCGCCCGTGGTCAGGGCGGCGGCTCTGACATGCCGGGTGAGGAGGCGGGGGAGGAAGGTGCTGCGGGTGGGTCGCCTGCCGGTCATGCCTCCGCACGATTCCCCCACACGGCCAACCCCGGAGTGACCCATGGTCGACGGACGGTGACGCCGAGGTGAATTGCGGGGTCCCGTGCGACCCCCGGCGCGCGGAAACGTACGATCGACGACCGTGCAAGGTTCGGAGAACTCTTCCCGTCGCGGCCGTCGCTCCTCCACCATGGGCGGCATGCCACTCAACGACATGCCGTGGTGGCGCTGGCGCAGCAATGTGCGCTCCGCGCTGCACATGCTCTCCGACCCCGGCTTCCAGCGGGACGTCTGGCTGGCCGGAGTGCCCGGCTACGGGGACGTCACCGACGCCGTGTACCGGCTGGTCGAGGACACCTGGCTGGACAACTGGTCCGCCGAGAAGTACGTCGGCACGATCTTCCGCGACTCCCAGGAGGCGGCGCTCGTCGACACCGCGGTGCTGCGCGTGCTGCGGATCATGCACCAGGTCGGGCCGGACGCGCCGGTGACCGCCTACCTCGAGAACGAGGGATGGCCGGAGGCGGTGCGTGCCGCGCGGGACGCGCACGTGCGGATGGCGACCAGCGACGGTGAGGACCCCGACACCCCGCCGAGGACCCTCGAGGTGCTGCGGATCACGACGCGGTCCGCGTAGCGGAACGTCCCCCCGGCCGTGACACCGCGTGTGGGACCCTTTCCTGCATGAGCGAGCAGTCCACCCGAGTCGCGGCCCCGGCCGACCAGTACGTCCTCACCCTGTTCTGTCCCGACAAGCAGGGCATCGTGCACGCGGTGTCCAGCTACCTGTTCATGACCGGCTGCAACATCGAGGACAGCCAGCAGTTCGGGGACCACGACACGGGACTGTTCTTCATGCGGGTCCACTTCTCCGCGGAGGCCCCGGTGACGGTGGAGAAGCTGCGGGCGAGCTTCGCGGCGATCGGTGACTCCTTCCGGATGGACTGGCAGATCAACCGGGCCGACGAGAGGATGCGCATCCTGCTCATGGTCAGCAGGTTCGGGCACTGCCTGAACGACCTGCTGTTCCGCGCGCGGACGGGCGCGCTGCCCGTGGAGATCGCCGGCGTGGTGTCCAACCACACCGATTTCGCCGAGCTGGTGTCCTCGTACAACGTCCCGTTCCATCACATCCCCGTGCCGAAGGACGGCAAGCCGGAGGCGGAGGCCAGGCTGCTGGAGATCGTGCGCGAGGAGGAGGTGGAACTCGTCGTCCTCGCCCGTTACATGCAGGTCCTCTCCGACGACCTGTGCAAGCAGCTCTCCGGGCGGATCATCAACATCCACCATTCCTTCCTGCCGAGCTTCAAGGGCGCGAAGCCGTACCACCAGGCGCACACGCGGGGCGTGAAGCTGATCGGCGCCACGGCGCACTACGTCACCGCCGACCTCGACGAGGGTCCGATCATCGAGCAGGAGGTCGAGCGGGTGGGCCACGACGTCACCCCCGAAGGGCTCGTCGCGATCGGCCGTGACGTGGAGTGCCAGGCGCTGGCGCGGGCGGTGAAGTGGCACGCGGAGCGGCGGATCCTGCTGAACGGCCGCAGGACCGTGGTGTTCGCCTAGGGACCCGGTCCCTTCCGTAGCGCGGGCGGCCGCGGGTGCGTGGGGGGCGTTCGCGCGGTCCCCGCGCCCCTGAAGGTGCGTCCGCCGCGGCTGCCTCAGGGGCACGGGGAACCGCGCGCCCAGCCACCGACCGCCCGCAGCCGCCGCGCCGCGACCGGCTCCCACGCACTGCGCCCCGCGCTACATACGACTCAGGCTCGCCGCGGCGAACAGCACGTCCCGGATCGCCGTACGGTCCCCCTCCTGCCCGGCGGCGGCCTCCCGCGGGGGGACGTGGCCCGCGGCCAGCCGGCAGAACTCCGCGCCGTCCAGCGCGACATGCGCCACCTCGTGCTCGGCGGAGCCCTTCGCCGCGGGGGAGTCCAGCGGGATCAGCCACTCCCCGCCGCCCGACCCCTCGATCTCCAGCCGCAGGCTGCGCCCCGGCTCCCCGGCGGCGACCAGGCGCCGTTCGACGGGGGAGGCCAGCCCGCGCTCCCGGCGGTGTTCCAGCACGGCCGGGAGCATCCGCGCGGCCAGGTCGACCAGGCGGTGCAGATGCCGTCCCGAGGGCGGCTCGTAGGGGTAGTCGACCGCCTCGGCGATGTCCTCGGCGTGCACCCAGCACTCGAAGGCCCGGTCCAGCATGGCGTCGGGCAGCGGCAGTTCGAAGTCGCCGTACGGGACCGTCGTCCGCCCGGCGGGGCCGGTGAAGGACACGGTCCGCACGAGGGCGTGGCTCTGTTCCCGCCAGGGTGCGCGCACGGAGCGGGTCGGCGGGAAGCGGGCGGCCCGCCAGTACGCCTCGGTGCGGTCCGCGGGGGTGGGCCGGGCGGCCGGGACGCCGCCGAGCGGGTCGTCCAGGCCGAGGGCGACCGCGACCAGCCCGTCGACCGTCAGCAGGTGCGCGATCACCCCGGCGACGGTGGTGCGGCGGCTGCTCGCCTCGTCGGCCTCGTACCAGCGCAGCCGCACCGGCGCGTGCCACTCGGAGTCCCCGAAGTCCTGCAGCAGCGCGTCCAGCCGCGCGGTCTCGGCGTCGTAGGCGGCGGCCCACTCCGGTACGGGCAGGCGCGGCGGGCGCCGTTCCAGGCAGGACTCCAGGACGCGGGTGCGCAGCCCCGGGTCCAGGTCGAGGTTCTCGGGCCGGTGGAGCAGGCCGACCGCCTCCCGCAGCCGCAGCGCCTCGTCCGCGCAGGGCCCGCAGTCGCCGAGGTGTTCCTCGACGGCCTCCGCCTCGGCCGGCGCGCAGGCGGCCAGCGCCCAGGCACCCAGCAGTGACTTCAGCACGTCGTGTTCCAGGGGAAGGGGCTCACCGTCCGGCCGCCCGTTCGCTCCGGGCGTGTCCGCGGCCGTCCGCTCCTGCCGCTGCCCGGCCTGCTCGCTCACGCGGCGCCCCCGATCCCGGGCGGGGCCCCCGGGGCCTCGGTGTCGTGGGCGGTGGCCAGCAGCTGAAGGCCCAGGCGGAGCCGGCGGCGGGCCTCCTCGTCGGTGACGCCCAGGTCGGTGGCGGTCCGGTGGTAGTCCCGGCGCTGGAGGTACGCGAGTTCCAGGGCGGCCCGCAGGGGTGCGGGCATGGACTGGACGATGTAGTCGGCGCGGGCGGCCACCGAGGCGTGCCGCAGCGTGCGCTCCAGGTCCTCGGTGGTGCCGGGGCCGCCGAGGGCGAGGGCCGCGGTCCCGGTGGTGCGCAGCCGCTGTACGGCCAGCCGGTTGGTCAGTGCGGCGAGCCAGCTGCGCAGAGGGCCCTCTCCGGGGTCGTAGGAGTCCGGGTGCTGCCAGACGTGGGCGAAGACGTCGCGGGTGAGGGCGTCGGCCGCGTGCTCGTCGCCCAGGACGCGGTGGGCGAGGCCGTGGACGAGGGAGGCGAACCGGTCGTAGAGCTCGCCGAGGGCTGCCGCCTCCCCGCGGGCGAGCCGCTGCTGCATCCTGCGGTCCCAGCGGGGCGGTGCGTCCCGTTCCGGCATGCGGCCCCTCACCCCCTGTTCCTCCCGGCACCCCGGGCCGGTCGGTGCCCGGGGCCGGCGTGCGGCCGGTGACCCCATGAATGTAGTCGGCACGAACCGGGGCGCACGCCCCTTTGCGGCAATGCGCGCCCCCGGTCGAACCGCAGGTGGTAAGGGGTCGCCCGCGCACGTCGGACATCGCTCGGCACCTGACTACCCCCACCGTGCCGATCGGAACCGATCGAATCGGATCGAATGCGACTAGAACAAGCCCTTTCTGATCGGTCACCGTTTCCTGGCCCGCGTTTCAGGGGAACGGCCGTTGGGCAGCCGCGCTGCAAGGAAGCGTAGGCAGTGCTTCCGTTTCGGCGAGCGAGGGGCGTGGTGGTGACCTTCACGGTGACCGACCAGGACCACGGCGGATGGGCCGTGCTCCGGGTGTCGGGCGAACTGGACCTGGTGACGTCCCCGGTGCTGCGCCAACGGGTGCACGACGTGGTGGCCGAGGGCCGGCACAGCCTCGTCCTCGACCTCTCCGAGGTGTGGTTCTGCGATTCCAGCGGGGTGGGCGTGCTCATCGCCTCCCGGCGGCTGCTGCGCTCCTGCCGGGGCAGCCTGCGGCTGATCCTCCCCGCGAGGGGGGCCGCCGACGGCAGTCACGTGAACAAGGTGCTCGGCGCCCTCGGCGTCCGCCGCCTCTTCGAGATCCATCCGGACGTCCCCTCCGCGGTCGACGAGGACTCGCGTCCGCTGTCGGCGTGAGCCGCCGCCCCCGGACGTCCGTCGTGGAACCGCTCACACGTGTCACGCCGTTGTCCCGGTATTCCCCCGTTCCTGGTCCGGGCGACGTCTTCGTGCTCCCGGACGTCCACTGACCACGTACGCTCCCTGCGAGACGACCCACTGACCTAAGGCGGCCTGAAAGAGACATGGTCACCAGCGAGTACGAGCGCAGGATCGCGGCCCGGTTCGCCACCTTCGACCAGGACGGCAACGGCTACATCGACCGCGAGGACTTCAGCGGAGCGGCCAAGGCGCTGCTCGCCGAGTTCGGCACCGCCGCCCGCTCCGACCGGGGCCAGGCGCTGTACATCGGCGCCGAGGCGTTCTGGCAGGGCATGGCGGGGATCGCGGACCGGGACGGCGACCAGCGCATCACGCGCGAGGAGTTCGTGCACGGCGCGGTCAAGCGGCTGCGGGACAACCCGGAGGGCTTCGCCGAGATCGCCCGGCCCTTCCTGCACGCGGCCCTCGCCGTCGCCGACACCCACGACGACGGTGCGGCCGGTGTCGAGAACACCGCGCGGGTGCTCAAGGTGCTCGGCGTCGACGAGGACCTCGCCGGTACGGTCGCCGCCTCCCTCGACACGGACGGCGACGGCAGGATCGGCGAGGAGGAGATCGTCCGGGCCTTCGCCCGCTACTTCACTGTTCCCGAGTGACGCGCCCAGCGCCGATGTCACGGATCGTGGCATTCTCCTGATCACGGAGCGTGCGGTCCGGCTTCCGTCCTCCGCGTGACCCGTCACGGCCCGGAGTCGGACGTCCGCTCCGGTACCTTGTGTGGGATGCGAGTCGTTCCGAGCACGCACCGCGACGGAGTCGCCCCCGAGGCGACTCCGTCCGGGCTGGTGCCTGCGGTTGCTCGCCGTGCGACCGGGCCCGTCGCCGCCCCCTGTTCGACCGCCCCCGGCCGGCGTCGCACAGTATGCCGTACGTGTACTCCTTCGCGCGGGAATATGCCCGAAGCGCTTGTTGACGTGACTGTACGTCAACCATGCTGTCCCACAAGGGAATCACGTTCCGTGACTCCTGTCCCGGCCGTTGTCCTGGCCATGCAGAAAATGGCTACGATCGTGGCCCTCGTGAGGCGCGAGTCCAAGTGTCCGCCGGTTCGGATGGTGTGAGCGGTGCAGGTGCTTCAAGTGCAGTTGGAGATCCGGCCCGACCCCGCTGAGGTGGGGCGTGCCCGGCGGTGGGCGCGTTCACGACTGGCCGGGTCCGGCATAGGAGCCGACGAACCACTGGCCGAGACGCTGATCCTGCTCGTCTCGGAGCTCGTCACCAACGCCGTGGTGCACACCCGCCGCCCCGCAGTGCTGCGCCTGTGCCTGCCGGGGGCGGAGGCGGCCGGGGAGGCCGTCGTCCGGCTGGAGGTGGCCGACCGCAGTGACCGGGCGCCGGTGCCGCGCTGCGTGGACGGCGAGTCGACCGGCGGCCGCGGACTCGCCCTCGTGGACGGCCTGGCCGACCGCTGGGGCTGGAGCGCCGAGGGGGCCGGCAAGCGCATCTGGTGCGAACTGGACCGCTGCGCGGGCCGGTCCGAGGCCGCCGCGCCGGTCTGCGACGGCAGCGCCACGGCGGCGTACGAGGGGTGGACCTACGAAGGGCGGCCGTACGAGGCGGTGTGAGTGCGCGGGCGGACCGGTCGGGGCGGACCCCTCGGTCGCGGCCCTCGCCTCGCGCCCTCGGAGGGGCACGGGAGCACGGCGGGCCCGTCCC
The DNA here is from genome assembly GCF_020873915.1 of Streptomyces sp. DH5. Taxonomy (GTDB): domain Bacteria; phylum Actinomycetota; class Actinomycetes; order Streptomycetales; family Streptomycetaceae; genus Streptomyces. The sequence continues at coordinate 80,878 of NZ_JAHWGP010000033.1, forward strand.
CGCGGGCGGTCTGTGAACCGGTGCGCCCGGTGTGCTTCCGTGCGCTGCGCCCATGAACAGGGCTTATGCCGTATTCCACCCCATCTCGCCCGAACCGGTGTTGACGTGCCGTGACGGTGTGATCACGCTGGTCGTCAGCGATTCGCCGCGAGGGGACGGCGAGGGCCCTGCGACGGGAGCCCTCGACGAGTGTGGGTCGTCGGTCGGCGTCGGTTCCCCCCGGGGCCGAGGGGGAGCCCGGGCGGGAGGGCCGAGCCGAGGAGCGGTGCGGCGCTGCCGCGCTCGGGGCGTTCGGCGCCGCACCGCCACCGTCCCCCCGTCTTGTCCACAGGCTGTGGACGACATGTGCCCACCCACCCGGCCGCGGCGGTCGCCGCCGCCCCCGCCCGTCGTCCCGCCTCGCGGAAGGCACGCCGGTGGGCCGTGGGTGTCACCCCCGGCGCGGCGCGGTCCGGTCACCGGCGTCCTCACCGCCGCGTCCGCCTCCGGACAGCCGATCTCCCTGCCCGTGCTGTCCTGGATCGTCGCCACCCACGACTGGCGGCCGGCCGCCGTCACCGTGGCGCTCGCCGCGCTCGCGGTGGTGCCGTTCGTCTGGCTGCTGTCGCACGACCACCACCCGGCCGACGTGGGCCGAAAGCCCTACGGGGCCGAGGAGTTCGTACCCAGCCCGCGCCGGTGCCGGGCGCCGCGCGGCGCGTGCTGACGGTGCCGTCCTCGGCGGCGCGCACCGGGCCCTTCCGGCTGCTCGCCGGTTCCTTCGCGATCTGCGGCGCCTCGACGAACGGGCTGGCCCAGACGCACTTCGTGCCCGCGTCCCACGACCACGGCATACCGGTCACGACGGCGGCGCCGCTGCCGGCGGTCATCGGGGTGTTCGACGTCGCCGGGACGATCGCGTCCGGGTGGTCCACCGACCGGTACGACACCCGGCGGCTGCTCGCCGTGTACTACGCGCCGCGCGGCGTCTCCCTGCTGTTCCTGCCGATGCTGCCGGCGCCGGGCGCGCACCCGCCGATGGTCTTCCTCATCGTCTTCCACGGGCTCGACCGGGAGGGCGACCGTGCCGCCCACGCCGGCGCTGTGCCGAGAGCACTACGGGGACGGCGGACCGATCGTCTTCGGGTGGGTGCTCGCCTCCCACCAGGTGGGCGCGGCCGTGGCCGCCTTCGCGGGCGGCGCGACGCGCTCGGCTCGTACGACGTGGTCCGGTACGCGTCGGGGCGTGGTGCGCGGCGCCGGCGCTGACGGTGCTGGTGATCCGGCGGCGGCCGGCGACCGCCGGCCTCGCGACCGCCGGCCTCGCGACCGCCGGCCTCGCGGCGGGCGCCCGCCGCGACGGCCGCCCGGCGGTCCGGGGTGGCGGGCGGTCCGGTGACGGCTCACGTGGTGGGCGGCCCGGTGACGGGGGCCGGTGACCTTCAGGCGGTGGGCAGCCGGGACACCCCGCCCGCGCGGGCCACGGCCTTGGCGATCCGCTCCGCGTCCAGCGCCAGTTCCCGGAGGTTCCCGCTGATCGGGTTCGTGTAGCCGGTGAAGTGGAGTCCGGGGGCGCCGGGTGCGGTACGGGCCCCGTGGGCCACGGGTCTGCCCCGCCCGTCCAGCACGCCGAGGTCCCCCACCAGGGACTCCAGCCCCCGGACGTACCCGGTCGCCGCGATCACCGCGTCCGGGGTGATCCTCGTCCCGTCCGCCAGCACCACCTCACCCCCGTCGAACGCCTCCACGGCGGCCACGACCTCCACCGTCCCCTCGCGCACCGCGTCGATCAGCCCGACGTCCTGCACGGGGATGGCCCCCTCCCGCACCCGGCTGTAGAGGCCGGAGCCGGGGCGGGGCAGGCCGTGGGCCGACAGGTCGGGTATCGCCACCCGTGCCTGCACCCGGGAGACGCGGTCGACGAGGCCGACGGGCAGCCGGCGCACCAGGACCCCCGAGTACTGCGCGGGCCAGCCGGCGGTGGAACGGCGCACGATGTGCGGCGGCGTGCGTACCGCCAGCCGCACCCGGGCCGCGCCGCCCTCCACCAGGTCCACGGCGATCTCCGCGCCCGTGTTGCCGACGCCCACGACGAGGACGTCCCGGCCGGCGTAGGGCTTCGGGGCGCGGTACGCCGAGGCGTGCAGGAACTCGCCGGTGTACGTGGCCCGGCCGGGCCAGTCGGGGACGCGCGGGGTGTGGTTGTAGCCGGTGGCGACGACGACCGCCGCGCCGGTCAGCTCCCGGCCGCCGGTGGCGTGCAGCAGCCAGCCGGTGCCGTCCGGGGTGCGCTCGACGCGGGAGACCTCGACGCCGGTGACGATCTCGAGCCGGTGGTGCTCGGCGTACTTCTCCAGGTACCTGACCACGTCGTCGCGGGCCGGCCACCGGCCGAACCGGCGGGGCATCGGCAGGCCGGGCAGGGCGGACAGCCGCCGGGTGGTGTGCAGGCGCAGCCGGTCGTAGTGGCGCCGCCAGGACGCGCCCACGCGGTCGGAGCGCTCCAGGACGACCGCCCGGATCCCCCGGGCGCGCAGGGCGTACGCGGCGGCCAGCCCGCCCGGTCCGCCGCCGATGACGTAGACGGGTCGGTCCGCCGGGTTCGGCGCGGTGGGCTGCGCGGACGTGGAGGAGTCGGTCATGAGCGCGAGCCTAATTCCGCACCTGGTTGATGGGTATCGGTCAAGACCGGAATTGGTTGCGGATCGATCACGTCGCTTCCGGCGGGTACGAGGGCGTGCCCGGAACCCGTGCCCCACGGGAGCCACCGCCCGTACGAACCGGCGCGTCGCACTGCCGGCACCGGCCGCGTCGGCCGCCACCGGGGTCTCTGGGCTCCGTCCGTGCTGGCCGGGGTGATGTGGTGCGTTCGTCGGCCAGGACGTCCGGCTCGTGGCGGTCGGGGAGCGGGGTCCGTGCGCCTGCGGGGTCGGAGGCAGGGCTGGGGCTTCCCGTGCGGCGGCGTCCGGCAGGCGGGCTCCGGTGTTCCCCGCCGGGTGGTGTCCGGGGAGCCGGACTTCCGTGCCCTCCGCCCGGTGGCGTCCCGGGCTCCCGTACCGCCCGCGCGGCGGGCCGGTGTCAGGGCCAGAGGAGTTCGTGGGTCCATCCCCCGGGTGCCCGCCGGTAGCGCAGCCGTACGTGGCGGCGCCGGGCGTCGCCCTGGAAGAACTCGACCTCGTCCGGCCGCAGACGGTACAGCGTCCAGGACGGGACCGGGGTCGCCGGTTCCCGCCGTGCCCGGTCCCAGGCCTGCTCCGAGGCCCGTGCCAGGTCCTCCGCCGAGCCGAGGACCTCGCTCTGCCTGCCGGTCAGGGCGGCGGCCAGGGCTCCCGTCGAGCGGGCGTGCAGATCCGCCTGCGCCTCCTCGCGGGGAGCGACGCCGACCGGCCCGCGCACCCGCACCTGACGGCCCAGCACCGGCCAGTAGAAGGCCAGCGCGGCGTGCGGGCGCCCGGCGAGCTGGCCGCCCTTGCGGCTGTGCGCGTGGGTCGCGAAGGACCAGCCGTCGTCGTCCGCGCCGTGCAGCATCACGATCCGTACGTCGGGCAGGCCCTCCGCGTCCGCCGTGGCCAGCGACATGGTGTGCGGTTCGGCCTGTCCGGCCGCCGCCGCCTCCGCCAGCCACCGCGCGAACAGCGGCAGTGGCGCGGCGGGCGCGGTGTCCGGGGCCAGCGGTGGCAGCGTGGTGACCGCCGGGTCCCACACCCGCAGCGACCTCAGCAGCTCGTGAAGATCGGGTTCCATGCCCTGATTGTCGTGCGTGCGGCCCGCTCAGACCGACCCGAGGTCCGAGGAGAGCCACCGTTCGGGGCGCATCCGCACGATGACCTGCTCGCCGTGGTTCTTCCAGGCGAAGTCGACGTACCCCTCGACCCTGTCGGCCGGGAGGTAGCGGGCGGAGATCTCCCGGAGCAGCTCGACCGTGGCCGGGGTGGTGTCGACGACCGGGCCCTCGACGGAGACGTAACGGATGGTGGGCTCGACGCGGTCCACCATCAGCGAGAACCGTCCCGCCGCGCTGATCAGCCGGTTCTTGCGCGAATCGAGACCGGTCATGATCCAGACGTCGCCGCCGGGCGCGTACTGGTACCAGATCGGCACGCTCAGCGGGGCGCGGCCGTCCCCGGCGTCCACGGCGAATGCGGCGACATGGGGTTCGGCCAGGAACTGTTCACGTTCTTCGCGGGTCAGGGCCATGGCGGGTTCCTCCTGCGACGTGTGGGGCGTACGGCGTACGGGGTACCGGTGTGTGCCGGTGTGTGCCGGTGTGCGGCCGGACTCCGGCGGCTTCGACGCGGACCGCACCGGAGGTGTTCCTTCCCCATCCGACCCGGTCGGCACCGCACCACGCGACAGGCGGCGGTCCACCGGGGTGAACCGCCGCCTGGATGACAGGACTTGCGTGGTCGCGTGGGGTGCGGGCAGCCGGGCGGCTACTTCGTCGGCTTCCTCCCGGTGACCCCCAGGTGCACCAGCAGAGCCAGGTTGGGCTTGAGCTCGGCCTGCTTCACGCCCCAGGAGGAGAAACCTTTCTGGTGGGAGGCGACGGCCGCGAGCATGGCGACCAGGGAACCGGCGATCGCCCCCGGATTCACGTCCTTGTCGATGCGCCCCTTGGCCTGCAGTCCGGCGACCGAGTCGGCCAGGGAGGAGTTCACCGAGTTCAGGATCTTCATGCGGATCTTGTAGAACCGCTTGTCGCCCTCGGCGGCGCCCAGGTCCACGACGCGCAGGAGCGCGTCGTTCTTCCGCCAGAACTCCAGGAAACCGTCGACGAGTTCCTGTGCCGTCTGCCAGCCGGCCCGCCCGGTCCACGAGCGGCCCGCCAGCAGTTCGGTCAACGCGCCGCTCTCCGCGGCCATTTCCTCGGCGAGCTCCAGAACGGCGCCCTCGACGTCCGGGAAGTACTGGTAGAAGGTGGCCGGCGAGGTTCCCGCCCGGCGGGCGACGTCGATGACCTTGACATCCCGGTAGGGGGACGAGCTGAGCATCTCGCTGAGGCAGTCGAGCAGCTTCTGCCGGGTCGCCTGCCCACGTTTTCCGGCCACCCGGCCGTCGACGGTACGCACTTGTCCTGTCATGCAGTCAGCTTACCGACGGGTGATCCGGGCGCGATTCGGCCGACTGCAAATGGGGTGCGCGGTCGCGGATGCGCTGGTGTGCCTGGTCTGCGCGGTGCGGGGGGCGCGGCTAGTTTGGCGGCATGGCCGAAAACAAGGCATCGCAGTACTCGGAGGGCACCCCGTGCTGGGTGGACGCGCAGCTTCCCGACGTGGAGGCGGGCAAGCGGTTCTACGGCGAGCTCTTCGGCTGGACCTTCGAGGACCAGCCGCAGGGAACCGTGCGGGCGCTGAAGGAGGGTGAGCCCGTCGCCTCCCTCGCGCACAAGACGGACGGCCGGCTGCCCACCGTGTGGACGGTGTCCTTCGCCACCCCCGACGCCGAGGCGACGTGCCGGCGGATCCTCGCGGGCGGCGGTCAGATCGTCTCCCCGCCGCTGCCCTTCGGCGACCTGGGCGTCACCGCGCTGGTCACCGACCCCGAGGGCGCCGTGTTCTCCCTCTGGCAGGGCGGGCGCACCCCCGGCTTCGGCCGCCGGCGGGAGCCCGGCACCTTCGCCTGGGTGCAGCTCTACGCGCGGGACACCGAGGCGGCCAACACCTTCTACGGCGACCTCTTCCACGAGGCCCTGTTCGGTCCGGACGCCGATCCCGCCTTCGGCCGCGCACCGGTCACCGACGTCTTCGCCGCCGAGATGCCGCCCCACCTCCTGGTCCACTTCGCCGCCGGGGACCTGGACGCCGCCATGGCGGAGGTGGCCCGGCTCGGGGGCCGGGTCCAGGTCCCTCCCTTCGAGACGTCCTACGGCACGGCGGCCGTGGTCACCGACAACCAGGGCGCGTCCTTCGCGCTGCTGCGCCGCTGAGCCGTTTCCGCCTCCGAAGTCATATGTAAACCTGGACACCCGATTTGTCGGCCGGTTCGCAACCGGGGGCCCGGACAGGAAGAATCGGGGTGCGTGCCGCCACGGCGGTGCGGTGGTGAGACGCTGCACTACGGTCGCGCACAGGTGGAGGCGCGACGCGTACGGGGAGGTGGCAGGCAAGTGGTGGATCAGCTGACGCAGCACGATCCGCGGCGTATCGGGCCGTTCGAGGTGCTGGGACGGCTGGGAGCCGGCGGCATGGGGCTGGTCTATCTCGCGCGCTCGGCGTCCGGCCGGCGGGTGGCGATCAAGACGGTCCGGACGGAGCTGGCCGAGGACCAGCTGTTCCGGGTCCGCTTCACGCGCGAGGTGGAGGCGGCCCGCGCGGTCTCCGGTTTCTACACGGCCGCCGTCGTGGACGCCGACCCGCGCGCCGCCGTGCCGTGGCTGGCCACCGCGTACGTCCCCGCGCCCTCCCTCGAGGAGATAGTGAACGAGTGCGGGCCGCTGCCCGCCCAGGCGGTGCGCTGGCTCGCGGCGGGCGTCGCGGAGGCGCTCCAGTCGATCCACGGCGCCGGTCTCGTCCACCGCGACCTCAAGCCGTCCAACGTCCTCGTCGTCGAGGACGGACCGCGAGTGATCGACTTCGGCATCGCCTCCGGCGTCTCGAACACGCGCCTGACCATGACGAACGTCGCCGTCGGCACCCCGGCCTACATGTCCCCGGAGCAGGCCAAGGACTCCCGCAGCGTCACCGGCGCGAGCGACGTCTTCTCCCTCGGCTCCATGCTGGTCTTCGCCGCCACCGGCCACCCTCCCTTCCACGGAGCCAACCCCGTCGAGACCGTCTTCATGCTGCTGCGCGAGGGCCCGGACCTCGACGGCCTCCCGGACGAGCTGCGGCCGCTCATCGAGGCGTGCATGCAGATGGAGGCCACGGCCCGCCCCAACCCCGCCGACCTCCAGGCGCAGCTCGCCCCGCACCTCTTCGGCTCCGGATCGGACGACAGCGGTACGGCCTCGGCCTGGCTGCCCGAGCGTGCGGTGAGCCTGATCGAGACCCGCCGGGGCGGCCGTCCGGCGCCCAGACCGGCGCACGGCACGGGCCGCAGCGCAGGCGGCGCCCGTCCCGCCGTACCGCCCCCGCCCCCGCACGATCCCGTGGTCCCGCCGCCCCCGTCCCGGCCGGCGCCGCTGGGGGCGCACGCCGGCGCGGCCGTGGGCGTCGGCGCACCCGGCACCGGACCCGTGCGGCTGGCCGGCGCCGCGGTGCCCATCGGTCCCGGCCCGCGCGTCGCCGACACGCGCGCGGCCGCCGTGAAGGCACCTCCGCCGGAGGCGGCCCTCGCCGCCACCTGGTCCAAGCCCCGCCCCGGCGTCAACGGCGCCGACCCTGCCGTACCGGCGCCCGCCGCCGCGCCGGAGCACCCCAGCGGCTGGCGGCCCTGGCGCTTCCGCATGTCCAACGACGTCTGGGGGACCCCGGCCGTCGACGGCGACCTCGTCTACGTCACCTCCTTCGAGGTCCACGCCCTCGACGTCGCCACCGGCCGGCGCCGCTTCAAGACCCGCGACGTCGCCTGGTCGATGGCGGTCGCCGACGGACGCATCCACGCCTCCGACGGCCCCACCCTCTTCGCCCTCGACGCCCGCGAGGGCGGCGACCTGTGGCGGCTGTCCACGGACGCCTGGGTGTACTCCCTCCAGGCCGACCGCGGCACGGTCGTCACCGGCACGCGCGGCGGCGGCGTGCAGGCGTGGGAGGCGGCCACCGGCCAGAAGCTGTGGGAGGTCACCGGCTGCCAGAGCGACTTCGAGTCCCCGGAGGGCGGGCCGTCCGTCCACGACGGCACCGTCTTCCTCTGGCAGGACGCCCGGCTGCGCGCCCTGGACGCCCGCACCGGCGACGAGCGCTGGTCCTATCCCATCGGTGACGCGGCATCCTGCGGCGGCGTCCCGCTCCGCCTCACCCACGCCCCCGACGGTTACGTCTACGTCTGTGCCGGAACCCGCGTGCTCGCGATGGAGGTCACCTCGGGGCACGTGCGCTGGCACTTCGAGGCGCCGGCGGTCTTCCTCTGCCCGCCCGCCTTCGTCCCGGGGCCCGCGGTGACCGGCGGCGGCGTGTACCTGGCCGACTACCTCGGCACGGTCTACGCCCTCGACGCCACCGACGGCCGCGACCGCTGGCGCATCGCCACCGAGTCCCGCGCCTCGACCGAACCGGTCCTGGTCGCCGCCGGCCACGTCCACGTGGGCAGCGGCAAGGGCCTCTACACCCTGGACGCGGTCACCGGCACGCCCAAGTGGCGCTTCCAGTCGGGCGGCGAGATCGTGGGTGCCCCCGCGGTCGCCGAGGGCCGCATCCACTTCGGCTCCAGCGACCACCTGCTGTACACGCTGAAGGCCGACGACGGACGCCTGAGGTGGAAGCTCGCGACCGGCGGCGAGATCACCGGTTCCCCGGTGGTCCGGGACGGCGTGGTGTACGCGTGCAGCAAGGACCGCTGCGTGTACGCGCTGGACGCGGAGAAGGGGACGGGCACGGCCCGCACGACGTAGACACGGGCCCCGGGCCGGCCGGCCGCTCCCGGGGGCCGGCGTCACGCCGGGTGCACGACGGCCGCCGGACGGTGACATGCCCGTGACACTGGAGTCGCTAGCCTGTCATGCATGACTCCACGGGGGAACACTCTCAAGCTCACAGCGGTCTCGGCCCTGGTCGTCCTGACCCTCACCGGCTTCTCCACCGGCCGTGGAAACGGCAGCGGCGACGGGGGAGACGGCGGAGGCTGCAGCAGCTCGTCCCAGAACCACGACTCGTCGTCCGGCTCCGGGAGCGGCTCGCACCGGGACTACGACGATGACGACGACAACGACGACACGGGCAGCTCGAGCGGCGGCGGCAGCAGCAGCGGCGAAGGCACGTTCTCGTCCCTCCAGGACGCCACGGTGGAACTGCTGACCTGCGTCTCGCGGAAGGCCCCCTACGCCACCGTCGAGGTCGCCAACCCCAACACCGTCGACGGCACCTTCACGGTCGAGGTGACCTTCGACAGCAGCACCGGCGGCACGGTCGTCACCCGGACCGCGACGGTCGACGTCCCGGCGGGCGGGACGGCGACGGCCCGCGTCGAGGTGGACGACACCGCGTACGTCTCCCGCATACACGACTGCATCCCGACCCCGTACGCGACGGCGACCCGCTGACCGGCTGACCCGCTGACCCGCTGACCCGCTGACCCGCCGGACCGGCCGGTCCGGCGGGTCCGGCCGCGGCCGGTCGGACCCGCCGCGGCCGGTCCCCCCGTGCGTGAAGGACGTCTACCTGCCCCACCCAGGGCCAGGGTCAGGGCCGGCGGAGCGGGCATGTTGGTGTCGAGCGTCCTTCGGCGGGAGGACGTGACCGGCGCGGAGGTTCTCACCCGCTCGCAGGACGTCGCCGTACCCGGGGCCGGGACGGTGCCGAGCCGGGTGGAGACCGGCGACGAGGACGCGACCCGCATCGCCGCATGCGACCCCGAGATGATCGCCGAGTCGGCCGGCTGACCCGACCTGGGATCACAGGTGACCGTTGGGCCACTCGCTTCTTCGTCAGTGTCGTGCTTCCGCGACCCGCGTCAAGGGCGCTGCGTTCCGCTGCGCTCCACTCCGCGTCGCCTTCGGCGATGGGCCTACGGCCCACCCTTGACCCGGCCCGCTCCAGCACGGGGGAGAAGCGAGCGAGCGGCCGGAGGAAAGCGGGGGCCAGGGCACGCTTGCGATCCGAGGCCCGCTGACCAGTCCCCCGCATTCACGGACGCACCCCCACTTCACCGGCACGCCGGGCCGGCTGGGCGGCGAACGGTGGATGGTGGGTGGTGGGTGGTGGGTGGTGAGTAGTGGGCCGCATCCGCGTCTTGGCCCCACACCGGGCCGGCTGGGCGGTGGATGGTGAGTGGTGAGTAGTGGGCCGCATCCGCGTCTTGGCCCCACACCGGGCCGGCTGGGCGGTGGATGGTGAGTGGTGAGTAGTGGGCCGCATCCGCGTCTTGGCCCCACACCGGGCCGGCTGGGCGGCGAACGGTGGGTGGGGACCGCGGCCAGGGCCTCGCCGACTGGTGAGGTGAGAGGGCGGGTGGACGTGTACTGGGCAGGTCCACGGGTGGCGCGTCGACGACCGCCAGCCGGGGCGGTCAGTGGTCGCCCGCCCCGGGCCAGAAACCGATGGCTGTCGGGTGATGGCCGGTGGCTGCCGGGTGGTGATTGGAGCGTTTCTCCGCCCCTTCGCTCTGGCCCACGGCCTCTGCCTCCCACCTTGCCTCCCCCCTCTTGGAGAAAAGGTCCAATCACCACCCGACGGGTAGAAATTGGCAGATGTGTCCCACCTGCTGCCACCATCCCGCCTGCCAGGCCCCCGCCCCCGCCCGGCCCCGCCGGAGCACGCCCACACCACC
>NZ_JAHWGP010000290.1 GCF_020873915.1 Streptomyces sp. DH5
GTATTTCGTCGCCGGTCTTTTGCACCATGCTCCGGAGATCATCGCCGTGACGAACCAGTGGGTTAACTCCTACCGTCGGCTTTCCGGTGGGGGAGAGGCACCTAACTACATTTGCTGGGGTCGCAATAATCGTTCAGCACTGGTTCGTATTCCGATGTATAAGCCCGACAAGGCTTCCTCGGCTCGGGTGGAGTTGCGTTCTATCGATTCTGCTGCCAACCCATATCTGGCGTATTCCTTGGTACTTGCTGCTGGTTTGGACGGCATCGAGAAGGAGCTACCGCTTCCAGAGGAGGCATCCGACGACGTGTGGCAGTTGTCAGCTCGCGAGCGTCACGCACTGGGGATCAAGCAGCTGCCGCAAAGTCTGGGTGCTGCGATCCGCTGCATGGAGGAGTCCGAGCTCGTGGCTGAGACCCTCGGCGAACACGTCTACGATTATTTCTTACGCAATAAGAGGGCGGAATTTGAGG
>NZ_JAHWGP010000291.1 GCF_020873915.1 Streptomyces sp. DH5
TTTGGAACGCTTTACGGAAAGGCAGAAACAAATGAGCAAGCTAACCAAAAAGCAATCTGAAACACTCGTGCGGCTTTGTGAGCCGGGCGTGGAAAGCATCTCGTGTTGGTGTATGCACGATGATTGGATGCGTGCATGGCGAGGTTTGCAAAAACAGGGCTTGGTCAAATACAGTTCAGAGGAACGGGAGTTCCCGGTCGTGGTCTGTCGCATAACTGAGGCTGGTAGGCTGCTCAACAATGCGGCCCAACAAAACGCTGCACCCGATTGCCCGCCCCGCAGCTTTTCGGGTAATTCTCAGGCTGCTCCGGCGGTCAACGGGTGAGCTTGGTGTTGTAACGCCGCGCCAGCTTGGAGGAGCGAGAACATATGAAACCTGAAACAAAGCTAATGCAAATTGAATGCGGATTTAAGCAAGGCAGATTAAAAAAGCCACGCCAAGCACTGCGAGAAATTGACGAACTGATTGCTG
>NZ_JAHWGP010000292.1 GCF_020873915.1 Streptomyces sp. DH5
TCCTAATAATGTTCCTTTACGAGCATAATTAGCCATTGTTTCAGCAGGCTTACGCCAAATTACACAGTTGATAAAATCCGCTTCTCGTTCGCCGTTTTGGTTTGTAAAGTTACGGTTCACAGCAAGAGTAAAGCTTCCAACTGCAGAACCACTTGCGGTGTAGCGTAAATCTATATCTTTCGTTAAACGTCCAACTAACACAACTTGGTTTATCATATTGTCACTCTCCTAATAATTCTTGTTTTTGTCGTTCTAATTCAGCTAATTCTTCAGGTGATAAAGGTACATCTTCTTGCATCCCATTCCAATTTGGTAACTGCTCTTGTCTCACTGGCGCCTTAGAATACGCAGGCTGTTTATTTGTTTGAGATAAATCATATTCATCGTTATAACGATCATCACGGATCCAACGAAACAATTCTTGTGGATGGTACCAATCGTTTAATTTAATATACGCAAGATAGTCTTTATA
>NZ_JAHWGP010000293.1 GCF_020873915.1 Streptomyces sp. DH5
CGAGTTCGGCGAGCCTGGCCTTGAGCCTGCCATCGCAGGCGCCACGACCCGTACGACGACGCCTGCGGCACGCGTTGATCCGCCTGAGCCCGAGAGGCACAATCCCAGGATGATCTCGAGCGTGTTCTTCGACGTGGGTGAGACGATCGTCGACGAGTCCCGGGAGTACGGCACCTGGGCGGATTGGCTCGGCGACCTCCTCGTAGGACCCGCCCCGCTGGAGCCTCTCCCACGCTAGCCGCCGATTGGCGGGGTAGCGCCGTCCGGCCATGCGAGCACCTCCGTACGTCCTCTGTCGACAACGGTCACGTTAGCCATCTCCGCTACGGGCCGTCACTACCTGGTTGCGAGCGGACGGGTCGTGGACGGTACCGATCAGGCTCGCTGGGCGGTTCGCTGTTGACGAGCATCGACGGACGCTGCTGGGCGGCTCCAGCTCACCAAACCCAATGTCATCGACGCCAGGGGACTC
>NZ_JAHWGP010000294.1 GCF_020873915.1 Streptomyces sp. DH5
GGTTGGTGGCGCAGTGTCTCGATGACACGCCGGTGGTGGTGGCGAGCCTGCGCAAGGACCGCGACGAGCCGGACGCCGTACTGGAGGCCCTCGCCCAGGTGCACGTCAGCGGCGCCACCCCGGACTGGGCGGCGGTGTACCGGTCGCTCGGCCCGGCCCACCGGTGCGAGCTGCCCACCTACCCGCTCCAGCGGAAGCGCTACTGGTACGGGCACACCGCGACCACCGGAATCGACGCGCACCCGCTGCTCGGCGCGGCGGTCGAGCTCGCCGACGCCGGTGGCTTGCTGTTCACCGGCCGGCTCGGTACAGACACCCAGCCGTGGCTGGCCGACCACGTGATCGGTGGGGCGACGCTGTTCCCCGGTACCGGCTTCGTGGAGCTGGCGCTGCACGCCGGCGCCCGGGCCGGCTGCCCCGGGGTGGACGAGCTGACCATCGAGATCCCCCTCGTCCTGCCCGCCGAGGGCGG
>NZ_JAHWGP010000034.1 GCF_020873915.1 Streptomyces sp. DH5
CCGCCAGGACGGCCACACCAACATCGCCGCTGCCCTCCGCCGCACCGGCCGTGACCATCAGCGGCCCCTCACCGCCCTCGGACTGACCTGACGAACCCGGACACAAGATCACTTCTCAAAGACCCTGTGTTCAAAACCGAGCTGATCAAGCCCCGACGGCCCTGGAAGACGCTTTCCCAGGTCGAACTCGCCACCGCGGAGTGGATCGACTGGTACTGCCATCGTCGACTTCACGGTGAGATCGGGCACATCCCACCAGTCGAATACGAGACCAACTACTACCTCGCGACCCTGAAACGCCAGGTCACAACCACAATCTGAAGTCTCTACAGAACCCGGAACGGTTCATAGGCAGTGACCGTCGTCGTCAGCGAGTCCGCCACGTCGTTCGTGGGGCGCCTGAACCCTTCACCCGAGGTCCTCAAGCAGCAGGTCCAGCGCCGCCTCCTCGTGCAGGGCGATTCCCAGCGCCTCCATGGCGGAACCCAGTTCCGGGTCCCACGCGGCCTCCACCGGCGGGCCGGTGAGGGGGAGGTGCGGGGTGCCGTGCGACTGGGCGCGGGTCGCCAGGTGCTCGTAGTCGGGGGCGCGCATGCGCCACGGCTCGGCGGCGTAGCGCCGGGTGATGCGGTTGGCGAGCGCGATGCCGGGCCAGTCGAAGTCGCCGTGGTAGGCGAAGGCGCAACCGGCCGCCGCCAGGGCGTCGAGGAGGGTGAGGACGACCGTCGTCGCGCTGCCCGCGGTGCAGACCAGGGGTGCCGTGCGGGCGGCGTCGGCGGCGGCCTCGACCACGCGGGGGTTCTCGCAGACGTGGACCCGGGTGCCGGGCGGCATCGTCAGGTGGAGGGTGCGCAGGTCGCGCAGGGTCAGGTGGGTCTCCCTGTGGTGGTCGGCGCGCTCGCGCAGCGCCGCCTCCTGCCAGGTGTTGCCGGTGGGGCGCAGGCCGTGGGTGAGGACCGTGCTGGAGACCTCGTCCGGGGTGACCGAGGCCGTGCGCCACAGGGCCCGGCGGGCGGGGGCGTCGGTGGGGAAGGCGGTGCCGTGCGCCAGGGCGATGCCGCGCAGGACGAGTCGGGACAGCAGGGTGCCGTCGTCCAGGCCGTGGGCGGAGCCGGTAGCGCGGGTGGCCAGTTCGCCGCGGCCCCAGGAGGCGGGGGCGGGGGGTGCGTCGCCGTCCGGGAAGAGGGTGGCCAGGGTGCGGATCGCCTGGGTGACGACCGTGGTCGCGGTGTGCGGGTCCTGGCGGGTGAGGGTGCCGCCGCGTCGCAGGTCCTCCAGCCACTGTGCCGCCCAGGGCCGGTCCGCCAGGGAGGCGGATTCCAGCTCCGTCCGGGCTGTCGACCAGACGCGGGCCCGTTCGGCCGCCGCCGCGTCGCGGGCCGCTCCGCGGTCCGTCAGGGGCGGGCCCAGCGCCTCCAGGGTCGCGGCCAGGCCCCGGCCGGCCGCGCTGGCGCGCAGGCGGGTGTCCAGGTCCGGCAGGCGGACGGTGGCGGTGGGGCCGGTGACCGGTCGGGCCAGGAGGAGGGAGAGCGCCTCGCGTTCCCGCGCGTCCAGGTGCTGGAGCCTCGTGGTGCCGGTCGGCTGGAGGCCGTTGCGTTCGAGGCGGGTGCGTACGGCCGTCCAGAGGCGGGTGAGGCCGGGGCGGGTGAGGAAGGCGAGGGTCTCGGCGTCCAGGGGCCCTTCGTCGGGGAGTCCGGGGCTGCTCATACCGGCATCAGTCTCCGCTGCCGTCCGTTCCACGTGTAGTGGAGCGTGGCCACGCCCCGTACGTGCGGGTCGCGCAGGCACTCGTAGATGTGCAGGGACGGTACGTCGGGCCAGTTGCCGATCAGGCGTTCGCTGGTGAGGACGAAGTCGAGGTCCAGGTCGACGAGGATGCGGCCGAGGCGGGCGTGGGTGGGCTCGTCGACCTTGGCGAACGCGTCGTCGAGGAGGATCAGGCGGGGGGTGTGCGGGGCGGCGTCGGCGAGGCCGGTGAAGTGCGCCGCCGCCGCGGCGAAGAGGACCAGGTAGGACAGGACGCGTTGTTCGCCCTGGCTCAGGCCGGTACGGCCGGAGAGCTTGCGGCGGCTGCCGGGTGCCGCGTCGTCCACCACCCAGGGGGTGAAGGTGAACCAGCCGCGGTAGTCCAGGGCGGTGCGCAGGTGGGCCGCGTAACCGGCGGCCGGGTCGGCGCGGCGGGCGTCCTCGATGCGGCGCTGGAGGACGTCGCGGAGCTGCTCGGACTGCTCGCGGGTGCGCAGGCCCGAAGGGCTGCGCAGCAGGTCGACGGCCGCCTTCACGTCCGCCTCCACCCCGTCGGCGAGCTTCCAGTCGAGGGTGACGCCCAGACCGTGCGAGGTGCGGACCGTGGCGAGGGTGGTGTTGAGGGCGGCGACCAGGGCGCCGGCGGCGAGCACCTGTGCGGACAGGTGGTCGCCCAGCTCCCCTGCCAGGAAGCGCTGGAAGACCTCGCTCTCGCGTTCCGTGAGGCGGTCGCGTGCTTCGGTGGCCTCGGCCGCGATGCGCGCGCCGACCTGGGCGACGTCGCTCGGGCCCTGGTCGTTGACGAGGCGGCACAGCTTGATGCCGTCGTGTTCCTCGAGGGTCGCGTCGTATCCGCCGGAGAGCTGGTCGCGCAGTTCGGTGTGGCGGTTGAGGAGGGCGGTGTCCGAGAGGTCGTGGCGCTCGGCGTCCAGGCCGCGGCGCACGGCGCCGGTCAGCCGGTCGAGTGCGGTGACGCGCTCCCGCACGTCCTGGTGGACGGGGTCCTGGGACTTCAGGGCGCCCTCGTCCGCGTCGGCGTCGAGTCCCGCTCCGCGCAGCAGGCCCGGCAGCGCGAGTGCCGCGCGCAGTCGTCTGCCGCAGGCCAGCACCTCGTCCTCCTGGGCGGCGAGTGCCTCGCGCCGCTTCCGGTCGTCCTCCTCCGCCCGTACGCGCCGGTCGTGCACCTCGGCCCGGTCGTCCCGCAGGCGCGGAAGCTGGCGTCCCACGGCGTCCAGTCGGCGCTTCGCCTCGGCCTCGTGGGCGAGGATCTCCTGTTCCGTGGCACCGAGGGCCTCCTCCAGGGCCCGGACGGTACGGCGGGCGGTCTCGAGGCGGCCGAGCGGCTCGGCGTAGTCCGTTTCGGCCTCGCGGCGGGCCGTGACGGCGCGCTCGTGGTCCGTCCGGCCGTCGCGGTGGCCTTCGGTGGCGTCCACGACCGCACGCAACCGTCGTCGCAGGTGCTGGGTGCCGCGTCCGAGGCGGTCGAGGGCGAGGCGGACCGTCTCGAGTGCGGCCGGGT
Organism: Streptomyces sp. DH5; assembly: GCF_020873915.1. GTDB lineage: Bacteria > Actinomycetota > Actinomycetes > Streptomycetales > Streptomycetaceae > Streptomyces. The sequence goes on from NZ_JAHWGP010000034.1 coordinate 3,266, forward strand.
CCGCCGGCAGGTCCTGGGCGCTCGCCGTCGCCTCGCTCTCGCGCCGGGCGGCGACCGCGCGGGCCCGCGCCCGCTGTGCCTCGCGGGCCGCCGTGGACGCCTGCGCGGTGAGGGACTCGACGGTGCCCTCGGCCTCGGCGGTACGGGCCCACGCGTCCGTGAGCCCACGCGCCGAGGGCGGTCTGCGCAGGGTCTCGCCGACCCGGTCACGGTTCTCGGTGAGGACGCGCAGGGCCTGTCGGCGCTCCTCCAGCGCGGCGTCCGCGTCGGCCAGCCGGCGGTCCAGGTCCGCCAGTGCCCGGCGGCGGGTCTCCGCGCGGACCTCCGCGCCCACGTACTCGGCGGCCTGCTTGAGGTGACGGCCGCGGGCGACGCCGAGCCGCCAGGAGCCGTCGGTGCCGGCCGCGGTGTGCACACCGGTGTCCGCGTCGGTGTGCGGGGCGGCGGCGCCCTCGGTGAGGGCCACCGACTCCAGCACGCGCTGGACCTGTTCCGTCGTCACGCCGCTGTCCGGTGCGGCGACCGGCCGCAGCACGCGGGTGAGCGGCGGTCCCGCGACCGGGGCGCCCGGGACCAGGAGGGTGTCGTGCGTGGCCGGGTCGAGGACCGTACCGTCGGCGCGCACCCAGGCGTCGAGCAGGCCGCTCGCCTCGAGCGCGGCCTCCAGTCCCGCCCGTGCGTCCGGTGGCAGGCCGGGGACGAAGTCCACCAGGCGGTACAGGGGCGCCCCGGTGCCGGAGGTGCGGGGAGCCGCGCGGTGCGGCGGGGGCGGGGGTTCGGGGTCGGTGCGGCGTTCCCATTCCGCGCGCCGGCGGCGGAGGTCCTCCCGCTCGGTCTCCAAGGCGCGGACGGCCAGGGCGAGGGTGTCGCGTTCCTCGCCCAGGTCAGCCAGCCACGGTTCCACGGCGGAGCGGGCCGTCTCCGCCACCTCGTCGGGGGTGCGGGCGGGCAGAGGGCCCTCGGACGGGTCGTGGGCGAGCGGGGCGAGCACCTCGTCCAGGGGCAGCCCGGTGAGCTCGCGCAGCCACCCCGTCCAGGTTCCGGCCTCCTCCGCGTAGCTCTTTGACGCGTGGGCCGTGTCCTGCCGGCGCTGCTCCGCCCGGGTGCGGGCGTGTTCCACCTGGTCCTCCAGGCGCTCGCGTGCGGTGTCGGCCGCGTCCGCCTCGCGCCGGGCCTCGTCCGACCGTTCGAGGAGGGCGGCCAGTTCGGTGACGAAGCGGGTCCTGTTCCTGATCAGCGGCTGTGCGGCGTCGAGCCGGGCGTCCCAGGCGTGCAGCGCGGTGGTGCAGATCCCGGTGTCGACCGCCAGCACCTCACTGTGCCGGACCAGGTGGAAGTCGCCGTCCGGGGCGGTCAGGTGCACCGTGGTGGCCGGTGCGACCGGCGCGACCGGTGTCGCGACGGGCTCCCCGAGGTGCACGGGGTCCAGTCCGGCCCGCTCCGCTTCCCGTACCGACTCGGCGTGGGCGGTGCTCAGTTCGACCAGCTCCGCGCCGAGCCGCCCGGCCTCGGCGGTGAGGCGCCGCCCCGCCTCCTCCTCGACCAGGTGCGCCTGGCGCACGGCCCGGAACGCGGTGCCGGCCGCACTGTGCAGGGCGGTGACGGTGGCGCGCTTCTCCCCCAGCTCCCGCAGGCTGCGGTAGCCGGCGCTGGCGTGCAGTGCGGCCAGATCCGTCCCGGCCGCTTCCTGCTCCGCCACGAGGTGGTCGACGCGGGCGTCGAGTTCCCGTTCACGCCCGCGGAGTTCCTCCACCGTGCGGGCCGCGTCGTCCGCGGCCCCGCGGTGCTCCCTCAGCCGCTCCAGCTCCGCGCCGGCCCGGTCCGTACGGCGGCGCAGTGCCCCGTGGAGATAGCCGCGGTAGCCGGTGAGGAAGGCGTGCAGCGCCCTGTCGGTGCGTTCGAGGCGTCCGAGGTGGGCCCGGACGGAGTCCAGGTCGTCCAGGCTGCGGGCCACCTTCTCCACGACCTCGTCGTCGAGGGCGGGCAGGGTCTCGGCGAGGACCTGGACGAGTCCGCCGGAGTCGATGCGGTCGCCGATGGTGGGGCGGCGCAGCCGGTGCAGGAGGTGGAGCAGGTTGCGGTAGCGCGCCGGGTCGGTGAGGCCGAACAGGTCGCGGGCGACCCTGGCCCGGTGTTCGACGGCGCGGTCGGTGACGTTCTCCGGGCCGACCAGTGTCTTCAGCCGGTCCACGGGGAGGGGCTGGCCGGCGGGGGCGAGGTCGAGGTCCTCGCCGACCCGCAGCCGGGTGGTGAAGAAGAAGGGCTTCGCCGTCCGGGTCGACTGCGATGCCCGGACGGCCGCGCCGACGGTCAGGTGCTGCTCGTGGCCCTCCTCGTCCGTCCGCGCGAACTCCAGCCACAGGTAGCCCAGCCGGTTGGTCCGGGCGAAACCGTCGAGCATGAGCCAGGCCAGGGTGGTGCGTCCGGTTCCCGTGGCGTCCAGCGCGCGGGCGTCGCCGTCGAGGAGGTAGGGCAGCAGCATCTCCAGGGCCTTGGACTTGCCGGCGCCGTTCTTGCCGCGCAGCAGCAGCCGGCCCTCGCCGAAGGCGAACTCCTGGTGGTCGTACTGCCACACGTTCCGGATGCCCGCGCGGTGCAGTCGGTAGCGGTGCGGGGACTGCGGGCGGTTCATCGGGGCGGCTCCTTGCCGGGGTCGTCCGTCGGCGACGGGGCGGTACGCGGGGTGAGCGCCACCGTGGTGGCGTAGCGGGCGGCCGCGGCGAGCAGGATCCAGCCACTGCCGGCGCGGTCCTGGCCGCGTGCGCCCGAGACGTCGGTGACGGAGCGGCCGTCGGCCGCCGTCCCGTCGTACTCCTCGGGCAGGCCGAGGCCGTCCGCGCGGACGGGTCCTGCGGGCGCGATCAGGCGCATCCGGGCGAGGAGGTCGAGCACGGCGGCGAGGAATCCGTCCCGGTCCTCCAGGTGGCCGCGCTGCCAGGTGCCGCGCCTGCCGTACTCCTCGATCAGTTCGTCGAGCAGGCCGGGCAGCAGTCCGTCCGGGACGGGTACGCCGATGACGAGCCGGCCGCCGACCGCCGGATGGCCCGCCTCCTCGGGGCGCAGCCGGTCGACGAGACGCTCCACGAGGAGCAGCGCGGCCTGGGCGACCGTGCCGGTGCCGGGGAAGCGCAGGTCGGTGAGTTCGTCGTCCGTGTCGATCAGGGCGATGCCTTCGGCGCGGATCTCGGCCTCCAGGCCGAGCAGTTCGGAGAAGGCCTGCGCCTCGCGCCGCTGCCGGGTGCGCAGCCATTCGCGTTCGGCGTCGGTGAGGTCGTCGAGGTGGACGGCGGGGGTTTCGACGAGGCGGCGGCGGACGTATGTACGGGGGCCCCCGAAGCCGGGGTCGGCGGCCCGGCGCACGAGGTCCGCGCCGTCGCGGCTCCGGGAGAGCGGGCCGGCGACGACGGCTCGCGCGATGTCGCGGTCCACGGTGAGCAGTGCCTCCCCGGCCCGCTCCTCGGCGACGGCCGTCACCTGGCCCTCGGTCTCCACCAGGACGCCCCAGTCGACGAGCTGCCGCAGGGCGGCCGCCAGGGTCCGTCGTTCGGCCTGCCGTCCGGTGTCGGTGACGTCGATGCCGGCGTCGACGGCCGCGGCGCGCAGGTCGGCGACGAGCCGGGACAGCAGGAGCTGTTCCGGGGCGGTGACGAGGACGGACAGGGCGAGGGCCAGGTAGGCGTACGTCCGCGGGGTGAACGGCGTACCGGTCGACGGCCGCTCCAGGCGGTGGCCCGAGCCGGGGCCGAGGCCCGCCTTGAACAGCCGGGCGTAGGAGGCCTCGACCAGCAGGCGGTAACCGAACACCTGCTGGAAGCGCTGGGCGAGCCAGTCGGCGTGGCGGCGGACCAGGGGGAACGTGTCGCTGTGCGGTCCGGTGCTGGTGACCAGCGGGTGGGCCAGCAGGAGCCGGGCGGCGGTGCGTCGCTCTGCCGCGAGGGCGACGTCATGGGCGGAGGGCAGGGTCATCAGGCGCTCGCCTCCCCGGCCTCGGGCATCGGCTCCGCCACCGCGGGCATCGGTTCCGCCGCCGGGGGCGCGGACGTGCTCTCGACGGCCACGGTGAGGTCGTCCGTGGTCAGGTCGCCGTCCGTGGACCGCAGGACGGTGGACCGGCCGGGCGTGCGCCACGCGGTCAGCCGGATGCCGAGGTCCGCGTCGTCCGCCTGTGCGCCGTCGAGCAGGAAGCCCTCCGCGTCTCGGTGCAGCCGGGCGTTGCCGAGGGCGGTGGTGAGCAGTTCCAGCAGCAGGCGCATGGCCGGGGCGCCGAGGCGCACCTGGTCGAACCGGCCGGAGGCGCTGCGCAGTTCGTCGGCCGCCGACCGGCGGGCCTCGGCCTGCTGCCGGGCCTGCTCCATGAGGCGGTGCTTCTGCTCGGAGTGGTCCTCGGCCGCCGCCGCGCGTCCGCGCGGAGCCCGGCTGCCACGCTCGCGCAGCGCCACCGGCACGTCCACCACGGGCCCCGTCCACCAGCTCACATAGGCCGGCACGGACCGGTCGGGGTTCGGCGCGACGCCCAGGTGCCGCGCGCCGTAAAGACCGAAGGCGGCGACCGCCAGGTCGTGCGCCTCCTCCGGCTCCGCGGCGTCGAACCAGGCCGCCAGCCGCAGCAGGTCCTTGCGGCGGGACATCTCGCCGGAGGCCGAGCGCAGCATCCGCTTGGCGTTGGCGAGGAGGGACTGCAGGGCGCGCAGGGTGGCGTCCCGCAGCTGGTCCACCTGGCTGGAGTGCGCTCCGCCGGTGGCGAACCACTCCCGCATGCTCTCCCAGTCCGCCAGGTCCCGGCCGCGGCTGCGCTGCACCCGGGTCTCGGGCAGTCCGCCGGCGAGCGCTCCGATGCCCGCCGTGTGCTCGTCGATCCGCTCGAGCAGCGCGGGCAGGTGAGGCCGGACGGCGTCCAGGTGGGCCGCGATGCGCGGGGCCCGGAAGGAGACGTCCTCGGTGATGGCCTGCACATAGTCGAGCAGTAGTTCCTTGAAGCCCTGGTACTCGGCCGAGTCGAGGTCGTAGCGCGCCAGCACCTGGCCCAGGTAGGCGTAGAAGTCGCGGACGGACTCGGCGAATTCGGCGAACTGGACGAAGAGGGTGCTGATCCGCTCCAGTGCCCGCTGCGGGTCGGCGCCGCCCGGCGCCGCGGCCATGGCGGAGATCTCACGCAGCCCCCGGTCCACCAGGACCAGCAGCTCGCTGCTCACCTCGCGGGCCGCGTCCGCCCCGGACAGCACCTCGTCCGCGTCGCGCTGCACCCGCTCCCCCAGCTTGGAGAGCTGGTAGCGGGAACGGGAACGCTGGTACTCGGAGATGCTCGTCGCCCTGACGGTGTGGGTGCTGCGCAGCAGGTTGCCCCAGCGCACGAGCTCCTCGAGCCTGCGGGTGAGCGTCTCCGCGTCCGGTACCGCCCCCGGACCGTCCCGCTCGGCCAGCCTGCCGGTCAGATCGGGCACGGACAGGTCCGCCAGCAGCGTGCCGCAGAACACGCGCATCACCGCGATGTACTCCAGGCGCTCGGGCGCGCTGAGGTAGGCGTACGCGCTCAGCCGCTGCCAGTCCTCCGCGTCCGTTTCCTGCCCCTGCGGTGCGTTTCCTTCTTTCCCCTCCACACCGTCGAGACTACGGACCGCCACTGACAGCGCACAGCCGGGTGGGGGGAGAGCCGGCCGGTCCAGCGTCTCACGCGTCTGCCCGGGCGTGCGGAACCTGTTGTGGCCGCGCGGCAGGTCCGGTCCGGTGAGCCGCCGGCCGGTCGGGAATGTCGTGCGCCGCGACCGCCGGCGGGCCGCACGGTGCCCTCGCCTCCGGGTCGGCAGCCCTCTGCGGACGCGCGGCCGGCCCGGACCGCGCGTGTGGTCCGGGCCGGCCGCGGGTGGATCCGGCTCACCCCTCCGGGGCCGGCTCCTGGGTGAACGCCGCGTGGAAGCGGCGGGTGTGGTCCACCTGGCGTGCCGGGCCGGTCAGGGTGACCGTCGCCGTCAGGCGGGCGTCGGTGCAGGAGGTGGCCAGGCGGAGTTCCAGGTCCCCGGGTTCGACGATCCGGTGGCCGTCGCGGCCGGTGAAGGACGCGACGTCGGCCGGGACCGTGACGCGGACCCGGCGGGCCTCGCCGGGCGCCAGCTCCACCCGGGTGTAGCCGACGAGTCGTTGCACGGGCTGGACGACGGAGGCGACCGGGTCGTGGAGGTACAGCTGGACGACTTCGGTGCCGGCGCGGTCCCCGGTGTTGCGGACGGTGAGGGCCAGGGTGAACTCACCGTCGGTGGGGGCCTGTCCGGCGTCGACGGCGAGGCCCTCCCAGGCGAACGTCGTGTACGTCAGACCGTGGCCGAAGCCGAACGCCGGGGTGGGGTCGATGTTGGACACCTCGCTGGCCTGGCCGAGCCGGGCACCGAGGTAGGTGGTCGGCTGGGAGCCCGGTCCGCGGGGCACGCTGACCGGGAGCCGGCCGGAGGGGTTGGTGCGGCCGCTGAGCACGCCGGCGATCGCCCGGGTGCCGGCGACTCCGGGGAAGAAGGACTGCACGATCGCCGCCGACTCGGCGGTGGCCCGGCCGAGCGCGTACGGGCGGCCCGCGAGGAGGACGGTGGCCACCGGTGTGCCGGAGTCCAGCAGCGCGTCGAGCAGTTGCTGCTGGGCGCCGGGCAGGGCGAGGGACTCCGCGTCGCAGCCCTCACCGCTGGTGCCGCGGCCGAAGAGGCCGGCGCGGTCGCCGAGGACGGCGACGACGACGTCCGCTTCCCTGGCGGCGTCCACCGCCGTGCCGATGCCGGAGAGGTCTCCGTCGTCGACGCCCGTGCCGCGGGCGACCGTGATGTCCGCGTCGGGGAACTCGGCGGCCAGGGTGTCCCGCAGGGTGGGCAGGTCGATGCCGACCGGGACGTCCGGGTGCTGCACGCCCACGTGCTGCGGGAAGGAGTAGCAGCCCAGTACGGCGGTGCCCTCGGTGGCGTTGGGGCCGACCAGGGCGATGCGGCGGGGCCGGGCGAGGGGCAGGGTGCCGTCGTTGGAGAGCAGGACGACGGCCTTCTCGGCGATCTCCAGGGCCAGTTCGCGGTTCTCGGGCCGGTCCAGGTCGATCGTGCCGCGCAGGGCGTCGGGGTCGTCCAGGTCGGAGCCGTCGAGGGCGGGCGGTACGGGGTTCCAGTCCGGGTCGAGCAGGCCCAGCATCGCCTTCTGGGTGAGGACGCGGCGCAGGGCGCGGTCGATCAGCGCCTCCGGGATCCGGCCGTCGGTGACGGCCTCGGCGAGCGGCGCGCCGAACGTCTTGACGGTGGGCAGTTCGATGTCGACGCCCGCCTGCAGGGCGGCGCCCGCGGCCTCGGCCCAGTCGCCCGCGATGCCGTGCAGGATCTTGAGGAAGGCGATGCCGAAGTAGTCGGCGACGACGGTGCCGTCGAAGCCCCAGGTGTCGCGGAGGAGCCCCGTGAGCAGGCTCTCGTCGGCGGCGGCGGGGACGCCGTCGGTGTCCGTGTAGGAGTGCATGACCGAGCGGGCGCCGCCTTCGCGGATCGCCATCTCGAAGGGCGGCAGCAGGACGTCGGCGCGTTCGCGGGGGCCCATGGGCGAGGGGGCGAGGTTGCGTCCGGCGCGGGAGGCCGAGTAGCCGACGAAGTGCTTGAGGGTGGCGACGATCCCGGCGGACTCCAGGCCCTGGACGTAGGCGGTGCCGATGGTGCCGACGAGGTACGGGTCCTCGCCGATGGTCTCCTCCACGCGTCCCCAGCGGGCGTCGCGGACCACGTCGAGGACGGGTGCGAGCCCTTGGTGGACGCCGACGCAGCGCATGTCGCGGCCGATGGCGGCGGCCATGCGGCGCACCACGTCCGGGTCGAAGGTGGCGCCCCAGGACAGCGGGACGGGGTAGGCGGTGGCGCCCCAGGCGGCGAAGCCGGCCAGGCACTCCTCGTGCGCGACGGCGGGGATGCCGAAGCGGTTGGCGGCGGTGATGCGGTTCTGGGTGCGCAGCAGGGACAGCGCGCCGAGCGCCGGGTCGACGGGGGCGGTGCCGAAGGGGCGGGTCAGCTGGCCCAGACCGTGGGGCAGGAGGGCGTCGAGGTCGACGGCCTCCTCCATGTCGTGCTGGTGCGGGGCGACTTCGCCGCCGTTGGCGGACGCGCCGACCCACACGCCGTACAGCTGGGCGATCTTCTCGTCCAGGGTCATCGCGCCGATGAGCGCGTCGACGCGGGCGGCGACGGGGCGGTCGGGGTCGTTCCAGAGGGGGGCTTCGGGGGTGGTCTCTACGGCCACGTTGGCGGTCACTTTCCTCCGACACCCATCAGACCCTGGACCAGGGCGCGACGGGCGAACAGGTAGACGAGCAGGATGGGCACCATGGACAGGACCACGGCTCCCAGCAGACCGGGGATGTCGATGCCGTGTTCGGTCTGGAAGTTGTACAGGCCCAGGGTGACGACCTTGCTGGAGTCGGACTGGGTCAGGACGAGGGGGAACAGGAAGCCGTTCCATGCCTGGAGCGCGGAGAAGACCACGATCGTGGACAGTCCGCCCCGCGACAGCGGCAGCACGAGCTGGAAGAACATGCGCCGCGGGCTGGCGCCGTCCATGGCCATGGCCTCGTACAGCTCCGGGGAGATGTCACGCATCGCGCCGCTGAGGATCAGCGCCGACATGGGCAGGCAGAACGCGGCCGTGGGCAGGATGACGCCCAGCAGGTTGTCGTACAGCCCGGCCTCGCTGATCAGGTAGAACATCGGGACGATGACGGCCTGGGCGGGGATGGCGAGGCCGAGCAGGAACAGCCGGAAGATCGCCGACGTGGTCCGGCCGCGGCTGCGCACGATCGCGTAGGCGAGCGGCGGGACCAGCAGCAGCACGATGCCGATCACGCAGGCGGTGACGACGAGCGTGTTGAGGAAGTACTGGCCGAAGCCGGAGTCGAAGGCGCCGGTGTAGTTGTCCAGGGTGAAGCTGTCCGGGATGGAGACCGGGCCGTTCTCGGCGTAGTCCTGGCGGGTGCGCAGGGTGGCGGCGAGCAGCACGTACAGCGGCAGGCCGACGACGAAGAGCCAGAGGAGCGAGCCCGCGCCGGCCACGTAGTTCGGTCGGCGCCTCATGACACACCCTCCATGGAGCTGCGCATCTTGTCGTACCCGGAGACCCGGACGACGATCAGCGAGATGATCGTGGCCGCGACGACCAGGACCAGGGCGATGGCGGAGCCGGTGCCGTAGTCGAAGCTCTTGAAAGCCTTGTCGTACATGTAGTAGGCGCTGATGGTGGTGTCGGTGCCGGGGCCGCCCTGGGTCAGGATGAGGACCGTCTCGAACGTGGTCAGGCCGCCGACGATCATCAGGATCATCGAGGTGATCATCGCGTTGCGCAGCTGCGGCAGGGTGATGTGGAAGAACTGCCGGTAGCGGCCCGCGCCGTCGATCTCCGCGGCCTGGTAGAGCACGTTCGGGATCGCGCGGGCGGCGCCCTGGTAGATCAGGGTGTGGAACGGGGTGAACTGCCAGGTGCTGACGAACGCCAGCACGCCGATGGCGGTGGCCTGTTCACCGAACAGGTTGCCGTCGCCGAACAGCCAGGTGGCGTCGGCCGGGATGCCGAAGTTCGGGTCGAGCAGCGCCCGCCACAGCACGGAGACGGCCGTCGCGGACAGCAGCAGCGGGATGAAGTAGATGACGGACAGCACGGCCCGGTTGCGCTGGTGGCCGGCGGCCCAGACACCCAGCACGATGCTCAGCGGCGTCTGGACGACCACGCCGAGCACGGTCAGCAGCAGGGTCAGCCAGATGCTCTTGACCATCACCGGGTCGTCCATCAGGCGCGACCAGTTGTCCATGCCGACGAACTGGGGCGAGCTGAGCCCGTCCCAGCTCATGAAGGACAGCACCGCGACCATGATGAGCGGGGTGATGGCGAAGAGGGCGAAGAACACCGCGGCGGGCAGGGCCCAGGCGAAGCCGGGGCGGCCCACCTGCGTTGCGGAGGGGGCGGGCGGCGCGCTCGTGGTCTTTGTGGTCATGAGCCGTTCGTCACTCGGTGGGGAGGGCCTGCATGGCCTTGGTGAAGCCGTCCGCGTCGAGCTGTCCGTTGAAGAACTGCTGGATGGCCTTGTGCAAGTCCGAGCTGGCCTTCTGCGGGTACGCCTGGTCCCAGGAGAGCTGGAACGACGGGGCGTCGGAGACCAGGTCGTACTGGAAGCGGGCGTACTCGGGGTTGCTGGCGGTCTCGATGAACTTGTCGGTGTTGGTGGTGGTCGGCAGGTTGCCTATCTCCAGCTGCGCCTTGACGAAGTCGTCGGAGTACATGAGCTTCAGGAACTCGGCGACGGCCTCGGGGTGCTTGGTCTTCTTCATCACCGAGTAGTAGTTGTTGGTGTTGCCGGCGACGTTGGCCGGGTCGCCCTTGCCGCCCTCGACCGCCGGGAAGGTGGTGTAGCCGAGGCCCTTCTCGGCGAAGTCCTTGTGGTCCGTCAGCTGCTGGGAGTAGTACCAGGAGCCCATCAGCTCGAAGCCGGCCTTGCCCGAGGCCAGCAGCTGGACCGAGCCGCCGTTGGTGTACTTGACGGAGTCGTAGTTCTTTCCGAAGGCGCCGGCGTCGACGAGCTCCCTGATCATCTTCAGGGCCTTCTGGGCGTCCGGGCTCTCCCAGGCGCTCTTGTCGCCCTTGAGGGCCTTCTGGAGCAGCTCCGGTCCGGCGATGCGGTCGAAGAGGTACTGGAACCACATCTGCGTGGGCCAGATGTCGCCGCCGCCGAGCGCGATCGGCGTGACGCCCTCGTCCTTGAGCTTCTTGACCGCGTCGAGCAGTTCGTCCCAGGTCTTCGGCGGCTCGACGCCCGCGTCGGCGAGGACCTTCTTGTTGTGGAAGAGCAGGACCGGCTGGGTGCCGCGCATCGGGACGCCGTACGGCTTGCCGTCGACGACGGCGTTGTTGAAGACGGACGGCAGGAACTTGTTCTCCAGGTCCGGGTTCTTCGCGATGAAGTCGTCCAGCGGCATCAGCAGGTCGGCCTTGACGAAGGGCCTGATGCTGCCGCCGCCCCAGTTGAAGAAGACGTCCGGCGCCTGCGGGGTGCTGATGATCGTCTGCAGCTTCTTCTGGTAGTCCGCACCGGGGATGGTGTCGAGGACGACCTTGACGTCGGACGTCTTGTTGAAGGTGTCGACGAGCCGCTTCTCGACCTTGTTGGTGGCGTCCCCGTAGACCAGGACATGGATCTTGCCGTCGTCCGCCGACGCCCCGCCGTCGCCACCGCAGGCCGAGAGGGTCAGGGCCAGGGCGAGCGTCGCACCGCAGGCGACCAGTCTGGGCAAGCGCGCACGTGTCTTCATCGTTCGCCTTTCGAAAGTTTCGGCGTCATCGCCGAAAGTCCATGCCGTGGGACAGTAGGTCAGACGGGTCTTTCGGTCAACGGTCGGGTCGGCACTCGCCCAAACCGTTATCCGAGCGCTGTGCCGTATCCTGCGCCTATGCACGATGACCACGAGGCGAGCGGCAGAGTCACCCTGGCCAGGGTGGCGAAAGAAGCCGGCGTTTCGATGCCGACAGTTTCGAAGGTCCTCAACGGCCGATCGGATGTCTCTCGCGCGACGCGGGCCAAGGTGGAACGGCTGCTCGACTCCCACGGCTACCGCCGTCGCGCCCAGCCGTCGTCGCGCTCGCCGCTCATCGAGATCGTCTTCCACGAGCTGGAAAGCGTCTGGGCGATGGAGCTGATCCGGGGTGTGGAGAACGTCGCCAAGGAGAACCGCGCGACGGTGGTCCTCACCGAGAGCGGCACCCGGCACACCCCCGCGCCGGAGTGGCTGCCGGGCGTGCTCCAACGCCGGCCGCTGGGTGTCGTACTGGTCTTCTCCACTCTCCCCGGGGACATCAAGGCGCAGCTCAGGGCGGCGGCCATCCCCTTCGTCGTGATCGACCCGGCGGGCGACCCCGACCCCGACGTCCCCTCGGTGGGTTCCGCGAACTGGGCCGGCGGTCTCGCCGCCACCCGCCACCTCACCGACCTCGGCCACGAGCGGGTCGCCATCATCACCGGGCCCGAGGACATGCTCTGCTCCCTGGCCCGCCTGGACGGCTACCGCTCCGCCATGGCGATGGCCGGCCTGGAGACGGACCCGCGCCTGATGCGCTTCGGCGACTTCCACGTCCAGAGCGGCTTCGAGCACGCCATGGACCTCCTCGACGGCTCCGAGCGCCCGACCGCGGTCTTCGCCGGCAGCGACCTCCAGGCCCTCGGCGTCCTGGAGGCGGCCCGCGTCAGGGGCCTGCGCGTCCCGCAGGACCTGTCGGTGGTGGGCTACGACGACGTCCCTCTGGCCCAGTGGTCGAGCCCGCCCCTCACCACGGTCCACCAACCCCTGCGCCGCATGGCCGAGGAGGCCTCCCGCATGCTCCTCCGCCCGGACGCCCCGGGCACGGCGGCGCAGCGCATCGAGCTGGCGACGCATCTGGTGGTACGGCAGAGCACGGCGCGGTTCGAGGGGGCGTGAGACCGGGGCCGCGGCCGGCGCCTCCGCCCCGGCAGCTCAGGCCGCGCCGGCCGCGGGCGCGGCGGCCGCCGGACTCGCGGCGCTGCCCGGACGGCCCGGTCGTGCGCTCGGAGCGCCGGCACGGTCGTCCTGCGGCTCGAGGCGCTCGCGCACCCGGTGCGGCCGCGACTGCCGCGCACCCTGGCCCGCGGCCCGCACACCACCGGCGTGCCGGCCCACATCCGGAAACCGTCACCCCCGGAGGTCTCCCGTCACCTCGCCGTCCTGCGACGCGCGGGCCTGCTCACGGCCCGGCGGCACGGCCGTTACGTCCGGCACACCCTCGACCCGGCCGACCCGACGGCGCCGGGCACCGGCCTGCCGGCGGCCGTACCGCGCCGAGCGGCTCCGGCCCGGCAGTCGCCGGCGGTACGCGGCGGGCCGGGTCGCCCGTCACGGCACCTCGGGGCGTACGAGCGCCCGGGCGAAGGGCTCGCCGGTGCGGCGGGCGTGCGCCATCCGCTCGCGCACCTCTCTCAGCGTGCGGGGACGGTACCCGGGCCCGCCGCAGCAGCTCTTGTGGAAGGCGACCCCCGCGTGCAGCAGGACGGACAGCACCCTCCATGCCCGGGTGTCCCGGCGGGGCGGCGCGGCGAAGGCCGACCCCACGTGAACCAGCGGCTCCGCACAGCGCGGACAGGTCCGCCGCCCGTCCCCGCCGTGCGGCCCGTGCGACGGGTACGGCTGCTTGTACGCGGCCCGGCAGGGCAGGCAGACATAGGAGGTCTTCGAGGGAGGCATGCCGCCAGGGTAGGCAGCCGCCCCGGCCGCGTTCGACGGGTTTTCACCGTCGGACCGCGCCCGGGAAGGGACTTCCGGCCCCCAACGGGGGGAAACCCACGGTTGATTGAGCTGATGCGACGGCAAAGAGCATGCATCTCGCGGCAGATGACTTCTGCTGCCACGCGAAGTCCCTACACTCGCGATCATGCATACTCCCGACACCCTGCCCGAGCCCGCCGTCGACGGCGCCGAGCCGGCCCTCTTCAGCACCATGTCCACCATGCGGGCCATGCGGCGCCTGCTGCCCGATCCGGTGTCCGACGAACTGCTGGACCGGCTGATACAGGCGGCCGTGTGGGGTCCCAGCGGCGGCAACATGCAGCGGTACGAGTACGTCGTCGTCACCGACCGGGCGGTCATGGCGGAACTCGCGCCGCTGTGGAAGCGGTGCGTGGACGCCTACCTGGCCACGACCGGCAAGTACGCGCCCGCCGGCATGGACGAGGCGGCGTACGCACGCATGGTCGCCGCCATCGAGTACCAGCGTGACCACTTCGCCGAGACGCCGGCGCTGATCATCCCCTGCTACCGGTTCCCGGAGCCGAGGATCGAGGAGGAGGGTCTGCGCGTCTACGCCGAAGCGCTCGGGCCGGAGGCGACGGAGCGCATGGGGCGGATCCAGGACCGCTTCTCCGCCCTCGCGGAGGGTTCCTGCGTCTACCCGGGCGTGCAGAACCTGCTGCTCGCCGCGCGGGGCCTGGGCCTGGCCGCCAACATCACCATCTGGCACCTGTTCCTGGAGAGCGAGTGGAAGGCGGCACTCGGCATCCCCGAGGACATGAACACCTTCGCGGCCATCCCGGTGGGGTGGCCGCGCGGCAGGTTCGGGCCGGTGAGCCGGCGCCCGGTGGCGGAGGTCGTGCACCGCGACCGCTGGTAGGCCGCGGCGGCCGGGCGGGTACGGGACCGTGACCGCCCGGCGGCGGGTCAGCGGCCGGTGCCGCGTTCGCGGCGCAGGCGGCGCAGGACCACGACGAGGTCCAGGAGGGCCGTCAGGGCGAGGAATCCGCAGACCGCCGCGATGAAGATCAGGGGGCCCCGGCCGGGGCTGTCGCCCGGACCGGCGTCCGCGGCCCATACGGCGAAGAGGGCACAGCCCGCGACGAACAGCGGGAGGAAGACGCCGGCGAGCACCGCCCGCAGCCGCAGCGGGCTGCGGGCGGTGACCGGTTCGGTGCCGGAGCGGGGGAATCGGCCGGTCGTTCCGGAACGAGCACGGGAGGCCGGCCTTCCCCTCTCACCGGTACGTCCGTCACGCATGCCCGCACCTCCTCGGCGTTGTCGGGACGGGCCGGGTAGCCGTCCAGGAGGAGGGCAAACCGGTAGCCGGGAGGTGTTCCGGGTACCCGGCCGCCAACGACCGCACCATGAGGAAGGGAGGCCACCTCATGCAGCACGATGAGATCGTCGGAAAAGTGCAGGCCCTCACTCGGCTGCCGGACCGGGGATCGGCCGAGATGGCCACCCGTGCCGTGCTGACCACGCTGGCGGAGCGGCTGCCGTCCGGGCTCACGGGCCACGTCGCCGCCCAGCTGCCGCCGACCCTCGCGGCCCCGATGCGGCAGGCCAGGCAGGACGTCGCGCAGGACGAGCGTTTCGGTCTGACGACGTTCGCCGGCCGGATCGCCGGCCGTGCGGAGACGGACGAGGACGCCGCGCTCCGGGAGGCCGCCGCCGTACTGGAGGTGCTGGACGCCGCCCTCGCTCCGGAGCTGACCGAGAAGGTGGTCGCGGCGCTGCCCAAGGACATCGGCGGCCTGCTGCCGTCGGGGCGGGCCGAGGAATCCGAGTGAGGAGGGCCGGGCATGCTGTCGGCGACCGTGACGATCCCCTCGGGCGGAGCGGCCCTGGCCGGTGACCTCGGGATCCCCGCCGGGGTGCGCGAGATGGTGCTGTTCGCGCACGGCAGTGGCAGCTCGCGGCACAGCCCCCGCAACCGGGCCGTCGCCGCCTCGCTGCGGTCGGCGGGCTTCGGCACGCTGCTCCTCGACCTGCTGACGGAGGAGGAGGAACGCGAGGACGCCGGGACGGGAGAGCACCGGTTCGACATCGGGTCGTTGTCACGGCGGCTGGCGCACGCGATCGACTGGCTGGAGCGGCGTCCGGACACCGTGGATCTTCCGGTGGGACTGTTCGGGGCCAGCACGGGTGCGGCGGCCGCGCTGGTGGCGGCGGCGGAGCGGCCCGGGCGGGTGTCGGCCGTCGTGTCGCGGGGCGGGCGTCCGGATCTGGCGGGTGACGCACTGGCACTGGTCGCCTCTCCGGTGCTGCTCGTCGTCGGGGGCGACGACGAGACGGTCCTCGGCCTCAACCGCCGGGCCGCGGAGCGGCTGCCCGGTGAACACCGGGTACACGTGGTGCCCGGCGCGACCCACCTCTTCCCCGAACCGGGGGCCCTCGAGGAGGTCGCCCGGCTCGCCGCCGAGTGGTTCGGTGAGCATCTGTGACCGGGCGTGCGGCGAGCCGCAGCGGGGTGCGTGCTGCGGCTCGCCCTCGGCTGTGTGGTTCCGCGGCTGTGCGGTTCCGTGGTTCCGCGGCTGTGCGGTTCCGCCGTTCAGCTCGTGCGGCAGGTGACCGTCGGCCAGGTCCAGTTGCCGTTGGTCTGAATCGTCACCCCCCAGTTGTTGCCGCTGCCGTTGGACCGGGCGACGAGTGTCTGGCCGTCGGGGTAGGACGTGCTGACGTTCCACGTCGCCGAGACCTTCGCCGGTGACGGCACGTTCATGGTCACGGTCCAGTTGTTCGCGCCGGCGACCGAGACGTTGAGGTTGTAGCGGTCGCCCCAGCGGCTGCCGGCCGAGAGGGTCGCGGTGCACGACGTGTCACCGCCGCCACCGCCGTCCCCTCCCCCGCCGCCGGAGCCGTCCGGGGCCACCGCACGGCCGGTCTGCGGGGAGATCATGCCGGCGCACAGGCCCCGGGAGGCGAGGTTCTGCGCGATCCGCGGGATGGCGGCGATGGTGTTGGCCGGCCAGTCGTGCATCAGGATCACCTGACCGTTGGTGAGCCGGGAGGCGGCCTGCACGATGGCGTCGGTGCTCGCGTTGTTCCAGTCCTGCGAGTCGACGTCCCAGATGACCTCGGTCAGGCCGTACTTGGCCTGCACCGAGCGCAACGTCGAGTTGGTCTCGCCGTACGGCGGCCGGAACAGCTTCGGCGTGCCGCCACCGGCGTTCGCGATCGCCTGCTGGGTGCGGGCGATCTCCGAGTCCATCTGGGACTGGCTCAGCTGGGTCATGTGGGGGTGGGTGTAACTGTGGTTGGCGACCCACATGCCCGCGTCGACCTGGGCCTTGACCAGGGCGGGGTTGGCGGCGGCGTACTGGCCCTGGTTGAACATCGTGGCCCGCAGCCCGTTCTGCCTGAGCGCATTGAGCAGGTTCGACGTGGAACCGGCCTGCGGGCCGTCGTCGAAGGTGAGTCCGACGTAGCCGTTGCAGGCGGCCGCGTGCGACTCGGGTGCGTTGACGGTCGACGTCACGGTTCCCGCCACGGTCAGTGCGGCGACGGCCAGGCCGGGGACCAGGTACCGGGTGACCGACTGTCCTTGTCCGGTGCTCATGTGCGGGGTCCTCCTCGGACGAGTGTCAGCCGGCGCTGCAGGAGACGGTCGGCCAGGTCCAGTTGCCGTTGGTCTGGATGGTGGTGCCCCAGTTGTTGCCGTTGCCGTTGGGCCTGGCGACGAGTGTCTGGCTGTCGGGGTAGGAGGCGCTGACGTTCCACGTCGAGGAGACCTTCGCCGGGGAGGGGACCCGCATCGTCACGGTCCAGTCGCTGGATCCGCTCACCGAGACGTTGAGGTTGTAGCGGTCGCCGAACTTCTCGCCGGCCGACAGGGTGGCGTTGCAGCCGCCGTTCCCGCCGCCACCGCCACCGCCACCGCCTCCGCCACCGCCACCGCCACCGCCGGAGCCTTCGCTCACCGTGATGTTGGAGTTGCCGCTGCTCTGGTAGCCCTCGGTGGCCATGATCATGTAGTTGTGGTTGCCCAGGTTCATGCCCTTGCTCGCCCAGGCGTCGAAGTGGTTGCCGCTGGTGATGGTGCCGCCCGTGCGCTTGGACTGCCGGACGCTCCAGTACTGGTCGAAGGTCCTGGTGCCCTCGATGGAGGGGGCGTTGTACCGGGTCGTCTTGTAGATGTCGTACGTGCCGCCGTCGGTGGTGACGGTGCCCTTGTACTCGCCGGTGGGCCGGTAGGTGCCCCAGTTGTCGACGATGTAGTACTCGATGAGCGGGCCGGTGGTCCAGCCGTAGAGCGTCAGGTACGCGTTGCCGGACGGGTTGAAGCTGCCGGAGTAGTTGACGGTCTTGCGGCCGCCGGTGCTCCAGCCCTTGCCTGCGACGAAGTTGCCGGTGTTGCGCCACTGGGCGCTGTAGTTGCCGCCGGAGCCCAGGTCCATGGAGACGGTTCCCTGGGCGTCGGTCCAGAACGAGTACCACCAGCCGTTGTTGGTGCCGGTCTGGTTCGTGGTGACGGCGGCGGTGGCGGTGGTGGCGGTCAGGAGCAGCGCGCTGATGGCGGCCAGCGCGACGGTCCAGACACTTCTGACACTGAGCAGCAGGCGGCCGCGTCTGCGGCCCCCGGGACGGACGGGCACGTTCATGTGGTGCGCCTCCTGTGACGGCTCGGTGGGGAGGTCGATGCCGGACAGTGTTGGCCTGTGCGCGTCAAGCGTCAACACTTTCGGTCGATATTTCGAAATCTTCGTTGGATCGAGAGTGTGAGTCACTTCGAGTAAGCGCAGTTCAAGCGGTGCGTCGAAGCGGTTGCATACAGGGACGTCACACTTGGACGAAGGAACAGCTCGAAGGCTGACACCACATCACCGAATGTTTCGACGTCCTCGGCTCGCCTCGGGCCGGGTGTGGGAGATCCGCCGCCTCCCGCCCCCTCGTGCTGGATTCCCCCACCGGCGCGGTTCTGGCTGGCCAGGAGGGTGCACCGGCCCTCACGGTGACGCGGGTCCGTCGACGTGCGCGGTGTCCTCGGGAGCGGCACCGCACGGGAGCAGAGACCCTTGAACGTGGCGGGAAAGCCGGCCGGAGACGGCCGTCGTGCAGTGAACCCCGCCGTCGCACTGGCGTGTGCGGGGGTGTTCGCCGCCCATCTTCCGGTGACGACGGTCGCGGTGAGTCTGCCGGTGATCCAGCATGCCTTCGGGGCGTCGACCGCGGAAGCGCAGGCTGGAACGGCTGCGCGGCACCGGCACCCTGTACCCGGCCGTGGAGTACGGCGGTGAGCCGCTCGGGGAGGAGGGCGAGGCGCTGCTGTGCTGACCGTCGCGCCGCGGGCGTTCGCGGCGGCGGGGGCGGCGGTGCGGGGTGGCCGGAGGTGCGGTTCGCCGCCGCCGTCACCGGACGGACCTCGTGGTCTCGGCGCTCCGCCGCACCAGCGACGACCTCCACGCGTTCCTCGGCGAGAGGATCGGCGGCCTGGACGGCGTCCACACCGCGGAGACGGTCCTCACCCTGCGCCGGGTCGAGGGCCTCACGGCCTGAGCCCGGCCGGGGCGCACCGGATCAGCCGGGTGTCGTCCAGCGGGGTGCGGTCTCCGCCCAGGCCGCGTCCCAGCGGGCCAGGTTGCGGCGGCGCAGCACGAGGCCGGCCAGGGCGTGGGCGGCGGCGCCTGCGAGGGCGACGCCCATGGCGGCGAGGAGCGCCCAGCCAGTGGTGCGGCTGCGGACCTCCTCGGAGGTGAGCGGCGGCTCCGTCGCCTCGCCGTCCTCGGTGATCCAGATGCGCACCGTGTTGTCGGCGGTCAGCCCGGGCCTGACCTCGGCGCGGGTGGTGCGGGTGCGGCCCTCTCGGGTGACGACTCGGACCTCGACCGGGTAGCGGGTGTGCTTCTCCTCGTCCGAGCCCGGCTCCGGGTGACGGGGCGCGTCCCGGGTGAGCGTCGCGTCCGTCTCGTACCGGGTCTGCGTCTGGTGGCGGGCGAGGTCCTCGTAGTGGCCGCGGGCGGCGTCACCGACGAGGGCGGCGGTCGCGGGCGCCACGGCCAGGACTGCGATCAGCACGCCGAGGCCGATCCAGGTCCGAAGCCGGTCGGTGCGACGGCGCAGGGGGTTGCGCCGCCAGCGCCACAGCAGGGGGCGCGGCGGTGGCCCTGGGGGCGGCTGTGCCGGAGGTGTGGCGCCCGCCACGTCATCTCTCCCTTCGTGCGAAGTCACGGGCCCTCGGAGTGGGCCGGGGGCCATCGGGGGGCCGGGGCCCATCGGAGCCGGCCGGAGGCCATCGGAGTCGGCCGGAGCCCGTCGGGGTGGATCAGAGCGTTCCGGTGGCGGAAGGGTGGTGGTGGGCCGCGGCGAGGAGGCCGGCGGCGCCCCGGACGGCGGCGGTGTGCGGGGACGGCACCGGCTGGACCGCGCAGCCGAGGCTGTCGGGCAGGTCGCGGGTGATGTCGGGGCGCAGCGCGCCGCCGCCGGCCAGCAGGACGCCGCGGCGCAGGGCGGTGCGGGTGAGGGAGGTGCGGTCCTGCCGGAGCATCGCCGTCACCATGGCGGTCACCGCCTCGGTGATCAGTTCGGGTTCGGTGCCGTCGGAAAGGTCCCCGGTGCCCAGCGCGGTGCGGCGGGCGTCGGTCACCGCGCCGTCCGCGAGCAGCACCACCTCGGTGAGATGGGCGCCGATGTCCACGACCAGCAGCGGGCGGACGTGGTCGGCGCCCGCGGCCAGCGCCACCGCCCGCGCGCCGGGCACCGTCAGCACGGAGCGCGGTCGGAGGATCTCCACGGCCGCGCGGGCCGCCGTCCGGAAGGCGAGCCCGTCCAGCACCGGGGCCGTGAGGACGACCAGGGGACGGCCGATCCTGGGCAGCCGGTGGCCGAGCAGCCGGTCCAGCATGCGGGCCGTGCCGGCGGTGTCGACGATGGTGCCGCGCTGGATGGGGTGGACGGCGCCGCTTCCGGGGAAGGTCACGGTGGGCACGTCGAGGACCATCCCCCGCCCGGCGATCCACGCGCGCGTGCGGGCGCTGCCCAGGTCGAGAGCGATACCTGAGCAGCGCCGGCACAGCGGCCAGTGCCGGTGACGTACGGGAGCCGGCCGGGAGTGCCGGATCACGGTCACCGGCCGGCCTCCCGCACCTGCTGGCAGCGCCCGCAGTAGCGGGCCTGGGGGACGATCAGCAGGCGGTGGCGTTCGACCGGGCGGCGGCACAGATGGCAGGTGCCGTAGGTCCCGGAGTCCATCCGGGCGAGTGCCGCCTCGACGTCGGCGAGCACCATGCGCGCGGAGGCGGCGAGTTTGACGCCGACCTCGAGCTGGGCGGCGTCCGCCTGCCGGCGGCGGTCGTCCGCACGGGTCGTGGAGGCGAACTGCCGCAGCTGCTCCTGCCGGAACAGTCGCTGCTCGTGCAGGTTCTCGCGCAGCGCGGCGAGGTCCTCGGGGGTGAGGGCCGTGTCGGGCTCGTCGATGGTCTGATGGGACACCACTGCACCCCTTGGGCAGAGCGGGCGAGAAGGACGGAACTAAGGGAACGATCAGGCGGCGCGGCTCTGGCAGGCGACGCAGTACCGGGTGTGCGGGAGGATCTCCAGGCGCTCCGGCGGCACGGACTTGGAGCAGCCCAGGCAGGTGCCGTAGGTGCCGTCCTCGACCCGGGCGAAGGCCTCGTCGATCTCCGTGAGGACGCGCTTGATGGCGTCCTTCTGGTTGGACATCAGGTGGTCACCGGGGTTCTGCCCGGTGTCGTCCAGGGCCTTGAGCTGTGCGAGGCGGGTCGTTCGGGCGTGTTCGAGCCGCTGACGGACCTCGTCCGCGGCCGGGTTGACGGAGCGCGGTTCGGTGCGGGGCAGGTCGAGCGACACGGAGGGGCCTCCTCAAGACGTACGGATGTTGCCTTCACCATCGCCCGTTTCCCGCTTGGGGCACATTGGGCGCGGTACCCATCTGTGACGGGTCCGAGGACCCACCCCGTACGGCATGGGCCGGGCGGGCCGGGGGAAATGGGGTGCGGGGCCCATCGACCCGGGAGGCGTACGCCGGGCACGCTGTGCGCTGTCCGCCGGGACCATGGGGGCCGCCGCCGCGGGACAATGGGCGGTGACCGACAGTAGAGGCAGACGAGAATGAGGAAGGCGTGACCTCCGTGTCCCTGTACTGGCGGATCTTCGGACTCAATGCCGTGGTGCTGGGCAGTGCCACGGCGCTGCTGCTGTGGGCTCCGGTGACCGTGTCCGTTCCGGTGCTGCTCACCGAGGCGGTGATCCTCGTGGGCGGGCTCGGTGTGATGCTCGTCGCCAACGCGGCCCTGCTGCGCATCGGGCTCGCCCCGCTGGACCGGGTGACCCGGCTGATGTCCACCGTCGACCTGCTGCGGCCGGGGCAGCGGCTGCCCGTGAGCGGCGGCGGGGAGGTGGCCGAGCTGGTCAGCTCCTTCAACGCGATGCTGGAGCGGCTCGAGGGGGAACGTGTCGCGAGCAGCGCCCGCGCCATCCTGGCCCAGGAGGGCGAGCGGCGCCGCATCGCCCAGGAGCTGCACGACGAGGTCGGGCAGAGCATGACCGCCGTGCTGCTGGCGCTGAAGCGGGCCGCGGACGAGGCGTCGGAGCCGCTGCGCGGTGAGCTCCAGCAGGCGCAGGAGATCACCCGGGAGAGCCTGGACGAGGTCCGCCGGCTGGTGCGCCGGCTCCGTCCGGGCGTACTGGACGACCTGGGTCTGGTCAGTGCGGTGACGTCACTGGCGACGGAGTTCTCCACGCACACCGGGCTGCGCGTGCGGCGCCGCTTCGACGCCGATCTGCCCGTGCTGGACCACGAGACGGAATTGGTGATCTACCGTGTGGCACAGGAGAGTC
Organism: Streptomyces sp. DH5; assembly: GCF_020873915.1. GTDB lineage: Bacteria > Actinomycetota > Actinomycetes > Streptomycetales > Streptomycetaceae > Streptomyces. Next base: position 25,342 of record NZ_JAHWGP010000034.1, read on the forward strand.
TGACCAACGCCGCCCGGCACGCGGAGGCACGGAACGTGGAGGTGAGCCTGCGCGGCAGGGACGGCCGTGTCGTCCTCGAGGTGGCCGACGACGGGCGCGGCATCGGTGCCGCGCAGGAGGGTGCCGGTCTGCGCGGGATGCGGGAACGGGCGCTGCTGATCGGGGCCGTGCTGGACATCTCCAGCGCGGACGGGAACACCCCGGCCTCCACCACCTTCGCACCAGGAATCGGGACGCGGGTCCGGCTCAGCGTGCCCGCCGTCAGGAAGCAGTCATGACCCATCAGCAAACGCCCGCCGACCACCGGACGCAGCCGAAGATCCGGATCCTGCTCGCCGACGACCACGCTCTGGTGCGGCGCGGTGTCCGGCTCATCCTCGACCGGGAGCCGGACCTGGAGGTGGTGGCCGAGGCCGGTGACGGCGCGGAGGCCATCGCCATGGCCCGCACCCACGACGTCGACCTGGCGGTCCTGGACATCGCCATGCCGCGGCTGACCGGTCTGCAGGCCGCGCGTGAGCTGACCGCGCTGAAGCCGGGGCTGCGCATCCTGATGCTGACGATGCACGACAACGAGCAGTACCTGTTCCAGGCGCTGAAGGCGGGCGCGGGTGGTTACGTGCTGAAGTCCGTCGCCGACCGCGATCTGGTCGCCGCCTGCCGGGCCGCGATGCGGGACGAGCCGTTCCTGTACCCGGGGGCGGTGACCGCGCTGATCCGCAACTACCTCGACCGGGTGCGGCACGGGGAGGAGGCGCCCGAGCAGTTGCTGACGCCCCGCGAGGAGGAGGTGCTGAAGCTCGTCGCCGAGGGGCACTCGTCGAAGGAGATCGCCGAGCTGCTGTTCATCAGCGTCAAGACGGTGCAGCGGCACCGCGAGAACCTGCTGCACAAACTGGGGCTGCGGGACCGTCTCGAACTGACCCGTTACGCCATTCGCGCCGGACTCGTCGAGCCTTGACCGCCGACCCGCGGGGGCGTGCCCCCCGACCTGCGATCCGTGCGGCCGCGGCGGCCTTCGCCGCCTTCGCGGCCGTACTGCTGGCGCTCGGCGTCACCGGCGGCACCGAGTTCGTCCCCGGCGCCGCTGCCCGCGCGTCCCTGACCGGGGCGTCCCCGGCCCCGACGTCGTACTCCTCCGACACCCGCCCGTACAGCGACGACGCCTACGTCGGTGTCCGCGCGCTGCTCACCCGGCTGGAGCGGGACGCCGGTGAGCGGACGGTGTTCGACGGGCATCTGCTCTTCACCCCGGCCTACGCGCCGCTGATGCCGCCCCGGCCCGCACGGCCGGCACCGTCCGCGGGGCACGCTCCGCCGGCGACGGCGTACGTGCCGTCGGATCTGGGGCGGGCTCCGCCCGCCGCCTCCAGCACTTGAGATTCCCTCTTCCTTCTTCTTCTCGTGTGCCTGCTGGAGGCATCTGTGAAACGTCCCGCCCGCTTCAGGGCGTTGTTCGCGCTCGCCGTGATCGCCGCATCCGTGTTCATCGCCGTCACCGTTCCGGTCCGTCTGGGCCTGGATCTGCGGGGCGGCACCCAGATCGTGCTGGAGACCCGTGACTCCGAGACCGTGAAGGCCGACGGGGAGGCCACCGACCGCACCCTGGAGGTGCTGCGCGGCCGCGTCGACGCGCTCGGCGTGGCCGAACCGAGCATCGTCCGCTCCGGTGAGAACCGGATCATCGTCGAACTGCCCGGGCTGCAGGATCCGCGGCAGGCCGCCGACGTGCTGGGCCGTACCGCCCAGCTCTCCGTCCACCCGGTGCTCGGCGCCGCCACCGAGGCCGACAAGCCGCAGGGGAAGGGCGAGGAGGTGCTGCCCGACGAGTCGGGTGAGCGGCTCCGGCTGGGCCCGGCGGCCCTGCGCGGTCAGGACGTGGAGGACGCCGAGGCCCGCATCGACCAGCAGACCGGCGCGGGCTGGCACGTCACCGTGGACTTCGAGGACGACAAGGGCTGGGCCAAGCTGACCGGCGAGGCCGCCTGCCACCCGGCGGGTGACCCGCAGCGCCGGGTCGCGATCGTCCTCGACAAGAAGATCATCTCTTCGCCGCAGGTCGACCCGTCCGTGTCCTGCGGGGCGGGCATCACCGGCGGGTCCACGCAGATCACCGGCTCCTTCACCAGTGACGAGGCCAAGGAGCTCGCGCTGCTCGTCAAGGGCGGTGCGCTGCCGGTGCCGGTGGAGACCGTCGAGCAGCGGACCGTCGGTCCGACGCTGGGCGCCGAGGCCATCGAGGCGAGCGCCTGGGCGGCGGTCGTCGGCACCGCCCTCACCGCGATCTTCATCATCGTCGTCTACCGGCTGCTGGGGGTCCTGGCCACGCTGGCCCTGATCTGCTACGGCCTGATCTCCTACGCCGGTCTGGCGGCGCTCGGCGCGACGCTGACCCTGCCCGGTCTGGCCGGTTTCGTGCTCGCCATCGGCATGGCGGTGGACGCCAACGTGCTGGTCTTCGAACGGGCCAGGGAGGAGTACGGCAAGCGCAACCGGCCCAGCAGCCGTTCCTCCCTGACCGCCGGCTTCAAGGGCGCCTTCAGCGCCATCGCGGACTCCAACATCACGACGCTGATCGCCGCGGTGCTGCTGTTCCTGCTCGCGTCCGGCCCGGTCAAGGGCTTCGGCGTCACGCTGGGCATCGGTGTCGTCGCGTCCATGATCAGCGCCCTGGTGATCACCCGGGTGCTGGCCGAGTTCGCGGTGGCCCGCAACTGGGTGCACCGCCGGCCGAAGATCACCGGCCTGGCCTCCATCGGCCGGGTCCGTGCGTACCTCACCCGGCGCAACCCCCAGCTGATGCGGCGCCCGCGCCGCTGGCTGGCGGTGTCCGCCGTCGTGCTGGCCGTCGCCGCCTCGGGCATCGTGGTGCGCGGCCTGAACTTCGGCGTGGAGTTCACCGGCGGCCGGCTGATCGAGTACTCCACCAGCACCACCGTCGACCCGGACCGGGCCCGCGAGGCGCTGGCCGACGCCGGTTTCCCGCAGGCCGTCGTACAGTCCTCCGGTGACGACAAACTGACCGTGCGCACCGAGGAGCTGACCAACGCGGAGGCGGTCGAGGTCGCCGACGCCATCGCCGGGGTCGGCGGCGGGGCCGAGAAGGTCCGTGACGAGCTGATCGGTCCGAGCCTCGGTGACGAACTGCGCCGCAACGCGCTGATCGCACTCGGTCTGGCGCTCGGTGCCCAGCTGCTGTACCTGGCGTTCCGGTTCCGCTGGATGTTCGGCACCGGCGCGGTGGCGGCCCTGGCGCACGACGTGGTCATCCTCACCGGCGTCTTCGCCTGGCTGGGCAAGCCGATCGACGGGGTGTTCCTGGCCGCGCTGCTCACCGTGATCGGCTACTCGGTGAACGACTCCGTGGTGGTCTTCGACCGGATCCGCGAGCTGTGGCGGAAGGACAGCAAGGAGCCGTTGTCCCAGGTCACCAACCAGGCGATCCTGCAGACGGTGCCCCGTACGGTCAACACCGGTATCGGTGTTCTCTTCATCCTGGCCGCGCTGGCCGTGCTGGGCGGTGACTCGCTCACCGACTTCGCGCTCGCCCTGCTGATCGGCATGCTGGTCGGCACGTACTCGTCGGTCCTGACCGCCTCGCCGCTCGCCATCGAGCTCGATGCGTACGCCGGTGACGGCAAGGACGGCCGGGGGCGGGGCCGCGGCCGTGGTCGCGCGCGCGGAAATCCCGGCCGGGCCAGGTCCGGCGCCGCGAAGGAGACGGACCGGACGGAGGCCGTCGGCAAGGGGAAGTGACCCGTACGGCAGGCCGCCGCCGGTCCCGGTTCCGGGGCCGGCGGCGGCCTGCTGCGGGCGGCCTGCCGCGGGCGGCCGTTCGGCAGGTGGCCGTTCGGCAGGTGGCCGTTCGGCAGGTGGCCGTTCGGCAGGGCGCGCGGGCCGCTACGCCGCCGCCCGCGCCCCGGGCCCGTCCCCCGGGCCGTCCGCCGCCGGCCGGTGGGTGAACTGGGTGCGGTACAGCTCGGCGTATCGGCCGCCGGCGGCCAGCAGGTGCCGGTGCGTGCCGCGTTCCACGATCCGGCCGGCCTCGACGACCAGAATGAGATCGGCCGCGCGGACGGTGGACAGCCGGTGGGCGATCACCACCGCCGTCCTGCCCTCCAGCGCCTCGGTGAGTGCCTCCTGCACGGCGGCCTCGGAGGTGTTGTCCAGGTGGGCGGTGGCCTCGTCGAGGATGACGACCCGCTGGCGGGCCAGCAGCAGCCGCGCGATGGTCATGCGCTGGCGTTCCCCGCCGGAGAGCCGGTAGCCGCGCTCGCCGACCACCGTGTCCAGCCCGTCGGGCAGGGACCGTACGAGGGTGTCCAGGCGGGCCTTGCGCAGGGCGTCCCACAGGTCGGGTTCGCCCGCGTCCGGCCGGGCGAGCAGCAGGTTGGCGCGGACGGTGTCGTGGAAAAGGTGGCCGTCCTGGGTGACCATGCCGAGGGTGGCGCGCAGTGAGGCGGCGGTCAGGTCGCGGACGTCGACACCGCCCACGCGCACGGCGCCCGAGTCGACGTCGTACAGCCGCGGCAGCAGGGCCGCGACGGTCGACTTGCCCGCGCCGGAGGAGCCGACCAGGGCGACCGTCTGCCCCGGTTCGGCGCGGAAGGAGATGCCGTGCAGGACCTCCTCGCCGCCGCGCGGGTCGAGGGCGGCGACCTCCTCCAGGGAGGCGAGGGAGACCTTGTCGGCGGACGGGTAGCCGAAGCGGACGTCGTCGAACTCGACGGCGACCGGACCCGCGGGCACCTCCCGTGCGTCCGGCTTCTCCCGGACGATCGGCTCCAGGTCGAGGATCTCGAAGACCCTTTCGAAGCTGACCAGCGCGCTCATCACCTCCACCCGTGCCCCGGCCAGCGAGGTGAGCGGCGCGTACAGCCGGGTCAGCAGCAGGGCCAGGGCCACCACCGCGCCCGGTTCGAGGACGCCGCTGAGCGCGAGCCGGCCGCCGAGGCCGTAGACGAGGGCGAGGGCGAGGGCCGAGACGAGGGTCAGGGCGGTGATGAACACCGTCTGTGCCGTGGCCGTACGGACGCCGATGTCGCGGACCCGGCGGGCGCGCGCCGCGAACTCCTCGGACTCCTCCTCCGGGCGGCCGAACAGTTTCACCAGGGTGGCGCCCGGGGCGGAGAAGCGCTCGGTCATCCGGGTGCCCATGGCCGCGTTCAGGGCGGCGGCCTCGCGCTGCATGGCGGCCATGCGGCGGCCCATCCGCCGGGCCGGGACGACGAACACCGGCAGCAGCACCAGCGCCAGCAGGGTGATCTGCCAGGACAGGGTGAGCATCACCGCGAGGGCGAGCACCAGGGTGACCACGTTGCCGACCACCGTCGACAGGGTGTTGCTGAAGGCCCGTTGGGCGCCGATGACGTCGTTGTTGAGACGGGAGACCAGCGCCCCCGTGCGGGTGCGGGTGAAGAACGCGACGGGCATGCGCTGAACATGGTCGAACACCGCTGTCCGCAGGTCGAGGATGAGCTCCTCGCCGAGCGCCGCCGACAGCCGGCGGCCGAGGACGCCGAGGACGGCCTCCACGATCGCGATGAACGCGATGAGCAGCGCCAGGCGGACCACGGAGGCCTCGTCGCCGCCGGACACGATCGTGTCCACCACCCGTCCGGCGAGCACGGGGGTGGCGACGGCGAGTGCCGCGGTCGCCGTGCCGAGCAGCACGAACAGGGTGAGCCGGCGGCGGTGCGGGCGGGCGAAGGCGGCGATGCGGCGCAGCGTCCTGCGCGTCACGGGACGGTGCTCGTCCTCGGCGGACATGACGGTGCGCAGCTGTGTCCACGCTGTGGTCTCCATGCTCATGCCTACGAAGGTAGAACCTCGACCATGATTGAGGTCAAGACGTCGCCGCCCTGCCGGCCACCCGGGGGCGGGACCCCGGACACCGTGTGAGGGTGGCGGCTCACCGCTGCTCCAGGGCACCCCGCGCCGGACGGGCGAGACGCGTCACCGGAGGCCGACCCGGCCGCGGGAGACCGGTGTTGACGGGCAGCCATCTCCCGCGGCCGGGGCGGCGGATCACGGCCCGTTCACCGGCCGGAGCCACCCGCCGTGGTACGGGCCGCCCCGCGCGATACGGCAGGATGAGCGATCGTGCCGACCGCAGGTCGGGGCGGCCGGCCCGCCGTACATCCCGTTGAACTCGAGCAGGTGACCACGTGACACGACTTCACATACCCCCGTCGGACCGGGCATTCGCCGGAGGTGAGCGGTGACCCGCTCGCTCACCGTGGACGATCTGGTGCTCGCCGGCATCGCCCTCGCCGCCGGCCTGCTGGCCGCGTTCCTGTTCCGGATGCTGCTGCGCTGGCTGGGCCGGCACGCCGAGCGCACCACCTGGCACGGGGACGACGTCCTCGTGGACGCCCTGCGCATGATCGCGCCGTGGGCGGCGGTCGCGGGCGGCATGGCCTCCGCGGCGGCGGCGCTGCCGCTGACCCGGACCGTCCAGCACAACGTCAACCAGGTACTCACCCTGCTGGTCATCTTCGCCGCCACGGTGTCGGCCGCCCGCGTGGTGGCGGGCCTGGTGCGCTCGGTCACCCAGGCCCGTTCCGGTGTCGCCGGGTCGGCGACCATCTTCGTGAACATCACCAGGATCCTGGTCCTCGCGATCGGCTTCCTGGTCGGCCTGCAGACACTGGGCATCTCCATCGCCCCGATGCTCACCGCCCTCGGCGTCGGTGGTCTGGCGGTCGCGCTGGCGCTCCAGGACACGCTCGCCAACCTCTTCGCGGGCATCCACATCCTCGCCTCCAAGACCGTGCAGCCCGGTGACTACATCCAGCTGAGCAGCGGCGAGGAGGGCTACGTCGAGGACATCAACTGGCGCCAGACGACCGTCCGCAACCTGTCCAACAACCTGGTGGTCATCCCCAACGCGCAGCTCGCCAAGACGAACATGACCAACTTCATGCGTCCCGAGCAGCAGCTGACGATCCTGGTGCAGGCCGGGGTGTCGTACGACAGTGACCTGGAGCAGGTGGAACGGGTGACCAAGGAGGTCGTCGCCGAGGTGATGACGGGGATCACCGGCGCGGTGCCGGAACACGAGCCCGCGGTGCGCTTCCACACCTTCGGGGACTCCCGCATCGGGTTCACCGTGATCCTGGGCGTGGGCGAGTTCAGCGACCAGTACCGGATCAAGCACGAGTTCATCAAGCGGCTGCACCGCCGCTACCGCGAGGAGGGCATCCGCATCCCCTCCCCCGCCCGTACGGTGGCCATCCAGCAGGGTGCGGTGCTGTTCCCCCAGCAGCGCGCCGGGGAGCCCTCGCCCGACGAGATGACCGTCACCCGGCCGATCTGAGGACCGCGCGGGCGATTCTCCCGCCACGCCGGCACGACCGGGTGGCTGGAGATCGCCCGGGACTCGGCGTGGACCCCTGTCGAGCCGGAGGCCGTCACAAGATATCTTGATGTCGAGCAATGTTGCAGACGTGGAGCGGAGCACCCGGTGACTGACTCGACCATCATCTATACGCACACTGACGAGGCCCCGGCCCTGGCGACGTATTCCTTCCTGCCGGTGGTCCAGGCGTACGCCTCGCAGGCGGGTGTTCCCGTGGAGACGCGGGACATCTCGCTGGCCGGGCGCATCATCGCCGTGTTCCCGGAGTACCTGACCGAGGACCAGCGCATCCCGGACGCCCTCGCCGAGCTCGGTGAGCTGGCGAAGACGCCCGCGGCCAACATCATCAAGCTGCCGAACATCTCGGCGTCGATCCCGCAGCTCAAGGCCGCGATCGCCGAGCTCAAGGGCCAGGGCTACGCGCTGCCGGACTACCCGGACGACCCGAAGACCGACGAGGAGCGCGAGATCCGCGCCCGCTACGACAAGATCAAGGGTTCCGCCGTGAACCCGGTCCTGCGTGAGGGCAACTCCGACCGCCGCGCCCCCGCCTCGGTGAAGAACTACGCCAAGAACCACCCGCACCGCATGGGTGCCTGGACCGCCGAGTCCAAGACCAACGTCGCCACCATGGGCGCGGACGACTTCCGCTCCACCGAGAAGTCGGTCGTCATCGCCGAGGACGGCGCGCTGCGCATCGAGCTCAAGGGCGACGACGGCTCCACGACCGTGCTGCGCGAGTCCGTACCCGTCCTCAAGGACGAGGTCGTCGACGCCTCCGTGATGCGCGTCGGCGCGCTGCGCGAGTTCCTGACCGCGCAGGTCGCCCGCGCCAAGCAGGAGGGCGTGCTGTTCTCCGTGCACCTCAAGGCCACGATGATGAAGGTCTCCGACCCGATCGTCTTCGGGCACGTGGTGCGCGCCTTCTTCCCGAAGACGTTCGCCCAGTACGGCGACAAGCTCGCCGCGGCCGGCCTCTCCCCGAACGACGGTCTGGGCGGCATCTACAAGGGCCTGGAGTCCCTGCCCGAGGGCGCGGAGATCAAGGCGTCCTTCGACGCGGAGCTCGCCGAGGGCCCGGAGCTGGCGATGGTCGACTCCGACAAGGGCATCACCAACCTGCACGTCCCCTCGGACGTCATCGTCGACGCCTCCATGCCGGCCATGATCCGCACCTCCGGCCACATGTGGGGCCCCGACGGCCAGGAGGCCGACACCCTCGCCGTCCTGCCGGACTCCAGCTACGCGGGTGTCTACCAGGCCGTGATCGAGGACTGCCGGGCCAACGGCGCCTACGACCCGTCCACCATGGGCTCGGTGCCGAACGTCGGCCTGATGGCGCAGAAGGCCGAGGAGTACGGCAGCCACGACAAGACCTTCGAGATCCCGGTCACGGGCACGGTCCGCCTGGTCGACGCGGACGGCAACGCCGTCATCGAGCAGGCCGTCTCCGCCGGTGACATCTTCCGCGCCTGCCAGACCAAGGACGCCCCGATCCGCGACTGGGTGAAGCTGGCCGTCACCCGCGCCCGCGCGTCCGGCGACCCGGCGGTGTTCTGGCTGGACGCCACGCGCGCGCACGACGCCAACCTGATCGCCAAGGTGGAGCGGTACCTCGCCGAGCACGACACCGAGGGTCTGGACATCCGCGTCCTCGCCCCCGTCGAGGCGACCAGGCTGTCGGTGGAGCGCATCCGCCGCGGTGAGAACACCATCTCGGTGACCGGCAACGTGCTGCGTGACTACCTCACCGACCTGTTCCCGATCCTGGAGCTGGGCACCAGCGCCAAGATGCTGTCGGTCGTCCCGCTGATGGCGGGCGGCGGCCTGTTCGAGACGGGTGCGGGCGGTTCGGCGCCGAAGCACGTGCAGCAGCTCGTCAAGGAGAACTACCTGCGCTGGGACTCGCTCGGTGAGTTCTTCGCGCTGGTGCCGTCGCTGGAGCAGTACGCCGAGACCACGGGCAACGCCCGCGCCAAGGTCCTCGCCGACACCCTCGACCGGGCCACGGCGACGTTCCTCAACGAGGACAAGTCCCCGACCCGTCGCGTCGGCGGCATCGACAACCGCGGCAGCCACTTCTACCTGTCCCTGTACTGGGCGCGGGAGCTGGCCGCCCAGACCGAGGACGCGGACCTGGCGAAGGCCTTCGCCCCGCTCGCCGAGACGCTCGGCGCCAACGAGGCGAAGATCGTCGAGGAGCTGAACGCCGTCCAGGGCAAGCCGGCCGAGATCGGCGGCTACTACCAGCCCGACCCGGCCAAGGCCGCCGAGGTCATGCGCCCGTCCGCCACGTGGAACGCGGCGCTGGCGTCCCTGAGCTGACGCGAGCAGTCATGACGGGTCCGCCCCGGCCGGCAGCGCGCCCGGCCGGGGCGGACCCGTGTTCCCGCGACCGCGCGGCGGGTCACCAGTCGCGGGTGGCGATCAGTTCCTCGACGTCGGCGTCGGCGAAGCCGTACGCCCGGGCGGCGAACCGGAACTCCCCGCCCATCTCGTCCCGGGCCACCGTCTCGACCTCGCTGCCGTCCGCCTCGGACTCGGCCTGGAGGGCGTTGAACTCCTCCGTGGCGGCGTGGGTCAGGGTGTACGGCCCGGCCGGGTCCTCGGGGCGGTCCGCCCCGATGCGCGCGCACAGGGCGAGCAGGATCGCCCGGCCCCGGTCCAGACGTGGTCGGGCTGGTGGTCGCTCCGGTACGGGGCCCGCAGGAACGGGCGGCCGGTCACCTGCTCGTCGCTGATCGGCACGGGGGTCCTCCGTCGTCGGCGTTGTCAGTGGGATGTGGCACCTTGATCCTTCCGTGCACCACTGACGACACTCCCGGAGCAGCCGTATGACCGACGTCCCGCCGTCCTTCTCGTTCCTTCCCGGCGACGCCGACTCCCCCGTGATCCTCCACGTTCCGCACTCGTCGCGGGAGATCCCCGCCGACGTGCGGTCCGGGATCGTGCTCGACGACGCCGGGCTGGAGCGGGAGCTGGACCACATCACCGACTCGCACACCGCGTCGATCGCCGAGGAGGCGGCCCGGGCGGCCGGTGTCGCGCCGTGGCGGTTCGTGAACCGGCTGTCGCGGCTGGTCGTCGATCCGGAGCGGTTCCCGGACGAGCGCGAGGAGATGCTGTCCGTCGGGATGGGCGCGGTCTACACCCGGACCACGCACAAGGCGGTGCTGCGGCCCGGTGGGGTCGACGGGGAGCCGCTGATCGAGCGGTACTTCCGGCCGTACGCGCGGGCGATGACGGAGGCGGTCGCCGGGCGGCTCGCGGCGACCGGGCGGGCCGTGATCATCGACGTGCACTCGTATCCGAGCGCGCCGCTGCCCTACGAGCTGCACGGTGACGGGCCGCGGCCGGAGATCTGCCTGGGCACCGACTCCTTCCACACCCCGCCCGCGCTCCTGGACGCGGCCCGGAAGGCGTTCGCGTCGTGCGGGGAGACGGGGCTGGACAGCCCGTTCGCGGGGACGTACGTGCCGCTGGAGTTCTTCGGGAAGCGGGCCGAGGTGTCCGCGCTGATGGTGGAGATCCGCCGGGACACCTACATGGCCGAACCGGGTGGCGCGCCGCACCAGGGCCTCCCCCGCCTCGCCTCGGCACTCGCCGCCCTGGTCGACGCGGTCTCCGGCTGACCCCGGCGCCGCGCCGGTCCGGCACCCTCCGCGCGGCCGGACCGGCGAGCGCACGGGGAGCACGGCCCGTCCACCGGGCCCCGGCGACGTCCACGCGCGGGCGTCGCCGGCAGCGGCCCGTCCGGGCCGCATCCCACGGTAGGACCGCACCCCGCGGAAGGACCGGGCATGCGCGCGCTCGGCGACGACCGCCCGGGACGCGGGCGAGGGGCCGGGCGCTCCGGTCACCCGCCCCTCCGCCTCCCCCGGGAGGGTTCAGACGCGGAGCCACTCCGTGGTGACCACCTCGTCGCCGGTGCGCAGGCGCAGGGCGAAGGGGCCCCCGGGCGGGGTGTCCGCGGCGAAGCGGCCCATGTCGTCGGCGGTGAGCGCGGCGGTGGCCCGAGGGCCGGCGAGTACCTCGACACGGGCCGGCTGGGGCGGCAGCACCTGCCCCATCAGGCCCTGCGCGCTCACCTCCACGTCCAGCGTCACCTCGCCCGCGCTGAACGTCAGCATGCGCGGCACGTCCGTCGCTCCCCTGACCGGGACGGCGTCGACCAGCGAGTCGAAGGTCAGCTCGGCGACACGGGCGTCGAGGTCGTACAACGCGTAGGCGTCGACGGCGACCTGCAGCAGGGCGGAAGGCAGCGGGTCCAGGACGGCCGCCGCCTGCCGGAGTTCCTCCTCCAGCAGCCCGATGGCGAAGTCGTCGTCGCGTTCCACGTCGCCGCCCGCGTCGCCCACGTGGTTCATGTCGCCCACGTGGTTCACGTCGTTCATCTCGCTCTTGTCGCTCACGCCGCCCCCCGTGCCTCGAGCCGGGCCCGCAGCCGGCGCAGACAGCGCTGCCGCAACGGCCCGATGCTGCCCACCGCGATGTCGAGCGCGGCGGACACCTCCTGATAACTGGGCGTCGGCGAGGCGATCAGCACCCGGAGCAACTGCCTGCACCGCTCGCCGAGTTCCTCGAACTCCTGCCACAGCCGCCGCACGCTCTCGCTCCGCGCCTCCGCTTCCTCCGCCTCCAGCAGCGACTGCTCCGGCGTGCCGTCCTCACTGACCCGGTCCAGCAGGTGCGGATCGTCCGTCAGCATCAGCCGGCGCGCGTTCCTGTGCACCTTCAGGCACTCGTGCCGCGCGGTACTGGCCAGCCAGGAGCCCGCCTTCTCCGGCTCCCGGATCCGCCCCAGATGCTGGGCGAACCGGAACCACACGGTCTGACAGACCTCGTGCGCGTCGGCGTCGGAGAGCCGGTGCGCGCGGACCACGGACCACACCAGCGGGCCCAGCCCTTCCACGATCGCCTTCCAGGCCGCCGCGTCACCGTCGACAGCGGACCGGACCAACGCACCGACTTCCCTGTGCTCCACGGTCCCACCCCTCGTGTACGGCACGTCATGGTACGCCGCGGAGGGGACGGCTCCGGCCCTCATGCCCGGGCCGCGGGCGGTGACACCCGCACCGGGCGCCAGGTGGGCGGCAGCAGAGCGGGCACGTGCGACCCGCGCACCTCGGCGAACTCCGTCGTGGCGTGCATCACTTGCCGCCGTGCCGTGCGCGGGTCGGTCAGGGCCCGCGCGGTCATGTGGGCGGCGATCATGCCGACGGCGACGGGGGTGGCGAACGACGTCCCGCTCCACTGGGCGAGCCCCTCGAACATCACCTGGTCCGGCTTGGCGGGACCGCCGTCGTCGCTCAGGACGCCGTTGTGTCGGGGGTGGAGACAGGTGCAGGGGTAGGTGAAACCGTAGCGGCAGGCGTCGTAGGTGGAGTGCTGGTACACGTACGGGACGGGGGTGTCGAAACCGGTGAGGGCGCTGGTGAGGCGCTCGCCGGGCGCGTACGCCTTCACCCAGCCGCCGTGGTTGCTGAAGCAGGCGCCGTGCTCGCCGTCGCCGCGCAGGGCGCCGACGGACAGCACGGCGTTCTCGTAGCCGGGCAGGTCGGCGTAGGCGGCGGGCCAGAAGGGCGTGGCGCTGCCGTTGTTGCCGGCGGCGGCGACCAACAGGGTGCGCTGCCTGCGCAGTTCGCGCATGAAGGCGTCGACGCCGAGGAGGCCGTCGGTGCGGCCGTTGGAGGTTCCGGCGGACAGGCTGATGACGTCGGGCCAGCCGCCCTCGTCGACGGCGTCGAAGAGCTTCTCGCCGAACTCGGACTCCAGGACGGCCCCGGCGTCGTTGAGCGTGCCGCGCACGGTGATGTCGGTGTTGGGGGCGACGGCGGCGACGAGTCCGGCGATGAACGTGCCGTGGCCGCAGTACTGCCGGAGGATGCCGTCGCCGTCGCACTCGGCGACCTGGGCGTCGCCGCGGGTGTGGGCGAGCAGCGGGTAGGAGCGGTGGTCGTGCATGAGGCCGGTGTCGACGACGAGGACCCCGACGGCGCTGTCCGGGTCGTGGTCGCCCTCGGCGGCAGCCGGGTTGGGCCGCGTGCCGGGCGCCACGGGCACGGGCTCGTCGCCGGGACAGGCGTTGACGGCGATCGACACCACGTGGTTGCGGCTGATCATCCGGTGTCCCGTGCGGCCCTCGGTCGCCGAGAGGGCGCGCAGCGCGCCCGCCACGGCAGGGTCACCGCTGCCGTCGCCCCGGCCCGGGTCGGCGACCTGGATGCGGGTGATGCCGGAGCGGTTGGTCTCGGGGCCCGCGCGGCGCACGTGGTCCGGGGCGAGCCCGGCGAAGGTGGTGAAGTGCTGCCGCACCGTGTCCTCGACGACGCGGGCCTCCTCCCCGTCGCGGGCGAGGACGACACCCTTCTCGTAGAGGAACTCGCCCGCGTCGTCCGGACCGATCGCCAGGGGGACGTCGGGCATGGAACGCTGGATCTGCGCGAACTGCTCACGGAATCGCTGTGGTGCCATGGCGGGTCCTCCACTCGGGTGGCGGCGGCCGGGGCCGCGGAGCTCTCGTGATGCAGAGCCGGCGGACGCCTTTTTGATACAACATCACGTCTGTGGGGGCTGGTTGCGGAGCACTACCATCGTGGGGTGACAGCCGGAAGCGACTCGGTGCCGGAACTGCTGCCGATGGTGTTCGCCGCACCGGGTGAGGCGCTGGCGAGGGCGGAGGAGGTCCTCAGCGGCCGTCCCGCGCCGCTGCGCGCCTCCGTCGCCCATCAGGTGATCGGCATCTGGCAGCGGGACTTCGGCGACATGCGGCTCGCCCTGAGCCATCTGCGGCGGGCGCGAGCCTGGGCGGCACGCGCGGAGTCGGCCGATCGGGAGGCGGACGTCCTCGGCACGCTCGGGGTGGCGCTGGTGCACGCCGGGCGTACCCGGCAGGGCATGGACGCCCTGCGCCGGGGCGTCGAGATCGGCAGCGGGCACACCCGGGCCCGGGTGCTGTTCCGGCTGGCGTACTCGTGGTGGGTGCTGGGCCACCACAAGGAGGCGCTGGAGGACGTACGGCGGGCGATTCCCGTGCTGCGGCAGGCCGATGACGTCATCTGGACGGCGCGTGCGCTGACGCTGCGGGCGACGGTGCACCTGGCGCTCGGCTCGGTGGACCGGGCGGACTCCGACTTCGCCGCGGCGGAGGCCCTGTGGGAGACCACCGGCCAGGAGCACGACAAGGCGGACGCCGTGGAGAGCCGGGGCCTGGCGGCGTTCCGCTCGGGTGACGTCCCGGTCGCGCTGCGGCTGCTCGACGAGGCGGAGGAACGGTACGCCAAACTGGGCACGCCCACGTTCATGCTGAGCATCCGGCGCTGTGAGGTGCTGATGGCGGCGGGGCTCGCGGCGGAGGCGCTGGTCGAGGCGGACACCGCGCTGGGTGCGCTGGACGGGATCGGCGGGCAGTCGACGCGCAGGGCGGAGCTGCTGCTGGCCGCCGCGCGGGCGGCCCGGCTGGCGGACGAGCCGCGGACGGCGATCGTGCGGGCGGAGCGGGCCGTGCGGCTGTTCGCGGGGCAGCGGCGCACCTGGTGGGAGGCGCACGCCCGGCTGGTGCTGATCGGGGCCCGGCACGCGGCGGGACGGCGTTCGGGCCGGCTGGTCGCGGACGCGGCGGCGGTGGCGGAGCGACTGGTCGCGCTGGGTGCTCCGGCGGCGCCCGAGGCGTCGCTGCTGGCGGGCCGGATCGCGCTGGATCTCGGCTGGACCGGGGACGCGGAGCGGCATCTGACGGCCGCCGCGCGCAGCCGGCGCGGCGGGCCACCGCTCGCCCGGATGACGGGCTGGGCGGCCCAGGCGCTGCGCGCGCAGGCCGCCGGTTCCCCACGCGGGGTGCTGGAGGCCTGCCGGCGCGGTCTGGACGTGCTCGACGACCACCGGATGACCCTGGGCGCCTCCGAGTTGCGGGCCAGGGCCACCGCGCAGGGCGCCGAGCTGGCCGCGCTCGCGCAGAAGGCCGGCATGGTCTCGGGCGGGCCGCGGCGGCTGCTGGTGTGGAGCGAGCGCTGGCGGGCCACCGCCCTGTCCGCGCCGCCCACCCGTCCCCCGGCCGACCCGGCGCTGCTCAGCGGCATGACGGCCTACCGGGAGATCGCCGCCCGCGCGGAGGAGGCGCGGAGGGACGGCAGGCCGGTGCCGGCCCTGGAGCGGGAGCAGCGGCGCCTGGAGCGGGAGATCCGGTCCCGGACCCTGCACATGCGGGGCGCGGCTCCGGACGGCGGGGACCGCTTCGACGTCGGCCGGCTGCTGGCGCGGCTGGGTCAGGACGTACTGCTGGTGGAGCTGGCCGTGCTCGACGGGCGGGTGCAGGTCCTGCTGTGCGGGCGGGGCAGGGTGCGCAGGTTCGAGGCGGGGCTGCTGGCGGCGGCCGAGACGGAGGCCGAGCACGTACAGGCGGGGCTGCGGCGGCTGGCCCACCCGGGGGCTCAGGCGCGGCTGCCGGTGGTGGAGGCGGCGGGCCGGCGGCTGGAGGAGCTGCTGCTGGGCCCGGCCGCGGCGCACCTCGGGGACGGGCCGGTGGTGATCGTGCCGCCCGGGCGGCTGCACCGGGTGCCCTGGGCGCTGCTGCCCTCGCTGCGGGAACGGGTGCTGAACGTGTCGCCGTCGGCGAGCAGTTGGCTGCGGGCGAAGGAGACGGCGCCGCCGCGCGGGGGCCGCCAGGTGCTGGTGCGCGGTCCCGGACTGGCGACGGGCGGCGCGGAGGTGCGGGAACTGGCGGGCCGCTACGCCGGTGCGACGGTCCTGGAGCACGAGGACGCGACGGTCCCGGGGGTGCTGAAGGAGCTGGACGGGGCGGTGCTGGCGCACATCGCCGCGCACGGTGCGTTCCGCGCGGACGGTCCGTTGTTCTCGTCGCTGCGGATGGCCGACGGTCCGCTGATCGTGCACGACTTCGAGCGGCTGGACCGCAGCCCGTACCGGATCATCCTGTCGTGCTGCGACACGGCCCGGTTCGCCTCGGTCGGCGCGGACGAACTCCTCGGTCTGGTCACGGCGTTGCTGCCGCTGGGTACGGCGGGGGTGGTGGCGTGCAGTGCGCCGGTGAACGACGCGGCGGTCGTGCCGCTGATGCTCGCCCTGCACGAGGGCCTGGACCGGGGACTCACCCTGGCGGAGGCGCTGCGTGACGCCCGCGGCGCGCAGCCGCGGGACGCGTCGCACCGGGCGACGGGATGGGCGTTCACCGCGTTCGGGGCGGCGTGAAACCGGCGGACGGCGGTGACCCAGGCGTGACGCCGTGACGCCGTGACGAAGGGAGCCGCACCGGATGATTCCGGTGCGGCTCCCCGTCGACTTCCGTCGGGACGACAGGATTTGAACCTGCGACCCCTTGACCCCCAGTCAAGTGCGCTACCAAGCTGCGCCACGTCCCGATGCGCCGCACACGGTGAACCGCGTGATCACGCAGGTCAACCCTACCGCATGCGGGCGGTGGCGCCGGTACGCCCTGATCGGTCGCCCGGCCCGCTGCCGGGCTCCGGCCGGCCCTGCGACCGGTGAACCGCATCTTTGTCCTGTCAAAAGGTTGACATGATCCCGGGTGCGCGCAGAGGGTGAGCGGGCAGCAGGACACGGACCGGGCCGGAGAGAGGCTTTCATGGTGGATGCACTGGGTGTCGCCGTCGTCGGATTCGGCTGGATGGGGCGGGTGCACACCCAGGCGTACGCGCGGGTCCGCCACCACTATCCGCATCTCCCCCTGCGTCCGGAGCTGGTCGCGGTCGCCGAGGAGGTGCCGGGCCGGGCCAAGGAGGCCGCGGCGCAGTTCGGGTTCGCCTCGACCGCCCGTGACTGGCGCGAGGTGGCCGCCGATCCCCGCGTCCGGGCGGTCAGCATCACCGCGCCGAACTTCCTGCACCGTGAGATCGGTGTCGCCATGGCGGAGGCCGGCAAGCACATCTGGATCGAGAAGCCGGTGGGTCTCGGCCCCGGGGACGCCCGTGCGGTGGCCGACGCGGTCGCCGGGGCGGGGGTCCAGGGCGCGGTCGGCTTCAACTACCGCAACGCGCCCGCCGTGGAGGCGGCCCGGGAGCTGATCGCCTCCGGTGAGATCGGCACGGTCACCCATGTGCGCGTCCGGCTGTTCAGCGACTACGCCGCCCACCCCGAGGGTGCCCTCACCTGGCGCTACGAGCGGGAGCGGGGCGGTAGCGGAGTGCTGGGCGATCTGGCGTCGCACGGCGCCGACCTGGCCCGCTTCCTGCTCGGGGACATCACCTCGCTGACCGCGGACACGGCGGTCTTCCTGCCCGAGCGGGCCCGTCCGGCGGGTGCCACGGCCGGCCACTCCCGTGCCACGGGCGGCGAACTCGGCCCGGTGGAGAACGAGGACTACGTCAGCTGCCTGCTGCGGTTCGCCTCCGGGGCGCGCGGGGTGCTGGAGGCCTGCCGGGTGTCGGTGGGCGAGCAGAACAACTACGGCTTCGAGGTGCACGGCACCGAGGGGGCGGTGTTCTGGGACTTCCGCAGGATGAACGAGCTCGGCGTCAGCCGTGGCGGCGCCTACCAGGACCAGCCCGTCAGCACGGTGTACGTCGGGCCGGGGGACGGGGAGTTCGGCGCCTTCCAGCCGGGGGCGGCGAACGCCATGGGGTACGACGATCTCAAGGTGATCGAGGCGTACCGGTTCCTGCGGTCCGTGGCGGAGGGGGTCCCCCAGGGGGCGACCCTGGCGGACGCGGTGCACAGCGCGGTGGTGCTGGACGCGATGGCACGGTCCGCGGAGAGCGGGGCGTGGGTGACGGTGGGCGGGCCGGGGGTGCTCTGACCGGTTCCCTCGCCCCCGCCGCCCCTTCCCGTCCCGTCCCTGGGGCCGCGCCCCAGCCCCCCTCGCGTAGTTCCCCGCGCCCCTTGTGAGGGGCGCGGGGGTGTACCGGCGGCGGTTCCGCCGTCTCAGGCGTTCTCCCTTCGGCCCAGCCAGACCTTGACCGGTAGCAGCACCAGCCACCACCACATGGCGGCGGGCCCGATCAACAGGGTCAGCGGGATGGTCACCAGGAACACCACCACCGTCGCGCCCAGGTCGACGGCGTAGAGCGTCTCGTCCCGCACGGGCGCCGCCCCGCCGCGCAGCCAGGGGCGGCGGACGACGAGGGCGGCCAGCGCGATGTGGACCGCGCCGAGGGAGGCGACCGCCGCCGAGTAGATGACCACCGAGACCGGTTCGTCGCCGTACTCGGAGACCAGCGCGGTCGGGAACGGCAGCAGCGCCGCGAGCCCCAGTCCGAGCATGGTCAGCCCGATCACGTCCCCGTCCACCTGCCGAACGCTGCGGAAGATCGCCCGGTGGTCACGCCAGAAGCCGGCCAGCACCGCCAGGCTGATCGCGTAGGCGCCCAGGTTGGGCAGCGTGTCGCTCAGGGCCCGGCGGTACTCCTCCGGGTCCAGCCCCTGCGGCACGGAGATGTCCAGGACCAGCAGGGTGATGGCGATGGCGAACACACCGTCGGCGAGCGCGACGAGCCGTTCGGGTCCGCCGTCCGGGGTCGGTTTCCTCATGCGCACGACGGTAGGCAGGCCGGTCCCGGCCCGGTGGCGTACACGCCTGGGCCGTCACCCGGCCAACACCGGGGAGGGCATGTTGTAGGGGGTCACCACCTGGATGGCGGAGGGCAGGGTGGGGCCGGCCGGCGGCAGGGCGCCGTGGGCGCGCATCACGAGGTGGCAGGCCTCGCGCAGGTCGTGCCGCAGATCGTGGTGGAGCACGGCGGACAGCCGGTGCTCGCGCAGCAGTCGCGTGTTGTCCTGGTCGAGGTCGTGGGCGACGAACACGGCGCACTCGCGCCCGGCGTCCTCGAAGGCGCGCAGGGTGGCGATGTTGCCGCCGCCGATCGAGTAGACCGCCCGGATCCCCGGGTCGCGGTCCAGGGCGGCCCGGACCAGGTCGTACTGGGTGGCGTCCAGGCCCTGGCCTTCGGCGATCTCGACCAGGGCCCGGCCGGGGTGACGGGTGCGCATGGCGCTGCGGAAGCCCATCTCGCGCTCCTCCTCGTTGCGGAAGGAGCCGCTGGAGAGGCTGGTGAGGACGTTGCCCGGCCGGTCGCCCAGCCACTGCCCCACGAGGTAGGCGGCGGTGGCGCCCGCGGCCCGGTTGTCGCTGCCGACGTGGCCGATCCGGGAACTGGCGGGCAGGTCCGTCACCAGGGTCACCACCGGGATGCCGGCCGCCGTGAGACGTCCGACGGCGGCGTTGATCCCGGGGACGTCGGGCGCCTTGAGGAGGACGCCCTGCGAACCGCGCCGGGCGATCCGGTCGAGGACGGCGACCAGTTCCTCCGCCGGGCCGGTCTCGCGGAAGTGGAAGCGGGAGCGGATCACCGCCGGGTGCAGGGCGGGGAGTTCGGCTTCCAGGGCGGTGCGCACGGCCGTCGAGAAGCGTTCCGGCGACTGCATCACGATGTCCACCATGAAGGTGCGGCCGACGAGCCGGACCTGGGTGCGCTGCCGGTCGAGGTCGGCTATCGCCCGGCGCACCTCCTGCGCTGTGCTCTCCCGCACTCCTCCGCGGCCGTTGAGGACGCGCTCCACCGTGGCCTCGCTCAACCCTGCCTGACGTGCGATTTCCCTGATCGGGAAGGGGTGGCCCATGCGGCGGCTCCTGAGGGGTTTTTGATGGCTTCCTGCTGGTTGCTCGAAGGGTTTGTACTGACAAGAATGACACCAGCCGCGTCGCTCCGTGACCTGAAGGGACGACACCATGTCCTCCGCCTCCTCTTCCGTGCGGGCCCCCGCGCCGGCCGCCTGGCTGTCCGAGCGGGACTGCGACCTGGACGCGTTGCGCGCCCTGGTCGAGCAGCAGACCGATCTCGCCGCCCACCCGCACGCCTCCGCCGTCGAGCGGAACGTGCTGCTCTACGACGCGGAGCGGCTCGCCCTCGCCGACCGCCGTACCGTCCAGGCCGAACTGGTGCGGGCCCTGGCCGACGGCCCCGGCATCGTGGTGGTCCGCGGTGCCTTCCCCGACCCGTCGGTCGTGGACCGCGTCACGGCCGTGTTCGACGGCCTGATCGCCGAGCAGCGCGCCTCGGGCGCCACGGCCGGTGACCACTTCGCGAAGCCGGGCGCCAACGACCGGGTATGGAACGCCCTGGAGAAGGCGGCCCTGTACGACCCGCAGGCGTTCGCCGACTACTACGCCAACGACGTGATCGCCCTGGTCTCCTCGGCCTGGCTGGGCCCCGGCTATCAGGTCACCTCCCAGGTCAACGTGGTCAACCCGGGCGGGGCGGCGCAGACCGTGCACCGCGACTACCACCTCGGCTTCCTCTCCGACGAGACCGCCGCCCGCTACCCCGCGCACGTGCACCGCCTCTCCCCCGTGCTCACCCTCCAGGGCGCGGTGGCGCACTGCGACATGCCCGTCGAGTCCGGACCCACGCTGTACCTGCCGCACTCGCAGAAGTACGGGCCCGGCTACCTCGCCTGGCGGCTCCCGGAGTTCCACGCCTACTTCGAGGAGCACCACGTCCAGTTGCCGCTCGCCAAGGGCGACGCGGTGTTCTTCAACCCGGCGCTCTTCCACGCGGCCGGTGCCAACCACTCGGCGGACATCCGGCGCATGGCCAACCTGCTCCAGGTGTCGTCCGCGTTCGGGCGGGCCATGGAGAGCGTGGACCGCGAGGCGGTCGCGGGCGCCGTGTACCCGGTGCTGCTGGGCCGCAAGGCGGAGGGAGCCGGGGAGCGGTGGTTGGAGAACGTGATCGCCGCGAGCGCCGAGGGCTACGCCTTCCCGACCAACCTCGACAACGACCCGCCGGTCGAGGGCCTGGCCCCGCCCTCGCAGGCCGATGTCGTCCGCCGTGCGCTGCGCGAGGGATGGACCCCGCGGACGCTGCGCGAGGAACTGCGGGCCGGCACCAAGCGGCGCGCGAGCTGAAAGGAACCCGGATCACCTCATGGGACTTCTCGACGGCAAGGTCGTCCTCGTCAACGGCGGCAGCCAGGGCGTCGGTGCCGCCGTCGCCCGGGCCGCGGTCCGCGAGGGGGCGGTGGTGGCGGTGAGCGGGCGCCGCCCGGAGCCCGGTGAGGCGCTGGTCGCCGAGCTGACCGCCCGGGGCGGCGAGGCGGTGTTCCTACGGGCCGACCTGGCGGACGCCGAGCAGGCCCGGGCCTCGGTCACCCGGGTGGTGGAGGCGTACGGCCGCGTCGACTGCCTGGTCAACTCCGCCGGACTGACCGCGCGCGGCACGCTCCTGGACACCTCGCCCGAGTTGTTCGACCAGCACATCGCGATCAACCTGAAGGCGCCGTTCTTCGCCATGCAGGCCGCCGTGGCGGACATGGTGCGGCGCGAGGCGCCCGGCACGATCGTCAACATCATCACCTCGTCGGCCCACGGCGGACAGCCGTTCCTCACGCCGTACGTGGCGGCGAAGGCCGGGCTCATCGGCCTCACACGCAACGCGGCGCACGCCCACCGCTGGGACCGGATCCGGATCAACGGCGTGAACATCGGCTGGACCGCCACCGAGGGCGAGGACGCCACCCAGCGCACCTTCCACGCCGCCGGGGACGACTGGCGCGAACAGGCCGGCGTGCGGCTGCCGATGGGCAGGCTGGGCCAGCCGGACGAGATCGCGGACTTCGTGGTCCTGCTGCTGTCCGACCGTTCCGGAGTGGTCACCGGGTCCGTGATCGACTGGGACCAGAACGTCCTCGGCGGCCTCGACTGACTCCTCCGTACCGCTCCCCCTGCCCGTCAGCACCCCCAGCACCTCCGCACTGAAGGAGCACCGTCCCCATGCGCATCGGAATCCTCGGCCTCGGCCGTATCGGCGCCTTCCACGCCGAGACCCTGTCCGGGCTCGACGCCGTCGAGTCCCTCGTCGTCTCCGACCCGTTCGCGCAGGCCGCGAAGGCCGCCGCCGAGCGGTTCGGCGCCGAGGTCGCGGACACCCCCGAGGCGCTGCTCGCGGCCGGGGTGGACGGGGTGGTCGTCGCCGCGGCGACCGACGCCCACCCGGCGCTGATCATGGCCTGTGCGGAGGCGGGGGTGCCCGTCTTCTGCGAGAAGCCCGTGGCACGCACCATGGCCGAGGGGGTGGAGGTGCTGAAGGCCGTCGGCGGGCTGGACGTGCCGGTCCAGATCGGTTTCAACCGCCGCTTCGACGCGGGCTTCGTCGCCGCGCGGGCGGCCGTACGGAGCGGGGAGCTGGGCACGCTGCACACCGTGCGCTCGACCACGCTGGACCCGGCGCCGCCGCCGGCGGCGTACATCGCCTCCTCCGGGGGCATCTTCCGTGACTGCTCGGTGCACGACTTCGACATCATCCGCTGGGTGACCGGCCGGGAGGTGACCGAGGTGTACGCGGCCGGCGGCAACCGGGGCGCCGGCTACATCCGGGAGGCGGGGGACGCCGACACCACCGGCGCGGTCCTCACCCTGGACGACGGCACGCTCGCGATGGTCTCCAACAGCCGTCACAACGCCCGGGGGTACGACGTCCGCATGGAGATCCACGGCTTCACGGACTCCATCGCGGTCGGTCTGGAGGACAAGCTGCCGCTGCGGTCGGTGGAGCCGGGCACGGCCTTCCCCGCGGGTACCCCGCACGACTTCTTCAT
Source organism: Streptomyces sp. DH5 (assembly GCF_020873915.1). Lineage (GTDB taxonomy): Bacteria > Actinomycetota > Actinomycetes > Streptomycetales > Streptomycetaceae > Streptomyces. The sequence goes on from NZ_JAHWGP010000034.1 coordinate 48,269, forward strand.
GGACCGGTTCGCGGCCGCCTACCGGGCCGAACTGGAGGCCTTCACCGAGGTCGTGGCCGGCTCCCGTCCCTCGCCGTGCACCGTCGCGGACGCCCTGGAGGCGGGCTGGATCGCCGAGGCGTGCACCCTCTCCCTGCGCGAGCACCGTCCCGTCACCGTCGAGGAGGTGCGGCAGGCCTGAGAAGGGCCGGTCCGTGCCCGCTGTACCGCTGACACCACGACCGCGGCCGCCCCCCGGAAGGGGCGGCCGCGGTCGTGGTGTCAGCGGTACAGCGGTGGTTTCTCCACCAGGTCGACCTCCACCCGGCCGCCCTCCTCCAGCGCGCGGACGCCGGCCTCGCAGACGGCCGCGGCGGCGTAGCCGTCCCAGGTGCTCGGGCCGGTGACCCCGCCGTCTCGGGTGGTGTCGACCCAGGCCTGGATCTCGTCGTCGTAGGCCTGGGCGAAGCGGTCGGTCCAGTCCTGGGTGATGGTGCCGCCCCAGCGGCCGGCCGTGTGGGTGACCAGGGAGTGGCCGTCGCCGATGCGCGCGGTGCCGTGTTCGCAGACCACCTCGGCCTGGACCTGGTAGCCGAAACCGCAGTTGACGAAGATCTCGACGTCGGAGAGGGCGCCGCCGTCGGTCTCCAGGACGACGAACTGGGGATCGCTCAGTCCCTCGGGGGCGCCCGCCGACGCGGTGGGGCGCAGCACCGTCACGGCGGTGATCTCGTGGCCGAGGAGCCAGCGGGTGGCGTCCACCTCGTGGGCGACGGAGTCGGTGATGAGCATAGCGCTGGTGAAGAAGGGCGGGCAGGCCACGTTGCGGTGGCGGTTGTGCAGCATCAGCGGGCGGCCGAGCCGCCCGTCGGCCAGGAGGGCCTTCAGCTGCACGTACTCGCTGTCGTAGCGGCGCATGAAGCCGACCTGCACCCGGCGGTGGCCGAGGGCCTGTTCGGCTTCCATGACGCGCAGGGCGGAGGCCGCGTCGGGGGTGAGCGGCTTCTCGCACAGGACGGGCAGGTCGTGCTCGAACGCGGTGAGCAGGGCGGCCTCGTGGGCCGGCCCCGAGGAGGCGATCAGCACGGCGTCGACATCGGCCGCCGCCATCGCGGCGGCCGCGTCGGTGTGGACGGTGCAGCCGTCGATGCCCGCGGCGACGGCCCCGGCCCGTTCGGCGTCGATGTCCACGACGGCGGTGACCCGCGCGCCGCTGACGACCCGGTCGATCCGGCGTACGTGGTCGGTGCCCATGCGGCCGGTGCCGATGACGGCGATGCCCAGTGGCTCGCGCCGGTGCATCTCTTCCCCCTCCCGGTCCGGGTCGTCAGGCGCCGCAGGAGCGGAGGAACCTGCGGGTGCGCACCGCGATCGGGAGCGGCTTGTCGGGCTCACAGGGGTACATGTCCTGCTCGACGATCGCGAACAGGTCCACGTCGAGCTTCTGGGCGGCGGTGAGGACCGGGCCGAGGTCGGGGACGCCGGCGGGCGGTTCGCACATCACTCCGCGCTGGACGGCGGGCCCGAACGGGATCTGGTTCGCGACCACGTCGGCGAGGATCTCCGGGTCGACCTGCTTGAGGTGCAGGTAGCCGATGCGCTCGCCGTAGGTCTCGATCAGCTTGACGCTGTCGCCGCCGCAGTAGGCGTAGTGGCCGGTGTCCAGGCAGAGGTTGACGAGGCCGGAGTCGGTGGAGTCGAGGAAGCGCTCGACGTGCTCCTCGGTGTCGATGTGGGTGTCGGCGTGCGGGTGGACGACGATGTCGAGGCCGTACGTCTCCTTCACCTCGCGCCCGAGGCGTTCCATGCCCCGGGTGAGGTGGCCCCACTGCTCGGTGGTGAGTTCCGCCGGTTCGAGGATCTCGGCGGTCTTGTCGTCGCGCCAGAAGGAGGGGATGACGACGAGGTGCTTCGCGTCCATGTCCCGGGTGAGGGCGGCGACGCGGCTGACCTGCTCCCAGGTGGACTCCCACTCGGAGGGGCCGCGGTGCAGTCCGCAGAAGATGGTGCCGGCGGAGACCCTCAGGCCCCGCCGGTTCACCTCGTCGGTGAGGCGGGCCGGGTCGGTCGGGAGGTAGCCGTAGGGGCCGAGTTCGATCCAGGAGTAGATGACCACCGAGACCGGTTCGTCGCCGTACTCGGAGACCAGCGCGGTCGGGAACGGCAGCAGCGCCGCGAGCCCCAGTCCGAGCATGGTCAGCCCGATCACGTCCCCGTCCACCTGCCGAACGCTGCGGAAGATCGCCCGGTGGTCACGCCAGAAGCCGGCCAGCACCGCCAGGCTGATCGCGTAGGCGCCCAGGTTGGGCAGCGTGTCGCTCAGGGCCCGGCGGTACTCCTCCGGGTCCAGCCCCTGCGGCACGGAGATGTCCAGGACCAGCAGGGTGATGGCGATGGCGAACACACCGTCGGCGAGCGCGACGAGCCGTTCGGGTCCGCCGTCCGGGGTCGGTTTCCTCATGCGCACGACGGTAGGCAGGCCGGTCCCGGCCCGGTGGCGTACACGCCTGGGCCGTCACCCGGCCAACACCGGGGAGGGCATGTTGTAGGGGGTCACCACCTGGATGGCGGAGGGCAGGGTGGGGCCGGCCGGCGGCAGGGCGCCGTGGGCGCGCATCACGAGGTGGCAGGCCTCGCGCAGGTCGTGCCGCAGATCGTGGTGGAGCACGGCGGACAGCCGGTGCTCGCGCAGCAGTCGCGTGTTGTCCTGGTCGAGGTCGTGGGCGACGAACACGGCGCACTCGCGCCCGGCGTCCTCGAAGGCGCGCAGGGTGGCGATGTTGCCGCCGCCGATCGAGTAGACCGCCCGGATCCCCGGGTCGCGGTCCAGGGCGGCCCGGACCAGGTCGTACTGGGTGGCGTCCAGGCCCTGGCCTTCGGCGATCTCGACCAGGGCCCGGCCGGGGTGACGGGTGCGCATGGCGCTGCGGAAGCCCATCTCGCGCTCCTCCTCGTTGCGGAAGGAGCCGCTGGAGAGGCTGGTGAGGACGTTGCCCGGCCGGTCGCCCAGCCACTGCCCCACGAGGTAGGCGGCGGTGGCGCCCGCGGCCCGGTTGTCGCTGCCGACGTGGCCGATCCGGGAACTGGCGGGCAGGTCCGTCACCAGGGTCACCACCGGGATGCCGGCCGCCGTGAGACGTCCGACGGCGGCGTTGATCCCGGGGACGTCGGGCGCCTTGAGGAGGACGCCCTGCGAACCGCGCCGGGCGATCCGGTCGAGGACGGCGACCAGTTCCTCCGCCGGGCCGGTCTCGCGGAAGTGGAAGCGGGAGCGGATCACCGCCGGGTGCAGGGCGGGGAGTTCGGCTTCCAGGGCGGTGCGCACGGCCGTCGAGAAGCGTTCCGGCGACTGCATCACGATGTCCACCATGAAGGTGCGGCCGACGAGCCGGACCTGGGTGCTCTGCCGGTCGAGGTCGGCTATCGCCCGGCGCACCTCCTGCGCTGTGCTCTCCCGCACTCCTCCGCGGCCGTTGAGGACGCGGTCCACCGTGGCCTCGCTCAACCCTGCCTGACGTGCGATTTCCCTGATCGGGAAGGGGTGGCCCATGCGGCGGCTCCTGAGGGGTTTTTGATGGCTTCCTGCTGGTTGCTCGAAGGGTTTGTACTGACAAGAATGACACCAGCCGCGTCGCTCCGTGACCTGAAGGGACGACACCATGTCCTCCGCCTCCTCTTCCGTGCGGGCCCCCGCGCCGGCCGCCTGGCTGTCCGAGCGGGACTGCGACCTGGACGCGTTGCGCGCCCTGGTCGAGCAGCAGACCGATCTCGCCGCCCACCCGCACGCCTCCGCCGTCGAGCGGAACGTGCTGCTCTACGACGCGGAGCGGCTCGCCCTCGCCGACCGCCGTACCGTCCAGGCCGAACTGGTGCGGGCCCTGGCCGACGGCCCCGGCATCGTGGTGGTCCGCGGTGCCTTCCCCGACCCGTCGGTCGTGGACCGCGTCACGGCCGTGTTCGACGGCCTGATCGCCGAGCAGCGCGCCTCGGGCGCCACGGCCGGTGACCACTTCGCGAAGCCGGGCGCCAACGACCGGGTATGGAACGCCCTGGAGAAGGCGGCCCTGTACGACCCGCAGGCGTTCGCCGACTACTACGCCAACGACGTGATCGCCCTGGTCTCCTCGGCCTGGCTGGGCCCCGGCTATCAGGTCACCTCCCAGGTCAACGTGGTCAACCCGGGCGGGGCGGCGCAGACCGTGCACCGCGACTACCACCTCGGCTTCCTCTCCGACGAGACCGCCGCCCGCTACCCCGCGCACGTGCACCGCCTCTCCCCCGTGCTCACCCTCCAGGGCGCGGTGGCGCACTGCGACATGCCCGTCGAGTCCGGACCCACGCTGTACCTGCCGCACTCGCAGAAGTACGGGCCCGGCTACCTCGCCTGGCGGCTCCCGGAGTTCCACGCCTACTTCGAGGAGCACCACGTCCAGTTGCCGCTCGCCAAGGGCGACGCGGTGTTCTTCAACCCGGCGCTCTTCCACGCGGCCGGTGCCAACCACTCGGCGGACATCCGGCGCATGGCCAACCTGCTCCAGGTGTCGTCCGCGTTCGGGCGGGCCATGGAGAGCGTGGACCGCGAGGCGGTCGCGGGCGCCGTGTACCCGGTGCTGCTGGGCCGCAAGGCGGAGGGAGCCGGGGAGCGGTGGTTGGAGAACGTGATCGCCGCGAGCGCCGAGGGCTACGCCTTCCCGACCAACCTCGACAACGACCCGCCGGTCGAGGGCCTGGCCCCGCCCTCGCAGGCCGATGTCGTCCGCCGTGCGCTGCGCGAGGGATGGACCCCGCGGACGCTGCGCGAGGAACTGCGGGCCGGCACCAAGCGGCGCGCGAGCTGAAAGGAACCCGGATCACCTCATGGGACTTCTCGACGGCAAGGTCGTCCTCGTCAACGGCGGCAGCCAGGGCGTCGGTGCCGCCGTCGCCCGGGCCGCGGTCCGCGAGGGGGCGGTGGTGGCGGTGAGCGGGCGCCGCCCGGAGCCCGGTGAGGCGCTGGTCGCCGAGCTGACCGCCCGGGGCGGCGAGGCGGTGTTCCTACGGGCCGACCTGGCGGACGCCGAGCAGGCCCGGGCCTCGGTCACCCGGGTGGTGGAGGCGTACGGCCGCGTCGACTGCCTGGTCAACTCCGCCGGACTGACCGCGCGCGGCACGCTCCTGGACACCTCGCCCGAGTTGTTCGACCAGCACATCGCGATCAACCTGAAGGCGCCGTTCTTCGCCATGCAGGCCGCCGTGGCGGACATGGTGCGGCGCGAGGCGCCCGGCACGATCGTCAACATCATCACCTCGTCGGCCCACGGCGGACAGCCGTTCCTCACGCCGTACGTGGCGGCGAAGGCCGGGCTCATCGGCCTCACACGCAACGCGGCGCACGCCCACCGCTGGGACCGGATCCGGATCAACGGCGTGAACATCGGCTGGACCGCCACCGAGGGCGAGGACGCCACCCAGCGCACCTTCCACGCCGCCGGGGACGACTGGCGCGAACAGGCCGGCGTGCGGCTGCCGATGGGCAGGCTGGGCCAGCCGGACGAGATCGCGGACTTCGTGGTCCTGCTGCTGTCCGACCGTTCCGGAGTGGTCACCGGGTCCGTGATCGACTGGGACCAGAACGTCCTCGGCGGCCTCGACTGACTCCTCCGTACCGCTCCCCCTGCCCGTCAGCACCCCCAGCACCTCCGCACTGAAGGAGCACCGTCCCCATGCGCATCGGAATCCTCGGCCTCGGCCGTATCGGCGCCTTCCACGCCGAGACCCTGTCCGGGCTCGACGCCGTCGAGTCCCTCGTCGTCTCCGACCCGTTCGCGCAGGCCGCGAAGGCCGCCGCCGAGCGGTTCGGCGCCGAGGTCGCGGACACCCCCGAGGCGCTGCTCGCGGCCGGGGTGGACGGGGTGGTCGTCGCCGCGGCGACCGACGCCCACCCGGCGCTGATCATGGCCTGTGCGGAGGCGGGGGTGCCCGTCTTCTGCGAGAAGCCCGTGGCACGCACCATGGCCGAGGGGGTGGAGGTGCTGAAGGCCGTCGGCGGGCTGGACGTGCCGGTCCAGATCGGTTTCAACCGCCGCTTCGACGCGGGCTTCGTCGCCGCGCGGGCGGCCGTACGGAGCGGGGAGCTGGGCACGCTGCACACCGTGCGCTCGACCACGCTGGACCCGGCGCCGCCGCCGGCGGCGTACATCGCCTCCTCCGGGGGCATCTTCCGTGACTGCTCGGTGCACGACTTCGACATCATCCGCTGGGTGACCGGCCGGGAGGTGACCGAGGTGTACGCGGCCGGCGGCAACCGGGGCGCCGGCTACATCCGGGAGGCGGGGGACGCCGACACCACCGGCGCGGTCCTCACCCTGGACGACGGCACGCTCGCGATGGTCTCCAACAGCCGTCACAACGCCCGGGGGTACGACGTCCGCATGGAGATCCACGGCTTCACGGACTCCATCGCGGTCGGTCTGGAGGACAAGCTGCCGCTGCGGTCGGTGGAGCCGGGCACGGCCTTCCCCGCGGGTACCCCGCACGACTTCTTCATGGACCGGTTCGCGGCCGCCTACCGGGCCGAACTGGAGGCCTTCACCGAGGTCGTGGCCGGCTCCCGTCCCTCGCCGTGCACCGTCGCGGACGCCCTGGAGGCGGGCTGGATCGCCGAGGCGTGCACCCTCTCCCTGCGCGAGCACCGTCCCGTCACCGTCGAGGAGGTGCGGCAGGCCTGAGAAGGGCCGGTCCGTGCCCGCTGTACCGCTGACACCACGACCGCGGCCGCCCCCCGGAAGGGGCGGCCGCGGTCGTGGTGTCAGCGGTACAGCGGTGGTTTCTCCACCAGGTCGACCTCCACCCGGCCGCCCTCCTCCAGCGCGCGGACGCCGGCCTCGCAGACGGCCGCGGCGGCGTAGCCGTCCCAGGTGCTCGGGCCGGTGACCCCGCCGTCTCGGGTGGTGTCGACCCAGGCCTGGATCTCGTCGTCGTAGGCCTGGGCGAAGCGGTCGGTCCAGTCCTGGGTGATGGTGCCGCCCCAGCGGCCGGCCGTGTGGGTGACCAGGGAGTGGCCGTCGCCGATGCGCGCGGTGCCGTGTTCGCAGACCACCTCGGCCTGGACCTGGTAGCCGAAACCGCAGTTGACGAAGATCTCGACGTCGGAGAGGGCGCCGCCGTCGGTCTCCAGGACGACGAACTGGGGATCGCTCAGTCCCTCGGGGGCGCCCGCCGACGCGGTGGGGCGCAGCACCGTCACGGCGGTGATCTCGTGGCCGAGGAGCCAGCGGGTGGCGTCCACCTCGTGGGCGACGGAGTCGGTGATGAGCATAGCGCTGGTGAAGAAGGGCGGGCAGGCCACGTTGCGGTGGCGGTTGTGCAGCATCAGCGGGCGGCCGAGCCGCCCGTCGGCCAGGAGGGCCTTCAGCTGCACGTACTCGCTGTCGTAGCGGCGCATGAAGCCGACCTGCACCCGGCGGTGGCCGAGGGCCTGTTCGGCTTCCATGACGCGCAGGGCGGAGGCCGCGTCGGGGGTGAGCGGCTTCTCGCACAGGACGGGCAGGTCGTGCTCGAACGCGGTGAGCAGGGCGGCCTCGTGGGCCGGCCCCGAGGAGGCGATCAGCACGGCGTCGACATCGGCCGCCGCCATCGCGGCGGCCGCGTCGGTGTGGACGGTGCAGCCGTCGATGCCCGCGGCGACGGCCCCGGCCCGTTCGGCGTCGATGTCCACGACGGCGGTGACCCGCGCGCCGCTGACGACCCGGTCGATCCGGCGTACGTGGTCGGTGCCCATGCGGCCGGTGCCGATGACGGCGATGCCCAGTGGCTCGCGCCGGTGCATCTCTTCCCCCTCCCGGTCCGGGTCGTCAGGCGCCGCAGGAGCGGAGGAACCTGCGGGTGCGCACCGCGATCGGGAGCGGCTTGTCGGGCTCACAGGGGTACATGTCCTGCTCGACGATCGCGAACAGGTCCACGTCGAGCTTCTGGGCGGCGGTGAGGACCGGGCCGAGGTCGGGGACGCCGGCGGGCGGTTCGCACATCACTCCGCGCTGGACGGCGGGCCCGAACGGGATCTGGTTCGCGACCACGTCGGCGAGGATCTCCGGGTCGACCTGCTTGAGGTGCAGGTAGCCGATGCGCTCGCCGTAGGTCTCGATCAGCTTGACGCTGTCGCCGCCGCAGTAGGCGTAGTGGCCGGTGTCCAGGCAGAGGTTGACGAGGCCGGAGTCGGTGGAGTCGAGGAAGCGCTCGACGTGCTCCTCGGTGTCGATGTGGGTGTCGGCGTGCGGGTGGACGACGATGTCGAGGCCGTACGTCTCCTTCACCTCGCGCCCGAGGCGTTCCATGCCCCGGGTGAGGTGGCCCCACTGCTCGGTGGTGAGTTCCGCCGGTTCGAGGATCTCGGCGGTCTTGTCGTCGCGCCAGAAGGAGGGGATGACGACGAGGTGCTTCGCGTCCATGTCCCGGGTGAGGGCGGCGACGCGGCTGACCTGCTCCCAGGTGGACTCCCACTCGGAGGGGCCGCGGTGCAGTCCGCAGAAGATGGTGCCGGCGGAGACCCTCAGGCCCCGCCGGTTCACCTCGTCGGTGAGGCGGGCCGGGTCGGTCGGGAGGTAGCCGTAGGGGCCGAGTTCGATCCAGGAGTAGCCGGCCTCGGCGACCTCGTCGAGGAAGCGCTGCCAGGGCACCTGCTGCGGGTCGTCGGGGAACCAGACGCCCCAGGAGTCGGGGGCGGAACCGACCCGGATGCGGTCGAGCGCGACTGCCATGTCAGGACTTTCCTTCCTCGGGTGCGGCGGCGGGGGCCCGGAGGTCGCCCTCCTCGGGGAGCTCCTCGGTGTCGACGCCGCGGACCTGCGCCAGCTCGTGCTTGAGGGCGGCCAGTTCGGCGCCGCCGGCCATGTGGTTGGTCAGCTCGTCGAGGCCCACCTCGCTGCGGTCGGCGCTGAGTTCCAGGGTGCCCAGGCGCAGCACGCTGAAGTGGTCGCCGACCATGTAGGCGTGGTGCGGGTTGTGGGTGATGAAGATGACGCCGAGGCCGCGGTCGCGGGCCATGGCGATGTACTTGAGGACCACTCCGGACTGCTTGACGCCGAGGGCGGCGGTCGGCTCGTCGAGGATGAGGACGCGGGCGCCGAAGTGGACGGCGCGGGCGATGGCGACGCACTGGCGCTGGCCGCCGGAGAGGGTGCCGATGGGCTGTTCCATGTCGTCCAGGACGATGCCCATGTTGCGCAGTTCCTCGTCGGCCGTCTTCTTCATCCGGTCGATGTCGAGGCGGCGGACGGGCCAGGGGCCCCGGGTCAGCTCGGAGCCGAGGAAGAAGTTGCGCCACACGGGCATCAGCGGGACGACCGCGAGGTCCTGGTAGACGGTGGCGATGCCCTTGTCGAGTGCCTCGCGCGGGCTGGAGAACCGTACGGGGCCGCCGTCGACGAGGAACTCGCCCTCGGTGTGCTGGTGCAGCCCGGAGATGATCTTGATGAGGGTGGACTTGCCGGCGCCGTTGTCGCCGAGGACGCAGCTCACCTTGCCGGGGTGGACGGTCAGGTCGACGCCGTGCAGGGCGCGGATGTTGCCGTAGGACTTGCCGGCGGCGCGGAGTTCGACGAGGGGGCGGTCCCCGCCGGAGGGGGTGTCCTCGAGGACGGCGCCGGGGACGGAGGTCTTCTTGTCGGTCATTGCGGTCACCTCCGGGTCGCCGTGCGCTGGACCCACAGATTGATGAGGACGGCGCCGAGGAGCATCACGCCGAGGAATGCCTTGAACCAGTCGGGGTTCCAGCCGGCGTAGACGATGCCCTGCTGCACCATGCCGAACATGAAGGCACCGAAGACCGGGCCGATCGCGGAGCCGTAGCCGCCGGTCAGCAGGCAGCCACCGATGACCGCCGCGGCGATGTAGATGAGCTCCTGGCCCACGCCCTCGCCGGACTGCACGGTGTTGAAGGAGAACAGGTTGTGCATGCCGACGAACCAGGCGCCGAAGCCGACCAGCATGAACAGCGAGATCTTGGTGAAGGTGACGGGGACGCCGACCGCGCGGGCGCTGTCCTTGTTGCCGCCGACCGCGAAGATCCAGTTGCCGTACTTGGTGCGCAGCAGGACCCAGGTGGCCAGGGCGGCGAAGACCAGCCACCACACCACGGTGATCTTCACCTGGACGCCGCCGACCTCGAAGCTGGAGGCGAAGAGGGCCTTGGCCTGGTCGAAGCCGTCCATGTCGCTGATGTCGTCGGTGGCGACGTTGCCGGTGACCAGTTTGGTCACGGCGAGGTTGACGCCCTGGAGGATCAGGAAGGTGCCGAGGGTGACCAGGAAGCTGGGCAAACCGGTCTTGACCAGCATCCAGCCGTTGAACATGCCGACGGCGAGGGACACCACCAGGGCGACGACGACGCCCACCCAGACGTTCAGGGTGAGCTGGTAGCTGAGCATGCTCGCGGTCAGCGCCGAGGTGATGACGGCGACACCGGCCGAGAGGTCGAACTCGCCGCCGATCATCAGCAGCGCCACGGGCAGCGCCATGATGCCGATGGTCGACGACTGGTACAGGATGTTCGCCATCGAGCTGCCGTCCCGGACGGGCGGGGCGGCGAAGAGGAAGAACACGAGGACGGCCACGGCACCGAGGAGGACGCCGACCTCTGGCCGGGCGAGCAGCCGCAGCGCCAGCGGGCGCCGCGCCGTGCGGCCGTCGCTCTCCCTGGGGCCGGGAGCCGGCGGCGGGGTGGCCGCCGCCGGCTCAGCCTGTGGTGCCATGCTCATCACCGAGTGCCCTTCGCGGCGAACTCGGAGACCGCGTCGACGTTGGACTTGTCGACGAACGCCGGGCCGGTCAGCACCGGCTGCTCACCGCCACCGCTGTAGTTGCCGTTGTTCTTGTAGAGCCACAGGCCGTCGATCGCGAGGTAGCCCTGGAGGTAGGGCTGCTGGTCCACGGCGAACTCGATGTCGCCGGCCTGGATCGCCTTGGTCAGGTCCTTGTTGAGGTCGAAGGTGGCGACCTTCGCCTTGCTGCCGGCGTCGCCCACCGACTGCACGGCGGTCGGCGCGAAGGGCGCGCCGAGGGTGACGACGTAGTCGATGGAGGAGTCCTGCTTGAGCTTGGCGGTGACGGTCGACTTGACCGACGGCATGTCGGTGCCGTTGACGTTGACGACCTGGGTCTCGCCCTCGAAGGTCTTCTTCAGGCCGTCGCAGCGCTGGGTCAGGCCGACGTTGCCCTGCTCGTGGACGACGCAGAGGGTGCTCTTGGCACCGACCTCGTTGAGCTTCTTGCCGAACGCCTCGCCCGCGACGGACTCGTCCTGGCCGAAGAACTCCAGCAGGCCGAGGTCCTTCCAGTCGCTCAGTCCGGAGTTGAGGCCGACCACGGGTATGCCGGCCGCCGTGGCCTTGTTGAGGACCTCCTTGAGCGCGTCCGGCTTGGCGAGGGTGACGGCTATGCCGTCGACCTTCTGGTCGATCGCGTTCTGCACCAGGTTGGCCTGGTTGCCCGCGTTCGGGTCGGCGGAGTAGAGGAGGTCGACGTTGTCCTTGGCGGCCGCGGCCTCGGCACCCTTGCGGACGATGTCCCAGAAGGTGTCACCGGGCGCCTGGTGGGTGACGAGGGCGACCTTCATGCGGGGCGTGGAGGCCTTGCCCGCCGAGGCGTCGGCTCCGCCCTCCTCCGACTTCTTGCCGCCGGAACCGCTGGAACAGCCGGCGAGGGTCAGAGCGGCTGCCGCCGCGACCGCGACGATGACGGTTCTGCGGGGTCGGATGTGAGAAGAGCGGTCCATCTGTCCTGCACCTCACTGTGCTACGCGGGGAAAGGGCGGGAGTCCGGGGCCCGGTGGCCCGGAACTCCGGGAGTCCGGGTGTGTGCCATGGCACACGGCTGTCGTGCTGGGACGCGATCCAATCCCCAGATACGGCTGCTGTCAATACTTTGTTAAGACATCATTTCAGGCACTCGTCCGAATGTAAGTACAAACTATTGACATCACCGCCCCCGGAGACCTACACCTGAGAGGCGGCAGGTCCCCGGAATCCACGTCCCACCGTGGCAGGACGCCTCGGGACCCGCATCCCCAGCAGCTTCAGGAGCATCGCCTCATGGCCGACTCACCACAGTATTTCGACCTCATCACCATGGGTCGCATCGGGGTCGATCTTTATCCCCTGCAGACCGGTGTGCCGCTGTCGCGGGTGGAGACATTCGGGAAGTTCCTGGGCGGATCGGCCGCGAACGTGGCGGTCGCGGCCGCCCGGCTGGGCCGCTCCACCGCCGTGATCACGCGCACCGGGGCGGACCCCTTCGGCACCTATCTGCACGAGGCGCTGAACGACTTCGGCGTGGACGACCGCTGGGTCACCCCGGTGGCCGCCCTTCCCACCCCCGTCACGTTCTGCGAGATCTTCCCGCCGGACGACTTCCCGCTCTACTTCTACCGCCGTCCCAAGGCACCCGACCTGGAGATCCACACCCACGAGCTGGACCTGCCCGCCGTGCGCGCGGCGGGGATCTTCTGGGTCACCGGCACCGGTCTGAGCGAGGAGCCGAGCCGCTCGGCCACCCTCGACGCCCTCGCGGCCCGCGACAAGGCCGGCACCACCGTCTTCGACCTGGACTGGCGCCCCATGTTCTGGCGGGATCCCGACCAGGCCCGCCCCCACTACCGCGAGGCGCTGCGGCACGCCACGGTCGCGGTCGGCAACCTCGACGAGTGCGAGGTCGCCACGGGCGTGCGTGAACCCGAGGCCTGCGCGCGGGCGCTGCTGGCGGCCGGTGTGGAGCTGGCCGTCGTCAAGCAGGGCCCGAAGGGTGTGCTCGCCGTGCACCGCGACGGCACCCGGGCCGAGGTGCCCCCGGTGCCGGTCGAGGTGGTCAACGGTCTCGGCGCGGGCGACGCCTTCGGCGGCTCGCTCTGCCACGGTCTGCTCGCCGGCTGGGACCTGGAGCGGACCATGCGCCACGCCAACGCCGCCGGTGCCCTCGTCGCCTCGCGCCTCGCCTGCTCGTCCGCCATGCCGACGCCGTCGGAGGTGGCGGACCTCCTCGCGCGGGCCGCGTCGCCGGACGCGGGCCTGCCGAGCCAGCCCTGAACGGAGCCCTTCCCTTGAACCTCAGCATCCCCGACCTCACCGCGGTCCGCGCCCGGAACCCGGAGGCCGTCGCCGAGGCGGCCGCCCGCCGGGCCCGCCGCCCGCTGATCGGCGACAGCGGCCGGCTGATGATCGTGGCCGCCGACCACCCCGCCCGGGGCGCGCTCGGCATCGGTGACCGGCCCCTGGCCATGGCGGACCGGGCCGACCTGCTGGAACGTCTGTGCGTCGCGCTGTCCCGGCCGGGCATGGACGGGGTGCTGGCCACCGCCGACATCCTGGAGGACCTGCTGCTCCTCGGGGCGCTGGAGAACAAGGTCGTCATGGGGTCGATGAACCGCGGCGGCCTGGCGGGCGCGTCCTTCGAGATGGACGACCGTTTCACCGGCCACCGCGCCGAGGACATCGCCCGGCTGGGTTTCGACGCCGGCAAGCTGCTGGTCCGGATCGACTACGACGACCCCGGCTCGCTGACCACCCTGGAGTCCTCCGCCCGCGCCGTGGACGCCATGGCCGAGCGCCGGCTGCCGGTGTTCGTGGAGCCGTTCATCTCCCGCCGGGTGGACGGCCGGGTGCGCAACGACCTGTCCGCCGAGGCCGTCACCCGCTCCATCGCCATCGCCTCCGGACTGGGCGGCACCTCCGCCTACACCTGGCTGAAACTGCCGGTCACCGACGACGTCGAGGACATGGCCGAGGTGCTGCGGACCTCGACGCTGCCGGTGGTGCTGCTCGGCGGGGAGGTCGGCGACCAGGAGGCCGCGTACGCGCGGTGGGGCAAGGCGCTGCGGCTGCCCACCGTGCAGGGGATGGTCGTCGGCCGCTCCCTGCTGTATCCGGCGGACGGCAGTGTGGAGAAGGCGGTCGACACGGCCGTCGGCCTGCTGTGACGAGCCCCCACGACAGTCGGCCTGCTGTGACGAGCCCCCACGACAGTCGGCCTGCTGCGACGGGCCCCTACGACAACGGAGGCACCGCATGAAGCACCACCTTCCCGCGGGCAGGGCCCACGCCGGCCCCTACGCCGTCGACGTGACGCCCGAGACGGCCGGCTGGGGGCATTCGAGTCTGCGCGTCCTGGAGCTGGCACCCGGCGGCACGCACGCGTTCGACGCCGGTGACAGCGAGTGGATCGTGCTGCCGCTGAGCGGTGGCTGCACGGTCGCCGTGGACGACGGCTCCGGCCACCACACCTTCGAACTCAGCGGTCGCACCGGCGTGTTCGACGGCGTGAGCGACTTCGCCTACGTCCCGCGCGACGCCCGCGCGAGCGTCACCTCCGCCGGGGGCGGCCGCTTCGCCCTCACCGGCGCCCGCTGCACCCGCCGCCTGCCCGCCCGTTACGGCCCCGCCTCCGGCGTGCCGGTGGAACTGCGCGGCACCGGGAACTGCTCCCGCCAGGTCAACAACTTCGGCGCGGCCGGGGTCTTCGAGTGCGACAAGCTGATCGCGGTCGAGGTGCTCACCCCGGGCGGCAACTGGTCGTCCTTCCCGCCGCACAAGCACGACGAACACCGGCCGGGCGAGGAGTCCGTGCTGGAGGAGATCTACTACTTCGAGTTCGCCGCCCACGACGGCGTCCCCGGCCTCGGCTACCAGCGGGTCTCCCCCTCCGGCCCGGGCCGCGACACGGACGTGCTGGCGGAGGTGCGCGACGGCGACGTCGTCCTCATCCCGGACGGCTGGCACGGACCGTCCATGGCGGTGCCCGGCCACCACATGTACTACCTCAACGTCATGGCGGGCCCCGAGGACGAACGCGCCTGGCTGATCTGCGACCACCCCGACCACGCCTGGATCCGCGACACCTGGCGGGACCGGTCCGCCGACCCCCGACTCCCCCTCTACACCGCACCGGAGAGGTCCGCATGAGTGCCACCACCCGCCGACTGACGACCGCCCAGGCGCTGGTGCGGTTCCTGTCCGCCCAGTACACCGAGCGGGACGGCGTGCGACGCCGGCTGATCGCGGGCACCTGGGGCATCTTCGGCCACGGCAACGTGGCCGGCATCGGGCAGGCGCTGGTCGAGCACGCCGACGTCATGCCGTACCACCAGGGCCGCAACGAGCAGGCGATGGTGCACGCGGCGGTCGGGTACACCCGTCAGCTGAACCGGCTCTCCGCGCAGGCGGTGACGACCTCCATCGGTCCCGGCGCGACCAACCTGGTCACCGGGGCCGCCCTCGCCACGATCAACCGGCTGCCGGTCCTCCTGCTCCCCGGCGACTACTTCGCCTCACGCGCCGCCGACCCGCTGCTCCAGCAGCTGGAACACCCGGCCGAGGCCGACGTGTCGGTCAACGACACGCTGCGCCCGGTGTCCCGGTACTTCGACCGGATCGCCCGGCCCGAGGCGCTGATCCCCTCCGCGCTGAACGCGATGCGGGTGCTCGCCGACCCGGCCGAGACCGGCGCGGTCACCCTCGCCCTGCCGCAGGACGTGCAGGCGGAGGCGTACGACTGGCCGGAGGAGTTCTTCGCCGAGCGCGTGTGGTCCGTACGCCGCCCCGCCCCGGACCCGGCGGAGCTGGCGACGGCCGTGGAAGCCGTGCGGGCGGCGCGGCGGCCGCTGATCGTCGCGGGCGGCGGTGTGCACCACAGCGAGGCCGAGGACGCCCTGAAGGCGCTGGTGGACGCCACCGGCATCCCGGTCGCCTCCACCCAGGCCGGCAAGGGCTCCCTGCGCCACGACCATCCCGCCGACCTCGGCGGCATCGGCCACACCGGTACGGCGGTGAGCGACGAACTCGCCCGCACCGCCGACCTGGTGATCGGTGTCGGCACCCGCTACACCGACTTCACCACCGCCTCAGGCACCCTGTTCCAGCACCCGGAGGTGCGCTTCCTCAACCTCAACATCACCGCCTTCGACGCCCACAAGCTGGCGGCGCGCACCCTGGTCTGCGACGCGCGGACCGGTCTGGAACAGCTCGCCGGGGCGCTGGCCGGACACCGGGTGGAGGAGTCGTACGCGGACGGGTACCGGGCGGGCAAGGAGCGGTGGGAGCGGGTGGTCGAGCGCGCCTACCGGGCCGACGACGACGACGCCGTGCCGACGCAGACGCAGGTGCTGGGCGCGCTGGACGCGGTCGTCGGCGACGAGGACGTGGTGATCAACGCGGCCGGTTCGCTCCCCGGCGACCTGCACAAGCTGTGGCGCGCGCGCAGCCCCCGCCAGTACCACCTGGAGTACGGCTACTCCTGCATGGGCTACGAGATCCCCGCCTCGCTCGGTGTCCAGCAGGCCGCCCCCGGCACCCCGGTGTGGGCGCTGGTCGGCGACGGCACCTACCTGATGATGCCGACGGAGATCGTCACGGCCGTCCAGGAGAACCTGCCCGTCACCATGGTGCTCGTCCAGAACCACGGGTACGCCTCCATCGGCGGTCTGTCCGAGGAGACCGGCGGCGAACGCTTCGGCACCGCCTACCGCCACCGGGCCGCGGACGGCACCTTCACCGGCGCCCCGCTGCCCGTCGACCTGGCCGCCAACGCCGCCAGCCTCGGCATGCGCGTACTGCGCGCCGAAACCGTCGGGGAACTGCGCGGCGCACTCGCCGAGGCGCGCGCCTCGGACCGTCCGACCTGCGTGTACGTCGAGACCGACCCGGCGCCCACCGCTCCCCCGGCCGAGGCCTGGTGGGACGTGCCGGTGGCCGAGGTGTCGTCCCGTCCGGCCGCCGTCCGGGCCCGCGAGCGGTACGAGGCGCAGGTCGCCGGACGCCGCCGTCACCTGTGAACCCGCCCGCACCGTCCGCACGCCCCGAGGGAGGTCCGTGACCATGGCGAAGACCGGTGACCGCGCACGTGCGGCGGCCGAACCCGCGTTGAGCGCCCTGGACTTCACCCTGGACCGGGGCAGTCCGGTGCCGCTGTACCACCAGCTCGCCCAGCAGCTGGAAGCGGCCATCCAGCAGGGGGTGCTCGCCCCGGGCAACCTGCTGGGCAACGAGGTGGACCTCTCGGTCCGCCTCGGCCTGTCCCGCCCCACCGTCCGCCAGGCGATCCAGTCGCTCGTCGACAAGGGACTGCTCGTCCGCCGGCGTGGGGTGGGCACCCAGGTGGTGCACAGCCGGGTCAGGCGTCCGCTGGAGCTGAGCAGCCTCTACGACGACCTGGAGGCGGCCGGTCAGGGCCCGAGCACACAGGTGGTCCGCAACGAGACGGTCCCGGCCTCCCCCGGGGTGGCCGCGGCGCTGGGCCTGGCGGAGGGCTCCGAGGTCGTCCTCCTGGAGCGCCTGCGCAGCACCCACGGCCAGCCGGTCGCCCTGCTGTGCAACTATCTGCCGCCGGGTCTGCTGGAGCTGGACGGCGACCGTCTGGAGGCGACCGGCCTGTACCGGATGATGCGCTCGGCCGGCATCACCCTGCACAGCGCCCGCCAGACCGTCGGCGCACGCTCGGCCACCGGGCCGGAGGCGGCCCGCCTGGGCGAGGAGGAGGGCGCGGCCCTGCTCACCATGGAGCGCACCGCGTACGACGACACGGGCCGGCCGGTGGAGTTCGGCACCCACATCTACCGAGCGTCCCGGTACTCGTTCGACTTCCAGCTGCTGGTCAGGCCCTGAGGCCCGCGCTGAACGGGGTGACCGGGCGCGGCAGGCGCTCGCCGTCCACGGTCAGGTCGACCGCCTCGTCGTAGAAGGCGAGGCGGTCCCTGATCACGGCCACCGCGGGCAGCGGGTCGGGGTAGCTCCAGAGGACACGCGGCGGTACGGCGCCCTCGCCGCGCCAGGACCAGTAGGCGTCGGCCGTGCCCTTGTACGGGCACCGGGTGCTGTGGTCCGCGGGCTCGAAGAGGTCCAGGCGGACGTCCTCGCGCGGGAGGTAGTAGCGGGTCGGCAGCGAGGTCTCGAACAGCAGGACCGGGTGGCGGGTGTCCGCGACGACGGTGCCCTCGATCTCGACCCGGACGTGGCGGCTGCTCGGCATCGCGTCCACCCGTTTGTACGGGTCGCGCGGGTGGACGAAGATCTCCTCGTCCTCCTCGTACCAGTGGTCGAGGCCCGTGCCGCCGGGCCCGAACCAGGCGAACGCGATGTACCCGGACAGGTCGTCGGCGGGGAACGTCCAGGCGGCGTTCGGGCGCGGGTCGCCGCCGGCGTGGAGGTCGTAGAAGACCGTCGAACCGGTGTGGCTGCCCGTCCGGGGGTGCCGGGCGGGACGGAGGAGGTCCGTGCGCACCTCCTGCCGGGGGAAGGCGTACTGCGGGACGGGCAGCCGGGGCTCCCAGACGAGGACCGGGTGGCGGCTGTCGACGACGGTGACGTCGCCGGCGGTGCCGCGCACCCAGCGCTCGCTGGGTTCCCACAGCAGGCCCTCGGGCGTCGCCCGCGGGGAACGGGCGGCGGGGTGGGTGATCATGGCCGGGGCTCCCTCCGGACGGGCCGGTACCCCTTCCACCGTGCCACCGGCGGGCGCGGTTGTCCGTCTCAGTGCGCCGCGTCCAGCCGGGCCCGCTGCCGCGCGGAGAGTTCCAGGTCCACCGCCGCCAGGTTCTCCTCCAGCTGGTCCAGGGACGACACCCCGGCCAGCGGGAGGATCGGCAGCTCGTGGCCGAGCTGCCAGGCCAGCGTCACCTGGTTGGGTGTCGCCCCGGTCTCCCGGGCGACCTCGTGCAGCACCGCGAGGCGGGCGGGCGTGCCCGGGTGGTCGTAGTCGTGGGGCAGCCGTTCGGGGCGGGTGTAGGCGCCCCTGAGCAGCGGTGAGTAGGCGACCAGGGTGAGAGCGGGTTCCGCGCGCAGGTAGCCGGCCAGTTCCGCTCCGGCGTGGCCGAGGCTGCCGTCGGGGAAGAGGCGCTCGGGGACGTCGGACCGGGGCCGGAGGTAACTGTGCTGGTACTGCAGCACCTCGTATCCGGGCAGTCCGGCCGCGGCCGCGATGGCGCGGGCCCGCTCCACCCGCCATACGGCCTGGTTGCTCACCCCGAGCAGTCCGACCGTGCCCTCGGCGACCAGGGCCGCGAAGCCCTCGACCGTCTCCCGCTGCTCGACGGTGTGGTCGTCGATGTGGGCGTACAGCAGATCGAGTCGCTCCAGGCCCAGCCGTTCGCGGCTGCGCTCGGAGGACTCCCTGATCACCTTCGCGGACAGGCCCTCCGGGTTGTCGACGTAGTCCGTGCCGGGGGCGAGGGGGCGGGCGCCGAGCTTGGTGGCGAACACCGTCTCCTCGCCCACGCCGCGGCTGCGCCGCCAGCGGCCGAGCAGTTCCTCGCTCTGTCCGCCCTGGCCGCCGTCGGTCCAGAAGGCGTAGTTGTCGGACGTGTCGATGAAGTTGCCGCCGGCTTCCGCGTAGCGGTCGAGCAGGGCGAACGCGGTCCTCTCGTCGGTCGTCGAACCGAACATCATCGCGCCGAGCGCCAGCACGCTCACCCTCCGGCTGTGCGGACCGGTTCCGATGGTGCGGTACTTCATGGCCGACTCCTTCCGTGTCGCACCCCGTTGTCGGGGCACGGGACGGGAGTCTCCCTGTTGGAGAGCGCTCGAGGTCAAGCGTGCCGGGCGAACTCCTGTGCCCGCGGTGAAACTGTTCTCCTCCGCGGTTCGTCCTCCACGACGGGCCGAGCGGACGGGGAGACGGGTGGAGCGGGAGTGGTGGGCGTGGACGCGGGGGCGGGTGCTCGCCGTCTGCGCGGTGCTGACGGCGGGGCTGACGGCGTTCCACGGGGTGGTGCCGAACCGGCCGGGCCGGATGGGCAGTCTGCTGGAGTCGTTCCTGCCGTGGCTCGGTCTGGCGGTGGTCCCGCTGTTCGTCCTGGCCGTCCTGCGCCGGTCGGCCGTCGCGCTGCTGGCCCTGCTGCTGCCCGCGGCGGCCTGGACGCAGCTCTTCGGCGGGCTGCTGCTGCCCGGGACGCCGCCCGGACCGCGCACCCTGGTGGCGGTGCAGCACAACGTCAGCGACGAGAACTCCGATCCGGCGGGCACGGCCCGCGCGCTGGCCGGGGCCGGGCCCGACCTCATCGCGCTCCAGGAGCTCGTGTCCGGCGCGCTGCCGGTCTACGAGCGGGTCCTCGCCGCCGACTACCCGTACCACGCGGTGCGGGGCACCGTGGGGCTGTGGTCGAGGCATCCGCTGACCGGCATCCGGCCCGTGGACATCAGGCCGGGGGACGTCCCGGCGCCCTGGAGCCGCGGACTGCGGACCGTGGTCCGTACGCCGCACGGGGACGTCGCGGCGTACGTCGCGCACCTGCCCTCGATGCGTGTCGGGGCGGGCGGTCTCGCGTCGTCCCGGCGCGACGAGAGCGCCCGGCTGCTGGGCGGGGCCGTGGCCGCGGAGCGGCTGGAGCGGGTGATCCTGATGGGCGACCTGAACGGCACGGTCGACGACCGGGGGATGGAGCCGCTGACGTCCCGGCTGGGCGTCGCGCGGCGGGGCTTCGCCCTCAGCTTCCCCGCTTCCCTGCCGGTGGCCCGGATCGACCAGGTCATGGCCCGCTCGGCGACCGTCGACCACCTCCGCGCCCTGCCCGCCACCGGCAGCGACCATCTGCCGGTGGCGGCCCGGGTCACCCTGCGCTGAGGCCGGCGAAGGGTCCCTCCAGCGCGGCCCACTGGAGCAGCATGATGGTCTTGGCGTCGTTGATCTCACCGGTGCGGACCATGCGCAGGGCCCGTCGGAAGGGCAGTTCGAGGATCTCGATGTCCTCGCCCTCCTCGTGCAGGCCCCCGCCCTCGTGGGTGCGGGTCGCCGGGCCGTAGGCGGCGGCGTAGAAGCTGACGCGTTCGGTGACCGAGCCGGGGCTCATGTAGACGTCGAAGACGTGCCGGACGGGGCCGATGGTGTGGCCGGTCTCCTCCGCCACCTCACGGCGCACGGCGACCTCGGGGTGTTCGTCCTCGTCGTCGAGCAGGCCGCCCGGTGTCTCGATCAGCAGTCCGTCGGGGTGGCCGTTGACGTAGGTGGGGAAGCGGAACTGGCGGATGAGCAGCACGGTTTCGCGTTCGGCGTCGTAGAGCAGCATGGTGGCGCCGTTGCCGCGGTCGTGCGTCTCGCGTTCCTGGGTGCTCCAGGTGCCGTCGGCGCGCTGGAGGTCGAAGGTCGTGGTGCGCTCGACGTACCAGTGGCTGGACAGCAGTCTCACGTCCCGGACCCTCACCCGCGGGTTGCCCGTCAGGTCACGGCCCGTGCGGTCGAGTCCGGTGCGGCCCCGGCGGTCCGGGGTGTCGATACCGGCGGTCATCGGCGGACCGGCGGCGGGGAGGGCGGGTGCTCGGTGCTCATGCCCGCTTTTATCACAGCGCCGGCCCGGCGCGGCGGGACAGGTGAAAGGCCGTACCGGAGTGTCCGGTACGGCCCGCCGACCCGCTGTTCTCACGAGTCGGGACGACAGGATTTGAACCTGCGACCCCTTGACCCCCAGTCAAGTGCGCTACCAAGCTGCGCCACGTCCCGATGCGCGCTGACGCGGTGTGCTCCGCGTGATCGCGCGAACAGCACTTTACCCCACACCCCGGGCCCGGCCGAAGCGGGCCCGGACTTGGGACAATCGGTGCATGGGCAGCATGGACAGCACTTCCACGGGCCGGACGGCCGCCGCACGCGACCGGGAGACCGCCGCCGCGCGCGACCGGGACACCGAAGGACGGGCGCGCAACGCGCGGCCCCGGGACGGGCTCGGGCGGCCCCTGCCGTACGGCGCGGAGGGTGTGCCCCGGCAGCCGGAGGGGGTGGTGCGGCGTCCGGAGGAGAGTGTCGCGGAGGCGCAGCGGCTGCTGGACGAGGGGAAGCCGTTCCACGCGCACGAGGTGTTCGAGGACGCCTGGAAGTCGGGGCCGGAGCGGGAGCGGGAGCTGTGGCGGGGGCTGGCCCAGCTCGCGGTGGGGCTCACGCACGCCGCGCGGGGCAACGCCACGGGCGGGGCGCGGCTGCTGCGGCGGGGAGCCGGTGCGGCGGAGGAGTGGGCCGCGGGGGCGGAGGACCGGCCGCACGGGATCGACCTCCCGGGGGTGATCGTCTGGGCCCGGGAGCTGGCGGCGGAGGTGGAGCGGGGCGGTGGCCCCGTGGAGGCGGGGGCGCGGGCGCCGCGGCTGCGGGGGACCTCCTGAGGGTCGACGGCGTGCGGCGGACTCGGACCGTGCGGGAGATCCGCGCCATCGGGAGCGGCGCGGGCGCCCCCGACCGGCTCCCCTGCGGGCGGGACGGTCGCCGCGGAGCACGGACGTGTTCTTCGTCCTGGACGAGGGCGGGGTGGAGGCGGACCTGACGCGGTCGCGCCGGGAGCTGCTCGAGGCACAGGTACCAGGTGGCGCGGACCGCGTCGTCGAGGCGGGACGGACGTCCGGCGGCTCCGCCCGCTCCCCCGCCGTCGGGGACCGGCGCAGGGCCCGCGCGGACGTCTGCGAGCGGATGATCGCCGAGGAGCCGGACGGGGACGGGACCGGCGCGCTCCCGGTGTGGGGCGACCCGTCGCCGTACGACAGCACCCCGGCGGTCCTGGGGGAGGTCCCGCAGCGGGGGCACGTGGCGTTCACGTACGACGTAGTGCCGGGCGTCAGCAGCGTCCCGGCGCTCCTGGACCGGCACCGCACGGGGCTCGACCGCGTCGGCCGACCGGGTGCGGGTCACCATGGGCCGGCCCCTCGCGGAGGGCTTCCCGGAGGGGGCGGACGACGTGGTGGTGACGCCGGACGCCCACCAGGCCTTCCGGGCGTACGCCGACCAGGACGTGGACATCTTCCGGGGCCCCTGCGTCGGCACCCCGGACGACATCCCGGTCTCCGGTCCGCTCGCCGAGGCCGCTCCGCGCGTCGAACGGCTGCGCGCGCCGGCGCGGGAGCGCAAGGGCTGGATCATGGACACGTACCGGCTGCGCCGCGGACCGGCCGAGGGCCGAGCCCGGGCGCCGGTCCGCCGGTCCGCCGGTCCGCCGGTACGGGAGCGGCGGCGGGGGCTCCCGCAACGCCGCTGGCCCGTGTCACCCGGCGCGCGTCGGCCGGGTGGTCGCGCGGCGGGTCCTTCCCGTCGGCGTGCGCCGCCGTGGCGGGTGTGCGGCGCGGGGCCCGGGACGGCGACGGGTTCGCGGGCGGCCGGACGGGCCGGGGTGCGGTGCGTCCGGGGCCGGGGGGTGTGTCCGGGGCGGGCCGTCCGTCGGTGATCGTCGTCGGGCCGCACGTGTGTGCGTGCACGCCCTACGATGACGCCGGGCGACTGAAGGGGTCATGGCCGTGGACTGGAGCGAGCGGGGCTATCACGCCCAGCGTTGGGCGGCGCGGGGGGCGCTGGTCGCCGCCGCGCTCGCGGTGGCGACCCCCTTGGTCTACGGCGGGCTGCGCGGCCTGCTGCTGCTGGTGTCCGGGGTGGCGGGGCTGGGGCTCAGCGCCGCCGCCCTGTGGTGGACGCTGACCCTGCGGGGACCGCTACGCTGGGTGTCCGCGCTGGTCGCCGTGTGTGTGCCGGCCGGTCTGCTCGCCCTGTTCGCCGTGACGCTGTTCTGGGCGCTGCTGGTGTCGTTGGCCCTGTGGGGCCTGGCGGTGTGGAGCGGCAGGTACGCGCTGCGCGGCACGGGCGGTGGGCAGACCCACGGGTGGGAGCGGCGGCTGCCGCCGCCCCGCAAGCCGGTGCTGATCATGAATCCGCGGTCGGGCGGCGGCAAGGTGGGCCGTTTCCGGCTGCGGGAGAAGGCCGAGCGGCTGGGCGCCCGGGTGGTGCTGCTCGAACCCGGCCGGCATCACGACGTCACCGAACTGGCGCGGGCCGCCGTCGCGGAGGGCGCCGACCTGCTGGGTGCCGCGGGCGGCGACGGCACCCAGGCACTGGTCGCGGCCGTGGCCGCCGAGCACGACATCCCCTTCCTGGTCATCAGCGCCGGGACGCGCAACCACTTCGCCCTGGATCTCGGCCTCGACCGCGGGAACCCGGCCGCCTGCCTCGACGCGCTCACCGACGGCGTGGAGCTCCGGGTCGACCTGGGCTTCGCCGGTGAGCAGCCGTTCGTGAACAACGCGTCCTTCGGCGCGTACGCGGCGATCGTGCAGAGTCCCGCCTACCGGGACGACAAGATCGGCACCAGCCTGGAGATGCTGCCGGACCTGCTCACCGGGCAGCAGGGGCCCCGGCTGGTCGCCCGCGCGGGCGACACGACGCTGACGGCTCCGCAGGCCGTGCTGGTCAGCAACAACCCCTACCGCACGGGCGATCCCTTCGGGCTCGGCCGGCGTGAGCGGCTCGACTCGGCCGTGCTCGGCGTCCTCGGGGTGAAGCTGGAGGGCGCCGTCAACGCCGCCGGTCTGCTGCTGCACCCGGATCCGAGCGGGTTGACCGTCCTCACCGCGACGGAGGTCGTCGTCGAGGCGGACGTCGAGGAGATCGAGGCCGGCGTCGACGGGGAGGCCATGGTGCTGCCCGCCCCCGTGCGCTGCCGCATCGCTCCGGGCGCGCTCCGCGTCCGGGTCCCCCGCAGGCGGCCGGGCGTCGCCCCGGCGCAGCCCCGGCTGGACTGGCGGCGGCTGCGCAAGCTCGCGGCGACGGTCGGCCGCACCGCCGCGCCGAGCCGCCTGCACCGTCCGTTCCACGACGCCTCGTCCGGCACGGGACCGCCGGCCGGTCCGCGCGACGGTGCGCGGCCGGGCGGGCCGCGGTCAGGGGATCAGTAGCTGCACGCCGCCCACCACGGTGGCCGCGATCACCAACCGCTCGAAGAGCCGCTGGTTGATCCTGTTCACGGCCCATCTGCCGAGCAGCGCGCCGGGCACCACGAACAGCACGAGCGCGGCGTCGAGCAGCAGCGAGTCGGCGTCGATGAGGCCGAGGCCGGCGCTGAAGGGCAGCTTGGAGGTGTTGACGATGAGGAAGAAGAAGGCCGAGGTGCCCAGGAATCCCAGCTTCCGGAAGCCGGCGGAGAGCAGGTACAGCGACATCACCGGGCCGCCCGCGTTGGCGACCATGGTGGTGAAGCCGCCGAGGACGCCGTAGGAGCGGGCCTTGGCGCGGCCGGCGCGGGTGGTGACCGCGTCGGGGTCCTCCCCGGCGTCGGCCCGGCGCCGCCGCCACACGGTCATCCCGGACATCAGCAGCAGGATCGCCCCGATCGAGGTCCGTACGATCCCGTCGTCCGCCCACATCAGGAAGAGGGTGCCGGCGACGACGCCCGCCGCGACCGCCGGGAACAGCCGCCACAGCGTGGGCCAGTGGGCGTGCCGGCGGTAGGTGAGCACGGCGAGCAGGTCGCCGGCGATCAGGATGGGCAGCAGGACGCCGGTGGAGGCACGGGCGGGCAGGACGGCGGCGAAGACGGCCAGGCTGACCGTGTTGGCCCCGCTGACGGCGGTCTTGGAGAAGCCGACGAGCAGGGCGGCGAAGGCGAGCGCGGCGAATTCCCAGCCGGTGAGGTGCCAGAGGCTCATGGTGTTCATGCGGCGACCGATGCTATGCGCAAGCAACGGAGCCGGGTGTGGAGGGTCCCGCCCGAGGGCTCCTCGCGGCTGTGGTCGGCTCCGGTCAGCTCCGCTCGACCAGGACCGCGCTGCCCTGTCCCACGCCCACGCACATGGTCGCCAGGCCTCGTCCGGCGCCGGTGCGGCGCATGCGGTGCAGCAGGGTGGTGAGGATGCGGGCACCGGAGCAGCCCAGCGGGTGGCCCAGCGCGATGGCGCCGCCGCTCGCGTTGACCAGGCCGGGGTCGATGCCGAGCCGGTCCACGCAGGCGAGGGCCTGCGCCGCGAACGCCTCGTTGAACTCGGCCTCCTCGAGGTCGCCGACGTCCCAGCCGGCGCGGGCGAGGACCTTGCGCGTGGCGGGGACGGGGCCGATGCCCATGACGTCCGGGTGGACGCCCGCGGAGGCTCCGGCGACATAGCGGCCGAGCGACTCAAGACCCAGCTCGTCGAGGGCTTCCTCGCTGACGAGGACGAGGCCGGCCGCGCCGTCGTTCATCGGGGAGGCGTTGCCCGCGGTGACCGAGCCGCCGGCGCGGAAGACCGGCTTGAGGCGGGCCAGTTTCTCCGCCGAGGTGTCCTCGCGGACGCACTCGTCGGCGTCGACGACCACCCCGTCCGGGCGGGTGACGGGCAGGAGTTCGTCGTCGAAGTGGCCGTCCTTCCGGGCGTCGGCGGCGCGTCGGTGACTGCGCAGGGCGAACTCGTCCTGGCGTTCGCGTGTGATGCCGTACCGGGCGGCCACCTCCTCGGCGGTCTCGCCCATGGCCAGCATGCCGTGCAGTTCCTTCATCGCGGGATTGACCAGCCGCCAGCCCAGGCGGGTGTCGGCGGTCTCCATGCGGTGCGGGAGGGCTTCGTCGGGGCGGGGCAGGACGAAGGGGGCCCGGCTCATCGACTCGGAACCGCCGGCGATCACGATGTCGGCCTCGCCGGCCGCGATCGTACGGGCGGCGGTGGTGACCGCCTCGAGCCCGGATGCGCACAGCCGGTTGACCGTGGCGCCGGGGACGGACTCGGGTAGCCCGGCGAGCAGGGCGGCCATCCGGGCGACGTTGCGGTTGTCCTCGCCGGCCTGGTTGGCGGCGCCCCAGTAGACGTCGTCGACGCGGGCCGGGTCCAGGGCGGGCACGTCGGCGACCAGGCCGCGGATCACGGCGGCGGCGAGGTCGTCGGGCCGGACCGTGGACAGGGCTCCGCGCAGCTTGCCGATGGGGGTGCGGCGGGCGGCCGCGAAGTGGACGGGACGCACGACAGGACTCCTGACCCGCGCCGGCCGTGGTGCCGTGACCGGCGAGACTCCTCGTGATTAGCACTGCTAGTTTTTGACTATAGACCGGCGTGCGGCCCGCTGGGAAGATCCCGGTCGTGCCCCGCCCGCCGTGTTTGCGGCCGGGAGCCACGGGCACCCGCGCGTTCGGGAGTGGTCGCGCAGCGCGGCCCGCGGGCGAGGAACCCGAACAGGCCGTCCTGTCAGGAGCGGCGCGGGCGAGGACCCGCACGAGGCCCGGCCCCGCGTGACCACCGACGAGACGAGAAGGAGGAGCAGCACTTCATGACCGTCGTGAGGAGCACCCTGCCCGACGAGGCCCGCCGCGTGTCCTGCGAGGCCCTCCAGGACACCCTGGTGGACCTGCTCGGGCTCTCACTGATCGGGAAGCAGGCCCACTGGAACGTCGTGGGGCCGCGGTTCCGTTCCGTGCACCTCCAGCTGGACGAGGTGGTCGCGGCGACGCGCGCCCAGGCGGACACGGTGGCCGAGCGGGCCGCCACCCTCGGCGTGCCGCCGGACGGCCGCCCGGAGACCATCGCCAAGGTGTTCTCGCTGCCCGCGCCGAAGGAGGGCTGGCTGCGCGACTCGGAGGCCGTGGCGGTGATGACGGAGGCACTGGGCGCGGCGGTCGCCCGTCTGCGCGAACGCATCGACACCACCGAGAAGGCCGACCCGGTCACCCAGGACCTGCTGATCTCGGTCACCGCGGATCTGGAGAAGCAGCGCTGGATGTTCGAGGCGGAGAACCACCCCGGCGCGTCCTGACCCTCACGACCCCGGGAAGCACGAGCACGTAAGGGGCACACCATGAGCGACGCCCTCGAAAGGGACGCGCTGTGGGACGACTTCCACCGCGTCGTGAACATGACCTCCGCGGAACTGGCGGCCTGGCTGCGGGTGAGCGACGCGGAGGAGACGACGGAACCGCTGCCCGACCAGGCGGGCCCCGGGACGGGACAGCACGTCCTGGCCATCCTGCAGAAGCGCCGCACCGACCTCACCGAGGACGACCTGCGGGTGATGGAGGAGGTCGTGGAGACCGTCACCGAGGAGGCGGACCTGGAGAACGAGCCCCGGGCCGAGGACACCGCCCGGCGCCACCGCCTGATGACGCTGGGCCACGACCCGCTCAAGGACTGACCGTGGCCGGCCGGGACGAGGAGCGTGCCGTGCTGCGCGCCCTCGTCGACGCGCACGGCAGGACGTACGCGGAGGAGGCCGGCATCACGCTGAGGGACACGCCTCAGCCGCTGTACCGGCTGCTGGTGCTGGCCCACCTGCTCAGCGCCCGCATCAACGGATCGATCGCCGTGGCCACCGCCCGTGCCCTGCACGAGGCGGGGCTGCGGGATCCCCGCCGCATGGCTGGGGCACGCCGGCAGGAACGGGTGGACGCGCTCGGCCGGGGCGGCTACCGCCGTTACGACGAACGCACCGCCACCCAACTGGGTGAGGGCGCAGACCTGCTGACCAAGCGCTGGGGCGGTGACCTCCGCAGGCTCCGCGCGGACGCCGGCGGCGACGTCGGCGAACTGCGCCGTCTGCTGCAGGAGTTCCCGGGCATGGGCCCCACCGGCGCCGACATCTTCCTGCGTGAGGTCCAGCGCGTCTGGCCCGAGCCGGCCCCGTACTTGGACCGCAAGGCCCTCGACGGCGCGCGGCGGCTGAAGCTGCCGCAGGACCCGGGCCGGCTCGTGGACCTGGCGGAACGAACAGAACCCGCTGTCCTCGCCGCCGCGTTGGTGCGGGCGGCGCTCGCCAGGGACGTGGCCGACGACGCCCTGAGACACGCCGCCGCGTGACACCCCTGCCCTCAACGGGACCTCTCCGCACCGCTGTTCACGGGACAGCGTGATCGCCGCGCGGCACAATGGGCGGTGCGGTCCGACGGGGCCGCTCGGCCGAGGGAGGGGGAGCGGACGTGAGCGAGAGCGGCACGCCGCCGGGCGGGCCGGCACGGCTGGACACCGGTGTGGCGCACAACGCCCGCGTGTGGAACCACTGGATCGGCGGCAAGGACAACTACGAGGCCGATCGGCGGGTCGGCGACCACGTCGCCTCGATCATCCCGGTCGTCCGCGACATCGCCCGCGCGGACCGGGACTTCCTGGGCCGGGCGGTGACGTATCTGACCCGAGAGCGCGCGGTGCGGCAGTTCCTCGACATCGGCAGCGGGCTGCCGACCGCCGACAACACGCACGAGACGGCCCAGCGCATCGCGCCGGACTCACGGGTGGTCTACGTCGACCACGACCCGGCCGTACTGGCCCACGCCCGCACCCTGCTGACCGGCAGCCCCGAGGGCGCCACCGACTACCTCGACGCCGACGTGCGCGACCCCGAGCCCCTCGTGCGACGTGCCGCCGAGACGCTCGACGTCTCCCGGCCCGTGGCGGTGATGATGCTCGGCGTCCTGAACTTCGTGCTCGACACCGACCAGGCCCGCGACATCGTGCGCCGGATCATGGCGGCGGTGCCCTCCGGGAGTTTCCTGGTCCTCACCCACCCCACGGCCGATCCCGAGGTCGGCGGCGAACTGCAGGTGCCCGCCATGGAGTTCTGGAACGAGAACGCCACTCCCCCGATCACCGCCCGAAGCGCCGCGGACATCACCGCGTTCCTCGAGGGACTGGAACCCGTCGAACCCGGCCTGGTGTCCTGCTCGCAGTGGCGCGCCGCGCCCGGCTCCACCCTCGTCGTGCCGCAGTACGGCGCGGTGGCCGTGAAGCCCTGACCCGCTGAAAGTATGATCAAGCAATGTCTGACATGACCGAAACCACGCCGGGCTGGCTGTCCTCCGACGATCTGGAGATGGCACGCGCCCAGATGCCGATCCTGTACGTCGAGGCCGTTCCCGTGCGTGTCGACGACAGTGGCGAAGTCACCAGCGTCGGTCTGCTGCTGCGCATCGGGCCCGACGGCACGGTCAGCCGGACGCTGGTCTCCGGCCGGGTGCTGCACCACGAGCGCGTCCGGGACGCCCTGTTGCGCCACCTGGAGAAGGACCTCGGCCCGGTGGCGCTGCCGCGCGTCCCGGCGTCGTTGCAGCCGTTCACGGTCGCCGAGTACTTCCCCACCCAGGGCGTCACCGCGTTCCACGATCCTCGTCAGCACGCGGTGTCGCTGGCGTACATCGTGCCGGTGACGGGTGACTGCAGGCCCCGGCAGGACGCCCTGGACCTGGTGTGGTTCAGCCCGCAGGAGGCCTTGTCCCCGGCGGTGCAGAGCGAGATGCCGGGCGGGCACGGCGTGCTGCTGAAGCAGGCGCTGGCGCACGCGGGCTGCGCGATCTGACGGGAACCGCGGGCTCCCCCGGACGGTGAGCCCGCGGCCCGCCGACGGGGCGAGGTGCCCGCCCGTGCCGACCCCGCGCCGGACGGGTGCCCTCGACCTGCCCGCGCGCACGCGCGGGCAGGTCGCAGTCAGCCGGTGGAGCCGCCGGGGACGACCAGACCGCTCTCGTAGGCCACGACGACGGCCTGGGCCCGGCTGTCGAGGTCGAGCTTGGTCATGGTGCGGTTGAGGTGGGTCTTGACCGTCGCCTCGCTGATGAAGAGCCGCTCTGCGATCTCGGTGTTGGACAGTCCCCGCGCCGTGAGCAGCAGCACCTCCCGCTCGCGGGCGGTGAGCGCCTCCAGCGGGGCCGGGGAGTCCGGCACCGGCTCCGAGCGCCGCACGTACGCCTCGACGAGCCGGCGGGTGACACTCGGCGCGAAGAGCGTGTCGCCGCGCGCGACTGTGTGGATCGCCTCCAGCAGCCGTTCGGGGCCGGTGTCCTTGAGGAGGAATCCGGAGGCGCCCGCGCGCAGGGCGGCGTACACGTACTCGTCCAGGTCGAAGGTGGTCAGCACCAGCACGCGCGGCAGCGCGGGCCGTGCCGTCGCCGGCGCCGTGCCGGCGGGCGGGGCGGCCGCCTCGGTGAGGATGCGCTCGGTCGCGGTGATGCCGTCCGTGCCGGGCATGCGGATGTCCATCAGGACCACGTCGGGCCGGGTGCGGGCAGCGCCGGCCACCGCCTCCGCGCCGTTGGTCGCCTCCGCGACGACCTCCACTCCGGGAGCGGCCCGCAGCAACGCGACGAGCCCCGCCCGGATCAGGTCCTGGTCGTCGACCACGAGCACCCTGATCATCCCCGTAATCGATTCCCTCACTTCCCGGCGGCCGGCACCGCGGTGGGCAGGGTGAGGCACACCCGGAAGCCACCGTCGGCGCACGGACCGACGTCCAGCGTGCCGCCGTAGAGCCTGGCGCGTTCACGCATGCCGATCAAGCCGTGTCCGGACGACGGCGTGACGTTGGCCGGATGCGATCGCTCCCGCCGCCCGTCGTCCCGTCCGTCGTCGGTGACCGTGACGGTCAGTTCCCGGGGGCCGTACGCGACGACGACGGTGGCGTCGGCCGGCCGGGCGTGCTTGATCACGTTGGTCAGGGCCTCCTGCACCACCCGGTAGGCGCACAGTTCGACGCCGGGCGCCAGGGAGCGGGGTATTCCCTCCGTGCGCAGGGTCACGGGAACACCCGCGGCCCTGACCCGTCCGGCCATCTCCTCCATGCGGGACAGACCGGGCATCGGCGCGTACGGCGCCGCCCCCGCGTCCGCGCCGGCCGGGCCGTCCGGTTGCCCGGCCGTGTCGTCCTCGGGGCCGGTGCGCAGCAGCGTCAGCATGCGGCGCAGTTCACCGAGACCCTCCTGGCTGGTTTCGCTGATGGTGCGCAGGGCCGTGCGGGCGGTCTCGGGCTGGGAGTCGAACACGTAACTCGCGAGCCCTCCCTGCACGTTGATCACCGACATGTGGTGGGCGACCACGTCGTGCAGTTCGCGGGCGATCCGCCGCTGCTCCTCGGCGACGGCACGGCGCATGCGGTCCCGCTGCTCACGGCGCAGCTGTTCGGTGAGTTCGGCGAGCCGGTCGGCCCGGCGGGCGGAGATCCGGGCGGCGACGCCGGCCCGGCAGCCGACGGCCGGGAAGACCACCGCCTGGGCGATGACGGCGGGCGTGGCCTGTCCGGCCCGCCAGCCCGCGTACACCCACACGACACCCACCAGTACGGTGCACGCCAGCGCGGGGCACAGGGGCCGCAGCGCGGCGACCGTGTACAGGGCGAAGAACGGGCCCATCGAGTTCACGACGGGCCAGTAGCCGAGGCCGATGAACAGCGCCCACGCCGCGGCGCTCGCCAGGAAGACGGTGAGGGGGGCGCGTCTGCGCACCGCGAGCGGTGCGTTGACCAGACAGGTGAGGGCGACGCCGAGGCCGTCCTGCGCCTGCCAGCCCGACCCCCGTTCGGGCTCGCGGCCGAGCAGGACGGCCACGACGGTGAAGGCCACCGCGATCAGGACGTCCAGCCACACGTCACGTCGTTCGATCAGGCGTTTGATCCAGCGCACGGGCGCAGCGTACGGCCGTGACGGTGCCCCGGTCTCCGGTTCCCGGCCACCGGGGCACCTCCCCCGTCCGTCCTCACGAGGTGCCCCCCTCGACACAAGACGGTAGGCGGGTGGCGGCGGCGGAACGTCAGCCCGGAGGATGACGGCCGGGGTAAACCCTGGCGGTAGTCCGGCGGGGCAGGTGGCGAGTGCCGGCCGGCGGGCCCGTCCCCTCCGCGCGGGGAGACGACGAAAAGGCCGCCTCGGGTTTCCCCGATGCGGCCTCCGACTGCCTCGCGACAAGTCGGGACGACAGGATTTGAACCTGCGACCCCTTGACCCCCAGTCAAGTGCGCTACCAAGCTGCGCCACGTCCCGTTGCCCGCCTGACCTGGGGATTCCCCCGGCCGAACGCGCACGGAAACCATACCGCACTCGGGGCGGTGATCGCGCATCCGTTTATCTCCGGCCGACGCTTGACCTGAAGTTAAGTCGAGGTTGAACGATGGGACGTATGACGATCACCGAGGAACACGCACACGCGTACGGATTCACCGATCTGCCCGCCCTGATGGGACTGATGACCGGTGACGAGAAGCACGGCCCGGCCGCGACGTCGACGCTGGACGTGCTGTGGGTGCTGTACGACCGGGTACTGCGGGTCGGGCCG
Source organism: Streptomyces sp. DH5 (assembly GCF_020873915.1). Classification (GTDB taxonomy): domain Bacteria; phylum Actinomycetota; class Actinomycetes; order Streptomycetales; family Streptomycetaceae; genus Streptomyces. The sequence continues at coordinate 80,989 of NZ_JAHWGP010000034.1, forward strand.
GAGCGGATGAACGATCCCCGGCGGGACCGGTTCCTGCTGTCGAAGGGCCACGGCCCGATGGCGTACTACGCGGTGCTGGCCGCCAAGGGCTTCGTGCCGGTGGACTGGCTGCCGGGGTTCGGCTCCTACGACTCCCCTCTCGGGCACCACCCCGACCGGGTGCTCGTGCCGGGAGCGGAGATCGGCAGCGGGTCGCTGGGTCACGGACTCCCCCTCGCGGTGGGCACGGCGCTCGGCCTGCGCGCGCAGGGGCTCCACGAACCGCGGGTGTGGGCACTGGTCGGGGACGCCGAGCTGGACGAGGGCAGCAACCACGAGGCGATCGCCTTCGCCGGGCCCGCCGGCCTGGACCGGCTGCACACCGTGGTCGTCGACAACTCCTCCGCCTCCTACGCCCGGCCCGGCGGGATCGCGGCGCGCTTCGGGGCGGCGGGCTGGTCCGTGCTCACGGTCGACGGCCGTGACCACGAGGCGCTGCACGCCGCCTTCACCACCGCGCATCCGGGCCGACCGCACGCGGTCGTGGCCCAGGTCGAGCCGAAGAACGCGTGAACCCCCACTCGCACTCATCAAGGAAGGGACCGATCTCCGTGGACAGCATGCGTGATCGTTTCGCCCCCGTCGTCACCCGGCTGCTCGACGAGGACCCGCGGGTCGCGGTGGTGCTCGCCGACATCGGCGTGGCCGACTTCACCGAGGCACTGCGGCGGCACCCGGACCGGGTCGTCAACGTGGGCATCCGTGAGCAGCTGCTGGTCGGGGCGGCGGCCGGAATGGCGCTGACCGGACTGCGGCCCGTCGTGCACACCTTCGCGAGCTTCCTGGTCGAGCGGCCGTTCGAACAGGTCAAGCTGGACCTGGGGCACCAGGACGCCGGGGCGGTGCTGGTGAGTGCCGCCGCCTCCTTCGACTGGCCCGCCGGCGGCTACACGCACATGGCCCCGGGCGACGTGGCGCTGCTGGACACCCTGGACGGCTGGACCGTGCACGTGCCGGGGCATCCGGACGAGGCCGAGACGTTGCTTCGGCACGCGGTGGCGGCGGGTGACGACAAGGTGTACGTACGCCTGTCGCTGCAGACCAACGCACGGCCGCTGCCCGTGGACGGGCAGCGGCTGCACACCGTACGCGAAGGGCGCTCGGGGGTCGTGATCGCCGTCGGACCCCTTCTGGACACCGTGCTCGACGCGACGGAGGGCCTGGACGTCACCGTGCTCCACGCCACCACCGTGCGGCCCTTCGACGCGGCCGGTCTGCGCCGTGCCACCGGGACGGCGGGGACCGATGTCGTGCTCGTCGAGCCGTATCTGGCGGGTACGTCGACGGCGGCGGCGAACGACGCGCTGGCCGACGTGCCGCACCGGGTGCTGGGGCTGGGGGTGGGCCGGGCCGAGCTGCGGCGGTACGGGCGGATCGACGAGCACGCCGCCGCCCACGGTCTGGACGCCCGGTCGCTGCGGGCACGCATCGGCGCGTTCGTCGGGGCGGTGCCGCAGAGGGCGTGACGGGGGCGGAACGGACCGCTCCCGGGGCGGGCGCGTCCGGTCTGCCCCGCCCAGGCGCCGTCCGCCACCTCGCCGGGACCGGGGAAACACGGCCCCGTGCCGGCCTGGCCGGGCGTCGGAAGCGCCCGAGGGCGTCAGTTCGCGGGCGGCAGCCCCAGCCGGGGGTGGGTCTGCTGGAGGACGACCGGAGCGGCCTGACGCCAGGAGTCGGCGAGGATGTCACGCAGTTCGCCCTCGTCCTCCAGGGCGGCGAGGCGGACCCTGACCCAGGCGAACTGGGCCTCGTGGTCGGCGATCCAGAACTTCTCCGGTTCGGCGAGGGCCAGTTCGTCGCGCTCCTCCTTGGGGCAGCGCACGGCGACGGAGGTCTCCTCCTCGGGCAGGGTGGCGAACATCTTCCCCGCGACCCGGAACGTGGGCATGCTCCAGGCGATCCTCTCCGTCGTCTCCGGCAGGGAGAGGGCGATCCGTCGTACGTCTTCGGCATCCGGCATGACAGGCACCGTAGCGGCCCGCACCGACAATCATCCGGCGGCCGCTGTCGCGGCCCCCGGCAGACGCTTGTAGTAGATCGTCGTCGGCCGCAGCACCCCGGCCGGGTCGGCCGCGTAGTCCGGTATGGCGCCGACCGCGGTCCAGCCGCTGGAGCGGTAGAGGCGCTCGGCGGGACTGCCGCTCTCGGTGTCCAGGTGCAGCAGGGTGACCCCCCGCGCGGTGGCCTCCTCCTCCGCGACGGCCAGCAGTGCCCGTCCCAGACCCCGGCCGCGGGCCGCACGGTGCACCATCAGCTTCACCAGTTCGGCGCGGTGCGTGCTGTTGGGCTTGTCGGGGAGGACGAGGCTCACGGTGCCGAGCGCCCGGCCGGGTTCCTCGTACGCCACCCAGACGAGGAGGTGCCCGGCGGCGACGGCCGTGGACCGTTCCCGCCACCAGGCGACCGCCTCCGCGCGGTCGAGCGGGGCGAGGAAGCCCACGGAGGCGCCGCCCTCCACGGTGTCGGTCAGCAGATCGGCCAACTCCTCGGACATGGCGTCGAGTCGCGCGGCGTCGGCACGGAGGGTCTTCACGGCCTGACCACCGCCAGCACGTAGCGCACGTCACCGGGGCCGGGGCAGCGGAACCGGGTCGGGCCCCAGACCCGCAGCCGGAGGCAGTCGCCGTCGCCGAGGCGGTGCTCGACGTCCTCGGCCGTCACGGAGAGGGCACCCGCCAGGACCCAGATGTGCTGTTCCAGGCCCGGCACGGGCGGCCGGTCGTAGGCGATGTCGGCACCGGCGACGAGGCGCCCCTCGACGAGTTCGCCGCGCAGTCCGCCGTGCGGCGGGGAGACCGACCGGCGGACGAATCCGGAGGCCCGGTCCTCCCACACCCCCTGGTCGGCGGCGCGCACCACGGGCGCGGGTTCCGCCTCGATCTCGCTGAGCAGCTGGGACATGGTCCGGCCGTAGACGGCGCACAGGCGGTTGAGCAGGGCGGCGGTGGGACTGGTCTCCGCCCGCTCCGCGCGGGAGAGGGTGGACCGGCTGATGCCGGTGCGCTCCGCCAGCCCGCCCAGGGACCAGCCGTGCTCGGCGCGGAGTGCGGCCAGTCGTGAGCCGAGCCGGACGTCGAGGGGGTCCGGGGTGGCCCCCGACTCTTCCTGTTTCACATCCGGGACGATATCCCGGATACGAGACGCACGGAAGAGGGCCCCTACGCTTCCTCGCCCGCCGCGCGGAGCGCGTCCAGGACCGGCCGGATCAGCGGGTGCTCCTCCGCGCCCCGGCGCACGGCGGCGAAGACCCGGCGGGTCGGGGCCACGCCGTCGACCGGGCGGACGACCACTCCCGCGAGATCGGTGCCGCGCAGCGCCGAACGGGGCACCAGGGCGACGCCCGCGTCCGCGGAGGCGAGGGCGACCACCGCCCGGAAGTCGTCCGAGGAGTGCTCCAGGCGAGGCTGGAAACCGGCGTTCTCGCAGGCGAGGACCACCACGTCGTGACACGGGTTGCCGGGGTACGGGCCGATCCAGGCGTCCTTGGCCAGTTCGGCGAGCGGCACCTCGGGCGCGTCGGCCAGGCGGTGGGTGACGGGGACGACCGCGTCGAAGGGTTCGGAGTACAGCGGTACGTGGGTCAGCCGCGGGTCGTCGGCGGGAGGTGCCCCGCGGTACTCGACCGCCACGGCGACGTCGACCTGCCGGTCGAGGACCATCGGCAGGCTGGCGTCCCCCTCGGCGTCCTGCACCCGGATGCGGATGCCGGGCGCCGATCCGGCGAGGCGGGCCACCGCGGGAGCGACGACCCGGGCGATCCCGGTGGCGAAGGCGGCGACCGTGACGGTACCGGCCTCCCCCGAGCCGTAGGCGGCCAGCTCGGCCTCCGCCCGCTCCAGCTGGGCCAGGACGGCGTTGGTGTGGCCGAGCAGGATCTCGCCGGCCGGGGTGAGGCGTACGCCCTTGGCGCCCCGCTCGACGAGGCGGTGGCCGGTCTCCTGCTCGAGGGCGGCGAGCTGCTGGGAGACGGCCGAGGGGGTCAGGTACAGCGCGGCGGCCGCCGCCGTGACCGTGCGGTGGTCCGCCACCGCACGGAGGATGTGGAGCCGCCGCGCCTCGATCATGCAGGCGATTGTCTCAAATCGCTCGGTGTGCTCCGCTCAGGCGGCGAGCTCCGCCCGGGCCGCCACGAAGGCGTCCACCGCGCGGTTCACGTCGTCGGTGGAGTGCGCCGCGGACAGCTGGACGCGGATGCGGGCCTGGCCCTGCGGCACCACCGGGTAGGAGAAGCCGATCACGTACACCCCGCGCTCCAGCAGCAGCTCGGCCATGCGGCCCGCCTCCGACGCGTCGCCGATCATCACCGGGGCGATGGCGTGGTCGCCGGGGAGGATGTCGAAGCCCTCCTCGGTCATCCGGCGGCGGAACAGGGCGGTGTTCTCGGCGAGGCGGACGCGCAGGTCGTCGGCGGACTCCAGCAGGTCGAGGACCTTGAGGGAGGCGGCGGCGATCACCGGGGCGAGCGTGTTGGAGAACAGGTACGGGCGGGAGCGCTGGCGCAGCAGGGCGACGATCTCCGCGCGGGCGGCGACGTAGCCGCCGGAGGCGCCGCCGAGGGCCTTGCCGAGGGTGCCGGTGACGATGTCGACGCGGTCCATGACGCCGTGCAGTTCGGGCGTGCCGCGCCCGCCGGGGCCGACGAAGCCGACGGCGTGCGAGTCGTCGACCATGACCATGGCGCCGTGCCGGTCGGCGAGGTCGCAGATCTCCCCCAGCGGGGCGACGTAGCCGTCCATGGAGAAGACGCCGTCGGTGACGATCAGCGTGCGGCGCGCCCCGCCCTCCGCGGCCTCCTTGAGCTGCCGCTCCAGGTCGGCCATGTCGCGGTTGGCGTAGCGGAAGCGGCGGGCCTTCGACAGCCGGATGCCGTCGATGATCGACGCGTGGTTGAGCGCGTCGGAGATCACCGCGTCCTCGGGTCCGAGCAGCGTCTCGAAGACACCGCCGTTGGCGTCGAAGCAGGAGGAGTAGAGGATCGTGTCCTCCTGACCGAGGAACGCCGACAGCCGCGCCTCCAGTTCCTTGTGCACCTCCTGGGTGCCGCAGATGAAGCGGACGGAGGCCATGCCGTAGCCCCACCGGTCGAGGGCCTCGTGGGCGGCGGCGACCACCTCGGGGTGGTCGGCGAGCCCCAGGTAGTTGTTGGCGCAGAAGTTGAGGACCTCACCCGGGCGGCCGCCGGCCGTGACGTTCACGGTGGCGGACTGCGGGGTGCCGATGACGCGCTCGGGCTTGTGCAGGCCGGCGGCGCGGATCTCGTCGAGGGTGGCGCGCAGGTCGTCGCGCACGGAGTCGAACATGTCGGGAAGCTCCTTGGGGGGGCGGAGGACCTACGCGGTCCAGTCGAGGATGATCTTGCCGCTCTTGCCGGCGGCCGCGTCCTCGAAGGCTGCGTCGAAGTCGCGGTAGGAGTAGCGGCCGGTGATCACCGGGGCGAGGTCGAGCCCACCCTCGAGCAGCACCGACATGGCGTACCAGGTCTCGAACATCTCCCGGCCGTAGATGCCCTTGATGGTGATCATCGAGGTGACGATCTTCGACCAGTCGACCGGGAACTCCTCGGCGGGCAGGCCGAGCATCGCGATGCGGCCGCCGTGCGTCATGTTGTCGATCATGTCGCGCACGGCCTCGGGGCGGCCGGACATCTCCAGACCGATGTCGAAGCCCTCGCGCAGGCCGAGGGTGCCCTGTCCGTCGGCGATCGTCGTCTCGGCGACGTTGAGCGCGAGGGTCGCACCGATCTTGCGGGCGAGTTCCAGGCGCTCCTCGCTGACGTCGGTGATCACCACGTTGCGGGCGCCCGCGTGCCGTGCCACGGCGGCGGCCATGAGGCCGATCGGGCCGGCGCCGGTGATCAGGACGTCCTCGCCGACCAGCGGGAAGGACAGCGCGGTGTGCACCGCGTTGCCGAACGGGTCGAAGATCGCGGCGACGTCGAGGTCGACGGGGACCCGGTGCACCCAGACGTTGCCGGCGGGCAGGACGACGTACTCGGCGAAGGCGCCGTCGCGTCCGACGCCGAGGCCGACCGTGGCCCGGCACAGGTGACGGCGGCCCGCCAGGCAGTTGCGGCACTTGCCGCACACCAGGTGGCCCTCGCCGCTCACCCGGTCACCGATGCCGATGTCGGTGACGTCCCGGCCGGCCTCCACGACCTCACCGACGAACTCGTGGCCGAGGACCAGCGGCGTGCTGATCGTCTGCCGGGCCCAGCCGTCCCAGGCCCTGATGTGCAGGTCGGTGCCGCAGATACCGGTGCGCAGCACCTTGATCAGCACGTCGCCGGGTCCGACGGCGGGCTCCGGGACGTCCGTGAGCCACAGTCCGGGCTCCGCCTTCTCCTTGACCAGCGCCTTCAACGCTTCGGCTCCTGAGGGGTGAGTCCCGGCCGCGGGGCATGCCGAACAGGCCCCGGCCCGGGATGAGGAGTGGAATGCACTGCAATCTGCCGTACGACACCCTCACCGGTCCATCGAGGTTTTCTTAAGCGCGGCCACAGCTTTGCTTCACACCGTCACCCCATCGGCGGCGCGGGCGGTGCGTACGGCGGCAGTCCGCCGTCCTCCCGGCCCTCCAGCCGCTGGACGAGGTCGGTGGCCCGCGCCTTGATGGCGTCGAGCCCCGGCCGGCCCCAGGCCCGCGGCCGGACGTCGGCGACCGAGACGGTGCCCAGCACCGTGCCGGTGCTGTCGACGAGCGGAGCGCCCAGATAGGAGCGGATGCCGAACTCGTCCACTGCCGGGTTGCCGGCGAACCTCGGGTAGTCGCTCACGTCCTCCAGCGCCAGTGCCCTGCGCCGGGCCACGACGTGGGGGCAGAAGCCGTGGTCGCGGGGCAGCACCCGGCCCAGCTGGGCGCCGCCGCCGTCGCCGCGGAGGACCGGCGCGACGGCGGGGGTGTGCAGGCCCGCGAAGAACTGCCCTTCCCCACCGGGGAAGTTGACCATGGCGTACGGCGCTCCGGTGAGCTCCGCGAGTCCGTAGGCGAAGACGTCGAGCGACGGCTCGGGGTGGTCCCCGAGTCCCAGTGCGCGCAGCCTGCGGATGCGGGCCGGCGCCTCCTTGTCCTCGGGGGTGAGCAGCAGACGACCGGCCGGGCGGGGCGGGTCGTAGCTCATGGCCGGGCTCCCGGATCGTGGGCGTGGTTCATGCAGGGGCTCCGAGGGTGTGCGGGGGTCACGTGCGGGCGCCGTACCCGGTCGTGGCGGTGGGGGCGTGGACGAGGAGGTGGCGGACGAGGGTCAGCAGGGTCTGGACGCCGGAGCTGGAGATGCGGGCGTCGCAGCACACGACGGGGACGTCGGCGGGGAGGTCGAGGGCGGCACGCACCTCGCCGGGGTCGTAGTGGAAGGCGCCGTCGAACTCGTTGACGGCGATGACGAATCCGAGGCCGCGCTGCTCGAAGAAGTCGACCGCCGCGAAGCACTCCTCCAGGCGTCGGGTGTCGGCGAGGACGACCGCGCCGAGCGCGCCCTCGCAGAGCTCGTCCCACATGAACCAGAACCGTTCCTGGCCGGGTGTGCCGAAGAGGTACAGCACGTGCTCGGCGTCGAGGGTGATGCGGCCGAAGTCCATGGCGACGGTGGTCTCGACCTTGTTCTCGATGCCGTCGAGGTTGTCGGTGGCGGCACCGGCCGTGGTGAGGAGTTCCTCCGTGCTGAGCGGCGCGATCTCGCTGACCGCGCCGACGAACGTCGTCTTGCCCACACCGAACCCGCCCGCCACCAGGATCTTGAGCGCGGTCGGGAACGGGTCGCCGCCGTGGTCCGCACCGGCGGCCCGGTCAGAGCTGTCGTCGTAGTCCATCGAGCACTGCCTCCAGAAGGGCCCGGTCCGTCGGATTGTGAGGGAACGCGGGGGGTTTGTCGGTCAGCGCCCCGCATTCGACGAGGTCCGCCAGCAGCACCTTGGTGACGGCCACGGGCAGCCCGAGATGGGCGGCGACCTCGGCGACCGGCACGGGCGCGCGGCACAGGTCGAGGGCCTGGGCGTGCTCGGGTCCGAGGTAGCCGAGGGGGGTGGCGCCGGTGGCTCTGACCTGCGACAGCAGGTCGAGGGCGACGGTGGGGCGGGTCCGGCCGTCGCTGACCGTGAAGGGGCGTACCAGCCGGCCGGCCGCGTCGTCGAGCCACGGCCCGTCGCCGGCCGCCGTCACGTTCAAGGCCTCATCGCCGGCGGTTCGACGCCCTGCTGGCGGGGTGCGGTCATCAGGTACGGGCGGACGGACTTGACCAGCATCGCCATCTCGTAGCCGAGCACCGCCGCGTCCGCCTCCCGGCCGGCCATCACGGCGAGGCAGGTGCCGGAGCCGGCGGTGGTGACGAACAGCAGCGTCGAGTCGAGTTCGACGACCACCTGGCGGACGTCGCCGCCGTCGCCGAAGCGGACGCCCGCGCTGCGGCCGAGGGAGTACAGGCCGGAGGCGAGGGCCGCCATGTGGTCGGCGCTGTCCGGGTCGAGCCCGTGCACGGACTTCACCAGCCCGTCGCAGGACAGCAGTACGGCACTGTTCGTGTGCGGCACGCGCTGCACGAGGCCGCTCATCAGCCAGTCGAGGTCGGAAACCTGGGCGGTCGGCGCATCGCTCGCCATGGTGGATCGACTCCTTGGGGTACGAAGGTCTGAGGGAGCGCTGGGGGTGGGGGTGGTCATCCGGCGGGTGCGCTCCCGTCCTGCCGGACGGTGTGTTCACCGCGGGGCGCGGTGGCGGACCGCCGCGGGGCGGCGGGCGGTTCCTGCCGGGACTCGGCCAGGCTGACGCCCCGCTGGAAGGCCGCCATGAGCTGGGGGTCGTGGCCGGCGGTGTCGCCGGTCTCCTGGCGGGGCGCGGGGCCGTCGCGCAGTTGGGGCGCGATGTGCTCCTGGGCGCGTCGGCGGGGCAGCCGGGGTCTGCCCATGGTGCCGCGCACCGTGGTGCCGCGCGGGGTGAGGGGCGTGGTTCCGTGGTCGGTGAGGGCGTCCCGGTCACCGGGGTGGACGCCGGGGACGGCCTCGGCCGGGGTGGTGGGGCGCGTCTCGCGGGCGCCGCGCAGGACCCGGTCGGTCTCCCCGAAGGCGATCTCGACGCTGTGGACGTCCTTGAGACGGGCGAGCTGGGAGGGGGTG
>NZ_JAHWGP010000295.1 GCF_020873915.1 Streptomyces sp. DH5
GCTAATAGTAGATGCCCAGGTAATTGATTTGACAAGAATGTTTGAAAATGGTCTTGAATCTGTTTGTCTACGTTAGTAACTAAATCAAAACGATCCTTTTTGGTATCTGTATGCATCTCTTGAATAAGACGCGGTAAAATATCATCAACAATTTTTAACCAATCACAAATTAAACGATCAATCTGCTTTAAACTTTCTGTCATCCTATGTTTCTCCACCAAATAAAATAAATTTATGTAGAATTAATAAATCAGTTATATATTATAAGTAAACTTTAATTATCGAAATCTCTCTATTTACTTATATTTATTTTATACGAAGTCATCAAGATTTTGGAATAATAATTAATAAGTTTTTAAAAAAGAAAAAATCGGCTAGTCACGAGCTAGCCGACAAATAGAAAGGAAAGTAAGTAATAAATATTGAAGATGTTTTGATGTAACTCGAACGATTACACAGCTATCTGTTATAT
>NZ_JAHWGP010000297.1 GCF_020873915.1 Streptomyces sp. DH5
GTCACCGTTCGGCTCATCGAGTAGCTCGTCCGGACACAGCTCATGGAGGTCGCCCCACCGCCGGCGAGCCTTGTAGTCCCCAATGCGGTAACCGCCTGTGACCGCTCTTGCCACGTGTCGCCGCCTGCCCATCGCCGGGCAAGGCAACAAGCTGCCTGCTGGTCCCGTACCGCACTTGCAGGTTGGTGGGTGGCATCCGGATCTGCCGCGTAGCGCTCGTCACCGCTGGCGAGGTCAGTGCGGGTCGCTACCCGTGGGTCTCGTGCCGCAGCGCGGCGATCTCGGTGCTCTGCCGGGTGGTGCGGGGAACCGAGGCTCCCGGTCACCGGTTCTCCGTCCTGCCGGCGTGCCGTGTCCTTGGAGGTCGTACGAGGTCGGCCCTCGGTGGAGCATAGCGATACTGGTTGTCGTTTTCGATAGGTTAAAATGGTGGTATGAGAATCGCTTTCACCGGTAAGGGTGGTAGCGGCAA
>NZ_JAHWGP010000298.1 GCF_020873915.1 Streptomyces sp. DH5
TCCCCAGAACCTTCAACAGGGAGCTCACAGGTGACCCTCGTCCTGTGGGTAACCGGGCGGGTTGTCCCCAGCCGTCCCCAGCCGTCCACAGCGTCGTCCCCAGGGTTTGTCCACAGCCTGTGGGTAATCGGGCTCGGACGGACCGTAGTTGTCCACCGTCGGTGGACAACCGGTTGTGGACAACGTGTGGACAAGGTGAGTGGGCACGCCCCGATCCTGGGGGCTGCACCGGGTCGAGGGTCAACGCGAGGCGACCCGGCCGGCCTGTGGACGACGGCCCGGGGGGCCGACAGTGACCGGGGTCACCTGTCAGCCCCCGGTGGTGGACTTCGAGTCAGCCACTGGTGGACCCGAGGCTTCTGCCGCTTTCAGGGGCGTGAGAACGCCCCCGAGACGTAGAGAACGCCCGGCCGTGGTCGGCCGGGCGTCGGTAGCCGTACTCCGCTACGCCCGTCCCAGCGGGCGCGGCGG
>NZ_JAHWGP010000299.1 GCF_020873915.1 Streptomyces sp. DH5
TATATATACTATTAAATAATTTCCCAAGTAACTGTTACTTTATCTCTTTCACCCTGCCCACAATACCGCTCTCAAGCATCACTTTTATGCCACGATGATGCTCTGATGAATTAGTAAGTATCTTCTCCACTATTCCTTCTGTCAATTTTCCTGTACGTTGATCCTGCTTTTGAACAACTAAAACCGTTGCTCCTATTTTAATATTACTTCTCTTTGTTCCGTTCATTTCAATTTCCTCTCATCTATGATTAATATTTATCCCATTGTACACTAAACTAATTATTATTTAAACCTTTCATATAAAACTTCTTACCTTAGCACATCTAAATTTTTTATATATTTTTTTCAATTACTCCATAAATAATTGAACCGCTTTTTTTTCCGCCATAATATTTTTCTATTCCTAGCTTTTCAAAATCATTAGAGCCTTGTCTTTCTTTAATGACAACTCTTTTTGCACATACTCTAAGT
>NZ_JAHWGP010000300.1 GCF_020873915.1 Streptomyces sp. DH5
GAGTTGCACGACGGGGACGACGACGCGCTCGACGCCGAACGCGCCCGCACCGAGGCGTGGGTCAGCGCGTTCCACCTCGCCGAGGAGCGCAAGCGTCTCGGTCTCACCCAGCGGCAGGTGGCCGAGCTGATGGGAGTCACGCCCGGTCGGGTGAGCCAGATCGAAAACGGCGACCTGGACGCCAACGAGGTGGCGACCCTCAGCCGGTACGCACGAGCGCTCGGCGCCCGGATGCGGATCATCTTCGACTACGGCAGCGACCTCCGTCAGATCGCCTGATCCCCACGAGCCTCAGCCGACATCACGTACGACGAGGCGAGTCGTTCCGGCGAACCGCACCGGTCGGCAAGCCGAGGTCATCGAGCACCGATCGGCACCCGCAGGCTGGGCAAACCTAGGGGCAGCGGGTCGCCGGAGATCGTGGCGGCGCGGTTCGCATGGTGGTGCCTCCGGCCCACCAGCACTTTCCTT
>NZ_JAHWGP010000035.1 GCF_020873915.1 Streptomyces sp. DH5
GATGTGGGGGCCCGGGACCCGACGCGGGTCCGGGCCCCCCTCAGGGCGCACCAAGGCGCTACGGCAGCTGAGCCGCCCTCGCCTCACGGCGGTTGTCGCGGAAGTTGTTCACCCGGCGGGCCGTGGCGAACAGCGGGATCACCGCGCCCATCACCAGCTGGAGCGCGCAGCCCGTCTGCAGCAGCAGCTGGCCGCTCGGCGCGTCGAACGCCCAGGCCGCCAGCAGACCCATCGACAGCACGATCCAGGAGAGCATGGCCACCGCGAGGCGGCCCCGCGGCTTCGGGTACTCCACCCGGCTCACCATCAGCCAGGCCGTGCCCAGGATCGCCAGCAGCGTCGCCACGAACGGCAGCTCCAGCAGCACGATCGACACGACCGTCAGCGCGCCGAACGGTGACGGCATGCCCTGGAAGGTGCCGTCCTTCACCGTGACGCAGGAGAACCGCGCCAGCCTCAGCACCACCGCCAGCAGCACCACGATCGCCCCGACCGCGGCCACTCTCTGGTGCGCGTCGTCCGCGACCATGCCGTAGACCAGGACGAAGTACGCCGGCGCCAGACCGAAGCTGATCAGGTCCGAGAGGTTGTCCAGCTCCGCGCCCATCGGCGAGGAGCGCAGCTTGCGCGCCACCAGGCCGTCGAAGAGGTCGAAGACCGCCGCGCACAGCATCAGGATGACGGCGGTGGCCGCGCTGTGGCGGGCCATGCCGGTCTCCTGGCTGCCCTGGAGGTGCGGGATCAGGATGCCGGTGGTGGTGAAGTACACCGCCATGAAGCCACAGGTGGCGTTGCCCAGGGTGAGGGTGTCCGCTATCGACAGGCGGAGCGAGAGGGGCATCTCCTCCTCGTCGTCCGCCTCGTCGGCCTCCGGTACCCAGCCGGCCTGTGTATCCGGATCAACCACGGTCAATGCGAGTCACCCCAGCCACGGTCTTCTGACCCACTTCGACGTCGACCTCCACGCCCTCGGGCAGGTAGATGTCGACACGGGAGCCGAAGCGGATCAGACCGATGCGTTCGCCCTGCTCGACCTTGGTGCCCTGGGGCACGTACGGGACGATGCGGCGGGCGACCGCGCCGGCGATCTGGATCATCTCGATGTCGCCGAGCTCGGTGTCGAAGTGCCACACCACGCGCTCGTTGTTCTCGCTCTCCTTGTTGAAGGCGGGAACGAAGCCACCGGGGATGTGCTCGACGGACGTCACCGTGCCGGCCAGCGGGGCGCGGTTCACGTGGACGTTGAGCGGGCTCATGAAGATCGCGACGCGGGTGCGTCCGTCCTTCCACGGCATGATGCTCTGCACCACACCGTCGGCGGGCGAGATGACCCGGCCCTGGGCGATCTCGCGCTCGGGGTCGCGGAAGAACCACAGCATCCCCGCCGCCAGGGCGGTGGCGGGGACGGCGACGGCCTTGGCGGCACCCGAGCGGCGGGCGCGCAGAAGGCTGACGGCTGCGGTGGCGACGGTCGGCAGGAGCCACGGCGAGGCTCCGCGCGCGAGGCGTACGCCGGCGAGGCTGTCGCGAGGTGCAGAGGTTTGGCTGTGGGGCATGGATGACCTTCGTAGCGGATGATGCCGCGCAACTGCGGGGGACGGCGGCTTTCCGGCGATCGTAGCGGCTTCCGGCCGCAACTGGGTAAGCCAGGCAACCAAGTCGACGCCTGAAGAGTGCATACGGGGTGTGATCCTCTTCTCCAAGAAAACACCCCGTACCCGGACATCTAGCCCTGGAATCGATACTCTTCGAGCAGTCGACGGCCGATGATCATTTTCTGGATCTCGGCGGTGCCTTCACCGATCAGCAGCATCGGCGCCTCACGGTAGAGGCGCTCGATCTCGTACTCCTTGGAGAAGCCGTAGCCGCCGTGGATCCGGAACGCGTCCTCCACGACCTCCTTGCAGTACTCGGAGGCGAGGTACTTCGCCATCCCTGCTTCAAGGTCGTTTCGTTCTCCGGAGTCCTTTTTGCGCGCTGCGTTCACCATCATGGCATGGGCGGCCTCCACCTTGGTAGCCATCTCCGCCAGTTTGAACTGGATGGCCTGGTGCTGGGCGATCGCCTTGCCGAAAGTGTGACGCTGCTGGGCGTACCGGACGCCCAGCTCGAAGGCACGCTGAGCGACGCCGCAGCCACGGGCCGCGACGTTGACGCGGCCGACCTCGACGCCGTCCATCATTTGGTAAAAACCCCGGCCGGTGACGCCGCCGAGCACCCGGTCGGCGGGAATCCGCAGGCCGTCCATGATGAGCTCGGTGGTGTCGACGCCCTTGTAGCCCATCTTGTCGATCTTGCCGGGGATGGTCAGGCCGGGGCGGACCTCACCGAAGCCGGGCTCCTTCTCCACCAGGAAGGTCGTCATCGACTTGTGCGGGGCCGTGCCCTCGGGGTGACCCTCGTCACTCCGCACCAGAACGGCCACCAGCGACGACGTCCCGCCGTTCGTCAGCCACATCTTCTGGCCGTTCAGGACGTACTCCTCGCCGTCCTTCACCGCCTTCGACGTGATCGCCGACACGTCGGAGCCGAGGGCCGGCTCCGACATCGAGAAGGCGCCGCGGATGTCGCCGGCCGCCATGCGGGGCAGGAAGTGGTCCTTCTGCTCCTGCGTGCCGTGCTGCTTGAGCATGTACGCCACGATGAAGTGGGTGTTGATGATGCCGGACACCGACATCCAGCCCCGGGCGATCTCCTCGACGCAGAGGGCGTACGTCAGCAGGGACTCGCCCAGACCGCCGTACTCCTCGGGAATCATCAGGCCGAACAGGCCGAGCTCCTTCAGGCCGTCGACGATCGCCTGCGGGTACTCGTCACGGTGCTCCAGCTCGGTGGCGACCGGGATGATCTCCTTGTCCACGAAGTCGCGGACGGTGGAGAGGATCTCCTGCTGGACGTCGGTCAGACCGGCGGTCTGGGCGAGACGGCTCATCTCTACTTCTCCTGCTCCTCGAGCTCCGGGCGGCCTGGCTGCTCGCCGCCGCGCTCCTTGATGTACGTCTCCGTGGGCACCATCACCTTGCGGCGGAACACGCAGACCAGCGTGCCGTCCTGCTTGTAGCCCTTGGTCTCGACGTACACGATCCCGCGGTCGCTCTTCGACTTCGACGGCCACTTGTCGAGCACGGTCGTCTGCCCGTAGACCGTGTCGCCGTGGAAGGTCGGCGCCACGTGCCGGAGCGACTCGATCTCCAGGTTGGCGATCGCCTTGCCGGAGACGTCGGGCACGGACATGCCGAGCAGCAGCGAGTAGACGTAGTTCCCGACGACGACGTTCTTGCCGAAGTCCGTCGTCTTCTCCGCGTAGTTCGTGTCCATGTGGAGCGGGTGGTGGTTCATGGTGAGGAGACAGAACAGGTGGTCGTCGTACTCGGTGACCGTCTTCCCCGGCCAGTGCTTGTACGTCGCGCCGACCTCGAACTCCTCGTAGGTGCGTCCGAACTGCATCGCGCTCAGGCCTCCGGGATCTCGAACTTCGACGTGCGCCGCATGCCGGCGGCGCGGCCCTTGCCGGAGATGACCAGGGCCATCTTGCGGCTGGCCTCGTCGATCATCTCGTCGCCGAGCATCGCCGAGCCCTTCTTGCCGCCCGCCTCGGACGTGTAGTAGTCGTACGCGTCCAGGATCAGCTCGGCGTGGTCGTAGTCCTCCTGCGACGGCGAGAAGATCTCGTTGGACGCCTCGACCTGGCCGGGGTGCAGCACCCACTTGCCGTCGAAGCCGAGCGCGGCGGCGCGCCGGGCGACCTCGCGGTAGCCGTCCACGTTGCGGATCTGCAGGTAGGGGCCGTCGATCGCCTGGAGGTTGTTGGCGCGGGCGGCCATCAGGATCTTCATCAGGATGTAGTGGTAGGCGTCCGCCGGGTAGCCGGGCGGCTGCTCGCCCACGACCAGCGACTTCATGTTGATGGACGCCATGAAGTCGGCCGGGCCGAAGATGATGGTCTCGACGCGCTGGGAGGCCCGCGCGATCTCGTTGACGTTGTTCAGACCCTGCGCGTTCTCGATCTGCGCCTCGATGCCGATCTTGCCGACCTCGAAGCCCATGGTCTTCTCGATCTGGGTCAGCAGCAGGTCGAGGGCGACGATCTGCTGGGCGTCCTGGACCTTCGGCAGCATGATGCAGTCGAGGTTCGGGCCGGCGCCCTCGACGACCGTCACGACGTCCCGGTACGTCCACTCGGTCGTCCAGTCGTTGACGCGCACGACGCGGGTCTTGCCGGTCCAGTCGCCCTCGTTGAGGAACTTCACGATGGTGTGCCGCGCCTCGGGCTTGGCGAGCGGGGCGCAGGCGTCCTCCAGGTCGAGGAAGACCTGGTCCGCGGGGAGGCCCTGGGCCTTCTCCAGGAAGCGCGGGTTAGAGCCGGGCACCGCCAGGCAGGAACGCCGGGGGCGAAGGCGGTTGAAGGAAAGGGGCGCGGCGGAGCCGCCCGTTGGAAGGGCGGTGGCGGGCGACGGGTGGGCCGTCATGCGGGGACCTCCAGGGGGTCGAGCTTGTTCGCGTTGCGGATCTCGTCGACGATGCGGCCGATGATCCCGGTGATGTCGAAGTCCTTCGGGGTGAAGACCGCGGCCACTCCGGCGGCCCGCAGCTCTTCGGCGTCTCCGCTGGGGATGATGCCACCGGCGATCACCGGTATGTCCGTGGCGCCGGCCACACGGAGCCGTTCGAGTACGTCCGGCACCAGCTGGGCGTGCGAGCCGGACAGGATGGACAGGCCCACCGCGTGCACGTCCTCGGCGAGCGCGGCGTCCACGATCTGCTCCGGGGTGAGCCGGATGCCCTGGTAGACCACCTCGAAGCCGGCGTCGCGGGCCCGCACGGCGATCTGCTCGGCGCCGTTGGAGTGCCCGTCCAGGCCCGGCTTGCCGACCAGGAAGCGCAGCTTGCCGACGCCCAGGTCCTTGGCCGTCAGTTCCACCTTGCGGCGGACCGCCGACAGGGCCGAGCCCTCCTCGGCGGCGACCGCCACCGGAGCGGAGGAGACGCCGGTCGGTGCCCGGAACTCGCCGAACACCTCGCGCAGCGCCCCGGCCCACTCGCCGGTGGTGACGCCGGCACGGGCGCACTCCAGGGTGGCCTCCATGAGGTTGTCGGTGCCGCGGGCGGCCTCCTTCAGCTTCTCCAGCGCCTTGCAGGGGCGCGGGTGGTTGAAGGGCGGCTGGTAGCGGCTGTCGCGCCAGTTCCGCAGCGAGGCGACGACCCGGGCCTCCACCGCGGGGTCGACCGTCTGGATCGCGGTGTCCAGGTCGGCGGTCAGCGGGTTCGGCTCGGTGCCCTCGAAGGCGTTGACCCCGATGATCTTCTCCTCGCCGGACTCGATCCGGGCCCGGCGCTCGGCGTGCGAGGAGACCAGCTGGGACTTGAGGTAGCCGGACTCGACGGCGGCCATGGCTCCGCCCATCTCCTGGATCCGCTCGATCTCCGCGAGCGAGTCCGTGACCAGCTCCTCCACCTTCGCCTCGATCACCTTCGAGCCCTCGAAGATGTCGTCGTACTCCAGCAGATCGCTCTCGTACGCCAGGACCTGCTGGATGCGCAGGGACCACTGCTGGTCCCAGGGGCGCGGCAGGCCCAGGGCCTCGTTCCAGGCCGGCAGCTGCACGGCACGGGCGCGGGCGTCCTTGGAGAGGGTGACGGCCAGCATCTCCAGCACGATCCGCTGGACGTTGTTCTCCGGCTGCGCCTCGGTCAGGCCGAGGGAGTTGACCTGGACGCCGTAGCGGAAGCGGCGGTGCTTGGGGTTCTCGATGCCGTACCGCTCGCGGGTGATGCGGTCCCAGATGCGGCCGAAGGCGCGCATCTTGCACATCTCCTCGACGAAGCGGACGCCCGCGTTGACGAAGAAGGAGATGCGGCCGACCACGTCGCCCATGCGTTCCTGCGGCACCTGGCCGCTGTCGCGCACCGCGTCGAGCACGGCGATGGCGGTGGACATCGCGTACGCGATCTCCTGCACCGGCGTGGCCCCGGCCTCCTGCAGGTGGTAGCTGCAGATGTTGATCGGGTTCCACTTCGGGATGTGGGAGACCGTGTACGCGATCATGTCCGTCGTCAGGCGGAGCGACGGCCCCGGGGGGAACACGTGGGTGCCCCGGGACAGGTACTCCTTGACGATGTCGTTCTGGGTCGTGCCCTGGAGCGCGGTGATGTCCGCGCCCTGCTCCTCGGCGACGACCTGGTAGAGCGCCAGCAGCCACATGGCGGTGGCGTTGATCGTCATCGAGGTGTTCATCTGCTCCAGGGGGATGTCCTGGAACAGCCGGCGCATGTCACCGAGGTGGGCGACCGGCACCCCGACCCGGCCGACCTCGCCGCGGGCGAGGACGTGGTCGGAGTCGTAGCCGGTCTGGGTCGGCAGGTCGAAGGCGACCGACAGACCCGTCTGTCCCTTGGCGAGGTTGCGCCGGTACAGCTCGTTGGACGCCTCGGCCGTCGAGTGACCGGCGTACGTCCGCATGAGCCACGGACGGTCCTTCTGACGCTCTGTCATGTCCCGGCCCTCAGATGTTCCGGAAGCGGTTGATGGCGTCGACGTGCTGCGCGCGCTTCTCGTGGTCGCGCACGCCCAGGCCCTCCTCGGGCGCCATGCACAGCACGCCGACCTTGCCCTGGTGCAGGTTGCGGTGGACGTCGTAGGCGGCCTGGCCGGTGTCCTCCAGGGCGTACGTCTTCGAGAGCGTCGGGTGGATCTTGCCCTTGGAGATGAGGCGGTTGGCCTCCCAGGCCTCGCGGTAGTTGGCGAAGTGGGAGCCGATGATGCGCTTCAGCGACATCCACAGGTAGCGGTTGTCGTACTCGTGCATGTAGCCCGAGGTCGAGGCGCAGGTGGTGATGGTGCCGCCCTTGCGGGTGACGAAGACCGAGGCGCCGAAGGTCTCGCGGCCGGGGTGCTCGAAGACGATGTCGATGTCCTCGCCGCCGGTGAGTTCGCGGATGCGCTTGCCGAAGCGCTTCCACTCCTTCGGGTCCTGGGTGTTCTCGTCCTTCCAGAACTTGTAGCCCTCGGCGTTGCGGTCGATGATCGCCTCGGCGCCCATCGACCGGCAGATGTCGGCCTTCTGGTCGCTGGAGACGACACAGATCGGGTTGGCGCCGCCGGCCAGCGCGAACTGCGTGGCGTAGGAGCCGAGTCCGCCGCTCGCGCCCCAGATGAGGACGTTGTCGCCCTGCTTCATGCCGGCGCCGTTGCGGGACACCAGCTGCCGGTACGCGGTGGAGTTGACCAGGCCCGGCGCGGCGGCCTCCTCCCAGCTCAGGTGGTCCGGCTTGGGCATCAGCTGGTTGGACTTCACCAGCGCGATCTCCGCCAGGCCGCCGAAGTTGGTCTCGAAGCCCCAGATGCGCTGCTCGGGGTCGAGCATCGTGTCGTTGTGGCCGTCGCTGGACTCCAGCTCGACCGACAGACAGTGGGCGACGACCTCGTCGCCGGGCCGCCAGGCGTTCACGCCGGGGCCGGTGCGCAGCACGACACCGGCGAGGTCGGAGCCGATGATGTGGTACGGCAGGTCGTGGCGCTTGGTGAGCTCGCTGAGCCTGCCGTAGCGCTCCAGGAAGCCGAAGGTGGACAGTGGCTCGAAGATCGAGGTCCACACCGAGTTGTAGTTGACCGAGGAGGCCATGACGGCCACCAGGGCCTCGCCCGGGCCGAGCTCGGGCAGCGGAACCTCGTCGAGGTGGAGCGACTTGCGGGGGTCCTTGTCGCGGGTCTCGAGGCCCGCGAACATCTCCGTCTCGTCCTTGTGCACGGTGATCGCGCGGTACGACTCGGGAAGCTGCAGGGCGGCGAAGTCCTCCGACGTGGAGTCGGGCGACTGGATGGCGGCCAGGATGTCCTTGACGGTCACGGTGTTGCCTCCGGCGATGAGCGCCCTGAGGGAGGGGCGCTGAGGGTTACGTCGGGTGTGCTGCTGAGGGTCGGGGGGGTTGCCGTCGGTTCGGCGGTGGTGCTTCGGCAGCGCTTGGTGTGCGCGGGAGGTTGCCTGTGACGCAGGCGTCCGGACGTGCGGGCGGTTGGGCCCGCCGGGACTCGCCCGGACTCCTTCAACGTATGGCACGCCGTGTCATCCGGCAAGGCACCCAGTGCCAGAACATTGGCTCAGGTGAAACTTTTACCCATCAGATGAGCGATGATCGATCGAACGGGCCCGGAGGCGGGTCCTAAAAGGGGCCCTGACATGGCAAAACGGCCACCCGGTGGGGTGGCCGTTGTCACAGCGGTGAGGGAGCGGTTCCCCGCTTCCGGGGGCCGCTCAGCGCTCCTTCAGCGCCTGCTCGATGGTCCGCATCACCTCGTCCAGCGGTGCGTCCACGCGTGCCACGGTCACCAGGACCTCCCCCTGCGCGGACACCGAGGCGGCCGGCCGCTTCGGGGGCGCGGTGCGCCGGCCCGCCATGATGCCGCTGCCGAAGGTCTTGCGGACGATCGCGAAGGCGTGGTCCAGCTGCGCCTCCACGTCGCCCTGGCCGCCGGCCCTGAGCCAGCGCCGCAGCACGTGGTTGTGCGCGGTGACGACGGCCGACGCGGCGACCTCCGCGAGCAGCGGGTCGTCGTTGGCGTCGTCGTCGTGCGCGTGCTCGTCGAAGTGGCCGAGCAGGTAACGGGTGAAGAGCCGCTCGTAGCGGGCCACCGACGCGATCTCGGCCTCCCGCAGGGTGGGCACCTCGCGCGTCAGCTTGTAGCGGGCGACCGAGATCTCCGGCCGCGCCGCGTACATCTTCATGACCTCTTTGATGCCGCGGCACACCGTGTCCAGCGGATGCTCGTGCGCGGGCGCGGCGTTGAGCACCGCCTCGGCACGCACCAGGGTGTCGTCGTGGTCGGGGAAGATCGCCTCTTCCTTGGAACGGAAGTGGCGGAAGAACGTGCGGCGGGCGACCCCGGCGGCGGCCGCGATCTCGTCGACGGTGGTGGCCTCGTACCCCTTCGTCGCGAACAGCTCCATCGCGGCGGCCGCCAGCTCCCGGCGCATTTTCAGCCGCTGGGCGGCGGCACGGGAGCCCGCCGCGCTCTCCGGCGGCTCGGTCGTGGCTGGCGTACGTACGGACTTGGCGGGCTGGGACATGCCCTGAACGTACTGCATGTGCGCAGCTCGATGCGCGTGAGAGGGGCTTCCCCCGCCCTCGGCGGGCGGGGGAGGAGGGGCGCTGCGGGCGGGCGGCGCGAACCGGTCGGGGCCGAGCAGCCCGCCCCACTCGGCGCCGCCCTCGAACCGGTCGCCGCGGCGCGCCTCAGCGCTTGGCATATTCGCGGAAGCCACGGCCGGTCTTGCGGCCGAGGCAGCCCGCGGCCACCAGGTGCTCCAGCAGGGGCGCGGGGGCGAGGCCCGGGTCACGGAACTCGCGGTGCAGCACCTTCTCGATGGCGAGCGACACGTCGAGCCCGACGACGTCCAGCAGTTCGAAGGGGCCCATCGGGTAGCCGCCGCCCAGCTTCATCGCGGCGTCGATGTCGTCGAGGGTGGCGTAGTGCTCCTGCACCATCTTGACGGCGTTGTTGAGGTACGGGAACAGCAGGGCGTTCACGATGAACCCGGCCCGGTCACCGCAGTCCACGGCGTGCTTGCGGATCCTCCCGCACACCTCGCGCACGGTGGCGTGGACGTCGTCCGCGGTCAGCACCGTGCGCACCACCTCGACCAGCTTCATGGCCGGCGCGGGGTTGAAGAAGTGCATGCCGATCACGTCCTGCGGACGCGAGGTGGCACGGGCACAGGCGACGACCGGGAGGGAGGAGGTGGTGGTGGCGAGCACCGCGCCCGGCTTGCAGACCTTGTCCAGCGTCCCGAACAGCTGCCGCTTGACCTCCAGGTCCTCGGCCACCGCCTCGAGCGCGAGGTCCACGTCGGCGAAGTCGTCGTAGGTGCCCGTCGCACGGACCCGCTCCAGGGTCTGCGCGGCGGCCTCGGCGGTCATCCGGCCCTTGTCGACCGAGCGCGCCAGCGACTTCCCGATACGGGCCTTGGCGGCGGCCGCCTTCTCCTCGCTGCGGGCGGCCAGGACCACCTCGTAGCCCGCCTTGGCGAACACCTCGGCGATACCCGAGGCCATGGTGCCCGAACCCGCGACACCCACCGAGCGCACGGTGCGGCCGGCGGCCCCGGAGGCGTCCTCGCGCGGGGTGAGGGCGTCGGGCACGACCGTCCCGCTGCCCGGCGCCTCGTAGGTGTAGAAGCCGCGCCCCGCCTTGCGGCCGGTCAGGCCCGCCTCGCTGAGCTGCTTGAGGACGGGGGCGGGGGCGTGCAGCCGGTCCCGGGACTCGGCGTACATGGCCTCCAGGACGGTGCGCGCGGTGTCGATGCCGATCAGGTCGAGCAGCGCCAGCGGGCCCATGGGCAGACCGCAGCCCAGCCGCATCGCGGCGTCGATGTCCTCCCGGGAGGCGTAGTTGGCCTCGTACATCGCGGCGGCCTGGTTGAGGTAGCCGAACAGCAGGCCGTCGGCGACGAATCCGGGCCGGTCGCCCACCGCCACGGGCTCCTTGCCCAGGTCCAGGGCGAGGTCGGTGACCGCCGTGACGGCCGCGGGGGAGGTGAGCACGCTGGAGACGATCTCGACCAGCTTCATGGCCGGTGCCGGGTTGAAGAAGTGCATGCCCAGCACCCGCTCGGGGCGGGCGGAGTCGGCGGCGAGCCGGGTGACCGAGAGGGCGTTGGTGCCGGTCGCCAGGATCGTCTCCGGCCGCACGATCGCGTCGAGTTCACGGAAGATCTGCTGCTTGGCCTCGTACGACTCGGGGGCCACCTCGATCACCAGGTCGGCGTCGGCCGCGGCGCCGAGATCGGTGGAGGTGGTGACGCGGGCGAGGAGCTCGGCGCGCCGCTGTTCGGTGAGCCGGCCGCGCTCGACGGCGCGGGCGGTCGAGGCCTCCAGGGCGGCGACGCACTTCGCCGTCTGGGCCTCGCTGATGTCGATGCCGACGACGTCACGGCCGGCCGCGGCCAGGACCTCGGCGATGCCGGTGCCCATCGTGCCGAGTCCGACCACGGCGACGGTGCGCAGCGGGGACAGGGAGGTGTCGGAGAGGGGAGTGGCCATCGCGGGACTCCAGGAATGAGGGTGACGACAGGAGACACGCCCGGGTGCGCCGAGGGGCGCACCGGGTACGTGCGGGATGCGGGTGTGGACCGGGCTGCGAGCGCACACGCCCGGCGCCGCCGAGAAGCGGCTGGTGGATCCGACCGGCCCTGTCCCGGGGCCGAGCCGTACTGCGGTACACGGGGTACCGAACCGACTGCGACTCACTGCGGCCGCGTCACCAGACCGCCGTGAGGAGGGTCGCGAGTGGGTAACTCGCTCGTCTGAGCTTAACTTGCGGGTAACGAGCGCGCCAGCCCCCGGGTTTGTGATGTACGTCCCGTGCACCCCGCCCGGCGCCTAACCTCGGGAACATGGACGAAGAGTCGCGATCGCTCACGGAGCGCTTACGGGCGGAGTCGGACGGATCAGCGGCGTACAACCGTCTGCTGGCCACCGACGACCCCGACGCCCTGGCCGGCGTCCTCACCGCGCCCGGACAGCCGCTGTGGGCACGGGAGCTGGCCGCGTTCCGGCTCGGACTGGCCGGTGACCGCCGTGCGTTCGAGGCGCTCGTCCTCCTCCTCAACCACCGGGACCCGCCGCGCTGCGCCTCCGCCGCCCACGCCCTCGCCCGCCTCGGCGACCCGCGCACCGCCCGCGCCGCCGCCGCCCTCGCCACCAACGAACTCCGGGTCGCCTACGCCCTGCACCCGGTCCGCCTGCTCGCCCGACTGCGCGCACCCGAGGCGGTGCCGGCCCTGATCACCACCCTGCGCCGCAGACTGCGCCCCCAGGACCCGTACCGCCGGGTCGCCCTCGCCTGCGTGGAAGGGCTGGGTGAACTCGGCGACCCGCGCGCCGAACCCGTACTCAACGAGGCCCTCGCGCACCCGGCACTGGCCGAGGCGGCGGTCCGCGCCCTGTCCCGCATCCCCCGCCAGGGCGGCGCCGCCCGTGGCCGCACCCCCGGACAGCGGTAGCGCCGCCGCCCCCGACGATCCCGCTCGTGGTCCGCGACCCGCTGCCCGTACCGGTCCGACGGACCTCCCGGGGCGCGGCGGAGGCCGGCCCGGCCCACGGCCCGGGGCCGGTTCCCGACAGCGGTGCTCCCGTCGTCAGCCACCGAGTTCGCCCACGGTCCGTGCCCCGGGCACCGGAACGACGTGTCGCTGTCCCGGGCCGGACCGGTACGGGGGAGCGCTCGTCCCGGGCGTCGGCGGCGGTCGTCCCGGCGCCTGGCCGGGGACGCGCGGGGGTGGAATCCCGGACCGCGGTGATCCCCCCGTCAGCCGCGGAGTCCACTCGCGGTCCGAGACCCGGGTGAGCCGGTTCCACGTCGCTTCCGTGCCGGGCCGGCGGAGCCTCCCCGGGGACGGGTGCGGGGGAGGCCGGGCCCGTACCGCCGCGGGAGCGCCCCGGGCTGCGGTGCCCCCGGCGTCAACCGGTGAGGTCCCTGGCGTACCGGACCTCCGGCACCGCCCGCCCGGCCACCTCGAAGGGCTCCTCGGCGCCGTCCGGGGCGAAGCCCGCGCGCTCGTAGAAACGGCGGGTGCGGGTGTTGTCCCTGAGGACCCACAGGTACATGCGCCGGTGACCGGCGCCGGCGCAGCGGCGGGACGCCTCGGTCAGCAGGGTTCGTCCCACGCCCCGGCCGATGCGCTCGGGAGGCAGGTACAGGGCGTACAGCTCGGCGTCCGGGGTGCGGACCTCGCCGTCCCGGTAGGGGCCGAACGCGACCCACCCGGCGAGTTCGCCGCCCCGGGTCTCGGCGACCAGGTCGACCGTAACGCCGTCGCCCGCCGACAGGCGCGCGCGGTGCCGCTCGGCGTCGGCCGCGATGTCGAGGCCGTCGAGGTAGGACTGCGGGACGAGACCCCGGTACGCGTGCTGCCACCCGCGTATCCGGATCGCGGCGACGCCCTCGCAGTCGTCGGCGGTCATGGGCCGCAACCGGATCCCGCTCACGCGTCCACCACCGACAGAACCCCGGTCTCCGGCAGGAACACCGGGCGGGCCGGGGCGGTGACCAGGCCGGCGGACGCTGCCGGCGGGCGGTCGTCGGACGGGTGCGCGGCGCGGGCCGCGCGGACGGCCGGCGTGTGCGCCATGTCCGTGACCAAGCAGGCCGGGTCCACCACGCCGTCGAACCTCGCACCCGCCGTCGGACAACGCCTCGGGTTCTCGACGACCTGACGGACCTGGGCCCCGGCGTCGCCCGCGCCGACGAGCCTGCCGTCCTCGTCCGGGGCGAGCCGGCCGGAGACGGAGACGGGGCGACCGGTGCCGGTCACCACGTGGGCGTGCCGGGCCGCGGGAGCGGGGAGACGGGTGTGGTGGGTCATGGAGTTCATGATGACCCACGGGGCCGGCCCTTCATGGTCCCCGCGTCCGGCCCGCAGCCCGCCCGGACGGGACGTCAGCCCTCAGCCCCGATGGCCGAGCAGGCCGTGCAGCGTCGAGCCGCGGGCCGTGTCCGGTGCCGCCTTCGACGTCAGCGGCTTCGGGTCCGGCAGCCCCGCGCACACCGCCTCGGCCTCGCCCCGGCCTCCGCGCGGCACGGTCCCGTCGGTGAGGTAGGCCACCAGGTGCCGGTCCAGGCAGGAGTTCCCGCTCAGCGTGATGCCGTGGTTGCCGCTCCCCGACTCCACCACCAGGCTGGAACGCCCCAGCAACCGGTGGAGGGTGACCGCGCCCTGGTACGGGGTCGCCGCGTCGTCCGTCGCCTGGAACAGCAGCGCCGGCGGCAGCGCGCTGTTGCCGACGAGCTCCGGCCGCAGGGACTCGGTCGGCCAGAACGCGCACGGCGCGTTGTACCAGGCGTTGTTCCAGGCCATGAACGGTGCCCGCTCGTACATCTCCCAGGTGTCCTTGCGCCACTGCGCCCAGTCACGCGGCCAGGAGGCGTCCCGGCACTCGACCGCCGTGTAGACGCTGTAGCCGTTGTCCCCGGCGGCGTCGTTCGCCCCGAAGTTCTCGTACGCCTCGACCAGCGGCCCGTCGTCCCCGTCGTTCACGTACGCGGCGAACGCCTCCGCGAGGTAGGGCCAGTAGCCGTTGTAGTAGCCGCCCGGGATGTAGGTGTCCTCCAGTTCGGCCGCACCCACCCTGCCGTCGGCCGGGGCCTTCTTCAACTCCGCGCGCATCGCGTACCACTTGGCCTCGATCTTCTCCGCGTCGGTGCCCAGACGGTACGTCGTGTCGTGCTTGGCCACCCAGTCCATGAAGGCCCGGTGGCGGTCGTTGAAGGCGAGGTTCTGGTTCAGGTTGGCGTCGTACCAGACCTCGGTGGGGTCGACCACCGAGTCCAGGACCAGACGGCGCACCCGGTCCGGGAACAGCTTGGCGTAGACGGCGCCCAGGTAGGTGCCGTAGGAGTAGCCGAAGTAGTTGATCTTCTTCGCGCCGAGGGCCCGCCGGATCACGTCCAGGTCGCGCACCGCGGCGCCCGTGCTGATGTGCGGCAGCAGATCGCCGTACTTCCTGCCGCAGGCCTCGGCGAAGGACTTCGCGCGCTCGAGGCCGGCCCGCTCCGCCTCGGGCGAGGTGGGCACCGGGTCGGGGCGCACCGGCCCGAAGTGGTCCGGCGCGCAGTCCAGGGCGGGTTCGCTCGCGCCGACCCCGCGCGGGTCGAAGCCGATGACGTCGTACTGCGCGGCCACCTTCTCGGGCAGCGACGACGCCACGAACCCGGCGAGCGTCAGCCCACTGCCGCCGGGGCCGCCCGGGTTCACCAGCAGCGGGCCCTGGTACTTCTTCGCGGTGTGCGGGACACGGGACAGCGCGAGGGTGATCGTGCGTCCGGCGGGGGCCGAGTGGTCGAGCGGTACCTCGACGGACGCGCACTGCAGCGTCGGGTAGTCGTCGGTGGCGCACTTCTTCCATGCGGGCTTCGCCGCGTGGAAGGTGTCGGCGGCGCGCGGTGTGCCCGCTTCGGCGGGGACGGCCGCGAGGCTTCCGGCCAGGACGACGGTGGCACCGCACAGCACGGCTGCGCGTCTTCTCATGGGTCCTCCCAGGACGGAAGTGCTGAGGACCGCGAGGCTCACGGCCCACGCGGCATCGTCCCGGTACGGAGCCCCTGGTGAACGTGTTCGCGCCGTGGTTGACCCCATTGGCCCGCGGGATGCGCCCGGATGCGCTGTCCGCCTGCCGGGCGGCGCTCCGGGCCCTACGGCCTCGGGGAACGGAGCATCACCGGCTCGGCTTCGCGCTCCGGTTGCTCTCGTCCGTCCCTTTCGGTCCTGCCCTCCGCCGCACACCCTGGGGAGCACACACCGTCACGACGATCCCCGCTTCACCCGAGAACCGGCGACGGTCGAAGACGTGAGCTCACCAGTACGGAGGCCGCTCTACAGGAGCGTCAGCTGGGTCGGCTCGGGTGCCTGCGGTTCGGCCGGTCCCGGGGCCCGGACGCGCCGTGGCATGCCCGGGCGGGTGGGGCCGATGCCGTGCTCCTCGGCCAGTTCGTGCACCTGACGGGTGATCCGTCGCTGGTACCACGTCGGTGCGTAGGCGCCGTCCGCGTAGAGCCGCTCGTAGCGGCCGGTCAGGTGCGGGTGGTGCCGCACCAGCCAGGACATGAACCACTCGCGGGCGCCGGGCCGCAGATGCAGCACCAGCGGGGTGACGGAGGTGGCACCGGCGGCCGCGACGGCCCGCACGGTCGCCCGCAGCTGGTCCGGTCGGTCGCTCAGGAACGGGACCACCGGTGCCATCAGCACGCCGCAGCCGATGTCCTGCCCGGCGAGCGTGCGCACCACGTCGAGCCGCCGCTCCGGGGCCGGTGTGCCCGGCTCGAGCGTGCGCCACAGCGTCTCGTCGGTGAAGCCCACCGAGACGGAGATGCCGACGTCGGCCACCTCGGCGGCCTGCCGGAGCAGCGGGAGGTCCCGCAGGATCAGCGTGCCCCTGGTGAGGATCGAGAACGGGTTCGCGTGATCGCGCAGGGCGGCGAGGATGCCCGGCATCAGCCGGTAGCGGCCCTCAGCCAGTTGGACACTGGCGATCCCTGCCTCTGAGACCGCGTTTGAGAGCTGTCGTTGCCGTGGGCTCGGGCGGTCGTTGAGCTCTGTGTGAGTGGTTCTGGGGGCGGGTATCCGTCGGATCTGACGGACGAGCAGTGGGTTCTGGTGGAGCCGTTGCTGCCGGCGGCCCGGCCGTGTCCGGAGCCCGGGGTGAGGTTCTCCCAGCGCATGACGCCTCCTCGGTAGCACTGGCCCACAGAATGGAACAAATGTTCCCTTGATCGTGCGGACGGCCAGGTTCGGTCATTTCCGGAACCCCGATTTGGGCGGCCGGGCGCGGGAGTGGTTGGCTTGCCCCGACCCCGTTGCCCCATGCCCTGGAGGAAAGCGATGGCGCAGGTCGAGGCCACTACGGAGCGGATCGTCGCGGCGGACGCGGAGACGGTGTTCGATGCCCTCGCCGACTACAGCGGCACCCGCGCGAAGCTGCTGCCCGAGCAGTACAGCGAGTACGAGGTCCGCGAGGGCGGCGACGGCGAGGGCACCCTGGTGCACTGGAAGCTCCAGGCCACCAGCAAGCGCGTGCGCGACTGCCTGCTGGAGGTCACCGAGCCCACCGACGGCGAACTCGTGGAGAAGGACCGCAACTCCTCCATGGTCACCACCTGGCGCGTCACCCCGGCCGGCGAGGGGCGCTCCCGGGTCGTGGTGACCACGGTCTGGAACGGCGCCGGCGGCATCGGCGGCTTCTTCGAGAAGACCTTCGCGCCCAAGGGCCTCGCCCGCATCTACGACGCCCTGCTGGCCAAGCTGGCCACGGAAGTCGAGAAGTAGGGGTCTTCGCCCGCCCTCAAGGTCCGGAAATCGGCGGGGAGTTGACGCCTCACCGGTTCGAGTGATCCGCCGACGGACCGCCTCTGTGCCGTAACTCGCCGCGCTTGCTCGTAGTTGTCGCTTTTACGCGGGAATTGTCCGGCGGTGCGACGAGGGGAGCGGCACGTGGGCGGGATCACTCTGACGCAGGACGAGCCGGTCACGGCACCACCGGCCGGGGGCCCGCCGCCCCCGGCTCCGGTCGTGGAGCCGGGCCTGAGCCCGCGCCGGGTCCGGCTCGTCTTCCTCGCCCTGATGCTGGCGCTGCTCCTCGCCGCGCTGGAGCAGATGATCGTCGCCACCGCGCTGCCGAAGATCGTCGGTGAACTGCACGGCCTGGACAGCATGTCCTGGGCGATCACCGCCTATCTGCTCACCTCCACCGTCGGTCTGCCCGTCTACGGCAAGCTCGGCGACCTGCTCGGCCGCAAGGGCGTCTTCCAGTTCGCCATCCTCGTCTTCGTCATCGGCTCCGCGCTGGCCGGGCGGGCGACGACCATGGACCAGCTGATCGCCTACCGCGCGGTGCAGGGCGCCGGCGCGGGCGGACTGATGATCGGCGTCCAGGCGATCATGGCGGACATCGTGCCCGCGCGGCAGCGCGGCCGCTTCATGGGACTCATCGGCGCCGCCTTCGGCCTCGCCTCCGTCGCCGGACCGCTGCTCGGCGGCTGGTTCACCGACCACCTCTCGTGGCGCTGGTGCTTCTACATCAACGTCCCCTTCGGCCTCCTCACCATGGTCGTCGTGGCCCTCGTGCTCAAGCTGCCCAAACCGGCCGCGCGAGGCCGCTTCGACGTCCTCGGCACCCTGCTGCTGGCCGTCGCCTCCACCTGCCTGGTGCTGCTGACCACCTGGGGCGGCACCGAGTACGCCTGGGACTCCCGCACCGTGCTCGGACTCGGCGCGGGCGCCGCCGCGGCCGGCGCGCTGTTCCTCGTCGTCGAACGCTTCGCCGCCGAACCCCTCATCCCGCTGCGCCTGTTCCGCGACTCCGTCTTCAACGTCACCGGCCTGGTGGGCCTGGTGATCGGCGTCGCCCTGTTCGGCGCCGCGAGCTATCTGCCCACGTACCTGCAAATGGTCGACGGGGCCTCCGCCACCGAGTCCGGGCTGCTGATGCTGCCGATGATGGGCGGCATCGTCGGCGCCTCCCTCGTCTCCGGCCAGCTCATCAGCCGCACCGGCCGCTACCGGTGGCACCCCGTCGCCGGCGCGGCCCTCTCCGCCGTCGGCATGTGGCTGCTCTCCCGCCTGGAGACCGGCACCCCCCGACTGCACTACAGCGTCTGGATGGCCGTGCTGGGCACCGGCATCGGCATGGTGATGCCGGTGCTGATCCTCGCCGTGCAGAACGCGGTCCGCCCCGCCGACCTGGGCACGGCCACCAGCGCCCACAACTACTTCCGGCAGATCGGCGGCAGCGTCGGCGCCGCCGTCTTCGGCACGCTCTTCGCCGGCCGGCTCGACGACGCGCTCGCCGAACGCCTCCCCGCGGACGCGGACGCGCCGGACGCCGGGTCCATCACCCCCGAGCTGGTGCACGCGCTGCCGCCCGGGCTGCGCGACGCCTACGTGCAGGCCTACGCCGACGCCATGCCCCGTGTCTTCCTCTACCTGGTGCCGGTGCTCGTCCTCGGCCTGCTCATCGCCTTCTTCCTCAAGGAGAAACCACTGGTGTCCCACCACACCCCCACCGCCGACCCCGCCCGGGAAGCACCGCGCTTCGACACCCGCGTGCCGCCCGCCCGCCCCCACGCGGCCGGCGGGACGGCCTACGCCCCGCCGCGCCCGCCGCACGCCGGCGGCATCCCCGTCTGCGGCACCGTCCAGCATCCCGACGGAACCGCCGTGCCCCGTGCGGCGCTCACCCTCATCGACGTGTCCGGACAGCAGACCGGACGCGGCGCCAGCGGCGAGGACGGCCGGTACGCGCTGGCCACGCCCGGCCCGGGCGCGTACGTCCTGATCGCGGCCGCCGGCGGCCACCAGCCGCAGGCGGTCTCCGTGACCGTCGGCGAGCGGCCCGTCGAACTCGACGTCGTCCTCGGCGGCGCGGGCCGCCTGGCCGGCAGCGTCGTCACCGCCGACGGCACACCCGTACGGGACGCCGCCGTCACCCTCACCAACGTCCACGGCGAGGTCGTCGCCAGTACCCGCAGCGGGCGCGAGGGCGGCTACGTCATCAACGAGCTGGTGGCCGGCGAGTACACGCTCGCCGCGAGCGCCCCCGCCTTCCGGCCGGCGGCCCTCCCCGTCACCGTCCAGGCCGCCAGGGAGACCCGCCAGGACGTCGAACTCGCCGGCGGCGCCGTGCTCCGCGGCACCGTGCGGGCGGGCGGCGGACGGCCCGTCGAGGAGGCTCGCGTGACCCTCCTGGACGCGGCGGGCAACGTCGTCGACACCCTCACCACCGGACCCGACGGCACCTTCCGCTTCGTCGACCTCTCCTCCGGCGAGTACACCGTCATCGCCGCCGGCTACCCACCGGTCGCGACCGTGCTCCAGGTGGCCGGCGGGGGCCGTACGGAACGCGACCTCCTGCTGGGTCACGAGGACTGAAACGGTCCTCCGCCCGGGGAATCGCGCGCAGGTGCGAGCACCGGCGGGCGATTCCCGTACCGGTGCGTGCCGCGGACGGCCGCAGCGAACTGCTCGACCCGCCCACGGGCGCGCCCACGGGCGTCGGCGGGGTGCCGTTCGAGGCGGGGCGGGTCGCCGTCGCGTCCGGCGACCGGCTGGTGGTGCGCACCGACGGACCGGTCGGGGTGCGCGGCGAGGACATCAGCGTGCGCGGTGGCCGCAAGGACGACGTGGCGCCGGGCGGGGCCGGCACCGGGGTCACCGTGGTGCCGCCGGTGCCCGGCACGGACTTGACGGCCGCCGCGTCGGACCGGCCGAAGGCGTTGTCCCGGGCGAGGACGACGGCCGCACCCGTGGGTCGACCGTCGCCGGGCGGTGCGGCACCGGGCTGCCGCGGGCGCGCCGCCTCACGCCGGACGGGGCTGGTGCACCGTCCGCGGGGCGGACGGCCCGCGTCGGCACCCGGGCCCGGTGGTGTGGACCTGTGACTGTCGTGGGGCCCTTGGCCAGCGGATTCTTCGGCATGTAGCGTCGGCCGCATGAAGATCCTCATCAGCGCCGACATGGAGGGCGCCACCGGTGTCACCTGGCCGGCCGACGTGCTGCCGGGGACTCCCCAGTGGGAGCGGTGCCGGTCCATGTTCACCTCGGACGTCAACGCCGCCGTGCAGGGCTTCTTCGACGGCGGCGCCGACGAGGTGCTGATCAACGAAGCCCACTGGACCATGCGCAACCTGCTCCTCGAGCGGCTGGACGAGCGGGCCGAGATGCTCACCGGCCGGCACAAGGCGCTGTCCATGGTCGAGGGCGTGCAGCACGGTGACGTCGACGGCATCGCCTTCATCGGCTACCACGCGGGCGCCGGCATGGAGGGCGTCCTCGCGCACACCTTCCTCGCCAACTCCATCACCGGGGTGTGGGTCAACGACGTACGGGCCAGCGAGGGCCTGCTCAACGCGCACGTGGTCGCCGAGTACGGCGTGCCGGTGGTCCTGGTCACCGGCGACGACGTCGCCTGCGAGGACGCACTCGGCTACGCGCCCGAGGCCCTGAAGGTCGCCGTCAAGGACCATGTGTCCCGGTACGCGGCGGTGTGCCGCACCCCCGCCCGCACGGCCGCCGACATCCGCGCCGCCGCCAAGGACGCGACCGCGCTCGCGGTGCGCCGGGAGCCCGTCGACGGCGGGCCCTTCACCGTGGCGGTGGAGTTCGACGCGGAGCACCTGGCGATGGCCGCCACCGTCGTGCCGGGCGTGACCCGCACCGGTGAGCGGAAGGTCGCGTACACCAGCCCGACCATGTACGAGGGAATCCGCACCTTCAAGGCGGTCACCACGATCGCCTCGAACGCGGTGGAGGAGCAGTATGGCTGACGAGCGGGCCCTGGACGAGGTCGTGACCTTCACGTCCGACCTGATCAGGATCGACACGACGAACAGGGGCGGGGGCGACTGCCAGGAGCGGCCCGCCGCCGAGTACGCCGCCGCCCGGCTCGCCGAGGCCGGCCTGGAGCCGGTGCTCCTGGAGCGCACCCCCGGCCGGACCAACGTCGTCGCGCGTCTGGAGGGCAGCGACCCGTCGGCCGACGCGCTGCTCGTCCACGGCCACCTGGACGTCGTACCGGCCGAGGCGGCCGACTGGAGCGTCCACCCCTTCTCCGGAGAGATCCGCGACGGGGTCGTCTGGGGGCGCGGAGCCGTCGACATGAAGAACATGGACGCGATGATCCTGTCCGTGGTGCGGGCCTGGGCCCGTGAGGGCGTACGGCCCCGGCGGGACATCGTCATCGCCTTCACCGCCGACGAGGAGGCCAGCGCCGAGGACGGCTCCGGATTCCTCGCCGACCGGCACGCCCACCTCTTCGAGGGCTGCACCGAGGGGGTCAGCGAGTCGGGTGCCTACACCTTCCACGACGGCGCCGGGCGGGAGCTCTACCCGATCGCGGCCGGCGAGCGCGGCACCGCCTGGATGAAGCTCACCGCGCGCGGCCGGGCCGGACACGGCTCCAAGGTCAACCAGGAGAACGCGGTGACCCGCCTCGCCGCCGCCATCAACCGGATCGGCGGGCACGAGTGGCCGCTGCGCCTCACCCCGACCGTGCGGGCCGCGCTCACCGAGATCGCCGCCGTGTACGGCATCGACACCGACCTGTCCGACGTGGACGCCCTGCTGGACAAGCTCGGCCCCGCGGCCAAGCTCGTCGAGGCCACCGTCCGCAACAGCACCAACCCGACCATGCTGGACGCCGGGTACAAGGTCAACGTGATCCCCGGGGAGGCCGTGGCACACGTCGACGGACGGTACCTCCCGGGCACCGAGGACGAGTTCCGGGCGACCATGGACCGGCTCACCGGACCGGACGTCCACTGGGAGTTCGCGCACCACGAGACCGCCCTCCAGGCGCCGGTGGACACCCCGACGTTCTCCCGGATGCGGGCCGCCGTCGAGGAGTTCGCGCCGGAGGGGCACGTCGTGCCGTACTGCATGTCCGGCGGTACCGACGCCAAGCAGTTCTCCCGGCTCGGCATCACCGGCTACGGCTTCGCGCCGCTGAAGCTGCCGGAGGGCTTCGACTACCAGGCCCTCTTCCACGGGGTCGACGAGCGCGTCCCGGTCGAGGCGCTCCACTTCGGCGTCCGGGTCCTCGACCGGTTCCTGCGGACCGCCTGAACGAGTGGGGGAGACAGTGCAGACGGAGGCGTACGGCGAGTGGCCCTCGCCCATCGACGCGGCCACGGCCGCGGCCCACGACGGCAGCCCCGAGTTCGCGGGCTTCGTCGGCGACGAGGTGTGGTGGACCGAGCCCCGGCCCGCCGAGGCCGGCCGGCGCACCCTGGTGCGGCGGCACGCCGACGGCACGGAGGAGTCCGTGCTGCCCGCGCCGTGGAACGTGCGCACCCGGGTCATCGAGTACGGCGGCCTCCCGTGGGCCGGCACCGTGCGCGACGGCGGCCCGGTCGTGGTGTTCGTGAACTTCGCCGACCAGCGCCTCTACCGGTGGGAACCGGGCGCCGAACCGCGCCCCCTCACCCCTGTCTCCCCGGTCGGGGACGGGCTGCGCTGGGCCGAGCCGGTGCTGCTGCCGGAGCGCGACGAGGTGTGGTGCGTCCTGGAGGAGTTCACCGGCGACGGCCCGAGCGACGTCCGCCGCGTCCTGGCCTCCGTACCGCTGGACGGCTCGGCCGCAGGCGACCGGGAGCGCGTGCGGGAGCTGAGCGACGGACGGCACCGGTTCGTCACCGGGCCGCGCCTGTCGCCCGGCGGACGGCGCGCCGCCTGGATCGGCTGGGACCACCCGCGCATGCCGTGGGACGGCACCGAACTCCTCGTCGCCGACGTCACCCCGGACGGCACGCTCACCGGCGCGCGCGTGGTGGCCGGCGGGCCCGAGGAGTCCGTCCCCCAGGCGGACTGGACCCCCGACGACAGGCTGCTGTACTCCAGCGACCGCACGGGCTGGTGGAACCTCTACCGGGACGGGGAGCCGCTCTGCCCGCGCGAGGAGGAGTTCGGCGGACCCCTGTGGAAGCTGGGGCACCGCTGGTTCGCCCCGTTGGACGGCGGCCTGATCGCCGTCCTCCACGGCCGGGGCGCCCCCGTGCTCGGCATCCTCGACCCCGAGACCGGAGAGGTCTGCGAC
This sequence comes from Streptomyces sp. DH5, assembly GCF_020873915.1. GTDB lineage: Bacteria > Actinomycetota > Actinomycetes > Streptomycetales > Streptomycetaceae > Streptomyces. Next base: position 23,080 of record NZ_JAHWGP010000035.1, read on the forward strand.
GCCGCCGGACCCTGGACCGAGTTCGCGCCGACCGTGGCCGCCCACGGCGAGCGGGTCGTCGCCGTCGGCGCCGGACCGCGCAGCGGCCACGAAGTGGTGGAGCTGGACACCCGGACGGGGCGGGCCCGCGTGATCGGCGCCGAGCACAGGGACGCCGTGGACCCCGCGTACTACCCCGAGCCGCAGGTCCGCACCTTCACCGGACCGGACGGCCGGGAGATCCACGCCCAGGTCTACCCGCCGCACCACCCCGGCCGTACCGGCCCCGCCGACGAGCTGCCGCCCTACGTGATCTGGGCGCACGGCGGCCCCACCGGCCGGTCGCCGCTCGTGCTCGACCTGGAGGTCGCCTACTTCACCTCGCGCGGCATCGGCGTCGCCGAGGTCAACTACGGCGGCTCCACCGGCTACGGGCGCGCGTACCGCAACCGGCTGCGCGAACAGTGGGGCGTGGTCGACGTCGAGGACTGCGCGGCCGTCGCGCGGGCCCTCGCCGACGAGGGCACCGCCGACCGCGACCGGCTCGCCGTGCGCGGCGGCAGCGCGGGCGGCTGGACCACCGCCGCCTCGCTCACCACGACCGACGTCTACGCCTGCGGCACCATCATCTACCCGGTGCTCGACCTCGCCGGCTGGGGCACGGGGGAGACCCACGACTTCGAGTCCCAGTACCTGGAGACCCTCGTCGGCCCGCGCGCCGAGGTTCCCGAGCGGTACGTGCGGCGTTCCCCCGTCGAGCACGCCGACCGGCTGTCCGTGCCCTTCCTGATGCTCCAGGGACTGGACGACGTGATCTGCCCGCCCGTGCAGTGCGAGCGGTTCCTGGCCCGGCTGGCCGGCCGGGGCGTGCCGCACGCGTACCTCACCTTCGAGGGCGAGGGCCACGGCTTCCGGCGGGCGGAGACGATGGTGCGCGCCCTGGAGGCGGAGATGTCCCTGTACGCCCAGGTGTTCGGGATGAGACCGCCGGGAGTGCCGACGCTGGAGCTGGGGACGTGAGCCGGGTGGAGGAGCTGCGGCGGCCGCCCCGCCTCGCCCCCGGCGCCCGGGTGGCCGTCGTCGCCCCCAGCGGCCCGGTGCCCGAGGACCGGCTCCGGGCCGGGCTCGACATCCTGCGCGGCTGGGACCTCGACCCGGTGGTGGCCCCGCACGTCCTCGACCGGCACGGCGGGCTCCGTTACCTCGCGGGCGGCGACGTCGAGCGGGCCGCCGATCTCCAGTCGGCCTGGTGCGACCCGGCCGTCGACGCGGTGATCTGCGCCCGCGGCGGCTACGGCGTGCAGCGCATGGTCGACTCCCTCGACTGGGAGGCCATGCGGGCGGCCGGACCGAAGGTGTTCGTCGGGTTCAGCGACATCACCGCGCTGCACGAGGCGTTCGCGGTCCGGCTCGGCCTCGTCACCCTGCACGGGCCGATGGCCGCGGGTCTCGACTTCGTGAAGAGCGCACGCGCCCAGGACCATCTCAGGGCCACCCTCTTCGCCCCCGAGACGGTCCGCACCATCGTCTCCGACGGCACCGCCCTCGTCCCCGGCAGGGCCCGCGGAGTCACCCTGGGGGGCTGTCTCTCCCTGCTCGCCTCCGACCGGGGCACCCCGCACGCCAGACCCTCCGCACGTGGCGGACTGCTCTGCCTGGAGGACGTGGGGGAGGAGACCTACCGGCTGGACCGCGACCTCACCCAGCTGCTGCGGGCCGGGTGGCTGGACGGCGTCCACGGGCTGCTGCTCGGCTCCTGGGCGCAGTGCGAGCCGTACGAGGGGGTGCGGACGCTGCTCGCCGACCGGCTCGGCGGACTCGGCGTGCCGGTGGCCGAGCAGTTCGGGTTCGGCCACTGCGACGACGGGCTCACCGTCCCCTTCGGCGTGGCCGCGGAACTCGACGCGGACGCGGGCACGCTGACCCTGGACGAACCGGCGCTGACCTGACACCGCCGGACCTCGACGAGGGGCGTCGAGCCGCTCGTCGAGGTCCGGCGGGGCGTCGTAGGGTGGCGGCGTGCCGCACACCACTTCCCGCTATCTCGCCGAGGGCACCCGTGTCGGGCTGCGTCACTTCACCCGCGCGGACGCCGCCGAGTTCACCGCCCGCGCCCGGGAGAGCAAGGACCTGCACCACCCCTGGCTGTTCCCGCCGGACACCGCGGCCGCGTACGCCGCGTACGCGGGGCGGCTGATCGAGGACCGCACCAAGGCGGGGTTCCTGGTCTGCGAGAAGGAGGCGGACGGCGCCCTCGCCGGCTTCATCAACATCAACAACATCGTCCAGGGGGGCTTCCTCTGCGGCGCGCTCGGCTACGGCGCCTTCGCCCACGCGGCGGGCCGCGGACTGATGCGCGAAGGGCTGGACCTCGTCGTGCGGTACGCCTTCGGGCCGATGCGGCTGCACCGGCTGGAGATCAACGTGCAGCCCGGCAACGCGGCCTCCATCGCCCTGGCCCGCGCCTGCGGGTTCCGCCTGGAGGGCTTCTCCCCGAAGATGCTCTTCGTCGACGGCGCCTGGCGCGACCACGAACGCTGGGCGATCACCAGCGAGATGACGGCGGGCCGCTGAGGTACGGGCCGCCCCGACCCGCTGCCGCCCCCGTTCACGAGGGCCCGGGGCGGCTCCCCCGGAGACCGTGACGACGATCCGATGGGGGTACGGACGCTGCCCGGGGCACCCCCGTACCCCGACAACCCGCGGACCCCACTGCGCCCGCTCGACGAGACGCACCGCATCGAGGGACACGACGAGGCCGGACCGCCCGCGACTTGGCCCGGCAGATCGGCCGCACACCCCATACCCAGCAGCCTGCTGCCCGTACCCGTCCGCGACGGCTACGACCGCGACCGCGAACTGCGCCCCGTCGACGCCCCGGTGACCGAGGGCGACCGGCCGCGCGCCACCGTGCTGCCCGCCATCGGCGGCCGGATCGCCTCCCTGGTCCACCGGCCGCGAACCGCTGTACCGCAACCCGGTGCTCCAGCCCGCCGACTTCGCCCCGGACAGCGCCTGGTTCTCCGGCGGAATCGAGTGGCACATCGGCGCCACCGGCCACACCACCGCGTCCCGCTCACCCGTGCACGCGGGCTTCGAGGTCGCCGACCTGCGGCAGGGGGACGAGGTGATCGGACGGCTGTGGAGCACCCTCACCGACGCACCCCTGCCGGAACGCTACGACTTCCGGACGCGGCCCGCGCCCTGAGCCGGTGTCAGGCGCGGCGGTCCGCGTACTCGTAGACCGCCCCGTCCGGGTGCCGGGCGATGAGGTTGCGGCCCACCGGGGTGGGGACCGGGCCCGCGATGATGTCGGCGCCCATCTCCGCGAGGACCCGGCGGGCCTCGTCCACGTCCTGCACCGCGATGGTCGCCGCGACCTTGCGCAGTACGTCCAGTTCCGCCGCGGGACCGCTCATCAGCAGGAAGCAGCCCACGGCGGCGACGTGGACTCCCGCCCGCTCGAAGCGGAGGGCCTTGCCGCCGGCCAGCCGCTCGTAGAAGGGGATGGCGGTCTCGATGTCGTCGACGCAGACGCGCAGGGTGGCACCCAGAATCTCCATGGGAACGAGCCTAGTTGGGGCCGGCACGGACCAGGGGCCACCCCGGACGATCTCCACAGCGCCCTTCACACCGTCCACCGGCGGGAGTTACGGGGGCCGGGGCGCGGGTACCCGTCCGCCATGCAGCGTTTGGAGCACCTGGAGCATCTGGACAAGCACCTGGTTGACGAACTGGCCCAGGTGGCCCGCGAGACCGTACGCGAGGAACTGCGCGAGCAGGCGCGGGGGCAGCGCCGCAAGGCCGCCTTCTACGCCGGGTCCGGCGCCACCGCCCTGTACGCGGGCGCCGCCGTGTCGCTGGCGGTCGGTCTCGCCCTCGCCCTGGTCCTGCCGGGCTGGGCCGCCGCGCTGATCACGGCCGTGATCCTGGCCGCGGCGTCCTACGCCCTGCGCAGCGCGGCCCGGCCCTCGGCCCCCTCCACGCCGGGCACGGGGCAGACGGCCGCACCCGGCGGAGCCCCCGTCCCGCCGGTGCCGTCCACCCCGCCCACCGCGGGCGTCGTACCGCCGCGGCCGGACGAGTCCCGTCCCGCCGACAGCCACCACCGGCCGTGACCCCCGCAGTGGCCCGGCCCCGCTGACGGTCCGCCCGGCCGCCGGACGCGAAGGCGGTCGGCTCCCGGACAGCGGGGTGTCGGGCGGCGGGACCCGGCCGTCCGCCGTGGGCGGCGTACGGCCGCAGGGATGCGGGTCGCGGAAGCGCGTGCGGGGCGTCGTCGGCGACTCCCGCACCAGCACGTCGCCGGGGTCGCTCCTCCGCTCCGAGGGGAGGAGCCGGCCGGGTCCCCAGACGGCCCTTCGCAGGTCTCGCGTTACCGCTCCGGGCAGCGAAATCCTGTGACCGGTCGGGGCGTCGACGTGCCGCACCCAGTGTCGTCCGGTCGTGGCATCCGCGCGGCCGGAGCGCGGATCCGGGCCGGCGGCCCGGTCCTTGCGGGGCGGAACCTAGCCGTCCCCGGCAGCGGCGAGGTGGGCGTTCACGGCGGCGACACCGTCGACGCCCTGGCAGAGAGCCACGACCACCGGGACGAGACGCGGTTCCGGCAGGTGTCCCCGAAGGGTGACGACCCCGTCCCGGACCTCGACCGCGACGGTGCCCTCGTCCAGGGCGAGGATGCGTCCCAGCACGTCCCGCTCCACCTCGCCGCGGATCTCGACGTCGGAGCGGATCAAGGCGTCCAGCAGGTCGCTGCGGGTGACGATGCCCGTGAGGAGCTCGTCGTCGCCGACCACCGGCAACTGCTTGACGTGCTGCCTGCGGAGTTCCCGCGCGGCCCGGGGGATCGTCCATTCGGCGCGCGCGGTGAAGACGGGGCTGCTCATGAGCTCACCCGCGGTTCGGGCCCGGGCCCTGCCCCACGAGCGCTCGTCGTCTCCGTCCCGACCCTGCGCGTCGGGCATGCCGGTCTCGTGCCGCAGCACGTCGGACGCGGACACGACTCCGACAGGAGAGCCGTCGTCGTCGACGACCGGGGCCGCGACGATGTCGTTGGCGTCCAGCAGCGCGGCGACCTCCTGCAACGGCGTGTCGGGACGGAAGGTGAGGACCTCCTCGGTCATCACGTCACCGACCGTGCGGCGATACAGCATGGCATCGGCCTCCTCCGCTGTGCGACGTGTCCGGCTCGGCCCGGACCGCGGGCGGACCGCGCGCGGCGCGTCCGCCTCCCAGCTCCCACCGGCCCGTTCACGACGTTTCCCCTCACCATGACAGCACCGCGCCGCTCCGGCGACCAGTGCCGTCCGGCCCGGCCTGGAGGCCGGCCGTCCCTGGCCAGGGGTATGGCGAGCCGCTGCGCGGCCTGCACCGCCATCACACCCGTCGTGGGCGCCGGGCGGCACCGTGCGACCGGAGGCGACGGGCGGTGCGGTGTCGTCGTCGGTGCGTCCTCCCTGGAGTTCAGCCGGCCTGCTGGAGCTGCGGCAGCACCTTGGTGCGGTAGAAGTCGAAGAAGCCGCGCAGGTCCGGGCCGATCTGGTTGACGTAGATCCGGTCGAAGCCGGCGTCGGCGAACCGGCGGAGTTCGGCGACGTGCTCGTCCACGTCGTCGCCGCACACCCGGCTCTCGCGCACCATGTCCTCGGTGACGAGCGTCTGCGCCTGCTCGAAGTGCTTCGGTGAGGGCAGCACCTGCCCGAGCTCGCCGGGCAGCTGCTCGTTCGCCCAGAGCCGGTGCACGGTGCGCACGCACTCCTCGCGGTCGGTGCCGTAGCAGACCTTGGTGCCGCCGCTGACCGGCTTTCCGCCGCCCCCGCCCTTGCGGTACTGCTCCACCATCGAGGCGTCCGGCATCATCGTGACGTAGCCGTCGCCGACTCGCGCCGCCAGCTTGGTCGCCGCCGGGCCGAAGCCGGATATGTCGATGGGAATGGGCTGGTCCGGGAGGGTGTAGAGGCGGGCGTTCTCCACCGTGTAGTGCGTGCCGTGGTGGTTGACCTCCTCACCGCTGAACAGCCGGCGCATCACCTGGATCGCCTCCTCGAGCATCTCCAGCCGTACGTGGGCGGGGGGCCAGTGGTCGCCGAGGATGTGCTCGTTCAGCGCCTCGCCCGTGCCCACGCCCAGCCGGAACTCCCCGGGGGACATCACGGCGCTCGTGGCGGCCGCCTGCGCCACCACCGCCGGGTGCGTCCGCACGGTCGGGCAGGTCACCGCCGTTCCCACCGGCAGGGACACGGCCTCCGAGAGCGCGCCGATCACCGACCAGACGAAGGGGCTCTGCCCCTGCTCGTCGTTCCACGGATGGAAGTGGTCGGAGATCCACAACGCCTGGAATCCGGCCTGCTCGGCCATCCGCGCCTGCTCGATCAGCTCCGCAGGACCGTACTGCTCGCACGAGAGGAAATAGCCGTACTCGGGCATGGGGGCGCCTCCGCGACATGGGCGTTCTGGTCCCGCGCCGGGTACCCGGAGGGCCGGGCGGCAACCGGGCCCCGGGCTCCGGGCTGACGTTTGACGGCCCAGGCCAGGGGGACGCGGAAGGCTCCCGACGTACGCGACAGCGCCGGAGGCGAAACGTGAGTCGACCCCGCATAGTGATCGTCGGTGCCGGCTTCGCCGGGTACCGCACGGCCCAGACCCTGTCCCGGCTGGCCAAGGGCCGCGCCGACATCGTCCTGCTGAACCCGACCGACTACTTCCTGTACCTCCCGCTGCTGCCCCAGGTCGCGGCCGGCATCCTGGAGCCGCGCCGGGTCACCGTCTCCCTCTCCGGCACGCTGCCGCACGTACGGCTGGTGCTGGGGGAGGCCGACCGCATCGACCTCGACGGGCGGCAGGTGCACTACACCGGACCCGAGGACGAGGGCGGCACCCTCTCCTACGACCGGCTCGTGCTCGCGGCCGGCAGCGTCAACAAGCTGCTGCCGATCCCCGGCGTCGCCGAACACGCCCACGGCTTCCGCGGCCTGCCCGAGGCCCTCTACCTGCGCGATCACGTGACCCGCCAGGTGGAGCTCGCCGCCGCCACCGACGATCCGGGGACCTGCGCCTCCCGCTGCACCTTCGTCGTGGTGGGCGCCGGCTACACCGGTACCGAAGTCGCCGCACACGGCCAGCTGTTCACCGACGCGCAGGTCGCCAAGCACCCCATGAGGACCGGGATGCGGCCGCGTTGGATGCTCCTGGACATCGCCGACCGGGTGCTGCCCGAGCTGGACGAACGGCTCTCCCGCACGGCCGACGGCGTGCTGCGCGAGCGGGGCGTGGACGTACGGATGGGCACCTCCGTGAAGGAGGCCACGCCCGACGGGGTGTTGCTGACCGACGGGGAGTTCGTCGACACGAAGACCCTGGTGTGGTGCGTGGGCGTACGCCCCGACCCGCTCGCGGAGTCCCTCGGACTGCCCATGGAACGCGGCCGGCTGCTGGTCGACCAGCACCTGCGCGTGCCGGGCCGGCCGGAGGTGTTCGCCTGCGGTGACGCGGCCGCGGTGCCCGACCTGGAGAAGCCGGGGTCCTACACCCCGATGACCGCACAGCACGCGTGGCGGCAGGGCAAGGTGTGCGCGCACAACGTCGCCGCGTCGTTCGGCGACGGTGAGCGGCGCGCCTACCGGCACAAGGACCTGGGCTTCGTGGTCGATCTGGGCGGCGTCAAGGCCGCCGCCAACCCGCTCGGCGTGAACCTCTCCGGTCCGGTGGCGGGCGCGGTCACCCGCGGATACCACCTCGCCGCCATGCCCGGCAACCGGGTGCGGGTGGCCGCCGACTGGCTCCTCGACGCCGTACTGCCGCGCCAGGCGGTTCAGTTGGGGCTCGTGCGGTCCTGGTCGGTGCCGCTGGACACGGCGTCGCCCGAGCTGGCACGGGTGGGCGGATCGGAGCGGCAACGGGAGGCCGGGGAACGGACGCGGGCAGAGCCTCCCCGGCCGGGTGGTGAGCCCGCCAGGAACCAGCCGGGTGGTGAGCCCGCGAAGAACCAGCCGGGTGGTGAGCCCGCCAGGAACCAGCCGGGTGGTGAGCCCGCGAAGAACCAGCCGGGTGGTGAGCCCGCCAGGAACCAGCCGGGTGGTGAGCCCGCGAAGAACCAGCCGGGTGGTGAGCCCGCGAAGAACCAGCCGGGTGGTGAGCCCGCCAGGAACCAGCCGGGTGGTGAGCCCGCCAGGAACCAGCCGGGTGGTGAGCCCGCGAAGAACCAGCCGGGTGGTGAGCCCGCCAGGAACCAGCCGGGTGGTGAGCCCGCCAGGAACCAGCCGGGCGGTGAGCCGGCCAAGAACCAGCCGGGCGGTGAACCCGCGGAGAGCCGGCCGGGCGGTGAGCCGGCGAGGAAGCGGCCCGGCGGGGAGTCCCCCGGGGGCCGGCCCGCCGTCACGCCGCCGCCCGATCAGCCGCCTCCCGGCCCGGACGTCTCACCCGGACCCGTCAGGCGTACCGACCGCTTCATCGAAGGAGACTCATGAACACCGGTGAACTCGTCGAGCTCGGACAGCAGTTGCGCGTGGACAGCGTCCGCGCCGCGGCCGCCGCGGGCTCCGGGCACCCGACCTCGTCCATGTCCGCGGCCGACCTGACGGCGGTGCTGTTCGCCCGCCACTTCCGCTACGACTTCGACCGCCCCGACCACCCGTCCAACGACCGCTTCGTCCTCTCCAAGGGCCACGCCTCACCGCTGATGTACGCCGTCTACAAGGCGGCCGGCGCCATCGACGACGAGGAACTGCTCACCTTCCGCGAGAACGGCAGCCGCCTCGAGGGGCACCCCACCCCCCGCCGGCTGCCCTGGGTCGAGACGGCCACCGGCTCCCTCGGCCAGGGCCTCCCCGTCGGCGTCGGCATCGCGCTGGCCGGGAAGCGGCTGGACCACGCCGACTACCGCGTGTGGGTGCTGTGCGGGGACAGCGAACTGGCCGAGGGGTCGGTGTGGGAGGCGGCCGAGCAGGCCGCGTACGAGAACCTGGACAACCTCACGGCGATCGTGGACGTCAACCGCCTCGGCCAGCGCGGACCCACCCGTCACGGCCACGACCTCGACGCCTACGCCCGCCGCTTCCGGGCGTTCGGCTGGCACACCGTCGAGGTGGACGGCCACGACGTGGACGCCGTCGACCGCGCCTACGGCGAGGCGCTCTCCACCAGGGGCCAGCCCACCGCGATCATCGCCCGCACCCTCAAGGGCAAGGGCGTCGCGTCCGTGCAGGACCGCGAGGGCCTGCACGGAAAGCCGCTGCCGGAGGCCGAGGAGGCCGTCTCCGAACTCGGAGGCCCGCGCGACCTGCGCATCCAGGTGCACCCGCCGTCCTCCGACGCAGCACCATCCGCCGGGCACACGACGGAGCCCGCCCTGCCGCGCTGGGACAAGGGCGAGGAGGTCGCCACCCGCAACGCGTTCGGCGAGGCGCTGGCCGCCCTCGGCACCGCTCGCGGCGACGTGGTCGCCCTCGACGGAGAGGTCGGTGACTCCACCCGGGCGGAGTTCTTCGCCAAGGAGCACCCCGAGCGCTACATCGAGTGCTACATCGCCGAACAGCAGATGGTCGCGGCCGCGGTGGGCGTCGCCTCGCGCGGCTGGACGCCGTACGCCTCCAGCTTCGCGGCGTTCCTCACCCGCGCCCACGACTTCGTCCGCATGGCCGCGGTCAGCGGCTCAGGCATCAACCTCGTCGGCTCGCACGCGGGCGTGGCCATCGGCCAGGACGGCCCCAGCCAGATGGGTCTGGAGGACCTGGCGATGATGCGCGCCGTGCACGGCTCGACCGTGCTGTACCCGTGCGACGCCAACCAGACGGCACGGCTGGTCGCCACCATGGCCGGCCTCGACGGCATCCGCTACCTGCGCACGTCACGCGGCGAGAGCGAGGTGATCTACGGGCCCGACGAGGAGTTCCCCGTCGGCGGCAGCAAGGTGCTGCGCTCCTCCGGCAGCGACCGGCTCACCCTCGTCGCCGCCGGCGTCACCGTGCCCGAGGCGCTCGCCGCCGCCGAGGCGCTGGAGGGCGAGGGCATCGCCGTACGGGTGATCGACCTGTACTCGGTGAAGCCGGTCGACCGGGAGACCCTGCGCACCGCCGCCGAGGAGACCGGCTGCCTGATGACGGTCGAGGACCACCATCCCGAGGGCGGTCTCGGGGACGCGGTCGCGGAGGCCTTCGGCGACGGACGCCCCGTCCCGCGCCTGGTGCGCCTCGCCGTGCGCGACATGCCCGGCTCGGCCTCACCCGACGAGCAGCTGCGCGCCGCCGGCATCGACGCCGGGTCGATCGCCGCGGCCGGCCGGCTGCTGGTGGGGGAGGCGATCGTGTCGTGAGCGGCGACGGGCCGCGCACCGTACGGGCCGGGGGCCGCACGGTGGAGATCCACCGGCCCGGCAAGGTGCTCTTCCCCGGAGGCGGGGACACCGGGGAGTACACCAAGGGCGACCTCGTCGACTACCACCTGGCGGTCGCCCCGTACATGCTGCCGCACCTGCGGGGGCGCCCGCTCATGCTGGACCGGCGCCCCGACGGTGTCGACGGTCCGTCGTTCATGCAGAAGAACACCCCGGACCACTACCCGGAGTGGATCACCCGCGCGGAGGTCGCCAAGGAGGGCGGCACCGTCACGCACACGGTGTGCGACAGTGCCGCCACCCTGCTCTACCTGGTCGACCAGGCGAGCATCACCCTGCACCGCTGGCTGTCCCGCACCGGCCCTCCCCGCTCCCGTCCGCGCTCGGGCGGGGGGTCCCCCCTCGGCCAGCCGGACCGGCTGGTGTTCGACCTCGACCCCTCGGTCGACGACTTCGAGACGGTGCGGGAGGCGGCGCGGCTGCTGGGGGAGCTGCTGGACGAGCTGAAGCTGCCCTCGGCGCTGATGACCACCGGCTCCCGCGGCCTGCACGTGATCGTGCCGCTGACCGGCAGGCACGACGCCGACGAGGTACGCGTCTTCGCCCGGGAGGTCGCCGACACCCTCGCCGGCGCCCACCCCGACCGGCTCACCACAGCCGCCCGCAAGAAGGACCGCGGCGACCGGCTCTACCTCGACGTGCAGCGCAACGCCTACGCGCAGACCGCCGTCGCCCCCTGCACGGTCCGTGCCCTGCCCGGCGCGCCCGTCGCCGTGCCCGTCTCCTGGGAGCAGCTGGACGATCCGGCGCTGCACGCCCGTCGCTGGACGGTCGCGAACGCCGTGGAACAGGTCCGCAGCGACCCGTGGGCCGGGCTGCTGAGCCGGGGACGTTCCCTGGCCCCGGCCCGTCGGCGGCTCGCCGGACTGCGCTGAGCGGGGTGTGTCCGCTCCGTCCGGATGTGCCATCCGGACGGGGCAACCGGGTGAGTCCGGGAGGTTTGGCGAACGGACTTGCGGCCACACGGAGGGGGAGGTGGCCATGTCGAACACGAAAAACACTGAAGAGTCACAGGATTCACAGGAATCCCACGACTCGCAGAAGTCCCGGAAGCAGACCGACGACAACAGAGGCACCAAACGGCCCAGCCCCATGGAGGTGCTGCGCCAGGCGCGCGGGCAGCTCGCGGAACTCACCGGTATGGAGGCCGAGTCCGTGTCGTCCTTCGAGCAGACGGAGGAGGGCTGGGCGCTCGAGGTGGAGGTCCTCGAACTCGAGCGGGTCCCCGACACGATGAGCCTGATGGCGAGCTACCAGGTCGAGCTCGACCCGGACGGGCAGCTCACCGGGTACCGGCGGGTCCGCCGCTACGAGCGGGGCCGTTCCGACGCGCGCGGGTCCGGCGGCCGTTAGGCCGCCCGGCCGTACACACACCCAGACACAAGGAGGAACAGTCGGAATGACAGTCGTACCGGCACAACAGTCCGGCGGTGGGGGCGGCAGCAGCGGCCTCTACGACGTGCTTGAGCTTGTCCTGGACAGGGGGCTCGTCATCGACGCATTCGTGCGCGTGTCCCTGGTCGGCATCGAGATCCTGAAGATCGACGTGCGTGTCGTCGTCGCCAGCGTCGACACCTATCTCCGCTTCGCCGAGGCGTGCAACCGTCTCGACCTGGAGGCCGGGCCCCGCAAGAGCCCGGGCCTGCCCGAGATAGTCGGCGAGGTCACCGAGTCCGGTGCCCGCGGCAAGTCCAAGGGCGCCCTCTCCGGTGCCGCCGAGACCATCTCCGACGCCTTCAAGCAGACACGTGACGACGGGTCCGAGGAAGAGACCCGGTCCCGTCCGCGAGCCCGCAAGAGCACCGCCGCCCGCCGTAAGGAGGAGCAGGAGTGAGCACCTACGTCTACGGCATCACGGCGGCGACGCACCCGTCGCTGCCGGAGGGCATGGGCGGGGTCGGCGACCCCTCGCGCCCGGTACGCGTCCTGCGGCAGGGCGAGCTGGCGGCCGTCGTCAGCGACGCCCCCGACGGGCTCCGCCCCAAGCGCAGGGAACTGCTCGCCCACCAGAACGTGCTCAGTGAGATCGGCGCGGCCGGCTGTGTGCTGCCCATGCGGTTCGGCAGCGTCGCCCCGGACGACGACTCCGTCACCGGCGTCCTCGCCGAGCGCGCCGAGCACTACCTGGAGCGGCTGCGCGCGCTGGACGACCGGGTCGAGTACAACATCAAGGCCAATCACGTGGAGGAAGCCGTACTCCACCACGTGATGGCGGGGAACCCGGAGATCCGCTCCCTCGCGGAGGCCAACCGCCAGTCCGGCGGCGGCAGTTACGAGGACAAGATCCGCCTCGGTGAGATGGTCGCCGCGGCGGTCAAGGACCGGGAGTCCGAGGACGGCACCGCGCTGGAGCAGGCGCTGGAAGGAGCCGCCGACGCCGTGAGCGTGGGCCCCGAGTCCACGGGCTGGCTCGCCAACGTCTCCTACCTGGTGAAGCGGGAGTCGGCGGAGGACTTCCTGGCCGCGGTGGAGCAGGTCCGCAAGGACATGCCCCACGTCGAGATCCGTCTGAACGGACCGCTCCCCCCGTACAGCTTCGTCGAGCCCGGACCGTCCGAGCCGGCGGGCACCGCGGCCGGTGGAGCGCACACCGAGGCGGGGTGACGTCATGGGCCTGATCTCGGAGGTGCTGCTGCTGCCGTTCGCCCCGGTGCGCGGCAGCGCCTGGGCCGTCCGGCAGGTGCTGCAGGAAGCGGAGCGTATCTACTACGACCCCGCGACCATCCGCGCCGAGCTGGCCCGACTGGAAGAACTGCTGGAAGCCGGAGAGATCACCGAGGAGGAGTTCGACCGGCAGGAGGACGAACTCCTCGACCGGTTGGAGACCGCGACGCGCACAGGCGCGGGTAGTGGGGATGGGACGGCACGATGAATCGAACGGGAATGGGCCTCGCGATCGGGGCCGGATATCTCCTCGGACGCACCAAGAAGCTCAAGATGGCGCTCGCCGTCGGCGGGCTGGTGGCGGGAAAGAAGCTGAACCTCAGCCCCAAGATGGTCGCCGAACTGGTGTCCCAGCAGCTGCGTGACAATCCGCAGTTCAAGGAGCTGGGCGATCAGCTGCGCGGTGACCTGCGCGGTGTCGGCAAGGCCGCCTCCGGCGCGCTGGTCGAGCGGCAGCTCGGTTCGCTCGCCGACCGGCTGCACGGCCGGACCGCCTCCGTGCGCGACCAGCTCGACGGCGGCGGCCCGCAGGACCGGGCGGACGACGAGGACGTCGACGACGAGCCGGAGGAGCAGGACCGCGGGCAGCCTCGCGACGAGGACCGGGACGAGGACCGGGACGAGGACCGCGACGAGGACCGGCCCTCCGCCAGGAAGGCCGCCGCCAAGAAGGCGCCGGCGAAGAAGGCCGCACCGGCGAAGAAGGCCGCGGCCAAGCGGACGGCACCCGCGAAGAAGACGGCCGCGAAGAAGACCGCGTCCGCCTCCCGGGGCGCCCGCTCCCGCACGTCGAAGGGAGGCGGTGAACGATGAGCGAGACCCTCGGAAAGGCCGGCTCCGCCGCGCGTGACAACGTGAACGGCGCCTCGAAGAACCCGCTCGCCGACATCGCCCACAGCGAGGCGGCGGACCGGCTCAAGGCGGAACTGCAGGACTACCTCGCCGCCCAGGCCACCCGCATGCTGAGCGGGCTCGGCCACAAGCTCGGCGAGACCACGAACAAGCTGAACGACATCGCGGAGGGCAACAGCCCGGGCTTCGCCAAGCTGGCCGTCGACGGCGGCCGCAAGCTCGCCGAGGGCAAGAGCCCGCTGCGCAGCGCCGTCGAGGTCGGCGCCTCACGGGTCAAGGACAACGTGATGGACAAGGTGAAGGGCCTGGGCGGAGGCGGGAAGAGCAAGCGCAAGCGCTCCTCCGGCAACAAGCCCACCGTCATCATCGAGCACATCGACGTCGGGGTGCCGCTGCGCACGGCCTACGACCAGTGGACCCAGTACCAGGACTTCAGCACCTTCGCCAAGGGCGTCAAGAGCGCCAACAAGAGCGACGACACCACCTCGGACTGGCAGGCGAAGATCTGGTGGTCCAACCGGAGCTGGAAGGCGAAGACCACCGAGCAGGTCCCCGACGACCGCATCGCCTGGTCCTCCGAGGGCGCCAAGGGCACGACCAAGGGCGTCGTCTCCTTCCACCGCATCGCCGACAACCTCACGCGGGTCCTGCTGGTCATCGAGTACTACCCGTCGGGCTTCTTCGAGAAGACCGGCAACATCTGGCGCGCCCAGGGCCGCCGTGCCCGGCTCGACCTGAAGAACTTCGCCCGCTTCATCACCCTCAAGGGCGAGGCCGAGGACAGCTGGCGGGGAGAGATCCGCGACGGTGAGGTCGTCCGCAGCCACGAGGACGCGCTGGCCGAGGAGGAGGAGGCGGAGTCCGGGGACACCGAATCCGACGAGCCGGAGGAGGACGGCGAAGCGGAGGAGGACGGCGAACCGACCGACGAGTACGCCGAGGACGAGGACTCCGAGGGCGCCGAGGACTCGGCGTACGAGGACGAGGACGAGGACGGCGCCGGACCCGACGACGGGTACGAGGAGCCCGAAGCCGGGGAGGCCGAGGAGTCCGCGGAGGAGCCCGCCGACGACGGGTCCGAGGACGACGAGTACGAGGACGACGAGTACGAGGCCGAGGAGGGCGAGGCCGAGGCGGAGAACGGCGAGCCGCGGTCCGAGGACGAGGAAGAGTACGAGGACGAGGACGAGCGCGAAGAGAGCCGGAGCCGGCGATGACCACCCCCAGTCGGCTCCCCGACCCGTACGGCCAGGGCAGCAGCGCCAATCTCGCCGACATCCTGGAGAGGGTGCTGGACAAGGGCATCGTGATCGCGGGTGACATCCGCATCAACCTGCTCGACATCGAGCTGCTCACGATCAAGCTGCGCCTGGTCGTCGCCTCCGTCGACAAGGCGAAGGAGATGGGGATCGACTGGTGGGAGTCCGACCCGGCGCTGTCCTCTCGGGCACGCCGCGACGAACTGGCTCGGGAGAACGCCGAGTTGCGCGAGCGGCTGGCCCGGCTGGAGGAACTGGAACTGGAGCCCCGTCGCGCACAGGAGGAGAGCACGTGACCGGACTGCGGTACGTCTACGCGGTCTGCCGCCCCTTCGGCACGCCGTTGCAGGCGCAGCTGACGGGGGTCGGCGGCGATCCGCCCCGGCTGCTGCCGCACGGTGACCTGGTGGCGGTGGTCAGCCACGTGCCCGAGGGGGACTTCGCGGAGGAGCCGCTGCGCGCGCACCTGGAGGACCTCGACTGGCTGACCGCGGTGGCCCGCGCCCACCAGGGCGTGATCGACGCGCTCACCACCGTCACGACCCCGCTGCCGCTGCGGCTCGGCACCGTGTTCCGCGACGACAGCGGCGTGCGGACGATGATCGAGGCGCGGGGGGAGGACTTCCAGCGCACCCTGGACCGGCTGGAGGGCCGGGTCGAATGGGGCGTGAAGGTGTTCCTCGAGGCGGAGCGGGAGCCGCAGGCTCCCGCTCCGCCGGCACCGAAGCCCGCCTCCGGGCGGGACTACCTCCGGCAGCGGCGTCAGCAGACGAAAGCGCGGGACGACGCATGGCAGCAGGCCGAGGTCTTCGCGACCGATCTGCACCGCGTCCTGTCCCAGAGCGCCGAGGACTCCCGGCTGCACGCTCCGCAGAACCCCGCCCTCTCCGGGGCCTCCGGGCGCAATGTGCTCAACGCCGCGTACCTCGTGCCGCGCGTGAAGTCCGAGGAATTCGTGGAACGGGTGGACCGGACGAAGGACGGAATTCCCGGAATACGCGTCGAACTCACCGGCCCCTGGGCGGCCTATTCGTTCGCCGGTGAGGAATCCGCCGGG
This sequence comes from Streptomyces sp. DH5, assembly GCF_020873915.1. Lineage (GTDB taxonomy): Bacteria > Actinomycetota > Actinomycetes > Streptomycetales > Streptomycetaceae > Streptomyces. The sequence goes on from NZ_JAHWGP010000035.1 coordinate 39,281, forward strand.
AAGGAGGACGCGTGACCGTCGTCGAACGCCGCGAGATAGCCCTGGTGGACCTGCTCGACCGGCTGCTGGCCGGCGGGGTCGTCATCACGGGCGACATCACCCTGCGCATCGCGGACGTCGACCTGGTCCGTATCGACCTCAACGCGCTCATCAGCTCGGTGAACGCACAGGTCCCGTCGCCCTTCGAGGAGTCGCTGTGACGGCCGCCCCCGACCACGACGACCGTGTCGAGCCCCACGGCAGCCGGCGCAAGCGGCTCGACCTGGAACCGGACACGGTCGAAAGGGACTTGATCAAACTGGTGCTCACCGTCGTCGAGTTGCTGCGCCAGCTGATGGAGCGTCAGGCGGTGCGCCGCTTCGACGAGGGCGGTCTGACCGAGGAGCAGGAGGAGCGGGTCGGGCTCACCCTCATGCTCCTGGAGGACCGGATGGCGGAGCTGCGGAACCGCTACGGACTGCGGCCCGAGGACCTGAACCTGGACCTCGGGCCGCTCGGGCCGCTGCTTCCGAGGGACTGAGCTCCCCGCGGGGGACCGGGTCCCCCGCGGTCGGCTCGCCCCGCATGAAGGAATTCCCCGGGACCGTGTCCCGGGGAACTCTTTTCTTTCCGCTCACCACCTGTACCAGCGGCCCCTGCCTCCGCCTGCCGACGTGCTGCGCATGAAGAACCCCAGCAGCCACACGATGAGGACCGCCAGTGCGATCCACCAGAGGACCTTTACCGCGAATCCGGCTCCGAAAAGGATCAGAGCCAACAGCAGGACCAGCAGAATGGGAACCATGATGTCAACCTCCTGACCCTCTGATTGCCCGGATCAGGCGATTCAGGCTTCCTTGCGGCAGAGAACCTCTCCGTGCAGCACGCTGAACCAGCCGTCCTCCCGCGCGCCCCACGCCCGCCACGCCGCGGCCACCTCCCGCAGCTCCTCCCGGGTGGCGTGACCCCCTTCGACGGCCAGCCCGGCGTACGCCGACGCCACCGTGCGGTCCGCCCACAGGCCGCTCCACCAGGCTCGCTCCGGCGCGGTGGAGAAGGTCCAGGTGCCCGAACCCGCGGTGACGTCCGTGAAACCCGCGGCGAGCGCCCAGGACTTCAGTCGCCGCCCGGCGTCCGGCTCGCCCCCGTTGGCCCGGGCCACCCGCCGGTACAGGTCCAGCCAGTCGTCCATGCCCGGCGACGGGGGGTACCAGGTCATCGCCGCGTAGTCCGAGTCCCGTACGGCGACCAGGCCGCCCGGCCTGGTCACCCGCCGCATCTCGCTCAGTGCCCGCACCGGGTCGCCCACGTGCTGCAGCACCTGGTGGGCGTGGACCACGCAGAAGGTGTCGTCCGGGAAGTCCAGCGCGTGCACGTCGCCCGCCGCGAAGTCGACGTTGGCCAGCCCCCGCTCGCCGGCCGCCGCCCGGGCCCGCTCCAGGATCCCCGGTTCCCGGTCGAGGCCGGTGACGTGCCCGTCGGGGACGAGCGCCGCCAGGTCGGCGGTGATGGTGCCAGGCCCGCACCCGATGTCCAGGACCCGCATGTGCGGCCGCAGGGCCCCGAGGAGGTACGCCGCCGAGTTCTCGGCGGTCCGCCAGGTGTGCGACCGCAGCACCGACTCGTGGTGCCCGTGCGTGTAGACGGCGGTCTCCCGCGCTTCCGGCATGCCGAACCCACCCCTTCCGCTCTCGTAGGAGGGGTCCCACGGTACGTGCGATGGCCGCATGATGAGACCCGCGTGTCACATCATGGACGCGATCGCACCGAAACGCGTTTGCCACCCGCGCCGACGACCCCGCACAATCCCCACCATGGGCCATCTGGAAGCAGCACACCTGGAGTACTACCTCCCCGACGGGAGGGCCCTCCTGGGCGATGTGTCCTTCCGGGTCGGGGAAGGCGCGGTCATGGCCCTGGTGGGCCCCAACGGCGCGGGCAAGACGACCCTGCTGCGCCTCCTGGCCGGCGAACTCAAGCCGCACGGCGGATCGGTCACCGTCACCGGCGGCCTCGGTGTCATGCGCCAGTTCGTCGGCTCCGTACGGGACGAGACGACCGTGCGCGACCTGCTGGTGTCCGTGGCCACGCCCCGCGTCCGGGAGGCGGCCCGCACCGTCGACCGGGCCGAGCACGCCCTCCTCACCGTCGACGACGAGGCCGCCCAGCTCGCCTACGCGCAGGCACTGGCCGACTGGGCCGAGGCCCGCGGCTACGAGGCGGAGACGCTGTGGGACATGTGCACCACGGCCGCCCTCGGCGTTCCCTACGACAAGGCGCAGTGGCGCGAGGTGCGCACCCTCTCCGGAGGCGAGCAGAAGCGCCTCGTCCTGGAGGCCCTGCTGCGCGGCACCGACCAGGTGCTGCTGCTCGACGAGCCCGACAACTACCTCGACGTGCCCGGCAAGCGCTGGCTGGAGCAACGCCTGGAGGAGACCCGCAAGACCGTCCTGTTCGTCTCCCACGACCGCGAGCTCCTCTCCCGCGCCGCCCAGCGCATCGTCTCCCTCGAACCGGGCCCCGCCGGCGCCGACGCCTGGGTGCACGGCGGCGGTTTCGCCACCTACCACGACGCCCGCCGTGAACGCTTCGCCCGCTTCGAGGAGCTGCGCCGGCGCTGGGACGAGAAGCACGCCCAGCTCAAGAAGCTCGTACTGAACCTGCGCCAGGCCGCGGCGAACAGCCCCGACATGGCCTCCCGCTACCAGGCCGCCCAGACCCGGCTGCGCAAGTTCGAGGAGGTGGGCCCGCCGCCGGAGCCGCCGCGCGAGCAGAACATCACCATGCGTCTCAAGGGCGGCCGTACCGGAGTCCGCGCGCTCACCTGCGAGCGACTGGAACTCACCGGTCTGATGAAGCCGTTCGACCTGGAGGTGTTCTACGGGGAGCGGGTCGCCGTGCTCGGCTCCAACGGCTCCGGCAAGTCGCACTTCCTGCGGCTGCTCGCCGGCGACGACGTGGCCCACACCGGCGGCTGGCGCCTGGGGGCCCGCGTCGTCCCCGGCCACTTCGCGCAGACGCACGCCCACCCGGAGCTACGGGGCCGCACGCTCCTGGACATCCTGTGGAAGGAACACGCCCAGGACCGGGGCGCCGCCATGTCCCGGCTGCGCCGCTACGAGCTGACCGGCCAGGCCGAGCAGACCTTCGAACGGCTCTCCGGCGGCCAGCAGGCCCGGTTCCAGATCCTGCTGCTGGAACTCCAGGGGGTCACCGCCCTGCTGCTCGACGAGCCGACGGACAACCTCGACCTGGAGTCCGCGGAGGCGCTGCAGGAGGGACTGGAGGCGTTCGAGGGCACGGTCCTCGCCGTCACCCACGACCGTTGGTTCGCCCGTTCCTTCGACCGCTACCTGGTCTTCGGCGCCGACGGCCACGTCCGGGAGACCCCCCAACCGGTCTGGGACGAACGCCGCGTCGAACGAGCCCGCTGAGCCCCACCCCGAAGGGGCGCGGGGAACCGCGCGGACGGGGGCCTGGGGGCAGAGCCCCCAGGGACGGGAAGGGAAGGGGCGGCGGGGGCGAGGAAACGCTGCCCCCGCCCCCTACCAGCGCAGCAACGCCCCCAGTCCACCCACCGGCGCGTCCTCCTGCGGCCCCGCCGCATCCACCGCCAGCGCGGGCGCCCCCGTCGCGACCGCCGACCGGATCAGCGCGTCGTCCGCCCGCGCCGCCCACGAGTTCTGCTCGCCCAGCACCTTCAGGTCCGTCCGCCGCACCGCGAGCTGGTCCGGGTCCTCCCCGATCCACACCTCCCGGTGCGCGTCCGGCCCGTCCGACCGGACCAGCAACTCGCCGATCCGGTGCTCCCGCGCCGCCTCGACCAGCGCCGGCACGCCCTCCACGGCACCCGCGCGACCCTCGTCGTCCGAGCCGCGGGCGGCGAGGAACCGCTCCAGCTCCCCGGCGGCGCGCGCGTGGACGTGCTCCGCGCGGATCCGCTCCACGTCCCCGTCGAGCAGCCTGCTGCCCGCACCGTGCGGCGCCTCGGCCACCAGGGCGTCCAGTCGCTGCGGCAGCCGCTCGCGCACGGCCCGCCGCTCACGGTCGTCACCGACGAGGATCAGCAGGTCCGCACCGGTCTCCTCCTGGCAGACGGCGAGCGCGTCGGCGATCTCCGCGGCGTTGTGCTCCCAGGTGTTCTCGACCCGCAGCTGGAAGTGCCGCTCCGACCAGTCGACGGAAGCGGTCCGGTGCAGCGGCCACTGGCGACCGGTGACACCGCCCGCGTCGTCCCGGCCCAGGGCGCTGCGCAGTTCGAAGTCCGCGCCCCTGCGGTCCACGTAGGCGATCACGCACACGGGGTCCTCGCCGGCCAGGTCCAGCAGCGGCGCCACCCGCGGCAGCGGCGCCCACTCGGCCCAGTCGCGCTGCGGGGACCGGGCCAGCGGCGGGTCGAGCACCACCTCGCCGTCCCGGGCGAACAGGGCGCGGCCGTGCGGTTCGGCGGAGTGCCGCAGTTCCTCGATCGCGCCGCGCACCGCCTGGCAGGTCGCCTCGTCGGCGCCCCGCTCGGCGAGTTCCCGTGCCATCGCCTGCGCGGTCAGCTGCCGCTCGTGGGGCGTGTTCTCCGTGGGCCGGGACGTGTCGACGTACACGGAGGCCCAGGGGCCGGGACGTTCGTAGAGTGGATGCAGGAATGCGAGTTCCATGAGCTCCCTCCCGGTAGCCGTTCGGGTTGTGCCTGTGCCGCGGGCGGGTACCCGGAGCCCGTGAACGCACACGACGAGCGGGGCACCACGATGACCGGAGTCGAGCCGAACCGCCTGGACGACCAGCAGCTCATGAAGGAACTGGAGACCATCCACCGCACGCGCCACGACACGCTGCTGTACGGCTCCAACGGCGCACTGCGCGCCCACAACGAGCGGATGGCGCAACTGGAGGGCGAGTACCTGCGCCGCAATCCGCGCCGACCGGTGGCCGCGGGCCGCACCCGTGAGGGAGCCCGCGAACGTAACCCCGCGGACACCACGACTCCCGCGGCCCCGGGCACCTGACCGCCACCACCACCGCGGCGACCTGCCGTCCCCGGGACGTGCCACCGGGGCCCGCGCGAGCGCGGGCCCCGGTGCGGTGTGCGCGGCGGGCGTCAGTCCCTCAGGCCGCTTCCGCCCCGAACACCTCCAGGTACGTCTGGCAGAACGCCTTCAGATCGTCCGGCTTGCGGCTGGTGACCAGCTTGTTCGGACCGTGGTCGCAGACCTTCACCTGCTCGTCGACCCAGGTCCCGCCCGCGTTGCGGATGTCCGTTCGCAGGCTCGGCCAGCTCGTCAGTTCCCGGCCCCGTACGACGTCGGCCTCCACGAGGGTCCAGGGGGCGTGGCAGATCGCGGCGACCGGGCGGCCCTGCTCGAAGAAGTCCCGCACGAACGAGACGGCCTTCTCGTCCATGCGCAGGAAGTCCGGGTTGGCCACCCCGCCCGGCAGGACGAGCCCGCCGAAGGAGTCCGCCGACGTCTCACCGACGACCTCCTGCACGGGGAAGGTGTCCGCCTTGTCGAGGTGGTTGAACGCCTGGATCTTTCCCTGCTCCGTGGACACGAGCACGGCTTCGTGGCCGGCATCCACGGCGGCCTGCCACGGCTCGGTCAACTCCACCTGCTCGACGCCCTCGGGTGCGGTCAGGAATGCGATGCGCATGATGGTTCCTACGTCCCTTCGTCAGTCTTCTGCGGCTGTCGTACGCCGCTCTCGCCCGCCGGCCCGGCCAGGTGCGGGCCGCCGCCGGCAGCCGGAGCCCGGGCAGGCGGTCTCCGTCTCCCGGAGCCCGGGCAGGCGGTCTCCGTCTCCCGGAGCCCGGGTCAGGAGCTCTCCGTCTCCCGGCTCCGGGTCAGCGCCTCCGCCAGCTCCTGGACGCTGCCGTAGCGGTCCTGGCGCGGCAGCCGCTCCAGCGCCTCGATGAGCGTGTCGGGCGCGTGCCGCCGGTCCAGCGCGCGCATCAGCTCGCGCGGGCCCGCGGGGAACGCCCCACGGCTGAGGATCCGGGCCAGTTCCAGCCGCACCGACTCCAGTGACGTCGGGCCTCGGCCGGGTGTCACCGGGCCGTACGCGACCGCGGGGTCGTCGTCGGCGAACGGCTCCGGGTCGTGCCACTCCTCGGTCCGGGTGGGATGCCCGGACCTGAGCAGCCCCTGCAGTTCGTGCTTCATCTCGTCGTCACGGTGGACGCTGAGCCGGTCACTGCCTCGCTGCATGTCTCCCTCCAGATCCTTCGGGGGTGCGCACCGCGTACCCGGGCAGCGGAGGCCGACACAGGGATCGGACCGTGGATCGGCACGGCCCGGGTTTGCCCCCGGGAGACCGGGAGACCCGGCAGGACACGCCCCCCACGAGCCTCCTGGAAAGGCCCGGCCATGGCGGTGCTCGCCCTGCTCATCCCTTCCTTCATGCTCGGCGTGGTCCTGATGCTGGGCCGTTACGAAGACCTCCTGCTGCCGCCCGTGCAGCCACCCGAGGAACCCTCGGAACCCGGACTCGGACGTTTGGGGCCCTGAAGCGGGGGCACGCGCACGTGAAGTGCTTCGGACAGGAGGCACCCCGTGGCAGCGGCACCCGGCCGCCCCCGGGTGTACCTGTCCTCTCTCCTCGGTCGGTGCACCCGCCACGGTGACATCCCGAGCACTTCCGAGGGAGTTGCACCGCAGATGCCCACCCGAGCAACCGCGAAGCACCACCCGCACGATGACGCCCCCGACACCGCGGCCGCCTTCCGCAGACTCGCCGGACTGCCCGGCGGAGCGGAGCGCGACGCCCTCCGGGAGGAGATCGTCGAGGCGTGGCTGCCCATGGCCGACCGCCTCGCCGGACGGTTCCGCAGCCGCGGTGAGAGCTACGACGATCTGCGCCAGGTCGCCGCGCTGGGTCTGGTCAAGGCCGTCGACCGCTACGACCCCGCCCTCGGCAACGCCTTCGAGAGCTACGCCGTGCCGACCATCACCGGCGAGATCAAGCGGCACTTCCGCGACCACATGTGGACGCTGCACGTGCCGCGGCGGGTCCAGGACCTGCGCAACCGGGTCCGCAGCGCTTCCCAGGACCTCTCCCAGACCTCCGGACGCACCCCGACCGTGTCCCAGATCGCCGAACACGCCGGGCTCAGCGAGGAGGAGGTGCGCGCCGGGCAGGAAGCCCTGGAAAGCTTCAGCGCGCTGTCCCTGGACGCCGTGCTGCCCGGGAGCGACGACGGCTTCTCGCTGGGCGACGCCCTCGGCGCGCCCGACCCGGCGCTGGACACCGTGGTCGACCGCGAGGCGGTCAAGGACCGGCTGGCCGCGCTCCCGGAGCGGGAGCGGGCCATCCTCTACATGCGGTTCTTCGACGACATGACCCAGAGCGGCATCGCCGAGGAGCTGGGCATCTCGCAGATGCACGTCTCCCGGCTGATCAGCCGGAGCTGCGGCCGGGTACGGGAGCAGGTCATGAGCGACGCCGCCGGGGGCTGACACGACCTTCACCCGACCGGGTGTGCGGGTCCCGCCAATGGCGGGCGGCGGCGCGCGGCGCGGCGGCGGGCGGGCTGTGATGGCTGTGGGGCGACCGATCGCCGTGGCCCCGCCCGCCGCTCGAAGGAGCCCGCACCATGCGCCGCACCGCCCGCGCCCTGTCCCTCGCCGCCGTCGCCGGCACCGTCCTCGGCGCGCTCGCACCGGTCGCGGCCGCGGGCACGGCCCCGGGCAGCGGAGCGTCACGGGCGACGGCCTCGACCTCCCCTTCCCCCTGCCCGAAGCCCGGAGGCGCTCACGCGTGGGAGGAGTATGCGCCCAGGAGCACCGAGCCGGACGCCGACGGGCCGGAGGCGCTGGGGGACGGTCCGGAAGGCCTGGAGCCGGGAAGTCCCGGAGAACCCGGCGAAGAGACCCTCGAGGAACCGGAGACGCTCCTCCCGGACGCCACCGCCCCGGACGCGTTCCTTCCGGACGCCGACCCCGAGGGCACCGCCCCGGACGCGCTCCTTCCGGACACCGACCGCAAGGGCACCGCCCCGGACGCGTTTCTTCCGGACGCCGACCCCGAGGGCACCGCCCCGGACGCGCTCTTCCCGGACGCCGACCCCGAGGACGCCGACCCCGAGGGCACCGCCCCGGACGCGCTCCTCCCGGACACCGACCCCGGGGACGCCGACCCCCAGGGCGCCGGCGTCCCCGCCCCGCCCGGCACCGATGCGGCCGCCGGACCGCAGGCCACGGATCGCCGGGCCGCAGCCGTCAGGCCCGCCGCGCCGCGAACCGCCGGACCCGCGCCGGTGGCACCCCGGCCCCCGGTCTCCAAGCCGGCCCGGCCCGAGCCGGTGCAGCCCGGACCCACCCCCTCCCGGAGCCCTCACTGCGCCCCCACACCCTCCCGGCACCCCACACCCCCCGCGCACCACGGGGTCGACGCCGGCGCGGGCGGCGCGTTCACCGACTCGGTGCCCGCCCTCGCCGCCGGCGGCCTGCTCATCGCGGGCGCGTTCGGCGCCGCCGCCCACCGCGTGTATCGGGACCGGTCCTCCCGCCCGGACGCCTGACGTCCCTCGCCCCTCCCCGTCCGCGCCGGCAGCGCACCACACGCCACGGGTCGGCACTCATGGCACACGGCACGCGGGGTACTGGCTCGCCGAGGGCGGCACGAGCGGGCGCCGGGGCACGGCGCCCGGACACCAGGGACTGCGCGGAGGTAGGCATGCGGCTCACGCACCCCGAAGGCCACGGACCCGTCCGCTTCGGGCCGCCGGACCCCGAGGACGGGCTCCCCGTCCTGCCCGAGCTGTCCGCCGTGCTGGCCGCCGCGGCCTCCCGTGCCGGCGCCGAGCCGGTCGGCGGTGGCCCCGCCCTGCTGGACGCCGCCTGCGGCTACGGCGACCGGCGCGGACTGCCCGCCGCCCCCGACCGGGTGGCGGTCGCCCCCGGCGCTCCCGCCCTGCTGGTGGCCCTGACCGCCGCCATCGGCGGCGACGTGCTGGTGCCCAGACCCTGCGCCGCCTGGTGGGCCCCCTGCGCGCGGCTGCTGGGCAGACCCGCCTTCTCCGTGCCGACCCCCGCCGAGAGCGGCGGCGTCCCCGACCCGTACGCCCTGCTGGAGACCATTCGCCGGCTGCGCGCCGAGGGCGGCGACCCGCGTCTGCTGGTGCTGTCCGTCGCCGACGACCCCACCGCCACCGTCGCTCCGCCCGAACTGCTGCACGAGACCGTGGAGGCCGCCGTCGCCGAAGGGCTCCACCTGGTCAGCGACGAGACCTGGCGCGACACCCTGCACGACCCGCACGGCACCGTGCTGCTCAGCCCCGCCGAGATGCTGCCCGACCGGGTCACCGTCGTCACCGACCTGGTCGGCGCCCTGCTCCCGCCCGGCTGGCCCGCCGCCGTGGCCCGCTTCCCGGCCGGAGAGGAGGGCAACGCGCTGCACGCGCGGGTGCTCGACGTGCTGACCGCGCTCGACGCGCGGGTCGCCGCGCCCATCGCCGCCGCGGCGGTCCACGCGCTGTCCGAGCCCGAACCGGTCACCACGCGCGTCGCCGACTCCGTACGCCTGCACGCCCGCATGGCCGCCGCCGCGCATCGTGCCGTCGTCGCCGCCGGCGCCGTGTCCCGGCCCCCGTCCTGCGGCCGCCACCTGTACGTGGACCTCACACCGCTGGTGCCCTCGCTCACCGCCCACGGGGTCGGGGACGCCCAGGAACTGGAGGACTTCCTCACCGCCCGGCTCGGTGTGCCCGCCCCGGGCGGTCACCGTTTCGGCGACGACCTCGAGGCCTTCCGCGTACGGCTCTCCACCGCCCCCCTCCTGGGCCGCACCGCCGACCTGCGCGCGGCCTGCCTGCGCTCCTCCGACCCCCTGGAACTGCCCCACGTACGCGACGCGTTGACCCATCTGGCAACGGTCTTCGACGATCTCCGTGACGACGCGCGGCGAAGGGAGTCCCCTCGATGACGCAGTGGCCCGAGCCGACCGGGGAAACCACCACCACGGCGTCCCCCGGCGCAGCGGCACCCGACCCCGGCCCCCCGCTCTCCGCGCGGCCGTACCCGCCCCTGGCCGAGCCCCGACCCCTCGCCGAGCACCGGGTGTGGCCGCGCGCCTTCCACGACCGGCTGACCGCCCCCCTGCCCGGCCTCAAGGCCCTCGCCCGCTTCGCCCGCGAGGGCGCCGTGCGCCCCACCCCCGAAGGTCTCTCCGGCATCCCCCGGCTGCCGTACGAGCCCGGACCGCTGCCCCGCGTGGACGCCCGCACGGTCGCCGTCACCTGGGCGGGGCACGCCAGCTGGGTCCTGCGGATCGGCGGGCTCACCGTGCTCACCGACCCCGTCTGGTCCCGCCGCATCCTCGGCACCCCGGCCCGTGTCACCCCCGTCGGCGTCGCCTGGGAGGCGCTGCCCGGGGTGGACGCGGTCGTCATCAGCCACAACCACTACGACCACCTGGACGCCCCCACCCTGCGCCGGCTGTCGCGCGACACCCCGGTGTTCGTGCCGGCCGGTCTCGGCCGCTGGTTCCGCCGCCGCCGGTTCACCCGGGTCACCGAGCTCGACTGGTGGGAGGCCGCCGAACTGGACGGCGTCCGCTTCGACTTCGTACCGGCCCACCACTGGTCCAAACGCACCCTCACCGACACCTGCCGCTCCCTGTGGGGCGGCTGGGTGCTCACCGACCGGGAGGGCCGGCGCGTCCACTTCGCCGGTGACACCGGCTACGGCCACTGGTTCTCCCGCATCGGCCGCCGCTACCCCGGCATCGACCTCACGCTGCTGCCCATCGGCGCCTACGACCCCCGCTGGTGGCTGGCCGACGTCCACTGCGACCCGGAGGAAGCCGTCCGCGCCGCCCAGGACCTCGGCGCGCGCCGCATGGCCCCCATGCACTGGGGGACGTTCGTCCTGTCCGCGGAACCGGTCCTGGAGCCGCTCCTGCGCGTCCGCGCCGCCTGGCGGCGCGCGGGACTGCCCCGCGAGGCGCTGTGGGACCTGCCGGTGGGCGCGTCGCGCGTCCTGGAGGAGTGAGCCCGGGGCGGGGCCGTCAGCTCGTCGCCGGTCCGCGCAGCCGGTGCCACATGGCCGGGACCGCGCTGATCAGCAGGGTCAGCACGATCGCCGCGAGGACGCCCTGCCACGGCTCCCTGAACAGCGACCCGCCGAGGACGCCGATCAGCTGGTACGTCGCCGCCCAGGCCACACAGGCCGGCAGGTTGCCGTGCACGAAGCGGCGCACCGGCCACTTCGCGACGAGACAGGCCAGCATCACCGGCAGCCGCCCGGCCGGCATCAGCCGGGACAGCACCAGCACGGTCACCCCGTGGTCGGCGAGCTTCTGCTGCGCCTGCCGCAGACGGTCCTCCGGGGCCCGCCGGCGGATCGCCTCCAGCCAGCGCGAACCGTGGTCCGACCTCATCCCGCGCCGGCCCAGCCAGTACAGCGCCATGTCCCCGAGGAACGCGGCCAGCGACGCCGTGACGAGCAACAGCGCCATCGAGAACGGCGCCGTCCGGTGGAAGGCGACCACGGCCGCCGAACTCACCAGCGCGCCCGTGGGGATCACCGGCACCAGCGCACCGACCAGCACCAGAAGGAACAGCGTGGGATAGCCGATCACCTGCTGGGTCGCCTCGGGGGTGACGACCGCGGGCGTGGCCGCCGACGGCAGGTACCCCGCGGGAAGGATCACCGTGCGACCTCCAGACGCACGCTCTCCCCGTGCCCGAGCCGGTGCACGGCCACCCCGGGGACGTGCCGGGCCGCCAGCCGCTCGAACTCGTGACCCGGCGAGTGGAACTCGTGCGGGCGCACGGCGTCCATCCCGATCGGCCAGTACGTGCCGTAGTGCACCGGTACCGCGCTGGGCGCCCCCAGCAGGGAGAGCGCCTCGGCGGCACGCCCCGCGTCCAGGTGTCCCTCACCGAGGTACGGCCCCCAGCCGCCCACCGGCAGCAGCGCCACGTCGACGGGCCCCACCTCCTTGGCCATCCCCTCGAACAGTCCGGTGTCCCCGGCGAAGTACGACCGCGCCTCCCCTTCCACGACGTAGCCGAGGGCGGGGGCGCGGTGCGGTCCGACCGGCAGCCGCCGCCCGTCGTGCCGCGCGGGCACCGCCCGTACGGCCAGCCGGCCGACCGTGGTCACCTCGCCCGGCGCCACCTCGCTCACCCTCAGGTGCGTGAGCCGGCGCAGCCCCGGCACGGCGCGTCGCGCGCCCCGGGGCACGAGCAGGCGCGTGCCCGGGGCGAGCAGGGCCAGGGACGGCAGATGCAGGTGGTCGGCGTGCAGATGGGAGACGAGGGCCACGTCCGCGTGCCGCGCCTCGGGGGGCGGCACCGCGCCCCTCCGGCGCCGAAGATGCGCCAGCCGGCGTGCGAACAGGGGGTCGGTGAGCACCCGGGTGTGCGAGTCCTCGACCGTGCAGGTGGCGTGACCCCACCACGTGACCTCCACCGGCACTTCCGCGCCCCCTTCGTGCGACTCCCCGAAGCCTACGTGCAGGAGTAGGGTCGGCGGCGAAAACCGGAGGTGAGGGGGGCTCCATGGGACCGGTGAGGGTGACGGCGATCGCGGGTCTGACCGCGCTGGAGGAACTGGACACCGATCCGTTCCTGGTGGACTCCCGCAGCCAGCACGCCATGTGCGCCCGCTGGGCGGCCGAGCGGGGCCACGTCGTGGCCCGGGAACTGCTCGTGCGGGGGCTGCGCCCCGACCACTGCCTGCTGTGGGAGGGGGTGCGGCCGGGCGCCGACCTGTTCGTGGCGCCCAGCCTGCGGGTACTGGAACGGGCGCTGTCCTCGGTCGCGGAGTTCACCGCCGAGTGCAAGCGGCGGGGGGTGCGCGTGGAGACCGTGGACGGCGCGGAGCCGTCGTACGACGCGGCGATGAAGGCGCGGGTGCACCGCAGGCTGTCGATGCCGACCGCCGGCTACGACGGCCGGTGAGCCGCCGACGGCCCGCGACCGGGGACGAAACGCCTGCTCCGGTCGTTGTGACAGGGTGATACGGGCCGGACCGGCCGGGACGTGAGGTGTGCGGGGCGTGGGTGGCGGGCGTTGGCGACGGATCGCCAGTCAGATCGGGCGGAGTGTCACGGTGTGGGTGGTCTCCACGCTCACCATGCTGCTGCTCGCCGGGATCCTCCCGGACTTCCGGCTGCGCTCGGCCGACGGCGGCAGCGCCACCGACATCGCGGTCACGGCCGCCCTCGGCGCCGGCGCCTTCGGTCTGCTGTCCGCCCTGGTCTGGCCGTTGCTGGTGCGGTTGCTGCTGCTCGTGCCGGCGCTCGTCCTCGGTCTGCTGGTGTTCTTCCTCAACGGCGCCCTGCTCTGGCTGGCCCTGTACGTCAACCCGGTCGAAGGGGGTTCGGCCGCCCCGGAGACGGCGGTCGTGGTCGCCGCGGTCATGTCCGCCGTCGCCTCGGCCACCGGCGCCGGCCTCGCCGTGCGCGACGACGACGCCTACCGCCGCCGCCTCTACCGCCTCGCCCACCGCAGACGCCGCTCGGCTCCGCCCTGCCCGGCCACTCCCGGCACGGTGTTCCTGCAGCTCGACGGCGTCGGCCACGACGTGCTCCTCGACGCCGTCGACAAGGGCCTGATGCCCACCGTCGCCCGCTGGCTCGGCACCGGCACCGGCGGCGACCAGCCCTCGCACCGCCTCACCCGCTGGCGCACCGACTGGTCCAGCCAGACCGGTGCCAGCCAGCTCGGCATCCTGCACGGCAGCAACCACGACGTCCCCGCGTTCCGCTGGTACGAGAAGGCCCGCCGCGAGGTCATGGTCTGCAACCGGCCCACCAGCGCCGCCGAACTCCAGGCCCGCGCCATCGAGTACTCCGGTCACGCCGGACTCCTCGCCCAAGACGGCGCCAGCCGCGGCAACCTCTTCGGCGGCGGCGCCGACGAACAGGCCCTGGTGCTGTCCATCGCCACCCGCCGCCGCGGGCCGGACGCCCGCTCCCGCGCGGGCTACTTCGCGTACTTCTCCGACCCCGCCAACGCGGTGCGCACCGCGCTGTCCTTCGTCGCGGAGGCGGGCCGGGAGATCGGCCAGTCCACCCGCGCCCGGCTGCGCAAACAGCGCCCGCGCGTCGCGCGCGGCGGCCTCTACCCGTTCGTGCGGGCCTTCGCGACCGTCGTCGAACGGGACGTCGTCGTCGCCGCCGTCACGGGCGACCTGCTGGCCGGCCGCACCGCCGTCTACGCCGACCTGGTGGCCTACGACGAGGTCGCCCACCACTCCGGGCCGGTGAGCCGGGACACCGAGAAGGTCCTCCAGCGTCTCGACCGCTCCCTCGCCCTGATCGAGAGCGTCGCCGAGCACGCGCCCCGCCCCTACCGCATCGTGGTCCTCTCCGACCACGGGCAGAGCCCCGGGGAGACCTTCCGCCACCGCTACGGCCTCACCCTGGGCGACCTGGTGCGGGCCGGCTGCGGACTGCCCGTGCCGCGCCGCGCCCGGCGCACCCACAGCGGCGCCGAGGCCCGCGCGGCGGTCCGGGCCGCGCTGCGCCGGCCCGTCGAGGAGGGCGCCGAGCACTACCGTCCCTCCCGCGGCTCGGAACCGATCGTGCTCGCCTCCGGCAACCTGGGCCTGGTCTCCTTCCCGGACGTGCCGCACCGGATGACCAAGGAGGAGATCGACGCCCGTCACCCCGCGCTGCTGCCGACCCTCGCCAACCATCCCGGCATCGGCTTCCTCCTCGTCCGCAGCGAACGCCACGGCGGGATCGTGCTGGGCGCCTACGGCGCGGAGATCCCGCTGGACGAGCTGGACGACGACCCCGGGCCGCTGGCCGCCTTCGGCCCCGGCGCCGCCGACGTGGTGCGCCGCACCCACACCTTCCCGCACACCGCCGACATCATGGTCAACTCCTTCCACGACCCCGCGGACGGGGAGGTGCTGGCCTTCGAGGAGCAGATCGGCTCCCACGGGGGTCTCGGCGGCGCCCAGGCCCGTCCCTTCCTGCTGTCCCCGCTCGCGTTGTCCCCGCCGGTGCCCGAGGGCACGGAACTCGCCGGTGCCGAGCAGATCCACCAGGTGCTGCGCCGCTGGCTGACGGAGGCGGAGTCACCCGCGGTCCCGGACGACAGCCGCGCGGCCTGAGCGGACCGTTGACCCGCGGGAGGCACCCGAGGAGGATGACGCGATGAACCAGGCCGCCGCGCACACGCTGGAGGAACTCCGGGCCCTGGCCCCGGCCGTGCGCACGGACGTCCTGCGCGTCCTGGACCGCGTCGTGCTGGAAGTTCCCGCCCACTGGAGCCGCCGGAAGGGGGTTCCCCAGCTCATGGTGCTCCTCGACGGCCGCGGGGACGCCCGGACGGAGCGGACCGGCTTGCGGGAACTGGCCCGGCACGGGTTCCTCGACGAGTTCCACCGCTGGGTCCGCGGGGTGCCGGCCGGGAGGGCGGAGGAGCACGGCTGTGCCGCCCTGGTGTTCGGCGACCGCATCCACGCGAGGATCAACCGGATCGGTCCCTTCGGGTCGCCCCGCCTCTTCCCGGACACCCGTGTCCACGTCGAACTGGCGCACCGGGACCTGCGGAGGGGACTGGCCTTCTCGTTCCCCTTCGGGACCGAGGGCCGGCTCTTCCCGCGGCTGGTGTGCCAGGACTGGGTGCCCCAGGTCCTCGACCGTGCCCGGCTCCGCTGAAAACTCGTTGCCCCCCCGCGCGCGACGCAGTTCACTGGACCCCGCGCCCGTCGTGATCCGTGTGCTCCGGTCCGGGGCCGGTGATGCGTGCGCCCCCTCCGATCTCCACCGCAGCCCGGGAGTCCTTGCGTGCAGGCAGCCGTCACCGTCACCCCCGCCCGTGTCCCGGAGCTGCTGCTCGGTCTCGCGACCGTGCGGCCGGTGTTCCTCTGGGGCGCGCCCGGTATCGGGAAGTCCTCCCTGGTCAGGGACTTCGCCGAAAGCCTGGGACTGGAGTGCGTGAGCCTGCTGGGCACCCAGCTCGCCCCGGAGGACCTGATCGGTGTGCCGCAGATCCGCGACGGCCGCTCGGTGTTCTGCCCGCCGGGGGCCATCGCCCGCGACGAGCCCTACTGCCTGTTCCTCGACGAGCTGAACGCGGCCACCCCGGACGTGCAGAAGGCGTTCTACTCGCTGATCCTGGACCGCCGGATCGGCGACTACGAGCTGCCCGAGGGCTCCATCGTCATCGGCGCCGGCAACCGCGCCACCGACAACGCGCTGGCCCGCCCGATCGCCTCCGCGCTCGTCAACCGCCTCACCCACGTCCACCTCGAGGTGTCCCCCCGGGACTGGCTGGTCTGGGCGGGGAACAACGGCATCCACCCGTGGATCACCGACCACCTCACCGACCGCCCCGACCACCTGTGGTCCAAGCCCCCGAAGACCGAGGAGCCCTTCTCCACACCCCGGTCCTGGCACATGCTCTCCGACGCGCTGCACTCCTTCGGCCGCGACCTCGACGAGGGCACCCTGAAGGTCCTGGCCCACGGCACGCTCACCCCCGCGCACGCCACCGCCTTCTGCGGCTACGTCAAGATCGTGCGCAGCCGCTTCGGGATCGACGCCGTGATCAAGGGCGAGGCCCGCTGGCCGCACCGGATCGAGGACCGCGACCTGCTCTACTACCTCGCCGACTCGTTCCGCGGACGCCTCGTCAAGGAGCTCCCGGCGAGCAAGGAGCACATGTCGGCGAACGGCCGGCAGACCGCGTACCGCGCCAAGTCGCTGCTGGTGCAGCTCGCCGAGATCTCCGTCGAGGTCGCCCAGACCGTCATCGCCTCCGACCACGACGGCAACCCGGTCCTGCCGGCGTGGTTCCTCGTCGAGGCGGCCCGTGACATGCCGCGCCTCGTGGAGGCGCGCCGGTGAGCGGCGCCCGCGCGAAGGGGCCGGGGAAGCGGGACCTCGCCCAGGAGGCGTTCGACGCGGGGCTGGGGCTGGTGCGGGCCAACCCCGCGCTGAACGCCGTGGAGTTCGACGTCTGCCGCCGGGAGAACTGCGAGCTGGCACCCCGCGACGGACTGGTCCGCGTGGACTCCGGGGCTGTGCTGCACGCCCACCCGGACCGCAGGGCGGACCCGCAGGAGTGGGCGTGGGCCCTCGCCCACGCCGTCCTCCACCTCGGCTTCGGCCACGTCCCGGCCGCCAAGGGCACCCGCGAACAGCCCGACCGCAGCGAGCTCGCCGCCCGCTGCGTCGTCGTCAACCGCTTCCTGCTCGGCTTCCCCGTCGGCAGGACCCCCGACCACCTGCCCGCCGCCTACCCCGACGGCGACGAGGAACGGCTCGCCGCCCACTGGCGCCGCGACGGCGTCCCGGCCGTGTACGAACGCTGCGGCACGGCCGGCGGCGAGGCGGACCTGTTCCTCCAGGAGTGGTACGCCTGCTACGGGCAGCCACCGGATCACCAGCTGGCGTTCGCCACCGCCCTCACCCGCACCGTGTCCGCCGCGATGGACATGGCGGCCGGCCGCCGCGACAGCCTCGACGGCAAGCCGGCCCCCCGACGCCCCTGGGAGCGGGCGCTCGGCTGGTTCGTGTCCTCCTACCCGCTGCTCGGCGGCATCGCCTCCGGCATCACCCTCGTCGCCGACGCCGAACTGGCCCGCGCCCACGCCATCTCCGTTGCGGCCGTCGACGCCGCGGCCGGCGAGATCTACATCAACCCGCTGCGGCAGTTCGACGAGGAGGAGTGGCGGTTCGTCCTCGCCCACGAGATGCTGCACGCGGCCCTGCGCCACGGCGACCGCCGCGGCGGACGCGACCCGTTCCTCTTCAACGTCGCCTGCGACTTCGTCATCAACGGCTGGCTGGAGGAGATGCGGGTCGGCACCATGCCCGAGGGCATGCTGTACGACAAGGACCTCGCCGGGCTGTCCGCCGAGGAGGTCTACGACCGCATCGCCGCCGACCTGCGCCGCGTCCGGCGCTTCGCCACCCCGCGCGGCAAAGGAGCCGGTGACATCCTCGGCGCGCCCCTCGGCCCTCTCCGCGACCACGTCGACCTCGACGGCTTCTACCGCCGCGGCCTCGCCCAGGGCCTGGACCTGCACGACCGGCAGGAGCGCGGTTTCCTGCCCGCCGGCCTGGTCCAGGAGATCCGGGCGCTCAGCCATCCGCCGGTGCCCTGGGACGCCCGGCTCGCCCGCTGGTTCGACGAGTTCGTGCCGAGTCCCGCACCGCTCCGGTCGTACGCGCGTCCCTCCCGCCGTCAGGCGTCCACCCCGGACATCCCCCGCGCGGGCCGGTACTTCCCGCCCGAGGAGATCGCCCGCTGCACCTTCGGCGTCGTCCTGGACACCTCCGGCTCCATGGACCGCGTCCTGCTCGGCAAGGCGCTCGGCGCCATCGCCTCCTACGCCGAGGTCCGCGACGTCCCGGCCGCCCGCGTGGTGTTCTGCGACGCGGCACCGCACGACGCGGGCTACGTACCGGTCACCGAGATCGCCGGGAGGGTGCGGGTGCGCGGCCGGGGCGGCACCGTGCTCCAGCCCGGCATCGACTTCCTCCAGCGAGCCGACGACTTCCCCGCCACCGCGCCGATCCTGGTCATCACCGACGGCTGGTGCGACGACGTCCTGCGGGTCCGGCGCGAACACGCGTACCTGATCCCGCAGGGGGCACGGCTGCCGTTCACCGCCAGAGGGCCCGTCTTCCGGGTGAGTTGAGCCGTGATGTGATCGGATGGGGGAGGGTGCCCGGTGATCAGGGCACCCGGACCGAGTACCGCCGGACACCCGTCCGGACCTTTTCGAAAGGATGCGTCATGGCAACCACGCGCTCCGCACACACCGTGTGGGAAGGCAGTCTCTTCAAGGGCAGCGGGGTCGTCGCCTTCGACTCCTCCGGTGCCATCGCCGAGCAGCCGGTCACCTGGGCGTCGCGTGCCGAGGACGCGAACGGGAAGACCAGCCCGGAGGAGCTGATCGCCGCCGCGCACTCCAGCTGCTTCTCGATGGCCCTGTCCAACGGACTCGACAAGGCAGGCACCCCGCCGACCAGGCTGACCACCTCCGCCGACGTCACCTTCGTGCCCGGTCAGGGCATCACCGGCGTCCACCTCACCGTCGAGGGAACCGTCCCCGGCCTGGACGAGGCCGGATTCGTCGCCGCGGCCGAGGACGCCAAGGTGAACTGCCCGGTCAGCCAGGCACTGAAGGGCACCGAGATCACCCTGACGGCGAAGCTCGCCTGACCCGCCCGCCGCGACGGGCGACCGCGGGCCGCCCCGTCCGGGGCGGCCCGCGGCGCGTCACCCTCCGGGTCAGTCCGCGGCCCGTCACCCTCCGGGAGCCGACCACCATGACGCCACGCCCCGCCGTCTCCGCGCACCGGGGAGGCAGCGAGCGCGCCGCCCCGGCCACCTGGGAGGCGTACGAGGACGCGCTCGCCTCGGGCGCGGAGTACGTCGAGCTCGACGTCCGGCGTACCGTGGACGGCGTCCTCGTCGTCCACCACGACCCCCGGGCGGGGCACACCGGACCGCTCCTGTCCACGCTCACCCACGCCGAGCTGAACGCACGCGCCGGATACCCCGTGCCGGTCGTGGACGAGGTCATGGAGCTGGTCGCCGGGAAGCTCGTCGCCCATCTGGACCTCAAGGAGACCGGCCACGAGCGGGAGCTGATCGACCGTGCGGTCGCCCTGCTCGGCACGGACGGCTGCGTCGCCACCACCCTCGAGGACCGCTCGGTCGCCGCCATCACCGCCGCCCGGCCGCGCGTGCGCACCCTCCTCTCCCTGGGCCGCGACGGCCACGGCCTCGGCCGGCGCAGCCTGGTCGCCACCCGGATCAGCGAACTGCTCCCCATGCGCCGCGTGCGCGCCTGCGGCGCCCACGGGGTCGCCGTGCACCAGCGTCTGGCCCGCGCCACCGTGCTGCGCGAGGCCGCGCGTAACAGACTGTTCACCATGGTGTGGACCGTCAACGAGGACGCGGCCCTGCGCGGTTTCCTGGGCGACCCGCGCGTGGACGTGCTGATCACGGACCGTCCCCGCCGCGCGGTGGAACTGCGCGGGCTCACGGACGCCCGCACCTCCCGGTGAACAACCACCCGATCAAACCATTGACAACAGGGCGCTCAAGTTTTGTGCTGGAAGGTGCCGGAAGTCCGGAGAGGTGCCCTGGCGGAAGGGGACAGCGATGGGACGTGCCGTCGGAATCGACCTGGGAACGACGAACTCGGTGGTGGCCGTGCTGGAGGGCGGTGAGCCCACCGTCATCGCCAACGCGGAGGGCGCGCGCACCACGCCCTCGGTGGTGGCCTTCGCCAAGAACGGCGAGGTACTGGTAGGGGAGGTCGCCAAACGCCAGGCGGTGACGAACGTCGACCGCACCGCCCGCTCGGTCAAGCGGCACATGGGTGACGCCCGGTGGCGCTTCCCCGCGGAGGGCTCCGTCGACGGCACCCGCTTCACGGCGCAGGAACTGTCCGCCCGGGTGCTGCAGAAGCTGCGCCGGGACGCCGAGTCGTACCTCGGCGAGGACGTCACCGACGCCGTCATCACCGTACCGGCCTACTTCGACGACACCCAGCGGCAGGCCACCAAGGAGGCCGGGGAGATCGCCGGCCTCAAGGTGCTGAGGATCATCAACGAGCCCACGGCGGCGGCCCTGGCGTACGGACTGGACAAGGAGAACGACCAGACCGTCCTCGTGTTCGACCTCGGCGGCGGCACCTTCGACGTGTCGCTGCTCGACATGGGCGAGGGCGTCATCGAGGTGAAGGCCACCAACGGCGACACCCACCTCGGGGGCGACGACTGGGACCAGCGCGTCGTCGAGTACCTCGCCAAACGCTTCAAGGGCCAGTACGGCGTCGACCTGGCGCAGGACAGGATGGCGGTGCAGCGGCTGCGGGAGGCCGCCGAGAAGGCGAAGATCGAGCTGTCCTCGTCGACCGAGACCACCATCAACCTGCCGTACATCACCGCCTCCGCCGAAGGCCCCCTGCACCTCGACGAGAAGCTGACCCGCGCCCAGTTCCAGGAGCTCACCGCCGACCTGCTGGAGCGCTGCAAGAAGCCCTTCCACCAGGCCGTCAAGGACGCCGGAGTGCAGCTCTCCGCGGTCGACCACGTCATCCTCGTCGGCGGCTCCACCCGGATGCCTGCCGTCACCGACCTGGTGCGCGAACTCACCGGCAAGGAGCCGCACAAGGGCGTCAACCCCGACGAGGTCGTGGCCCTCGGCGCCGCCCTCCAGGCCGGTGTCATCCGCGGCGACGTCAAGGACGTGCTGCTGCTCGACGTCACCCCGCTGTCCCTCGGCATCGAGACCAAGGGCGGCATCATGACCAAGCTGATCGAACGCAACACCACGATCCCCACCCGCCGTTCGGAGATCTTCACGACCGCCGTCGACAACCAGCCCTCGGTCGGCATCCAGGTCTACCAGGGCGAACGCGAGATGGCCGCCTACAACAAGAAGCTCGGCGTCTTCGACCTCACCGGACTGCCGCCCGCCCCGCGCGGCGTCCCGCAGATCGAGGTCGCCTTCGACATCGACGCCAACGGGATCATGCACGTCTCCGCCAAGGACCTCGCCACCGGCCGCGAACAGAAGATGACCGTCACCGGCGGCTCCGCCCTGCCGAAGGACGACATCGACCGCATGATGCGCGACGCCGAGAACTACGCCGAGGAGGACCGCAAGCGCCGCGAGAGCGCCGAGACCCGCAACCAGGCGGAGCAACTCGTCTACCAGACCGAACGGTTCCTGCGGGAGAACGCCGACAGGATCCCCGGCGACACCACGTCCGAGGTCGAGTCCGCCGTCACGGAACTGAAGCAGCTGCTGGAACGCGAGGCCACCGACACGGCCGAGCTGCGCGCCGGGGTGGAGAAGCTCGCCGCGGTGAGCCAGAAGATGGGCCAGGCGATGTACGCGCAGGCCACGCCGCCGCCCACCGGGGACACCGGACAGGACACCTCGTCACAGGAGGAGGAGGGCGTCGTCGACGCGGAGATCGTCGACGACGACAGGAACACCGGCGGGCGCCGCGACGGCGCGGCCTGAAGCCGGCCGGCCCGGTCTCACTGGTGCTCCCGGCACTCCCGCAGCAGCTTCTCGGTGCGCTGGGCCGACGCGGCCCGCGCCGTCATGTGGTCCAGCACCTCCAGGTGCACGGAGACCTCCCTGCGGGAGTCCAGGTACAGCGCCCCGGTCAGGTACTCGGTGAACACCATGTCCGGCAGCTCCGGCTCGGCGAAGCGGAACAGCGAGAACGGCGCGTACGTCCCGGGGTGCGGGCCGTCCGCGAACTCGGCGATCTGCAGGGTGATCCGGTCCCGTTCGGAGTACTCGAGCAGCTTGTCGAGCTGGTCGCGCATCACCCGGCCGTCGATGCTCACCGGACGGCGCAGCACCGTCTCGTCCATCAGCACCCACAGGTGCGGCGGGTCGGCCCGCTCCAGCAGCCGCTGACGCTCCATGCGCAGCGACACGTGCCGCTCGACCGCCTCCCGCCCCGCCGTGCCGATCGTCCCGGCCTCCAGGACGGCGCGCGCGTAGTCCTCCGTCTGCAGCAGTCCCGGCACGAAGTGCGGCTCGTAGGAGCGGATGATGCGGGCGGCGCCCTCCAGGCTCACGTACAGGCTGAACCACTCGGGCAGCACGTCGTGGTACCGCTGCCACCAGCCCGGCCGGTTCGCCTCCTCGGCGAGCTCCACGAAGGCGACGGACTCGCTGTCGGGCACCCCGTACGCGGTCAGCAGCAACTGGACGTAGGGGATCTTCAGCGAGACCTCGGCCGTCTCCATCCGCCGCACGGTGGCCGGTGCCACCCGCAGGATCCTGGCCGCCTCCTCCCGCGGGAGGCCGGCGGCCTCCCGCAGCTCCTGCAGCCGCCTTCCCAGGACCACCTGGCCCACGGTCGGTGCGGCCCGCCGCTCACTCACGCCACGCCTCCCCAACGCGCCCGGGCACGCGTTCAGTCTGTCATGTTCCTCCGACACTCTCACGAGCCACCGGGATCCGCCCTGTTTCCCTGCTCCCCATCGCCCTTACCCGGCGGGTAATCGACCCGGACGGGTCCCCGCGGGATCGTGGACGCACCGGGTTCCGGGCCGGCGCACTCCGGCCCGGGACCCGGCCCATCCCGCACGACCCCGACGGAGGGTGAACCATCATGTCCGCGACCCAGCTCGCCGTACTCGCACGGACCGTGGAGCCGCAGCGGATGCTGCGCCGTTTCCTCGCCCTCGACGCCGCCGTGACCGGCGCCAACGCGCTCGCCTACCTCGCCCTTGCGGGGCCCCTCGGGCGCCTCCTCGGCGTGGACTCCGGCCTGCTCCTCGGTCTCGGGGCGTTCCTCGCGGTGTACGCGGCGGGCGTCACCCTGCTGGCCGCCCGGCCATATCCGCCGACGGCCGGCGTACGGATCGTCGTCGAGGCCAACCTCGCCTGGACGGCGGTGAGTCTGGCCGCCCTCGCCCTGTGGCTCACCCCCACCACGGCCGGCGCGGTGTGGACGGTCCTCCAGGCGCTCACCGTGGCGGGCTTCGCCGTGGTCCAGCACCTGGCACTGAAGGCACGTCAGCCCAACCAGGACTGAAGGTACTTCGCCGTCGCCGGGTCCGCCGGGAGCAGCGTCTCCACGGCCAGCTCGGCGACGGTCACGTCCATCGGCGTGTTGAACGTGGAGATCGACGACACGAAGGACAGCCTGCGCCCCTCGTGCTCGATCACCATCGGCAGCGCGAAGTACGCCACCGGCTCCTGCGGTTCCTCCGCGAGCCGCTCGCCGCTCTCCGGGACCGGATACGCCGAGACCTCCTCGTACAGCGCCCGCAGCGGCTCGGAGCGGCGCAGCGCGATGTGCCGCCGCATCTGCTCCAGCAGGTGTCCGCGCCACTCCCGCAGGTTCAGGATCCGCGGCGCCAGCCCCTGCGGGTGCAGGGTGAGCCGCACCGCGTTCAGCGGCGGCTCCAGCAGCGCCTCGGGCATCCCGTCGAACAGGGCCATGACCCCCCGGTTGGCCGCCACCACGTCGTACATCGCGTCCACCACGAGCGCCGGATACGGCTCGAAGCCGCCGATCAGCCGTTGGATGCCGTCCCGCAGCGCGTCCAGCGCCGGGTCGTCCAGCGGGGTGTGCGGGAAGCGGGGCGCGTAGCCGGCGGCCAGCAGCAGCGCGTTGCGCTCCCGCATCGGGACCTCCAGCTGCTCGGCGAGCCGCAGCACCATCTCCTCGCTGGGCCGGGAGCGGCCGGTCTCGATGAAGCTGATGTGCCGGGCGGAGGAGTCGGCGCGCAGGGCCAGCTCCAGCTGGCTGACCCGCCGCTGCTCGCGCCAGGCGCGCAGCAGTGGGCCCACGCCCTCGACGGTGGAAGCGGCACGGGACGGGACGGTGGTCATGCTCAGGACCGTAGTCGAGACGCGGCCGGACCGGGGAGCCGCGCGTTGCCGGCGCGGGCCCCGGCGGGCCTCCTGTGGCAGCCTGGGAGCCCGGTACGCAACCCCTCACCCGTCCAAGGAGCGCTGGCCATGCCCGTCGAACCGCTGTCGCAGAAGGAGATCGAGGACCGGCTGGCGCACCTGCCGGGCTGGTCCCTCGACGGGGACCGCCTCAGCCGCTCCTACCGGCTCGGCTCGCACTTCGCGGCGACGGCGATGGTCGTCCACGTCGCCCGGGTCCAGGAGGAACTCGACCACCACTCCGACCTGACCCTCGGCTACGACACCGTGTCCCTGTCCGTGCACACCCACAGCGCGGGCGGCACCGTCACCGCCAGGGACTTCGATCTCGCCCGCAGGGTGGAGGACCTGGCGCCCGGACACGGTGCACACTGAGGCGCGTGCTGGACTACGACGAGGAAGCGGAGCGGTACGACGTCCTGCGCGGCGGTGAACCGCGGGCGGCGGCCGCCGCCGAAGCCGTGCTGAGCCTCGTACCCGCCGGTGCGCGGGACCTGCTGGACGCGGCCTGCGGCACCGGCATCGTGACCCGGCGCTTCCCCGCCGCGCGTCCCGGCCTGCGGGTGACGGGTGTCGACCTGGCCCGGTCCATGACCCGGACGGCGGTGTCCCGGCTGCCGGGCGCCGTGGTCCGCGCGGACAGCCGCCGGCTGCCCTTCGGCGACGCCCGCTTCGACGCCGTGGTCAGCGTGTGGCTGCTGCACCTGATGTCCGGCCCGCAGGACGTACGGGCGGTCGTCGGCGAGTGCGCCCGCGTGCTGCGGCCCGGCGGCGTCTTCGTCACCACCGTCGGCAAGGGCGCCTCCCACAACGTGGGCAGCGACATCGACGCGGTCCTCGCCGCCCGCCCGCCCGGCCCGGTGCCCGACGACCCCGCCGCCGTGGAGGCCTGCGCCGCGTCGCACGGACTGCTCCCGGCGGGGGAGGCCCGCTTCCGGGGCCACGGGCAGGGCCGCAGCCCGCGCCGCACCATCGAGGACCTGCGGCGCGGCTGGTTCGTCACCCTGCCGCCCGGGCAGCCTCTCGCCGAGGACTTCGCCGCCCGCCTGGCCGCGCTCCCCGACCCGGAACGCCCCCGCCCCGACCCGGTGTTCCGGCTCCGTGCGTACCGCAAGCCACGGCCCGGCAACCTGGAGGGCGCCGGCGGCGACTGAGGGACACAACCCGTCCGTCCTCCCAGGAGGTCCGCCCCGTGACCCACCCCCGCAGGCACCGCAGACGCCGTGTCCTCCTTCCCGCGGCGCTCGCCGTCGCGACGCTCGCCGGAGCCGGTCTGACCGCGCTGTCGCAGCCGTCCGCCGAGGCCGCCACCCCCCGCCAGGTCGAGGCCCTCGACCGGGGCGTCGTCAGCGTCCACACCGGCACCGGCAACCTGGTCAGCTGGCGCTGGCTCGGCACCGACCCGGACTCCGTCGCCTTCAACGTCTACCGGGCCGGCACCAAGGTCAACGCCTCCCCGATCACCGGCTCCACCACCTACTTCCACTCCGGCGCCCCCTCCCACGCCGACTACACCGTCCGCGCGGTGGTCGACGGCACCGAGCAGGGCGACTCGGTGCACGCGATCCAGTTCCGCGCGGGCTACAAGGACGTCCCCCTCAGCCCTCCGTCCGGCGGCACCACCCCCGACGGGGTGGCCTACACCTACGAGGCCAACGACGCCTCCGTCGGCGACCTCGACGGCGACGGTGCCCTCGACATCGTCCTCAAGTGGCAGCCCACCAACGCCAAGGACAACTCCCAGTCCGGCTACACCGGCAACACGGTCGTCGACGGCATCCGGCTCGACGGCACCCGGCTGTGGCGCGTCGACCTGGGCCGCAACATCCGCTCCGGCGCCCACTACACGCAGTTCCAGGTGTACGACTACGACGGCGACGGCGAGGCGGAGGTCGCCATGAAGACCGCCGACGGGACGAGGGACGGCACCGGCGCGGTCATCGGCAACTCCTCCGCCGACCACCGCAACTCCAGCGGGTACGTGCTCTCCGGCCCCGAGTACCTGACGATGTTCCACGGCCGTACGGGCCGGGCGATGGGCACCGTCGACTACGTCCCGGCCCGCGGCAGCGTCTCCTCCTGGGGCGACTCCTACGGCAACCGGGTCGACCGCTTCCTCGCCGGCACCGCCTACCTCGACGGCGCCCGCCCCTCCCTGATCATGGCCCGCGGCTACTACACCCGCACGGTCGTCGCGGCCTGGGACTGGCGCAACGGCGCCTTCACCCGCCGCTGGACGTTCGACACCAACTCCTCCACCAACAGCGGCAAGGGCTACGACGGCCAGGGCTCCCACAGCCTCTCCGTCGGGGACGTCGACAACGACGGCCGGGACGAGATCGTCTACGGTTCGATGGCCGTGGACGACAACGGCAACGGCCTGTGGACCACGAGGACGGGGCACGGCGACGCCCAGCACCTCGGGGACCTCGACCCGTCGACGCCCGGCCTGGAGTACTACAAGGTCTCCGAGTCCACGGGCCAGCCGGCCGCCCTGTACGTCAACCCGGCGAACGGCGCAGTCCGCTGGAAGCTCGCCGCCTGCTGCGACAACGGCCGCGGCGTCGCGGGGGACGTCTGGTCGGGCAACTCCGGCCCCGAGATGTGGTCCTCCTCCGACAACTCCGTCCGCGACGAAGGCGGCGGCACCAAGGGCCGCAAGCCCTCCTCCGCCAACTTCCTCACCTGGTGGGACGGCGACCCGGTCCGCGAACTCCTCGACGGCACCCGCATCGACAAGTACGGCACGGCCTCCGACACCCGCCTGCTGACCGGCTCGGGCGTCGCGTCGAACAACGGCACCAAGGCCACCCCGGTGCTGTCCGGCGACATCCTCGGTGACTGGCGCGAGGAGGTCGTCTGGCGCACCGGCGACAACCGGGCCCTGCGCATCTACTCCACGCCCCACGACACCGACCGCCGCATCACCACCCTCCTCCACGACACCCTCTACCGCACCTCCCTGGCCTGGCAGAACACCGCCTACAACCAGCCCCCGCACACCGGCTTCTTCATAGGCGCCGGCATGCCGACCCCGCCCAGGCCCACGGTCTACGCGCCCTGAGACCCCGCCGGCGAGAACGGCACGCGACGCGAGCCGGATCGGCGGCCGTCGACCACCGAGCGGGGCGCCGTGGTGTCCGCTCAACCCGTGATCGTGCCGCTGAACTCCGGGAAGCCGAGGCTGAAGTCGTCACTGCTCCGCTGCACCGTCACCACGATCTTCCTGCCGTACTTGGATTCGATGGTGTTGTCGTGGTTCTTCGTCGTCGAGACCCCCGGCGCCAGTCGGCCCTCGAGCGGCTGCGACCCGTTCTCGAAGAGGGTGAAGGCGGCTTCACCGCCGTTCGTGGCCCCCTCGACGATGAGCGACAGGTCGTCCAGAGCCACGGGCTCCTTGCCGCCGTTCTCCAGCTTCAGCCCCACCCGGAAGTCGATGTTGCCGGGCTCCGGCGACTCCAGCAGGTCCTCGTCGTGGTCGGTGAACACCTTCGCGTCCACCACTGTCACCTTCAGCCCGTCCGGCCACGTGTAGGACTCCCCGAACTCCAGACCGGCGACCTGCTGGTCGCTGCTGTCCCCGCCCGGTTCGGCTCCCTCGTCGGAGCAGTGGGCCATCCAGTCGGCCTGGCTGATGTCCTCGTCCATGCAGTCGACCGCCGGCGCGGTCGTGGAAGCCTTCCCCTCCGCCCCGGTGTCGCCGTCGTCTCCGCCGCCGCACGCGGTGAGCGCGGCCAGGAGCAGGGCAGCCGTGGCCGCGGTGGCGCGAACGCGCATGAGTCCCCCCAAGGTTGTACGTCGGAATACCGTAGACCGGCCGCAGGCGCGGTGCCGGGCGCCGTCACCGAGCCGTGACACAAGATCACCCCGGCACCGGACCACCGGCCGGGCGGAACGCCGCCCCCACCAGCACCGGCCGGCGGTTCCCCACGGGCGCCGGGCACGCCGGGCCCGTCGAGGCCCACCGCCGTCACACCGTGAGCCGCCTGCACTCCCGGGCCCGCTCGACGGGCTCACCATCCGGCCCCGCCCGGACGCGGAACAGGCGGGCGCCGGGGACCCGCGTCACCGCCTCGTCGAGCCGACCGTCCGTGAACAGGGCACCCACCCCGTCCTCCACGGCCCACCCGGCGGGCAGCATCCCGCCCGCCACGGCCGCCCGGTAGGAGTCACGACGGCCCGGCTCGCCGTCGTAGTGCGGACACACCGAGCCGGGCAACAGCCCCAGTCCGTCCGGCAGATGCGTCAACGGGCCGAAGGAGTCGGTGTGCGACCCCTCGGCCCAGCAGTTGGCCCCGGCACTGATCCCGCAGAGCAGGGTCCCGCGCCCGTACGCCTCCCGCAGCAGCCGGTCCACACCGTGCACGCGCCACACCGCCAGCAGGTTCGCGGTGCTGCCGCCCCCGACGTACACGACGTCCTGGGAGAGCAGGTGGTCCCGCAGCGCCACGTCGTCGAACTCCCGGCGGAACAGCGACAGCACCGACGCCTCGCAGTCACGCGCACCGAACGCGTCGAGGAACCTCTCCGCGTAGGCGGGCGCGTCCCCACTGGCCGTGGGCACGAAGCACACCCGGGGCCGGTGCCTCCGGGCGTGACCGAGCATCCAGTCGTCCAGCAGCCCGTCGTCGTCGGTGGAGAAGCCCCCGCCCAGGAGGACGATACGGCGTGCCGGGTCCGTCATCGGGCACCCGCCGGCACGCCGTCCGGGCGCAGTCCGCTGCGGAGCCGCTCGAACGCGGTGGGGGACGGCTGTCGGGGAAGGAAGGCGCTGATGTGCTCGGCGCAGTCCGCCGCGCCGTGGATGGTGGTGTCGCACTCGATGTCGTACACGCCGTGGGAGTGCACCTGGGCGAACTGCCGGGCCGCGAGGCCGGCCGGGCGGTCACCGCGCGCCTGCTCGCGCCGCCGCAGCTCCTCCAGTGAGCAGCGCACTCCGACCAGCACGACGTCCCGCGCGGGGAAGAGCTCCAGACAGTCCCGCAGACGCCATTCCTCACTCAGTACGTGGTCGACGACCACGTTGTTCCCCGCCGCCGCCATGCCGGCGACGGCCCGGTGGAAACCCCGCCACGTGCGGTGCAGGACGTCGGGGAGGTCGTCCGCGGGGATCTCCCGGCGCGAGCGCATCGCGTGGAAGGAGTCCACGGGCATGTGGAAGTACGGCTCGTCCAGCACCCGCAGGAGCTCCCGCGCGATGCTGGACTTGCCCGAACTGGACGTGCCGTTCAGGAAGATGATGCGGCCGGGCACCCGGAGCCCCCTCGCTGTCGCCGGTGGAGTGGAGGACTCATTCTCCACCGGCGCGACCTCAGCGGACGGTGCAGGCCCGGTCACCCACCTCGAAGGCCGTCGGCGCGGTGTTCGCCGCCGATCTGGTGGCCGTGAAGCCGAAGGCCGCCGACGAGCCCGCCGCCACCGTGCCGTTCCAGTCGGTGTTGCGTACCGCCACCGCGGCGCCGGTCTGGGTGGGGGACCCGTTCCAGAGCTGGGAGATCCGCTGGCCGTCCGCGAAGGACCAGGTGAGGGACCAGCCGTCCCAGGGGGCCTGGCCGGTGTTGGTCAGCCGGACCTCGGCCTGGAAGCCGTCGGCCCACTGGTTGGTGATCCGGTAGGTCACCTCGCACGTGCCGGTCGGGTCCGGGTCCGGGTCGGGGTCGGGGTCCGGGCCGGGGGTCGTGTCCGAGGTGTCGCCGTAGACGACGCCGCGGCCGTTGGTCGCGACGTACACGCGGCCGTAGACCCGCGGGTCCCCGGTGATCGCCGCGCCGGTCCAGCCCCACTGGTGGGCGTCGTCGTTGACGCGGGTCCAGGTGGCGCCCCGGTCCGTGGAGCGGAAGATGCCGCGCACACCGTCGATCTCCGCGCTGGTGAAGAGGGTCTGGTACGACGCGCCGGGTGCCGCCTTGCCGAAGCCGACGGTGTCGGCTTCGGCGACGCCCGGCAGCTTGGTGAAGGTCACGCCCGAGTCGGTGGAGTGCCACAGGCCGTACGGTCCGTCACTCGCCCCGCCCGCCAGCCAGATGTCGCCCTTCGCCCCCGGGAGCGCCTTGAAGCGCACGCTGTCGCCGGCCGGGAGCCCCGTCGCGGACGAGGCGGTGAAGGTCGCGCCGCCGTCCGTACTCACGTAGAACTTGCCGGACTTGAAGCCGTAGAACGTCTTCGGGTCCACCCGGTCGGACTCGACGACCGCTCCCGACGGGATGCCGGACGACGGGGACCAGGACGTGCCGAACCCGGTCGTGTGGTGCACGCCGGCGCCCTGCGGGCTCCACACGAACCGGCTGCCGTCGGCCGCCGCGGCGACCGTGCCGCCGCCGCTCACACCCGAAGGGTCCGTCCCCGCGAACCAGTTGGCACCGTTGTCCGTGGAGAACGCGATGTGCGGGCCGGAGTCCAGGTTGCCGGACCGGACCACGATCCCCGGGTTCGACTCGGCGAAGTCCAGACTGGTCGTCGACGTGAAGTTCGGCTGCGTGAACATCATCGGAGGCACCTTGGTGAGGTCCGTGTGCCGGAAGCCGCCGATGTCACCGAGCGCGCTGATCAGCGGGGCGCCCGAGGGGGGAGAGATCAGGTCGTTGACGGCCGTCTCCTCCAGGCCCCGCACCATCGGGGTGATGGTGAACGGCGTGTCGTCGTCCCAGTTCGTCAGGTTCTCCGTGCCGTAGATCGTCGCGCCCGTCCCGTACATCATCCGGTCGGAGTCGAACGGGTCGATCTCCAGCGCCTCCGTCATCCAGCCCAGCTTCGGCGTCTGCTCGGGCGGTGACGGGTTCGCGCCCCAGGTGAGCCAGGGCGACGACGAGACGTCCATCGTGTAGCGGTTCTCGCGGTCCGGGTACGACGTGTAGCTCCACGCCTGCGTCCAGGTGCCGCCGCTGTCCGTGGAGCGGAAGATCTGCGTGTCCGGCCACCAGGAGCTGTACGCCGTCGCCATCACGGTGCCCGGGTTCTGCCGGTCCACGGTCAGACCGCTGAAGCCGTAGTACGTGTCGGCCTCCGCCACCGGGCTGATGTCCGTCCAGGTGCCGGTCGCCGTGGCGTACCGGTACAGCCGCCCCTTGCCCCCGTCGTAGGGTCCGCCGGTGTCGCTGTAGGCGAGGTACAGGTGGCCGTTCTCGGCGTCCAGGACGCCCTTGTGCGCCAGGTAACCGGTGGGCTGTCCGGCGATCCGCTGCCAGGTCGCGCCCGCGTCCGTCGACCGGTAGACCGCGTTCTCCTTGTCGGCGACCCCGACGTAGACCGTCCGCGTCGCCGTCCCGGCGCTGCCCGTCGACTCGTCGAAGGTCACCCAGACGACCCCCTGGTTGTCGGAGGCGTACCCGGAGGTGTCACCCGGATCCTGCGCGTAGTCGCCGGGGTTGGGGAAGGCCGTCACCTCCGACCAGGTGGCGCCCGCGTCGGTCGACCGCCACAGCCCGTGGCCGCTGGGCGCGCCCAGGTACAGCACGCTGTTGCGGTTCGGGTCGACCGCCAGGCGTTCGCCCATGCCGCGCCCCGGCATGTTCCCGCCCAGCTTGAACGGCAGGTCCGCCTTCTTCCAGCTCGCGCCCCGGTCGGTGGAGCGCAGCACCGCGCCGTTGCCCGGGTCCCAGTCGTTGGTGTACGTGCCGACCGCCGCGTACACCCGGTCGGGGTCGGCGGTGTCGGAGGCGATGCTCGCCACGCCCGTGTGGCCCCAGTCGTCCCAGCCGACCGAGTCCAGCAGCGGGGTCCAGGTCTTCGTGGACTGCTGCCAGCGGTAGGCGCCGCCGATGTCGGTGCGGGCGTACGCCAGGTCCTTCTCGCTGCGGTTGAAGACGATGCCGGGCACGAAGCCGCCGCCGTCGACGCGCGCGTTCTTCCAGGTGTAGGTGTCGGCGGCGAGCGGGGTGGCCGGCTCGGGGGCGCCGGCGGCCAGGGCGGGCGGGCCGCCGGCGAGCAGACCGGCCGCGAGCGCGAGCACGGTCGTGAGGATGCGGGTTCTTCGCACGGTGCGTTCCTTCCTCATGGGGGGAGGGGAGGTGGAGGGGAGCGTGCGAGGACCGGGCGGCCCTCCGTGCGTGGGAGGGCCGCCCGGCCGGTGGATGGCCCGCGGCGTCAGGTACCGGGGCCGGTGGATGGCCCCGGTGTCAGGTACCGGGGCCGGTACGCGGAGCGTCGGCGGGGGCTATTCGAGAAGCTCCGCGTACGAGCCCATGGCCAGGGCGATGTCGGCCTGGGCCCAGAACCGGTGGTAGGTGAAGGTGGGCGCGGCGCCGCCCGCGAGGTAGGACTCGATCTTCGACCAGGCCGGGTCGTCCTGGTAGAAGGACCGGATCGAGGCGAAGGTCGACGACGAGTCGATCGTGTCGCCGTTGGGCATGGTGCCGGTCCAGCCGCTCGGGACGTGGATCGGGTCGTCGAAGCGGTTGTAGTCGGCGCGGGTCTCCGGGACGGCGATGCCGAGCGCGGTCTGGTTGTTCTCCCACATGCCGTCCAGGAGCGCCTTCGCCGTGGTGGCCGCCTCCGTGTCACCGGAGCGGTCGGCGTAGTACGTCAGCGTCTTGGCGTACGCCGCGGCCACACCGACGTCGTTGGTGTAGTCGACGACGTCGACGTGCAGCCCGCTGTTGGCGCCGGGCGACGACGCGTTCCAGGTGTCGGGCTTGCCCGACCAGCGCAGCGTCGACGGCATCAGGAAGGAGCCGTCGGGGTTGACGGTGGTCTCGGACAGCGCCCAGTCCACCCACTTGTCGAGGACCGACTTGGCGAGCGCGTTGCCGGTCTGCTGGTACAGCTCGGCGACCCGCTCCATCGACCACGCCTGGAAGCCGAACCACTGGTTGGACGGCGGGTCGTGGTAGACCGGCTTCTCGTCGTAGTGCATGCCGTAGAAGGTCGGCGTGCCGGCCGGCGGGGTCGTGTACCGGCCCGCCCAGCTGTTGGTCGCGCCGCCCGCGATGCCGCCCTCGTCGGACTGCAGCCAGCGGTAGAACTCCAGTTGCCGCTGCATCGACTTGGCCCAGTCGTCCGCGCCCGTCGCCGACTTCGGCTTCAGCGGCGCGTGGTTGCTCAGCGCGTACGCGGCGAGGGGGTTCTGGTAGCCGCCGTGCGCGTGGCTGGAGCCGATGCGCCAGGCCCAGCCCGCCGAGGTGTCGGTCGCGCCGCCCCAGGCGTAGTACCAGGACAGCAGGTAGTGCGAGGCGTCCTTGCCGGTGCCGGCCGGGCAGGACGGGCTGGTGCAGTTGCCGACCTTCTTGAAGTACTTGTCGTACATGGCGTAGCGCAGGTAGTCACCCATCTTCGCGGCCTTGGCGACGGTCGCGGAGACCTGGGCGCCCTTGCCCTGGTCCTTGGCCCACAGGTCCGCCCAGTAGGCGGCCTGCACGGCCCGCGCGTCGGCGTCCGGGGCGTTGGTGAACTTCCACTGCTTGGCGTACGAGGCGTCCTTGGTGAACAGGTCCAGGTAGCCGTTCTTCCCGCCGTACTTGAAGGCGTCGCAGGTGGGCTGCGGGACGGTCTCCCACACCGACTCCTGCGGGCCGCGCTGGAAGGTGTTGATGTACGACGGTCCGGTGTCCGCCGGGCCCGCCTCGCACTTGCCGGGCGAGTTGCCGTAGCCGTACACGTTGTCGACGTCCTGGATCCAGTGCATGCCGTAGACGTCGTCCGTGCCGTAGGCGGACTTCAGCTCGGCCGCGATCGGGTCGGGGCCGACGGAGACGCCCGCGTCGAGCTGCGAGGGGTACTCGTCCGGGGTGTCGTGCTCGGGCGCGTACGTGGCCGGCTTGGAGGCGTCGTAGAAGGAGTTCGTCGCCTGGTCGGCGTGGGTCGGGATCATGAACTTCTCCATGATGTCCCAGGCCCCGTTGAACTTGGACCAGTCACCGGTGACCTTGCCGTACATCGCCTGCAGCCACAGCAGGTAGCTGTACGCCTCCGAGGTGGTCTCGTGACCGTGGTCGGGTGCCTCGACGATCAGCGTCTCCACCGAGTGGTACGGGATGCCCTCGGGGGAGAAGTAGCCGTTGGCCGGGTCGGTGATCTTCCCGTACAGCTCCAGGAAGCGCGCGTCGTACGTCTTCGCCGCGCCCAGCTGCGTCACCGTGACCGCCGCCTTGGCGTGGCCGGGTGCCGCGGACTCGAAGACGGCCGAGCCGCTGCCGGAGTCGTCGGCGGCGATCGTCACCCGCTGCGCGGTGTTCCAGTTGGCCGGCGTGAAGGTGAGCGAGGCGCCGGAGGAGACCGACAGGCCCGTGTTACCGCTCGCTCGCGTCGTCGTGACCGTCGTGTTCGCACTCGGCTGCTTGGACAGCTTCACCTCGAACGTGCCCGACTCGCCCTGTTGGACGCCGAGTTGGGACGGCGTGGCGACCACGGCCGGACCGGAGGCGACCGTGATGCCGACCGGGGTCGAACTCGCGGAGGCGCCCATGCTGTCGTACGCCTTCGCCACCAACGAATGACTGCCCACGGTCAAGTCGGCGGCCGAGAGGGTGAAGGGGGCGCTGGTGTCGGTGCCCAGCAGCTCGGTGTCGTCGTAGAACTCCACCTTGGTGATGGTCGCCTGGTCGGCCGCCGCGGCGGTGGCCGCCAGCGGGACCGTCTCGCCCTGCGTGTAGACCGCGCCGGCCGACGGGCTGGTCAGCACGGTGATCGGCGGCTGATGGGCGCCGGCGCAGGTGGTGCCGTTGACCGCGAAGGACGTGGGGGCGGCGTTGCTGCCGCTGTAGGTGAACTGGCCGCCGGTCGTGACGGCGGCGCCGGCGGCGATCCGGCCGTTGTACCCGGCGTCCTTCACGGTCACGGTGGAGCCGGACTGCGACCAGGTGCCGCTCCAGCCGTTCACCAGCCGCTGGTTGCCCGTGTAGCCGTACGTCAGGGTCCAGCCGTCGATGGCCTCGGACCCGCGGTTGGTGAGGGTCAGCTCCGCGGTGAACCCGGAGCCCCAGTCGTTGGCCTTGTAGTCGACGCTGCACTGGACAGCGGCCGCCTGTGCGGGAGTGGAGCCGGTCGAGAGCATCGTCAGCGGCAGTGCCAGAGCCGCCGCCGCGGCCGTTAACAGCCGCCGGACGCCGCCGCGTCTCCTGGGTGGGGGATGCATGGTGCTGGTTCCTCCTGCGACTCGGTCATTGTCAAGCCTTGAACCAGTGGGAGCGCTCCCATAGTGGGGACGGGGTGGTGGGCGGTCAAGCCTTGTGGAGAATCGAAAAGATTCGACGATTCGAGTTGCGTGAAAGTCGGCAGTCCCTCTGTTCTTCACCGTCGGTTGGCGCTAGCTTCAAATGCACCAGTGGGAGCGGTTCCATCAGTCGACGCGTCCGCCACGACGCGTCCGAGCTGCAAGGAGTCGCCCGTGCGCCACCCCCCGCGTTCAGTACTTCGAGCCACCCCCGTGCACATGTGGAGCATCTGACGCGGGGTCGCTCTCTCCCGTGGGATCCATGCGCCGTCGAGTGCTGCCCGGATCTTCCGGCCGGCACCACGGGCCCGTACCGACCGGTCCGGACGGCATTCCCACCCCGTAAGGCACCAGGCCGCGTGATCGTCCGCGCGCGCCCCGAAGGACAGCCCCCTACGGATAGGAAACCCGCACCATGAGTCGCACCAGAACCGCGCTCCTCGCCGCCACGGCGCTGGTCGCAGGCGCCGCCGGGACGGCGATGGCAGCCGTCCCCGGCGACGTCGGCGCGGCCGCCGTCCCCTGCACCGTGGACTACACGGTGCAGAACCAGTGGGACACCGGCTTCACCGCGTCCGTGAAGGTCACCAACAACGGCGCCGCGAAGTCGTCGTGGTCGGTCAAGTGGTCCTACGCCGGCAACCAGAAGGTCACCAGCGGCTGGAACGCCAGGGTCACCCAGTCCGGCGCGGACGTCACCGCCGCCAACGAGTCCTACAACGGCACCCTCGCCACCGGGGGTTCGGCCACCTTCGGCTTCCAGGGCACCTACAGCGGCAGCAACGCGGTCCCGGCCACCTTCACCCTCGACGGGGTGACCTGCAACGTCGACTCCGGCGGCCCGACCGATCCGCCGCCGGACCCGACCGATCCGCCGCCCGGCGACGGCGAGCGGGTCGACAACCCCTACGACGGTGCCAAGGTGTACGTGAACCCGGAGTGGTCCGCGAACGCCGCCGCCGAACCGGGCGGCGACCGCATCGCCGACGAGCCGACCGGTGTCTGGTTGGACCGCATCGCGGCCATCACCGGCGCGGGCGGCAAGATGGGACTGCGCGAACACCTCGACGCGGCGCTGGAGCAGAAGGGCTCCGGCGAACTGGTCTTCCAGGTCGTCATCTACAACCTGCCCGGCCGCGACTGCGCCGCCCTCGCCTCCAACGGTGAGCTCGGCCCGACGGAGATCGACCGGTACAAGACCGAGTACATCGACCCGATCGCGGCGATCCTCGGCGACCCGAAGTACGCCTCGCTGCGGATCGTCACCACGGTCGAGATCGACTCCCTGCCCAACCTGGTCACCAACGTCAGTCCGCGGCCGACCGCCGTGGAGAACTGCGACGTCATGAAGGCCAACGGCAACTACGTGAAGGGCGTCGGCTACGCCCTGAACAAGCTCGGCGACGTGCCCAACGTCTACAACTACGTGGACGCCGGCCACCACGGCTGGCTGGGCTGGGACGACAACTTCGGCGCCTCCGCCGAGACGTTCAAGCAGGCCGCCACCGCCGAGGGCGCCACCGTCGCCGACGTGCACGGCTTCATCGCCAACACGGCCAACTACAGTGCGCTGAAGGAGGAGCACTTCTCCATCGGCGACTCCGTGGCGGGCAAGTCGGTGCGCGAGTCGAAGTGGGTCAGCTGGAACCGTTACGTCGACGAGCTGTCGTACGCCCAGGCCCTGCGCGAGAAGCTGGTCTCGCTCGGCTTCGACTCGAAGATCGGCATGCTGATCGACACCTCCCGCAACGGCTGGGGCGGGGCGAACCGGCCCACCGGACCCGGCGCCACCACCAGCGTGGACACCTACGTCGACGGCGGACGCTACGACCGCCGGTTCAACACGGGCAACTGGTGCAACCAGTCGGGAGCCGGCCTCGGTGAGCGGCCCAAGGCTTCCCCCGAGCCCGGGATCGACGCCTATGTGTGGATGAAGCCCCCGGGCGAGTCCGACGGGGCGAGCAAGGCCATCGACAACGACGAGGGCAAGGGCTTCGACCGGATGTGCGACCCGACGTACACCGGCAACCCGCGCAACGACAACAACATGTCGGGCGCCCTGCCCGACGCCCCGATCTCCGGGCACTGGTTCTCCGCCCAGTTCCAGGAGCTGATGAAGAACGCCTACCCGCCGCTGTCGTGACGGGCTGACCCCCGGTCCGCCGGGTCCCGGCCTCCCGGTGCCCGGACCCGGCGGACCGCCGCACGCCCTCACCCCGGGCCGTCTTTGCGGAAGCGGCAACATCGTTTGCCCGCATCCGGTGCGTCGTCGCACGCTGGCGGCATCCGAGCGGAGAGGCTGACCCCATGGCGCACCACCACGACAACGACCGGCACGGCCACGGCCAGGGCCACGGACACGGACACGGACACGACGGCGACATCGACTGGGCCGAGATGGCCCACCTGCTCGAGACGCAGGCGGAACTCTTCACCCCGCTGTACGAGCACGCCCTGAGCTGGCTGGCGAAGGAGGTGACCGAACCGGGACTGATCGTGGACGCCGGCAGCGGCCCCGGCGTCATCGCGTGCCTGTTCGCCGACACCTTTCCCGGCGCGCGGGTGGTGGCCGTCGACGGCTCCGAGCCGCTGCTGGAGCGCGCCCGCGCCCGGGCGGAACGCGAGGGCGTCGCCGACCGGTTCGGCACCGTCGCCGGTGAACTCCCCGACGTGCTCGACGAACTGGACTACCCGGCCGACCTGCTGTGGGCCAGCCGCAGTGTCCACCACCTGGGCGACCAGCGGGCCGCACTGGCCGCCTGCGCCGAGCGGCTCACTCCCGGCGGCACGCTCGCGGTGATGGAGGGCGGACTGCCCGCCCGCTTCCTGCCCCGCGACATCGGGTTCGGCCGGCCCGGACTCCAGGCGCGCATCGACGCGGTGGAACAGGACCGGTTCAGTCGTATGCGCGCCGAACTGCCGGGCTCGGTGCCCGCCGTCGAGGACTGGCCCGCGCTGCTGGTCTCGGCCGGCCTGCGCCACACCCGCTCGCGCACCTTCCTGCTCGACCTGCCCGCCCCGGCCACGGACCGCGCCCGCGCCTACGTGACCGCCGCCCTCACCCACACCCGCGACCTCCTCGCCGAGGACCTCGACGCCGACGACCGCGCCACCCTCGACCGGCTCCTCGACCCCGACGACCGCGCGAGCGTGCACCACCGGCCGGACGTGTTCGTCCTCGCGGCCCACACGGTCCATTCGGCGGTGCGGCCCGTGTGACGGCTTGACTTGGAGAACACTTCAACTGATGGACTCCCCGGCACGCAACGAGACACAGGGGGTTCCCATGACCGAGGACACGCGGGTCACGCTTATCACCGGGGGTGGCAGCGGTATCGGCGCCGCCGTCGCACGGCGGCTGCTGGACCAGGGACAGCGGGTGGTCGTCACCGGGCGGGGGGAGGAGCGGCTGCGCAGTTTCGCCAAGGAACTGGGCGAGCCCGAAAGGCTGTTGACCGTTCGGGGCGATGCGTCGGACTACGACGACGTGCGCTCCGCGGTCGGCGCCGCGCTGAGGGAGTTCGGCCGGCTGGACACCGTCGTCGCCAACGCCGGCTTCGCCACCGGTGACTCGGTCGCGGAGGGAGACCCGGCCGGGTGGACCGGGATGGTACTGACCAACGTCCTCGGCCCCGCGCTGCTGATCAGGGCGTCCATCGACGCGCTGAGGGAGACCCGCGGACGCATCGTCCTGGTCGGCAGCGTCGCCGGGTTCGTGCCGACGCCGGGCAACCTGTACGGGGCGACCAAGTACGCAGTGACCGGGCTGGCCGAGAACACCCGGCGGCAGGTCACCGAGTGGGGCGTCGGCGTCACCCTGATCGCGCCCGGCCGGGTGGAGACCCCCTTCTGGGACGCCCACGGCAGCCTCCCGCCCGGCCACCTGCTCACCGCCGGCCAGATCGCCGACTCGATCGTGTGGGCCCTGTCGCAGCCGGCCGGAGTCGACGTCAACACCGTCGTCGTACGGCCCGTCGGGCAGCCCAACTAGACACGGGGCCGGCCTCCCCGCGTCGGGGAGGCCGGCCATGTGCCGTGCCGTCAGCCGGCGTTGAACTCCGCCGGGTCGGGGCCCAGCCGCCGGTCCTCGTTGAGGGCGCTGATCGCGGCGAGGTCCTCGTCGTCCAGGCTGAAGCCGAAGACGTCGATGTTCTCCGCGATCCGCGACGGCGTCACCGACTTCGGGATGACGACGTTGCCCAGCTGGAGGTGCCAGCGCAGCACCACCTGGGCCGGTGTGCGGCCGTGCTTCCGGGCGATCGCCACGATCGCCGGGATCTCCAGGATGCCCTTGCCGGACCCGAGCGGCGACCACGCCTCGGTGGCGACGCCCTGCTCGGCGTGGTACTCACGCGCGGCGTGCTGCTGGAGGTGGGGGTGCAGTTCGATCTGGTTGACCGCCGGGACGACGGACGTCTCGGCGATCAGGTGGGCCAGGTGCTCCGGCAGGAAGTTGGACACGCCGACGGCGCGGATCCGGCCGTCGGCGTGCAGCTTCTCGAACGCCTTGTACGTGTCGACGTAGCGTCCCCGGGCGGGCGTCGGCCAGTGGATGAGGTACAGGTCCACGTAGTCGAGGCCGAGCTTCGACAGGGACGACTCGAAGGCCCGCAGGGTGGAGTCGTACCCCTGGTCGCTGTTCCAGAGCTTGGTGGTGACGAACAGGTCCTCGCGCGGGACGCCCGAGCGCGCGATCGCCCGGCCGGTGCCCTCCTCGTTGCCGTAGACCGCCGCGGTGTCGATGCTGCGGTAGCCCTCCTCCAGCGCCGTCGCCACGGCCGTCTCGGCCTCCGTGTCCGGCACCTGCCAGACGCCGAACCCCAACTGGGGCATCTCGACGCCGTTGTTCAGGATGATCGGGGGGACCTTGCTCACGAGCTCTCTCGATCCTTCGGTTGGGGTCGGCTGTCACACCTGCTACCCCCATCGTCAACGATCACGACCCGTGGCGCATTCCCGACCGGAGAAATCACGCACGGTAGAGCGCCTCGACCTCCTCCCCGTACGCCTTCTCGATCGCCCTGCGCTTCAGTTTCAGCGACGGTGTGAGCAGTCCGTGCTCCTCGCTGAACGGCTGCGCCAGGATGCGGAAGGTGCG
The DNA here is from genome assembly GCF_020873915.1 of Streptomyces sp. DH5. Taxonomy (GTDB): domain Bacteria; phylum Actinomycetota; class Actinomycetes; order Streptomycetales; family Streptomycetaceae; genus Streptomyces. Next base: position 79,853 of record NZ_JAHWGP010000035.1, read on the forward strand.
GATCGACTCGGTCTGCGAGACCAGCGTGTTGGCCGTGACCACCGCGCGCCGCACCTCCGTCTCCAGGTCCGCGTCGCGCACCAGCTCGGCCGGCGGCATCGGCGCCTTGCCGCGCATCGCCAGCCAGTGCTCCACGGCCTCCTGGTCGAGGGTGACCAGGGCGGCGACGTACGGGCGGTCGTTGCCGACCACGATGCACTGGTTGACCAGCGGATGGTCCCGCACCCGCTCCTCCAGCACCGCCGGGGAGACGCTCTTGCCGCCGGAGGTCACCAGGATCTCCTTCTTGCGCCCGGTGATGGTCAAGTAACCGTCCTCGTCCAGGGATCCGAGGTCACCGGTGGCCAGCCAGCCGTCGTGCAGGGTCTCGTCGGTGGCCTTGGCGTTGTTCAGGTAGCCCTGGAAGACGTTGTCGCCGCGCAGCCAGATCTCGCCGTCGTCCGCGATGTGCACGGTGACCCCGGGCACGGGCAGGCCGACCGTGCCGAAACGGGTGCGCTCGGGCGGATTGGCGACCGCCGCCGCCGTCGACTCGGTGAGACCGTACCCCTCGTGGACGTGCACGCCGGCCCCGGCGAAGAACAGCCCGAGCCGGCGGTCCATCGCCGAACCGCCCGACATGGCGTGCCGGATCCTGCCGCCCATCGCCGCGCGCATCCTGCCGTAGACGAGCTTGTCGAAGAGCTGGTGCTGCATCCGCAGCGACGCCGAGGGGCCGGGCCCGGTGCCCCAGGTCTTCGCCTCCATGGCGTCCGCGTACCTGATGGCCACGTCGACGGCCTTCTCGAAGGGCCCGGAGCGGCCCTCGCGTTCCGCCTTGCGCCGCGCCGCGTTGTACACCTTCTCGAAGATGTACGGCACCGCCAGGAAGAACGTCGGCCGGAAGGCGGCCAGATCGGGCAGCAGGGCCGCCGCGTGCAGCTGCGGCTGGTGACCGAACCGCACCTTCCCGCGGATCGCCGCGACCTGCACCATCCGCCCGAAGACGTGCGCGAGCGGCAGGAACAGCAGCGTCGACGCCTCCTCGCCCCCGCGCGAGTGGAACACCGGCTCCCAGCGTGCGACGACGGTGTCCGCCTCGTACATGAAGTTGCCGTGCGTGAGCACACAGCCCTTGGGGCGGCCGGTGGTGCCCGAGGTGTAGATGACCGTCGCCACCGAGTCGGGCGTGACCGCCTGACGGTGCCGGTGCACCACCTCGTCGTCGAGGTGGGCGCCCGCGTCGTACAGCTCCTGCACCGCGCCGGCGTCGAGCTGCCACAGCCGGCGCATCCGGGGCAGCCGGTCGATGACGGTGGCGATGGTCATCGCGTGGTCCTCGTGCTCCACGATCGCGGCCGTCACTTGGGCGTCGTGCAGCATCCAGAAGCACTGCTCGGCCGACGACGTGGGATAGACGGGCACCACCTGCGCGCCGACGGTCCACAGCGCGAAGTCGAACAGCGTCCACTCGTACCGGGTGCGGGACATGAGCGCGACCCGGTCGCCGAACCGGATGCCGCCCGCGAGCAGGCCCTTGGCGAGGGCGAGCACCTCGTCGCGGAACTCGGCGGCGGACACGTCCCGCCAGCGGCCGGTGTCGTCCTTGCGGCCGAGCGCCACCCGCGAGGGGTCCTCCTCGGCGTACCGGAAGACCACGTCGGCCAGACCGCCCACCGGAGGCTCCAAGGCCAACGGAGGGTTGGTGATTTCGCGCAAACCCCGCTCCCCGCTCCTCGGCGTCCGGACTGCCGCGGGACGACGCCGTCCCGCGGGGCGCCGTGAAAGCTACCCCACGGGGACGGAGGGCGGGAGGGGGCCGGAAATCCCGCGCGGCTCCCGTCCGCGCTGGTCAGGGGAGGAGAATGCGCGCACAAGGGGAAGGGCCGGACAGAAACCTGACCGCGGAGTAAGTTTCGGTGGAACTATCTCCACCGAATCTGTACGACCCCATGACCCGCCCTTGGGACGGCGCGGAAGTCCCACTCCCGCCGGCGCGCGCACCGGCCGGACCGTCACCCCCTCACCCCCGTCCGCCGCGGTGCAGCCGGTCGCCGCCCGCCAGGATCGCCGCCGCCAGCGCGTCGGCGGCGCCCCGCGCGGCGGGCCGGTGCCGGCCGTGCACCACCACGAAGTCCACCTCGCCCGGCTGCGGCAGCCCCGCACGGTCCGGCATCCGCTCCAGCCCCGGCGGGACCAGTCCCCGCGAGTGCACCATCACGCCCAGCCCGGCGCGGGCCGCCGCGAGCAGACCGTTGAGACTGCCGCTGGTGCAGACGATCCGCCACTGACGGCCCTCCCGTTCCAGTGCCCGCAGGGCCAGGGCCCGGGTGATGCCCGGCGGCGGGTAGACGATCAGCGGCACCGGACGGCCCGGGTCCAGGCGCAGTCCCGGCCTGCCGATCCACACCAGCTCGTCGTGCCAGACCAGCTCGCCCCGGGGATCCTCCGGCCGCCGCTTGGCGAGCACCAGGTCGAGTCCGCCCGCGGCGAGCTGCTCGTGCAGGATGCCCGACAGCTCGACCGTCAGCTCCAGGTCGACCTCGGGGTGCTCGTGCCGGAACCGCCCGAGGATCTCCGGCAGCCGGGTCAGGACGAAGTCCTCCGACGCGCCGAACCGCAGCCGCCCCCGCAACCGCGTCCCGGTGAAGAACTGCGTCGCCTGCTCGTGTACGTCCAGGATGCGCCGCGCGAAGCCCAGCATGGCCTCGCCGTCCTCGGTCAGCTCCACCGAGTGCGTGTCCCGGCTGAACAGCTGCCGTCCGGTCGCCGCCTCCAGCCGCCGCACGTGCTGGCTCACCGTCGACTGGCGCAGCCCGAGCCGCCGCGCCGCCTGTGTGAAGCTCAGCGTCTGCGCCACCGACAGGAACGTCCGCAGCTGGGTCGGGTCGTACATGCCACCTCAGCCTAGCCGCGCCCATCGCGGAACGTGATGGCAGTGAGAGCGGTGTACCGGATTCCCGATCACGGGCGGGGGGAGCAGGATGGGACGGCACGATTCCGGCAGGGAGCAAGCAGATGAGCACCGTGAAACGCCCGCACTGGCCGAGTCGGACACCGGTCGACCCGTACATCCTGCTCCTCCTCGCCACGGTGGGGTTCGCCGCGCTGCTGCCCGCCCGGGGGACGGGCGCGGACATCGCCTCCGGTGCCTCGACCGCCGCCGTCGCGCTGCTCTTCTTCCTCTACGGTGCCCGCCTCTCCACCCGTGAGGCGCTGGACGGGCTGAAGCACTGGCGCCTCCACGTCACCGTGCTGGCCTGCACCTTCGTCGTCTTCCCGGTACTGGGTCTCGCCGCCCGCGGACTCGTCCCGGTGCTCCTGACCGACCCGCTGTACCAGGGCCTGCTCTTCCTCACCCTGGTCCCGTCGACCATCCAGTCCTCGATCGCCTTCACCTCCGTCGCCCGCGGCAACGTGCCCGCCGCGATCTGCGCCGGCTCCTTCTCCTCGCTGGCCGGCATCGTCCTCACCCCGCTGCTCGCGGCGGTGCTGCTGGGCGGCGGCGGGGGAGGGTTCTCCGGGGATTCGGTGCTGAAGATCGTGCTCCAGCTATTGGTGCCGTTCGTCGCCGGGCAGTTGTCGCGCCGCTGGATCGGCGGGTTCATCGCCCGCCACCGCAAGGTGCTGGGGCTGGTCGACCGCGGCTCGATCCTGCTGGTCGTCTACGCCGCGTTCAGCGCGGGCATGGTGCAGGGCATCTGGAGCCGGGTGAGCCCCGCCCGGCTCGGCACCCTGCTCGCCGTCGAGGCCGTCCTGCTCGCCGTGATGCTGCTGCTGACCTGGTACGGGGCCAAGGCGCTGCGGTTCGGCAGAGCGGACCGGATCGTCATCCAGTTCGCCGGCTCGAAGAAGTCGCTCGCCGCCGGACTGCCCATGGCGAGCGTGCTGTTCGGGGCGCAGGCCGCGCTCGCCGTGCTGCCGCTGATGCTGTTCCACCAGATGCAGCTGATGGTGTGCGCGGTCATCGCCGAACGCCGCTCGCACGACCCCGTCGAGGAGGCCGGCGGGATCAGTGCCGCGGACCGAGCCGGACCGTCAGGAACCGGGGCCGGTACAGGGACACGTTCCGGCTGAGCATGGCGGCGGCCGAGGACATCTCCAGCCAGTTCACGTCGTAGCTGAGCACCAGCCGCCCGTCCCCGCTCAGCTCCGGGTGCGTCTGCGGGTTGTAGGCGGCCGTCCCGTCGCCGGGCAGCTCGGGGGTGAACTCGTGCGCCGGCCCGTGCCAGGGCCCGGTCGGGGAGCAGGCCCAGTACGACGCCACCGTGGTCAGCCCCTTCGCGCCCGCGGCCATCGTGAACAGGACGTACGTCCCCCCGTCCCGCACCACCGAGAACGCGCTGCCCACGCCGGCGTGCCGCCCGTCGCCGAGCACCGGACCCGGACGGGCGCGGGTCTGCCACTGGGAGCCGTCCCAGAACTCCCAGGCGGCCGGGTCACCGAGTCCGCCCTCCGGGACGCGCGCCACGTACGCGTGCGAGGCCGGACGGGAGGCGGGGCGGCCGTCGTCACCGCCGAACACGTACGTCCAGCCGTCCTCCTCGACGAGGGTGGTCCCGAACAGCACCCGCCGGGACGGATCGGCGACCTGCTGCTGGTCGAGCACCGTGACGACCGACTCCAGCCGCAGGTCGGGCAGGGAGAGCGTGGCGACCTCGGTGGCGGTGGGGACACCGTAGATCCACGGGTGCTGCCCGTCCTTGCGCACCCACAGCAGGACCTTCACGACCTGCTCGGCGGAGCCGGGGGAGCGTGCCTCGACCCGGGCGGCGACGGGCCAGCGCCACTGGCCCGGGGCCGGGTCGGGGAAGAGCGGAGCGGGCAGGGTGCCCTCGAGCCGGCCGTCGCGCATGAGCACGGCCGAGTTGCGCACCATCGGGGCGGTGGTGTCCCGCCAGGCGTACGACTCGCCGACCGGGTTCGGCGGGCGGTGCACCCGGCCCAGGAAGGTGTCGGAGAACAGCCACAGCAGCCGGCCGTCGGGCAGCCGCACCGAGTGGGTGCCGTCGCCGCCGGTCCAGTCGTCGGTGCGGCCGGCGTCGTCGCCGTAGCGGGCGAACTCGGAGGTGAGGGCGGGCTCGGCGGTCCAGGAGGAGACCGTGCGGGACCGGCAGTCGCCGGCGTCCTGTCCGCCGTCGTCGCCGGGAAAGCCGGTGAGCAGGACGGCACCGAGGACCAGGGCCAGCGCCAGCGCGATCCCGGTCCCCGTCCGCTGCCGTGCTCGTGCTGCGTCGTCGGACACGCCCGGTGACGTTAGTGGATCGTCGTGCGCCGGGTCCATGGGGCCCGGTACGCAGGCGGGGCGCCGCGGCGCGGCGGGGGCGCTCCCCGCGGCGGGTCAGTCCCGGACGGCCTCGGCCGTCAGGGCGAGGCGGTCCTCACCCGCGTACACGTTCATGGAACGGCCGCGCAGGAAGCCCACCAGGGTCAGCCCCGTCTCCGCCGCCAGGTCCACGGCCAGCGAGGACGGCGCCGAGACGGCCGCCAGCACCGGGATGCCGGCCATGACCGCCTTCTGCGCCAGCTCGAAGGAGGCCCGCCCGGAGACCATCAGGATCGACCGGGACAACGGCAGCCCGCCGCTCTGCAGGGCACGGCCGACCACTTTGTCGACCGCGTTGTGCCGGCCCACGTCCTCGCGGACGTCGAGGAGCTCTCCCTGCTCGTCGAAGAGGGCCGCGGCGTGCAGGCCGCCGGTGCGGTCGAAGACCCGCTGCGAGGCGCGCAGCCGGTCCGGTAGAGCGGCCAGCAGCTCCGGGTCCACGCGCAGCGGGGGAGTGTCGGCGATGGGATGGCGGGCCGTCGTGCGCACCGCGTCGAGGCTGGCCTTGCCGCACAGGCCGCAGGAGGACGTGGTGTAGACGTTGCGTTGCAGCGTGATGTCCGGGACCGCCACATGGGCGGCGGTCCGCACGTCGACCACGTTGTAGGTGTTCGACCGTCCCCCGCTCTCGGGTCCGCTCGAGCGGGAGGCGTCCCCGGCGGTGGCCCCGGCGCAGTAGACGATGTTCCGCAGGTCGTCCGCGGCGGCCAGCACCCCCTCGCTCACCAGGAAGCCGGCCGCCAGCGCGAAGTCGTCGCCCGGGGTGCGCATGGTGACGGCGAGGGGCCTGCCGTTCAGCCTGATCTCCAGGGGTTCCTCGGCGACGAGCGTGTCGGGGCGACTGGAGACGGCCCCGTCCCGGATGCGGAGCACCTTGCGTCGTTCCGTGACTCGTCCCATGTCCCACCAGTTCCGCTCGGTCCCGGCCTCCACGATCTCACGGCCCCGCACAGGGGGCGTGGGGCCGCTGTACCGGTGGGGTCCGACGCGTGTCCCCGGCGGTCCGTTCCCCTGTCCCGGCCCGGCGGGGGCTGACGGAAGCCGACAAGCCTGGTGGGTGTTTCCTGTCGCTTCACCTGCCGTCGTACCGGTGAGTCACTGATCAGACTGGTGCATCCCGCAGCCAAAAACGAGGGGGATCCGCCCATGATCGGCTCACGCATCGCCGGCCTCGGCCACTACCAGCCCGCCCGGGTCCTCACCAACGAGGACCTCGCGGGCATGGTCGACACCAGCGACGCGTGGATCAGCAGCCGGGTGGGCATCCGGACGCGTCACATCGCCGGCCCGGAGGAACCCGTCGACGAACTGGCCGCGCACGCCGCCGCCAAGGCCCTGGCGGCGGCCGGCCGCACACCCGCCGAGATCGACCTGGTCCTGGTCGCCACGTCCACCGCGATCGACCGCTCGCCCAACATGGCGGCCCGGGTCGCCGCCCGCCTCGGCATGCCCCGGCCCGCCGTCATGGACATCAACGTGGTGTGCGCCGGTTTCACCCACGCCCTCGCCACCGCCGACCACGCCGTACGGGCCGGTGGTGCGAGCCGGGTGCTGGTGGTCGGCGCCGACAAGATGTCCGAGGTGGCCGACTGGACCGACCGCTCCACCTGCGTCCTCGTCGGTGACGGGGCGGGCGCCGCCGTGGTGGAGGCCTGCTCCCCGCAGGAACGGGCGGGGATCGGCCCGGTGCTGTGGGGCTCGGTGCCCGAGATGGGCAACGCGGTGCGGATCGAGGGGACGCCGCCGCGGTTCGCCCAGGAGGGGCAGAGCGTCTACCGCTGGGCGGCCACCCGGCTGCCGGTCGTCGCGCGCCAGGCCTGCGAGAAGGCGGGCCTGGCCCCGGAGGACCTCGCCGGGGTGGTGCTGCACCAGGCCAACCTGCGGATCATCGAACCCCTCGCCCGCCGGCTCGGCGCCGTCAACGCCGTCGTGGCCCGCGATGTCACCGAGTCCGGCAACACCTCGGCCGCGAGCATCCCGCTGGCCTTCTCCAAGCTCGTCGAACGGGGCGCCGTGGCGACCGGTGACCCCGTGCTGCTCTTCGGTTTCGGCGGGAACCTGTCGTACGCGGGGCAGGTCGTGCGCTGCCCCTGAGCGGCCGTGTCGTGTGCGGGCAGGTCGTGTGCTGCTGCCTCTGAGCGGCCGTGTCGTGTGCGGGCAGGTCGTGCCCTGCCCCTGAGCGGCCGCCCGGGCCGGCTCAGGGCCGCTGACCGGCCGGGCCGTCGTAGGTCAGGGAGGTCGTGGCGGCACGGAGGCGGGGGAGGGGATCCGCAGTTCCGCCCGCGCGCCGCGACCGGCACGCCGGCGGGCCCGGGCACCGGCCCTCGGCGTGCACCGGGACGGCCCGTGTCGACGGGCCGCGGACGCGCCTTTGTCCTGTGAGTGGAAAAAGTAGGAGTCAATTCCTGCGCTACTTCTTCCCACCTCCGGCAGCCGCTGCTACTTTCCCCTCCGAAGGAACGCCACACACCGTGGCCGGAACCCGGCACGCACAGGCCGACGAGGCGGGGAGGGGCTCGTGAGACGCATGACGGCGCGACCCGCGAACGCCCATCAGGCACGGCTGCTGCGGCTGCTGCGTGACGGCGGCCCCAACTCCCGGGCCCAGTTGGGCGACCAGGTCGACCTCTCGCGGTCGAAACTGGCCGTGGAGGTGGACCGGCTGCTGGAGACGGAACTCGTCGTGGCCGACGGACTCGCCGCCTCGCGCGGCGGCCGGCGCTCCCACAACATCCGTCTCAACCCGCACCTGCGGTTCCTCGGCGTCGACATCGGCGCGACCTCGGTCGACGTCGCCGTCACCAACGCCGAACTGGAGATCCTCGGACACATCAACCAGCCCCTGGACGTACGCGAGGGACCGGTCGCGGTCTTCGAGCAAGTGCTGTCCATGGCAGCGAAGTTGAAGGCCTCCGGGTTCGCGGAGGGGTTCGACGGCGCCGGCATCGGCGTCCCGGGCCCGGTCCGCTTCCCCGAGGGCGTCCCGGTGGCTCCGCCGATCATGCCGGGCTGGGACGGCTTCCCCGTGCGGGAGGCACTCAGCCAGGACCTCGGCTGCCCGGTCATGGTCGACAACGACGTGAACCTGATGGCCATGGGGGAGCAGCACGCCGGTGTCGCCCGCACCGTCGGGGACTTCCTCTGCGTCAAGATCGGTACCGGCATCGGCTGCGGCATCGTCGTCGGCGGCGAGGTGCACCGCGGCGCCACGGGCAGCGCGGGCGACATCGGGCACATCCAGGCCGTGCCCGACGGCCGTCCGTGCGCCTGCGGCAACCGGGGCTGTCTGGAGGCGCACTTCTCCGGCGCGGCCCTCGCCCGGGACGCCATGGAGGCCGCCCAGCAGCAGCGCTCCGCGGAACTCGCGAGCCGACTGGAGTCGAACGGCACGCTCAGCGCCGTCGACGTCGCCGCCGCCGCGGCGGCCGGTGACGCCACCGCCCTCGACCTGATCCGTGAGGGCGGCAACCGAACCGGCCAGGTCATCGCCGGCCTGGTCAGCTTCTTCAACCCCGGCCTGGTGGTGATCGGCGGCGGGGTGACCGGCCTCGGCCACACCCTGCTCGCCGCGATCCGCACCCAGGTCTACCGCGGGTCGCTGCCGCTGGCCACCCGCAACCTGCCCATCGTCCTGGGGGAGTTGGGCCCCACCGCCGGAGTCATCGGCGGAGCCCGGCTGATCAGCGACCACCTGTTCTCACCCGCGTAAGCAGCACCGCCCTGCGTCACCCCCGCTCGACCGCACGGAACAGCACCGCCCTGCGTCACTCCCGCTCGACCGCACGGAACAGCACCGCCCTGCGTCACTCCCGCTCGACCGCACGGAACAGCACCGCCCTGCGTCACTCCCGCTCGACCGCACGGAACAGCACCGCCCTGCGTCACTCCCGCTCGAC
>NZ_JAHWGP010000301.1 GCF_020873915.1 Streptomyces sp. DH5
GTACCCGACACTGAACCCGCACAGCTACAGCCGGCAGAAGGCCGCCACGACCGCCCTGTTCCCCTGCGGCCCGCGCCCCCACCTCGATCACCTCCTGGAGGGCATCCTCCACGGCACATGGCTGCCGTACCGGCACCGCGACCGCGTCAGCTGGATCCCCGCCGACGCACACGCCACAATCACGGCCGAACGAGGCGGAACCCTCCACCAGGCCGAAAGCGGAACCACATCGCATCGCGACGGGCCCGCAGGACGCGCGTGCGAACGGCGGTATGATTCTACGACGCAAGCTGCAACACCGAGCGTCGAGACTTTGCCCCTGTGCTGCGGCCAAAAGCTCCCTGGAAAGGCCGGCCAACCCCTCGTCCTCGCCTGCCAACTCTGCCGCAACTCCCCGACCTACTACCGCCGCGACGAACTCGACCAATAGCAGGCTCAGCAGCAGCGGCAACCGAACCCAACTCCCGCTC
>NZ_JAHWGP010000302.1 GCF_020873915.1 Streptomyces sp. DH5
ATTATATGGTATAATGATAATTAACTGAAGTGTGGAGGAAATAAAATGTTATCAATTGTTGTCCCTTGTTATAATGAGGAAGCAGCGATTCCGCTGTTTTTTGAAGAAGTAGAAAAAATTAGCCAGCAACTGTCTCATTCAGTAGAATATATATTTGTGAATGATGGCTCAAAAGACAATACGTTAGCTGTTTTAAGACAGCTTTATCGCGAACATCCAGAGAAGGTCCGTTATCTTTCTTTTTCACGAAATTTTGGGAAAGTAGCGGGCTTATACGCTTGTTTAAAAGAAGCAACAGGTGACTTAGTGACAGTCATGGACGTTGATTTACAAGACCCGCCTGAGTTATTACCTCAAATGATTGAGATGATTGAAACCAGTACAGATTTAGATTGTGTTGGCACACGACGCATAACAAGAGACGGCGAACCGCCCATTCGTAGCTTTTTTGCACGGATGTTCTATAAACT
>NZ_JAHWGP010000303.1 GCF_020873915.1 Streptomyces sp. DH5
TAGTAACTTACATCTGCAATACTAACTGTAAGCTCGGTGTTGCCATTTTTTAATTTTTTTACAGCAATGGCATCATCTAAATCTTTAGCATCTGCGCCATCTATAGTGATTGTTAATTCATCTCTTAAATCACGACGCCCTTCGATTTCAGATGGTTCTATTACATCCGGTACTTCTTCAGCTTCTTGTAATACATCATCTGGAAACTCGATTTCTATTCCATGCTGGTAAATGATGGAAAGTATATCTACACCTGGATCATTTTTATGACCTAATATTGCTGAGACGTGGCCTTCTGGATTGTCAGTACTATCGGCATACTTCGTAATTTGTACTAATACTTTATGACCATCTACAGCACCTAAATTTTGTCCTTTAGGTATAAAGATATCTTGCATAATACGTTTGTCATCCGGTAATACGAAACCAAAATGCTTTGCTTCGCTATACGTTCCAACAACTTGTGTAAC
>NZ_JAHWGP010000304.1 GCF_020873915.1 Streptomyces sp. DH5
TGTTTCTTCCGGGCTTCGCGTTGCTTCTTTTGTAATTCAAAACGGTATTTCCCGTAATCCATTACCTTTGCAACCGGCGGCTTTGCCTTCGGAGCAACTAAAACCAAGTCAAGATTTTCCTGTTCAGCGATTTGTAAAGCTTCGCGCTTTGATTTAACTCCAAGCTGATCACCATTACTGCTGATCAAACGAACTTCACGAGCACGAATGCCGTCATTAACCATCTTGTCTACTGCTATGATACTTCACCTCCAAATAAATTCAGAGAGAAAATGCAGATAAAAAAACCTCCGTTTGAATACTTCAAACAGAGGTCATTAAAGCCGCTTTTAACGGAATTAATTTCTTAATTTCTGCCCGGAGACTTTCTTGTCTGCTAGGCGAGAAGCTTTTGCCTCTGCTTTTTTCTCAACTTTAAGTAGTTTACCAGTTTAAAACTACCCTGTCAAGCTTAAATTAATCTTCGCGAC
>NZ_JAHWGP010000305.1 GCF_020873915.1 Streptomyces sp. DH5
TAAGAAATAGACTTTATTTTGATTAGATTAACTATTAAAAGCATAAAGGATGTGATATTATTCATATCCTTTTTGAGCATAAAGATAATTTTGCCTAATATATTAATTTACAATATAGATTTTACTTATCAATAAAAGTATTTATTAAATACAAAATAAAAAGAAACATTGATTGAATATTAATAGTTTGGAATTAAATTACATTATATTAAGATACAAAATAGGGATATGTTAAACTTATGATAATGTTCCAAGTTATAAAAAATTAGAAATGAAAGTTATCATAAAGGTCATCATGCATGGAATGTCAAAATTAGAGGTCTGAATCATACTAACATTCTTTCGATTATGTTTATTAATTCTATAGGTAAATCACCTCTAAAAGATCTTTCTAGTAAATTAGGATTTTTAATGTCATTTGTTAATAGATATTTTTCTATTAGCGCTGCTATTTCTTTTGTGATAGGATT
>NZ_JAHWGP010000036.1 GCF_020873915.1 Streptomyces sp. DH5
GCGGGTATCACATCGCTGCGCGATGTGCAAGCGGGGCGGTCGCTGCGCTCCCGCTGGCCGACGCGATGCGCGGGCGGTCCCCTCCCCTCCCCTCCCCTCCGCTCCAGGGACCGGTGGGGCCGGCCGCTGCGCGCCCGGCTGGCCGCGCATCGCGCGGCCGTGGCTGGCGGGGTGTCAGATGCGGTTAGTGGGGCCTTCAGTAAGGGAGTTGGGGAGTGCTCCGCACTCCCGGGGCGGGTCCGCTGCGCTCCCCGCCTGACGGTCCTTCCGGCTGCGCCTCCAGAGCCTTAGGGCCCGCTGATGCGGGCCGGGCTGGTTACGAGGGGTGGGGGTCACTCGTTCGTGTGGTTCCAGTGTACCGCGTGCATCAGATTGATGCACGATGTAGCGTTGGCGGAAATGCGGGACACCCCCCAACCACCCGGGCGGGGCGTGCCTTTTGATGAGGCGTCAGCACCCGTGTTTTACCACCAGTCACGTGAGGAATCACGAATTGAGCGGCTTCGGGCCTCAGTCACAGAACGGCACCTCGGTTATCGGAAAGCATGAATTCCGACGTGCGGAGGTAACGGAGCCGAACGGCCCCTCAGGCCGGGCGGCGGAACCCGTCACGGAGGCCGGCCCCGCCTCCTGGTGCTTGTTCGTCATGGTCGGCACCGCCCGAGACTCAGAGCCGCCTGGCGCCGCCTACGGTCTGCGCGGGCCCACGGGCCCGCACGCGAAGCCGCCTCAGCCACGAGGGGTCTGGCCGGCGCCTGCGGGTAGACCTCAGCCACCTAATACTTACGCAGATCAAGAACCCGCTGGCCAGCGGCCTGCGCATCCGGCGATCTGTTACCCCAGGAGGTACACAACGTCTGCGATGTGTACCTCCTGAGTAGTCACATCGCAGACGGAATGTCAGCCAGGCCGACGGTTTTGGACTCGAAACGTCAGCGAGGCCGACGTTCGCGACGGCGTCCCGTTGAACGGTCTGCCGTCGTCTGTAGGGAGGAGATCTGTCCCCCCTGGGGGGACACAACACGCCGGAACGTCAGTGAGGCCGACATATCTGTCGGCGTGGCTGACATACTGCTGGCGTCCAAGATCAGCGGAGTGGAGAGCAGCCTCGTGACACCCGAGCCACAGCGCCGTCGTCCCGCACCGAAGCGCGCGCCGCGCCGTACGGAGCTGCCCCTGGGTGATGAGATCCAGGCGTGGTCGAAGCCGGTGCAGCCGGTTGAGGACCTCGACTCGGTCGCTCGCCGCTACCCGCGCCGGAAGCTCTCGCTCAGCAGCGAGCGCAAGCCGATGGAGTTCTACGACACCCCGGAGCGCCCGAAGGCGTTCTCCATGGACTCGCTGGAGTTCTTCTTCCTGATTGCGCAGTACTTCCGCGAGGCCCTGCCGCTGCGGCTGATCCTGCTGATGATCGCCTGCCAGAAGGCCGGCGGGCAGATCCGGCTGACGCAGGAGGAGATGGCGACGGTCCTGGACGTGCCCCGCGCGAAGACCAACGAAGCACTCCAGGAGATCATGAGGCACGGCATCGTCTTCAAGGTGCGCCGCGGTGTCTACCAGTTCAACCCGCCCTACTCGTACCGTGTAGCGGAATTCATCCCGGGCACGGAGCTAGTGGAAGCCGAGTACGTGCAGGTCGACCAAGACAAGACGATCGCAAAGATCCGCAGGGACGAGAGCCTGCCGGATTTGGTGCGGTTCCCGTCGCTGGAGCACATGCGCGAGGCGATCGAGGAACTGCGCAAGAAGCGGGCCGAGGAACGCGCTGCACGCCGACTGGCCCGTGCGCAGCGCCAGGAGGAGGGACCAGCCCAGTGAGTACCTTGAAGTGGTCGGCAACCAACGCCGACGGTCTTCTCGCCGACCTGGACCTGCCGCCCGCCGCCTACCGGGCGCTGCTGAAGCTCCGGGCGCGCAGCGAGGCCGGCGGCCGAATCGCGATGGACCAGGCCACCCTCGGTGAGCTGCTCGGGCTCAGCCGCCCCAGCGTAAACGCCGCACTGCGGGAGCTGGAGCTGGCGAAGCTCGTCAAGAAGGTCCGCAACGGCGTCTACCAGATCAACCCGATGCTGGCCGGCTACAACTCCCCCGAGGACGCCCTGGACGCCGTCAAGATGATGCCCAAGGCAGACCGGCTGGACAGCAAGACCTACGTGGCGGACTACCACCGGGCTGTCGCCGCCTACCAGGACCAGCTCGCCGAGCAGCGCAAGAAGCGGGCAGCCGCCGCCGCTGCCAAGAAGGCCGCGGCCGCCAAGAGGCGCGGTTCGCTGCACGCCGTCGGCTGACCAGGTCGGGCATCCTCTCGTACGGACATCGGCGCTGCACCCTCCACGGGCGCAGCGCCGATCGCGTTCCCGGTGTCGGTGCCGACACTAAGGGCCCCGTCTGGGTGGATAAAGGGTCCCCCGCACAGGGCCAAACCGTCACCAGCTCTGTCGGCGTAGCGCGGGCAGCGAGGGTCAGATCCGGACGCGCCTTTCCCCTGGAAGGGAAAGCTGCTGGCCGCGGACGAGCGTTCCTTGGATGTTGCGCCCCGTGCCACCCGCCCGAGGATCGGCTGCTGCGGTAGGAGTGGAGCGTGACGTACGACCCTGCAGTTGGGCAACCGGTTCGGCTCGCCCAACGACAGCTGGGCTGAGACCGCGGACCTTCATAGCCCCGAAGGCGGCCACCACCGGCAGGGTGACGCTCTCGTACGCCCGGCCGCCAGGTCGAGGTAGTGGGCGAAACCGAAGTTGAAGCTGTGATCACGCTCCGTCTCGGTCGCGCGTCGGTGGGCCTCGCATGCCGCTTCAAACCACCGCAGCCCGTCGTCCACGCCCAGGGCGTCCACGACGATCGCGCGCAACGGGGGCGCCTGTGCGCGTACGAGGTCGTCCGCCGGGATTGGAGCGTGGACGTCGACGTGTACTTCGACTGCGCGCTGCAGGCGTGCTCGCGTCTCGGTGGCGCGGCGCCGGCGGCAGCAGGGCGGGTAGGCGTCGGCCGCTCACGGTGAGGCTGACCTTGCTGCACGTGTGGCACCCGTGTGCCGGCTGGACCGTGCGTGCGAATGCTGCGCTGTCTCCTGAGCTGTCTCCTGAGTCACTGTGCAGCAGCCGTGCAGCACAGAGCGGCACCAGGAGTAGCACGAGGTCAGTGGGCGGCTGCTAGACCTCGATGAAGGCGACGACGACCACGGTCTTCAAGGCCGTCACCCAGTACAGGAGTCGGACGCGTTCGACGTCGTCGACGTACTGGCGCAGCCGCGGGCCGGTGCTGTCGCCGGGGAGCGGTTCACCGGCGTCGGGGTCGACGGAGATGACGACTAGGGCACGGTCCAGGGCGTGCAGCTCGGCTTCGCTGGTGATGGCGTCCAGCTGCTTGGCGGCGGAGTCGGAGAAGGCTATCCGGGCGCGGCGCGGGCCGTGCGGTGCGGGCATCAGGCGACGGCCGGGCGCTGGGCGGAGAGCCGGGCGAGGTGGGCCTCACGCAGTTCCTCCCATGGCGTGCAATCGTCCACCGCGGGCAGGCCGTTGGTGGCGATGTCCTCCAGGACGGCAGCGAACTGATCGGCGTTCTCACGGGTGCGGGCGGCGTACGCGCGGACCGCGTCGGCGGCCGCTGGCTCCAGCTGCTGCCTGGCGGCGGTGGTGACGGGGGCCGGCTTTTCGCTCATCGACTGCTCCAGGGCGCGTTACTGGCGTGTCTCACCACGGTATCGCCGGGCAGCAGGGAACGGGGCCCTGTCCAGGTGAACCGGCGCGCGATTCATTCGGAGCGGAGTTCGTGGACCTTACTGCCCGAACGGCGTATGACGCGACGGCCGATGCGGGTGGGATCGGTCGGCTCCCGGGGAGCGGCGACGCGTGGGGCGAGCCGACGGCGGGCCGTGCGCCGCGGCGGCCAGGGCGTGGTCATCGTCGGCCTCGCTTTCGTGGTGCGCATTCGAGAGCGGGCCGCCGCCAGAGCGTTGTACGGCGGCCCGCCGGATATGTGTCCAGCAGGTCTGGAATTCGGCCGGGTCGGAACCGAAATTTGATTTGTAGTACGTGTGTGAAATCGGCGCGGAGGCCAGCGGAACGGGTACGGCATTCCGTTGTATATGACTCGGTTATGGCCTCAGTGACGATCGGGTGAGGTCTCCTTCCGTCGCCCTACCTCCTGCAGTTCGAGGATCTACTCAGCGTAGGTGGGTGAGATCGCCGTGGTGATGCTGCACTCGCGGCCGTCGTCCGAGCTGCCCGTGCGGGTGGGCCTGAAGTACGCGGTCACCTCCACCATCATGCCGCTGGAGGTGACCGCCTATTGCCGTGCCTGTGCTCTGACCTGCGGTTCCTACTCGGATTCGGTCTCCTCTACCGGGGCGGCCTGGAGTTGCTTCTGCGGGGTTGTCAGCGTCCCGGTGCGGTAGCGCTCTACCGCGCGACGCGAACGTCCGGTCGCTCCGTGAGGGCTTTGGTCGACCCCTTCGCCTGCGTGAGATGGAATTTCACATGTACCCCTGCGGATTTCGGCGCGGGCTTGGTGAACACCCCTCGCTCCGTCCGCGCGAGGGCCTTCAGGAGCTCACGACGCATCCGCCCCGAGCCGATGCCGGCGCCCATCCGGATGCGGCTCCACCGAGGACCAGAAGGTCGTCCCCCGCCTGTGGTCCCGGCGCCAGGCGCCTGACGGCTGTAGGTAGGGGGACGACCTACCGGCGCACCGCAACGGTGCTGGGGACTTGTTGGAGCCTGTCGAGTATCGGGTCTGGGGGCGTCCCGGATCATATGCGGCCGCCCGTGGACGGACGTACGACGTCATGCCCACACTTCTGGGCACCCGGAGTCTTCCCGTCCGTCGAGAAGGTGTTGGAGTCGCCTCGCTTGAGCGGGGCCGATGACGAAGGCGTATGTAGACGCGTAAGAGCCGATCCGCTACCGCAGATCGGCTCCTGGCAAGCCGTCTCGCGCGCCAACGCGTCAAGCTTGAAGTCCCTGGTGAGCTGCGGTTGGAGCCAGAGCAGGCAGGGAAACCGCCACGATGAGTGGCTGTGCCGCTGGATCATGCCAACGTTTGTGGCAAGGCGCAAGCGTCGATGAGACGAACTGAAATGAACTGAGGCTCTACGGGAAGCTGCCCGGCAGGTTCACCGCGTAGACCACTTCGACATAGCTGATCAGCAGTTGATGCACTATGTCTCATGCCGTATCACGTGTGCGCTTTCATACGGGACGATTTTGAGATATCTCCCTGAAGCGTCCCGGCGATCCTTGCCCGCCTGGCAGGATGCTGCGCACCTGCGGTAGCGCCAACTGCCGTAGGCCACTAGTCGGTTGGAGTCAGAGGAAATGGCCGCATGTACACGGCGGCCCCAAGCAGGCAGGTGACAGGAGATGCCAGAACGTCGTAACGCACTGGGTGATGCGCAGCGAAGGGACTGCTGTGCTGCCGGGATCACTAGGCGCTTTTGAGGCGGGGCTGACACGATGGGACGGCCCGAAAAGCCAATCCCGGATGCGATGAGTGCGGTGGGCAAGCTTGCCCGGGCCCTGCGCGATGCACGGCAGGGGGTGCCGTACTCCGTACTCTCTGCGCGGACTCGAGAGTACAGCGCGTCGACGCTGCAGCGAGCGGCATCCGGTCGGGTGGTGCCAAAGCGCGCGGTCGCTCGTGCTTTGGCGGCCGCCTGTGGCAGGGATGTCGAGGAGATCGACAGCCTGTGGCTGGACGCCCATCGTGAGCGCCGAGCTCCGTCTCGCGCCCGTGAAAAGGCGCCGCGTCCTCATCTGGTCAGGACTCGTCCTGACCTGAGCGCTGCGCTGGAGGAACTTTGGCAGAAGAAGGGAGCGCCGGCCTACCGGCTCATGGAGCGCAGGGCGCGGAAGTCGAACTTGATGCTGTCCCGGAGTACCGCGCAGCGTATCTGCGCTCGTCGGCAGGTGCCTGGTTCTGCGGCGTGCCTGGAGGCTTTTCTGGCTGGGTGTGGACTGCGACCCCAGGAACGAGGCGTGTGGTTGGAAGCGTGGGAACGGCTTGAGCGCCAGCAGATGGAGAACGCTAACAGAGAACATGCCTCCGAGCTGCGCATGCTTGAGACGGTGGTAGCTGACGCTCCTTCCGGCCGGATCGGCCAGGACTTGGCGTGCCAGTTGCTGCGCAAGGCCGGCTTCGAGGCCCTTGAGCGGTACCGCGGCTTCCAGGCCACATGGACGGTTGAGTGTCACCGGTGTGCTGCCGCGCGTCGGGTACGGCTCTGCGATGTCCTTTTCAGTGAGGTTGTCTGTTTTGAGTGCTCTGACGTTGACGAGCGCGTCCGGAAAGGGTGGGCGGCACTGCTCCGGGGCGATGTCCTCGTTGGTGATCAGATGCTCCGGACGCTCAAGAAGTGCACGCTGTTGCGGGTCAGGCAGCGGCGCCGCTACCTGGAAGTGCAGGTTTACGTTCCGGACAGGGAAACCAAGATCGTTTTGCAGTCCGGGGAGTGGCACGCAGCCTTCGTGGCGGCTCTGGGGCGCCATATCCGGCGTTCTGTCAGCCTGGAAGTGCTCCTCATTCATGACTACGCCCGAGAAGAGGACCAGGCAGCCTAGCGCGGTGATCAAACAGGCAGGCGGAGTAAGAAGTCAGGCGCTCAGGGGGGCACGTCGAGAGGGAGGTGTGACGAGGCGCAGAGAGCCGAGGTCCGCAGGAACGGACCCCGGCTCGGAGGAATCAAGAGCTATGAATCATTTACCGAGTGTCGATGTACAACTGCCCGCGAGGTCCGTTGAGCGAGTCGGTCAGGCTGGACTGGCGGCTGAGTGTTCCTGCAGGGCTGTCGCTACCTGAGCTTGGGCCTTGGCGATGTACGCTTCGCTCGCCGCGCGGAACTCGGCACTGGCAACCCGTTCGCGCACGAAAGCGTCCATCCCTTCCCGGATGACAGCGTTGGCGCTGGAGGACTGCACGGCCGCAATGGCTTGAATACGTTCGAGTAGCTGGCTGGGCAGGCGGACGGACACCACAACCTGCCGTTCCTTCTCGTCGGGCTTGTGCTCGTTAGGCACGCGTCTTCCCTTCGTTGGGGCCTGCATACCCCGCTCGCGCCAGCGGTCGGGGCACGCTATCCCGTATATACGGGTGCTGTCGGCTGCAGTCTCAGCACCCTTGCTGACTGAGCGCCCTTAGCGTAAGCCACTACAGCACTACAGGATGCGTTGTGCGTCACATTCCTCATGGGTTCATGAGTTCTCTCCAGCGCTCTGATAGTTGACTAACTATGTGGCGTACGCCACTACACGACTTCAAGCGTGCCTTCCCGTCTCTGTAGTGTCTCGTGGCATCCTCCCTCTGGACTACATGACATCATCCAGTAGGGTTGCGCCACGCAGTGCAATCGAACGAGCACGCGCCGCACATGCGCGGGCGTGCGCCCCTGATGAAGGAGACCGCCATGAACCTCCCCTTCGCCGGCGACGGCCAGAAGGAACCCTTCGGCGCTGACGGCATAACGGGACTCGCAGCCCAGGCCACTCTGCGGAAGCTGGAGGCCTGCGTCCGTGACATCGCCTACGGCCAGGACATGGAACATGAGCCGACGGCGGACCAGAAACTCGACAGAGTCCGCGAACTGAGGAACGAGTGGTCAGGCTCGCCGCGGCATCGTCCTCCGGCAGGCGTACCCAGTCAGGAGGAGTACTGGGATACCAAGGCGGTCGCAGTCATTCGTCGCATCACCCAGGCGGTCCGGGACGTGCTGGAGGAGGTCACGAACGTCTCCGGGCAGTCCATTACCGTGCTCGGCTCCAACGGCTCCCTGGCCGAGCGCACCGAGGCCTTCCGTGCCCGCGTCCGCGCCGGCCTGCCGGTGGTTTCCCTCTGCACCAGTGGCTGCATGCGTCGCTGGCTTGCCACCGGCGACTCCGCCGCAGCCTCGCTGTCCATCCTTACCTACATCCCCGGCCGGCCCTTGTACGCGGCCACCGTCACTGCGCACACCGCATTGCTCTCGGACTGCTCGGGCTCTTGGCGCCTGACCCTGGCCGACGGCTGGCAGGCCATGACCGGCGAACCTCTCGTCGCCGACCCTGCCCCTGGCTACATCGTCCTGCCGAGCTCCCTGGAACACCTTGCTCCCGGACTCCGCAGGTACTACGCAGAGCCGATTTTCGCCCACGACACCAGCTCTGCCATTGCCCGGGCGGTTCTCGGCGGAGCCGTCCCGGTCGCCGTCCACTTCACCGGGCACGTCCTGGAGTCGGCGATCCTCCCTGTCGCCATCGGTCACGGCATGATCGTCCGCTTCCAGAGCAGCGGAGAGCTCCTCGAGAAGCCCTGGGCAGCAAGTAAGTACATGTACAAGGCCGTCACCGGAGAAATCCCCTTCGAAGAAGGGCTCGTCATTGCCCGCGACTTGTGGGCCGCCCGCCGCGTCAGCCACGTCCTGACCCGGGAAACCGCTCTGCTCGAACTGACCGACCCGCTCGACGCCTTCACCGAGGACGAACTCGACGCAGAGGTCGACCTGGACGACATCCTCTTCGGCTACGAGAAGGAGGACAACTAATCCCTGCCAGCACAGCGCGCAGCCCTAGTTCCCCGTCCCCGGCCGGTGTGGCCGCCCCTTCAAGGAAAGCGCAGTGGACAACCGACTCACCCTTATCCCCGACGTCTCACCCGGTGCCGAGCAGCAGACCGGCACAGGATGGCGCTTCAGCGTAATCCCGCCCAAGAACGTACGGGCCAACTGGTACCGCGCCATCAAAACGATTCGACGCCCTCCGGGCACCCTCGCCTTGCCCGCGATCGCCACCACAGCCACGCTGCACTTCACCCACGTCCTTCACGACAGTGACACCGTCATGGCCCTCGGTCTGACCACCCTCACCGTCGCCTACGACGCCGTCATCGCCCTCTGCCGCACCTGGTACAAGACCAGCAACCTCAGCCAGCAGACCCAGGGCACTACAGCCCAGCGCGCAGCCTGATCCCGCAGCCAGGCCAACGCACTCAGCCGGTGCTCCGACCATTATCGGAGCACCTTCTTCCGTTCCGGAACCGACGTAATGGGCCGCTCCACATCCTTACCGAGTCTGGGCACGCGCCCCGCAGCACACGCCGCTCGTGGACGGCGTCTCGTACGGACGCCGTGCCCACCAATGACTGGAGCTGCCCTCGCTCGCCCCGTAAGCGCTGGGGCCGCGGCGGCCGTCCGGCTGGGTGCTGGTGAAGGCCGGCGGCCGGAGGTCCCGGCCGGGGCGCCGGTGCTGCCGCTGGACCAGGCGCTGGACGCAGCCGAGCAGTCAGGTGTACGTCTGTGCTCGCTGCGCGGCGCCGCCGCCGGGCTTGACCCGTTCCTGAAGGGCTTCGACCACGGGTTCGGGTAATGGTGCGCGAGGGTCAGCCAGCGGTCCGGGACGCAATGAGCCGGTTGGTGAGCTCCACCGTTCCGAGGTACCACCAGAAGATCCAGTCCAGGAACGCTTCGTCGTAGTCGCCGCGCTGGTCTGCCCTGCGGTGACGCACGTCGTAGCGGTTGGCGATCTCGAACAGCGCACCTTCGTCCTTGCCGAGCTTGTCCTTGAGCAGGGCGCGGCGCTCCTCGAGGATGCCCGCCAGGGTGACGATCGCCGACCGCTTGCTCTCCACCGTCGTGTCCCGGCCGCGGAACAGGGCGATCGCGTGGCGGATCCGAGCCGTGATGTCCGGGGCGCTCTCGTTGAGCGCCCGGTGCACCAGCGAGCTGCGGGCGTCGTCGGTGACAGCGACCAGGCGCCCGAGGTCCTCGCCTTCGGCAGCCAGCTCGTACTCGATGCCGGCCTCGCGCAGCAACTCGTTGACCTTGCCCCGGTACAGGACGCGGGCGGGCCCATTGTGGAATTCCGAGTGGTGCCATCCGCAGCCGCTGTAGGAGTGGTAGCGCCGCACGCGGGGGCGGCTCACCAGGTCGTGGAACACCTCGATCAGCCCGTAGAAGGTGTCTTCGTCCCACGTCTCCGGTGCCAGAGGCCACAGATCAGGGATGCCCAGGCGCCTGTCGATCACCTCGGAAGCGTCGGGCAGCTCGCTGCCATCGTCGACGCATTCCTCGCCGAACACCTCAGCCAGGTAGCCCTTGTCCTCGAACTCACCGACGAGCCGTGCGAAGTCACGTCGTGTGTCCCGTGGAGTGCTGCCGTCATGCGACAGCCCACGGCCGCGGCGCTGCGGCCAGTAGGGCCGGAGGGCTGCCGCCTGCCGGAGCTCGTCCGCCCGGTTGACCAGTTCGGAGAACCACTCCCGTTTGCCCGTCCCGGCCCGGTTGCCCCAGCCTGGAGTGGTGGACGACCAGGGGTCGTCCGTGGGCGCATCACGGTCTGGCAGCTCCTCGAAGTCCGCGACCGCGGTGGTGCCGGCCAGGGCCTCGGTGATGAGCCAGGTAGCTCGGTCTACCCATGAGGAGTCCGAGGTGCGATCCGAGGCGCGAAGGATGCGCTCGCCTTCGGACGCGAGTAGCTCTGCGGGCCAGAGGAGTTCGTAGTTACTCAGGTCCAGACTCACCGCAACATCATCACCCATCAGGGATGTGTCCCGGTCCTGAGTGACGGATTCCCGTCTCAGCCTCGGATGAGGTCCTGAAACTGCGGACATCCGACGGCATGCCACTCCCTGACGAGGACTTGCCCGTCCACAACCCCGACCTCGGCGTGTCATGGCAGGCAGTCGTGGCACGCATGGATCTCGTACGAGTTGCCACCGTCGTCGAACGCTTTGAGGTCGACGGAGCCCACGGGCGCCCGGTAGGTGACCTCCTGCTGGGGATCGGAGCCTTCTGCCATGTCGGCCAGTGAGCCCTTTCCACCTTCACCCTGAGCTGGTCAGATGCAGGGTGAGGACGGCCTGAACGAGGCTGGTGATCCGGGTGGTCGAGCACCGCAGTTTGCGGAGGAGCCGCCAGGACTTGAGGGTGGCGACGGCCTGCTCGACGAGGGCCCGGATCTTCGCGTGGGACCGGTTCACCGCCTTCTGGCCTGCGGAGAGAGCCTCCCACCGTCCCCAGCACGGGATGCGGACCGTGCTGCCGGCACCCCGGTAACCCTTGTCGGCCCAGCACTGGATGCCGGCCTCGGCGAGGGCGTCGACGATGCCGTGTTCGCGGGCTGCGCGGACGTCGTGCACGGCGCCGGGCAGGGCCGGTGAGGCCCACAGCAGCCGGCCGAAGGGATCCGCGAGGACCTGCACGTTCATCCCGTGCCTCTTGTGTTTGCCGGAGTAGTACGGCCGGTCCGCGGCGATGCGGTCGATTGGCAGGAGTGTGCCGTCCAGGAGCAGATACGCCTTCGTCGACGCGGTGCGGACGGCGTCGGCCAGGGTGGGTGCGAGGGCGGCCAGGAGGTCGACGGCCTCGGTGACGTAGCGGTACGCGGTCGTGGTTCCGACGCCGAATCCGGCCGCGAGCTGGGCATACGTGTGGCCCATCCGCAGGTGGGCAAGGGTGAGGAGGGCCTGGCGGCCGGTATTCAGCCGTCGCCAGCGGGAGCCGATCGCACGGCGGTGCCGCCGCAACTCCTGAGCGAGGAAGCGAAGGGCAGAGCTGGACACGTCGATGCCGGACGGGTAAACAAGCACGTGAAGCCTCTGGTGGAGACGGTTCTCTTGGTCGAAAACTCATCTACCAGGGGCTTCACCCCGTTGTCAGCCCAACTTCCAACCTCCGTCGACAGGTTGGAAAGGGCTCAGTATCACCCGATCTACTGCTCAGACGGTCCTGCGGGACCGGGATCGCGTGCTGGGCTTCGTGGAGAAACGGTGTGCGCCGGGAGTGGTAGGGGCGTCATGCTGAGCGCCATGCCGAACCTTGCACATCCTCTCTTCAGTGCCCCCGCGCATGCGGTCGGCAGCGAAATGGTCCGCGACTTTTTGGGTCTGGAGTTGGAGGAGAGCTTCACCGTCGACTACAAGCGCAACATCGCTGCCGCGGACGACACCGTCGCGGCGATGGCCAATACCTATGGTGGTGTCATCCTCATCGGCGTCGACGCGCGCCCCAAGGACGAGAACCTGCCCGGCGAATTGGTCGGGGTCAAAGTGATCGACAAGGACCGCCTGGTCAGCAAGATGGCAAACACCTTTGATCCGCCCGGCTGGGCACCCGAGGTCATCCCCGTCACGGTCGACGACAAGCTGCTCCTGGTCGTCCGAATCGACCCGGATACCGTCCCGCGACCGCTGTTCCACCAGGGTGTGGTCAGGATCCGTATGGACGGCCGTAACCTGCCCGCTGACCGCCGCCTCGTCCAGATGCTGTTCCAGCAGGCCGATCCCGCGTCGGCTTCCGTCTACGTCGGCGATCCGCGTCTTACCCCCGATCAATACGCGGCGCCGCATGTCCGGACCGCCTACCATTCGAGGGCTCCGGACCTGGTCATCCGCGCAGCGGTATCCCGTCCGCTGCGACAGAGCGCCGCCCGCCTACGGCTGTTCGGCACCACGGTCGACGCGCTCATGCGTGCGTTGAGTACCCCGGGGACACGGGAGTTGCAGAAGGAGCTGGCGGAGCTCACCCGACGCGTGAACTCCCATCTGTTCCAGGAGCCCTGGACGATCGACCCCGAGTACGGAAGCGCCGGCTTCGTCCGGCTCGTGGCTGGCCACAAAGGACCGGATGCCCCGACAGAACCGGGTGCCCCGTCGCAGGCCCACATTCGCTCGGAATGCTCGGTCGCGCTGGCCCACGGCGGGAGCTCTCTTGAGGTGCTCTTTGACCTGCTCTTCTGGACCGGCGGGCAGAAGATCGCGAGCGACCTGTGGATGGCGGCCTGCTACGAGGCTGTACGAACTTTGGTCCGCGACGCCCTGCCGGTCCTCACCGAGGAACTGCTCGGTACCGCCTTCATGCCGACGCCGCCCGTCGAACTGCACATCGCCACCGGCGAGCAGCGCCTGCAGTCCCTGGACTCCCTGCTCAACACGGACGTCCTCGGCCTCCGCACCGGCACCGGAAACCTCCGACGGGGCAGCGAATACCTCCCTGACGAGCTCGTGGCCACCGGCGATCTCCCGGCCGCGGTCAGCGAGGCCCTGCGCAACATCGCCCTGGACTGGCGGTACCTCCACCCCGACCTTCCGCGTATGCACGACTGAACGCGCCGCCCTGCGTTCCGCCAACACGACCGAGCTGGCATGGGCCCCGGCAAGGCGCACAGCAACAGGGGCCAGGACCTGCGCGGCCGCGCTTTGCGTTCAGTACATGGAGAGCTGCTCGTGCTCGGGAAGGTCGTAGTGGGTGATGCGGCCGGCCAGCGTCTCGTCGAACTCCTTCATCTCCTGGGCGTTGCGCACGAGGACGCGCTGGGACGACAGCTGCGGTGAGAGGGAGACCAGCTCGGGACACGGGCGCACAATTCCGTACAGCGAGTGATATCGATCGCGCGAGTACACGGGCACTCCGTAGGCAAAGTGAGCGGCCATGGTGGGCCTCTCGGGAATCTCCACCCGCAACTGCTCCTCACGCCAGGCCCGCTCCGCCACCGCGGCGAACAGTTCGTCCCTCTGCTTCTGGGAGAGCCGGATCCACCACGCTCTGGCTGTCTCCAGGGCCTTGCGCTCCTTCTCCTCCTGCTCCGCCTGTTCGCGAGCACGGCGGGCCTCCTCCTCAGCTCGCTGCTGGCGCAGCTTCTCCATGAGGACTCGCTGTTCTTCTTCCCGCACCTTGCGGCGGCGGGCGGCCTCCTCCGCACGGCGAAGCCGGTCCGCCTCCTCCAACTCCTTGCGGCGGCGTTCGGCCTCGGCTTCCTTCTGCTTCTTACGCGCTTCGGCCGCTTCTTTCGCCTTCTCCTGCCGCTGGCGCATCTGCTCGTGTTCCGTCTGAGCACGGGACGATTGCCGGGAGGTCCACCACCGGTCCCGCCGGAGAATCCAGTGCTGCTTGTCGACGACCCGGGGCACCCTCCGGTAGCGCGGCAGGCTCCGGCAAGGAGTGAGCTGCCCGAGCAGAACCCACCGCACGAACTGCTGCAGTTCTTCCTCGCGGACAGTCCAGCCGCCGGCTGCGAAGTCAAACCCGGCGACTCCGTCGTCGACCACCCAAGGTTCCTCCGCTTCCGGGGCTCGCACTCGTACGGCGGGAACGGCGTCGATCCACTGCGGTGTCTTCTTGTGCGGAGACACCCAGCACACGGTGATTCCTTCGGCGCGGTAGCGCGCCGTTCGGGCGCGGATGTCCTCCACGGTGATGGGTGAAAGCTGTGCCTCCCACGCCATGCGCTGGGTGCCGTCCGGTGAGGAAGCCATGACGTCGGCGCGCCATGAGCCGTCTTCGGCCGGCACCTCGAGTTCGGCGTACCAGCCGGCCGCGCGGATCGCACCCGCCAGCTCCAGCTTGAGCATGTGGTGCTCCCACGACTCATTCGACAGCTCGCATGAAGGAGGCCGTCCTGGGTCGTGGCAGAAGAAGCGCACTCCGCTCGGGGAGTGCTTCGCGTGGACGCCCCATCTGCACTCGGGACAGGAGAGCTCTACGCGAGGGCGGACCTTGTGGACCTGAGTCCAGTCCATCCCGCATCCGAGATCCAGACGGGTGGCGTCAAGGCGTCCGGCTTCGGGATGCAGCGCGGTGAAAGGCATGAATCGCATCTCCTTGCGATCCGGCGCGTATCGCGGCGTATCTGACACGACACCAGATAGCAGGAGCCACTGACAGTGCCCTTTCCGTCCGCTCCTGGCGGGAGGTTGCGAAGCTCAGGATCAAAGAGATGCGGACTCGGAGAGGCATCCCACAAAGAAGTCGGACCCTTCGCGACCTTGCAGCAGGGGCGGAGAGGTCTTCTAACGAGAAGTCGGATGCTCTGATCTTGCTGAAACCCGCCTACTCCGGCGAAGAGATCGATGACGAAGTTGCCTCGCACGTTGCTTCGGAGGGCGTTCCATGTCTCCATTTTCGACTTCGTGGAGGGCGTCCGAGACGAGTATCCGAGCGTTCTCAACGCTTCCCCGGGTCCACTTGGGTAGAGCAACGCCTCACCGTTCACATGCGGCCGTTACCCATTTCCAACGGCATCACCGCAGGTGGGAGGCTCGCAGCCGTCGGTGACATGACTACTCCGGGGCGCCTAGCACATCTCGCGGGACTCCGCTTGGGTGCCTTCCCCGGCCGATCCTGGCCTTTGATGGTCACCAAGGCAGGGGGAACGTCTCGCCGACATGTGCGTAGGCTTCTGAGCCGACGACAGCAGCGGAGTCCGCGGGCTCCGAAGCCGCTCGAACGGTGTTGTCGTCACCGCGTAGTTCGACCGCTTCAACCGGAAGGAGACAAAGCAGTGGCCCCCTGCTCGAACAAGGGGCCACTCGCGTAGTCCGACAGCTCCACTCCGTACCAGAACGCATTCCAAGATGGGAGAAGAACCATCAGGTCCGAGCCCGAGCCTACGGGGCGCCGCGTACTGCCGTCGAGTCAAGACGGCGCAGGCACCCCCGCAGGCATAGCCGCACAAGCCCGTCACCATACCTCCTGTACGAACTGGGAGAGGCGGGTTTCGTGAACAACGACCAGATCAGCGTGCGCATGGTGGTGCTGTTGCTGGTGGGCGCGTTAACCGTCGGCGTCGCTCTCTATCACCCAGCATTCGGGGCGGCACTCGGTGTCGGCGTCGTCGTGGTTGCCCTGCTCAACGAGCTGATGGGCAGATAGCGGACGACCATCCCGCCCCGGATACACGAGCGGGCCCGGACCGTTTCGGTCCGGGCCCGCGGGCTGTTCGGGGCGCGGCTGCTACAGGTCGAACTCGAGGTGCTCGATGTCCGTGAACCGGACCTCCTCCAGGGAGCCGGCGCGGCGGCCGCCGTCCTGGAAGTAGACCTCCTTGAGCGCTTCGGCGGCGATCTCCTGGAGCTGCTGGTCGGTGGCGCCAGCCTCCTGGGCGTCGAAGAGGCGGGCGGCGTAGACCGGGGGCAGGGCGACGGTCAGGTGCCGAATGCGGTCCTGGTCCGTCGACCCGATGGGCGCGGTGTAGCCCATGCGGGCGCGGGTGTCGATGACGATGCCGCCGGTGGTGGCCGCCTTCTGCCGGGCCTTGGCCCGGATCTGCGGCTGCCACCGCTTCTTCACCTCGCGGTCCAGGCGCGCGGCGAGGTCGGGGCGGGGCTTCTTGATCTGGTCCTTCACGTACCGCTCGACGGTGCGCTGGGAGATGCGCAGCATCTGGGCGACCGCCTTCGTGCCCTTGAGCTGCTTGACCAGGTACCGCATCTGCGCACCCGCGCTCTTGGGTGCGGGGCGGGTGAATGCCTTCTGCACCGCGGCCTCCAGGCCGTCCCCGAACAGGCTCATCGTCGCCCTCTCCTACTCTCCGTTGTCGACGTCGGTGACGGTGCCGTCCTTGATGTACCGGGCGAGATTGAGCTCCGGCGCGTTGAACCGCTCGCGGACCTCCTCGCCCCACAGGACAGACTGGGTGCCCTCGTGCTTGACCAGGCCCGGGTTGATGCCGAGCTTGAAGCCGCCGGGCAGCGGCTTGCCCTCCCGGTAGGGCAGGAAGTCCAGCGGCGAGGTGCCGTCGGCGGCGTAGACGACGCAGTCGGACAGGATCGCGACGGGGTACTGGCCGGTGAACGCGGCGTGCTTGACGATCTTGCGGTGCAGGTTGATCCGGGTGCGGGAGATGACCGCCGCGCGGATGTCCGGCCGCCACGTCGGGCGGGACAGGGCGCGCCACGGCTCGCCCGGCCGCCAGCCCTCGCCGCGCGGGCGCTCGCGTAGCTTGCCCAGGCCGCCCTTGACCGTCGCCTTGATCGCCGAGACGACGATCGCCAGGTCCGGGTCGCGGTCCTTGTAGCCGTCCATCGCGGCGAGGAAGTCGGCCGGCTCCATGTCCGCGTGGACGCCGAGGTCGGCCATCGTGGCGAGGTAGGCGTCACGGAGCCGGTTGTACCAGCCGTCCAGGTAGCGGCCGTTGTCGTACCGGACCCATGCCTCGATCGGCCGCACCTCGTAGCCGAGCTCCGCCGCGTACGCGACGGTGGGCGTCGCGTACCAGGCCGGCCCGTCCGGGCGCTCACCCTTCGGCGTGAACGGAGAGGGCAGCAGCGAGCCGTCCAGCTCCACCCACTCCTTGCCGACCTTCACGCGGGACAGGTCGACGTGGGAGAGGTCGACCAGCCACGAGCCGGGCAGCTTCGGGTCGAACGCCGGGGCCTTGACGTGCGTCGCCTCGCCCAGGCCGACGTTCAGACCGTTGGCACCGGCGGCGAAGGCCATGTTGACGTCGATGCCGACCAGGTGCCGCAAGGTGCACTCCGCGTCGGTCATCGGCCGCGCCCAGTCGTACGCCTCCTCGAACAGCTTCTCCGCCGGGCCACGCACGTGGAACCGGGGCAGGTCCTTGAGAACGGGGTGGCCGTCGGGGACCTCGCACGGCGGGAAGTTCATCGGGTCGATGGCGTCCTTGCCCAGCGAGCCGGGGTTGTGCTCGGAGTGCCGCTTGCCGTCGGCGTCCGGCTCGGAGGCCCGGGTCGGCGGGTGCAGGGCGGTCATCAGCTCCAGGCCGGTCACAGCCGTGGAGCCGCGCGGCGTCATCACGCGGGAGGCGTACACGCCCAGGACGCGGGCGAGCTCCGCCGGCGGGAGCTGCGCGGCCTCGCCCCAGTGCCGGGTGTCGAGCGCGTTCCAGGAGGGGATGCACAGCTGCACGCACGCGCGCTCCGAACCGGTGGCAGGGCGGTAAATCCGCGCCCACGGTCCGAAGCCCCGCTTCGTCAACTTCCACTCCGCGCGGGCCAGCTGCTTGATGACCTTGTGGCCCTCCGGGATCCGCCCGGCGTGCTTCTCCTCCTCCGTGAGCGTGACGGGCAGGCCGTAGCGCTCCAGAGCGGCCTCGGTGAGCACGACCAGCGGGTCGGCGTCCTTGCCGGGCCCGGCGAGCTTCGGCTGACCGAGCTTGGCTTCGCGCAGTGTCCAGTCGACCAGGGCCGGGATGCTCTTGGCCGGCACGTCCAGGACCAGGCCGCCGGTGCAGTACGCCAGCACCGTGCCGTCGTCCTCGACGTCGACGACCGCGAGCGGGCCGTTCTCGAAGCGCGGGTCGGCGCCGCCCGCCGGGGTGCCGGCCGGGGCCGCCTTCTTCGCACCCGGGCGGCGCGACGTCGACGACGTCCTGGTGGTGCGCGCCGGACGCGGCGCGGCTGCCGGAGCAGCGGTGCCAGGGGCAGGGGTCTGGGTGTTCTCGGTTTCAGTCATGACCGCAGCCTCGGACGCCTGGCCTGTGGACAGAGTCCGCGCTTCCGCAGGGTCGGCGAAGCCCGCCGGGCGGGGCACGCCGGGAGAGGGGTAGAGGGATGCGGCGAGTTCGTCGACTACAGCGGTCGGCACGATTCCTTCCGGGTCGACAGCGCCGGCGAAGGTGGCGGGCACCGGGGCAGCCGGCTTCTCCAGCGTTGCGGGTGCGGGGTAGAGCTCCGCGAGCTGCCGCAGCAGCCGGGCGTAGGCCTCACGCTCAGGGCCGCGCGGCTCGGTCGGCTTCTTCGTCGACTCCCAGGCGGACACCGTGGCCCGACGCACCTTCAGCGCGCCGGCGACTTCGTCCAGCGTCAGGCCGTGCGCGGTGCGCAGCCGCTTGCGCTCCTCCGCCGGTGGCAGCGGAGATCGGGACGCGACCAGCGCGTCGACCGCGTCGAACATCTCGGACATGGAACACCTCCTGACCCACACCCTACCCCACGAACCGTAAACATCGCGTGCTTTCACCGTACGAATACCGTACGCGCCTTCGGGCTGGAGGTCGGCGTCCGCGCCGGGATGCGAGAAAGGTGACGATGCGAGAAAAGAAGAGATGCGAGAGATCTGTATGTGCGAGGATTTTCTATGGCCACTCGGCCGCATCCACTGAACAGCTGGAGTTCGAGCTCATGACGTCGGTGAAGAAGACCACCGCGGCCCGGAAGGTCGTGATCAAGCGAGGGAGCAAGGCTCCGGAGTACGAGCCGGTGCCGGAGGACCACCGGCCCGTCTACCACCAGAAGATCAGGGTGGGCGACCTGGAGACGGACCCGAGACTGGACGCGCAGCGCATGTTCCAGCGTCCTTGGGCCAACAAGCTGGCCGCCAAGTGGAACCCCAAAGTTCTCATGGCCGCCATCGTCTCGAAGCGGGAGGACGGCCGGTACTACCTGCTCGACGGCCAGCACTCCACGAAAGTGGCCCTGGAGAAGCACGGGCCCGACTTCGAACGGCACTGCATGGTGTACGAAGAGCTGACCCAGCCTGAGGAGGCCGCCTTGTTTCTGGCCGCGAACCGGGACCGAAAGGCCGTCAAGCCCGTGGACAACTATCGCGTGGCGCTGACCGCCGGGGAGCCCTTGGTGAAGCGGGTTGACGCTGAGGTGCTCTCCTGCGGCCTGACCGTCACCGGCAGCACCTCCCCCAACCAGATCGGTGCCGTCCAGGCGGTCCTGGCTATCGGCGAGAAGCGGCCCCAACTGCTCACCAAGGTCCTGACCACCCTGGAGCAGGCATGGGGTCGTGACCAGTCATCCTGGGACAACATGATGATCCGCGCCGTGGGGATGGTCATCCTCACCAACTGGAAGAAGGAGGAGGCTGAACCGAGGGTCGACCTGAATCGCCTGGCCTCCGTGCTCCGTAAGCGCACCGTGCGACAGTGGAAGACCGACGCGGTCCGCGCCACCCCCTCCGGAGGCGGGTCACAGTCACGTTCCCAGCCTCTGGCCGAGAACATCGTGACGTCCTACAACATCGGTTTCACGGACACGTCCCAGCTGATCCTGGCCCCCGGCAGGGGCGCTGGCGCGTAGCTCCACTCCTCGCTGAGGCAGGTCCCACCCCGATGCAGACGGGGTGGGACCTGCCTCGTTTTCCACCCTACGGCGGGCCGAAACGGGGTGCGCAGCAGCCGGGTAATGCTGAGGGGGCGCCCCTGTACGGGACCGCCCCCCTCAGCACTCGGGCCTTAACGGGGGCGCGGTGGCGTCATCCGTGCGTGCAGCAGGGTGCTGCGGGTGAGTTCGGTGCCCTGCTTGTGGTCCTCGTTGAGCAGCGCGGTCAGGCCCTTGGGTGCGTTCCAGTGCTCGCGCAGGTTGGGGACGGCTCCGAGATCGTCCAGGAGCACGTTGATGACGGTGGCGGCCTCGCTGGGGCGGTCACCGTATCCGTTGCCCCACCACAGGTGCTCGGACGGTGTGCACGGGGCGGGGTGGAGGTGGCCGTCGCTGGTGGTGACCCACACGGTGTGGTGCAGGACGACCGAGGCGAGTTCGGCGTCGCCGGCCGGGAGGGACAGCGGGGCGTAGAACCGCCAGACCGGCTTGCTGTCGTGGCCGGCGGTGCGCATGACGGGCATGTCGGTGAGCGGGTCGATGAAGAAGGCCTCCGCCTTCTTGCCCTGGGCGAGGACGACGTGGGCGGCGGTCGGGTCGCACATGGTGAGCCGACGGGCCCACCGCTCGCTGACCGCGCCGGGGCGCACCGGCACCTCGGTGAGCGCGCCGAAGGGGAGCAGGTCCGGTTGGCGGCCGACGGCGACCTCGATCGCCGCGACGGCGTCGGGGTGGTTGCTGAGGGCGAGCTTGTGCCAGCCGTCCTCGAGGACCTGGCGGTCGCCGTCGGAGCGCAGGGGGTGGTGGCTGGTGTCGGGTTCGGCCGCGATGACGACGGGGTTGCGCCGCTCGCCGTGGCCCTCTTTGCCGAAGATCTGGTTGTCGTGCAGGGTGCCGTCGATCCGGTTGTTGCGGATGTCGTTGGCCATGTCCGTCGCGGCCAGGTGCGAGGTGACGTCGAAGGCGTCGTTGCCCACGACGCGGCGCAGGGTCTTCTCGTTGTTGTTGGCCGGCACCTCCACGACGGCCGCGGGGGCGCCGGGCTTCCACTCCCGGATCAGGTACGGCAGGCGCAGCAGGTCGGGCCACCAGGGCAGGTCCTGCCCGGCGAGGGCGGCGACGTCGCCCCAGTCGGCTTCGTACTCGATGCCCGGTTGCGCGGTGTCGGCCGCGACCAGCGCCGGCCCGCGGAAGCTCATGTCCCCGTACAGGGCACACACGGTGACGACACCGTCCGGGTTGCCGCCGCCGGCGACGGCGGTGGCGACGTCCGTGGCGACCTTGCGGTCGTCGCAGTGCACGACCCGGATCACGCCGAGGGCGGTGTGCCAGTCCTGCGCCGGTCCGCGCACGGTGTCGTTGTACCCGACCCACTGGCCGGGCGGCAGTTCCTCGGGGAGCGGGCGCAGCAGCACGGCGCCGCGGTGGGCGAACTCCGGTGTGTGGGCCGCCCACCGGTAGATCTGGAAGCCGTCCCAGACCTCCTCGGGTTCCTTCTTGTCGCCGAACCCGGCGAGCGGATCGTGCGGCGGCTCGGTCGGCTGCGGGAAGTCGTCGTACTTCCTCACCAGCCGCCACAGTCCGAAGGAGTTGATGCCCAGCAGCTGCTGGATTTCTGTCCTGGACAGGTAGCTGTTGCTCACGCCCATACCGTTGCTCCTCACCGTCCCGGGGCCGCTTCGTCCCCAGGTCAGATCATGGGACGCACCGGTGGGCCGCACGTGCGGAGCGGCCCTTCCTGCCCGATTCCTCATCCGCATTGGCCGAGAACACGCCCCGCCCCTCCGAACGCGGCCGCGGCCCAGCGACGCCGTCCGCAGTGCTCCCCGGCGCCCTGCCCGACGCGGTGCGGATCAGGCCCGACGACGGGCAAGCTGCTGCTGTTGTTCCTCGGGGGTGAGGCGGGGAGAGACGATGACGCGGCAGGGGATGCCCGCCTGTTGGGCCCGGTGCAGGAGCGGCGGGGCGGCTTCTTCGCGGGTCACGAACGCCAGACACAGATCAGGGTGCTGGTCCAGGAGGTCCTGGTCCCGTTCGGCCTCCGCCTGTTCACGGTCGTCGGCTGTCACGTCCACGAGGTGGGCGAAGGCGGCCACCGAGAACGGTGGGCACAGCCGCTCTGCCCAGAGGTGCGCCGTGCCGGCGGGCGCGTTGTCGCTGGTGTGCTCGATGACGAAGGAGTTCTCCGGGCCGTACAGCTGGACCGCGTCGTGCCAGGTCTCCAGGAGGACGTCCTCCACCAGGTCGCGGTTGTTCCAGTCGGAGCATCCGACCACCAGGACGGCTACGGGTCGCAGGATGCTGGGCGCCCAGTCCTTGACCGGACAGCTGGAGCCGAGGAGTTCACGGATCCGGCGCAGGGTCTCCGGCGCGCGTTCCAGCGCGGTTTCACGGTCGGCAGCGGTGTCCGCCACCGTCACCAGCTGCCCGGTCTCCTCCAGAATCTGGAGCGGGAGCACGGAGTCGGCCAGGTCCCGGCCGATGAGGTCGGGCCATCTCCTGGACACCGCGACCGGCAGCCGGGTGATGTCCTTGCGCACGATGACGCCCGTGACTCCGCCCTCCCCCACCAGGTCGCCGGCCCAAGCCGCGATGTCCTTGGCCAGCAGCCGTGCGGTGGTGCGCCACGCCGGCGTCGCGGCCTCGAGGTGGAGCCGCCGCTGCGTGTCGACGCTCACGGGCCACACGTTGGCGCCCAGGCCCGGCTTCTCCAACGGTGGCCAGTGAGCCTTGAGGCTCGCAAGCCACTCCTGCGACCGACCGCTCATCCCCGAGAGCCTACGCACCTGCGCTCCGTCGATCCGCCTCATGCCGACTTCCGGACCACAGGGGCCTCATGGCCTGCGGCCCTGGCCTTTCGATCCTGCCGAGCCCGACGCAGGGCAGCGGCGTGGGAGGCGTCGGCCCGGCGACGGCGCTCGGAGCGGGCTTGCTCGATCGGGGCCAGCGCGTTGTCGGCCGGCTCCTCCAGCTCGGGGAAGGCGCGACGGCTGAGTTCCCGCATCGCAGCGGTCTGCCGCTCCACCGCTTCGGCGATCCCCGGGTCGACCCGCCGCACGGGCGCCACGGCGTGGTGGGCGGCGAGCGCGCGGTGGAACCCGGGCAGGGCCATGTCGCGGGTCTTCACCGGTGCCTGGGGCGCGGCGGCGGGCAGCGCCGGGGCTTCGCGGGGCGCCGGGCCCACCGCGCCGACGGCCAGGACCCGGACGGTACGGACCGCCTGGGTGCCGGCCGCGTCGTTCGCCGCGGCAACGATCCGGGAGCCGATCAGGCGCAGCTGCGTGGCGTACGCGGGCGAGTCCGGGCGCAGGTCCAGATGGCCGGTCTCCGCGTGGAAGGCGACCGCCTGGACGTGCGCGGCCAGCGTCGAGGAGAGGCCGGCCGCGATGTGGGGCCACTGGTCCAGAATGCTCCCGCCGGCGGCCGGGATGTCCCAGGCCCGGTCGGCCATCAGGCCCTGGAGCACGGCGGCGAACCCGGTCGGCTCCCGGCCGTCGCGCCGCACCGTCGTCCCGGTCCGGCGCTTCGCCTTGCGGGTGCCGGACTCGCCGCAGGCCTTGGCGGCCTCGCGCGCCTGGTGCAGCGCGACCCGGGCCAGGTCGACGCCGGACAGCTCCGGGGCCGGCTGCTCGCTGCTGCTGTTGGTGTTGGTGTTCAGGGTTTCGGTCATCACGGCCTCCTACCGGCGTGCGACGGTCATTTGGTGGGTGCTGCTGAGTAGCCTGCGTACGCGCTGCACCAGGTCAGCGCCGTAGATCTCCTCAGCGGCGGCCGGGCCGAGGGTGTCGAGCGTCGTGATGACCTGGTCGGGCCTGCCGAGCATGAACTCCTGCCAGGCCGTGGCCCGCAACTCCTTGAGCTCTTCCTTGCCGGGCACATCGGGGCCGGTCTCGCCCGCGTCCTGGTGACCGTCCGGGAGGTCGTACTGCGGCTGCTGCGGGGTGAGCGCGGCAGCGACCAGGCGGCGGACGGACTCGCTGCGTGGTGGCGTCCAGTCGCCCTCCCACTCCTGGTGGCGGGCCTTCTCCGCGCGGCGGGAGTCCCGGTACGCCTGGACGGCGCGCTCCCGGCCTTCGTCGGTCGGCCACAAGGCCACCGCACCAGCCAGGCGTCCGGCGAGGAACCCGGACGGCCGGTGGACGATCCCCGGGGCGTCGCCGCAGTCGAGGAAGGCAATCACCTGGTCGGCCGTCCAGCCTGCGTCCGAGACCTCCTTGAGGATCCAGGCGATCCGGGGTACCGAAGCCCGGCCCATCCACGGCACCCGGCGGATCAGCTCCGAGGCCAGCTGGAAACGGCGCCCGACGCTGTTGAGCTTCCGGCGGCCGCGCTTGACCTTCTTCGGGGTGGGGGAATCGCTCTGCCCGCTTGCGAGCTTGCTCTCAGGGGGGAAGGAAGTAGTACCCGCAGAAAAGACAGCTGAGGTACCGACCTGCATTGGGGTGCAACGGACCTCATCCGAAACAGCCGTCACAACCCCCCGCTCAGCACCCCTCACGGAGGCCTTCGCCGGGGCCTTCGACGATGTCTTCGAGCGCGGCTTGCGCACCTTCCGGGCCGCCTTCTTCGCCAGCTTCGCCATCAGCTCCCGGCCGGCCTCCGCGATCCCGGACACGGCCCGCGTGTACGCCGGAGCGCCCTCGTCGCGCTGCACCGTGCGGATCCCCAGAGCGGCGTCGAACTCGGGCGGGATCATCCGCGCGAACTCGCTGGCCTGCGCCGGGCCGCCGGACACTCGCGTGCCCTTGACGATCCACGCGAGCAGCCCGGCCTCCCGCAGCATCCCCAGGTGGTACTCCACCGACCGCTCCGACAGACCGGTACGACGCACCAGGTAGTCGATGCCCGGCCGGCACGGGAAAAGCTGCGCGAGCTCCTGGGCGACGCGCACGGTCGTCGGCCCGAACGAGCGCGGCCCGTGCGACCGGTGCCGCCGCGGCTTGTAGAGCCCGGACCCGGCGACCCAGTGGACCGCCTGCATCCACGAGTAGCCGTCGCCCGCGATCCGGCCCGACGACGTCGACAGCCACTGCGAAGCCTCCGGCACGAACAGCACGGGCAGCACGGCGACCGCGTCGGCGTCGTCGACCGACGGACGCGGAGCGGGCACCATCACGGCGGCAGACGCCGCCACGGCGCTCACCGGGCCACCTGGATGCACGAGAAAGAGATCATCTCGGCAGCCTTGCGCAGGTTGCCTGTGGATAGATTCCGAGCAGCGGCGGAACCCCTGCTCCCTCCCGCCCGGCGGGCAACAACTTCGGATCGCGTCCCGCCCCACGGGACGCAGCCCCGGAGCACCGCGGCGGCCGGCGCCGCCAGGAGGACGGGGGTCCCCCTCTCGGCAAGGGCGTCGGGGACCGGGGGCGGTGTGACACTCCACCCCGAAGAATCTTCGTGAGCAATGCCGTGAACAGGGCAAACGGGGCGTGCGAATCCCGTCACGCGGGAAGCGTGGGAGGCTCGAACCGGTGTGAATCGGGCACGGTCGAGCTGACAGGGGACACCGATCTCGTGCACTATGGCGGGGACACCAACCTTCATATGGATCGCCCCGACCGCGACCAGGCCCCTGCCAGGGGACCCGACCACGGCCGAGCGCTCTGTACGGACGGAGCCCCGAGCGCCGAACGGCCTGCCAAAGCCGCCGGAACCCGGGGTGACGCTGGTGGCTCAACAGAGGCCCCCTGCCAAAGGGGCTCCTGGAGAGCCGGGGTGGCCCGCTTGCCAAAGCGGACCGGGTGGACCCGCCTGCCAAGGCGGGGTGTTGCAACTGAGATGAAGACCCAGCTCGATGAGCTGGAGCCCAGAACCGGCGCCAACCGGGGACTGGGCGGCCGACCTGACGGTCGGCGAGACGGGCCGCGCGGGGCCACAGTGGATTGCAGTCCACCTCATTCGCGCGCGCGGCCGATGGCCGCTAGGTCATCCCGACCCCCTTCCGGAGGCCGGCGTCGTGCTGCCTGCATCCAGCTCAGCGACGTCGGGGAAGCGCTCCGCGAGCCCTTTGAGCAAGTGGATGTAGACCGCGCGATGGGGCCGCCGGGGGTGGGTCTGGCCTAGCTCCCAGCGGGCTACGGCCAGGCGTTTCACGCCTACGGCGTCCGCGACTTCCTGCTGGGTGAGTCCCGCAGCGAGGCGCAGCTGCTGGCGCACGCGCGGCGACGGCAGGACGTCGTCAAGGAGAGCGTTGACCCGCTGCATGGGATCCGCGTCGGACATGCCCCAACCTCTCATGATCACCGAATCCCTGAAAGATACACCACGGGATCGATCTTGGGTAGCGTGCGGCGATACGCCGATAGGGCGGTGGACATCAAAGCTCAGCATGGCTTCAGAACCGAGGCGTAGTAGGACGCGAGCACAGCTTCCGCCCCAGAGCCCTGCGCCGTCGTGACACGTTGGAACTGGGCCGACCTCAAGTCGCCGGCGACCCGGATCCGAGGGTGCTGTTTACCGGGAGGGCAGTAGCCGTCCTCGCTCGAGGCGAGGCCGTCCAAACCTGCTGGCGTATTGCCGAGGTTGTTCAACACCGTCTTGGCGACGTAGGACTTGCGCTCACCCTGCCGGTCCTTGACCTGCAAGTTCCACTCGTCTCCGTAGGTCATCGGCGACAGGACGACGTGAGAGACGGGCACGATCCGCACGCGCTCGTCCCCCGCGACCTCGGCGATCTTGTAGTCATCCGCTGGCGGACAAAGGACATGAAGCGTCGTTGAGGAGTGCGGATGGGTGCGGAGCCATGTTCCGAGGGGACGGTCCCCTCCGAGAACGTAGGTCCGGCCTGCTAGGTCTGCAGGCTTGGTGCGCCACAGCGGAGGCACGGACATACGTGCGGGAGCGCTGATCCAGTCGGCATCGGGCGGAGCCAGGGCGGCCACGCCGGTGGCGACCACGATCAGCTGTGCACTCAGTGCGCGTCCGTCATCGAGTACGAGCTCCGCCCGGTCGTCGTAGCCGGTGACGCTGACCCCACGGCCCTGCACGACGGAGCATCGGCCGGCCTGCTGTAGGCGGTCCAAGTCGGCGGCGAGGGCTTCAGCAAGTTGCGGGCCGGTAGACCAGTTGCCAGGGACGTTCTCCAGCGCCCCGATGACATGCAGCTTGCCGCCTACCGAGTCAGCCTCCACGATGACCGTTCGAAGGTTCAGGCTGGCCGCCATCACCGCGGCCGCCACGCCTGACGGGCCGGCGCCGACCACCAGGACATCTGTCTCGTGCGGTGTGCTCATGCGTGGGCTCCCTGCGTTCCGCTGATTCGGGACAAGACAACCTCGCTCGTGACCAGTTGCTCAGCGCCGATGTTCCGGGCGGCGAGCAGGAGCGCGGCGTCGTGGTAGCGGGCGCCGCCGGTGGAGGCACAAGCGTCGGTGACGATCCAGGGCCGGTATCCGGCCTGATAGGCGGCGACAGCGGAGTCGTATACGCACGCATCCGTGTCGATGCCGCACAGCACCAGATCGGTCCAGCCCGCCTCGTGGATGGTCCGGGCGCCTTCGGGAGTGAACACTGACGCCTGGGGCTTGTCGATGATCGCGGCAGCGGTGGCAGCGAAGGGGGCCAGGTCAGCAACGAAGGCTTGTTCTTCGGGAGTACGCAATCGCGTCCATCCCGTGATCGTCTCGTACGGCGATCCGGGCTCGTTGTGGAACCGCGACAGCACCACGGGAGCGCCGGCTGCTTGCCAGCCCTCCACCAGCCGAACAACCGCAGGGATGACTCCACGGCTGTGCTGGTTGACAAAGCCCTGCTGCACATCAATGACCAGCAGCGCTGTCGATCGAGGGTCCACCCACTCCGCCTTCCACATGGCCGTCACGGATTGCTGTCTCGGAGAGCGTCCTGGGCGGCGCGCAGCCGATCAGGAAGTTCGCTGGTGGCCAGGATGGCCTCGCGCATCACCCGGTGTTGGGCAGTCTCAGTGGGGCGTGCGGTAGTGAGCCGGAAGTATGCGCTGCGCAGAAAGCGCCAACCGTAGGCCGTCGGCATCACCGGGTCCTGGCCGTCTTCGATCATGTGCAGGATGTGCGACGAGAGGGCCCAGAGGGCCTGCACGTCGAGCTCAAGAGCCACGATCTGGCTCATGGTCAAAGCCCGCTCGTCCGACTGTGGGTGATAGGCGACGCCAGACCAGCCGACGACGCCGCGGGAGACTCCACCGTCGAATGTCACGGCCTCCGGGTGAGCCCAGCCCTCACGGAACTTGGCTTCCTCTACCCCCGGCCCGAGCGGCACCACATCTGCTGGATTCTGCCGGTTGACCAGCACCGATGGCGTAGCGAGCAGCTGGAGAGCCGTATCCAGGCCAGCACTTGACCAGGAATGCGTGCGGAGCTCGTAGGCCGAAAGCACGTACTGCGGAACGAGCGACTGGGCAGGCTGGTCCTTGCCGTCGCCGTGGCGGGCCAGCAGGCGAGCCATCCGCTCGCCCACCCAGCCCGGCTCCTTCAGGTATGTGCGGTAACGCCACAACGCCAACTCGGTCAACGACTCGAGGCGGTGGTGCTCCTCGAGATGCACCACCGCGACACCGCAGGCGTATATGTGCACCGTCGACGACTGCGCGGAAGGGTGGTCAGCCAGCAGGACTTGCTGCTCCAAGCCGCCTGGCCCTGACTCACTCGGCGAACCCGCAGCGTACAGAGGCGTACTGCACTCACCGAGGTACACCGGCAAGAACTTATGGGAGACGACCGTGCACGGTGCCGGACGCGCTGCCGACTCCGCGTTGACGGGAGCTGACGCTCCACGCAGCGCTGCCAGACGGAGGCTGAACGCCTCCTGCTCAGCCGGGGT
Organism: Streptomyces sp. DH5; assembly: GCF_020873915.1. GTDB lineage: Bacteria > Actinomycetota > Actinomycetes > Streptomycetales > Streptomycetaceae > Streptomyces. Next base: position 28,549 of record NZ_JAHWGP010000036.1, read on the forward strand.
GCACTGGAGGAGCGCCGTGTCCAGGATCTGGGCCATCTGGGGACGGCAGACGCTCGTCTTGTTCCGCTGCCAGTTCGAGACGGTCCGGGGGCTGATGCCGAGACGCCCGGCGAACTCACGCACGGACGCTCGCATCACCGACCGCAACAGCAGCGCCTCCTCACCTGTCCACCTGTCCACAGCGATCACTACACACCCCCTTGGCGGTCACCTTCCAGGTGTCAACGACGCTATTGCCACGCTGTTGCTACACCACTTCCACGGTCGGACATCTCGCTCAAGGCCCGTGGTGCGGATGCTGTTTCTTGTTGATCCACACCCGCAATTCCGGCCGGAGGAACCATGGCGATCCCGGGCACAACCCAGTGCCGCGCTCGCATCGAGTCCCGCGTGCCGTCAGGCATCGAAGCGCCTGCTGAGTTGTATGGCAGCCAGCACGCTGTCCGGCTGCCCGTCGTACACGATGTGCGGCTCATCGTCGGTCGGCGGGGAGAAACGGCCCGCATGCCTGAGCAGGTCCTCCTCGCTGAACTCGATGCTGTTCGGGTCGACCAGCGACTGCTCGTTGCGCTTCCGGATTCGGTCCCAGCGCACCTCATGCGGCACAGGCAAGTAGATGAGGACAGGCGCACCGCCGGCCTCCATCACGGTCGCTGCCCACTGGGCCCGCTCTTCCGGAGTCCAGAAGCCGTGGTCAACCACGACCTCGTGTCCGGCCGCCAGGAGCTCCTGGAGCTCAAGGGCGATGTCCTTGAGCACGGGCGCCTCCCGGACCCTGAACTGCCCGCGGGGAAAGTCCCGGCCGTAGTGGCCGTAACGGCGGAACATCTCCTCATCAGGGCACAGGCGCCGGAAGCCGGCCTCCTCCAGGGCGCGGGCGAGAGTCGTCTTGCCGGAGCCTTGGAGGCCGGACATGAGGATTGCGCGTGGCGCGGGTCCCGGTCGGCCGGACAACGCGGCGGAGATGCGCGTGATCTCGAATCGTCCTTCCAGAGTGAGGGTGTCCGTGTGGTCGGCCCGGAAGAGTTGGCTGAGGCGGGCTTCGAGACAGGAGACGAGCGTGTCGTCGAGGATGGCGACGTTCGGCACGGTCACCGAAGCACCTCTGATGTCGTGCGACGGGTGCGGCCTGGGGCGCCCAGGTCCATGCCGTACTCCAGCAGCTCGCCGTCGGCGTCCAGGAATTGCGCGGTCAGCACGAGGATCGCTGCGATGGTGCCAGCCTCCAGTTCCAGGAGCTCGAGGTCCTGCGACGTGGCGATGCGAGCCGTCTCCTCATCCACGCGCTTCACGATCTGGCGACCCGTGGCCCGAGCGATCAGGTCCAGCGAGAGGCCGCCCTTGAGTCGCTCGCTTCGGGCCAGCTCCGGTACGGCCTGGGCGAATTCCGCTGGGATCCATGACGTGGAGTGGGAGACGATGCCATGACCGTCCCGGTAGACACGGCTGCGGCGAATGACGTCGTCACCAGGCGAAATGCCCAGCACGTGAGCGACGTCTTCTGGAGCCTCGACTATGCCGGCGGTGTGACCGGACGACTTCTCGCCGACGCCCCACGACGACTGCGTCTTGCTGCTGCGGTCGTGGCGTTCCGCCCCGGAGGACAGCGAGATGGGGCGCTCCATCACCTCAGTGCCGACGCCCGGGATGCCCCGCACCAGCTTCTCTTCGCGCAGCAGCCGCATGGCTCGGTCCGCGGTGGCTGTGCTGACCTCCCACTCTGTTGCCAGCGTCTTGATGCTGGGCAGGAGGTCGCCCGGCGAGAGCTCCCCGGAGCTGATCAGGTCGCGGTAGTGGGCCGCGATGCGCGCGTACGGCGGCCGATTGTCGGCTCGGGGTGGCCCGGACATGTGCCTTCGCCTCCTTCGATTTTTCTCTGGGTGCCTCACTATACCGCTTGACACATGAGGGTACCTGATGCAACCTGATGTATGTAAGGCGCCGGTGATCCTCTGAGATCACCGAGTGAGCACCACCGCAAGACCGTAGGAAGTCGTCCGCCTCGCAAGAGGGGGCCGGGTTGATGGCAAGAGCAAATCCCCGGGTTCTCGACTCTCTACTGCACGTCGCAGCGCTATGCGCTGTCCGTCCGTCAGGACGCCGGGTCCTTCCCGTGCGGCCTGGCGGGCGGAGAGAGCACCGCGACGCAACCCAACCCCTTCGCACATGAGGAGATCCCGCATGTCCATCACCGCCGCGATGCCCGCAGCCAAGGAACGCCACCGGACCCGCCGGAAGCGGGCCAGCTCCCTCCCCGCCATCAAGCTCTCCCGGCTCCTGCCCTCGCACATTGACCTGCGCGACCCGCTCAAGGCCGTCCTGGTCTGCCCGGACTGCGAGACCTGGGTGCCCATTACCGGCATGTACAGCAAGGTTCAAAAGCTGGTCCCGCACCACACCGGCAAGGCCGGCGTCGCCGCCGCACTCCGCTGCCGGAGCAGCAACCGCCGTGTCGAGTGGGACATGACGATCCCCGAGTGGCGCCAGGCGCTGACCGATGCGGTTAAGGAAGCTGCCAGCCGCCAGCCCACCACGGTGCTGCCTAAGGCTTTCAGCCCGCAGACCGACCGGACCCTGCGGGCCCGTGCAGCGCGCACGCCGGCTACTCGCGTGGCCGACTGGGACGCAGTGCTGCCCCGCGTGGCAGCCGCCGACGAGAAGCGCCGGGCGGTGCCCGCTGGTGACACCCCGGCGGAGGGCCCCGCGGTTCCGCTGGACACGCTCCACCCCAAGCGCCCTCAGCGCTGAACCGCCCCGCACGAACGACCACGGCCCCGGCTGTCCCGATCGCTCGGGACAGCCGGGGCCGTGGCTGCTCGTACAGCAGTCAGCTCCCCATTTGGGGAGTGATCGCGACAGCCCTTGGGATTGCGGCCCGTGGGGCTGTCCAGGACCTGAATCGGAGGACCTGATGCAGCAAAGCATGACACGCACCATCCCCGCCCCGGCGAACGGCCCGGACCGCGAGCGCACCGTCGCTCTCCACCGGCTGGTCCGCCACCTGGTGGCCGACGGCGACGCGCGGGCCGCGAAGGCCGGCCGCCGCGCCCGCCGCACCCTCTCCGAGATGGAGACGGTCCGGTGAACGCCGCCGTGCTCGCCCTGACCGACGCGGAGCGCGAGGAGCTCTCGCGTAAGAACGCTGAGCAGAACAAGCGGTCGGAGAACAACCGTCGCTGACTCCCCCGGCATTGCCCGTCGTCTCCGCCCCGTCCCGGGCGGGGCCGGCGGAGAGCGTCGGGAGTTCACCCCCGCTCCGGCCATCCGGCCGCCAACACGTGAACAGCCCCGGGGATTGCGCCCCCGGGGCTGTCGTACGGACCTTTTGGGAGGCCCTGATGAACCGCTCCATCGTACGCACCAGCTACGCGCCCGACGCGGACCTGCCGGTCAACACGAACTGGCGCGACCGCAGCGCGTGCCGCGAGGAAGACCCCGACCTGTTCTTCCCGATCGGCAACACCGGCCCGGCGCTGCTCCAGACCGAGGAGGCGAAGGCCGTGTGCCGTCGCTGCCCGGTCATGGAGCGCTGCCTGCAGTGGGCGCTGGAGAGCGGCCAGGAGCACGGCGTGTGGGGCGGCCTCGACGAGGACGAGCGGCGCCGGATGAAGCGCCGCGCCGCCCGCAAGCGCGCCGACGCCTGACCGCTGGACGGGACCGGCGGGCAAGTTCTGGCCCGCCCCGCAGCACTGCCATCGACCGGCCGCCCGCACGACGGGCGGCCGGCCTTTCGCACGCCTCCAGCCCGGGAATGCCTCGGGCTCCCTTCCTCCCCGGGAGAGCTCATGGACCGCACCACCACGACCGTCACCGGCACCCGGCTGCCGGACTCGCTATGCAGGCACACCCCGAAGTGCCCGTCGGCCGACAGCCCGGACCGCGAGGCCGCCGCCGTCGCGGCCGGCCACCCGGAGCAGGGCTGGAGCCTGCTGTGCAACGCCGTCGTGCTCTTCGAGGACACCGGCGAGCTGCTCCCCGACGGACGCGTCGTCGCCCCGCACCGGCCCCTCGCGGCCGCGGCCTGACTGACGGCTGCCTGATCCGCCCGCACCGACCGCTCACCACCGTGGCGGCCGGGTCGGGCGGTGACGGGGAGCCGGACAGTCCGGACCACTGACGCGTCAAGGAGTTGCCGTGCGCGACAACGCCCAGAGGACCACCCCCGCAATCAAGTTCCAACGGGGCCAGTTCGTCCTGTACCGCGACCCGGAGATGTTCTGGAGCGGGCAGGCCGGCCACACCTTCGTGTGCCGGGTCCAGCGGACCTGGCTGGAGGGCACGTACGACCTGGTCGCCGTGGCCACCGGCCGCTTCGTCCACGACGCCAGCGGCGACTACATGCGGCTGCTGCCGCCCGTCGACGCGATGCGCGACATCGACACCGCCCCGCTGAACACCGACGGCGCGGCCGACGACATGACCGCAGCCGCCATCGCCTGGCTCACCCAGCAGCACGCGACCGCCAACCAGCGGCCGGAGCTGCCCGCCCAGCGCGACTGACCCGACCACCCGTGACCCGCCGCCCCGCGAGGGCGGCATCGACCTGGAAGGAGGCGGCGTGGCCGCCACTCGAACCCGCAACAAGAGGCCCACCGCCCGCAAGAAGCCGGCCGCCCGTCCGGCTCCGCAGCCCACCGCCTCCACCACCCCCGCCGCGTCCCCGGCCCCGGCCGAAGCGACGAACACCGGCCTGGACCTGGAGGCACTGGCCCGCGTCGCGGACGCGCGGGACCGGGCCGCCGACATCATCGACACCGCCCGCGAGGCAGCCTCCGCCCTCCAGGCGGAAGCCGAGGGCCAGGCGGCGCGCACCGTCGCCGACACCCACGAGCAGGTCACCGGGCTGCTGACCGAGGCGCACAACCGCGCCGCGGGCATCACCGCCGACGCCGACCAGGAGGCCGCCGCCCAGCGTGCGGCGGCGACGAACGACCTCGAGGCAGCGCGCGGCGAGGCCGACCGGCTCCTGGCGGAGGCCCGCGACCGGGCCGAGGCCCTGGTGAAGGAGGCCCGCGCGCAGGTCACCGACCTGACCGAGCTGGCTGCCACCGACCGGGCGGCCACGGCCACCGCGGTCGCCGAGCTGCGTCGCCTGGCCGAAGCCGACCTCACCGAGATCAGCTCCCTGGTCGACCAGCGCCGCACCGAGGCCGGCACGATCCTCGCCCGCGCCCAGGAGCAGGCCGACGAACTGGTGGCCACGGCGCAGCGGGAGATCGACCAGGCCCGCGAGCGGTTCGCGAAGCTCGCTGAGACGGCCGCCGGCCAGTACGACGCCCGCCGCGCGGAGGCGGAAGCGCTGTACGCGGACGCGGTCAAGGCCGCTGACGACCGGCGCCGCGAGGCGGACCAGCAGGTCGCCGCCGCGCACGCCGAGGCGGAGCAGGCCCGCACCGAGCTGCGCGAGCAGCTGCGCAAGCTCACCGACGAGTTCGACGCGGAGGCCGCCACCAAGCGCAAGGCCCTCGCCGACGAACTCGCCGGGCTCAAGACGGCGTGCGACAAGCAGCGCGAGCGGCTGCGGGAGGAAGCCAAGACCGTCGCCGCGCAGCTGCGGGAGGCCGCCCAGAAGGAGGCCGACCGCATCACCGAAGAGGCGCAGCGCAAGGCCAAGGGCGTCACCGACCGGGCACAGGCCGACGAGGCCCGCGCCCGCCGGATGCTCGAGGAGGCCCGCGAGGCCAAGCGGGCCAACTCCCGCTTCCGTGGCTGGCACCAGAACCTCAGCCGCAAGGCGTGGAAGACCGCACCGTGGATCGCGCTCGCCGCCGGCGTCGGCCTCGCCGCCTCCGGCGAGTACGAGCTGGCCCGCATGGTCGGCATCAACGAGTACGTCGCCCCGCTGCTGCCCGTCAGCATCGACGTCTACTGCGTCACCGCGTTCCGCGCCAAGCGGGACATCCCGGCGGCGCTCGCACTGATGGCGTCGGCGAACGTCACCTACCACCTGGCGGAGCAGGCCCACCTCGTGAAGGAAGGCCAGTCGGCTCCCTGGCCGCTGACGACGTTCGTCGTGCTGATCTTCGTGGCCGTCATCTGGCGCGTCCACGCGCTCATGCACGACGACGCCGGTACGGACGGACACGGTGGTACGGACACGGCGACCGGAACGGACAGCCGTACCGGTACGGCCGCTCGCACGGACGGCGCGACTGGTACACAGCACGCCCGTACAAGCCCGTCCGGTACGGACTCGTACGGCGCGTCAGCCGGTACGGCCTCCGCTCGTACGGCCCACGGCACTACTCGTACGGAGCCTGTACACGCCGCCCCGCACCACCCCGCCCCGGCGGGAGCGAATGCGGGTCCGACCAGCGCGTACAGCGACCGTACAAGCGGCGTACAGGCCACCCCGAGCGGGGCCGCGCGTACTAGTACGGAGCACTCCGGCCGTACCAGCGCCGCCGCGTACGAGGGCGGAGCGCGTACAGGGACGGTCACCGCCCGTACGGCCCCGGCCGACGGCGTTCCGTCCGCGCGTACCAGTACGACGGAAGCCCGGCCGCGTACAAGCGGAACGGCCACCGCCGGGCGTACCGGTACGGCGACGCCCGCTCGTACGGACGCCGAACTGCTTCCGCTCGTACAGGCTCTGCCGCGCGAGACGGACGGCTTCGTCAACATCAGCCGCGTCCGCACCCAGCTCAACGTCAACCAGCCCCGCGCGATCCGGCTGCTGAAGGAGGCCGGCCTGCTGCGTCCCGAGGACGCGGACAAGTACCTGACCTGATCAACGTCCGGCACACACCAGTGAGGGCCAGCCCGCGGGATTCGGGCTGGCCCTCGCTGCGACTGCCGGAAGCAGTCGACAGCCCCGCCAGTACACCAGGAGGGAAACCCCGCCGTGAACAGCAACGACCCGAACCACTCCCCTCTGCGCGACGTCGCGCAGAACCCGGAGGCAACCGCCCGGTACCTGGCCGACGTTCAGCGGGTCCTGCTGGACATCGGCAAGAACCTGGAGACCCTCGCGCACGAGACCCGCGTGCACCTGCGCGACACCCACGTGGAGGGCGACCGCTGGTTCCACGCCAGGCTGCGCGCGATGCCCGTGGAAAAGGCCCTCGGGAACGTGCTCAAGAACCTGAACAACCTCACCGAGGGCCTGGAAAAGAGCGCCTATAAGCGCCGCGCTCACGACGAGGCCGTGGTGAATACGGCCAAGGAAAGGAAGGAAAAGGCACTGGAAAGGGAGCGTAAGAAGAACCCGCCGACCCTCCAGGCCGCACCGAATCCGCCGCAGCAGGGTGCACAGAGCCAGAATCTCGGCTATGGTGGTCCCACGTCGATTTACGACATGGGTCGGGAGTCGGCATGAACCGCCCCCTCAGCAGCGCCGAACGCTCCGTTCAGCGGCGTCAGAACTGGCTGAAGGAAGAGGCGACGAAAGCCCGCGAATCTCGCGGCGAGGCAGGACAGATGGAATTCTGGCTCCGCCTGGCACGATCCCGAATGGCCAAAGACGTAAAAGCCGGTCGCGGCGACGTCTACTCCGGATTCGCGCTGATCTGCCGCCTGTTCATCACGGCGATGGACCAGCGCGTGGAGGGCGACGGACGGATCTGGAACGACCTGCTGAAGTACGCGGAGCAGGTCGTGGCGAAGCACCCCCCGCGTCACTGAACGTCACCAGCGAAGGCCCCGCCGGGCTCCGGCGGGGCCTCGCGCGCGTAAAGCGTGCACACGTGCACGTGCACACGCGTGCACACAAGGCCCCACGCTCTGTCAAGTCCCAGGAGGGAGGCGCACCGTGTCCGATGAGGACGGCACAGGGACCTTGGTCCAAGGCCCCTGGAGCGGTGATTCCACGTACGTGCCACCGCCGATCCCGGATTACGGCGACACTATTCCGCCGCCGGAAGACATTCCCCCGGCACCACCGGAATCGCCGGAAGAGACAACAATGGAACTGCCGCCGATTCCGGCCGCCCCGGACCCGTCGACGGCCCTGCGTTCCGAAGGAATTACGGCACCGGAAACCGGTGAAGATGACGGCGAATACGAGGAAGGCGAATACGAGCAGCCTCGTTCTCTCGCTGATCGTCTCGGTGACTGGCTCGAATTCCGGCTGGAAAGGGCGCGGGCGCTCCATGAGGGTGAAGCGTCTTTCCGTGAAGCCGAAATAGCGCGGAAGGCTGCGTTGCTGGAGGGTCGCACCGCGCAGGAAGTCGCGATGATGGAGCAGAACGGAAAGCTCCACGCTGCGATGATGAAAGCGAAGGGCGACAAGGCGGCGGCACGCGGAAAGGCGGACGCTGATCGCACGAAGTCGTCCGCCTCCGGACTGGGGTCGGACAAGGGCCGCTCGAAGGCCGGCGGCGGGGGCGGGTCCTCGCGCGGCGGTGGCGGCAGCGGGCCGTCCCGCACCAACTCCGGCTCGGGAGCGAACCGGTCCGGCGGCTCACGCGGTCCCAACTCCAGCGGCCCCGGCGGTCGTTCCGGGTCTGGATCGACCGGGAGCGGGAGCGGGGGCGGCAAGGGCGGCGCTAAGGGCTCTCCGTCAGGCTCTGGCGGCCGTGCAGCCGGGTCCGGGCGTAACGGTCCGTCCGGGGGATCGAAAGGCTCTCAGACGGGCTCTGGCGGCTCCGGCCGGGGCGGCGGTTCGAAAGGTGACGGCGGCGGCCGGACGCAGAACGGTCCGGCGTCCGGTGCCCGTGCCGAGCGGGCCCGCGGCCGCCAGGAGCGCGCCGGGGCCAAGCAGGCCGGACGGCAGGAACGGCGCACCGCCGGGCACGCCGCTGGCGTCGCGGACCGGACCAAGGACCGCGACCAGGCCCGTGCCCAGCGGCAGCAGGCATGGGAGGACCGCCGCGCGAAGCGGCAGGAGCGCGACGCGGCGCGGAAGGCGAAGCGGGAAGCCGCAGCGTCGGCCACACCGGGCCGCACCACGTTGGGCCAGGCCGTCGGTGAGGAAGCCCAGCGCCGCTGGGACAAGCGCCGCGCCGACGCGGAGGCCGCCAAGGCAGCCAAGGACGCGAAGGCCGGCACCGAGAAGGTGAGCCTGACCAAGGACAAGGACTCCAAGGGCAAGGACTCCAAGGAGAAGGATTCCAAGGGCAAGGCCAGCGACGGCAAGGGAGAGGAAACCGCCAAGGAGAGCTCCGACGGGGCCTCCAGCGCCACGAAGGACGGCAAGACGGCCGATGATCCGGGCAAGGAGTCCGAGGCCGGTGACGGGACGACTGACGCTTCGAAGAAGCGGCGCCGGCGTTCCGGAGCGGACCGGACTGGACGGCGCGGTCGCGCCCGCCGGACCGGACGCGCCGGCCGGGCGGGATCCGGTCGTACGAGCCGGGCCGGTCGGCGCGGACGTCCGGCAGACAGCCCGTTCGGCGAGGAGGACTCCACCCCGACGGTGGAGTGGCCCGAGCACGACACCCGCCCGCCCAAGCCCACCGCCAAGGGTGAAGGCGACATCGTCGACACGGACATCGTCCCCGACGCACCCGCGGCCGTGACCACCGGCGTCAAGGGCCTGCCGCCCGCGCCGGAGAAACACACCGCACGACCCGGCACCAGCCGACCCACCAGTACGGAAGGGAACAGCGTGAGCAGCTCGGAAGTCAGCAGGCCGTCGGGTGCTGGCGGTCTCGGTCCCCAGCACCGAACCGACATCACGTTCGACCAGTACCTGATGGAGATGGCGAACATCGCCATCAAGGCCGCCTCCGACCAAGAGCGCGCCGAAGCCCTGATGGAGGCCCTCACCAAGGTCGCCGACGCCCTGCGGGACATGGCCGCCGACCTGGTCGGCGACCACAACATCTCCACCACCGTCACCGACCTGATCACGGACCTGGCCGACTCCGCGGCCCGCATGAAGGGACAGGCCGAACGGTGTGCCGAGCAGTGCGGCCTCGCCAAGGAGGCCGCCAAGCTCGCCGCCCTGATGGTCGCCCGCGTCTACGGCGAGGACATGGCCGCCAAGGAAGACGCCGGCCTCAAGCACACGTCGGCCGCTGCCCATCACGACTGACACCAGCTGAAGGAAGGAGCATGCACCGGGAAACGACTATCCGGGTCTTCGGAACCGAACGCATCATCCGTACCGAGCAGGACGGAACCGAGCGGCAGATCGAGGCAGCCCACCAGAGCGCGGTGAAGGCCGCGCTGCAGGAGATGTATGCCGCCGTCCCCGAGCGCGAAAAGCAGCGCCTGGCTGCGTCGCTGCGCCACCAGGCACAGACGACACGCGACATGACCGAAGCGGCGGCATTGAAAGAGGCCGCAGCGATCGTGGGGCGGCACAAGTTCACCGTGCCGAAAAGCCGGTGGGCCGAGGTGCGCAGAACCCCGCGGAGGGTCCAGTACACGCTCTCCGCACAGGACGTGCTGGACAACCACAGCGGCGTGACGCACGAGTACGTCCAAGACACCCTTCCCGCGCCGGAACCCAGCTCCCCGAAAGCAGCTGAACACGCCGGCCCCGCACCGAGCAGGACCAAGAAAGGAGGGCCGCCGATGAGCAGTGACCTCACCCCCCGCAACACCAGCACGACGCCCGCCGTGGCCGACGACGACAACCGGTACAAGGCCGTCCAGGCCAAGCTGGACAAGCTCGGCAAGGCCATGGACGACGCCACCCTCGAACTCGAGGGACTGCGGCGCAGCATGCAGGCCAACGCCAAGCACACCGACGGCGTCGCCACGGACATCGAGAACGCCGACCTGGACCCGAAGTTCGTCGGCCTCACCGCCAACGTGGCCACCGCCCTGGACGGCGCCGCCCGGGAGGTTCGCAAGCTGTCCGACACCGCCCAGGAGACCGCCGACCTCACCCACGAGACCCGGCGCACCCACGCCAAGCTCTACGGCGCCCTGGACGACATCCGCTCCAACCGACGCGAGAAGACGCCCAAGCCGGGCTTCTTCAACCGCTGACCCCACTCCCCCAACCCCGCCACGGGCGGCCCCGCATACCGCGGGGCCGCCCGTACTCGTTCTCGAAGGAGAAGCCGGTGACCACGCCGCCCAGCGTCGCGCTCGAACGCCTCGCCTACACCCTCGCCGCGCCCGTGCTGGCCGTGGCCCCGAACGTCTACCCCGACAGCCCCGTCAACTCGGTCGTGCAGCTGGCCGGCGCCGCCGGGGCCGCCGGCATCTTCCTCGCCGCCAAGAGCGACGAGACCGGCGCCGGACGCAAGATCCTGCGCTGGACGCCGCTGGTCCTGGCCGCCGCCGTCGACGTCGCCGCCGGACACACAGGCGGCTTCGGCCCGTACTGGCTGGACGGACTGCTCGCCGCCGGATGGGCAGCGGTCGGCTCCTTCGTGCTGCCCTTCTCCAGGCACACCCGCCGTCGCAACCGCCCCGCGCTCGCCGCCACGGCCCCGCAGCCGGCGCCCGCCCCGGCCGCGGAGCCGACCGTGGCGCAGCCGGACGACGGAGCGGACACGCTCACCCGCGAGGCACGGATGCTGTGGGAGCGCGCCGGGATGCCCGCCCGCACCCACGTCGTCAAGGCCACCCGGCACACCGCCATGCGCCACGACCTCACCCTGCTGCTGCGCGCCTCGGAGACCGGGCGGCCGATCACCGGCCTCTCCCCCGAGATCGTCGGAGCCGCGTTCGGCGTGTCCGCTGCCGACGTCACCCTCGCGGACGTCGCCATCCAACCCGGCCGCCAGGGCGGACCCGGCTGGATGGAGGCCCTCATCACCCCCGAGGCCAACGCCCGGCGGCGCACCAAGCCGACCGACCAGGAGCGCTGGATCGACCGGGTGGCCGGCCCCAAGGGCGGCGCCCCCGGCTCCGAGCTGGTCCGCAAGACCCGCGACGATGAGCGCGGGGTGACCTTCTACCGGGCGAAGATGAGCGACTCCACCGAGTCCCCGCGCATCGACCTGCCCAAGGTCTGCCGGGCGCTGGACCTGCCCGAGGACGACTCCTGCGTGTTCGTCCTCATCGACGGCTCGGAGTTCCTGATCAGCGCGTTCGACACTCCGCCGCTGTCCGCGATCTTCCCCGCCACCCGCGAGCTGCTCACCCCGGACGCCAAGGGCATGTACGTGTGCGGGTTCACCATCACCGGCCAGCCGGTGAAGACGATGGTGTACCAGCACGACAAGAACGCCCCGGCCCACGGCCTCACCCTCGGGGTCAGCCGGTCCGGCAAGACGCAGTTCTTCGCGATCCACATGGCCGCCCAGTCCCTGGACGGCCAGGTCGTGTGGCTGGGCACCGTCCGCAAGGACGAGAAGACGAGCGTGCTCGGCCGGTACATCGACCGGCAGGGCTCGAACGCCCTGTGGATGGCCCGCTCCCTGCGGGCGGCGAAGGCACTGTGCGAGATCCGGGCGGACATGCCCTGGCCGCACGACGGCCAGCCGCACGACTACAAGCCCGGTGATCCACGCTGCCCGTACCGGCAGCTCAACGTCTACGGCGATGAGTTCATGACCGCCGCGCAGGACGCGGACTTCGGCGAGTTCATCCAGAAGGACGGCGAGGACCTCACGGTCACCGGACTGAAGTACGGGATCGGCTTCAACCCGGCCGGGCAGTCGCCGTTCGCGCACAACGGCTTCTCCACCGAGATGAAGGACAACCTGCGCCAGAACTCGAGGCCGGTCATCTTCAACATGGGTTCGCCCGGCGCCACCCGCAAGGCGGCGGAGGGCACCATGGAGAACGCCTACGACGTGCCGACCATCCCGGCCCGCTACTCCCGCAGCGAAGGTTCCGCGATCGAGCGGGCCATGCGCGGCGAGGCCGACCCGGAGAACGGCGTCTCCACGGGCGGCGTTGCCGTCATCGTCCTCGACAACGGCCGCGCCGTGCTCATGCGGTCGCTGTACGCGGACTTCGACACCGACCTGTCCAACCTGTTCCCCGACGAGGTCAACCGGCTCACCGACTACGAGATCGCGGAGTTGGAGAAGCGCGGCCTGTGGTTCGACTGGAACGAGCCCGTGCGGCCCGGCGAGTTCTGGCCCGAGCCCGATGAGGACGACGACGGTGACGGCAAGTCCCGCCGCCGCGGCGGTGGAGGGGGAGGCGGCGGCAAGGGCGGCAGCAAGCGTGGCAGCCGCCGTTCCGAGCCGCAGGTCGCCTCACCCCGCCAGGCGCTGGAGGCCATCAAGAGCCTCACCGACGCCTGATCACACCCCATCCATTCCCTGGGGCCGGCCCGCACGAGCGCGGCCGGCCCCACCCGACTCCCTCTGAAGGAGCACCACCACCGTGGCCCTGTCCATCTCCGCCGCCGCGCTGCTGGGCATCATCGTCGTCGTCCTGGTCAAGGGCGGCTACGTCCGCGTCGGCTCCGCGCTGGCCTGCACGCTGTTCGGCTTCACCCTCGCCGCGACCGGCCTGGCCCCGACCATCAACAGCGGCCTCGCCTCGCTCGCCGGACTGATCTCCAGCCTCTGACTACGCCTCCGTCCACGGCGGGTCAGGGGTGTAGTTGAGCCCGTCGCAGAAACGGCAGTCCCACTCCGCGGGCACTTCCCACTTGTCGACCCAGAAGCCGACCTGCTTGCCCACGAAGTAGTTGTCCCCGCCGCACCATCCGCAATCGAAGACGAACTCCACTCCAGCCCCTTCCCCGCGCCTGATGGTCCGAGGATGCCCGGGACACGGGTGCGCCGACACCCAAACGCCCACTCCCCCACTACGCAACGCCGAAGGGCGCCGCCGGAGACCCATCCCGGCGGCGCCCTTCGGCGCCCCTGCCTGGAGCCCCGATGTCCCATGCCTCGCTCTCCCCCGCCATAGACCACCACGCCCCGACCACCCAGCCCGTCCCGGTCGCCGCGCCGCCGGCGGAGCTGACCCTCGAGGAACGCCTCACCCTCGTGGAAGCGGAGATGACCGCGCGCCTGGACGAAGCGGCCGTCGCCTACGAGGTCAACACCGCGCACATCCCCACCGAGCCCGTGGACCTGGCCGACGTCGTCAGCCTCCCGCTGACCCCGACGCTTCAGCCGCCGCCAGCCTCCTACACGACCCCGGTCGCCGCCCTTCTACAGCGCGCCCACCACCGGCTGCTCACCGGCGGCTGGTGCTCCGGCGCCCTGGTCGACGAGGACGGCGCCCGCTGCATGCTCGGAGCCATCCGAGCCGAGGCCCGCGGCGACAGCGGCCTGGAAGCCGACGCCGCCTCCGTGCTCCTGGACGCGATCCGCCGCAAGTTCGGCGACGACGTCGACTCCGTGCCGTCCTTCAACGACGCACACGGCTCCAGCCGCGTCCCGATGCGCATGCTCGACCAGGCCGCCAGCCTCGCCGACGCCCGCGGCCTCTGAACCTCTGTTCCGGACCACCTGCCTCGCACCCGAACCCACGCCGGTCGGGTGCGGGCCAGGCCGTCCGGCCTGCGTACACCGCCCACCACACCCGCCCGAACAAGGGAGACGCCCCGCCATGCAGTCCGACGACAAGCCCACCAACGGCCAGCCCATCAACGGCCAGCACAACCCGAACTTCCTCGACCTGCTCAACCAGACGCCCCCGCCGCCCGACGCCAAGCACCGGCCCCGCCCGCAGCGCTTCGCCCGGCTGCGCACCGCGTGGCGGGAGTCCTGGAAGGAGGGCGGCTTCCTCTACCAGCGGTGGGAGGAACTGTTCCAGGCCCGGCACGCCGGATGGCACGAGATCGCCGTGTGGATCAAAACGGCCGGACTGCTCGCCGGGCTCAGCCTCATCGTGATGATGGTCGACGCCGCCGGCGACATCGCCTCCGCCACGCTCACGGGCCTCTCCAACGTGCCGGCCACCGGTACCGGTGACGGCAGCGGGCTGTGGGGCACGGTCGACCACCCGATCCGGGCGTTCCTCGCCGACCAGGCCGCCCACCTCGCCGTCGCGCCCGCCGCCCTGTACGCGTTCTGGCAACTGGCCGGACTGCTCGGGCTCATCGGCGGGTTCTTCGGCAACGCCGGCGCTCGCATCGCCTGGACGCTGTGGGGCCTGGCAAGCCTGGCCATGATCTGGTCCGCCGCCCCGGCCGGAGGACGCGCCGCCGCGACCGGGCTCGCCGCCCTGATGTGGGCGCTCGCCAGCGCCTTCGCGCTGCGCGGCCTGACCCTGCGGCCCATCGTTCACAACCATCCGCCGCAGTTCATGCCGCAGTTCAACCCCGAGCTCCACCTGCACGCCACCCTCCCCGCCCCGGCCCCGGCGGGCGACGACTTCGACGACAACGTCCACCCGCTCCAGCGCTGACCGCACGCTTCGCACCCGCTGAAGACCTGACGCCCTGCCCGGTCCTCGCCCGCCCCGCACCCAGGGGCCGGGCGAGGACGGGACAGGCCGCCTGGCCGAACGCACCACCTGCCGCGCCCCGTCGACACCAGCACCCCGTCGACGGGGCGCAGCGCTGCCCACCGACGACTGGAGGAGATCACTCGTGCTCATCCCCCGCCCGCGCCGCCGGATCGGCCGGCCCCGCCCGCAGCGTCCCGGCCCCCGCTACCCGCAGCGCCCCGACCGGCTGCCCGGCGCCTGGGGCCGCTGATGCCCAGGAGGCGCAGGAAGCGGCGCCGCGAGATCAAGCGCGTGCCCCGCTCGGACGCGTTCCTGCCGGAGTTCGATCGCGGCGCGGTCCCCGAAGGACTCGTCACGCGGCGCCAGCTCAGGGACATGGGCCTCAGCCCCGGCGGCAACAACGGTCCGGTTGCGATCCTGCGCTGCAAGTGGTGCTCGTACCGGCCGCAGTGGTCGTGCAACCACCCCACCCGCGGCTTCCTCCTCCGCGTCGACCTGGCCGTGCCCAAGCGCGTCCCGACGCTCGCTCAGGAATGGGCCCTGGACCGGGCCATGGCAGCCCGCCAGACCTGCGGGAGACGGTTCTTCTTCTGCCTCTCGAAGAAGCTCGGCTGTTGCATCGAGTGCTTCGACGGCACGCCCGTGGACCCCAGCAGCTACCTCGCACCCGTAGCCCTGGCCGCTCACCGGCTGGCCGCGTAACGCGGGCCCCGTCCCGGCCATACAGGCCGGGACGGGGCCGCACCGGGCGGCCGCAGCACCGGCAAAAGGCCGGCCGCCCGCTCCCTCACCCCTTCGAGATCAGGAGAACCCCAGCATGCATGCTCACCGTCCCGCCGTCTTCGCCGCCCTGCTCGGACTGACCCGCGCGGCCAGCGCCGTCGGCGATTTCTGGATCCAGGACGACTTCTGTGCCCGGGTGAAGGGCGCCTCCGACGACCACCCGGTCACCTACGAGGACCCGGCCACGAAGGAGAAGACGACCCACGGCACGGCCGACGGCCGTATGGCCTGCCTGCACCACTGCCTGACCTACACGGCCACGCAGGCGATCGTCGCCGGGGCCGGCGCCCGCGCGCTCGGCATCAAGGTCCACCCGGCCGCCGCCGCGGCCGCGCTCGCCATCTCCTTCACGACCCACTACGCCGCAGACCGACGCGTCCCGGGCAAGGGCCTGCTGGAGCGGCTCGCCACCAAGACCGGCAAGGGCAACCTCTACAAACTGGCCTCGCACGGCATGAACGGCGCCTTCCACCTCGACTCCGCCTGGCACCACGGCTGGGAAACGGTCGCCGCCGTGGTCGCCACCACCAAGGCGACCACCCGATGACCAGCCGCACCCGCCTGGACCGCGTACGGGCCTCGCTCGGCATCGCCCAGCTCGCCCTCCAGCAGATCGAGGACGACCTGAACGCCGACGACGTCGACGCCCGCGAGCTCGCCGCAATCCTGCGCGAGCTTCAGGAGGACATCGACGTCCCCGGCGGCCTCTTCCCCGCCCTCGCGCAGCTGGTCAGCACCGCCGCACGGTGGGCGGAGCAGCTCGAGCCCGACCGCGACGGCGATGCCTCCTGTCCCCTGCACGAGGCCGCCGCCCTGCTCACCGACAACGCCGGGCAGCGCCTGAACTGGGCGGTCCGCTCCCTCGACCCGCAAGGAGACGATGCATGACCTCGGTGCTCTACCCGGACCTGCCCGAGAACGGGCTGATCGTGCTGATCGGTGCCTCCGGCTCGGGCAAGTCGACGCTGGCCCGCACCTGGCCGGCCTCACAGGTCCTCTCCCTCGACGACCTGCGCGGCACGGTCAGCGACGACCCCGGCGACCAGGGCGCCACCGGCGACGCCGCCGACGTCCTCAAGCTGACCCTGGAACGCCGGATGGCCCGCAAGCTCAACACGGTCATCGACGCCACCAACGTCGAACAGAGCGTGCGGGTGGAACTGGTGATGGCCGCCAAGCGGCACGGCATGCCGACCGTCGCGGTCATCGTCGCCACGCCGCTGCCGGTCTGCCTGGAGCGCCAGGGCCCGCGCCCGGCCAACCGGCGCGTGCCCGAGGACGTCGTCCGCGCCCAGCACCAGGCCATGGTCGCGTCCCATCAGCGGCTCGCGGCCGAAGGCTTCAACACGGTGGTCTTCGCCGACGCCCTGTACCGGCTGGAGCCGTTCCTGGAGCGGCTCTCGCAGGTGCGGGAGGCCGACCTCGGGTGCGACGGCAGCGAGGGCCTGGGCGACCTGTGGCTGGCCCGCCGCTTCTTCGGCCCGGAGATCCTGCCGCTGTGGCGGTGGCGGCCGGGCTCGGACCTGGTGACCGGCCGGGATCGCGTCGCGGAGATCCGCCTCGGTCAGCAGTACCTCACCCTCGCGCTGCGCGAGGACGTCGACGGCGAGGGCGACTTCGGCTTCGACATCTTGCTGCCGTGCCCCTTCGACCCGGAGTGCGACGGGCAGGCGTGGGCGCCGGCCTACAGCGTCAGCTGCCTGTTCCGGGCGCTGACCGGCGACATGGACAACGACCCGGACCTCGTCTGCACCGTCCACGGCGACGGCGTGGACCAGGAGGCCGACGACCACGACCTCCAGGACGACGACCCCGAGGGACGCGCCGACCTCGAAGCGCAGTACGCCGACGCGGTCCGCGCGTGAGGCGTCCCGCCGTCACGTCGAACAACCCCACCCCACAGGGCGCCGGGCACACCCGGCGCCCGCCGACTTCCCAGGAAGGACACCCCGTCATGGGCATCACGATCACGAACACGTACGGCACCCCGCACCACGTCAGCGAGGACCACCCGGCCCACGTCACGAGCTGCGACTACTACCGGCTGCCCCTCGTCGCCACCATCACCCCCACGACCCCCGGCTACGAGGACATGGTCGACATGCTGCGGGAAAACGGCCACGACACCCGCGACGGGTACGGGCTGATCTTCCTGGAGTCCGAGGAATTCTCCGCGACGTACTTCGGGTCGATCGAGCAGATCGAGCAGTACAAGCGCGAGAACACCGACGGCAAGGCGACCTTCGACGCCTCGCAGGGAGTCCTGTACGCCCAG
Source organism: Streptomyces sp. DH5 (assembly GCF_020873915.1). Lineage (GTDB taxonomy): Bacteria > Actinomycetota > Actinomycetes > Streptomycetales > Streptomycetaceae > Streptomyces. Next base: position 46,814 of record NZ_JAHWGP010000036.1, read on the forward strand.
TGGCCCCACGGCAAGGGCTGGGACACGTTCATCCCCCGCACCTTCTGGAACGTGCAGGCACGCGGCGGCATCGCGGACGGCGTCGGCCTCGTCACCGCCTTCGCGCACACCGAGACCCCGGGCGCCGAAGTCATCGTCTACGAGTTCGAAGGCAAGTGGCTTCCCGACAGTGAGCCGGAGCAGCTGGTCACCTACCACTGCACCGCCTGCCACCTGGACACCTTCCACGACAGCGGGCACGTCCACGAGAACACCGGCCCCAGTAGCCGCCGCTGGGCAGCCCGCCAGGCACGCCAGCACATCATCAGCGCCCACCGGCACGGCGTCGGCGACAAGCACAGCGCCTGCCGTCCCAACAACGGCGAGATGCTGCGCACCGTGAACGCGCTCGCCCGCGACATGTGGGGCACGACGGGCAACGCCCTGCCGGACACCGACGACGCGTTCTGCGCCACCAAGGGCCCCTGCTCGATCATCCGCGAGCTGCGTGCCGGAGTCCGCCCGCCCGTCTACCGCGCCTGACGGACGCTCCGTGCCGCCCCGGCCTCCGTACGACGGAGGCCGGGGCGGTCGCGGTGGTCCCTCAAGCAGCACAAACCCCGGGACCAGGACCAGAGAGGGATGGACGTCATGCCGAACCAGCAGGCCCACCGTGAACCCAGCGCGCAGCCGGACCGGACGGACTGGCAGCTCGCCCAGGAGTACCTGCATCGCGCCCGGTACGCCGACAGCGCCCGCCTCGCTGAACTGTTCACCGACGAGGAAGCCACCCGGGCCACCGCGTACCTGGCCGCCCAGCGCCCCGACGCGGACCGGCTGACCGCCATCGAGGCCCGGCTGAAGGCCGTTCCCGGCGGTTGGCGGCAGAGGGGCGGTGACACCGGCGTCATCGAGGACGGCGACGGCCGGCCTGTCGCCGTCCTCGGCACCAGCGGCGACGAACACCTCCCGCTGGGGGAGTTCGTCGCCGCTGCCCCTGGCGACACCGAGTGGCTCACGCAGCAGCTGCGGCGGGCGTGGGCGCAGCTGGACAGGCTGCGGGACCGGATCGACGACGCCGGAAGCCTCATGCACACCCACCACGTCGCCACGGCCATCGACTACGTCCCCGGCTCGCGGGAGACGGAATGAGAGCCCAGCCGCCGCACCCGCATCCGCTCACCCCGGCCGACCTCCCGGCCGGAGACGACTGGTGGCACGGCTGCCGGGAGTGCCACCTCCTGATCCAGGGCGGGGCCGCCGGCCTCGCCGCGCACCGCCGCACGGTCCACACCCACGCGGGAGACCCCCGGCGCCCCATCACGATCCAGCTCGACTACTGACAAGGAGGCCCCTCATGGCCACCCAGACCCGGACGGACACCTTCGCCGCGCTCCGCGACTGCTTCGCCGCCGACCTCGCCGCCCTCATCGGCGACCAGGCACCGCGCGGCACCACGCCGAACGCGTTCATCGACCTGGTCGAAGAGGTCCGCGACGTCCTCGCCGCGTCCAGCATCGGCACCTGGCGGGAGGCCAGCGAGGAACTGGACCGCGCCGCCAGTCACCTCACCGACGCACTGACCAGCACGGACGGCGACCAGGCGTCGCTGCTGGCCTGGGCACGCACCCACCTGCGCGACGCCGTCACGACGGCCAGCTGAACCCCGCCCTTGAGTTGAGCGCACTCTGTGCCGCCCCGGACCCCGCACCCGCCGGGGCCGGGGCGGTCGCAGTGGCCCCTCAACCACGAGAGCGAGAGGAGATGGGTCGTCATGCCGCACCGCGAGGTCTATGAGGTCGACGTCCCGATACACCACACCAGCAACCCGGCCCTCCGGGGCTTGCACGTCTTCGCCGGCGAGGCGGACTCCCGCAGTACAGCCCTGCGACGCGCCCACGAGGTGTACGACGCCGCGCTCGCCGCGCAGCAGGCCGGACTCGAGATCCCCGGCCAGCAGCCGGACAGCTGGACCGCGCACGGGCTGCGGCCCGGCTGGGAGCTCGACTGGCTCGCCGCGAAGGCCGGCCCCTGGAAGAGCCCCTACAGCTGGACCACCCGCAGCGACTTCGAGCTGTAGCTACGCCCCGGGACGGACGACACGGCGTCCAAACCAACCGTCCGTCCCGGGCCCACCCAACCCGTACGAGACGAGAGGGAGAACTCCCAGTATGGACTCCGTCCTGCGCGTTCAGGGCCGGATCGGCCCGCGCACCCTCCTGATCACCACCGCCGCGCTGCCACTGACCGGCTGGACCGTGCACGCCGTCGCCCTGCACCGCCGACTCGCGGCGACCCGCAAGGATCCGCTGACCGGCCTGCTGCGCCGCGACGCCTACACCGCCCGCGCCCGCCAGCTCCTGGCCCGCCACGGCGACAACACGGCCGTGGTCCTCATCGACCAGGACCACTTCAAGGCCGTGAACGACACCATGGGTCACGCCGCCGGCGACGCCGTCCTGGCCGCGACCGCCGCCCAGCTCACCGCGTGGGCGGGCCCGCGCGCGGCCGTGGGCAGGCTCGGAGGCGATGAGTTCGCCGTCGTCCTGGAGCTGCCCGCCGCCCGCCTGGAGCAGCGCCTCGCGCAGCTGGTCCGCATGCTGCACACGCCGGTCGTCCTCGAGGACGGGCGCACCGTCGCCGTCGCCGCCTCGGTCGGCGCCGCGACCCCGGCCGCGGTCGGCTCCCGCGACCTGAGCCTGTTGCAGCGGACCGCCGACGCCGCCCTGTACGACGGCAAGCACTCCGGCCGCGCGATCGTCGCCGACGCCGCGCACGTCGCGGTGCCGTCCGTCAACGGACGCCGGGCCGGCCGTCCGGGCACGGCCGTGTGGGGGCGAGCCGCATGAGCCTTGCGACCCTGCCCGAGGGCGACTGGATCCGCGGCATCAGCATCAGGCAGCCGTACGCGGCCTGCATCCTCGCCGGTGCCAAGACCATCGAGAACCGTCCCGGCCGGTGGCGGACCGGCTGGGTGCTGCTGCACACCAGCAAAACCATCGACCAGCCCGCCCTGCGCACCCCGCTGATCGGCCGCACCATCCGCGGCCGCCAGCTGGTCACGGGAGCGGTCGTCGGTGTCGCCCGGATCACCGACTGCCACCAGGACCCCGAGGGAGCGCCGCTCTGCTCGCAGTGGGCTCACCCTGGCGCCTGGCACCTGGTGCTCGACGACGTCCAGGAGCTGCCGCTGCCGGTCCCCGCACGCGGGCAGGTCGTGTCCTGGAAGCCGTCGCCGGACCTGCTGGAGCGCGTGTTCCAGCAGCTGCCCAACTTCCGGCCGTGACCCGCAGGGGACGCAAGGAGAAGCCGCCGTTCGAGCCGGGCCTGATCCCGGCTCCCGGCCACCTTCTCGTCTGGCGCGACAGCCGGCACTTCGACCGCTGGCAGGACCTCCCCTGCACGCTGTGCGGCCAGCCCACGCCCATGCGCTCCCACTCCGAGGAGCCCGTGCACAAGGCATGCGCGGAGGACTGGATCACCGCCAACCCCGTGGAGGCCCGCCTCGGGCGGTTCGCCTCCGACCTCGCGCCGAAGCCCAAGTCCAAGTCCAAGAAGGGCCAAGGCGACCACGCCTGACCTCCACCTGGAGGACCTCCATGAGCAGCACCGAACGCGACGTCGACCACGCCCTCGCCTACCCCGAGCCGCCCGCCTCCCCGCTCTGGCACCGCCACGGCGGCGCGACGGCCCGCCCGCTCACCGACGCCCAGAAGCGGCGCAACCGCGAGCTGCTGGACATCGCCCAGCGCACCACCCGACCCCGCTCCCCTCGCCCCACCGAGACCCTGGCGGAGGCCCACTGATGACCACCAAGCACTGCACCGTCGACGGCTGGGTCGACGTGCCGCCCGCCCCCGGCCCGCGCGGCACCGCCACCTTCGGCCTGGTCGTCCGACCCGACGACCCGGACACCGTCGCCAAGGACGCCCCCGACACGATCGTGTCCTGCACCAGCGAGGACGCGCGGATCAGCCACGAGCTGCTGACCGGCATACAGCCCAGCGACCTGGTCCGCGTCACCGGCACCCTGGTCCCACCTCCGGCGCCCGGCGAGCCCGCCCGGCTCACCGTCGACGCCCTGGAGGTCCTGGACACCGCGCTGGTCCCGATCCTGCGGGACATGGTGATGGACCGGTACGGCGACTACTGCGTCGTCTTCAACGCCGACACCGACGCCGTGCCCGTCTTCACTGCGCACGGCCAGTGGGTCGGCCTGGCGGACAACCCCGACGCCATCGCCACCCTCATCGACATCCACGAGCGCGTGAACGGCGGCGACGCCTGATGACTACCTCCGACACCAGCACGCCGTCCCGGACCGTCCTCGAGCGATTCCCTGCCGGAAGCCCCCGTGGCTCCTGGCCGGCCGAAGAGTACGCCGCCGCCCAGCGCGCCCAGGGCAGGCCGGACGCCCGGGTCGTGATGGACCTGTCCAGCGACCAGTTCCTCGTGATCACCGACACCACCACTCAGTAGCAACACCCCGAGCGCCGCGCCCCGCCCTTCACGGCCGGGCGCGGCGCTCCGCACGTCCCCGCCCTTCACCCCTGAGCAGGAGGCACCCTTGCACCCGATCCGCCTGATCTCCTTCGGCTACCTGCACCTGCCCACCGGCCCCGACGGAACCCCCGTCCCGCCCGCCGCGGACCGGATCGAGGACGTCCGCGACCGGCTCCGCGACCCGGCCGCCGCCCGCGACATCCTCGACCTCGACGGCCTCAACCCCCGCGTCCAGGACGTCGTCCTCAACACCCCCGGCGCCCGCGAGCTGCTCGCCAATCTCGCCGACTACGCCGACCTCCCCGCTGGCCCCCGCCGCATCGCCATCGGGTGCGCGGGAGGCCGGCACCGTGCCAGCGGTCTCACCGAACTCCTGGCCCGAGCACTCCGGGACCGCGGCCGCCAGGTCGATGTCGAACACCTCCACGTCCACTTGCCGCGCGTCCTCAAGACGGCCGACACCAGCAATGGAGCGAGCGCATGACCACCACCGGCCTGTACGACCTCGTGACCAGCGAGGGCGACGACGGCGCCATGCACCCCGCCGAACAGCTCTGGACGCCCGGCGAGGACGCAGCGGAGAACGGCTTCATCGTCCATCGCGGCCTGTACGTCACCGGCATCGACGACCCGACCGAGGACCACCTCTTCCCGATCGGCTTTGTCGCCCTCGGACACCAGCGGTGGGCCGACATCATCGAGGCCGCCGCCGCGTACATGGCCCGCATCCACGGGTGGCGGAACCTGCACCTCTACCCCGGCGACGACCCGGCGGAGCTCATCCCCCGCATCCCACGCGCCGTCCTCACGCACGGCGTCTTCTTACGGCACCCGCACCCCGACCACGGCTGCGCCTGCGAGTGGGATGACACCTGGCGAATGATCTAGGCACCCAGCACCGAGCCCGGCGCCGTCCCGATCACCGCCATGCGGCACCCGGCCGCCCCGACGACCGCCGCCGGCATCCCCAACCCCGACGAAGGTACGCCTGCGACCTGGGCGGCCTGACGCCCTGGGAACACCCCGAAGGCTCGTACTCCCCTGCGAACAGCAGAGGAGTACGAGCCTTCTTGCGTTTCGGGCTCTTGACGGAAAGCGCCCGGCCTGAGCGCAGCTACAGGCGGCTGGTCAGGATCTCCAGCATCACTTCGAGGTCATCACGGGTCATGTTCGACGCGCACAGATCCGCTACGGCCTGCGGGTTCGACCAGTCCACCCCTCCGGGCGCGGGGGAGGAAGATCGAGGCTCGGGAACCTGTGACACAGGAGCTTCTGCGTTTACCGCGGTAAACGCCAACGCAGGTCGATCAGTCGGCTCCGCTCCGCAGGGTTCAGTCTCCACTGCGTTTACCGCGGTAAACGCAGCCGGCGGGACACCCGTGGAGGCGACAGGTGTCGGCGGCGGTGCCGCAGATACCCGCCTCCGCTCTTCGGCCTGAGCCTTCTTCCGCTGCTCGGCGGCTTCCTGCTCAGCCCGCCAGGCCGCTACCTGCTCTTCAGCCGGCACCCGCGCGAGCCGTCGCGCATCACGCACGGCCAGATCCCCAGCGCGCAGGGCCTGCTGCATCTCCGGCGTCAGCTTGAGCAGAGCCCGCCGCTGTGAGATCCAGCCCGGCGTCCACCCGCGGGCCTCGGCCGCCTCTCGTGCGCTGGCGTACTCGGCGACGACAGCTTCGACAGCCAGCGCTTCCTCGATGACGTCGAAGTCCTGTCGACCGATGTTCTCCTCGACCGCTGCGCCCAGCAGCTCACCACGCGATGCGGCGACAGATTCGTCGTGGACAATCAGGAGCTCGGGACGGCCGAACTTCTGTGCTGCGGCGAGCCGACGGCAACCGTTGACCACAACGTACTGGGCGTCACCGACCTGGTCCACGTCCTCGGGCCACAGTGCCAGGTATCCCTTCGCCGATACGACAAGACACGGCTGAAGCTGCCGTGTCACGATCGACTTCAGATCTTCAAGATCACCGAGAGACTGCCGCGGGTTGCGCGGGTTCGCGATCAGCAGGGCCAACGGGATTCCCGTCATAGCCTCGGCAGGCGCAGCGACCGCAACGGGTTTGTCGTCGATAGTGGCCAGGCTTACACGCTTTCCCATCTCAGACCGAGCCCTTCACGGCCGATGCCTTCCTGGCCTGCTTGGGCAACGGCCGGCCACCGATGCCCAACTCCACCGCGAGCCTAAAGAAGTCCTCCCGTGCCTCAAGGGCGATGCGCCCCTTCGGGTACTGGGTGCAGACCTGCCCCTCAGCAGCAGCCCGTGTGTGGATCTTGTAGTGACGCACCACGGTCAGCAGCCGAGGCCAGTCGTTGCTGTCGACGTACTCCTGTGTCTGCTCGAGGTCGACGGTTCCGTCCCGGGGGTCCCAATCCGTGATCAAGACACGGTAGGGGATGCCCCGCGGCTCCAGAACTTGCTCGATGGTCCGCTTGGCCGGCTTGAACGCCATGGCCTCCGGCGGCACAGGGACCACAACCTCGTCCGTCGCGTCGAGCGTGGCCGAGAGAATCTTCTCATCCTCGATGTTGCCTGGCGTGTCGACGAAGACATACTGATACTGCTCGAGTTGCTTGAGCCGGGCCAGATCCTCAGGGCGATCGTCGCACTGGTGGAAGTCGAAGGGGAGCTGGTCCTCGTTCACCCGATCCGACCACCACACAGCCGACGCCTGAGGGTCGGTGGAGACGACCAAGACCTGACTCTGCCCATCACGGGAGCCGAGCGCCTGGCCGGCGATGGCAGCGAGGTTGACGGTGTTGGTGGTCTTCCCAACGCCGCCCTTCTGGTTCACGAACGCGATAACGCGTGCCATGTTGAACTCCTTGCGGCTCGTGCATTTCCCGGACTCTCCGGTACTCCGAGCCAGCAGAACTATGGCAGATGCGCGTCCTGAAATCGTTCGCTCGACCATGGCTCGCTGTCAGAGGTACACCATCTCACTAAAAAGACGGATGTATCCCGCCGGTTCTGCGCAAAAGCGGAGCCAGGAAACTATGCGCCGCCCGCTCCAGGTGCTGCGCCTCCGACGGCGCGCAGTTCTGCCCGTGTCACCGTCAGCCCGGAGCTGACGCTCTGGGAGACGTGCGCTGGACCGCCGCCGGTGAAGGAGATTCGAACGCACGAACTCTGCACCCCTAGCGGTGTGTTGCCAGCGAGCACCGCAGTATCACTCCCGTTGAGCTGCAGGTTTCACACTCAGTGCCCGACAGGCGATGTCGGTAGCTGTGTGTAGTCTCGCGCGGTGATTATCGACCGTGCTGCCAACGTGACCCCTCACCGCTACGACCATCCGGGTGCCCGCAAGCAGTTGGGCCGCCTTATTGCAGGAGCGGACAAGGACGACCTCCTCGCCTGTCTCCTCTGGGTGGGTGAGTGCAGGATCGCTGACGGTCTCTGCAAGGCGTGGGCCGACCATGCGAGTGTGCTGCGCAGGGAACGAGACGAGGCCAGGCATCGAAGCTCAGGCGGCCGCCCGACGTACATGAGTGCCCTCTCCCTTTCGTCTCAGGACCAGGTGACGACCGGTTGCCGAACGGCTGCATCCGAGCTGCATCGACGACTGGAAGAGGAGTTGGCTGAGGCGACCCAGGCGGCGGCCGAGTGCGAGTCGCTCAGTTTCGAGATCAGTCAGCACTTCGGCTTCGACCTGGCTGCCAGGGCGCGAGAGGAAGAGGCGGATGGCTACACGCTCGACACTCTCGCCATCCTGCGGCATCAGCTCGACGAGGCCAGGTCTCGGTTGGCTGACCTGCTTGCAAGAGATCGTGAGCGTCTCCATGGCCTTGCCTTGACCGAGTCCTTCAGGATGCACGCGGGCCAGCATCGGTCGCCCAGCACAGTGCAGATCGACCAGATGTCCTCGGAGGCTTTCACGGCGCTTATAGAAAAGCTGTTGGTGCACGATGGCCACTGTGTGCTCAAGCCGACGGAGCCCCAGAACCCCAACTGGTCCCTGCTCGTGACAACCGAGAGCGGACACTGGATGGCTGTCACCACCCAGCACTGGCACAACCCCAATACATGGGGGCAGCCTGCCGAAGTCGTGAACACTGCCGTATTGCACCGAGCACGCCGAGGCGCTGTTGCTGCAGGCGGTGACGCGATAGTCGTGACCAACGGCGGCATCACCCGGCCCGCCCGCCGTTACGCAGCCGCGCAGAAGATACGACTGATCGACCGCGCGGAACTGCAGCGATGGGCCGAGTGGGGCGAGCCCCTGACGCGGGTGGGAGCGGCCTGATGCACATCAACTGGAACAGCAAAGTACACATGCCGGCCTTCGAGGACGTCGATCTCGAGCAGGCACTGGCCCGATTCGTCAGTAACGCCACCGACGACGACCTGCTGGCTGCATTCCTTCACTTCGGTGAGGGAGCGCTGATCAAGGCAGCCTTCAACCGGCTCAGCACTTTCCAAGAACAGGTGCAGGCCGAGCATGACCACATCTGCGGCTTCATCTCCGACCCCCTCACGCCCACCGGCCGCGACTCATCCCGAGCCAACCTGATGCTGCGGGACGCCTTCTTCCTGCAGCTCACCGAGATCAAAGCGGCTGTCGAGGAGGTACGCGATATCTGGAACGCATTGAGGAGGCTCAGCGGCTCGAACCTTGCCGCACGCCATCACCGCAGCAACCCCGACGCGTGCACAGAGATTGACCGCGTTGGGGAAATCATGCGAGGGCTCTCCCGAGCTCGCCGCCAGCTGGATGCTGCCGTACACGAGCACAAGCAAGCGATGCACGACATCGCCGTGAGAGAAGCTGAGTACCTCGCCTTCACCGCTACTAGCGGCAGCATCAGCAAGGCCCAGTTCGACGCGATGACACCCACCGAGTTCGAGCAGGCCACCGCTGCCCTGGCATGCCGCGATGGCCTCGTCGTCAGCCAGCGCCAAGGCGGCGCCCGAGACCTGGGCGCCGACGTCATCGCTCATGCTGCCGACGGACGAAAGATCGTCTTCCAGTGCAAGCATCGTCAGCCCGGAGGCAGGCCTCTGGGCTCGCCAGTCATCCAGACTCTTAATGGCACAGCTCGGCCCGTACACAAGGCTGACATCGTCATCGCCATGACCAACACCTCCTTCACGGAGCCCGCCCATCAGCTGGCGAAGACCCAGAACATCCACCTGCTTTGGGGACTTGACCTCATCCGCTGGGCTACCTGGGGGGTGCCGCTGCTCGACTTGCTTGATATCGCTCAAGCTGAATCAGAGCCGTCGGCCGCGTGACCGGTGCTGCTCCGAATAGCCACGGAGCTGGTCGAGGGCAGTCGGGGCTGGTAGCCCTGCCGAGGACCGTGGTTGCCAGGACTGCGGCCAGTTCATCCCCCAGGAAGCACGAAGCCCCCGGCCGGTGGCCGGGGCGGTGGTGGCTGTTCGTCTTGAAGGACGTCGGTGACGTGGTGCTCAGTTGTGGCGGGTTGACGGGGGAGTGGTGCGTTGGTGTGCCGGCGGTGACGGTGGGGTCGGCTGGTTGTGCGTTCTCGTGGTGGGTGGGGCGCAGCATTCGCACGGTCCGGGTCAGAGGCCGTAGCGGTCGTTCATCAGGTCGTTCCACCTCTGCACGTTGGGCAGGTCGTTGGCGCAGGCGGTGCAGTGGGGCAGGTAGTCGGTCCGGGTGGGGTACGGCACGTTCGAGTGGACGGTGACGGTCGGGCGCAGCGTGAGGGGCCGGCCGCACAGCGGGCAGAGGTCTCCGTGGAAAAGGTTCGTGTTCATGCGGCGGACTGTGCACACACCGGCGGCTTACCGTCTCGGGCTGGCCCGGCGGCCCGCCTGGCGGGCGCTCTGGTAAAGATCTGGTGATGCCCTCCCGCCCGGCGGGACGTACCCGGGATCGCGCTTTCTCGCAGGTCAAGCCCGAGGTTCCATGGGCCGATGATCAGCATGTCGCCTATGCGCCCGGGGGCCGGGGTGCGCTACCTCTTTCGTGGCGTGATGGTCGGCGACGGCCACCGCCGGGCGGGCACACCGCTGCGCGCCGCCCAGGACGAAGCCGGTGTCCCGCCCGGCGTGTGGAAGGGCCGGGGCCTGGCCGCGCTCGGCCTGGCGGCTGGGGACGTGGTGACCGAGCGGCAGGCCGAACTCCTCCTGGGGGAGGGCCGGCACCCGGACGCCGACCGGATCGAGCGCGAGCTCCTGGCGCAGGGCAAGACCCCGGAGCAGGCCCGGCGGGCGACCGTGCTGGGCAGGCCCATCGAACACAACCGCTCACCGAAGACCGACAAGGCCAAGGAGCGCACCCCCTGGCTGGCCTTCGACCTGACGTTCCGGCCCCCGCCGACGGCCCATATCGCGTGGGCCCTGATGGACGACGAGCACCGCGTGGTGCTGGAGCTGTGCGACGACATCGCCCGCGACAAGACGCTGGCGCGGCTGGAGGAGTCGGTCGCGGAGATCCGCTGGAAGGCCGGCGGCAAGGAGCGCGACCGGGTCAAGGACGGGCTGATCGTCGCCGTGTTCCGGCATTACGAGTCACGCGCCACGGAATCGAGGCCGCTGCTCCACAGCCACGCGGTGGTGTCGGTCCGTGCCCGGCGGCCGCACGACGGGAAGTGGGGCAACCTGTCGGCGGACTCGCTGATGACCCACATCGTCGCCGCTGACACCCTCTACACCCTGTACTTCATGGAGGAGGTGACGGCGCGGCTCGGGTGGGCGTGGGAGCCGCGCGAGGTGACGCCCGGCCGTCGGCCCGTGATGGACATCGCGGGGATCGACCGGCGGCTGATCGGCTGGCAGTCGACCCGCCGCCAGCAGATTGAGGACGCGCTGTCCGTCCTGACCGCCAGGTACGAGGAGAAGCAGGGGCACGAGCCGGGGGAGCAGGCCTCCTACGCGCTGGCCTGCCAGGCCGCGGACCAGACGCGCCCGCCCAAGCGCACCGAGCTGCTGTCGCTGACCGAGCTCCGCAGACGATGGCGGGAATCGGCGATCCGGGCGTTCGGCGCCTGCACCGTGTACCGGCTCGCTGAGCGGGCGCGGGCGGCGGCCGCGGGGGTGTGGGCCCGGGTGCGGCCGGTGGCCGACGTAGCGCTGGCGGCCGTGGACACCGTCGCCGTGGTGTACGTGATGCGCGGCGCGTTCGCGCGCCATCATCTGCTAGCCGAAGCCCGCCGCCACCTCGCCTACGTCCTGCGCGGCCGGCCCCACGAGCCCGGCCTGGACGAACGGATCGTGCAGGCGGCCGTCGACGACTACACCCGCCCCGTCGGGCGCGGCCGGAGGATGAGCGCCGACCTGCGCACTCTGTACCCGCGCGGCACCGAGGACCAGGCCGTGCTGCGCCCGCTGACCCGCAACCGCACGGCAACCCAGTACGAGCGGGCCCGCCTCGCCGCCGACGCCCTGGCCGCCCGGGTCCGCGCCGTGCGGCGAGCGGAGCGCCTGGGCTACCGCCCGCGCCCGTACGCCGTCGCGGTGCCCGCCGCCTCGAGGTCGCACCCGCGGCCGTTCCGCGCCGGCCGGAAGGACGGCCGCCTCCCGGAGCCGGGGGCCGGAATCGACACGGTGGAGCAGACCCGCCAGACGCTCGAAGCCGCCGCCGCACAGGTGGCCGCCACGCTCCAGGACAGCCGGCGGGCGCGCGAAGCCGCCCACGGCCCTCGCCCGCAGCCCACCCCCGCGGCGGTCCCGCAGCTGCACACCCAGCAGCCCGGCACCCAGCACACGCCGGGCCGAACCGCAGGAGGAGTCGCGTGAGCACCCCGGAAGAACGCCCCAACCCCGACGACGCGCTCGCCCGCGCTCGTGCCGCCCGCGAGCAGATGGCCGCCGCGCTCACCGAGGTCCAGAAGCCCGAAGTCGACGAGCCCGTGGGGTGGCAGCCGATCTGGCAGCGGCCCCGGACGCCGAAGTCGAAGGCGGCGAAGAAGGAGGAGCTGCGCAAGCAGCGCCGGCGGCTCCAGGATGCCGCCAAGCGCCGTTTCGCCGCGCGGAACTCGCGCCGGCCCCGCTCTCGGCAGAGCCGGATCGGCCATGCGGCCGCGCGCCGTGATGCCCGCGCCCTGTCCCGGGTGCGGCACTCCATCGCCTGGCTGTGGTGACGAGGCCCGGCACCGTCCACTGAGTGGAGTCCACCGGCGTCGCGTATCGCCACCGGATGCAGAACATCGAGTGGGCTCCACCCGATGGGCTCCACCGAGTGGAGCCCACTTTGGTGCGCCGGTCGACGATGGACTCCACCGTGGTGCGCACCGCGACGATGTGCCACCGCGTCCGGCACCGCACCACTCCGACGATGCATGGCACTTTCGCGCGCGCCGGTCCACCGCACCGGTGCGCTGCACCCGACGGCCGGACGCGCGCTACCCCCTTGTCCGGCTCCGCTGCACCCCCTTGTCCAGCTCTGCTACCGCGACGTTTCTCCTTGACATCGCCGGTTTCGGCTGGCGATCAGGTCGCGGTCAAGGGGGTGTGTGATAGAGGAGCCCGCCCGGTCGTGGCGCGCCTGGTGCGGTGCGCCAGCACCGATGGTGCGCACCCGATGCGCGCGGTGCGCACCACCGCCACCCTCGGCGCGCTACGCGATGGACAGGTACACCGGGTGCGCACCGTCCGGTGCGGGGTACGCATCGAGGGCCTGGCCCACGCCGACGGCTTCCAGTTGGCGCAGGGTGTCGGCGACGTCCTCGTGGTCCTCGGTGAGGAACTGCTGCGCGAAGTCGATGACGGCGCGGGCGATGCCCTGCGCCGTGTCCGGCCCGACCTGTTCCCAGATCCGCAGCGAGGTCACAAAGACGTGCCCGAGGGCCTCCAGGGCGAAGGTGTCCTCGCGGCTCGCCGGCCTCCGGGCCGGGCAGCGCGGTGACCGGGACGACGATGCGTTCGGCGATGTCGACGAGCAGTTCGGGCATCCGCGGTTCTGCGCCGGCGAATTCGCGGGCGGCGTCGATGTCGTCGGCCTGGACGGCCTGGAGGTAGTTGAAGGCGCTGATGGCCGCGTGCGGGGTCATCGGGGCGAGCGGCGTGGTGTCGGGCATGGCGGCTCCTCAACGTGCGGGCCGTCCCGCTGATCGCGGCGGCCTCGGAACCGATGCTCGGCTTGCGGCCCTGTTGACAGAGTCCGGCCGCCAGAGGGGAGAACTCTCCCCCCTCCGGGCTGATCACGATGCAGTCACGGTGGAGGGGTTTTCCGAGGTCGGCGTCACACGAGAGCCGAAGACCGCACCTGTAGAAGGTGAACGGCGGGATGGGCCCGCCCCACCTTCCAGGAGCACCCTGTGGCGAGCACCGCAGACGAGCCCGAGCCCCTTGACCCGGCCGGAGAGGCCCCCTCCGTGGACCCCTCCACCACCCCCTCCGCGCCCCGTCGCCACGGGCCGGGGGTTTCCACAGGTCAGCCCCGGCGGAAAGGAGGTCGCCGCAGGTCCGACAACCCTCATGTCCCAAGGCGTCCTACTCACAGGAAGAACTCGACAGAGCCCCGGCGGAGGGAACTGCTGCAAGCGCTGGGGATCTTCCAGAGGGCTACGCCCGATCAGTTGTGGAAGCTGACCCGTCCGGATAACCAGCACGACAAGCTCACGCGGGACACACTCCTGGATCTTCAGGACCACCACCTGGTGAGGATTGAATTGGTCCGGGAGGACCAGCGGCAGGTGTGGGTGCTGACCAAGCGAGGCCACGGCGAGGCGAAGAAACTGCTGGAGCCGAAGGGCATACGGATCTCGGCGCTCCGCGAGGAGAAGTACGACCCGGTCACCGGTGAGCTGCTCGGCGCCAGCTACGACGACCACTCCGCAGCGGTCACCACGACGGCCGCCGAACTCCACCGGGCCGGGATCGGGCACCGGCTCGGCTTCGCCACCGAGATTCCGCACCGGCTCGCGGACGGCTACGTCCAGCGGGCGGACCTGGTGGCGCGGGCACAGGCGGCTGGGGTGCCGGTGATGCTGCTGGAGATCGACCGCCGTACCGAGGACGCGCACGACCTGGTGACCAAGCTGCGCCGGTACTGGGAGTGGGGCCGGCTGCTGGCACCGGACGCGGACAGGCTCACCGTGGACCTGGTCCGTTCCCGGGTGGGCGCGATCGAGGGTGTTGGCCATGAGAAGCGGCTGTGGCGGCGGGTCTACCCGCCCACCGGACGGGAGGGTCTGGTGCCCCTCGCGTTCGTGTTCGCCGACACCACCGAGGCGAAGGTCGCCAACACGGTGAAGGTCCTCGAGGAAGCCGGCCGCCGGTACTGGGCGCCGCGCCGGTACGAGACCTACTACGGGGAGGCGATCACGGCGAAGGACTACGGCCAGGCCGTGCCGGTCGTCATCACCACCCTGGAGCAGCTGACGGAGCACGGCGCGGACGCGGCGGTATGGCGGCGCCTGGGACGCAAGGACGAACACACCCTGACCGACGCGCTCGACAACCCCGACGGCGACGCTCTCTACCGCCGCCAGTACGCCCGCGCCGAAGCGGAAGACGAGCGGCGCCGTGCCGCTGAGCGGGAGGCGCGGCGGCCGGTGTGCAAGCGGTGCGGGCAGAAGTTCACCGACGAGCGCTGGGAAGAGATCACCGTGCACCGGACCGCCGTGACGGCGGGGGATAAGTCGGTGTGCGGCGACTGCCACGCCGACGACATCGCCCGCAAGGAAGCAGCCCGCCTCCAGGCCGCCACACCACCAGAACCGGAGCCGGAACACGACCAGGAGCCGGGCAAGCTCCGCGGTCTGTTCTGCCGCCGCGGCTGACCCCACACGGCGACGCCGCCCCTCCCTGTCGGGTACAGGGGAGGGGCGGCGTCGACGAGCAGCTGCTCGGGTCAGGCCGGGGCGGCCTGCTTGGCCAGCGCGGCGAGTGGGGAGCGCCGGACCTTCTCCACTGCGCCCACCAGCCGCACCGGGCGGTGGTGGCCGAGCTGGAGGAAGCCGGGCGGACCGCGGTCGTCGTCCTGCGCGACGGGGCGCCGGTGGGCGTGCTGGGGATCGCGGACCGGCTGCGGCCGGACGCGGCGGCCACCGTCGCCGCCCTCACCCGCCTCACCGGCCGCACCCCGATCCTGCTGACCGGCGACAACGAACGCGCCGCCCAGCACCTGGCCGCCGAGGTCGGCATCACCGACGTCCGTGCCGGACTGCTGCCCCAGGACAAGGTGGCCGCCGTCAAGGAGTGGGAAGCCCAGGGACGCAGGGTGCTGGTCGTGGGCGACGGCGTCAACGACGCCCCCGCCCTGGCCGCTGCGCACTCCGGGATCGCGATGGGCAAGGCCGGCTCCGACCTCGCCCTGGAGACCGCTGACGCCGTCGTGGTCCGCGACGAACTGGCCACCATCCCCTCGATCGTGCAGCTCTCCCGCACCGCACGCCGCCTCGTGATCCAGAACCTGGTCATCGCTGGCGCGTTCATCGCCGTCCTGGTCGCCTGGGACCTGATCGGCACCCTCCCCCTGCCCCTCGGCGTCGCCGGCCACGAGGGCTCCACCGTCATCGTCGGCCTCAACGGCCTGCGCCTGCTGCGCGAGACCGCCTGGCCCCGACTCACCAAGGACACCGCATGAGCAAACGCACCCGCCGCCCGGCCCCCGCCACGGGGGCGACACAGCCCACCGTCACCGTCTGCCGCGGCTGCTGCTGCGGCACCCCCAAGGTCCCCGGTCTCGATCACTCCGCCCAGCTCCGCGACCTGCGCCAAGCCCTGGACGGCACGGCGACCGTCCGGGTCACCGACTGCCTGGACGCCTGCGAACGCGCCAACGTCATCGTCGTCCAGCCCTCTGCCGATGGCCGCCAGAACGGCGGGCGCCCCGTCTGGCTCGGCCTGGTCAACGACCCCGACGCCGTCCCCGGCATCACCACCTGGCTCAAGGGCGGCGGACCGGGCCTGTCCGATCCGCCCGGCATCCTCGACCTCTACGCCTTCCGCCCCTCCCGCGCGTTCAAGCGGAACTCCACGATGCATGACCCCGACGCCCGCCCCGTCTGTCGGCCATCGTCTGCCAACAGACTGGGTGGGCATCCGATGAACCCGGACCTTCCCGAGCGCCGGGGCAGCGCCGACCCCATCAGATCCGCTGATGATCGGTGCAGGGTGTGACGACAGACAGGCCCGTTCCTCCACCGGGAGAGGGCCCGGATGGCGAACCTGGTCTACAAGCGGGTCTCGACCGACCGCGGAAGCCGTATCTCCTCCAGCTCTGCAGGCGCTCACCCCGCAGGGGCCGGCATCCCGGTCACCGGCCCTGCGCCCGTCTCGGCGATGACGCGCAGGCACTGAGCGCGATGCGGGCCGGGGCAGAACAGGCCCGGGGTGTCTGATCCGGGGCCGAAGGCGGTGTGGGACACGATCGCTGTGCAGGTGCCCCACCGTGTGCACTGATGATGCGGATCGAGGCTGCGGGCGAGGAGAAACTCCGGCGGCTGCGGAACCTGGTGACCGGACACGTGGAGCGGTTCGGCCGGCGCGACGGATCGCAGGTGGACTGGCAGCGGGCTGAGCCGGGCAACAGCGCCCACACCAAGAACGACGGCTGCGACCGCTCAGTCATCGCCTGCCCCCGCCTGCTGGTGCCCGCGGCCGGTGCCGTGCAGCGGCCCGTACGATGAGCGCCATGGCCCGCACGCGCACCTTGGCAAGCGGACGCCCGAGTGGGTGTCCGCTTGCGCTGCTGGTGCTGGCGGTGCTGGCCGGTGTGCTGGGCATGCACGGTCTTGCGCCAGGGGCGGTGGTGGCGCAGACCGGGGCCGGTCACGAGATGGTGATGGCCGCGGCGGACGGTGTGCCGCACGCGGTCGGGGGATGCGCGCACACGGACGGCGGATCGGGTCACCTCGATCACGCCGATGGGACGTGCGCGGCCGCCGGGACCGCTTCGGCGTACACACCGCCGGCACTGGCCGGCACGCTGCTGGACACACCCGCCGCCTCTGCCCCCATGACGGCGATCGTCGGCTCTTCCCATGCCGGACGGGCCCCGCCCGACCTCTTCCAACTGCAGCTCCTACGGATATAGAGCGGCCCGCTCGGCACCCTTGTGCCCGGTGATGACCGGTGACGGGTGCCATGTCTCCCGCACGCCCTTAAAGATCCGTGACACCGCGCGCCGTGACCGGCGCGCGTGAAGGAGCTGCACCACCATGATCCGCAAGCGTTCCCTCGTCCGCCGCACCACCGCCGTCGCTGCCGCATGCGCGACAGCACTTGTCCTGGCCGCCTGCGGCGGCAACGGTGACGACACCGGCTCGGCCGGGCACGGCGGCCACAACGCCACCGCCTCCCCGTCCGCCCTGGCGTCGCAGGGACAGCACAACGCGGCCGACGTGGCCTTCGCGCAGGGCATGATCCCCCACCACCGCCAGGCCGTCGAGATGGCCGATCTCGCCCCCGGCCGGGCTCAGTCGCCGGAGGTGAAGAAGCTTGCCGCCGACATCAAGAAGGCCCAGGACCCGGAGATCAGGACGCTGTCCGGCTGGCTGACCTCCTGGGGCGAGGAGGTGCCTGCCGAGGGCGCCATGGACCACTCCTTGCACGGCGGTATGGAGGGCATGATGACGGAGGAGGAAATGGCCGAGCTCAAGGACGCCTCGGGTAAGGCCTTCGACACCGCCTTCATGGAGATGATGATCAAGCATCACGAAGGCGCGGTCGAGATGGCGAAGACCGAGCAGGCCGACGGCGCCTACACGCCCGCCAAGAAGATGGCCGTCGACATCATCGCCTCCCAGAGCGCGGAGATCGAGCAGATGAACGAGTTGCTCGGCAAGGACTGACCTGGACGGAACGGGGCGGGCGCCAGGCAAGCGCGCCCGCCCCACTCGCCGCGCCCACCGCCTTATCTCCTCCAGTTTGGACACGACCATGACTTCCGTCCGCATACGGCGACGCGCCCGGCGCGCTGTTTACTTCCTGGCCGCCACCGGGCTGCTGCTGGCAGCCTGCTCCGCTCCCACCACGGATCAGCACGCGGCCGTGCCCGACCCGGGGACCGGGCACCTGCACGGCCTGGGCGTCGACCCGGCCGACGGCGCCGTCTACGCCGCCGGCCACCACGGCGTCTTCCGCCTGGAACGTGGTACCGCGACCCGGGTGGCCGACCGCTACCAGGACACCATGGGCTTCACCATCACCGGCCCCTCCACTTTCCTGGCCAGCGGCCACCCCGCCCGGGCCGATCCCGATGCGCGCTCGCCCCACCTGGGCCTGATCCGCAGCACGGACGCCGGCCGGACGTGGCAGACCCTCTCCGCCGAGGGGGAGGCCGACTTCCACGCCCTCCAGCAGGCGGGCGACGACACGCTCTACGGCTTCGACAGCCAGAGCGAAAAGGTGTGGGCCAGCACCGACGGCGGCCGCACCTGGGACATCCGCGCCGGCCTGCCGCTGTTCGACCTCGCTGCCCACGCCGACAGCCCCGCGACGGTGTGGGCGGCCACCGGCGAAGGCCTCGTCCACAGCAGTGACGGCGCACGCAGCTTCCGGGCCGTCCCTGGCGCCCCGGCTCTGGTGGCGGTCGACGAACCGGAGCCCGGACTGCTGGTCGCCCTGGCCGCGGACGGCAGCCTGATCACCAGCCGCGGCGGCCAGACATGGACCGAACAGGGCCGCCTGCCCGCCGGCGGCGAGCCCGCCGTGCTCACCGCCGCAACCGCCCGGCATCTGCTGGCCGCCGACAGCACCGACACCGTCTACCAATCCACCGACGGCGGCCGCACCTGGACCGCGCTCCACCGGCCCTACCAACAGGCGGAACATCCTGAAGGGAGCTGATCCACGCAGCTCCGCAGGGGTTATGTGACTGGTCGTGTGGCGGGCGTTGCTCGGTGTGAGTGCTTGTCGTCCGTACCGCAGTGAGGTGCCCGATGCCGGCTGGGCTCTGATCGAGCCGGCCCTCACGTCCTGGCGGGTGAGAGTGACCGGGCCGGGCACGGCCGCCCCGGTGCGTGGTCTGCGGGAGATCGCCAACGCGACCCTGTACGTCAACCGCACCGGCATTCCGTGGGAGTAGTCGGCCTCACGGTCGGGCTCCAGCGCCGCATCGGCCACTGTGGGCAGCATGGCGCCCTTAGTGACCTGCCACGCCTGCCGGTCGTGCTCGAGGGGCCCGCGTTCCATGCGGTGACGGCTTTTTCAAGCGGCGCGCCTTCCATCGGTGGGCCGGCCTGCCCGGCTTCTTGTGGGTCTGCGCGGACGGCGTCCCGAGTAGCGACCGGCTCTGGAACCGATCAACCATCTATCCATGAAGAGATGACGAGGGTCGTGAACTCAGGTCCGGTCGGGAATCCGAGCGGTCGACGCGCGCGTTAGGCTCATACCCCCCTAGGGTATGAGTGGGGCAGTCCCGAAGGCAGGGTCGCCCGGAGAGGAAGCGATGAGTACGCCCCATCACGAGCACGGATCGCACCCCGGCACACAGGACCGCGGGCAGGATCACGCCCGGGAGACCACGCCCGGCCCGGAGCCTGAGCACGACCGGCACGGCGGCGTGGACACCGACGCCCTGCGTGATCACGTCCACGGCGGACACGGAGGTCAGGACCCGCACGCCGGTCACGGCATAGCGCACACGGGTCACGGCGGTCACGGTGACCATGTCGGGCAGTTCCGCCGCCTTTTTTGGATCATGCTCGTACTCGCCGTCCCCACCGTGCTGCTCAGCCCGATGTTCGCGACGGTCCTGAGCTACGAGCTGCCGGACGTCACCGGGCTCACGTGGGTCTCGCCGGTCCTGGGCACCGTGATCTACGTCTGGGGCGGCCGGCCGTTCCTGACCGGCGCCGTCAGTGAACTCAAGGCCCGCAAACCCGGGATGATGCTGCTCATCGGCATGGCCATCACCGTGGCCTTCCTCGCGTCCTGGGGTGCCACACTCGGCGTGCTGTCCCACGAGCTCGAGTTCTGGTGGGAACTCGCCCTCCTGGTCGTGATCATGCTGCTCGGCCACTGGATCGAGATGCGCTCCCTCGCCCAGACCTCCTCCGCCCTGGACTCCCTCGCCGCACTCCTGCCCGACGAGGCGGAGAGGATCGACGGTGACACCGTCGTCACCGTCGCCCCGTCGGAGCTACGGCTCGGCGACGTCGTCATCGTCCGCCCCGGCGGCCGGGTCCCGGCCGACGGCGAGGTGGTCGACGGCGGGGCCGACGTCGACGAGTCGATGATCACCGGTGAGTCCAGGCCGGTGCGGCGCCGGGTCGGCGACCAGGTCGTCGCCGGCACGGTTGCGACCGACAGCGCCCTGCGCGTGCGGATCTCCGCCGTCGGGGACGACACCGCCCTCGCCGGCATCCAGCGCCTGGTCACCCAGGCCCAGTCCTCCTCCACCCGCGCCCAGCGCCTGGCCGACAAGGCTGCCGGCTGGCTGTTCTGGTTCGCCCTGGGCGCCGCCGTGATCACCCTGGCCGCCTGGCTGCTGCTGGGCACGCCCGAGCAGGCCTGGATCCGTGTCATCACCGTGCTGGTCATCGCCTGCCCCCACGCCCTGGGCCTGGCGATCCCGCTGGTGGTCTCCATCGCCACGGAGCGCGCCGCCAAGGGCGGGGTGCTGGTGAAGGACCGCATGGCCCTGGAGCAGATGCGCACCGTCGACGCCGTTCTCTTCGACAAGACCGGCACCCTGACCAAGGGCGAGCCCACCGTGACCGGGGTCGAACCCGCCGACGGCCGTGGTGAGGACGAGGTGCTGGCCCTGGCGGCAGCGGCGGAGAGCGACAGCGAGCACCCCCTGGCCACGGCCATCGTCGGGGCGGCACGGACGCGCGGGCTGGAGGTGCCCGGTTCCATCGACTTCTCCTCCTCCCCGGCCGTGGGGGTGCGGGCGGTGGTGGACGGCGCAGTGATCGCCGTGGGCGGTCCCTACCTCCTCGAGGAGCACGGCCTCGACGAACTGCCCGTCGCCGACGCGTGGCGGAAGGAGGGCGCGATCATCCTGCACGTCCTCGCCGACGGCCGGGTGATCGGCGCCCTGCGGCTGGCCGACGAGGTCCGGCCGGAGTCCCGCGAGACGGTGGACGCCCTGCACGCGGCGGGCACCCAGGTCGTGATGATCACCGGCGACGCCCGTGCGGTGGCCGAGACCGTCGCCGGGGAACTGGGCATCGACCGCGTGTTCGCCGGGGTGCGGCCCGAGGACAAGGCGGCCAAGGTCGCGCAACTCCAGTCGGAGGGACGGAAGGTCGCCATGGTCGGCGACGGGGTCAACGACGCCCCGGCCCTCGCCCAGGCCGACGTCGGCATCGCCATCGGCGCCGGCACCGATGTCGCGATCGCCTCCGCCGGAGTCATCCTCGCCTCCGACGACCCGCGCTCCGTGCTGTCGGTCATCCGGCTCTCCCGCGCCGCGTACCGCAAGATGAAGCAGAACCTGTGGTGGGCCGCCGGATACAACCTCATCTCCGTGCCGCTGGCCGCCGGCGTGCTCGCCCCCGTCGGCTTCGTTATGCCCATGGCCGTGGGTGCGCTGCTGATGTCGTTGTCCACCGTCGTGGTCGCGATGAACGCCCAGCTGCTCCGCCGTCTCGACCTAAGCCCCGGGGCCAGTGCCGGCGCCGTCCGCGGCGCTCCGCCCGCGCACGCCGGGCAGTTCGACCGGGACGACGCAGCCGTCGTGCACCACTGAGCCCGCAGGGTTGTCCTGTCGGGGTCGTGAAGCCAGAGCGGTCGAGCAGGCCGTCGCCACCATTCTCGCGGTCTACGGCCTCTGCGAGCGACTGCTGATCGCCTCCCGCACGCGGGAGCAGGCGGTGGCTCTGGTCGCCGATCCCGAGGACATGCCGCAGCCCGTGCGGCCCGAAGCACGCCGCGTGGAGGGCCCGACCGACTGTCACACCTCATCGTCGGTGCGGGCCGCCTTCACCAACAATCTGCCGCCGGTGACGACGTACGGATGGATGGGGCGGCGGCCAACGCTAGACGACGTGGTACCCCCACCGCGGCCTGGCTGCAGGCCGCGGACGCGAGCCTGACCGTGCTCAGCAACATCGCCTTCGTCACCGACTGGGCCCGCCGGTACTTCGGATCTTGGTGGAACGCCTCCGACTCGCCCGCGAGCGGCGTCTGCTCCGGGCCGCTGGTCACCGGCATCGATGAGAAGGCATCACGGGCCTCGCCGCGCTGGTGCGCTCCTGCCCCCATGACGAGGTCACCTACGCCAAGGCCCGACTGCTGCTCGCCCGGGCCAGCGCCAGCACCAGCCCTGGCATCTGCCCGGAAGAAGGACTCGCCCACTGCTCCGAGCAGCTCGGCGGCCCGTCACCCTCTCCGCTGCACTGCGCAGCCACTGGCGCTGGCCGCCGCACGGATCGCCCGGGAGATGATCAGTGCGTCCCTGCTGCGCGACGCCTGGACGCTCCTGCATGCCTCCGCCGCCATCCGTGACGGCCAGGCGGTCCTCGTCTTCGGCTCCAAGGGCGCGAGCAAGACCCACCACGGTCTTGCTGCTGGCCAGTCGCGGCACCCCCGGACAGCGCGCCTACCAGCACCGCGCTGCAGCCGCCGGCCTCACTCTCTGTCCCGCCCGCCCTACACCCTCCTCCTCCGGGGTCTCGCTCGGGTGAATCTGGTCCCGGGTGAGAACCCGGTCCGGGCCGGGTGCGTCGTGCCGGTCATGGAAGCGATCAACGATGTGCATGTGTCCGAGCCGGGGCTGGTCGTGGTCGATGTCGCCGCCGCCGACGATGAGACCGCGTTCGCGTTCCACGCGGCCCTGTCTGCACGGTGGGCGACGACGTCGGTGGAGCGCACTACCAGGGATGCCGGCCAGGCGGGTGTGCGGCTGCGCTGCTACCTCGACCTGCGTCAGCCCCTGACGGAACCCGCTGGTATGGACGGGCCCTGATGGCGCGCCGGAGGGGGGATGGCTATCGGGCGAGGGTGATCATGACGGGCTGGTTCGGGCAGTTCGTGGTGGCCCGGGTCAGGGTGTCGCGTTCGGTCTCATCGACGGTGAGCTGCCAGCGCAGTTTGGTGGCGATCCAGTCGGTGAGGTAATGGCAGTGGTACGGCTCGTACGGGGGCAGCCACTCAGCCGGGTCCTTGTCGGCCTTGGAGCGGTTGGTGGCCGCGGTGACCGCGATCAGGGAGCGGTCGTCTCCGAGGTCGTTGGCATAAGCCTCACGCTCGGCAGCTGTCCAGGCGGAGGCGCCGGAGTCCCAGCTCTCCGCCAGCGGGACCAGGTGGTCGAGGTCAAGGGCGCCGGGGGAGTTGACGTAGGTGTTGCTGTAGGGGCTGTACCACTGGCCGCCGGACAGCTTGCAGCCCGCGGCCTGCTCCGGCGCGATGACCGCTTCGGCCTTCAGCACCTCGTTGCGGGTGTTGCAGCCGTCCCGGTCGGCGTCGACCCAATGCTTGAACGCGCTGCGCTGGTAGCCGGCACGGCTCTCCGCTGCGACGGGCAGCGCGGTGATGGCGTCGGCCAAAGGCAGGGTCAGGGTGTCGCCCTTCTCACCGAGCGGGCCGTCGGCGTAGGCGGGAGTGATGAGAGCGGCGACGGCAGTAGCAGCGGCTGCGATGGAGAGGAGGGCGCGCACAGCGGGTCCTTCCGGAAGATCCGATGAGACGAGTAGTGATCTTCGTAGCGGGAGGACTCCCCAGGGGAGGGCAGATCGGCCTGGGGTTCACTCTGGGGCGTGGAAAGTCAGACCAGAGGCCCGGCACCTGGCGCGACCACGGGCCCGGGTGTGGAGGGCTACACCTGTAGCAGTGCCTACGCGGGCGCCGGCGCCGGGCGCAGCGACGCGAGCGGCGAGCGTCGGCCTTTCTCCACCGCGCGCAGCTGCTCCCAGTCGACCTCGGGGTGCGCGGCGACCACCGCATCGACGGAGGCCGTGGTGTAGAGCGAGATGTCGACGGCCCGGCCCCAGTCCATGTCGCCGACGTGGCCCACGGGCTGGTGCGCCGCTGGCGTACACCTGGCGAGGAGTACGAAGCGGAGTGGGACCAGGCGTCCGGACACGGGCAGCGATCGAGGAGTTCCGGCGGATGAGGGCCACGTAGTTACTCGGCTGGCGTTGGGCATGGCCGGGGGCCTTGGTCGGGTGAGGACCGCCGATCCGCTCGTCCTGGGTGAACGCGACGTCGCGGGCGTTGTGACTGCGGGTCCGAGGGGTTCCCTTGATGTTTGAACTTGACGCAACCGTTCCGATACTGACCGTAACTTTTTTGGGGGAGGGGATGCACGTTCCGGCCCGCTGGAGCGCTGATGGGGTGGAGGCGGTTGTCGCCTCTGGTGCCGGGGGGGGAGGAGGCGGCATCTGGAATGAAACAGGTACAGGGGAGGACCCGTGCAGCAGACCGCTGCCGCGTGGTTGTTCGAGATCGCGCTCGCCCTCAGGGTGTTCGGCCCGGACATGGTCCGAGGCTGCCGCTGGCTGCTCACCGCCGGCGTCCGTATCGGTATCACCCAGCTGACCGGTGCCCGTATGCCAGCCCGTTCCGCCGAGTCGGACCAGGAGGCGTCGTGAGCAGCGAACAGGGCACGGACGACACCGGCGGTGCGGTAGGCACCCCGCGCGTGGTGCCGATCGATCAGTGGGACGTCGCCGCGCAGATGTCGTACTGGGCGTTCCACCAGCAGCGCCGCATCGACTACATGCGCTACGCCTACCTCCAGCTCGGTTCGGACGCCGACGCCGAGGAAGCCGTCGACCTCGCCTTTGACCGGATGATGGACCGCTGGCTGGACATGCTGCAGATGGAGAACCTGGAGGGCTACGCCTGGACGATCCTCAAGCGCCGCATCATCGACATGCACCGCAAACGCCGGCGCCGCCCGGAACTGATGGAGACCGCCGCCTTCGAGGCCGCACTCGCCGACCACGTCGAGGACCCCTACGACACCCTGACCGACGCCATCACCTTGTACACCGCCGTCAGCGCCCTCAGCGAACGCCAGCGCGACGCGATCCTGCTCCACTACGGCCTGGGCTTCACCGCCGTCGAAGCCGCCGAAGTGATGGGCAACCAGGAATCCACCGTCCGCTCCCAACTGCGCACCGGCCGCCGACGCCTCGCCACCTTGCTCAAACTCCGCTGCCCGGAGCACCCCGACGGGAAGAACCCCTCATGACCGTGCTGCCAGACGACGACCGCACCATCGACGACCTGCTCGCCTCCGCCCGCACCCGCAACCGCTACGCCACCTACGACATGACCGCGGCCGAGGTCCGCCTGCGCGCCCGCCAGATTGCCCGTCACCGGCCGCCGCGCCAGCGCACCGCCGACGCCCCCCTGCACACCGAGTGGACCACCCCCGAGGACGAAAACACGCCCGATGCCGACCGCGCCTGGTGGGACCTGAACGCCGTCTGCCTGCTCGCTCTCGGACCGGACGCCGACAAGCAGATGGCCGCCTTCATCACCACTCGCTACGCCGACAAAGCCGGCGCACTCGTCTTCGCCTGTCTGCTGCACCTGAGCGGCGACAGCAGCGGCGCCCGCTTCTGGTGGCGCTTCGCCGCCGGCTTCGGCCACCCCCTCGCCGAATACTGCCTCTTCCTCGAGCACGCCCACAGCGGCGAGTACGACGACGCCGACCACTGGCGCACCGAACTCCTACGCCACCGCTTTGTACCCGACCTGTGGTGCGGCGACCGCTCCACCGCCCTCGTGTTCGGCCCGCCCAGCATGGACCCGGTCCAGTCCCACATCCAGCACCAGCAACACCCGGAGATCGGCACCGTGCCCCTGCCCACCTTCTCCCTGGTCGGCCAGCTACGTCAGCTTACCTCCCTGCTGTAACCACCCGCCCACATACACCTGCCACCCGGCGGAGAACACCCGGCCCGCTCACGGATGCTCGGCCCTGGCCGGGGCGATTGGAATCGCGTCCCGGCCTGGCTCATCATCATGGGATGGCTGAGCAGATGGACCTGCCGCGGTTGCGTAGCCTGATCGAGGGCGTGCTCATCACGCTGTACCAGCGCTACCGACACCAGGACTTCCCGGAGCTGTGCGAGCGCCTCCACCTCACGCAGCCCCCTCCCAACAACGGCCCCAGCAAGCATGAGCGCCTGAGAGCCAGCCTGCGGGCCTGCCCAGACAACCGCCTGGCGCAGGTTGCGGAGGCCATCCTCGACAGTGAGCCGCTCGTCGCGTCCGAACGCAATGCGCTCCAGAATGTCATGTGGCTCGGACGCCACCACGTCGAAATTCCCGGCCGCACGAGGCGCGAACTGGCCAAGGCGTTCGACCTCACCGATCACCTGGTGTATCCGGACCGGTTCCTGGCTCTACTCGGCCGACTGTGGGATCTGGGCGACGACATGCCCGACGTATGGGGACCTCAATCCCGCACCCTGCGCGACGACATCGAGCGCCATGTCATCAGATTCCCGGATGACTGGTCGACCGAGTACCTCTTCGAGCAGCTCAAAGCGTTCGAAGCCCCTCATCCTCGCTTCGGACACTTCCTCGAGGGACTTGCATCTCCTGCCGTTCTTCCCGACGAACAGGCACAGCGTCGCTTCGTCGAGCTGGCCAACCACCATCTGCAGCCCATCGGTGCGCAGCTCCGGCAGGAAGGAGAGGCCGACGGCTATCCCCTGTTCCACCTCGCTCAGCTTGGACGGGGCACCGCCCGCCGACCGCGCAACCTCATCTTCGCCACCCTGGGGAAGCCAGACATCCGCTTCACCAGCGCCCTCGACAACGACATCGAGGTCGCCGAACGCGCCGACCAGGTCCTCGTCTACGACCACGCCGTCGGCAAGGACGGGCTGCTCTGGCGCGACCTGCTGTCCTGGTGGCAGGAGACCCGCGACATCACCGATCCCGCTGAAGCCAACCGATCCCTCTATGGCCGCATGCAAGCGTCCCTGCCTCGCCAGTCCCCGGGCCAGAACAACCTGTTCTGGCTCTACCACAACATCCACAAGGACAACTTGGGAGACGTCCCCGCACTCCTGCCGGAGATATGGGTGCACTGGGACCCCAAGACCATTCGCGAACGCGGCACGCGTGCCCTGCAAAACCTGCGCATGGACTTCCTCATGCTGCTACCCAGCAACCGCCGCGTGGTACTCGAAGTCGACGGCATACAGCACTACACCCGAAACGGTGGAACCGAACCCGACAGCACGAAGTACGCCGCGACCATGGCCGGCGACCGAGACCTGAAGCTTCAGGGATACGAAGTCTTCCGCTTCGGCCACGACGAACTGCGCGACCGAGACCGCGCCCGGGCTGCGCTCACTCCCTTCTTCCACGCACTCCTGAAACTGCCGCACGCGTGAGCGGTCGCCGCGGCACGCTACGGGCGACATCCACCGAGACCCGGCCGACCCGGACCACTCGAAGATGCCCAGAGCCGTGTCCGGCCGACAGCGACGACAGCCTGCCCATATCCGCGCAGTCGTACCTGCTGCGAAAACTCGCTGTAGCAACAGACGTTGACTTTCTACCCTCGACCCATGACGTGGAACGAGGACAGCGGCACAGTCAGCCGGGCGTTCGATGACTGGAAGTGGAACGATCGGGAGAACCGTGCCTTCCTCCGGCTATCCAGCCAGTGGTCGGACAAGGCCTATCAGCAAACTTGGAACGAGGCCGAGGAGTCATTCGCTGCGCGCTTCGACCCGGATCGGCACTACGGGGACGAGCACCTCGACATCTTTGAGGATGCGGTCGACGGACTTTGGCCTCACTCCTACACCTGGATCACTGAAGCATCGGTCGTGAAGAATGCCGTCACCGCGTTCGAGGTGTACCTGGAGAAGGCGTTGCAGGAAGCCCTCGGCTCGTCCCTCACCATGGACGGCAAGAAGCACACCATCAAGCTGGCCTCCCCGCCGAAGTTCGAGTCGCCGGGATGGAAGACCCTGGTCACCGCGCACAAGATACTCGGAACCGAAGTCGAGACCGACGAAGTGACATGGGCCAGGGAGCTGCGGCATCTGCTGACGCACCAGAACGGCGAGCTGCGCAGCGAGGATGCACTGGCGCGGTTCCGGGACCTGGACGCGGAGCGCAGCCAGGGCGAGACCGACCGAGCGCACATTGGAGGCAAAGTTCCCCTCGGTACTCCGCGCGTGCTGAAGATCCTCGACTCTCTCGCTGCAGTGATCCGAATGGCCGATGCTCCAGCTTGGGCCATGTGTTGGTCCCTCACTGGCCGTGAACGCTGGTCGGAGGTCATGACAGAGCTATACATACAGAAGTGCATCGTCGTCGAACCTGTCTGAGCGGACGGTGCAAGGCCCGGTGACCGGCTTCTGGTCGCGCAACGAGCTGACAGCCTTCTCTGAAGGCGCTGTCAGCACTACACACGACGGGCCCGGACTCGACGAGGGTAGGGGTATGGGACGAGTTTCTCGACGACGTGCAGAACGCCGCAATGCACCGCGAGCACGTCCCGAGACTGGCGCCAACCACGGTGCCGTGGTGCTGGAGCGGTACCTCATCCGTCCGGCAACCTCCGACGACGACGCTGAGACGGTGCGCGCGCTTCTGGGACCGGTGGACTTCACGGAACGGAGGCGGTGCCCATGAGCGCACCCACACCCGCCGGACCCGCACCCGAAGGACGCGGCCTGAAGCCCTCTGCCTTCGGCCGGCCTTCCCCGGCCCTGCTGGCCCGCGCCGACCGCGGCTTTACCCGCTTCCTAGCCCAGGCGGCCCCGGACGACCGCACCGGCGACCACGACCAGGACGAGGCGGCGAGATGGCGGTGAGCGATACCTACACCGTGCTCCACGACCCCCACGGCCTGGTCGACGCCCAACTGCCGCTGAACCGCGCCCCGCATGAAATGCTCGTCACCATCGTCCTCGCGTGGCAGGACCCGAACATCACGCCCCGCGACTACGAGCAGATCGCCCTCCAGCTCACCGGGCACGCCCGCGCCCTCGCCGCCGACGTCCAGCGCCACGCCGCCGCCCTGCCGAAGAACGACGGCCGCGGCGCCCTCGCCGAAGTCATTCTCCGCGAAGCCGCCGGCCGCCTCTCCCAACCGATCCAGGGCACCGCCCACTGCTCCAGGACCGCGCCGGCTCGTACGGGCCCTGTACGAACGCCTGGACCGCCTGGCGGCCGCGGCCGTCGACCGGGCCGTCAACGGCCACGCACCCGGGCGCGACCACGGACCCCGGGATCACGGGGGGGAAAGCGTCTCTGACAGGGTTCGATACGCCCTCTACGCTGCCGCGCATGGCACGCACATGGACAAGACTCCACGAACACCTCGGATGCCCGCCCGGGCCCCTCACCTTCGACATGGTCCGCCAGGCCGCAGCGGACAACCTGGAGGAGTCCGACGACCTGGACTGGAAGGAGATGCTTCCTCAGCCGCCCAGGGACGGCCGGTGGAACGAGTTCGCCAAGGACGTCGCCGCCATGGCCAACACCCGTGGCGGACTGATCATCTTCGGGGTCCAGGACAAGACGACCGTCCTGACGGGCATCGACCCCGACGAGGTCAACCGGCAGCAGTACGCCCAGTGGATCCGCAACCACGTCCAGCCCTACCTGCCGGACCTGGACATACTCGAGCTGACCGACGGGACGAAGACCGTCCTGGTCGTCGATGCGCCGGCCAGCGAGATGGCACCGCACTTCGTGTACGGCGGCGCAGCACGCGACAAGGAACAGCAGGCTGCGGTCGTCCCCTACCGGGACAACGACCACACCGCCTGGATGGCAGAGCACCAGATCGAGCGGGCCTACCGCGACCGCTTCGCCCGCGTCGGCCGGGCAGAAGAAGAGATCCAGCGCCACATCGACTTCACCACCCAGACCGTCACCGCGCACGCCCACGTGCCCGCAGCTTGGTTCATCGCGGTCTCCCGACCCCAGAGGCCCCTGCCACGCGGGGCCTACACGATGAGCCGGGATCAGGCACGGGAGGTCTTGGAGGCCGCCAAGACGCGAGCTCGCGTTCTGCACGCGAGAGAGCTGGTGCCAGGCCCCTTGGTCGGGATGGGGCCGGACACCCGACTCAACCCGCGCCCCGGCCTGCGCCGCTGGGTGTGCAACAACCTCCAGTCACCCATGAACCGAGAGATCATCACTGAGCTGCACTACGACGGCACCGTGGTGATGGCCGCCAATCTGTCCTTCATCCGCGCGGGGGGCGAGGAGCTCCCAGGACAAGACGACGTCCTCCAAGTATCCGAGCGCTTGGTGACGGCATGCTGCTACGACTTCATCGCCACCGCGCAGGAGCACCAGCGAAAGTTGCGCCTGGACAGCACCCTGCAACTGACTACGCTGATCATCTCTCCAGACGGGCCCAGAGCCATGGCACCGCTCACCTCGACCTGGGGAGATGGGGCGGAGACGGAGCCGCTGTACGCCCGCAGGCCCTACCATCTCCAGCCCGCTCACACCGTGCTTTCCCCTGCGGCGGCGGATGACGAAGGACGCAGCAGTGCTGACGAACTGTGCGCGGACCTGATGAGCCAGTTCGGGCTGTAGCCGAAGAGGACGCTCCATATGACCGGTCGCCCCGGTCGGCCAGGAGCACGAGGTTGCGCCAAGGGCTGCGCTAGGGGTTGCGCGGCCCGCAGGACCGTCCCTCGGTCCGCGCAGGTCACCACGCTGTTTTGCCGTGGTCGGATCGCTGACATCCCCGTTGCGGCTGCTCTACCCATGTCCCTTGGCTGGAGTGAAAGAGGAAGGGACGGGCGGGATGGGCGGCCGCGGCCGGGGATCGGGGCGCGCCCAGCCGGTTGCGCGTCGGCCGGGGCCGCCGCGCCTCGCCGCCGTCGGCCCGGCGGCGGAGCCGGGACGGAAGTCGCCGGCGCCTCGGTGCTGTCCTTCTGGTGCCGCGAGGCCCATCAGGGGGTGAGGCGGAAGGGTTGCGCCGGATGGAGGCACCGCTGTGATCGTCCGACTCCTGGGTGGCCTGCTCGCCGGTCGCGTACTCACGACCATCGACGGCCCGTGGGCCGGAGGCTGGCTCACGTCAGGTGACGCCGACTGGGGCCTGTACCGTCCGGTGAGGTCAGCCGTCCGCTTCGTTCTCGAGGCGGCCGACGTGGTCGGGGCCGGGGTGGTCGACGCCGGGCACCATGGGGTTGTCGTAGTCGAACTCCACCTTGCCGAAAGATTCGCTGGTGATGGGTGGGGGGTCGTTGTCGGCGATGATCAGCTGCAGGCGTCCGCCGTACGCGTCGGCCATGGTCCTGAAACGGCTGTAAATCTCGGCCGCGCGCTGCCGGTCGGAGTCGTTGTTGCCGAAGGCCTTGCGCGGTGAGTCGATCACGAGAAGCGACGGCACCAGGACCTCGGGATGATCAAGTCCGAAAGCGAGAAGAGAGAGGCTGTAGGCGAGGTTGACGGAGGTGGCGATGCCGCCGCCGGAAGCCTGCAGGCTCTCGAAGGGCTGGCCGTTGATCACGGGTAGGTAGGTGTCGCGGTCGATTACAGCGGTGTCGACCCAGGGCAGGTTCCAGCCGGTGAGGAGTCGGCCGAACTCGGTGCTGAGGTCGCCGACCAGTGTCTGGCTGGCCTTGAGCTGCTCGGACTTTTCCTTGATGGCCTTGTTGACCCGGGCGCGTTCGGCTTTGATCGCGCGGATGTCCGCCTCGATGGTGCGCACCCGGGCCCAGGACTCACGCAGCTGGGTGATGGCGTCGATGGTTGCCTTGAGTGCGGCAACCCGGGAACTGGCCTCGGCGATGGCATCGAAGCGGGGGGCGACGGCATCACGGGTCTGAGCATCGAGCTGCCGACGCAGGTGGGAGACAACGAAGCTGAGCTGCTGCGAGCGCTCCTGGGCGGCCTGCAGGTGCGCCTCGTCGGACTGCTGGATGCGTTGTGCGTCCTCGAGCTGCTGTTGCAGCGTCGTGCGGGTCTCTTCGATGGCCGCCGGGTCGATGTCGGCCTCGACGGGGTCGGGCTGGAGGCAAACCAGGCAGTGGCCGTCCTCGACGGACCGGGCTGCCAGGGACTGCATGCACCGTGGGCAGACGACGAACTCGAATGGGGAAAGCTGGTCGATGGCCGTGGCCGAGCGGGCGAGACGGGACAGATCGAGGTGTACCTGGGCGACGACGGCGTGCCGGGCCTCCACCAGGTCGGCGGCTGCCGCCACTTCTTCTTCTGCCTGCTGTGCGGAGCGGATGGCGTTCTGGAGCTCCTGGCGCAGCGCCGTGTCAGCGGCGGTCTGTTCCTCGAGTTCGGTGCGCAGGCTCCTCAGTCCGGCCTCGGCCCTGCCCAGGGTGTCGCGCAGCTGTTTGAGTTCGGCCCGTAGTTCGTCATCGCTGCGGGGGTCGGAGGCCGCCAGGAAGGCGCTGACGTTTTTGTGTTCGGCAGTCCTGGCCTTCAGCTTGTCCAACAGCTGGCTCGTGGTGCGCTTGAGCTCCATGAGCGCGCTGTCGGTGAGCCCGAACATCAGGCGGAAGAGTTCTCTGCGTTTGGTCTCGAACCAACTGTCCAGGTGACCGACGACCTGGCGATCGATCTCGCGCGCCTGGAGGTACACGTAGGCGTACAGGTCGTTGAAGGTGAGGTTCTGTGGCCGGGCTGAACCCTCCCTGCGCGCAGCGATCTGTTCCCGCGGGAAGCCGAGCGCGTCAAGCAGGTGGTCGGAGAGCGTCGTGAGGCCGTCGCCGGCCCGCAGAGGGAGCGTGCGTTCCAGCGCCAGGGAGTGGGGGTCCAGGAGGTCGACGGTTTCAGCGGCGTCTCCCTCGATGGCCCGCCTGAGAACCATGCGTTCATCGCCGGCCCCGACCTCGGCCTGGACCGACAGCACGTTCTCCCGGACCGCTGGGGTGAGCATGGCGCTGCCACCCAGGGCATGCTTAAAGAGCATCAGCAGGCTGGACTTGCCGGTGCCGATGGGACCCGTGATGACCGTGGCCGGTCGGTCGAAGCGGTAGGTCTGTTCCGCTTCGGCGGTCGTTACGGTCAGGGACACAATGCGCAGGTTGACGGCCATGTCAGATCTCCGACCGCCATGGCCGGTCGACGGCGTCGGGCAAGCGGTCGTAGATGAGGTTCTTCAAGGCAGATCCTGATTTGTTGAAGTTCCGCTTGAGCAGTCTGATCCGGTTGTCGACCACTGCCCACTCCGGGGTGGCGGCAAGACTGGCCGCTGCGAGGGCGCCCTGCGCTGTCACCCGGAACTCGGCTCGGGCGCTGTCGCCGTACGTGATCAGGCTGCGGGCGGTGAGCGAGCCGAGGATGCTGTAGTAGCGCTGGTCCCAGGGCCCGTACTTGTAACGGGTCATGCGGCTTTCGACGGCAAGGCGCTCAGACGGTGTGGGGGCCGTTCCTGCCGGCCATGACGCCTCACCCGCGGGCAGGAGACGTTCCAGCATTGCCGGGTAGCGCAGCAGGAAGTCGAGCTTGGCGAGTTTCGTCAGCCCTGCGAGCCCGCCTTTGGGCGTGGTGAACCTGGCGATCAGGAGGAGGATGCGCGCCTCGTGATAGTGCACCTCACGCTGCTCGGCCTGCCGGCGCTGAATCCGCATACGCGCTACAGCCGTCTCGAAATCGGCGCCGTGCGTCATGAGGCTTCCTCATCCGCGTCGAAAGTCTCGGAGAAAAAGAAGAGGCACTCGTCGCACAACTGGTAGGCCAGCCCCCGCAGGTGCTGATTGTTGAGCTGGAAGGGCGGCGGCGAGGGCAGAGCCTCGACCTTGAGCCGCTCGGCGAGCAGGTCGTTCATCTTGATGCCGAACTCGCTGCCCTCGGGCACCTGAGCCCGGGCGTGACGTCGGCACTCGAAGGCCATCTCCAGGACGTCCGTGGACAGGTTCAGCAGGTCGGTTTCGTCCCCGGCCAGGCCGGAGCGACGCTCTGACCAGGTCGTGTACCAAGCGGACCGGAGCCTCTCAGCGAAGGCCGCTTCGTCGGCAGGCACCAGGCCCCGACGCAGTTTGCGGCGGAGCTTCGCGCCTCCGGGCGCCACGACGGGCGCTTTGCCGCGCGGAAAGGTGGGCAGCCGCGCTGTCGTGTAGGCGATCTGTTGGTGAAGGATCTCGCGGGTGATTCTGCGCCGGCCGACGCGCTGCTGAATCTGCGTGCTATGCCGGGAACGGCTCGGGTCAGCGATGTAAACGGCGAGCTGGGCGCGGTCGCTCTCATCGCGGTTCGCGCTCTCGATCCGATCCACGATGCCTCGGTATGTGGCCTCCAGGTCCACATGAGCCAGCTGCAGGTGCTCGACTGCAGGCACCAGAAGCCGTTGGATGTTGACGTCGGTGATGCTTTCGCGCTCGGGGGGCTTACAAGAGATCTCCAGCACTGCCAGGAAGCGCATGACCTTGGCCACGAAGCCCGCGGGTATCTGAATGTCCGCGAGCTTGCGCACCTCAGGGGTAACCGGGACGTTGGGATAAGGCTGCTTCCAGCGGACTTTCAACATCTGGCGTGCGACGTCCTCCGCCATGGTGTTGAGCCCGGACGTGAGTTCAGGCTCGGGGCCACACATCCGAGCCAGCATGCCGGCGTTGCCCTTACCCGGCTTCAGAGCCGCGTTCGTTGCCAGTCTCAGACGGACATTGTCCGCACACTCACATGCACACCAGCGGTCGAAGAGATGGGTCAGACCACCGTCCTTGCACAGCTCAGGAAGCGTCCACGGACCCCTGGTCCCTTCGCGATGCTTGACCGACACCAGCTCCACTGATCCGTCGATCCACGCCACCACGAAGTCCTCATGCCACTCGCAGACGACGAAGTCGATGGCTTCCTGCGTGAGCATGGCCAGGCAGTCCCGCGCGGCTACCTCCGCCTGGTACCGGTAGCGGCCAAGAGTGTCCGAGCCGCTGTCTTCCTCGGGAGCCAGATCGAAGAGCGTGTGTGCTGCACCGTGAGGACCCCCCACATCAGAAGGCGTCCCGACTCCCTCGTCCCCCTGGCCCACGCCCGCCGTATCGACCATCAACGTCCCCCGCACTGGCTTGCATGAGCGCATTCCCCACCGCTCTATTGCGTCGGTAGGTGTTGAAGATCTCTAGCGATATCACACTCAAGGACTAACGCGTAACTGTGCGTCGCGGATCAGCGGTGGGGACCCACCGGGACCGGGGGTCGGCCTGCTGCTGGCGGACCTGCCCAGGCAAAGAGGAAGCAGGCGCGCCCAGATCCCGGGTCGGCAGGCCGCTGATCGCGCGACGGCGGCAGGCGCGACCCACAGCACGCGGGACCCGGACACGGCGCTGAAGGTGGTCAGGGGCTGTTTGGGGCCGCATGGGGGATCGTGACAGGCCCTGCCCAGTCGACGTCCAACTCAGCCAGTGCGGCCAGCTGCTCCGCGCTGAGCTTGTCGCGCCTCGATTTGGTGTTCGAGACCCATACGCCCAGCTTCACGGTCACCGGCTCGCCGTTGACCGTGATCTGTTCGCTGTGCCCCCTCGGTACAGGACGGTGGGCGCCTTCCCGTTCCACCCACTGTGTGAGGGCTGCAAGTCCGCGCTGGAAGGCCTGCTGCGCCTTGCTCGGGCCCTTCGTCGTGCGCGCAGTCGCCGGGGCGGGAGACGGCGCCTGGGCGGGCTGCACGCCCAGCTTCGACAGCCGCTCCTGCTGCTCGGGCAGGAGCTGCGCCCAGGTGCCCGGGTTCTTCTGCCGCTGAAGCCAGCGTCCGATGTCATCGCCCTCGAACAGCACCCCGGGCTGGATCTCGGGCAGGCTGCCGTCGGCGTCGACCAGGTCCGCCAGGACCCGGTAGTGCCGCTGCCAGTCCAGCGGCCACGGACAGTTCCAGTCCTCATCGACCGCGGCTAGCTGCGCCGCGCGCTCCGCCGCCCGCTCCGGGTCCTTGCCCAGGCCGCCCTTCCGGCGCAGGTTCGCCATGTGCTGGCCGACGGGCACCATCGCCTCGCCCTCGCCCCACTCCGCGTCCTGCCGCGGCGCGAGGTGCCCCATGGCCCGCCGGTAGGACCGCAACACCGCGAGCTTCGTCTCCCAGGCCTCTTCACCGGGCTCCCAGACCATCCCGGCCTCCGGAGTGTCCAGCAGCGTCTTGCGCCGCGCCTCCAGTTCCCCGGCCCGCAGCGCCTTGCGCTGCTGGTGGACCCATCGGCCAAGCGGAAACGCCTTCGTCGCCCCGACCTCGACCTCGACGTCATACGGAACGGCGTAGAGACCGGTGATCTCGTTCTCCCTGCGCCACCGCAGCAGGGCCTGATAGCCCTCGAGCCAGACCAGGGACTCGGGCCGGTAGACCCGGGTGCGCAGGAATGCGGCGATCGTCGCCGCGTCGCGCGGGCTGGAGAAGTGCAGCAGGGCGGACTCGGCAGCGGCGTCGGTGTCGTCCTGCTCCTGGTCCTCGCCGTCGCCCTCTCCGCTGGTCCCGACGATCCGCCCGTCCTCATCGCGCTGGAGGTGGACCTTGCGCTGCCCGTGGGTGAGCGCGCGGGAGGCGAGCTGTTCGACCAGGCGCTCATCATGCGAGCGCAGGCCCTGGAGCACGGCTACGAGGGGCCGGAAGCTGGCGCTGGCGACCATGTCGGTCGGGTCCTCGCCGGGCTGAAGGAACACCGGCACGATGATCCGCGCGATCTTCGTGCTGCCGTCCTTGTTGGGCCGGAGCGCGCGGCCGATGTTCTGCACGATCTCGACTTGGGAGCCGCGGGTGTCGGCGAAGCAGATGGCCTCGACTCCGCGCTCGCCGGTGATGTCTACGCCTTCCCCGAGGACGCGGCAGCTGGCGAGGAAGGCGCGGTGGACCCGGTGCCCGGTTGCGTCGATGCCGTTGGCGAACTGGCGCAGGGTCTCGCGTCGCTCGGTGACGAGGTGGTCGCCGCACAGCCATGCCGACCAGACGCGGTCCGGGGGTACGTGGCGGCCGACCTCCAGCTCGTAGAACTCCGCGTCGATGGATGACTTCGGCAGCTTGTCCGCGGCCACCAGGTCCTCGTCGGAGGCGTCGTTCATGTACAGCGCGGCCGCCGTCTCCGGCAGCTTCTCCGCGAACGCGGCGGCCTCCTCCACCTTCTGGTGGAACGTCATGACCGTACGCAAGTTGTACGCCGCCGCGTGCTCCAGGAGCGCGGTCTGCAGCAGCGCCAGACGCCGGCCCCGCCGTGCCTCCTCCGACTCCCCGTCGACGGGGGAGGGGTCGCGGATTTCCAGGACGTCGATCTCGAACCCGGCGAGAATTCCGCGCTCGATCGCCTCCGACAGCCCGAGTTCTGCGATCCACGCGCCGTAGGTTCCCTCCGGGTCGTTAGCCATGGACGCGATCTCCAGCTCCTGGCCGTCCGCGCCTTTCAGCGGGCGGGGCGAGGCGAGGATGCGCGGGGTCGCGGTCAGGTACAGCCGGAAGGCTGCCGGGATCCGCTGGTTGTCGTGGATCGCGGCCCACGGCCGACCAAGATCACCGGCGGTTCCGTGGGCCTCGTCCACGACGGCGAGGTCGAAGCCTGCCATCTGCTGCCCATAGAGCCGCTCTCCGCCTGCCAGGGCGGCTTCCAGCGGCCCGCGAACCTTCTGCTGCCCCTCGGGTGCGTCGATGTCCTCGCGGTCCACGAGAGAGGCGTACGTGGCGAACACAACCACCGGCCCGGACCCGGCCCACAGGGCGAGCTGGATCGGGTTGGTGGTGGTCCGCACGCCCAGCTCGTTCAGGACCGGGTCGTTCTCCAGCGAGCACACGGCGACCATCGGCGCTCGGTGGCCCACCAGGCGCCACGCCTGGGCAGTCTGCACGAGCAGGTCCAGCGTTGGGACAGTGACAAGGACGCGGCCGAAGGGGAAGCACTCCAGTGCGCACGAGGCCGCTGTGATCGTTTTGCCCGACCCGGTTGCCGACACGATGGTGCCTCGGAAGCCACGCGCTGACGCAGAAGATCTTGCAGAGAACAGAGACCCTACCCAAGCGCGAAATCGAGCTTTCTGCTCCAGTTGATGTGGACGAAGGCTAACTGGACTTTGTCCCGCCGGGAACACTCTCACTTTCCCCTCCAGATGCATCCTGCGACTGTCGACACCTTACGGCTTCACCTATACCTGAGATCCGCCAACGGTACATGCTGCATCAGCAGCGCGATGACCAGTGCAGCGACCCTCAGAGGAAATGAGGGATTGCTGTAAATGCAAGCAAGGCGGTCACCCCAAGTCGCTTTCTGAAATGTCACAGATGGCATTCTAGGGCTTACAGAGTGTATTGACTTAGGCGTCTGACCAGCGTAGAGTAGTACTTAACAAGGCGCAGGAGCTCGTTTTTGCGCAAGCTTCAAGCACCCAGAAGGGACTTGATTTCAATGAATTATTCACAGAATAGGAACCCATATAGATGCGCAGTAGATTCTCAAACGTTATTGAGGTAATTCTCAGTGTTTGTGGTTTGACCTTGGAAGTTCTGGCAGTCGTTGGACTCGTTCCCATTGCGGTGGGGATTGCAGGTCTCGCTTTCCCCGTATACCACCTTATTTGCAGTTTCAGAAGCAAGAAGTAGCGACTGGCATCCTGGGGACCTCCCCAATGGGAGTCCCCCATCTTCTACCAATGCTACATGATGCATCAATCAGAGCCAGCTAGCGCCCTGGAACCCGACACACCCTTCATAGCCAGCCCGGCCCGCGGCAGCGGGCCCCAACGGTCCTGGAGGCGCAGCCGAAAAGACCGTTGGGGCGGGAAGCGCAGCGCACCCGCCGGCCTTCAGCTGGAGCAAATCGGAGGCCGTCAAGCGGACGAGGTCCCGCCGGTCCGGGAGCGCAGCGGACGGACCGTCACCCCGCCTGCGCAGCAGGCGGGGTGAGCGGGTGGCGCAGCCACCCGCCAGCGCTCCCGCGGAGCGGGAGCGCAACACCCTTGCGCAGCAAGGGTGTTCGCTTGCACATCGCGCAGCGATGTGATACCCGC
>NZ_JAHWGP010000306.1 GCF_020873915.1 Streptomyces sp. DH5
CACGAGGGGCGGGCCGCAGCGATGCGCGAGCTCGGCGTGCGCATGAACGCGTTCCTCCGTGATGCAGCGGCCACGGTCCGCGAGAGCTTCCATGGCAGGCTCACCTACGCAGCCATCCAGTTCGAGCAGGTCGACTGGACCCCCTTCGACATCGTGACGTTCGAGCTGATCCGCTCCGCCGAGGTCGCTGACCTGTTCCGGGACGGGGTGCGCACCCTGGCCCGAGGCCCGAAGCCGCTCGCCATCACCGGGTTCGGCACCGCGGCCTACCGCGGCGCGGGAGACCGCGGTGGGCGGGTGCTGGAGGTGGTCGAGCGCGACCCGAAGACCAAGGCTCCCGTACGGCTGAACGGCATATACGAGCGTGACGAGGACGGCCAGGCCGCGTATCTGAGCGAACTGCTGGAAATCTTCGAGACCGAGGGCGTGGACAGCGCGTTCGTGTTCTTGTTCGCCTTGCCCGGCTACC
>NZ_JAHWGP010000307.1 GCF_020873915.1 Streptomyces sp. DH5
AGGCGAAATCGATGCCACCGGCGTGGGCAATAAGGATCGCCTAGCTGCGGTTAAGGGCATGAATGACATTGAGATCCGCACCGCAATGATGCCTTCTAACTCCCTGATTGTTTTGAACTCTGGCAACGAGATCCTGAAGGACATCAAGGTCCGCGAAGCAGTGCTGACCGGCATCGACCGCTCCCAGCTAGCCGCTATTCGCTTCAACGGTCTCGACGGTTACAAGGAAGAGCTGCCGGGCTCCCTCAACCTCTATCAGACCCAGAAGGGCTACGAGGACAACTTTGGTGCCGTCGTGAAATTCGATGCCGAAAAGGCCAAGTCGCTGCTGGACGAAGCCGGTTGGAAGGAAGGAGCCGACGGAATCCGCGAGAAGAACGGCAAGAAGCTCTCGCTGCGCTATACGATGCTGGGTGACAGCTCCATTATCAAAGCAATGGCCACCGCAACACAGAAGATGCTCAAGGAC
>NZ_JAHWGP010000308.1 GCF_020873915.1 Streptomyces sp. DH5
GGCCATGTCGGGTCGCTGCCGTGGTCCGTACACGGTGAAGTAGCGCAGCGCCACGACGCCGAGCCGGCTGTCGGGGCGACGGGCGTAGGCCAGGCACAGCTGCTCGGCGGCGAGCTTGCTTACCCCGTACGGTGACACCGGACAGGTCGGGTCGGTCTCGCGGCTGGGCCGCTCCGCCGGGCCGTAGACGCTGGACGACGAGGCGTAGACCAACCGCCGTACGCCCGAGCGGGCGCAGGCGTCGAGCAACCGGTGGGTGCCGAGCACGTTCGACTGGGCGTAGTCGTGAAACTCCACCCAGGAGGGCCGCACGCCTGGCCGGGCAGCCAGGTGAAACACGATGTCGCAGCCCTCGAGAGTGTCATCAAGCGGGTCGGTGGCAAGATCGCGGCAGAGCGGTGTGAAGAGCGGATTGCCGGCTGCGGCTGACAGGTTTTCGTCGGCGAGGGCGTCCTGGCCGAGGCGGCGG
>NZ_JAHWGP010000309.1 GCF_020873915.1 Streptomyces sp. DH5
ATATGAAATTAAATAAAAGTTTTTTATAATTCACATATAATGATAATTTATTTATATAGCTACTATAATTTTATTCTGCTATTCATTAACTAAAAAGACCCTTTCGGGTCTTTTTAAAATTATTCAATTGGGTCGTCAAAACCTAAAATATTAGTAAATAGATATCCACTTGCATATGAGACCAATACTCCTATTAAGAACACTCCAATTTTCCCATTTGCGATTAACAATGCTAAAGGTAGTCCTGATACGCCCATGGCAACTGCTCCTACTTTAAATATGGCCATTGCTGCACCACCTACTGCGGCTCCTAAACAAGCTCCAACAAATGGTTTACCAAGTGGTAAAGTTATTCCATATATCAATGGTTCTCCTATTCCTAAAAATCCTGGTACTAATCCATTTTTAGCAATTTTTTTTAGTCTTTCATTTTTTGTTTTTCTTAGTACAGCTATAGTTGCTCCTACCT
>NZ_JAHWGP010000310.1 GCF_020873915.1 Streptomyces sp. DH5
TCACGGACTACATCGGGCTGGGCACGCCTGGGCACCACTCTTATGTCAACAACATTGAGCAAGCGCACGCGGTTCTCGACGCCGCCCGCGCCGGCCTTGCGCTCTCCGGCGCGCCTTTGACCTCCCCGGTGGGCTTTGCAGGCTACTCACAGGGCGGCGGCGCTGCTGCGGCCGCGGCGGAGTATGCGGCGCTCTATGCGCCCGAGCTCAACATCAAGGGAACCTACGCTGGCGCCCCGCCGGCTGACCTGCTCTCGGTGATGAACGCGGTGGACGGTTCGAGTATCGTCCACGTCTTGGGATACGCCATCAACGGCTTCGCGGAGCGCAGCCCGGAGTTTTATAACGCGATCATTCCGCAGTTCAACGAGCGCGGCATCCACTTCCTGCGTTCGGCCGCGGACGCCTGCATCGGTGATTCCATGGCCACTTGGGGCTTTACGCGCACCTCCCAGCTAACCAAGACTGG
>NZ_JAHWGP010000037.1 GCF_020873915.1 Streptomyces sp. DH5
TGTTCACCGAGGCGCTGCGCATGTACCCGCCCGGGGTCACCCCTGGGAGTACGCCGCACATCCCTCTGCGGCCTGAGGAAGGGCCTAGGACGCCATCTCAGGTCAGCTTGTCGGAGCGGCCGGCTTCGATGCGGGACCACTGGGCGATGGGGCGCCCGTTCGTACGCCACTCCTCGGGATTCTCAGCGGAGTGCCAGGGCTGGGGCCAGCCACGCGGGGAGTCCTCCCACGCCTCCTGGCGTCCATAGACGGTCATGTCCAGCAGCC
The DNA here is from genome assembly GCF_020873915.1 of Streptomyces sp. DH5. GTDB lineage: Bacteria > Actinomycetota > Actinomycetes > Streptomycetales > Streptomycetaceae > Streptomyces. The sequence goes on from NZ_JAHWGP010000037.1 coordinate 268, forward strand.
CGTGGGTGGGCGCCATGACCTCGACACCGCGACCGCCGGTGTAGTACGTCTCGAACACCCGCTTGCCATCGCGGACGTAGCAGACGAGGTGGTGACGCTGCCAGTCACGGCCCTCCAAGAGCTGCGGCGCCGTCTTCTCGACCGAGTACCACGGCATTTCCAAGCCTAGGAAGTCGCGGTAGCGGACGCTCTCTTGGTATGGACCCTTGCAGAGCGTGGCGTACGTGGCGTCGCGAGAGTGGATGTAGGACAGCTCGCGAACCTGACTGTTGAAGAACGTACAACCCTCGCACTGTCCGGCGGCGGGTCGTCCGGGCCACCAGGCGTGGAAGTACGCGATGAGCTGCTTGCGCCCTTCGAAGACGTCGAGGATCGTGATCGGCCCGTCAGGACCGATGACCTCAATGGCGGCATCAACCTCCACCATCGGCAGCCGCCGCCGCGCCGCCGCGATCGCGTCTCCTTCACGGGTGTGCGCCTTCTCCCGTACGAACAGAGCTTCCCGCGCCTCCTGGTAGGTCTTTCTGTCCACCACAGGCGGGAGGGCCGGGCTCGGTGATTGATCGTTCACGAGCGTCTCCATTCGCTTCTGGGGAGGCTGCCAAGAGGTCACCTGGAACCACAATGCCCATCAGGCTGCGCCGCACTCCCGAGCGCCACGCAGTGGCCTTTCGGCGGCTCGCTCATTCGGTCCAGCAGCCGGGCCCCACCGACGTGCACGCGATCACGCCTCGCCGCCGAGGGCGAGACCGCAGGCGTGACCCGCCTCGGAGGGCGTCAAGCCCGCTTCCTCCACAGGGTGAAGCAGTAGAGCACCGCCGACCAGGCCGGGAGGTCGTGTGGCAGGAGCCGCCACTGACAGCCCGTCCGGTTCTGGTAGAGCAGCGCGTTCACGACCTCCCGGAGATCACAGGAGCCCTGGTCCCCGGTCGCAGACCGCGCCACCCGCGTCTGCTTCCACCCGGTGACCAGCGGTTGACCAAAGCCCACCGCCCGTCGGACAAGTCGGTTGCGTACGGCATGCGCTCGGCTGCCATGCACATCCGCCGCGCGGGGCAGCCACCCACCGTGGACGGCTCCGGGTCGGAACCTGCTGGCTGCACCGCATCCTCTCGTTGCAACGGCGGTAGAGGGGACGGACGCGAGGACCGCCTCTCAGGCGTTCTCGTCATGGATCCGCCCACCCAGATCCTCCGCCCACTCCAGTGCCCACGCCTTGAGTTCTTCGATCTGCCGGGAGGTGAGCCCGTACGCGGTGTAGTCCTCATCCTCGTACCAGTCCACGCCGATCAGCCGGTCCCGGAGGTCTTCGAGGCTGAACTCGTCGTGGGCGCGACGGCGGCCCAGGGATTCGAGGTCGGCGGTGGAACGGTGGCGGGAGGCAGCCTGGACGTCGATGAGGTCGCGGACGGTGCCGCGGTCGGCGAGGGCACGGACCTTGGTGCCGATCACGTCGTCGAGGGAAAGAACGGGGCCGTAGGGGGTCTGAGCGGGAGGGGCCCAGAACGCCTCCTTGAGGACGTCGACCTCGCACTCCTCGCCGGTGTCCGGATCGGTGACGAGGAACCGGCCGCTGAGCGGATCGGTCTGGATCATCGCCTGCCCGCGCAGGCCCTCAGGTGGCGCGCAACCGGCTGCCCTGCAGACCCGGGACCAGCCCGCCCGTAGGCGCGGGTAATCATGACGCAGCAGGTCACGCGGAGAGCCACAGCGGTGGAGTCGGCTGCGGCTTCGTCTCGGTGTCGGAAGTGACGACGGTGGCGAAGCCCAGGCCCATGGCGCCGGCGCAGTGGACGAGAAGGACACCGGGGCGGGCGAGGTCAGGACCCATGCCGCGGTCGAGCTGTCGAGTAACGCAGCGAGCGTCCCAAGCGGGAGCCAGGGAGCTGTCGAGGTCACCCGTCATGGCGGCCACCTGGTCAGCAAGCTGGGACGCTCCCGCGCCCGATGCTGACCGTTTGCTGACCCGAGCGGGGTCATCAGGCCTCTGACCTGCAAAAAATACCCAACCGCTAGATCTTGGACTCGAACATGGTGCTCAGCATGTCTGACTCCTGAAAGATGGCTCCCTGCCTGCGTTTTTGCAGGTCAAGTGCGGTTCCCCCACCCTACGACGAGTCGCATGTCCGGGGAGCGTTCCCCAGTCCTTTCAGGACTCACGCTGACCACTTGCGACCAACTTCGGGCAAGCGCTTCGCCCGCTCTCCGGGACCCCACCGCGAGGACGGCACAAGCCGAGCAGCGCCCCTCCAAGTGCGTCAGTGATCACCGTCACTCCGGCGGTCCGGGCCGCGGTCAGAGCCAAGGCGGCCGACCGGGAGCGGGCCACACGCCGCCGCGGCGCAGGCGTACCCAACATCGGCGTGTCGGCCACCGGTCGATCGGTGGGCGTCCGGGCCGAGCAAGGATCCGTGGGCTCTACATGCGACGTCGAGCGCTCCATCTCGGGGTTCCGGCAACGGCTCAAACACGCGTGTTCGATATCGGCGTCCACCTCGTTGAACTCGATGTCGTCGTACAAGGTCCACAGATCAGGGATGGAGGACCGCAGTTGAGCACAGCAGGCACACGCGAGGTCAACCAGGACGGCAGAGTGTCTCTTCCGCTGCCAGCGAGGATCCAGTGCACGGGGCAGCACTCCGCCGACTCCCTCACTCAAGCCTCCTTCCGCAAGCGCTGCGCCCAGGTGCCCAAGGGGCCGCACCGCGTCATCGGGATGTCCTGGCGCAACGACAGCCAGGCGGTGCTGCTCCGCCCGCGAGGGCTTGACGCCAGCACGCGCCGCTCGGCACGACCGGGCACGAGGTGGGCGGCATGAGTGAGCCCACCGACGCAGCCGCCGACACCGTTCCGGCGCCGCGGTCCGCCCACCAGCCACTGCCCCTGCCGCCGACGACCGTGCCCGCCGGGCCGGAGGACGGCGACCTGACCGAGGCGATGGAAGAGGCGTACTGGTCCGTCCACGATGGAGCCGCCGCCAGTGCCACGGTGCGGCAAGTCCTCGCCCGTCTGCCCAGGATCACCGCCCTGATCGGGCGGCTCGCCTGGCAGGCGGACCGCGCGTCGACCCTCACGGCCGTCGTCTGCCAGCTGGCCTCGGCCGCCATGGCGGCCTTCGGGCTGATCGCCTCGGTCGGAGTGCTCCAGCACTTGTTCGCCCAGGGGCCCACACCCGACCGCGTACGCGCAGCCATCCCCCAGATCCTCCTCGTGGCGGGCTTCCTCGCTGCCCGGGCTCTGCTGGAGGCAGCCGTCTCGGTGGCCCAGGCACGCGTCACGCCCAAGATCCGCACCGCGCTCGAATGCGAGTTCCTGCACCTCACCGCGCACGTACGGCTGGAAGCCGTGGAGGACGCCGACTGGCACGACGAGGTGCACCGTGCCAACGACCGCGGACTCTTCTACGCCCGGATGATCGTCGGGCAGGTCGTCTCCCTGGCCTCCGCGGCCCTCGGGCTTATCGGTACCGCCGGCGTCCTCGGCGTCCTCCACCCCGCCCTGCTGCCGCTGTTGTTGCTGTCCGTCCTGCCGGTGGGGGCGGCCGCCGTGCACAGCGCCCGGGCCCGCTTCCACTCCTTCAAGCGATGGAACGCGCTGCAACGCCGCGTTCGCGTGTTCTCCTGGCTGCTGCTCGACGTGGACGCGGCGGCGGAGCTGCGCTCCGACACGGCCCAGGACGCCCTGCTCCAGGAACACCGCCGCCTGACCGTCAAGATCGCCGATGAGGACACCCGCCTCGGCGTCAACTCGGCCCTGATCAACCTCGCCGGCCGGGCGGTCGGCGGGGTCGGCACCGGCATTACTTACGTCGTGCTGGCCGCCATGCTGATCGCCGGGTGGCTTCCGCTCGCCGCCGGGGCCGGTGCGGTCCTGGCCATCCAGTCCGGGCGGTCCTCCCTGACCCAGCTGATCGAGTTCGCCCACCTCGTCTACGAGCACGCCCTGTGGGTCGACGACCTTCTCGCCGTCCAGGAGCGCAGTCGCGGTCTCCTGCCCCGCACGGCCGATGTGCGGGCGCCGGAGCAGGTGAAGGAGATCACCGTCCAGGACGTCCACTTCACCTACCCCGGCAAGGACACGCCGGCACTCGACGGGGTCTCCTTCACACTCCGCGCCGGGGAGACGGTGGCGTTCGTCGGCCTCAACGGATCAGGGAAGTCGACCTGCGCCAAGGTCCTGGCCGGCCTGTACGAACCGCAGCGGGGCAGCGTGAGCTGGGACGGCATCGACGTACGCGAGATGGACGCCCAGTCGGTGCACCGGCAGGTCGCCTGTGTGCTGCAGGACCCGGTGCGGTTCCCCTTCAGCGCCCTGTCGAACATCACCGCCGGCACCGGCACGCTCACCGAGGCCGAGCCCCGGCGAGCCATGGCCGCAACGCAGGCTGCGGGAGCCGACAGGGTCATCGCCGCCCTCCCCGCCCAGTGGGAGACCCTGCTGTCCAAGCGGTTCAAGGGCGGGCAACAGCTGTCCGGCGGACAGTGGGCGAAGATCACCGTCGCCCGGGGCCTGTACAAGGCGGCCCCGCTGCTGCTCCTGGACGAGCCGACGGCGAGCATGGACCCGCCGTCCGAGCACGCCGTGTACGAGGCGGTTCTGCGCGGCCGGCTGCGCAGCGATCAGATCACGGTGCTGATCTCCCACCGGCTCGCCAGCGTCGTCGACTGCGACCGCATCCTCGTCTTCGACAGCGGCCGCATCGTCGAATCCGGATCCCACGACGAGCTCATGGCCAGGGGCGGTGACTACGCCGCCATGTTCACCCTGCAGGCCAGCGGCTACCAGCCGGGCACTGCCACAGCCGAGGAGGCGGGCCGGTGAACCGCTCACCGGCCGAGGAACGCCGGAGCCCGCCCCGGCCTAGGTGCTGCTCGAAGGGCTCGGACTGTGGTGAGCCTGCCTCCGCGCCGGCCAGCGAACCGCCACCGGCCCCGGTCGGCCGTCCCCGCCTTCGCATCACGACCTCAAGGAGCCTGTGATGACCGTGTCCGGCGACCCGCGCGGGACTGCTGCGCTGCTCGTTGACTCGCGTGGCCGTTACCTGCTGCACCTGCGCGACGCCAACAAGGAGATCTGCGGCCCGGGGACGTGGAGTGTCCCCGGCGGCGACCGCGAAGGAACGGAGACCTCACGTGAGGCGGTGGAGCGGGAACTGCCGGAGGAGACCGGCCTGACGGCTTCGGCCTCGGGCGCGTATGTGGTGACGATGCTCGTCGAAGTGGATGCGCCTGTGCGGAATCACCGGGAGGACCGCCAGGCGTTGTTCGGGCGGTTCCCGTCCCGAGCGCACGGCAAGCTTCCGAGGAGGCCGGCGGTCAACCTTCGCGGTCGTCCGTATGCCAGGGAGCGCCGGCTCGGGTGGGGCGTGCACCGGCGGTGGTCCGCAGGGCGTAGACCGGCCGTTCGTTGTCGGGGACGGGGCCGAGGTAGTGGTGGCCGGTCATGTGGCACCAGGCGGGCAGATCGAGTGGTGCGGCTGGGTCGGTGGCGATGACGTGGACGACGGTGTCCGGCCTGGCGCCGTCGATCTCCTTGCTCAGGCGCAGCAGGAGGGTGACGCAGAGCAGGCCGGTGCCGTCGACGGTGATGTCCGGTGCGGGCATGGAGCTCATGGGCGGTAGGCGGTGGCGGCGACGGCGGGCAGGAGGGCGAGGGAGAGTGCGCCGCCGGTGAGGGCGAGGACGGGGTAGCTGGTAGCGGCGACCATGATGCCGGAGGCCATACCGCCGGTGGCGCCGGCGATGGCGATGGAGACGTCGACAAGCCCCTGGGTCTTGGCCCGGGTGGCGAGCGGCACGGTGTCGGTGATGATCGCGGTGCCGGACACGAGGCCGAAGTTCCAGCCCAGTCCCAGCAGCGCCAGGGCGAGCGCGAGGAGGGCGACGGAGTCGCCGGGCGCGGCGGCGGCGAGGATGCCGGCGGCCAGGAGGGTGAGGCCGGAGGCGGCGGCGATCTTCATGCGGCCGTAGCGGTCGACGAGCAGGCCGGTGAGCGGGGAGGGCAGGTACATGGCGCCGATGTGGATGCCGATGACGAGGCCGGAAGCGGTGGTGGAGTGGCCGTGGTCGTGCATGTGAACCGGCGTCATCGTCATGATCGCGACCATGACGAGCTGGGTGAGGATCATGACGAGCGCGCCCAGGACCACGCCTTTGCGGACCTCTCTGTGGTCGGCGTCATCGGCGGCGGCTGGGTTGGCTGCGGCGTCGGCTTCCTTGGCCTGGTCGATGCCACGGGCCAGGAGTAGCGGGTCGGGGCGCAGCCAGAGGGCGAGGACGAGAGCGGCCAGCGCGTAAGCGGCGCCAGAGATGACGAAGAGTCCGGCGAGGTCGGGAATGTTGAGGGCTTCGGCAAGGGTGCCTGCGGGGGCGGCGAGGTTGGGGCCGGCGACGCCGCCGAGCGTGGTGGCGACCAGAACGGTGGAGACGGCGCGGGCGCGGTGGCCGACCGGGGCGAGGTCGGCTCCGGCGTAGCGTGCCTGGAGGTTGGTGGCGGTGCCGGCACCGTAGACGAACAGGGCGATGAACAGCAGGACCGGGTTGTCCAGGACGGCGGCGGTGATGACGCCGGCGGAGCCGATGGCGCCGGTGAGGTAGCCGGTGGCGAGGCCGGGGCGGCGGCCTCTGGCCTGGGAGATGCGTCCGACGGTGATGGCGGCGAGTGCGGAGCCGGTGGTGAACAGGGCGCTGGGCAGTCCGGCGAGGCTGGTGGAGCCGAGCATGTCCTGGGCGAGCAGGGCGCCGACGGTGACACCTGCGGCGAGCCCTGCGCCGCTGAAGATCTGAGAGGCGACCAGGACACGCAGGATCCGCGGCTGGACCTGGGCGGGGTCGGGTACGGGGGCCGTCGTGCCGGTGGGCGCGGTGCTGGTCATGTCTCTCTTCCGGAGCTGCGGTGAGCGGTGCGGGACCGGCGGAGAGAACCTGACCGGTCTGGGCAATAGAGGAGGCCGTTGCACCGGCCCGGCGCAGGATGGACAGCGCTACGGACCGGTGCGCGGGGTGGGGTCAGCGGCCGTCGAGTGCTTGGGCGGGGTCGGCGACCAGGTCGGCGGCGTTTTCGAGGCCGACGGAGACCGCACTACGCCGGTCTCGTTGTTCGCAGCCAGCACCGTGTCCTCGGTGGACGCGTCGGCCGGCACCGCCGGGGCGGGGAGCCCTTCGCCGTCGACCGCAGCACTGTCACGCGGGCGCCGTGCAGCCGGTCAAGGGCCCGGCACGTCTCCAGGCCGGCCGGATGCTCGGTGGCCCGAGTGATCACGTGCGGGTGCGGGCGACCGGAGGCCAGGACCGGGCCGCGCAGGGCGAGTGGGTCGGCTTCGGAGCCGGAGCCGGAGCCGGTGAAGACGATCTCCCCAGGCTCGGCGTCGAGCAACGCGGTGACCTGGGCGCGGGCCTTGGCGGGCGCCGGCCGGGGGCTCTCGGGGTGAGGGTGACCGCTTGAGGGGTTACCGGAGAAGTCCGTCAGGTACGGCCACACCGCTGCGGCGACGCGCGGCTCGACGGGGGTGGTGGCGTCGCAGTCCAGGCAGACCGGCCCGTCGGCCGGCCCCGGGTGCGGCGGGCGATCGCCGCCCGGGGCGGTCACGTCAGGTCCGAGGCGTCGACGGGCAACTCCGACAGGCGCCACTCCAGCATGCCGTCGTTGAGGCGGATCGCGCGCCGGCCGTGGTCGGTCAGCAGCCGTACCGCGTCGTAGGCCAGGACGCAGTACTCGCCGCGGCAGTAGACGACGATCTCCAGGTCCTCGGGCAGCTCGTTGATCCGCCCGGCGAGCTCGTCGACCGGGATGGAGATCGCGCCGGGAATGTGCCCGGCCTGGTACTCCTCCACCGGCCGCACGTCGAGGACGACGACATCCCCGGCGGCGATCCGGACCCGCAGTTCCTCACGGCTGACCTCGACGGCGGTGTCCTCGCCCAGGTAGGCGTCCCGGGCGGGAGGCACGGCGTCCTGATGGGCTTCGGCGACCTTGCGCAGCAGCGCGAACAGCTGGGCGACGTCGTCACCGGCGAGCCGGTAGTGGATGCGCACACCCTCGCGGCGGGTGGCGACGAAACCGGCCTGCTTGAGGTTCTGCAGATGCGCCGAGGCGGTGGTCAGGTTCAGGCCGGCCGCCTTCGCCAGCGCGTCGACGGTGCGCTCGCCCTGGGCCAGCAGATCCAGTAGTTCCAGACGCTTTCCGCTGGCCAGCGCCTTACCGCTGGCCGCGAACGCGTCATACAGCCGCGCCTTCGTCGTGCTCTTCGTGTTCTCCGCCAAAGCATCCTCCATAAATCCATGGATTATTGTAGTTGGGTCTGGTGGGTGTGACCACACGCCCCCATTTCCCGAGACCCTGGAGGACGCCGTGGGCTTCGCGGACGATCACCTCATACCGCTCGTCGACGGGCTGGGCAACAGCGCCTACCTGCTCGACTTCGGCGACGGACGCGCCCTGGCCATGGACGCCGGCCGTGACTTGCGCGCGCTGCGGACGGTGGCCGAGCGGCGCGGGCTGCGCGTCGCGTTCGCCGCGGAGACGCATCTGCACGCCGACTTCCTCTCCGGCGCCGTCCAGCTCGGCCACGACACCGGGGCCACGATCCTGGCCTCCGCGGCCGGACGCCGTGCCTTCGCGCACCAGGCGCTGGTGGACGGCGACGAGGTCGGCCTCGGCGGGCTGACCCTGCGGGCCCTGGCCACCCCCGGACACACCGACGAACACTTGTCCTTCCTGCTGCTGGACGGTTCCCGGGAACTCGGGGTGTTCACCGGCGGGTCGCTGATCGTGAACTCCGCCGCCCGCACCGACCTCCTCGGCGCCGAGCGCACCGCCGACCGTGCCGCCGGCCGCCCCTACGTCGATGTGAGGCAGGAAGCCGAGTTCGCCACCGGGCACGTCCCCGGCGCCCTGCGCATCGAACTCGGAGCTTTGAGCGAGTCCGCCGCCGACGCCCCGGCCGGACCGGTCGTGGCCTGCGGCCACGGCGAGCGTGCGATGACCGCCGCCAGTCTCCTGGAACGCGCCGGTCACACCGACATCGCCGTCCTCAACGGCGGACCGGACGACTACACCGCCGCCCACGGTCAGCAGCTCGCCCAGGGCATGGAGGGCATCCGCTCGTGAACACCGCACCCACCACGGCCGATGCGACCGGGCGGCCCGTACGGCTCGGGCTGCGGGAGAACTGGCTGCAGTTCACCCTGCTGGTCGTCGTCAACATGTGCGTCGGCGGCCTGGTCGGCCTGGAACGCACCACTGTCCCGCTCATCGGCTCCGAGGCCTTCGGCCTGACCAGCGACCTGGCCGTCTTCTCCTTCATCATCGCCTTCGGCCTCACCAAGGCGTTCACCAACCTCGCCGCCGGGGCGCTGACCGCCCGGTTCCGCCGCAAGCAGTTGCTGGTGGCCGGCTGGTTGCTCGGTATCCCCGTCCCCTTCGCCCTCGCCTATGCACCGTCCTGGGGCTGGATCGTCGCCGCCAACGTGCTGCTCGGCCTGAATCAGGGCCTGACCTGGTCGATGACCGTCAACATGAAGATCGACCTGGTCGGCCCCTCCCGCCGCGGGCTCGCCACCGGCCTGAACGAGGCCGCCGGCTACACCGCGGTCGGCGTCACCGCCCTGCTCACCGGCTACCTCGCCACCAGCTACGGTCTGCGCCCGGTCCCCGAACTCATCGGCGTCGTCTTCGTCGTCGCGGGCCTCGCCCTGGCCCTGGTCGTCCGCGACACTGCCGCCCACGTCGCCCTGGAACTGGCCAACCACACCAAGCCGCTTCCCACCGGCGAGGACACCGGCCTCAAGGCCACGTTCACGCGCACCTCGTGGCGCAACCGCTCCCTGCGCGGCGCCAGCCAGGCCGGACTGATCAACAACCTCAACGACGGTCTGACCTGGGGCGTTTTTCCCCTGCTCTTCACCGACCGCGGCCTGGGCCTGGCAGCCGTCGGCCTGATCAAGGGGCTCTACCCGATCCTGTGGGGGCTCGGGCAGATACCCACCGGTCACCTCGCCGACCGCATCGGCCGCAAGCCCTTGATCGTCTACGGCATGCTCGTCCAGGCCGTCGGCTTCGTCCTCGCCCTCGCCCTGTTGGAGCGCCCGCTGCTCGCGGGCGTCCTGTCCGCGGTCTTCCTGGGCCTGGGCACGGCCATGGTCTACCCGGCCCTCATCGCCTCCGTCTCCGACCACGCCCATCCCGCGTGGCGGGCCAACGCCCTGGGGGCGTACCGGTTCTGGCGCGACATCGGCTACGCCGCCGGAGCTCTCGTTGCCGGTGTGCTCGCCGACTGGCTCGGACTGAACGCCACCGTCGTCGCCGCCGCGGTCCTCACCGCCGCCTCGGGCCTGCTCGCTGCCCGCTGGATCACCGAGCACCGGCCCGACGCCCGTTGAACGAGCAGCCTGTCCCAGCCGCTACCGGGGCAGGCTCTGGGTGATCCGCCACAAGTGCCGGGGCATCTCCCCCTCCTCGAAGGTGTCGAGCTCCCGCAGGTGCCAGCCGTCGGCGAGGACGTCGACGAGACCGCAGTCAAGAAAGTGCACGTCGAAGCCGCCGTGCTCGGAGATGCCGCTCGTGCCGGCACGAGAACGCATCTCCGGCGGCCCGGCCGTCCTTTGGGTCGGCACTCGAAGGGACGGGTTGACGTGGGCCGGTCCCGGTGGGGAGCCGACGTGGTACGCGACCTGGCTTCTCCGAACTACTGGGGTCGTCCCGTACTCAGGTGATGGGATCAGCCCCAGGGGCAGTATGGAGCCGGAGAACGGCCGCGAACGGCACGGGTGTTAGCTTCTTCCCCGTGGCGGGACACCAGGACGAGACCAGGGCGGCCTACGACGGGGTCGTCGAGCTCTATGCGTCGATGTTCGCTAATCGGTTGGAGACGCACCCGTTCTCACGGAACATGATCGGCACTTTCGCCGAGCTGGTGCGCGAGACGGGGAACCCGCGGGCAGCCGACGTCGGGTGCGGGCCTGGACATCTGACGGCCATGCTGCACGACCTAGGGCTGGATGCCTTCGGGCTCGACCTCTCCCCGGGCATGGTCGACCACGCCCGGCGGGCCCATCCGACGCTGCGGTTCGACGAGGCACGGATGGAGGCCCTGCCGATCGAGGACGGCGCGCTCGGCGGCGTGCTGGCCCACTACTCGATGATCCATACCCCTCCTGGGGAATTGCCCGCGCTGCTCGCCGAGCAGGTACGTGTTCTGGCACCAGGGGGCCTGCTCCTGGTCTCGTTCTTCGCAACCGACCGACCGGAGCCGGTCCGCTTCGACCACAAGGTGACGCCCGCCTACAGCTGGCCGGTGGACCGGTTCACCGAGTTGCTGGCCGGGGCCGGCTCGTCACGTTCGCCCGGCTGCTCCACGACCCGGCCTCCGAGCGGGGCTTCCTCGATGCCCACTTGCTGGCCCGCCGCCCCTAGCCCGGAAACTCGGGCTAAGGAGTCTTATCCAGTCACCGGTACACCAGAAAGGATCGTGGCATGTCCAGCGAACGTCTCATGCGTATCCGCAGCGCCGAGTTCCAGGCCATGGCCGAGAGGGTCCTGCGGGTCACCGAGCTCACCTCCCGACTGAGCGTCCTGCCTTTCGAGGATGAAGCGGGCAAGGCGGAACTGTTCGAGCAGATCCTCGGCAAGCCACTGCCGCCGAGAGTCACGATCTATCCGCCCTTCTACACGGACCACGGCCTGAACCTCGACCTCGCCGAGCGCGTGTTCATCAACCAGAACTGCACGTTCCTGGACTACGCCGGCATCCGGCTCGGCGAGCGCGTGATGATCGGCCCGAAGGTCACGTTCATCACCAGCGGCCACCCGGTCGATCCCGAGGAGCGGCGGCTGTACCTCACCGGCGCACCCATCGACGTGGCGGAGAACGTGTGGATCGGTGCCGGTGCCACGATCCTGCCCGGCGTCAGCATTGGCCGTGATGCCGTGGTCGCCGCTGGCGCGGTCGTGACCGATGACGTTCCGCCAGCAAGCCTGGTGACCGGTAGTAAGGCAACCGTGCACCGACGGTGGTGACAACCTCTCCGGGGCCACGTAGAGCCCCGACTACGGGCAGTCATCAACCACATCGGAAGCCTGACGCCCCTCCCCGAGGCAACTGGCTCCAGTCCAGGGGCAAGACGCCCTCCGCACGTTACGGTCGATCGGGAGTAGGTGCTGTTTCGATCGGTGCCGGCGTCCTCAATGGGAGCTACCGAGTCCGCGAGAGACTCGGAGCCGTAGCCGCCAGCAGGTGAGCACTACCGTCCCCGGAACCACTGCGAGTTCTGTGGTCAGACCGTGCCCCTGACCATCGCCGGAGGCGACAACGGTCCAGGTCACGAAGGCTCTGGCGGTGCAGCGACCGCAGTAGTGCGAGCAACGATCTCCCGGAACGTGGGAATTCCCAGGTCGACAGACTCCTGCTGCCGGGCGATCTGCGCGTCGAGTTGGGCAATCTTCTCCTCGGCGTGGGTCAGGCTGCTCTGCAGTCCTTCGAGCTCGCCGAGCCAACCCTCCCGTTCGGCTTCCAGGATGCGCGCGAGCAGGTTGTCGCGGATCTCGACGAGCCGCGGCCGTTCGGACGCGTGGACGATCAGGACGGGGCAGCGGACACAGGCGTGTTCATGAGCACAGTCGGTTCCGTATGCGCGGCCGCAGTCGCCCAGGGCAAGCTTGCGGCGCTCAAAGTGGCCGAGGAACTCGTCCCATTCCTCCGGGGTGACGGTGCGGTATTCCTCGACAGGCCGCAGGGCCCGGCGCCGGGCGATGAATGCTCGATGTGCCTCGATGGCGTCCGTCGGGTAGATCGCGGCGTATCCCATCGTCGTTCCGATGTGGTCGTGACCAGCAATGACCTGGGCGATGTGGGGCGGCAGGCCGTTGAGGATGGAGTCCGTGATGAAGATTCGTCGGAAGTCATGCGGCTGGAAGATGAGAGGGTCGCCCGCGCTGTCCACCAAACCTGAGGCCAGCAGGGTCGCGTCGAGTCCTCTGCGGATCGACGCTGCAGACAGCGGACGCGGATAGCCACTCATGCGATCTTGAAGCAGGAGGGGCATCGGTGGGTTCCAGACCCGTTCGTAATGGTCGTAGCTTCGGACCACGGGAACTCTCCCGTCGGGAGCGCGGACTCGGGAGACAACCGCGCTCAGCACGTCCGCCAGCTCCGGTGTGACCAGGACAAGTCGCTCCTGGTCCGTCTTCGACGGGGCAATCTGCAGGAGCGGGACAACCTGCCCGGTGGTGGGCAGCTTGTAACTGATGATGCTGTGATGCCCCAGCTCGAGGAGCTCCTCGATGCGGATGCCGGTGTGCCGCAAGATCTCGATCGCAGCCCACGCCCAGAACGCGCTCCGCTCCTCGCCCGCGAACGAGCGCCGGCGGCCCTTGCTGTCCCAGGCATGGATCGGGCGCCCGTCAGCGCGCTTACTGAAGCGTGGGACGGTGAATGCCTCGCCCAATACGGTGAAAGTCGAGCTGAGCGGTGCGGCGTTGAGCGCCTCGAGCCGAGCCCTGGCCTCCTTCAGAAGGCGGTCAGCTGTCTGCACCAGCGTGGGCAACGCGGGCAGACGCTCACGAGTGCGTTGGTCCATCCGGGCCTTGAGCTGGCGGTCAGCCTTTGCTGTCGAGCACTCGGCTTCGCTGATCGGGCAGGGAGCGACCCAAGCGGCCCACTGGCTGGGGTCTTCCACCGCCCACTCCGCTAGGTCCAAGTACAAGGCCCGGACCTGGGTTTTGATGGCAGTCGCGTTCCTGCGTGGCTCTGTGACCTCGCGGAACAAGCCGTCGGGCAGACGCTTGCGGACGGTCTTGGTGGCCAGACGGAGCTTCCAGGCAGTGATCACCTCGGCTGGTAGCCGAAGAGAAGCGACGCCCGGATGATGCCGCTCCAGGTCATCCCAGAACCGAAGCGCCAGCGAGTTCGTGAGCGACTGCAGCGATGTGAAGTCCAGACCTACGGAGCGATGGGAAAGATAGGCGACCAACAGATCGCGGACCGGCCGGCACTGCAGCTGGTAGCGGTCCACAAGTTCTGCCGCAGTGAGTGGCCCGGTGCGGTGCGAGATCCGGAACAGCGTGTGCGGTGCGTCTGCTGGAAAGAGGCCCAAATCGCGCAGCCAGGTGTAGGCGAGCTCGATCCGCCGGTTGCTGTTGGTCCGGTTCGTGCGGTGCCATAGCAGCAGGTCACCGACGACGATGTCCTCGATGGTGCCGCCCTGGCAAGCCATGATCTCCGCGATGGTCTTCAGCCCGGACGAACCGTCAGCCGATGACAGGTTGGTCGGCAGTGACGCCCTCAACCGAGCGAATCCCTCGGGGTCGCGCGATGCCTCCAGAGCCGGTCGGAGGTGCCGCGATCTTGACCCGATGAGGAACCCCGGGTCGGGTCTGACAGCATCCGCACAGAGCAGCGCCAGGACCCCGACCAGCAGCGTCTCGCGCCGCGACACACGTGCTTCCGAGCGGGCCCACTTCCCGAAGGTATCCCTCCACCCCTGGGACGCAACCTGCTGGCCGTGGGCCGGGCTCGCCTGCCAGCGCTGTTGCCAGGTCTCGCCGGGGTAGGTCGCCAGCCAATCCAGCACGAGGCGTGCACCGAACACACGAGTTTCCTGAGCTCTGCTGTCCGCGGCTCGCAGCGGCGGACGAGCCAGCCGCTCAAGGACTCCTCCGCGCGAGAGGGCCGTTGCCGGCCACGTACTCGGCTTTTCCCGGGGCGGGAATCGGTCCATCAAGGCGAGCGCTTCGGCGCCCACCAAGCTCGTTTCCCGCGGGACGAAACTCGAGGCGACCTGTGTCGCAGCGCTGGTCATGACACGTCCCGGCCGAAGAGGATGGACAAGGAGTCGGGGTTGTAGGACGGTTCGTCGACGGGCGCGCGAGGCTCCTTGCGTCGCTGCTCCTGACGGGCATGGTGGGCAAGCCCGGCGGCGATGACATCGTCTCTGGTGGGACGGTTGTAGATGTCCAGGGTCGACAGGTACTTGTGGCCGAGGATCTTCTGCACGTAGACCGGCGGCATGTTCGGGTCGTCGAGCATCAGGAACGTCGCCGTGTGCCGCAGGTCGTGAAGGGTCCAGTTGGCGCCCAGCAGCTCATTGGCGCGGTTGAACATCATGCGGGCCGCGTCGTACTCCAGCGGCCGCCAAGGGCGCCGTAGTGTCCACCACAGTGGATGGTGACGGCCACGAGGGACGCCCTTCTTCCACGCGGCCTCTTGGTAGAGCCGCAGCCAGACGAACGCGTCCGGGGTGGCGGGCAGCTCCTGGTACTCGCGGCTGCCCTTGCGGATCACGCCGACGGTCTGCTCGCCGACGACCGCACCGCCGTGCTTGGCGGTGAGCAGTTCCTCGGCGCGGGCGCCGGTGGCGACCCAGAAGGCCAGCAGTGCCCGGTCGCGGTGCGAGCGGAGCCCGGCGAAGACCTCGGTGTACTTCTCGTCGGGAATCCGCCGCGGGATCTGCTGAGGAACGGTCGGCCGATAGAGACCCGAGCGCCGGCTCCGGTGCTTCTTCTCACCATCGCTGTGCGACCCGGGCCGAGCCGAGCGGCGTTCACGAACCAACGGGAACGGGTTGACGAGCAGTGCCCCGACGTTGCCATCCAGATGGAAGTCGTAGAACTGCCGCAGCACCGTCTCGCAGTGAGCCCGGGTCCTCGGCGAGTACTTCGTCCCGACGGTGGGCTTGCCGGTCACAGGATTCGGTGTCCCCGGCACCGGCCTGTCACTGCGAGGCGGTGGGACCTCGGAAGCAGCCTTGCCTCGGTGGCGCCAATGGACGCGTACCGGCTTGTCCGCCACCTTCATCCACAACATGAAGTCCCTGGCGTCCTCCCGGGTCACACGGTCCCACTCGATCCCGAGCATCCACAAGAACCGGAACCAGCGCAGCAGATCCATGCCGTACGAGCGCGGCGTCAGCGGCGAGCTGTCCCGCGCCATCAGCTCCTTGAGATACAGCACGGTGGGTTCCACCGGACTCCCAACCGGATCCAGCACCCTGAACGGCTCCCAGGGGTCTCCCGTCTCCAGTAGCCGGCCTAACTCGGGCAGGACGAAGTCCCTCAGATCCATTCCGGGACGTTGCTCATCAAGCACGTCGGGAAGCTAGCAGATACCCCGCCTGAGCTGCGAAGACTCATGAGTTAGTTCGGTCAACAGGCCCGGCCTTGCACCGCGGCTTCCGCCCGCGCTGTGGGGCACACCTCGTCTCCCTTGCCGACGACTCGAACACGATCATGGTCACCGGTTTCCGCGCCGAGTCTCAGCGGCCTGCCGTCAGCCGACAGGGCGACTCGGATCAGGTGCCGTCCGGATCCGCGGCCCCCTCGATCGTCTTCAGCCTCCATGTCGACGACGCGCCCGCAGCCGCCGATTTCCGACGTCGCCCACTCCTTCGGGGGGCTCACTGAACACATGAGAGTGTGGTGTCATGCGCCCCGTGACCACGGCTACAGCCGCGTCGTCACCGAGGACATCGCGGCCAGCTCGGCACCCCACTCTGCGGACGGGGCCCCTCGGGGCGCCCGGCGCCCGCCCGCATCCCGGGCGTCACACGGGCGGCGCCGGGGTCGGGACGTACTCGAACCAGTCGAAGGCGACCGTGCCCTCGGTGGCGTACATGCCGAGCACACGGCCGGTGAAGCCGCAGGCGAC
Source organism: Streptomyces sp. DH5 (assembly GCF_020873915.1). Classification (GTDB taxonomy): domain Bacteria; phylum Actinomycetota; class Actinomycetes; order Streptomycetales; family Streptomycetaceae; genus Streptomyces. The sequence continues at coordinate 16,907 of NZ_JAHWGP010000037.1, forward strand.
CTCGGTGGACAGGTAGCGGCCGTCCAGTTCGGCGAGCGGCCGGGCGTCCGGAGCGTCGGGGTCGCCGAGCCAGAAGGCGATGGTGTCGGGGCCCGTGGTCCCGCCGTCGGTGAGTGCGGGCGACGCGGGCACGAGGTCGGACGTCCGGATCGTCACGGCGAGGGGAAGTGGCCCGGCCGGGGCCGGCCGGCGGGCCACGGTCTGGCGCAGCGGCCCGATCCGGGCGACGACGGCGACCTCCCCGCCCCCGGCCTCCACCTCGTAGTGGTGGGCCTCGTCCAGGCGCACGCAGAGACCGCCGCGTCCCGTGCCCGGGTCGATCAGGGCGCTGACGCGGCAGTCGTGGTGCTGCTGGCGGCGGCCGACGAAGGTGTATCCGGGGCTGTCCAGAGTGGGGCCGGTCGCGTGGAGGACCAGCCGGCCGGGGCGCTCGGTGAGCGACCAGGAGCCCTCCGGGCGGGCGAACGGCGAGATCCAGTGCGGCGCCAGAGCGGGCCCGTCGAAGTCGTCGCGGGCTGGCGGAGCCGGAACGGGACACCAGGCTCCTCCCGGAGCCGCGTGGCGTTCGGGAACGGGGGCGACGACGGGCCAGCCCTCCTCGTCCCACTCCACAGGGGTCAGGAAGGTCTCGCGGCCGAGCACGTGCACGTCGGGTGTGAAGCCGCGGGGGCGGACGCCGAGCAGCACCATCCACCAGCTTCCGTCGGGAGCCTCCACCAGGTCGGCGTGGCCGGTGTTCTGGATGGGGCGGGCGGTACCGCTGTGGGACAGCAGGGGGTTGCCGGGCGCGCCCTCCCAGGGACCGCGCGGCGAGCGGCTGCGGGCCATGGACACGCTGTGGCCGCGTTCCGTGCCGCCTTCGGCGATCAGCAGGTACCACCAGTCGCCGATGCGGTAGAGGTGCGGCGCCTCGGGGTACTTGAGACCGCTGCCCGACCACGTGGCGAAGGGCCCCTCCAGCACCTCGCCCCCGACCGGGTCGATCCTGGCCATGTTGATGCCCCCTTCGGGGCCGGAGAAGGCGCACCAGCAGGTGCCGTCCTCCTCCCACGCCAGGTCGGGGTCGATGCCGGACAGGCCGATCCACACCGGGTCGCTCCACGGCCCCTCGGGCCGATCGGCCGAGACGAGGAAGTTGCCGCCGCCGTCGATGTTGGTGTTGACGACCCAGAAGCGGCCGTCGTGGTGGCGGATCGTGGGGGCGTAGAGGCCTCCGGAGGCCTTGGCGCCGGGGAGGGGCAGCGGCAGTTGCCCGGGCCGGTCGAGCACGTTGCCGATCTGCTCCCAGTGCACGAGGTCCCTGCTGTGGAAGAGCGGCAGCCCGGGGAAGTACTCGAAGCTCGAGCACACCAGGTAGTAGTCGTCACCGACCCGGCACACGCTCGGATCGGGGTGGAACCCGCCGATCACGGGGTTGTCGTACACCTGCACGGAAACGTCGTCCCCCTCGAGCCGCCGGGCACCGTGCAGTGAGTCTAGGACACGCGAGGATGCGCCAGTTGGACCGCACACCGGCGTCCGCGCGGGCGGTGCCGGGGCGGTGCGGTGCGGTCTCCGCCGGTCCCGCATCCTGGCATCAGGTGCGACCCGACCTCCACGGCGGCTCGTTCCGCATGCCGGGTGGAATCGCACACCCTCGACGCCGTCGCGCCGCGCACCCGTGCGCCTGTCTGCGCGCCTCCCTTCACCCTCCTTCCGGCTGCCGTCGCAGACGGCAGCGGTGGCTGGACATGAGGGGAAAAACCGGTGACGGCGTTTGGCGTTCGCCCGTGAGGGCGGGCAAGCAATCGGGCCGCTTCATGATTTCCCGTCAAGCGTGTTGTACATATGTCCGATGACCGCTTCTCAGTTCCAGCTTCGCTGTGTCACCGAGCGGGAGTTCGGCCCCTGGGCGCGCATGATCGCCGACACCTACGGCTTGGACCGGTCGCAGGAGGAGCTGGCCGATCAGCGAGCTGCGACGGATCTCGCTCGCACCCTGGCCGTGTTCGACGAGGGCGAGCCGGTCGCCGGGGCCTCCGTCTACAGCCGCACGCTGACCGTGCCCGGTGGCGTCCTGCCCGTGGCGGGGATCGCCTCGGTCGGCGTGGCCCCGACACATCGCCGTCGCGGCATCCTCACCTCGATGATGCGCGCCCAGCTGACCGACCTGCACGTGCACCGGCGCGAGGCGATCGCCGCGCTCCGTCCCTCCGAGGCCGGCATCTACGGACGGTACGGATACGGTCCCGCGACCATGGGCAACCGGATGCGCTGCGACCGGCGCGCCATGCTGTGGCGTCCGGACACCGACTTCGGCGACGGGACCGTCCGGCTGCACCACGCCGACCGGGCCCGCCCTCTCCTCGAGGACGTGTACGACCGGGTCCGCACCACTACGGTCGGCTGGCCCGACCGGCAGCCGGCCCACTGGGCGGTGCGCCTCGCCGACCATCCGCACCGGCGCGGCGGCGCGACCTCGCTCCGCTACGCCGTGCACCGGGAGCGCGACGGACGTGCCACCGGGTACGCGCTCTACCGGCACGACTCCGCCCCGGACGGGTCCGGCGGCAGTCACGGAGTGGTGGAGGTGGTGGAGTTGGCTGCGTGCTCACGCCAGGCCTACGCGGCGCTGTGGCGCTTCCTCGCCGGAATCGACCTGGTGACCTGGATCGACTACGAGGGTGCCGTGGACGAGCCCTTGCCCCACCTGCTCATCGAACCACGAGCGGTCCGGGCCGCACCGGTGGACCGTCTGTGGCTGCGGCCGGCCGACGTCGGCAGAGCCCTGGCCGGCCGGAGGTACGGTCTTACACTGGACCTCGTACTGGACGTGCGGGACGACTTCTGCCCGTGGAACAACGGACGCCACCGGCTCCAGGCGGAAGCGGACAGCACGGTGTGCGAGCGCACGACCGCTCCGGCCGACCTGCGGCTGACAGCGGCGGAACTCGGCGCCGCCTTTCTCGGCGGAACCTCACTCACCGCCCTCGCGGCCGCCGGCCTGGTCGAGGAACTGCGGCCCGGTGCGCTCCCCCTCGCCTCGGCGGCCTTCCGCGGCGAACGCGAACCCTGGTACCCCGGCGGCTGGGCCTTCCCTCTCTGCTGAACGGTCCTCCGGACACCGTTTGCTGCGGAAGCCATGGCGTCCTCCGTTCCCCTGTGACCTCAGTTCTACGCCTGCGCATCGAGGTGCGCGAGCCCTTCTTCCCAGCGTCGTCGGCGTTCGTCCTCAAGCTGGTCCCACCAGGGGGTGCCGCGTTCACCCAGCGCGGTCTTCGCCTGGTGCACGCGTGCACGCGCTGCCCGCTCGGCCTGTGCGTCACCTGCCGTCGTCGCGGAGCGCACCGCGCGACGAGCCGACATGAGGTGTCGTCGAAGACGAGCGGCGGCCTCGTCGGGAATGGACGGATCGGTTGCCCGCCATTTCCTTCCCCCGATGACGACGAAGTGCCCGTCGGGGGTTCTCTCCGGTGAGTGGTGTGCTTCCACAGGAGCGATTCTGCACACCGGGGTCCGCAGGGCGGGCGGTCTTCACGGGGCGTCGCGGCACGCGTCGGGCTCGGGGATCGCGGCACCGGACCCTCGTGACACCTCGCCGGCCCGCGCCGACCGCGAGGGCCGCCACCATCACGGTGGCGCCCCTCGGGATCACCCGCGTTGCCCTCGTGCGGGCCCGGTCAGGCGCGGGTCCAGCGCTGGTTGTTGCCGTTCGAGCAGGAGTAGAGCTGGATCAGCGTGCCGTTGGCGGTGCCGTTCCCGGCGGCGTCGAGGCAGAGCCCGGACTGGACGCCGACGATGGATCCGTCGGAGTTCAGGCGCCACTTCTGGTTGTCGCCGCCCCAGCAGCTGTAGATCTGGACCTTGGCGCCGTTGCCGGTGCCGGCGGCGTCCAGGCACTTGTCGCCGTAGACCCTGAGTTCACCGGCGTCGGTGTGCGTCCACTGCTGGTTGGTGCCGTTGTGGCAGTCCCACAGCTGGACCTGGGTGCCGTCGGTGGTGCTGCTGCTCGGGACGTCCAGGCAGCGGCCGGAACCGACGCCCTTGAGCGTTGCGCCGTCCGGGGGCGGCGGGGTGGTGGAGCCGCCGTTGAGTGCGTTGAGGACCGCGGTGTAGGCGGGCTTCTTGCTGCCGTCGTTGTTGAACAGCAGCGGCGTGTCCCCCGCCCGCCAGGAGTCGCTGTCGCGCACACCCCAGACGGTGACGCCGAGGCAGCGCGAGACGGCCAGGCAGTCGTTGACCACGTTGGCGTAGGTCGTGGACGAGGCACCCTGGATGTCGAGTTCGGTGACGGCCACGTCGACGCCGAGGGCGGCGAAGTTCTGCAGGGTGGTGCGGAAGTTGGCGTTGTAGGGGCTGCCGCTGTTGAAGTGCGACTGGAAGCCGACGCAGTCGATCGGCACGCCGCGCTGCTTGAAGTCCCGCACCATGGCGTACATGGCCTGGGTCTTGGCCCAGGTCCAGTTCTCGACGTTGTAGTCGTTGTAGCAGAGCTTGGCGGACGGGTCGGCGGCGCGCGCGGCGCGGAAGGCGACCTCGATCCAGTCGTTGCCGGTGCGCTGCAGGTTGGAGTCGCGCCGGGCTCCGGAACTGCCGTCGGCGAAGGCCTCGTTCACGACGTCCCACTGTGCGATCTTGCCCTTGTAGTGGGCCATCACGCCGTTGATGTGGTCGATCATCGCCTGGCGCAGCGCGCTGCCGCTGAGGTTCTGCATCCAGCCGGGCTGCTGGGAGTGCCAGGCCAGGGTGTGACCGCGGACCTCCTTGCCGTTCTGGACCGCCCAGTTGTAGACACGGTCGGCGGCGGTGAAGTTGAACTGGCCGCGCTGCGGCTGGGTGGCGTCGATCTTCATCTCGTTCTCGGCCGTCACCGAGTTGAACTCACGGTTCGCGATCGTCGCGTACGTGGAGTCGCTCAGCCTGTTCGCGGCGATGGCGACGCCGAAGTAGCGGCCGCTCTGTGCCGCCGCGGCCCCGAGCGTGGTCTCGGCGGCCTGGGCCGACGGCGGTGCGACCAGCGCGCCGGCCGCACCGAGGGCGCCGACGAGGAGCGTCGGCAGCAGAACGCGGAGTTTCCGCCGGACGGCGGCTCTGGGTAGGGCGTGAAAGCCCATGGCTGTGCCTCCAAGGTAGGGGAATGACGGATCCACCGGGCGCCGCGGTCTCGAGGCCCCGGCAGCGTCTCGGCCGGTGCGGGCGGCGCCGGCGCGGGCGGCCCGGTCGGCCACCGGGTGACGCAGGTGCCGTGGTGCGTGGATCCGTCGTGCAGCCGCGTGCGGCTCCGTGGTACGGCATCGGCTGCACAGGGATAGGCGTGTTCGGAGTTTCGAACCTCGGCCGGTTCGTCAAACAGGATGGTGGAGGGTTGTTGATGACTCGTCAACCCTCGCGAATGAAAAACTTTCCGCGCCCGAATCGAAAGTTTCGACACCTTCGGTGAAGCCACGGAACGCTCCGGCCGGTGCGGCACACCACGCACCACCTGCGACCGCCTCGTCCTCCGCTTGGTCCGGACGCTCCGTACGACGCGCCCGAGTTGCGGTCGGACCGGTCACAGACCTTGACCGGAGGCCTCCGTCTCCTTAGCTTGTGGCGTCACAGAGCCGGGATCACTTCGAAACATTCGAACCCGCTTCGGCCTCGGGGCGGTTACCCGCTCCACCGTCCGTCGGCGCTACCTCACCCCCACCTACAAGGAGGTCCCCCCGATGTGGCTTCGCCACGCTTCCCCGGTAAGCCCAAGACGCTTACTCGGCGTCCTCGCACCCCTGCTGCTGATGGCGGCGTTCCTCGGTGCGCAGCCCGCCGAGGCCGCGACCGTGGACACCAACGCCTCGTATGTGCTGGTCAACCGCAACAGTGGCAAGGCCCTGGACGTCTACAACATGGCGACCGGTGACGGCGCCCGCATCACCCAGTGGACGCGGAACGACCAGAACCAGCAGCAGTGGCAGTTCGTCGACTCCGGGGACGGCTACTACCGCATCAAGTCCCGCCACTCGGGCAAGGTGCTGGACGTCCACAACTGGTCCACCGCCAACGGTGGTTCGATCGTCCAGTGGTCCGACCTGAACGGCACCAACCAGCAGTGGCGGCTGGCCGACAGCCCGGACGGCCACGTGCGGCTCGTCTCGCGCCACAGCGGCAAGGCCCTCGAAGTGCAGGGCGCCTCCACCGCCGACAACGCGAACATCGTCCAGTACGACGACTGGGGCGGCACCAACCAGCAGTGGCGGCTCGTCAAGGTCGGCTCCGACAACCCGGGTTCGTGCGCTCTTCCGTCGAGCTACCGCTGGACGTCGACGGGCGCTCTGGCGCAGCCCAGGCAGGGGTGGGTCTCGCTCAAGGACTTCACCGTCGCCCCCTACGACGGCAGGCAGCTCGTCTACGCCACCACGCACGACACGGGGACGCGGTGGGGTTCGATGAACTTCGGCCTGTTCACCAACTGGTCGGAGATGGCCTCGGCCGGCCAGAACGCGATGTCCAGCTCGACCGTCGCACCCACGCTCTTCTACTTCGCGCCGAAGAACATCTGGGTGCTCGCCTACCAGTGGGGCGGCACCGCCTTCTCCTACCGGACGTCGACCGACCCCACCAACCCCAACGGCTGGTCGTCCGAGCAGGTGCTCTTCTCCGGAAGCATCTCCGGCTCGGGAACGGGACCCATCGACCAGACGCTCATCGGCGACGGCACGAACATGTACCTGTTCTTCGCCGGCGACAACGGCAAGATCTACCGGGCCACCATGCCGATCGGGAACTTCCCGGGCAGCTTCGGCTCGACCTCAACAGTGATCATGAGCGACACGACGAACAACCTGTTCGAAGCTCCGCAGGTCTACAAGCTGCAGGGCCAGAACCGCTACCTCATGATCGTCGAGGCGATCGGCTCGCAGGGCCGGTACTTCCGCTCGTTCACGGCCACGAGTCTGAACGGCTCCTGGACTCCCCAGGCCGCGACCGAGAGCAATCCCTTCGCCGGCAAGGCGAACAGCGGAGCCACCTGGACCAACGACATCAGCCACGGCGAACTGCTCCGCACCAGTGCCGATCAGACCATGACCGTCGATCCCTGCAACCTGCAGCTGCTCTACCAAGGACGCAGCCCCGACTCCGGGGGTGACTACGGCCTCCTGCCCTACCGTCCGGGTCTGCTGACGCTGCGGCGCTGACGGCACTCGGCGATCCCGCTCCGAGGGGGAGCCGGTGCGGCGGGCCCGGCGGAATGCCGGACCCGCCGCACCGTCATCCGTGCGGAACGAGGCAACGGCGCACCAGGGTGAGCGTCCGCTCGGTGACCGTGTCGAGCGGAGCGCCTCCCTCGACGGCGGCAAGGGCCGTGTGCAGCATGCCGGCGATCAGATCCGCCGTGAGCGCGGGCTCGGGGACGCCGAGTTCCCGGACGGCCGCCCGGAACGGCTCGACCTGTTCCAGGTGGAGCTCCCTCAGACGTTCCAGGCAGGCAGGGGGGAGACCGGCGCTCATGAGGGCGGCGGCGGGCCGGTGCGCACCTTCGGCGCCCAGGCGGAGGCTTTCCCGGAAGAACGCCTCGACGCGTTCCACCGGGCCGTTCGCGGCGGCCATGGCACGGGCGAGTGCCTCGTCGGAGCGCCGGAACGCCTCTTCCGTGATGGTCGCCAGCAGGGCCGCCGAGGAGTCGAAGTACTGGTACACACTGGAGCGCGCCAGACCCGCGCGGGCGCCGACCGCCGCCGGGGTGACGGCGGCGGCGCCCTCGTTCACCAGGATGTCGATCGCCGCCCCGATCAGCGCCTCGCGCTGCTGAGCACGGTGTTCGGCGACGGTGGAGGCGTTGATCTTCGGCATGCGGTGCGGACTCCTGGCTGGCGGACGGGGCCGGGAGCGAGGCGCCGGCCCGCTGCCCCGGTCAGGACAGTCGACCGTCGACCATCTCGTGCACCCGGTCGGCGGCGTCCATTATCGCCGTGTCGTGGGTGACCATGACCGTCGCCGTACCGTGCTGGTGGGTCTGCTCGGCGATCAGCCGGACCGCCTCCGCCGCGCGCACCCGGTCCAGTGCCGAGGTGGGCTCGTCCACCAGCAGGACGGCGGGTGAGGTCATCAGTGCCCGGGCCAGACCCGCGCGCTGGCGTTCGCCTCCGGACAACTGGTGCGGGCGGGACGCCGTGCGGTGCGAGAGTCCGACCGCCTCGATGAGTTCGCCGGCCCGGGTCCGGGCCGCCGCGTCGAGGCGTCCGTCGATGTGCAGGGGCAGCAGGAGCTGTTCACGGACGGTGAGGGAGGCCAGCAGATTCGACTGCTGGAAGACGAAACCGATGTGGCGGCGGCGGGCCGCGGTGCGTTCCTTGTCCGACAGGGCGGTCAGCTCGGTGCCGGCGATGTGGACCGTGCCCGAGGTGGGCCGCTGGAGGCCGCCGGCGACGGCGAGGAGGCTGGACTTGCCGGATCCGGACGGGCCCACGACGGCGACGAACTCCCCGGGAGCGACGCTGAGGCCGACGTGGTCGAGGGCGGTGACGGCACTTCTCGCAGACCGACCCGAACTGGTTCAGCGGCCTGCTGTGGCAGAAGGGCGCGAACATGTTCGGCCAGGAGGGCGACGCGTGGAAGGTCGACGTCGACAGCCCGGCCGCCGGCGAGGTGGCGGACTACTGGCAGAAGATGATCGACGAGAAGCTGGTCGCGACCGACCTGCAGGGCTTCTCCCCCGCGCTCTACAAGGCGTGGAACGACGGTGAGGTCGCGACCTGGGTCAGCGCCGCCTGGGGCTACAGCACCATCCGCGACAACGCGAAGTCGACCTCCGGCAAGTGGGGCGTCGCGCCGATGCCGCAGTGGTCCGCGGGCGAGAACAAGGCCGGCAACTGGGGCGGCTCGACGACGGCGGTGCTCGGCAAGAGCAAGCACCCCTACGAGGCCGCGAAGTTCGCCCTGTGGCTGAACACCGACCCGAAGGCACTGGAGATCCTCAACCGTGAGGGCGGTCTCTACCCCGCGGCCGTCGAAGGGCTCGACCTGAAGGCCCTGCAGCAGCCGGTGGACTTCTACGGCGGCCAGAAGATCTTCGACGTCTTCGCGGACGCCTCCAAGAACGTCACCACGGACTGGACCTTCGGCCCGACGATGACGGACACCTACCGCTTCATGGGCGACGGCATCGCGGGAGCCCTGGGTGGCAAGGGGACGCTCAAGGACGCGCTCGCGCAGACGGACACCAAGACGGTGGACTCCCTGGAGAAGCAGTCCCTCGAGGTCGCCAAGTAAGTGACGGGGGCCGGCGGCGCGTCACCACGCCCGCCGGTCCTCTCCCCCTCGTCAAGGAAGCCTGGGAAGAGACCACGCCATGACCGCCGACCGGACGGCCGCGACAGCGGCGCCACCAGCGAAGACCATCACCGCCCCCACCGCACCACGCCGCAGACGGAACTGGGCACCCGCCTTCTTCCTCCTGCCGTTCTTCATACCCTTCGTTCTTTTCACCCTGGTTCCGGTCGGCTACGCCTTCTACCAGAGCCTGCTCAAGACCGAGCGGACCGGCGGCACCTTCGGCCGCAAGACGACCGTGTTCGCCGGCCTGGAGCAGTACAGGGAAGTGCTCGGCGACAGCGAGTTCCTCGCCAGCGTCGGCCGGGTGCTGCTCTTCGGCCTGGTGCAGATCCCCGTGATGCTGCTGCTGGCCCTGGTGCTCGCGCTGCTGCTGGACTCCACGGTGGCGCGCCTCAAGCGTTTCTTCCGCATCGCCTACTTCGTGCCGTACGGCATCCCCGGTGTGATCGCGGCGCTCATGTGGGCTTTCCTGTACGACCCCCGTCTGTCGCCCGTCGTGGAGCTGCTGGACGAGGTCGGGTCCGCACCGGACTTCCTCGGCTCGTCGATGATGCTCTGGTCCATCGGCAACATCGTGACCTGGACCTACACCGGGTACAACATGCTGATCATCTACGCCGCGCTGCAGGCCGTCCCGGGCGACATCTACGAGGCGGCACGCATGGACGGGGCGAGCGAGGCGAAGATCGCCTGGCGCATCAAGATCCCCATCCTGCGTCCGGCGCTCATGCTGACCGGCGTCTTCTCGATCATCGGGACCCTGCAGCTGTTCACCGAACCGCAGGTGCTCCGCTCCATCTCCACCAGCGTCACCAGCACCTACACACCGAACCTGGCGGCCTACTCGCTCGCCTCGTCGGACAACTACAGCGAGGCCGCCGCCATGTCGGTGACACTGGCCCTGGCCACGTTCGTCCTGTCGTTCGGGTTCCTCAAGTTCACGGGTCGAAAGGCCGAGTCATGAGCCTCCTCACCGACACCGCGGGTGCCCACGCGCCCGCGCCGGCCTCGAAGAAGGCGTCCCGCGGCCCGCGGGAGAGCCGTCTGTCGGTGGCCGTCGCCACCGGCTTCCTGGCCGTGATCGCCGTCTACATGCTGCTTCCGGTGTTCTGGCTGATCGTCTCGGCCACCAAGAGCCAGGGCGACCTGGTCGGCACGTTCGGTCTGTGGTTCTCCGACTTCCACCTGATCGACAACCTGCGGGCACTGTTCGCCAAGCAGGACGGGGTCTTCGTGCCCTGGCTGCTCAACAGCCTCCTCTACGCAGGGGCGGGCGCGGCCGTCGGCACGCTGCTGTCCGCCATGGCCGGTTACGCCCTGGCCAAGTACCGCTTCCGGGGACGGGAGTTCCTGTTCTCCGTCGTGCTCGGCGGGGTGCTGGTCCCGGCGACGGCGCTCGCGCTGCCGCTGTTCCTGCTCTTCGCCAAGGTGGGCGCCACCAACACCTTCTGGGCGGTCTTCCTGCCGAGCATCGTCAGCCCGTTCGGCGTCTACCTCTCGCGCATCTTCGCGGCCGCCTCCGTGCCCGACGAACTCCTGGAGGCCGCCCGCATCGACGGCTCCGGGGAACTGCGGACCTTCTTCACCATGGCGGTGAGGCTGATGTCGCCCGCCATGGTGACGATCTTCCTGTTCCAGTTCGTGGTCATCTGGAACAACTTCCTGCTGCCGCTGGTGATGCTCCAGGACGACCGCCTCTACCCGGTCACCCTGGGCCTGTTCACCTGGCAGTCCCAGGTCAGCCGCGACCCGTCGCTGCAGATCCTCAGCCTCACCGGGTCGCTCGTCTCGGTCGTCCCGATCGTCATCACCTTCCTGGTGCTCCAGCGCTACTGGAAGGCCGGCCTCGCGGCAGGAGCGGTGAAGTCGTGAACGACGACGCACTCAAGCAGCTCTCCGACCGGCTCGGCGGCATCGCCTACGGCGGGGACTACAACCCGGAGCAGTGGCCGCGCCAGGTGTGGGAGGAGGACGTCCGCCTCATGCGTGAGGCCGGCGTCAACCTCGTCACCGTCGGCGTCTTCTCCTGGGCGCTGCTCGAACCGCGCCCCGGGACGTACGAGTTCGGCCTGCTCGACGAGGTCATGGACCTGCTGCACGCGAACGGCGTCGCCGTCGACCTGGCGACGGCCACGGCGTCCCCTCCGCCGTGGTTCTCGGTGCGCCATCCCGAGGCGCTGCCGGTGACCGCCGACGGCGTCCGGCTGATCCACGGCTCGCGGCAGACGTTCTGCCCGAGCAGTCCCGCGTACGCCGAGGCGGCCGGCCGCCTCACCGAGCGGATCGTGGAGCGCTACCGCGACCACCCCGCGCTCGTGCTGTGGCACCTGCACAACGAGTGGGGCAACCACAACGCGCACTGCTTCTGCGACACCAGCGCCGAGGCCTTCCGCGACTGGCTGCGGGAGCGGTACGGCGACCTCGACGGCCTCAACGAGGCGTGGGGGACGGCGTTCTGGAGCCAGCGCTACGGCGACTGGGCGGAGGTCATGCCGCCGCGCGCCACCGCGGCCGTGGCGAACCCGACCCAGCAGCTGGACCACTGGCGGTTCTCCTCGGACGCGCTGCTGGCGCTGCACCGGCGCGAGGCGGAGATCGTGCGCCGCCTCTCCCCCGGTGTGCCGCTGACCACCAACCTCCTGGTCACCCTGGAGAAGAAGGTCGACGGGTTCTCCCTCGCCAGGGCGTGCGACTTCGTGTCCGTGGACCAGTACCTCACGGCCGCGGACCCCGAGGCGCACATCGGGCTGTCCCTCGACGCCGACCTCGCGCGCGGCATGGGCGGCGGCGCTCCCTGGCTGCTGATGGAGCACTCCACCTCGGCGGTCAACTGGCAGCCCCGCAACGTCGCGAAGACCCCGGGGCAGATGCGGCGCAACAGCCTCGCGCACGTGGCGCGCGGCGCCGACGGCGTCCTGTACTTCCAGTGGCGCCAGTCGAAGGCCGGCGCCGAGAAGTGGCACTCCGCGATGCTCCCGCACGGCGGCACGGACACCAAGACCTGGCGCGAGGTCACCGCTCTCGGCCGGGACCTGAGGGCCCTGGCGGAGGTCCGCGGCACCCGGGTGGTGTCGGACGTGGCGCTGCTGTTCGACTGGAACGCCTGGTGGGCCCTCGAGATGGACGCCACCCCCTCGCAGGACCTGCGCTACCTCGACCTGGTCCGGGCCTGGTACGAGGCACTGTGGTCGCTGGGCGTGACCTGCGACCTGGTGCACCCCGGGAGCGACCTGGGCGGGTACCGGCTGGTCCTCGTCCCCAGCCTCTGCCTGACGAGTGACGCGGACGCCGCGGCGCTGACCGGGTACGTCGCGGACGGAGGACACGCGGCCGTCGGATTCTTCAGCGGTGTGGTGGACGAGCACGACCACGTCCGCCTCGGCGGTCATCCGGGGGCGTACCGGGACATGCTCGGCCTCCGGGTGGACGAGTTCTTCCCGCTCCGGGAGGCGGAGACGGTCCGGCTGTCCGACGGCTCACGGGCGACGGTCTGGAGCGAACTCGTCGAGCCGCGCGGGGCCGGGACGGTCCTGTCGTTCGCGGCGGACCCGTCGTCCGGCGGCCCGGTGGCGGGGCACCCGGCGGTCACACGGCACGCACACGGCGACGGTGTGTCCTGGTACGTGGCGACGCGTCCGGAGGCGGAAGCGCTGCGCGCGCTGCTGGCCCGGGTCTGCCGGGAGGCCGGGGTCACCGCCGCGGCCGAGGTCCCGGCCGGCGTCGAGGCGGTCCGCAGGCGCGGCCCGGACGCCACCTACCTGTTCCTGATCAACCACTCCCCGCGCGACGTGTCCGTCCCGGCGACGGGCACCGACCTGCTGAGCGGCGCCACCGCCGACGGCGAGGTCGTCGTCCGCGCGGGCGACGTCGTGGTGATCCGGGAGCCCGGCTCCCCCTCGGCGGACGGGTGACGGCGTGCTCGCCAGGCAACGGCAGGAGGACATCGCCCGGCTGGTCCGCCAGCGCGGCTCGATCCGGGTGAGCGCGCTGACGGAGCGGTTCGACGTGTCCCACATGACGATCCGGCGTGACCTGGAGGCGCTCGCGCGCCGGGGCCGGCTCGACAAGGTCCACGGCGGCGCGGTCGCGCCGGCCCACGGCAGCGACGTGGAACCGGCGTTCGCGGAGAAGACGTCCCGGCAGGTCGCGGCCAAGGAGGCCATCGCGGTCGCGGCCGCCCGGCTGGTCACTCCCGGCTCGGCGATCGGCGTGACCGCCGGGACGACCACGTGGACGCTCGCCCGGCTCCTCCTGGACGTCCCGGACATCACGGTGGTCACCAACAGTGTGCAGGTGGCGCAGGTCCTGCACACCCAGCGGCGGCGGACGCAGACGGTGGTGCTCACCGGTGGGGTGCGCACCCCTTCCGACGCGCTGGTGGGGCCGGTCGCGGTCACCGCTCTGCGCACGCTCCACGTCGACGTGCTGTTCATGGGGGTGCACGGCATGGACGCCCGGACGGGCTTCAGCACGCCGAACCCGGAGGAGGCGGAGACGAACCGGGCGATGTGCCGCTCGGCCCGGCACACCGTGGTACTGGCCGACCACACCAAGTGGAACGCGGCCGGCCTCGCGAGCATCGCCCCGCTGGGTGCGGCGGACACGCTCATCACCGACTCGGGCATCGACGGACACGGCCGTGACGCGCTGGAACACGGCGTCGGTGAACTGACCGTGGTCACACCGTCCCGTTCCTCACCGCGGGCCGCTTCCCCCCGGCCCCCCGTCCCTCCCCGACCGATCGAAGGTGCCCGCACGTGACCACCGACCGTTCCTCCCACCTGGTCCACTTCCGTTCGGGCGGCACGAGCCTGGTCCTCGACTGCTCGGGACCCCGCCTCCCGCGGGTGCTGCGCTGGGGAGCCGACCTCGGAGACCTGGACGCGGACACACCGGGTGGTGGGGGCGACCTCGTCTCCCTCGCCACGGCGAGCGTCGCCGAGCTCGGCACCAGCGTTCCCGACGTCCAGGTGCCCGTGAGCGTGCTGCCCGAGCAGTCGGCCGGCTGGCTGGGCACCCCGGGGCTGTCCGGCCACCGCGAGGGCGCCGACTTCTCCTGCGCCTTCACCGTGCGGGAACTGCGCTTCCCGGACCCCCGCTCGCTGACGGTCGAGGCCACGGACGAGCAGGCCGGGCTCGGCCTGCGGTGGGAGCTGGAACTGACCCCCTCCGGGCTGGTCCGCCAGCGTGCCCGTCTCACCAACCGGGGTGAGGGCCCGTACACGCTGGAGGCGCTGCAGCTCGCCCTGCCGGTGCCGGCCCACGCCGCCGAAGTGCTCGACCTGACCGGCCGCCACCTGCGGGAACGGTCGCCGCAGCGGCACGAGTTCACCCTCGGCACGCATCTGCGGGAGAACCGGCGCGGACGTACCGGTGTCGACGCCACCCTCCTGCACGCGGTGGGTGAGCGGGGCTTCGGCTTCCGCGGTGGTGAGGTGTGGAGCCTGCACGTCGCGTGGAGCGGCAACCACCGCACCTTCGCCGAGCGGACGAACGCCGGGGTCTCCCTCCTCGGCGGTGGCGAGCTGCTGCTGCCGGGGGAGATGCGCCTCGGGCCCGGTGCCGCGTACACGACCCCGTGGCTGCTGGGCTCGTACGGCGACGGTCTGGACGCCATGGCGGCGCGTTTCCACACGTACCTGCGGCAGCGTCCCCACCACCCGGCCACCGCGCGTCCCGTCACGCTCAACACCTGGGAGGCCGTCTACTTCCGGCAGGACCTCGGCACCCTGGCCGCCCTGGCGGACGCGGCGGCGGAGGTCGGAGCCGAGCGGTTCGTGCTGGACGACGGGTGGTTCCGCGGTCGTCGCGACGACCGGGCGGGCCTGGGCGACTGGTACGTGGACCCCGAGGTCTGGCCGGAGGGGCTGCATCCCCTCGTCGAGCACGTCCGTTCCCGCGGCCTGCAGTTCGGTCTCTGGGTCGAGCCGGAGATGATCAACCCCGACTCGGACCTGGCCCGGGCCCACCCGGAGTGGATCCTGTCGGCGGCCGGGCGCATGCCGCCGGAGGCCCGGCACCAGCAGGTGCTCGACCTGGGCAGGCCGGAGGCGTACGCCTACGTGCTCGAGCGGCTGGACGCCCTGGTCGGCGAGTACGCCGTCGACTACCTCAAGTGGGACCACAACCGCGACCTCATCGACGCGGGCAGCGGCCGGCACGGCGTGGGCGGGGTGCACGCACAGACCACCGCCGTGTACGCGCTCATGGACGAGCTGCGCCGGCGTCACCCCGGGCTGGAGATCGAGTCCTGCTCGTCGGGCGGCGCCCGGGTGGACCTGGGCATCCTCGAGCGCAGCGACCGGGTGTGGACGAGCGACTGCATCGACGCCCTGGAACGGCAGCAGATCCAGCTCTGGACGGGTCTGTTGCTGCCGCCCGAGCTGATGGGTACGCACGTCGGCGCCCCCGGTGCGCACACCACGGGCCGCACGCACGGTCTGGACTTCCGCGCCGGCACCGCGTTCTTCGGCCACATGGGCATCGAGTGGGACCTCACCCTGGCGACGCCCGGCGAGCGCCGCAGGCTCGCCGAGTGGATCGCGGTGCACAAGCGGCTCCGGCCGCTGCTGCACGGAGGGACCGTGGTCCACGGTGACGCCCATGATCCCGCCGTGCTCGTGCACGGCGTCGTGGCCCCGGACCGGTCCCACGCCGTGTACGCGGTGGTGCAGAAGGCCACGAGCGTGCAGATGCCGACCGGCCGCGTGCGCCTGCCCGGGCTGGCGGAGGACGCGCGCTACGCCGTGGCGCCCCTGCCGCCGGGGGACGCGACCCGGGGGCCGGTCACCAGTCCGCTCCCCTGGTGGGCGCCGGAGGGCGTCGAACTGCCGGGCCGCGTCCTGTCCGTGCTCGGCGTGCAGGCGCCGACCCTCCACCCGGAGAGCCTCGCGCTGATCGAGGTCCGGCGGATCGCGCCGCGGGCCTGAGGCGTCCGTGCGGGAGGGCCGGCAGGGCTGGGACGCCCTGCCGGCCCTCCCGCACGAGCCCGGCGGTTCAGCGGTACGGGGTTCGGTGGGACATCGCCGTGGTCCTGCGGAACACGGGCGATGAGCGGCGCGGGCGCGGAGCGCCCCGCGTCAGCGAGGGCACAGGCGCGGAGCGCCCCGCGTCGGGCCGAGCCTCCCGGCAGCGCCTCCCGCAGCGGCCCGCGGCCCCGGCGAGCGGGTACTGCCGCGACGGTGACCGCGTCTGTGGCCCGCCGCCGCGTCCCACGACCACATGTACCGGCTTCCCGCGTCGTCCTGACCGGTGATCAGGACATGGACTTCCGGCGGCGACTCCTGCGAGTCGCCGCCGGAAGCTCCGTCCACCGCGACAGCGCCGGGACTACCAGGACGACTTGGTGACCCCGGGGAGGAAGCCGGCGTGGGCCTGCTCGCGCAGGCGGACACGGGAGAGACCGAACTTCCTCAGGTGGCCCCGCGGCCGCCCGTCCACGCTGTCGCGGTTGCGCACCCGGGTCGCACTGGCGTCGCGGGGCTGGCGCCGCAGTTCCGCCGCCGCGTCCCGGCGTTCGGCGTCGGTGGAGGACGGCCGGCGGATGACCTCCTTCAGCTCCGCCCGCCGGGCCGCGTACCGCTCGACGGTCGCCCTGCGCTTGTCGTTCTGCGCGATCTTGCTCTTCTTGGCCATCAGACCTTCCCTCCCCGGGCGCGGATGCGGGCCACGGCGGCCTCGATGCCGATGCTGTCGACGGTCTTGATCGCCTTCGCACTGAGGGTCAACCGCACGTACCGGCCCTCGCTCGGCAGCCAGTAGCGCTTGCGCTGGATGTTGGGGTCGAAGCGGCGCGAGGTGCGCCGGTGGGAGTGGGAGATGGTGTTGCCGAATCCCGGCTGGGCGCCGGTCAGTTGGCAGTGGGCGGACAAGGTCCTACCTGCCTTTCGTCGGTCGCGAGCTGTTGGTAATGGAAATCATTCCCATATAGTAGCCGCATGGCTCGCAACGAGGTACGCCCGATCACCAAGCTCCGCTCCACCGCGGGAACCGGCCACACGTACGTCACCCGCAAGAACCGGCGCAACGACCCCGATCGCATGGTGCTGCGCAAGTACGACCCCGTCGCCCGGCGCCACGTCGACTTCCGCGAGGAACGCTGATCCCCGCACCCCCCACCGCCGAACCGTCCCGACCCGAAGGAACACCGCCATGAAGCCTGGCATCCACCCCGCGTACGGTCCCGTCGTCTTCCGCGACCGGGCCGCGAACTACGCCTTCCTCACCCGCTCCACCATGACCAGCGACAAGACGATCGACTGGGAGGACGGCAAGACCTACCCGGTGGTCGACGTCGAGATCTCGCACGTGAACCACCCCTTCTACACGGGGACCGCCCGAGTGCTGGACACCGCGGGGCGGGTCGAGCGGTTCGAGCGCCGCTACGGCCGGCGCGGAGCGAACTGATGCGGGACGCGACCCCTCTGCCGGTGCTGATCGTCGGCGGGCTGCACTCCGAGGCCCGCCGGACGGTCGTGGACGGCCTGCTGCGGACGGTCCCCGGCAGTGTCGTCCTCCATCACGACCTGTCCACCGCGGCCGAAGGCACCGTCCTGCGCCAGGTGCGCGACGCCTCGGGCGAGTTGTCCCGCGGCGACGCCCCGCTGGTCAACGACTGCGCCTGCTGTGCGCTGCGCGAGGACCTCATGCCCGAACTCGAGCGGCTGGCCGACGGCGGCCTGACCCGGCTCGCCGTCGTCGAACTGTGGGACTCCGTCGAGCCCAGGGCCATGGCCGAGGTCGTCGTCGCCCACGGCGCGGGCAGGGTCCGTCTCACCAACGTGGTCACGGCGGTCGACCCGGCCCTCGTACTGCCCTGCCTCGGCAACGGCGACGATCTCGCGGAGGTCGGTCTCGCGGCTGCCGCGACCGACCAGCGCACCGTCGGGGACACCTGGGCCAGACAACTGGAGTACGCCCCTGTCGTCGCCGTCGTGGAGAGCGAGGAGGCCGACGACGAGGATCGCGCGCTCCTCCGCCAGCTCCACCCCACCGCACGCCAGGTGGACGGCGGCTCCGCGGAACTCGCCCGGCTGGCCTTCGCCGGCTTCGACGTGGACGCGGCCGCCGCCGCCCAGCACCCGGCCTGTGCCCTGCTCCCCCAGGACGCGGACGAGGCCGGGGTGACCACGTTCGTCTGGCGCCGCCACCGTCCGTTCCACCCGGAACGCCTGTACCGGGCGTTGGAGGACCTCTGCTGCGCGGCCGCCCGCAGTCGCGGACGGTTCTGGCTCGCCGACCGCCCCGACACCCTGCTCGCCTGGGACGCCGCAGGCGGAGCCCTGTGCGTGGAGGGTGCCGGTCCCTGGCTGGCCTCCCTGCCCGACGCCGCCTGGGACCTGGTCCCGCCCGTACGCCGGGCGGCGGCGGCGCTGGACTGGCACCCGGAGCACGGTGACCGCTGCCAGCACCTCGTCTTCACCTCGCCCGGACTCGACCGCGACGGGCTCGCACGGCTGCTCGACTCCTGCCTGCTCACCGACGCCGAGTACGCCGCGGGACCCGAGGCGTGGCAGCGTCTGCCGCCCGCCTTCGACTCCCTCCTCGACCCCGCCGCCCGGACCTGAGCCACGCACCGGTCCCGACCACCCGCACCACACCCACCGGAGAAGGAGCATCCATGGCCCCGCGCCAAGGCCCCCGCAAGCCGCTGAAGGCCCGCCCGAACCCGCTGGACGCGGCCGGCATCACCTATGTCGACTACAAGGACGCCGATCTGCTGCGGACGTTCGTCTCCGACCGCGGCAAGATCCGCAGCCGTCGGGTCACCCGCGTCACCGCCCAGCAGCAGCGGCAGCTCGCCAGAGCGGTCAAGAACGCCCGCGAGATGGCACTGCTGCCGTACGCCGGCCGGTAGGGCGGACGCAGCCGCGCCGCCGGCCGTGCGCGAGGAGAGGCACCCCTCCCGGGAGGGGTGCCTCTCCGTGTGTGCCGCCGCCGGTTCCGGCAGGGTCGCCGGCCCCACCGGCCGGACCGGATCCCGGGTGAAGTGCCGTGCTCAGGAGGATGTGGCGGCCAGGATGCGGTTGAGGGCGCTGCCGGGGCGGCCCGTGAGGTCCTCCCAGGTCCCCTCCTCCGCGATGCGGCCCGCCTCGAGTACGGCGATGCGGTCGGCTCGGCGTATCGTCGCCGGGCGGTGTGCGATGACGATCGTCGTGCGGCCCTCCTGCCGGAGCGCGGCGGCGAGTTCGGCGTCGCCGGTGTTGTCCAGGTGGGCGGTGGACTCGTCCATGACGAGGACCCGCGGCCGGACCAGCAGCGCGCGGGCCAGGGCGACGCGGGCCCGCTGGCCCCCCGAGAGTGTGGCGCCCCGCTCGCCGACGAGGGTGTCCATCGCGGCGATCCGGTCGACGCCGCACAGGCGTGCCGCCTCGGCCAGCGCCCGGTCGTCGGCCCCGGGTGCGGCGAGCCGCAGGTTCTCGGCGAGGGTGCCGTGGAAGAGGGGTGTGTCCTGTCCCACCAGCACCACCGCACGCCGCAGTTCCGCGTCGCCCACTTCCCGCAGGTCCACGGGTCCGCCGTCGGTGGGCAGCAACTGGACCGCGCCGGTGGACGGGTCCCAGAAACGGGCGAGCAGGTGGGCGCAGGTCGACTTGCCGGCGCCGGAGGCACCGACGAGGGCGAGTGTCCCGCCCGGGCGGACGGTGAGGTCCACGCCGTCCAGCACGGTCCCGCCGCCGTAGTCGAACCTCACCCGACGCAGCCGGACGCCCAGCGGCCCGGGAGGCAGGGGGCGTGGTGTGGTGGGCGACGGGGCGAGAGCCGGGGCCTTGACGGCCGCGTCGACGCGGGAGGCGGCGGCGCGCAACGCCACGGCCTGGCTGAGGGCGCGGGCCGATTCCGCGACCGGGCCCAGGACGGACAGGGACAGGGCCATCGCCGCCGGCGCCCACGCGCCGTGCAGCCGTCCGGAGGTCACGGACTGCGCGGCGGCGGCGACCACGCCGAGGGCCGCGGCCACGATGAGCACGTCGCGGACCGCGGCGGCGACGGCCTCCCAGGTCGCCTCGGCGCGCTGGGCGGCGCCCACCTGCCGCCCCCGCTCCGCCAGTTCGCGGCGGCGTTCGGTCAGAGCGCCGAAAGCGAGCAGTTCGCGCAGCCCGTCGACGGTCTCCACCGTGTCGGCCGACAGCCGGGCCACGGCCGCCCGGGTGCGGCCGCCGCGCGCCGTGCGGGCGCGTGCGTCCGCGAAGGGCGCCGCGGCGAGCAGCGCCGCGACCGGCAGCACGGCCACCAGCAGCCACGGCTCGACCGTGGCGAGGACCGCGGAACCGCCGGTGAGGACCGTACCGGCGGCGAGCAGTTGGGCGGTGGTGTGGGCGTAGAAGAACTCCAGGGCCTCCACGTCGGCCATGGCGGTGGCGGCGAGATCGCCGCTGCGGCGGCCCGCGACCCGGGCGGGCGCGCTGCGGGCGAGTCCGTCGAAGACGCGTACCCGCAGGGCGGCCAGCACCCGGTAGGCCAGGTCGTGCGAGAGGTCCATCTCCCGCCAGGTCATCAGGGCGCGTACCAGGACGAGGGCGACGAGCGCGGTGACGGTGCCGGCCGACGGCGCGCGCCCCTCGACGACGGCGTCGCCCACGGTGTGCGCGGCCAGGGTCAGCAGTGCGACGAGGGAGCCCTGTTCGAGGATCGCGGCGGCGCAGGTGCGGGCCGTCATGGCGCGGTGGGCGGCGAGGGCGGGGAGGAGGGCGCGCAGTGCGCCTCGCGCGGGTGCGTCCGCCTCGGCGGGGGCGGTGACAGCGGTGGTGGTGACAGTGGTGGTGCTCATGCGGCCCGTTCTCCTCGGTGGTGGCGGCCGGCCTCGACGAGCCGCGTGTAGACGCCGCCGGCCTCGGCCAGGTCGGAGTGATCGCCGACGGCGTCCACCCGTCCCTCGTCGAGGACGACGATGCGGTCGGCGTGGCGGACGGCCGCGAGCCGGTGGGCGACCACCAGGACGGTCCGTCCGCTCGCGGCGCTCGTCAGCTCCCGGACGATGTCGGCCTCCCGGCGTTCGTCGACCGAGCTGGTGGCCTCGTCCAGGACGAGGACCGGGGCATCGGCCAGCAGGGCCCGGGCGAGCGCGAGCCGCTGACGCTGACCGCCGGAGAGGGTGGCGCCGCGTTCGCCGAGGACGGTGGCGTAGCCGTCGGGGAGGGCGGTGATCTCGTCGTGTACACCGGCGGCGCGCGCCGCCCGGGTCAGCTCGTCGTCGGTGGCGTCCGGCCGGGCCATGCGCAGGTTGTCGGCGATGGTGGCGTGGAAGAGGTACGTCTCCTGGGAGACGACGGCGATGCCCTGTCGCAGGGAGTCGAGCGCGTACTCGGTCGTGGGGCGCCCGTCGAGGGTGATCCGGCCCTGTTGCGGGTCGTGGTGGCGCAGGAGCAGGGCCAGCAGTGTGGACTTGCCGGCGCCGGACGGGCCGACGATCGCGGTCGTCCGTCCCGGCGGCGCGGTGAAGGAGACTCCGTCGAGGGCGGGGCCCGGTGCGCTGTCGTAGGCGAACCGGACGTCTTGGAAGCGCAGTTCGGGCGGAGCCTGCCAGTGCGCCGGGACCGTTCCGCGGTCGGGGACCGCCGGCTCGGTCGTGCGCAGGGCCGCGAGTCCGTCGGCGGCCGACGCGCCCAGGTATCCGGCGTGCCACTCGCGGGCCAGGTCGCGGACCGGCCGGAAGCACTCGGAGGCCAGCAGCAGCATCAGGTAGGTGCCGGTCGCCGTGGTGGAACCGGTGACGGCCGACCAGCACGCGAGGAGGGCCGCGGCGGCCGTGCCGCCCTGGATGGCCAGGTCGGTGATGCCGGTGTCGACCAGGGACACCCGCAGTTTGGCGACGGTCGCCCGGTGCAGCGCCGCGGACCGTTCCTCCAGGCGTGCGCGGGTGCGCCCGACGGCGCCGGCGGCGCGCAGGGCGGGCATGCCCTGGAGGGCCTCCAGGTAGTCGGCGCCCAGCCCTTCGTAGGTGTCCCAGTGCTCCTTGCCGCGGGCGGCCAGGAGCCTGTCCCAGGCGCGCGGCCCGGCCAGGGCGAGGAGCAGGGCGGGAACCAGGCCGAGGAGGCCCCGGGGCGCGACCACGGCCAGGGCGGTCAGGACGAGGGGCGGCACGGTGAGGGTGATCAGGAGCTGGGGCAGGTAGCGGGAGACGTAGGCGTCGACGCCCTCCACCCCGTCGACGAGTGTGGTGCGGACGGCTCCGGCCCGTGCGGTGGTGAGGTGCGCGGGGCCCTGACGGCCGAGGCGGAGCAGGAGTTCGTCCCGCAGGGCCACTCTGACCCGGGCTCCCGCGCGGGTGGCGGTGCGCCGCTGCCACACGGCGAGTCCGGCGCGTACGGCGACGACGGCGAGCACCGCGGCCAGCAGCCAGGGGAGCCGTCCGGTGTCACCGCGGGCCAGGCCGGCGAGCGCGAGGGCCAGCAGGGCGGCCTGCGCCAGGTGGGTGAGGGTGACGGCCCCCTGCAGAAAGGTGGCCGTCAGCAGCGGGCGTCGTGCGCGCCCCGCGGCGCGGCGCAGTTCGGGGTGGACGATCACGTTCGTTTCTCCTCGTCGGCGTGGCGGGTGCCGAGGGCCAGTGCGTGGACGACCCAGTCCCGGTCCGGTGCGGTT
Source organism: Streptomyces sp. DH5 (assembly GCF_020873915.1). GTDB lineage: Bacteria > Actinomycetota > Actinomycetes > Streptomycetales > Streptomycetaceae > Streptomyces. The sequence goes on from NZ_JAHWGP010000037.1 coordinate 39,779, forward strand.
CCGAGGGCGGCGCCCAGGTCCGCCTGCTGCCAGGAACCGACGGGCCGGGCCGCCAGCCCGTGGCGGCGGGCGGTGACGTGGGCCAGGTGGACGGCGAAGCCGGCCCTCAGGTGGGCGCGGCGCACCTGCGTGGCGTCGGCGTCCGTGGGGCAGCCGTGGGCGATCAGGACGGCGCCCGCGTCCGCGATCCACGCCTGACCCGCGGCCCAGGCCGCGAGGGTCGGGCGGGCCTCGCCCGCCGCGTACCGCCGCAGGGACGTGCCGTCCGGTGCCCGTTCCAGGAGGCCGGGCCGTGGTGGGCCGACCGCGGCGCACCACTGCAACAGGTGGTCGGCGGCGGCCCGTTCGGCGGTGGCCAGGACTGCCCGCAGGGCATCGCGGGAGGGTGCGCCCGGCAGCGGCGGTGGGGTGCTGCGGCGCGCCAGCAGTTCGGCCGGGGTGGGCGTCTCCCCGGAGGTGTGCGGGGAGCGGGGGCTGTCCGCCGGGTGCGCCCGGCTCCCCCCTCCGGGCGGGGGGACACGCACGACGGCCAGCGGGGTCCCGGTGCGTCCGTCCAGCCGCGCCTCGGGCTCGCCCGTGCCCAGGGCGCGGGCCGCCAGGAACAGCGCCGCCGCGGCGTGCCCGGTGTCCAGCAGCAGAAGGGGCCAGGCCCGGTGGCCGTAGTGGGAGGCCGTGCGCCGTGCGGTGACGTCGAGTTCGGCCGTCACGCCCGGCGGCGTGTCCCGGGGCGGCGGGCCTGTGGGGTGGACGCGGTGGCGCAGCGGGTCGTAGCCGTAGCGGCCGGGCGGCAGGGAGCAGCCGGCGCCCACGACCAGTTCGGTGTCCACGGGGTGCAGCGCGCCCGCGGAGGGCGTGGGCCTGAGGCGTCCGGAGGGGTCCGAGGCCGCCAGGGACAGGCGCAGCAGGGACCGCAGGTCGAGGGTCGCCGGTCCGGCCTCCGGGATCGGGAGCGACGGGCCCGGCCAGGGCCGGACGGGGCTTCCGGCGGGCGTGTCGGGGCCGGGGCGCTCCGGGGAGCGGGCACGGGCGAGGGTGGTGACGAGGTCCACCGGGCGGTCTGCGCGGATGTCTTCCACCACGGCCCTCACATGTGGGGCGGAGGCGCGAGGGTGAAGTCCTCCGGCCCGCTCGGCGGGGTGGTGCGCCAGCCGCGCGCCACGGCGGCCTCGGCGAGGCGCGGGCAGCCGAAGTAGCCGAAGGCGGCGGGGGCGTTGGGCAGGAGTCCGGAGACGAGGACCCGGGCGACGCGCAGTGAGGTCTCGGCCACGTCCTCGGTGGTGAGGTCGAAGGTCATGACACGGTGACCACCCGCGCGCAGCGTGGTCTCCAGCCGCTCCCGGCTGCCGGGCTCGACGGCGTCGACGGACACGGTCCCGAGGGTGGGCGCGGTGAAGCGCCGGGCCTCGGCCGCCATCCGTTCGTCCAGCCACACCTGCACGTGCGCCCCCAGGTCCCGCACGTGCTCGAATTGCTCGCCGCACACGTCGAGGTAGCGGCCGTCCGCCCGGTGTTCCAGGTACAGTCCGCGCGCCAGCAGCCCGGCTTCGACTGCCTGGAAGACCCAGCCGCCGGCGTCCGTGAGGCCCTGGGTGAAGACCCAGGTGTGGACGGCTTCGAGGACGGCCTTGCGGGCGGCCTCTGCCGGGTCGTACTTGCAGGCGAACCCGGCGGCGTACAGGCCGAGGCGCGGGTCGTGGACGAGGGCGGCCATGCAGGGGGCGAACTCCGAGCGCATCTCGACGATGTGGAGGTCGAGCGCGGAACCGGCCAGGTCGTCGGCGAGGCCGGGCACGCTCGCCGGGTCGATGCCCCGGGCCGGGCCGTCCAGGTGCCACCACAGTTCCAGCGCGTCGCGTTCGACGATCTCCAGCAGGCCGCGCTCCACGGCGTCGTCGAGGCCCTGTCCGGTGGCGATCCCGGCGTAGTTGAGGTGGTGGGTGCGGGGCAGTTCACGCAGGTCGCCCTGGCGCCAGTTGAGGTGGGTGAGCGAGACGGGCGCCCAGACCTCGGCGCCGGTGCCGTCGGGCAGCAGTTCGGTGCCGCGTGTCCACAGGGCCGGGGTGTCGGGCCCGAGGGGGCGGTACGGGTACTTCTCGCGGGCGTACTGCCAGTCGGCGTAGGCAGGCAGGTCTCCCGGTCCGTACAGGCGCAGGCCCCTGCGCGTCAGTTCGGCGGCGGTGGCGCGGACGGGGGCGTCCGGATGGCCGGGGGGAGGGACGCGGTTGCCGCAGTACCGTTCGATCCCCTCGGCTATCGCGGCGACGCGGGCCTGCCCGGGGTCGCCGAAGGTCGTGCCGAGGGAGACCCGGTCGGCGGGCCACAGGCCGTGCCTGCGGGCGTCGGCGATCTCGGCGGTGAGCGCGGTGTAGCGGGGCGGGGCGCCCGCGGGGTGTTCGACGGGCTTGACCTTGCGGACGATGCCGCAGACGGGGTCGACGAGTGCTTCCAGGGGCAGCGTCGTCATCGCAGGATCTCCTCGGCGGGGTCTACGGGGGTGGGGCGGGAGGGAAGGACGGGCAGGGTCAGCGCCACGCTGTCCGGGTCGACCTCGCGCCGGGAGGCGAGCAGCCGGCCGGCCGTCACGGGGTCGTCGCCGGTGTGGGGGTTGCGGGCGTGGGCCGGGAAGTGGTGTCCGGCGATCTCCAGGCGCAGCCGTGTGCCGGCCGGCAGCCTGCGTGCGAGCCGGCCGAGGCCGAGGGTGAACGCGGTTTCCTGACCGGTCGGTTCGGCGTGGCGGGTGACGCCGACGGCGAGTCGCTCGGCGGCCCCTCCCGGCGTGAGTGCGGCGAGCCGGACGGCCCAGTCCGCGGCCGGGGTGTGGGCGGTGGCCCGCAGGTGCACGCTCACGGGGCCGACCACGTCGAGCGGGCGGGGCAGCGGCGCTGTGACCAGCAGGCAGCGGTCGGGCGGACCGTCGGTGGGGACGGTCAGGTCGTCGGAGCGGACGGGCCGGCGGGGGTCGGCGGTGAAGGCGGAGCCGTGCACCGGTCGTGCGGGGGGTGTGCGCGGTGCGCCCTCGGTGCCGGCGGGCAGCCACAGGTCGGCTCCGCCGAGAGCCTGGACGCCGTGCCGGCCCGGGGCGAGTTCACCGGCCAGGGCGCGGCGGGCCCAGCGCACGTACAGCGCGCCGAGGTTCAGCCGGTGCGCGGGGCCGGCGCCGGGGCCGGGCGCGGTGACGAGGGCGTGCCGCCAGGGGCCCAGCAGCAGCCGGGCGGAGGGCCCGCCCCAGGCGCGCCACAGGGCGGCCGTGTCCTCGGTGAAGTGGTCGTGGTGGCCGCCCACCGCGAGCAGGGGCACGGCCGCCCGCGCGGCCCGCGCCACGAGGCGGCCGCGGTCGCGGTGCCGCCACAGGTCCGCCCAGGAGGGCAGGTCTCGGCCCAGCCGTTCGGGGAGGCGGGTGAGCGGCAGGTGGGTGAGCAGTCCGGGGTCGGCGGCGAGGGCCTTCTCCAGCGCGCCCTCGTCGGAGTCCCGCCGGTCACCGTGGGCGGCCCACCATCCGGCCCGGGACAGCAGCCGCTCCACGCCGGACGCCTCGCGCGCCGTGTCCGCGAGGCCGAGGGCGGGCACGGCCGCGATGACGGCGTCGGGCCGGGCGTCCTCGGGCACGTCCAGGGCGAGGACGAGGGCGCAGTGGGCCGCGTAGGAGGCGCCGAGGGCGACCAGTCGGCCGTCGCTCCACGTCTGCCGCCGGATCCAGCGGACGGCCGCCGCTCCGTCGGCGGCCTCGTGCGCGTACGGGTGCCACTCCCCCGGCGAGGCGAACCGGCCCCGCACGTCCTGGACGACGGCGGCGAAACCGCGGCGGGCCCAGCCCCGCGCCTCGGCCGCGTGCCGGGCCCGGTCGTAGGGGGTGCGTATCAGGACGGCGGGGAAGGGGCCGGCACCGGCCGGGAGATGGACGTCGGTGGCCAGGTCCCCCGCCGTCGCGCTGAACGCCGTCATCCGTCCCTCTTCGGCGTCGGTGCCACGCGGGGCACCGGGAGGACGGGGTGCTCGGTGACGGTCAGCGTGCGCAGGTCCACCCGTCGGAGGCGGCGCCGCGCCGGGAGGCCGGCCGGAGCGGGGGTGTCGGTGGCCCACCGGCTGAGGTCGTCCGCGAGGAGCGCCGCGAGGAGCGTGGCGGCGGGCCCGGAGAGCGCGGCCGGTGCGCCGGAGGTGCGCGGTCCGCTCCAGTACGCGGACAGTTCGCGGTGAGCGGGCGTGGCGGCGAGCCGTCGGGACCGGACGTGCGCCGACGTGACGTCTCCCGGTGCGACGGCGAGCGGTTCGACGTACGCCTGCCAGCCCTCGCGGTGGCAGCGCAGCCATGCGACGCCGTGCTCGGGCAACCGGTCGGCGGCGTCCCACCGCCCGTCCGGCACCGGTCCGTCCAGGCACCACACGACCGCGCGGGGGTTCCCGGCGAGCAGGTCCTCGATCCGCGCCGGTGATCCGTCGGACGCGGTCGGCGCCGGCGCGGTGCGCGGCCGTGCGCCCAGGGCGGCCAGGTGTGCGGCGAGTGGTGCGGTCAGCACCGGGTCGCCGAGGACGAGGACGTCCCGGCGGGCGGGGGGCCACGGCGCGTGCCGCGGGCCGTCCGCCAGATAGCCGGCCTCCTCGAAGGCCCGCACCACGCGGGCCTGTTCCTCGTCCACCGGGCCCGTGGTCCCGCCGGTGAGCAGGGACAGCAGAACGTCCTCGTCCACGCCTCCGAGCCTGACGGTGAGGAACTCCCCTTCCGGGGTGCGGACGGCGAGTCCTCGCCCGGGCACGGCGACGACCTCGACACCGGGGGCGAGACGGCTGCGGGACACGGTGTTCCTCCTGACGACGGGCCTGGGACGGGTGTGGGCCCGCCCGGAAGGCATCGGGCGGGCCCACGGTCGAGGGCGGTGAGGCCCTGCTTACTCCTCGGTGTCCTCGAAGGGGTTCTCGACGAGCGCGTTGGAGTGGGAGGCCGAGTCGTGAGCCAGCTGACCCGGGTCGGCGATCGGTGCGAAGACCTGCTCGTTGTCCATGAACTCTCCATCAGTGGAAGGGAGATACGGCGTTCGGTCGAGCGCCGCGACACAGACTCTAATGAACTTGATTTTCATATTCTATAGCTGGGAGGGGGTGATCTGGGTAACACACCGGCCAGCCGCCCTCGGGGTCCCGGCCGACCCGGCCCGCCACGTTCAGCACGTCCGCCAGCAAGCGCGGTGTCACGACCTCCGCCGGCGTCCCGTCGGCCACCACCCGGCCGTCGCGCAGGGCGACGACGCGTTCCGCGAACCGGGCGGCGTGCGCCAGGTCGTGCAGCACCATCACCACCGTGAGCCCGCGTTCCTCGCGCAGCCGGACCACGGTCTGCAGCACGTCGAGCTGGTGGTGCAGGTCCAGGTAGGTGGTCGGCTCGTCGAGCAGGAGGACGCGGGTGTCCTGGGCGAGCGCCATCGCGAGCCGGACACGCTGCCGCTCACCGCCGGACAGCGCGTCGACGTCACGGTCGGCCCACTCCTCCACCCCGACGTCACGCAGCGCCCGGCGCACGACGGGGTCGTCGTCACCCTCGCGCAGCATGCCCAGCGGCCCGCGCGCCGCGTACCGTCCCTGACGGACGAGGTGACTCACCGTCATGCCCGGTACGGCCGGGGCGGACTGGTGCAGCAGCGCCACCCTGCGTGCCGCGGCACGTCTGGAGAGCCGGGCGAGGTCGTCCCCGCCGAGCAGCACACGCCCCTCGCCGGGCCGCAGCAGCCCGGCGGCCAGCCGCAGCAGGGTCGACTTGCCGCAGCCGTTCAGGCCGATGAGCGCGGTCAGTTCGCCCGGCCGGACGGTCAGGTCGACGCCCCGCAGCACGGGTCGTCCGGGGTAACCGAAGTGGACCCCCTGGACGTGGATCCCCACGGACTCGGTCATGCTCTGTCCTCGATTCGACGATGCGGCATTTCAGCTGCTCGGCTGTCCGGCTGCTCGACTGCTCGGCTGCTCGGCTGTCCGGCTGCTCGACTGCTCGGCTGCTCGGCTGTCCGGCTGCTCGGCTGTCCGGCTGCTCGACTGCTCGGCTGTCCGGCTGCTCGACTGCTCGGCTGCTCGACTGCTCGGCTGCTCGGCTGCTCGGCTGTCCGGCTGCTCGGATGCTCGGCGTCAGAACGCACGGTTCGGCGAGCGGCGCACGACGACCAGCAGCAACGCGGCGCCGAGACCGGCGGTGAGCGCCCCGACCGGCAGCGTGAGCCGGTCCGAGTCGAGCACCGCCGCCAGCAGCCGCGACGACGACTGCGCCGCGGCGTCCGCCCCGCACACCACCACCGCGCCCGTGAGGGCGGCGCCGGGAAGGCTCCTGCGCAGGTCGGCGCCGAAGACGGCCACGGCCAGGTGCGGCACGAGCAGCCCGACGAAACCCAGCGCCCCCACGGCGGCCACCGCTCCCGCCGTCAGCGCCGCCGCGCACAACAGGGCCAGGGTCCGGGCCGGGCGGGCGGAGAGGCCGGCGGCGAGGGCGATGTCGTCCCCGCAGCGCAGCAGGGTCAACGGCCCCGCCAGCAGCCAGGCAGCGGTACCCCACAGGAGCGCCCACGGCCACAGCAGGTGCCAGTGCTCCCACACCCGGCCCTCCGTGGTGCCCACCAGCCACTGCACCACGCTGCCGAGTTCGCCCGGCTCCACGAGCAGCACCATGGCGGTGAGCCCGCCGAGCACCGCCGACACCAGCACCCCGTGCACGGCGGTCTGCGCCGGGTCACCGCGCCCGCGCCCGGCGAGCAGCAACAGCAGCGCCGCTCCGGCACACCCGCCCGCGCACGCGGCGAGGACCACGGCCAGGGGTGAGTCCCACCCGGCGAGGCCCAGGGCGGTCGCTGTGACGGCGCCGAGCACCGCCCCCGGGGTCACGCCCGTCACCTCCGGCCCGGCCAGGGGGTTGCGCAGGGCGGACTGCAGGACCAGCCCGGCCACGGCCAGGCAGGCGCCCGCACAGAGGGCCACCAGCAGCCGGGGCAGGCGCAGTTGGAACAGGATGTGGCGTTCCGTCGCGTCGCCGCCACCGCTCAGGACGTCCCAGGCCACGCCCGGCGACATGCCGCGCCCGGCCACCAGTTCCGCGCCGGCGCAGACCACGGCCAGCGCCGCGAGTGCCGTGAAACGCCGCGTCATCGTGCGTCCTCCGTTCCGGTCGTCCGATCGGCGCGCGAGGGTGCGCCACCGGGCCGGCCGCACCCGGGGCCGGCCGCGCGCGCGTGGTCCGGCGACCGGGCCGGAGGCCCGTCGTCCGCCGCGCCGGTTGCCGTCCTCCGCGGTCCGGGCAGTGGCTCGCCCGCCGTGGCGGGTGCACGCCGGGCGGCCCGGCGTCGGCCGCCGGACCGCATCAGCGCGACACCGGCCGGCACCCCCAGCAGGGCCGTCCAGGCACCGGCCGGTGTCTCCACGGGCGCCAGCGCCAGCCTGGCCGGGACGTCGGCCGCCATCACGACGACCGCGCCCCAGGCCGCGGACCACGGGAGCCAGCGCACCGCCCCCGCTCCCGGAGCGAACCAGCGGCTCAGGTGCGGGGCGAGGAACCCCACCCATGCGACGGGACCGCACACCGCCGTCACCGGGGCGATCAGCACCACGGCGATGGCCAGCGCGGCCAGCCGGGCGCGGTGGGCCCGCACCCCCAGCGCCTCCGCGTCCTCGTCGCCCAGCCGCATGACCGCCAGCACCGGCGCGCACAGGACGAGAGCGGGCGCCGCGAGGAGCAGCCACGGCCACAGCCCCGTCACGTCGTCCCACGTGCGGGCGGACAGGGAACCGAGCAGGTAGCGGAAGATCAGCTGGAGGTCGAGCTGATCGGCCATGACCATCAGGACGAGCAGTGCGGCCTGCAGCCCGGCCGCCACCGCGGCGCCGGTCAGCAGCACGGCGGACGGACTGCGGCCGAGCCCCGCGACGAGCAGCGTCAGCCCGCCGCCGAGCGCGGCGCCGCCGATGGCCAGCAGGGGCTGGACGACGGCGGGCAGCGAGAGGGTCAGCACCAGCGGCGCGGCCACCCCGAGCGCGGCACCGGACGACACGCCCAGCATCTCCGGCACCGCCAGGGGATTGCGCAGCGCCTCCTGGAGCACCAGCCCGGCCGCGCCCAGACAGGCTCCGGCGACGAACGCCAGCAGCACGCGGGGCACGCGGAGTTCGGTCACGACGATCCCGGCGAGGGTGGTGTCCCCCTCCGTCACCGCGGCGGCCAGCCGGTGCGGAGGGACATAGGGGGTGCCGAGGCTGAGCGCGCAGACCGCGGAGGCCGCCAGGAGCACGACCACCAGGAGCGGCTGCCACTTCCGCGCACCGCCTGTCGGACGCTGTCCGCCCGCCGCGGCCCGATCGGCCGCGGCGGGCACCGAGGGGGAGGTCCTCACCGCAGCGCGGCCGTGGCCTCGTCGAGGACGATGCCCAGCGAGCGGGTGCCGCGCCCCTTGGCCCACACCTCCGCGTCCACCTCGTGGACGTCACCGTTCCTCACCGCCGGGATCTTGCCCCAGAGGGGGTTCTCGGCCAGTTTCTCCGACAGTTCGCCGTCCGCGTCGCCGAAGCTCATCGTCTCGACGAACAGCACGTCGACGTCCTGGGCGAGGATCTCCTCGAGGCTGTAACTGCCTTCCACGCCGCGGGACTTCCACGGGTAGTCGGCGATCTTGGGGAACAGGCTGGCGGTCACGTCGCCTTCCGGCGTCGCGACGCCGAAGTTCTCGTCACTGCCGTAGATGATGAGCGCGGTCTTCTCGCTCGGCGCCTTCTCGGCTCCGGCGAGCTTCGTCCGGAAGGCCCGCTCCGCCTTCTCCCCCTCGGCGGTGCGGCCGGTGAGCGCGGCGACGTCGCGCAGGTAGCCCACGCCGTCCTCCCACGTCTCGGGCTGCATGGCCCAGAACGTGGTAGCGCCCTTGAGCGCCGGGGCGAGCTTGCCGTGGGTGTCCCCCAGGCCGATCACGAGATCGGGCTTGTGGGAGAGGATCGCCTCCACCTCGGGGGCGATGAATCCGCCGGGGACGACGTCGACCTCCTTGGCCTTCCCCTCCCCCAGGAAGTCGGGGTGGGCGAGCAACGCGCTGTTGGTGGCCGTGGGCACGATGCCCAGTTCGGTCAGGATGTCGTCGCACAGGGCGAACAGGCAGACGATCCGCTCGGGTTGCTTCTCCAGGGAGACCTTGACGCCGTTCGTGTCGGTCAACTCCGTCGCGGCCTTGATGGGTTCGACGGTCACCTCCGTCTTGGCCGTGGGCCCGGCCTTGTCACTCGTGGGCTCCTCGGAGGCCGAGCCGCAGCCGACCAGGACGGAACCCACCGCCGCTGCGGCGATCCAACTGCGGACGAATCTCGACGGTGAGCGCAGCATCGACGCCCTCGCTTCTTCTCAGGTACGGGAACGCCATTGAAGATACATGATAATCGTTTTCACCAACTCGGTTTCCGGAGGTCCCATGCCCGCCACACCCGTCCTGCTCGTCTCCGACCACGTTGCCGGATCGGTCCATGTGCTGACCGTGCCGGACGGCGCCGTCGTCGGGCGTCTCACCGGCCGTCATCTTTCCGAGCACGCCGGGTTCCTGGCGCTGCCGGGAGGGCGGACGGCCTGCGTCGACGACCGTCGCGGAGAACTGCTGGTACTCGATCCCTTCGGCGGGAGACTCGTGGAACGCGCGATCCCGGTCGCCGTGCCCGCCGAGCACCTCGCCTGCGACCCTTCCGGCCGCCGGCTGGCCGTCACCACCGGCCTCGGCAGGAACGGCGAGCCGTGGTCGGACCTGCTGACGGTCGTCGACCTGGCCACCGGTGAGGCCGCCCGGGTACGCACGCGCGTCGGCGAACCGGGGGTGACGGTGCTGGGCGGCGCCGACCCGCTGGTCGTCCTGCGGCACCGGGAGCCCGGGGCGCTGGCCGCCCACCGGTTCGCGGACCTCCTCGCGGCACCGCCCGGCTGCCCGCCGGTCGCCCCGCACGCGGTCCTGCCGCTGCCGGACGACGGCCACGGGGACGCCCAGGCACCCGACTCGGAGCAGGTGTTCGCCGCCACCGGCGAGGGGGTGCACCGGGCCCGGAGGCAGGGCGACGCGCTCGCCGCCGGCGCGGTCGTTCCGTGGGGATCGCCCGCCCGGGGCTGGTACCTCCGGCTCGACACCCGGCGGCCGGCGCTGTGGACCACGCTACGCGGCGGTGACCCGGACCCGCTGCGCTGGCCGGAGTGGACCAACCAGGCCTGGCGCCACGATCTGGGAACAGGCCGCACGCGCCTCACGGACCTCGGCCCCGGACTCGTCTTCCGGCTGGCCCTTGCCCGACGCCACACCGCCTTCACCCGTGTCCACCCCGACGGCGACGAGCTGCTCCTCCTCGACGCCGGCGACGTCGTCCGCCGCCTCCCCCTGCCGGCCATGGACGGTGCTCCGCGCCGCGGCGGCACCCCTTGGGAAGGTGTCCAACGCCGAGCGGTGGCCGCCTCACCGGGCTCCGACTGGATCGCCGTCAGCCGGGGCGGTCACGGCGAGGTGCACCTCTTCGACGCGGTGACCGGCTGCGAGGCGGCCCGTCCGCGGCTGGGCACACCGCTGGACCACGGTGGTCACCTGGCCCTGCGGGTCCCGGACGACGGCGCCGACGGGGACCCCGTCGGGCGGTGACCCGGCCGGGCGGTCACCCGGCCGGGCGGTCACCCACGCGTCACGCGACCACGTCACCGAACTCCTCGACCGGGCTCTCCACCACGTCGAGCACCTGTGCCCGGGCCTGCACGACACCACGGCCCGCACGGCCGGCCCTGCCGGCGGGCACTGAGTCCGGGATCACCGCGACGTCGTCCGGACCGCCCACCCGCAGCGCGCCGGGCCGATCGGGCCGGCCCCGGGCGAGCGGTGGGGACGCTGGTCCCAGGCGTCACGCGGTCCGTGCGGGGATCGCCGGAAGTATCCGGCCGGCGATGCCGAGGAGGACGCTGTCGTCCGGGAGGGCTCCGGAGGTGCTCCACACGGTGACGTCGAAGTAGCCGCCCCGGTCCTGCCCGTCGAGGGCCACGGCGAGGTTCCTCGCCCGGGGGCCTTGCTCGACGGGTCCGCCCGATCCGCCGCTGCCCAGGTCGATCTCGATCCTCATGGTGTGGTCCGTGAAGAGGACCGCGGGCCGGCCGAGAACCGAGAGCGTCGTGACGTCCGTCTCCTCTCCGAATTCCATCAGCTTCACGTACTGGGCGATCGACAGCTCGTTGTACGTGGCCGAGACGTGCACGGTGTAGGTGTCGAACTGGACCCGGGCCTCCGGCTGGGCGACCTTCCCGCCGGTCAGGGGAGCGGTGTTGCTGGTGCCGGACGCGGTGGTCGCGGTCTCCGCGGGGGTTCCGAGGAGCCGGGCCAGGTCGGGCCTGTTGAGCGCTGTGCACAGCTCTTCGCCGGTCACGGCGCGGGAGGTCGCCCGGTAGGCGCTCGGCAGTTCTTCGCCCTCCCCGCCCGAACACGTGGCGGCCTGCGGCGGGCCGGCGTCCCGGGAGGTCTCGGAGGGCAGTAGCCGGGGGCCCAGCCACAGGGCGGCTCCGATGGCCGCGAACACCGCCACGGCCGCGACGGCCTGGCCCCAGGCGTTGGGTTCCTTCCGCGGTGCGGCAGGGGCGGGACGCCGCACCGCGGGCGCGGACGCCTGTGGCTGCGGCTGCGGCTGTGGCTGCGGTTGGGGTTGGGGCCGGGCAGCGGCGCCGGACACCGCCCCGTTCGCGGAGGGCGTCGGGCCCGGGGTCCGGCGGGAGCGCAGGGCCCGTACCACCGTATGGACACGCACCGCGGTGAACACCAGGAACGCCAGGCCGATGGCGGCCGGCACCCATGCCCTTTCGGTGAAGGCGAGATACATGATGCGTAAGCCGAGCACCGACCCGAGGACGATGAGCAGGGGCTCGCGCACCCAGAAGGGCAGGAGCCGGAGGAGGAAACCGAGCATTCGGCGATCACACCAGGACAAGATCACGTTGGCTGTGACGGAAGCCACAGTTCCGGCTCAGGACTCAACCGTGATGTCGGGGTGACGGGAACCGGGCGCCCGGAGGGCCGGCGAAGCGGCCTGCCCTCCGGGGCCGACGGCTCAGCCGCCGCTCTTGCGCCTGAACGACCGCTGCTGCCCGGCAGGGCCGTGTGCCGCACGGACCTTCGAGGCGTTCGGGTTGGCGGCGGCGTCGGCGGCCTCCGCCTGCGCACCGCGCTTGCGCGCCAGGGCTTCACGGAACTTGCGCTTGAGGTCGTAGTTGCCGTCGGTGTCCGGCGCCAGAGGGGACGCCTCGGGGGAGACCGGCTCCGAACCTTCCGCGGGTGTGGGCTCTGCGGTCATGGTGACCTCCTGGGTTCGGGGGGTGGGCCGGCACAGCTTGTCATGCCGGGGGCGGTGCGGTGCACCGCCGACATCATGGCGTCTGTCGCGGCGCGGTGCCCGCGATTTCGCGTCGGGACAACACGCTTGTCAGCCGCTGCGACGTACCCGGGCGGCCTTGCGGGCCTCGGCCAGCTTGCGGGCTTCGCCGGCCTTGCGGGAGGTGCCGCCGGCGGCGCGGGGGGTGCCCTTGCTCGTTCCGAGGCCGCGGAAGGGGGCGTTGGTGTTCTTGGGCCCGGGGACGGCGGGCCCACGGTCGAGGGGCACTCCGGAGGGAGCCCTGGCGCCGGTGATCCGGCTCAGCTCGGCCTCGCCCGAGCGCACCTTGGTGACGGTCGGCTCGATACCGGCCGCGGCCAGCATCCGGCTCGTCTCGCGACGCCGGTCCGACGGGACGAGCGTGACCACGCGGCCGGACTCGCCGGCGCGGGCCGTGCGGCCCGCTCGGTGCACGTAGTCCTTGGGTTCGGTGGGCGGGTCGACGTTGACCACGAGATCGAGGTCGTCGATGTGCAGGCCACGGGCGGCGACGTTGGTCGCCACGAGTGCGGTGACCTGGCCGTTCTTGAACTGCGCCAGGGTCCGTGTGCGCTGCGGCTGGGACTTGCCGCTGTGCAGGGCCGCGGCGTGCACCCCGCCGGCCCGCAGATGCCGGGTGAGCTGGTCGACGGCGTGCTTGGTGTCGAGGAACAGCAGGACGCGCCCGTCACGGGCGGCGATCTCCGTGGTGACGGCGTAGCGGTCGGGGCCGTGGACGACCAGGACGTGGTGCTCCATCGTGGAGACCGTGCCCGCGGCCTCCTCGACCGAGTGGACGACGGGGTCGTGGAGGTAGCGGTGGACCAACTCGTCGACGTCGCGGTCAAGGGTGGCCGAGAACAGCATCCGCTGGCCGTCGGGGGCCACCCGGTCGAGGACCTCGACGACCTGCGGCAGGAAACCCAGGTCGCACATCTGGTCGGCCTCGTCCAGCACGGTGATCCTCACCCGGCCCAGACGGCAGGCGTTGCGCTCGATCAGGTCGTGCAGGCGTCCGGGGGTGGCGACGACCACCTCGGCTCCCTGGCGCAGCGCGGCGACCTGCCGGCCCATCGACATGCCGCCGACGACCGTGGCCATCCGCAGCCGCAGGGCCTCGGCGTGGGGCGTCAGCGCCTCGGTGACCTGCTGGGCCAGTTCCCGTGTGGGCACGAGGACCAGGGCGAGGGGCTGTTTCGGTTCGGCGCGCCGCCCGGCCGTGCGGGTCAGCAGCGGCAGGCCGAAGGCGAGCGTCTTCCCCGATCCGGTGCGCCCGCGCCCCAGGACGTCGCGCCCCTCGAGGGCATCGGGCAGTGTGGCGGCCTGGATCGGGAAGGGCTCTCGGACCCCGAGTCCGCCCAGTGTCCGCAGGACCTCCACGGGCAGTCGCAGGTCCGCGAAGGAGACGGCCGGGGGCCGCGCCGCGGTCGCGGCTCCGGGCTCGGCGGGAGCGCCGTGAGTGGTTCCGGAGTCGTCGGGGTGCTTCATGGACTGCCTTCCGCAGGAGTACGTACCGAGGAAGGCCCGGCAGGGTTGAACAGCCCCCACCCAGACGGAACCGGACCGCACCATCGCCCACCGCGACGACCACGCAAACGCATGACGATAACACGGAGGCCGCCGTCGCCGCTCGGAGTGGGACCCGTCGGTTCGGGTACCACGGACGACCGGGAGGTGGAATCTCATGGCACGGGTGACACGGTACGCGGTGGCCGCGACCGGACAGTGGACGGATGAGGAGGAGGGCCGCCGCAGGCTGCCGGCGGGCGAGGTGCACGCCTGGCAGCCGGGCCTGAACCAGACCGTGTGCGGCTTGTCCCTGAGCCGCTCGCAACTGGTCCGCTTCCCCCACGTGGTCTGGCAGGACGTCCTTCCCGAATCCGGCGGCGCCGCGGACCGCGTCCAGCGGCTGTGCCGTCGCTGCGCGTCCGTCGCGGGACGCCGCGGCGGCGACGCCCGCCCACGGTGGCACCGCACGAACCCACGTCCGTGACCTGCATGGAAGTGGCCCTCACGGGGCAAGCGGTCTGCCTGGGAATGGGGAGGATGCCATGACGATGACGGAGCAGCCGGTGGGCACGGCGGGGGAAGACACCGCCTGTTGCGCGCATGATCGCGAGCACGCGCCGGGACACGGTGGAGAACCGCCCGAGTCGGCGCGCGAGCGGGTCAACCGGCGCTGGAACGAGATCCTCCAGGAGACGCGGGTCACTCAGACGGGCGTGCAGATCCTCTTCGGCTTCCTGCTCAGCGTGGCCTTCACCCCGTTGTTCCGGGAGTTGGAGACGTTCGACCGGGTCGTCTACGTCATCACCGTGGTGCTCGGTGCGTCGGCCACGGGGTCTCTCATCGCCCCGGTCTCCATCCACCGCTTCCTGTCCGGCCAGCGCATGAAGGACGAGGTGGTGGAGGCCGCCGGACGTCTGATGGTGTGCGGCATGGTCCTCCTGGCGCTGACCATCGGCTGCACGCTCCTGCTGATCCTGCGCGTGGTGATCCCCGGCGTCCTCGCCGAGATACTCGTCGGCGCGGTCATGCTGTGGTTCGGCCTGTGCTGGTACGTACTGCCGCTGCGCCTTCGGCGCCGCGCCGCCCGTCGCGGCGCCGCCGCCCGGCGTTCCTGAGTGCCCTGCGCCGCTTGAGCCGGTGGACGGCGGCCGTGGTCGTGTGCTCGAACGACCGGACCGGAGCGGTGCTCCCGCGGTGGCCGTGGTGGTGACGGAGGGGCGGCCGGCGGTCAGCGCCAGCGGGTGCCCGGGACCACCGGCCCGGTCCGGGGGCCGGGCGGCCCCTGCCCGCGGCCGGTGTGCCCCGGCAGCCTGGTTCCGCTGCCGGAACCGTTCACGAGGAGTGGGGCACATGACGTCCGAGGGCATCCGCGCGGGGGAACTCGCCCCCGCCGTACGGGTACGGGCGGACGGCGCGGTCGACGAGGCGTCACTCGCCCACGTGCGGGAGCAGGTCGGCGCGGTGCTGGGCCGGCCGGGACTCCCGCCCGTCAGTGGCGAGGTCCGCGTCACCAGGGCCGGGACCACCCAGCTCGCGCGCCCGTGGTTCGCCGGGGCCGAGATCCAGGTGGGCGACGACCTCGTCGTCGTGCACGCCCGTGAGGCGAGCGCCCTGGCCCTCGCCGACCGGCTGCGGGACCGGCTGCGCAGCCGTACGGACCGTGCGGCGCGCACCCGCTGAAGGGCGGGTGGTCCGCGGCACCGGCCGGGCGCGGTTCATGGTGGTCGTCCCCCGGACAGCCGGACGCACCCGTCCGGTCACAAGCGGTTCGTCGCGGCACCGCGCACGGCCCGTTTACGACACTTGGTGACAAGCGGGGACGGGCCGCTTCACGGTGCGCTGTGATGACCCGGAACCACTGGCAGCGGGGCGGCTGGGGCGGACATGGACGACAGGACCGGCGGTACGGCCACGCGTGCGGACGCGGCACCCGGACCGGGCACGGGGGCGGTCGCCCCGCGGACCGGCGAGCCGGGCGCCGCCGAGGAGCGGTTCCGCGGATTACTGGAAGCGGCGCCGGACGCCATGGTCATCGTGGACGGCACCGGAACCATCCGACTCGTCAACGCCCAGACGGAGGCCCTGTTCGGCTACCGGCGCGAGGAACTCCTCGGCCAGTCCGTCGAACTGCTCGTCCCCCACCGCCTGCGCGGCCAACACACGCTGCACCGCGACGCGTACGCCGCCAACCGGCAGGTACGCCCGATGGGCGCCGGCGTCGACCTCCACGGGTTGCGCCGCGACGGCAGTGAGTTCCCCGTCGAGATCAGTCTCAGCCCGCTGGAGACCGCCGACGGGACGCTGGTCTCCGCGGCCGTCCGCGACGTGAGCGAGCGCAGGGCCGCCGAGGAACGCATCAGCGAACTGGCCGCCCTGGTGGAGTCCTCCCAGGACGCGATCCTCGCCAAGACGCTCGACGGGTACATCACCTACTGGAACACCGCCGCGCAGCGGCTGTACGGCTACACCGCCGCCGAGGTGGTGGGCCGCCACATCTCGCTGCTCGCCCCGCGCGACCACCAGGAGGAGATCGCCGCTCTCCTGGGCCGTCTGCGGCTCGGCGAGAAGGTCGAACACTTCGAGACGCTGCGCGTCACCAGGGCCGGGAAGCTGCTCGACGTCGACGTCACCATGTGGCCGAGGCGGTCGCCGGACGGCACGGTCATAGGCGCGTGCGCCATCGTGCGCGACATCAGCGACCGGAAACGGGCCGAGGCGGAGCTGAAGGCCCTGTACGAGCAGCAGCGCCACGTCGCTCTCACCCTGCAGCGGAGTCTGATGGGCACGCCGCCCGCCGTGCCGGGTCTGGTCACCGCCAGCCGCTACCGTCCCGCCACCCAGGGGGCCGGCGTGGGGGGCGACTGGTTCGACCTGATACCGCTCGGTGCGGGCCGGGTCGGCGTACTGATCGGCGACGTGATGGGCCGTGGCCTGGAGGCGGCCGCCGTGATGGGACAACTGCGCTCGGCGGCGCACGCGTTGGCCAAGACGGGGATGCAGCCACGACGGTTGATGCAGGCCCTGGACGCGTGCGTGGCGGATCTGGACGTGCCCGACCAACTGGTCACCTGCTGTTACCTGGTGGTCGCCGCCGACGAGGCGGAGGTGACGCTGTGCTCCGCCGGTCACCTGCCGGTCCTGGTCGCCGTGCCCGGTGCGGGGGCACAGCCGCTGACCGCACCCGTGAACGCGCCGCTCGGGGTGGGCGGCATCCTGTACGAGCAGGCCTCGGCGGCGGTGCCGCCGGGCGCGACCCTGGTGCTCTACACCGACGGTCTGATCGAGACGCCCGGCTGCGACATCGAGGACAGCCTCGCCGCCCTCACCACCACTTGCGGCGCCCTGTTCACCGCCGGGCCGCCCGCACTGGACGTCGTGGCCGACCGCATCCTGTCCACCCTGCGGCCGGACGCCGAGGGACACGACGACGACGTCACGCTCCTGCTGGCACAGCTGCCCGCCGCGCCCCTGGCGTCCGCCACGACCACACTGCCCACCCGTGCCGAATCGGTGCCCGAGGGCCGTGCGTTCCTCAGCAAGTCCCTGGCCGCCTGGGGCTGTCACGACAAGGCCCACGACGCGCGCCTCCTGGTGTCCGAACTCCTGACCAACGCCGTGCGGCACGCACAGGGACCGGTCACCCTGCACGCGTGCCGCACGGCCGCCGAACTCACCGTCGAGGTGGGTGACGGCAGCCCGCTGCTCCCCGAACCCCGGCGTGCCGACGAGGACGAGGAGTCCGGCCGCGGACTCAATCTCGTCCGCGTGATCGCCGACAGTTGGGGCGTGCGCCCCACCGACGAGGGGAAGACCACGTGGTTCACGCTGCGGTTGTGACCGTCCGCGTCCCGGGGACGCCCGAACGGCGGATGCCCGGCGGCGGACGCGCCGGCGCCCCGGCCGCTGCCGCCGCGGGCCTGCGCCGGGACGGCAGACGGAACACTGGGGGCCGCTGCGGGTGGTCGTGGACTGTCATGGTGCTCGTTCCCTTCGGGAGAGCTGCGCCCGGTCCCTTCCGTTCTCGTCGCACTTTCGACCTCCCGCTCCCCCGGCCTCCACCGGAGAGGCCGACAGGCCCGGCTGTCCGTCCGAACGCCCCCTGTGCGCAACGCCGTTCGGACATCGGTCACACGGCCGGGCCCAACGGCCCGCGGGCGGGGCCGTACGGCCCGTGGTGCGCCGCGACGCCCGGGCCCACCCTGTGAGCGTGAAGTCCGTGCCGCCGTACGCCGGATGCGGCGGCGGGAGTGAAAGGAGCCCGCTCGATGCCCTCCCTCACCAGCCTCACCACCGCCCTGCCCGCCGAACACCGCGAGCGGCTCATGCGGTACGCCCGTGAGGTCTCCTTCGACGCGGGGATCCGCCTGTTCGAGGAAGGCAGGCGCGCCGACCGGTTCTGGATCCTGCGGACCGGCACGGTCTGCCTCGACCTGCGTGTCCCGGGCCGCCGCGCCGCCGTGACCGAGTCGCTCGGCCACGGGGAGCTGGTCGGCTGGTCCTGGCACTGCCCGCCCCACCGGTGGCACCTGGGCGCCGAGACCACGAGCCCGGTGCGGGCCTGGGAGTTCGACGCGGAGCCGGTACGCGCGCTGTGCGCCGAGGACCCGGAGTTCGGGCGCGCTGTCGCCCTGTGGGTCGGGCAGGTGGTCGCGCACCGGTTGCGAGCCACGCGTGTCCGCCTGCTCGACCTCTACGCCCCCTACGGCAGCGGAAGCCCGCGATGACCGTCGTCCGGCGCGGCGGCGCCGCCGTCCCGGGCGCCGCCGGGCGGTTCAGTCGTGGGGGACCACGGCCACGGGACAGTGGGCGTGGTGGAGGGCGGCGTGGGCGACGGGTCCCAGACGGGGCGCGAGTGCCCGGCGCTGCCGGCGCCGCCCGACGACCAGCAGGCCCGCCGTCCGCGCGGCGCCGACGACCGCCTTCGCCGGGCTCACCAGGCTGATGCCGTCGACCACCTCCACCCCCTGGAACGCCTCACGCCAGGGACGCAGCGCCCGGTCCAGTTCCGCCTTCGCGCTCCGCCCGGTCTCCTCGGCGACATCGTGGTCCACGCCCCACGGCACGTAGGCGTTCACCGGCAGGCCCCGGCCGTGCACGGCCCGCAGGGGGACCCCGCGCGCGGCGGCCGTGGCGAACGCGAAGCCGAGCAGGTCGTCGCACGGGCCGTGCAGCTTGAGCGCCACCACCACGTCGCCGCCCTCGTCCGGCGGGGCCGGCGGGGCGGCCACGTCCAGGAGGGCCCGGACCAGGACCACCGTCCGCTCGGCCCGGGCCGCGACGAACATGCTGACGTCTCCCAGGAAGAACCTCTCGACGGGGTCCGTCCGTTGCGAGCCGAGCACGGTCATCTCCGACTCCGCGGCGGCGTGCAGCAGTGCCTGCGGGGCTTCTTCCTCGACCAGGTCGCCGACGACGACGAGACCGGGATGGCGGGTACGGATCTCCGCGTGAGCGTTGCGCAGCATGCGCTTGGCCCAGTGGTCCTGGTCGGTGTCCGGGGGCCCCTCGGTGGGTTCCGGTCCGAGCACGGGCCACGCGTGCAGCAGGCGCAGCCCGAGGTCGCGGCGCTCGGCCTCGGCCGCGGCCCAGCGGGCGGCGGCGAGACTCTCGGGCGAGCCGTCGAGACCGACGGTGATCACTGGCTCCCGTCGGGGAGTACGGGCCACGGCCATCCACCTCACTTCACGCACCGGCGCGGTCACGGAGTCACCGGCCGGCGGAGCGGCGACTCCCAGAACATCGTCGCCCTCGCTCCCGCCTTCCGCACGCAGGCCGCCCGCCCGCCGGTGCGGCGGCGCACCGGCCGCCAGGTCGCCTCGCCCGCGCCGGTGCGCCGTCAGTCGCGCGTCAGCTCGCGGGCGATGCCCGCGGCCCACTCCTCGATCCGGCCGAAGTCACGGAAGTCGCCGCCCTTTCCGCCCCGCAGGATCATGCGGGCGACCCAGCCCCTGGCGCCCTCGCGCAGGCATCCGCCGAAGGTGACGTGGTCCCTGGCGTCGAGCCGGGCCTCCGCCTTGCTCACCCAGGGCACGGGCGGGATGTCCCGCTCCGACGCGGAGGGGTCGAGCGGTCCGCTGCTGAACAGCCACAGGGGGCGGCCCGCCAGGTCCCCGCCGCGGCGGCGGACGAAGCGGCGTGCGTCCCGGTGCCAGTGACCGGCGTACAGTCCGCCGCCGACCACGACCGCGTCGTACGGCGCCGCGCTGCCGACGGATCCGGCGGCGCGCGCCTCGGCCGTGAGTCCCTCCCGGCGCAGCACTCCGGCGACGGTCTCAGCGATCTCCGCCGTCGATCCGTTCGTCGTCCCGTAGGCGACCAGCACGTTCTTCGGCATGGCATCCGCCTCCTCTCACCGCCCCCGCAACCGGTGGGCGGCCACACGGCACGGCACCCGTCCGTTCGGCTCCAACCGCCGCCGGGACGGGCCGGACGGATGGTCCGAGACGCGCGCGGAGCGGCGGAACGCGACCGGCCCCCGGCCCCGTCCCACGGGGGGAGGACGGTGTCCGGGGGCCGGCGCGGAAACACTGTATCGGGGGGAGGGGTGCTCGGCACAGGGACGACCGGCCCCTTGTCTGGCCCGCTCCGCCCATGCCCACGACCGGCGCATCACGGATACTGGGGGCAGGCATCGGCTCGGACCGTGACCGACGCGTCCCGGTGCGTCGCCGAACGGCCGGCCCGGGCCCCGCCCCGGTCGCGCCGACACACCGAACGACGACCACCCGCCGAGCCGCTCGTGATCGTCACCGGAGCCCGAAGGGACCGGTCCCCATGAGCACGTACACCGAGCCCACCGCCATGCCGCCCCCCGCTGGGACGCCCCCGCCCCGTCCCGCGCTGCTGACCGCGGAGCTCGACGCACCGCTGTCCCGCTGGCTGTGGCTGGTCAAGTGGCTGCTCGCCCTCCCCCACTACGTCGTCCTGCTCTTCCTGTGGGTGGCGTTCGCGGGGGTGAGCGTGGTGGCCTTCTTCGCGATCCTCGTCACCGGCCGCTACCCGCGGCCCCTGTTCGACTTCAACGCCGGTGTGCTGCGGTGGAACTGGCGTGTGGCCTACTACGCGTACGGTGCGCTGGGCACCGACCGCTATCCGCCGTTCACGCTCGCCGACGTCCCCGGCTACCCGACGCGCTGGGAGCTGACGTACCCCGGTGAGCTGTCCCGCGGACTCGTCCTGGTGAAGTGGTGGCTCCTGGCCGTCCCGCACTACCTGATCCTGGCGTTCTTCCTCGGCGGAACCCGCCCGGCCTGGTTCGCGGGTGGCCTCATCGGGCTGCTGGCCCTGTTCGCCGGGATCGCCCTGGCGTTCACCGGGCGCTACCCCCGCGGCCTGTTCGACCTGGTGATCGGGCTGAACCGCTGGGTGCTGCGGGTGGCCGCCTACGCGGCCCTGCTCACCGACGTGTACCCGCCCTTCCGGCTGGACCAGGGCGGCCGGGAACCGGAGGCGTCGCCCTGACCACGCCGTCGCTCCGGTCCCTGTCCCCCGGTGTGCCGCCGGACGCGGGGACTGGCGACCGCCGGGCCCCCGGTCCGTCTCACCGGCCGCGCAGGGCGGCGAGCGCGGCGTCCAGCGTGGCCGCGCGGGGACGGTTGTGGGGCAGCTTGCCGAGGAGCACGGCCATGCCGCAGGTGTCGGTGACGGCGGAGAAGACCAGGCCGGCCGCGATGCCCGCGGCGATCAGCTGGAAGGCCGGGTGCACGAGCAGACCGAGCGCGAGACCGAGGAGCACCACCGTTCCGGCGGTGAAGCGGACCTGGCGTTCCATGCTCCAGCCGGCCCGGGTGTCGCAGACAGCGGGGCGCTGCAGGTCCCGGCCCTCGGACGCCCACGAGCCGGTGCCACCGGCGAGCGTGGCGGCGGGGACGCCCTCACCGGCGAGGAGCGAGCAGGCCTTCTCGGAGCGGGAGCCGGAAGCGCACACGACGAGCAGGTCACCGCGCTCGGCGGCGTGCCGGATCTCCGGCAGGGCCCGGCGGACGTGGTCCAACGGGATGTTCACGGCGCCGGGCAGGTGCCCGGAGGCGTACTCGCCGGGCGTGCGCACGTCGATGACGGTGAACTCGTGGAGCCGGTCCCCGGCCTGGCCGGTGTCGAGGACGGTCGGGGCGAGCGGGCTGGTCATGGCGGTGGTGTGATCCTTCGTGTTCGCGGGGTACCGACGTGTTCGCGGGGTACCGAATCGCCACTACAGTACCCCTAGGGGTATTGTGGGGCATGCGGAGTGGTCGTGGATCCGGGGCTCCAGGGCACGGACCCGAAGTCCGTGCCGAACCGGTTGCGGCGGGCGCGGGGACCGACCTCCGGGGTGACCCGGATGATCGAGGAGGGGTGCGACCGCGAGGACGTCATCACCCGGCTCGCGGCCGCCTCGCGCGCCCTCGACCGGAGGGGGTTCGCGATCATCGCGACCGGCTTGCGGAAGGGCGTGGCGGACATCGAGTCCGGTCGCGCGCACGGCGAGGACGGTGTGCGGACGCGCGCCCGGCTGGAGAAGTCGTTCCTGCCCCCGGCCTTGGCGTACTGCCCGGGAACGTCGGTCAGCCTCGTGACGGGCGGTTCGCCGGCCGTCGGGCGGCGGCAGGGGTGCGGTGCGCTCCGCACCCTCATGCCGCCGCGTCGATCAGCATGAACCCGGCCACGGCCAGCAGCGCCACCGCGAAGGCCCGCTGGAGCGTGCGTCCCGACACCTTCGCGGCCAGCCGCTTCCCGTCCCACGCGCCGAGGATCGCCGCACCGGCGAAAGGGCCGACGGCGGTCCAGTCCAGCCCCTGGAGGGTGTCGGCGCGCAGCAGCAGGGCGGCCAGCGAGTTGACGGTGATGACCAGCAGGCTGGTGCCGACCGCGTCCCGCATGCGCAGACCGAGCACGTTCACCAGCGCCGGTACGGCGAGGAAGCCACCGCCGACCCCGAGGACACCGGTGACGCCGCCCAGCCCCGCCCCCGCCGCGGCCGCCCGGCCCGGCCGTACCGGCACGGAGGGGCCGGCGGGCGGTGGGGTGCGGAGCATGCGCCAGGCCGCGGCCGCGGCCAGTACCGCGAAGGCCGCCGTCAGGGCGGCGGCGGGCAGACGGCCCGCGACGGCGGCGCCGAGCATGGCCGGGCCGATGCCGGCCGCCGCGAAGAGCAGCCCGGTGCGCAGCCGGACGTGTCCGTCACGGGCGTGCGCCGACAGCGCGGCCAGTGAGGTGACGGCCACGACGAGCAGGCTCGCGGTGGTGGCGTCGACCGGTGAGAAGCCGAGCAGGTAGATCAGGGCGGGGACGGCCAGGACGCTGCCGCCGCCCCCGAGGGCACCGAGCGCGAGGCCGACCACGGCCCCGGCGGTCAGGGCGAGGACGAGGACGCTCACGCGACGCTGCCGTTCCCGCCGTGTGCGTTCACCACCGGCAGTCCGCCGGCGGCCCACTCCTCCATGCCGCCGGTCACGTCCACGGCCTCGGCTCCGCGCGCCGCGAGGAGATCCGCGGCCCGCCGCGAGCGGTTGCCCGTGCGGCAGATCACGACCAGGGGCCGTCCCTGCGCGCCGGGGGGCAGTCCCGCCCCGGTGGCGAGCGCGGACAGCGGCAGGTGCACGGCTCCCGGAGCGTGTCCCGCCTGCCATTCCCAGGATTCCCGGACATCGAGGAGTACGGCGTCGGCCTGTCCGGTGGCCGCGGCGGCGTGCCCCGTGCGTGCGGCGGCCTCCTGGACGTTCACACGCCCCTGGGCGTCCCGGCTCGGTCGGAAGATCATGTCGCTCTCTCGCTTCTGGTTTCTGAGGTGACTCCGTCGCCCCCGGTCAGCGGGTGCGGACGACGAGGCCCGCCCGCTCGGCCCCGGTGAAGGGGTCGTCCACCGCGCCGACGTCGCGGCCCGCGGCGTCCAGGTGGGACGCGGCGACGGCGGCGCGCAGGCCGCTGCCGCTGCCGCAGTGCGCCCACACCTGGCCGTCGGGAATCTCGTGGATGCGGTCGTGCAGGGTGTGGACCGGGATGTGGACCGAGCCGTCGACCGCCGCGGCGATCACCCGGTCGATGTCCCGCGGCGGGTCGACCGCCACGGCCGTGCGCTCACCGCCTGCCAGGTGGCTGCGGTTGCGAGGCCCGGCACCACGATCGTGTCGACGAAGAACACGCGGGTCTTCCTTTCCGTCGATCCGTTACCCCTAGGGGTATATTCGACGGTAGCATATTTACCCCCGGGGGTATTCTCGCGATTGTCACGTAAGTAGCACACGCGACGAAAACGACAGATGATGACCCTTATGGCACGGAAAACCGCACACGAGTACGGTCCGCCGACCGTGACGGTCAAGGGGCGGGACGTCAGGTTGCGCACCATCGGGTTCTTGCTGCTCGCCGGCCTGGCCATCTGGTTCATCGCCGCCAACACGGAATCGGTGACCGTCCGGCTGTGGATCTCGGACGTCACGCTCCCGCTGTGGAGCGTCCTCACGGTCACCCTCCTCGTGGGCATGGCCCTCGGGTTGCTCCTCACCCGCCGGCACACCCGTCGTTAGCGGCCTCCCGCACGACGCCCGCCCGCCCCCGGCTTCCCCGGCCGGCCCGGTTCGGCGCCGGCCCCCGGGGATGCCGGGGGCCGGCCGACGCGCCGTGCCGGGATTCCGCGCACAGAATGGTGAGTACGAGGGGCGGCCCGCAGCGAACGGTCGTCGGCGCCCCGGAGGGGTCCGCCGCCGGTCCGGCCGACCCGCCGCCGGTGGCGCTCGTCCGCCCCGAGCCGAGGAGGACAGCCATGTCGCACACACTGGAATGGAAGACCCGCCTCCACCTCTTCGAGGACGGGGGAACCACCAAGGCCCGCGTGGTGATCGACACCGGGACCGCCGTGCTGACCGGGCGGGGAGCCGCGCACCGGAACCCGGCGGATCCCGACGTGCCGGAGATCGGCGACGAACTGGCCGCGGGCAGGGCCATGCAGGATCTGGGCCGGCAACTCGTGGCCATCGCCGAGCGCGACGCCGACGGGATCGGCGCGACACGGTCCGGCTCCCGTCCCGCCGTCGGATGGCCGATGTGACCGCTCATCGCGCATCGAGATCACCGGCTGGCAGTCACCGGCTGAGAGAAGGAGAGAGGCGGCGACCATGCGAGCCCACCTCGGCGACCACCTCGTCATCGAGAGCCCGACCACCGGCGCCACCCGGCGCGACGGCGAGATCGTCGGGCTGCACCACGACGACGGCACACCCCCCTACGACGTGCGCTGGTCGGACACGGACGACGTGACGCTCGTGTTCCCCGGACCCGACGCCCACGTCAGTCGCCCCGGACACGAACCCGCGGCCGACGCCGGCGCGCCGACTCCCGCCGGCTCCCCCGACCCCGGTGACATCGGACGGCGCCTGGCGGCCGAACGTGAACGCCAGGGTCTGAGCCGGGAGGAGACGGCCCGGCGCGCCAGGATGGCACCGGACTACCTCGCCTATCTGGAGGAGCAGCCCGCCGACCCCAGCATGGGGACTCTCATCAGGCTGGCCGGGGCACTGCGCACCAACGTCCGGGCGCTGCGGGGCGGTGGTGCCGACCTGCCGCCCGGTCAGGGCATGGCGCTGCTGCACCCGCGGCTGCGCGACCTCGGGCCCGACGAATGCCGGACCCTGCTCTCCACTCACGGTGTCGGACGTGTCTCGGTCACCACGGCCGAGGGGCCCGCCGTGGTCCCGGTCAACTACGAGCTCGTGGACGACTCGATCGTCTTCCGGACCGCTCCCGGTTCCGTGCCGGCGGCCGCCGTGGGATCGGAGGTCGCCTTCGAGGTCGACCGGCTCGACGAGGCCATGAGCCAGGGCTGGAGCGTGCTGGCGGTCGGCACCGCACGGGCCGTCACCGGGCCCGAAGAGGCACGGCACCTGTCCGAGAGCGCCCACACCACGCCGTGGGCCGGGGGTGAGCGCCAGATGTGGGTGTCGATCCTGCCCACCCGTCTCACCGGGCGTCGCATCGTCCCGGCCGGGCAGTGACCGCGGGTGCCTCCCGCGGGCCGCGGGCCGTGACCGCGGGGCCCGCTCGCGGGCCGTGCGGGCCCGGAAGCGTTGGTCACGCGCGGGCCGCGCCCCCCGGGGCCCGGGCGGCGCGGCGGGCCGCCCGGGCCCTGGGGAGGTAGCGCAGACGCTCGGGCAGCATCGGCACCACCGTACGGACCACGGCGCCGAAGCGGCGCAGCCCGCGCTCGTCGCGCGCCGTCCACTCCAGGTCCAGGCGGTCCCGGACGGCGGGTGGCAGCAGTCCGGTCGTGACGAAGACGTGCAGCCGGCCCAGGGGCGGGCGGAGCGCCGGCCAGAGGCGGCGCAGCAGTGGGCCCGCGTCGGCCGGCGGCGGGACGGGCCTG
The DNA here is from genome assembly GCF_020873915.1 of Streptomyces sp. DH5. GTDB lineage: Bacteria > Actinomycetota > Actinomycetes > Streptomycetales > Streptomycetaceae > Streptomyces. The sequence continues at coordinate 65,979 of NZ_JAHWGP010000037.1, forward strand.
CGCGGGTCGAGCAGTTCGGAGACGACCGCCGTCCGCTCCAGTTCGTCCCGGATCATGGTGTCGAAGTAGGGCCAGAACTCCTCCGGCGTCGCCGGCATGTCGCGCCGCTGGATGCCGAGGATACGCCCGAGGACGAGGAGCTCGTCGTAGAGGCGGCGTTCGCCGGAGTCGTCGAACGGGTGGGAGAAGTACTGGGCCGACCGCAGGAAGACGGGGTAGGCGGTGGCGTGCACCCAGGCGTAGTGGGCCGGGGTCAGCGCGTGGTAGGCGCGGCCCCGGGTGTCGGTGCCGCTGATGGTCCGGTGCAGCCTGCGGAGCCTGCGGCCCTCCTCCAGTGCCTGTTCGCCTCCATAGACCCAGAGTTGGAGTGAGTCCAGGGAGCGGGTGGCACGGCCCCAGGGGTCGGTGCGGAAGACGGAGTGCTCGTCGACGCCTGCTCCCACCGCCGGGTGGGCGACCTGGAGGACGAGGGCGGCCGGCAGGGAGAGCAGCAGCCGGACGTCACCGGCGATGTCCCAGAGGATGGCGCCCGGCGCGAACGGGACGGGTTCGTCACGGTCCGTGCCCGGGCCGGGTGCCGGGACGTCGGACGGGTGCGGCGTGCCGGTCATGGGGTCTCCCTTTCTCCCACGTGTCCGGACTGTTGACACCCTCGTGAAACGAGTTGAACGGTTCCCTTCCTCTTCGGCTCTCGGCGACCGCGGGGAACGGCGCGCCCTCCCTCCCCATCGTCCGTCGGCTCCGGTGGCGACGCCAGACCGGCGCCAGCACCCCGAACTCGGTCTGCGTGAGCACCGTACGGCGAAGAAGGCGGCGGGCGCCGTCGTGCGGCCCACCCCGAACACCGGCATCGCCGCCCTGACGGTGGCGGCCCCGGCCTGGCTCGGTCGCCGACCCACGGCCGCCGACGGCGCGGGGCGGGGCGGGCGGTCACATAGTCCGGCTCACACTGCGGACTCCGCGAGCTTCTGGAACTCGCCCAGGTCGTAGTTGGCGAGCGTGGAGTCCAGGTTCGTCAAGGCGCCCAGGTGCTCCACGAAGCCCTTGGGGTCGTACTCGATCTGCAGCGTCACCCTGCTCGAGGTGTCGCTGAGACGGTGGAACGTCACGACGCCCGCGTGCTGGACACCCTCCGTCGTCCTCCAGGCGATCCGGTTCTCGTGCACCACCTCGGTCAGTTCGGCGACGAAGTTCCTGTCCGCGCCCGGCAGGGACAGCTGCCATGCGAAGCGTCGGTCGTCGAGGCGTTGCACGATGCGTACGTGGCTGAGGAAGGACGGCCACTTGGTGACGTCACTCCACAGCGCCCATGTCACGGACACGGGGGCGTCGATGTCCACGGTTTCCACCAGGGAGGCTGACACGCGGTACCTCTCTCGCTCGGGTCGATTGGGTCTCCGGCCACCCGCGGCCTGCCTGGGCGTACGGGTGGTGGCGGTGCGTCCGCGCGCCGCGGACGCACCGCCGTCGGCTCACGCGGCCAGGGTCTCGTCGTCCACGGAGGCGGCGGAGCGGCCGGCGTACTGGTCGAGCAGCGCGTCCGCCGTGCGCAGCGCCTGCTCGGCGGTGCGGGCCCCGGTCATCACGCACAGCGTGTACGTGGTGTCCTCGAGCAGCCTGCTCGTGTAGCCGGTGGGACGCACGTCGTGGTCCATGCGAGCCTGAGCGAATCGGGCCAGCACCGCGCGCAGTTCCTTCTCCGCCGGAAGGATCATCAATGACTTCCCTCTCCCGTCACAGGCCCTCCCTCCGGCACGTCTCGCACCGCGGGGAAGTGACCTTCTCCCTGACCTGACACCTGACATCCGACGCCTGACGCCCACAGCCCACGGCCCACGGCCGGACCGCGTCAGGCAGAACATCTGGTGCCCCGCATCCGCACCTCCACGCCACCCACCTCACGGCAACGACCGATCCTTGCAAACGGTTTCTGCAAATTTCCTCGATCATGGCGTACCTGCGGCTCACGGGGTCGCCGATCGGCCGCGGTGACGCCGTGGCCCGACCCCACCACCATCCCACCGAAGGCCCGTCGGCCACTCCCGACGAGATCCCTCCAACCCGTGCATGACGAGAAGTTGAAGCGAGACCCCTTTACGGCGTCGTCACGCGCCGGTAACTTCCGGCTGCCGTAAAGGTTTTCTGCAAGTTTCCGTTCGGACTTTCACGATCCGGTCCCGGGACCTCGGCACCCTCGCCCGGTCCTGGGGCTGGGTCCCGCCCGCCCGCCTGGAGACACACATGAGACGCAGCCGCACGCGGCCGCCGGGACGGCCGTTGGCCGCCGCCGTGGCCGTCGGTGCCGTTCTGGGGCTGGTTTCCGCCCCCTCGGCCAGCCCCTCCTCCCCCGCCACCGAGCCCGTCGCCGCCACCGCGGACAACACGGCGACCGTCTTCTACTACACGAAGACGAAGAACTGGGACCGCTACAACCTGCACTACGCGCCCGACGGCGGCCCCTGGACCACGGTCCCCGGTGTGGCGATGGAGACCGCCTGCACCGACTGGGTGAAGAAGACCGTCGCCCTGGGGACCGCCGAGGGCCTGCGGGCCACCTTCACCAACGGCTCGGGCACCTGGGACAACAACGCCGGACAGAACTACGCCCTCGGCACGGGGGCCGTCACGGTCAAGGACGGCGTGATCGCCCACTCCGACCCCTGCGCCGGGGGTGAGGACCCCGATCCGGTGCCGGGCGACGGCAACCGGGCCACCGTCTACTACTCCACCCGGACCCTCGGCTGGTCCACCGCCAACCTCCACTACCAGCCCGCGGGCGGCTCCTGGAGCGCCGTGCCCGGAGTGGGCATGCGGGCCGCCTGCACCGGCTGGTGGAAGAAGGACGTCGACCTGGGTACGGCCGCCTCGATGAGGGCCGCGTTCAACAACGGCAACGGCGTGTGGGACAACAACGGCGGCGCCGACTACACCCTGCCCGCCGGCGTCACCACCGTCACCGACCGCACGGTCACCGAGGACGCCGAGGACCCGTGCGCGGGCGAGGCGCCCGACACGCGGGCACCGACCGTTCCCACCGGCGTGACCGCTGGGGCCGACGGGGTGTCCGTCGTCCTCACCTGGGAGCCGTCCACCGACGACACGGGCGTCACCCGCTACCAGGTCACCCGCACCGGGGGCACCAGGGGCGATGCCGTGACCGACGTCGGCTCCACCGTCTTCTCCGACGCCAACCTGGAGGAGCGGACCACCTACACCTACACCGTCAGGGCCGTGGACGCGGCCGGCAACGTCTCCCCCGCCTCGGCCGCCGTGCGGGCCACCACCGGCACCAGGCCGCCGACTCCCGCCGCCGGCAAGCCACTCGGCACCGATCCCCGCAAGGACCCGATCTACTTCGTCCTCACCGCCCGCTTCAACGACGGCGACAGCTCCAACAACCGCGGCGGCAGCCAGCACGAGAAGTCCGGCAACGCGGCCCACGACGACCCCATGTTCCGGGGCGACTTCAAGGGACTGGTCGACAAGCTCGACTACATCAAGGGCCTCGGCTTCTCCGCCGTGTGGATCACCCCGGTGGTCCTCAACCGCTCGGACTACGACCACCACGGCTACCACGGCTGGGACTTCTACAAGGTCGACCCGCGCCTGGAGTCCGCCGGAGCCTCCTACCAGGACCTCATCAACGCGGCCCACGCCAAGGGCATGAAGATCTACCAGGACGTCGTCTACAACCACTCCTCCCGCTGGGGCGCCAAGGGCCTCTTCACCCCGACCGTCCACGGCGTGCGCGACTCCCAGTGGAGCTGGTACTACGACGAGAAGCAGCCCGGCTTCGAGTACGACGGCCTGACCGTCGACCCGAAGAGCGGCAAGTCGTACTACAACGGCGACCTCTGGTCCACCGCCGAACCCTCCGGCAACACCTGCGTCAACTGGGGCAGACCCACCGGCGGCAGGAGCCCCGAGGGCTACACCCTCTACAACTGCCAGTGGCCCAGCCCGACGTCCGGCATGTTCCCCAAGGCGCTCTACCACAACTGCTGGATCGGCAACTGGGAGGGCGAGGACTCCCGTTCCTGCTGGCTGCACGAGGACCTCGCCGACTTCAACACCGAGAACGCCCAGGTGCAGAACTACCTGATCGGCGCCTACGACAAGTACATCGACATGGGCGTCGACGGCTTCCGCGTCGACACGGCCGTCCACATCCCCCGCACCACCTGGAACCGGCGCTTCCTTCCCGCCATCCAGGAACGCGTCGCCCGGCAGCACGGCGCCGAGGCGGCGAAGAACTTCTTCGTCTTCGGCGAGGTCGCCGCCTTCGTCAACGACAAGTGGAACCGCGGCTCGGTCAACCACTCGGCCCAGTTCTACACCTGGAAGGAGCGCAAGGAGTACAGCGCCGACGACGAGAAGGCCGCCCTGGAGATGTACGACCACGAACAGCAGCAGGGCACCGGCAACCAGCCGACCTCCACCAACGCCTTCCTCGACGGCAACACGTACCACGCCCCCGACCACAGCCGCTTCTCCGGCATGAACGTCATCGACATGCGCATGCACATGAACTTCGGGGACGCGAGCAACGCCTTCCACAACGGCAAGGACTCCGACGACAGTTACCACGACGCCACCTACAACGTCGTCTACGTCGACAGCCACGACTACGGCCCCAACAAGAGCAGCGAACGCTACACGGGCGGCACCGACGCCTGGGCCGAGAACATGTCGCTGATGTGGACGTTCCGCGGCATCCCCACCCTCTACTACGGCTCGGAGATCGAGTTCCAGAAGGGCAAGAAGATCGACTGCGGCCCGAGTTGCCCCCTGGCCACGACCGGCCGGGCCTACTACGGCGACCATGTCGCCGGCACGGTGACGTCGTCCGACTTCGCCGAGGTCGACTCCGCCACCGGCGCCGTGGCCACGACGCTGCAGCAGCCCCTGGTCAAGCACGTACAGCGCCTGAACCAGATCCGCCGGGCCGTCCCGGCCCTCCAGATGGGCCAGTACTCCACCGACGGCGTCTCCGGCGACATGGCCTTCAAGCGCCGCTACACCGCGGGCGGCACCGACAGCTTCGCCCTCGTCACCGTCTCGGGCGGCGCGACCTTCACCGGCGTGCCCAACGGCACCTACCGCGACGCCGTCACCGGCGACGTGCGCACGGTGTCCGACGGCACCCTCTCCGTCGCCGCACCGGGAAAGGGCAACCTGAGGGTGTACGTCCTGAACGGCACCGGGAGGATCGGGACCGCCGGCCCCTACCTCAAGTAACCCGGCGGGACTCCCCGGCCTGCGGGGCGGGCAGCGTCCGGCAGGCCGCCCCGCAGGTCCCTCCCGGCCCGCTTCACGGCCCCGGCCAGTGTCTCGACGCCCGCGACAAGACCGGTGGGGGTACGGGAGCGGGTGAGGTCAAGGGCGGACGACGGGACCTGCGGCCGAGGCGTCCCGGGTGCCGTCGGCGGTCGCCGTCCGTCGGCGGTCGGCCCGCGACGCCGCGGAGCGGGGCAGCGCGGACGCGAGGAGGGGACCGCGCAGGGCCGGCACGCGCAGGGCGAGGGTCAGCAGGGCGTAGCCTGCGAGTCCGCCGAGCGTGTTGGCGAGGAGGTCGTTGACGTCCACGGAACGACCGTTGTTCAGGACGATGTACGACAACAGCTGGGCTGCCTCCACGGACGCGCTGACCGCCGCCGTCATCAGGGTCGCCCGCGATGCCGAGGTGGCGTTCCGGAACAGCAGGGGCAGCAGGAAGCCGGCCGGCACCATCATGATGACGTTGGGCACCATGGTGATGTCAGCGGTGAGCAGCGGAACGAAGTTGATCTGGCCGATCCAGGGGGCCTGGTTGGCGTACTCGCCCCACGTCACGTTCAGGGGGAACACCGTCAGGGACAGGACGGCGGCGACGTAGACGGCAGCGGCCAGCCGCAGCAGACCGCGGCGCTTGTCCCACACCCCGCGCCTCACCCGGACGACGGTGCCGGCCGCGAACAGGACGAGCGCGGGGCCGAGAACGGGTGCGGAGTCCACCTGGAAGCGGATGTCCATGAGGGCTGATCCTTCGGTCGGAGCGAGCGGTGCTGACGTGGTTCAGCTTCCTTCCGGGCCAGGTCCGGCGGATCTCCCGAAGGACCCATTCCCGGGTGGACGGCTACGACTTTCGGCAGAGGAGGGCCGGTGCCGCGCGCGGCTAGGGTTCTCACCATGCTCGGACCACTGCGCGCGCCGGCTGTCGGCCGGTTCGCCGTCAGCGCCCTGCTGCTCTGCCTCCTCGGAGCGGCCCTGCTGATCGACATCGACACCGGCGCCCTCGAGAACCAGGGCACCGGGGTCACGTTGCTCCTGTCGGCGGCCGCGGCGGCGACCGTCGTCTTCCCGGCCGTGGCAATCAAGCCGTCCCCCGTGGTGCTGGCGTGGGCGGCGTGCGGCGTGGCCCTGGTGTCGCTGGCCTGCTCGGTCGGACTGCGCGTGGCGGCGAGCGGCGGTTCGGTCCTGGACCAGGCCTCCGACGCCTACACCCTGTTCGAACCGACCGCCCTGATGGTGCTGCTGCACGTGACGGCGCGGCGGGGTTCCCCGGTCGGCACCGCTGTCGCTCTCCCGCTGCTGATGGCCGCCGTCATCCTGCGCCCCCTGGTGATCGAGGTGGACGAGGGCAGCAGCGTCGTCGCGCTCGTCCTCACGCTGGTGGCCGGCGGCGCCCTCGCCTCCGGCCTCACCGTCCGCCTGGTCGCCGCCTCCCGACGGCAGCGCGATGAGCAGATCAGACTCGAGCAGCGCCTGGGTTTCGCCCGCGACCTGCACGACTTCGTCGCCCACCACATATCGGGCATCGTGCTCCAGGCGCAGGGCGCCCGTGCCGTCGCGGCCAGGAAACCCCAGGCGGTGGGTGACGCCCTGGAACTGATCGAGGCCACCGGGGCGGAGGCGCTGGCCGCCATGCGCAGGATGGTCGGCGCCCTGCGCGAGGACACCGTCCCGGACACCCGGGCACCGGGCACGGATGCCGTGCGCGCCCTCGTCGCCGACTGCCGGCTCCCCGGGGCCCGGGTCCGCTTCACCGAGACCGGCCCGGTCGACGGCCTCCCCGCGGACGCCGCCCACCTCGTGGAACGTGTGGTCATGGAGGCCCTGACCAACATCCGCAAGCACGCCCACGACTGCACCACCGCCCACGTGCGCCTGGACGTCTCCCGCCGCCGGGTGACCGCGCGGATCACCGACGACGGACATCACCGGCCGTCCGACGGCACCGGCTACGGGCTGCGCGGCCTGCGCGAGGTCACCGTCGCCGCCGGGGGCACGCTGACCGCGGGCCCCGGCCCCGAGACCGGCTGGCACGTCGCACTCGAACTCCCTCTCCCCCTACGACAGGTGCTCCGATGACCATCCGTGTCCTCCTCGCGGACGACCAGGCGATCGTCCGCACCGGCATGGCCATGATCCTGTCCGCCGAGGACGACATCGAGGTCGTCGCCCAGGCCGCCGACGGCGTCGCCGCGATCCAGCAGGCCGACCTGCACCGCCCCGACGTCGTCCTCATGGACATCCGCATGCCGCGGCTCAACGGCATCGAGGCGCTGCGGCACCTGCACCGTCCCGGGGCCGCGCACACCCCGAAGGTCGTCATGGTGACGACCTTCGACGACGACGAGTACGTCCACCAGGCCCTGCACCACGGTGCCTGCGGCTTCCTCCTGAAGGACGCGGGCCCCCGTCTGCTGGCCGAGGCCGTCCGGTCCGCCGCCTCCGGGGAAGCGCTCATCAGCCCATCCATCACCGTCCGCCTGCTCCAGCAGTTCGCCCGCCCCGCCTCTGCTCCCCGCCCGGCCCCTTCCTCGCCCCTGTCCGAGCGCGAGACCGAGGTCACCGCCCTCGTCTCCCGCGGGCACACCAACGCGGAGATCGCCGCCGCCCTGCACATCAGCGTGGGCACGGTGAAGACCCACCTCACCAACATCCAAGGCAAACTCGGCGCCCGCAACCGGGTCGAGACAGCGGCCTGGGCCTGGGAATCAGGACTCACCCGCTGACCGAGCCACCGGCGGACTCCCCGGCGGCAGCCGCCAGGCCGCTGGAGCGCGGACTGGCCGTGCAGCGGATCGCGGTGGACGCCCCCCACTCCGTGCGTCCGGGCGACCTCGCCCGGGCAACCGGCCTGGCAAATTCGACCGTCGACCGGATCACCGCCCCCTTGATCCACCTCGACTACCTGTGCGCCGCGGGACGCGACCTCGTGCCCGCCCCGCGCCTGATGGAGCTCAGCAACGCCTACCGGCCCGCCGGCGGCCTGTACCGCGCCCTGCGGCTGAGCCTGGAGCGGCCGGCTCGCACCCTCGACGGATGGCAACCCGACACGTACGGGGCGTGGTGGGTCCGCGAGCCCGAACTGGGATCGTGCTTCCGGCAGACACCGGTGAGGTCCTCGCCGTCCTGACCGCGCTCGGCCGGCGGCGCGACGGACTCGCCCTCGACGAGGCAGTCGAGCCCACCAGGCTCTCGTCCCCCAGCACCCGCGCGCAATCTCCTGGCGCTCCGCCAGCTGGGTCACGTGGAGTGGTACGGCCGCCGCTCCCTGCCGTCGCGCGTCGCGCGTCTACACGAGGCTGTCCCTCCTCGCCCTCGCCCATGCAGGGCTCTCTTCTTGGGAGACCGGACCGCACACACGGTGCTCGACCCGATGGACGAGGACGTCAAGGACGAACTGCTCACTGTGCATGACACGTTCCGGCGGGTCACCGGCCAGTACCTTCAGGCAGTGGGCCGGAAACACCGCCGAGTTCCGCTGACGGTTCGGCGGCTGCGCCGAAGCCTCCCACGGGATGCCGGGCGGTGCACGGGTCCACTACGACGACTTCCTCTTCTTGGACTCCTTCTCGGGGCCCGGCAGGGGACGGGCCTCCCTCAGAGTGCCGCCCTTCCCCTTCGCTCGCGCCCTCTCCCCCGGTTTCACCAGCGTCCGGCGCTTCCGTCTGCTCTTCTTCACCTCGCTGTTCAGCCAGTCCCGTGCCGTCCTCATCTCCCGCAGCAACTTGATGTGTTCGGATTTCGGCAGGGTGACTACCGAGTCTTCCGCCTGCTCGAGGAGACCCACAACGAGTCTTCTGTCCTGCCTTTCCCGTGCACTGCGCAGAGCCTCATGAAGTGGTGTGACTTCCAGTACTGAGGCGCGGGCCTCGACATGGACGATGGTTCGCCGGGCCGCCGGTTCGGCTCTCTGTGTGGCGATCCGTCCGTCGACGGTGAGCGCCAGACGCGCCGGAGCGGTCCGGGACGGCATTCCGTACACGGCGAACGCCCGGTCGGCCTCCCGCTGACACCAGCGCTTCAACACCTGTGCCGTGGCCGGTGTCCCGCCGCCGACAGCGGCGACGACTTCCCTGATGTAGGGCGGTGGTTCGCCCTCTGCTGTTCTCAGAAGGGCCGACAGCAGCGGTACGCCCTCTCCGCCGGCCTGCTCCACGGCGATGAGCAGGCCGGCCCGGTCCTGCGGGGAGACCCCCAGCAGGTCACCGCCGGCTGTGCGGCACAGCGCCTCCCAGGTGGGCCGGGTCCGGAAGCGTGCGGCGCTCGTCAACGCTTCCCTCAACCCACGGACCTGGTCGTCGCGCGACCTCGGCGCCGCCGCGGTGCCTGCCGCGTCGAGAGGTCGCCGACCGGAGGTACGGCGTCGCAGCTCGGCTCCTGGCACCCGCAGTCCTTCGGGAGTCATGGCGCAGGCCCGGAGCGGCACCCATTCGGTGCTGGTCCGGGGGTCCTCCGCCCGCAGACGGATGTGCCGGGCCGCGCCGTGCGTCTCGAAGCGGAAACGGAGCAGATATCCGTACTCGTCGCACACTTCTTCCACGGTTTCCGGCTGCACGGTACTCGGACCGAAGACCCAGTCGAGGGTGGCCGCCTCACGCGTCAGCCGATCACGCGTGCCGGCCCACTCGGCATGAGAGAGCTTGCTGAACTGGAAGCGTACGTGCTGCTGCCCGCCGTTCCCGGTACGGAAGTCAACGGCGTCGCCGGGTCCGGACCCGAGATCGCGTGAGGTGGCACGTCCTGTGATCCCGAGTCTTCCGGTCCAGGCCGCGAGGTCGTCCTTGATGAAGAGGTGGTCGGCGCTGTTGGCGCCCGTGGCCGTGCGGTGACAGGAGGTGTGGGGCCGGTGCGCGAAGTGGCAGACCTTGTCACGGTACAGGCGGTCGGAAAGCTCGTTGCCACAGCCGCCGAGCTGAGTTCCGCACCAGTACGTGTAAGCACGGTGACCACGGCGCCATCGCAGCAGCTCGTCGGCGTCCGTCCGTCGAACGGTCCGAAGCGGTGCGTGCGGTCGCCAACCGCATTCTCGGCAACGACGACGGGGGCGAGCCCGAGTCCCTCGATCCCGTCCCCGCCCTCACCTCCGACCTCCTGCCCCGGGTGCCCTCGGTCTACGACGACGAGGAGGAACCCGGCAGCAGCCTCGCTGACCTGTGGGAGCGCCAAGAGCTGCTCGAGCGGTTCCGGGACCGGGTCCGTCGGGAGCGCGTGGAGCGCGTCGCCGCCCATCTCGTCTCCCTCGCGGAGAAAGTCGTCGATCGCTCCTTCACCGGCGCCCGGTTCACCCGGGCGGCGCTGGACGAGATGGACCGCGCCTACGCCTTGTGGTGTTCGTGCCTTGACGAGGCATGAGGGAAGGCTTCGCGCCCCTTCACTTCACACAGGCGGATCCTCGGCCTTCGGATCACCGGCCTCGCCGTGCGGCGTCGTGGACTGCTCCGGCCGTCCTCGGAAGGCGGCTCCCTTGGCGGTCCGCGATTCGACGCGCTCCACGATGCGGTCGATGACGCGTTGGGGGCCCTTCCACTTCATCGCCAGCCGGTCGTGGTCCATTCCGTGTTCCAAGATGATGTCCCGCAGTTGTTCGAGGTCGAGTTCGCCCAGGCGCGAACGGAGTCCCGCCTCACCGGACTCGGCGAACACCGCGAACGGCTCGATCACTCCCGGAGCTCGCCGGCTCCGCCTCGGGCGTTCGGCCGGGCGGGGTGCGGTGTGCGACTCGGGAGGGGCGAGGGCCTTCCCCAGCGCCTTGGCGAAGCGTGCCGTGCGTGCGGCTTCGGACGCCACCACACCGAGGACACGCGCGAGGGTCGCCGCGAGCTCCGCATCTGACGCACCGAGCTTGATCAGGGCTTCTTCGGCCTCCCGCACCTGGGCGTACGGCCTTCACGCTTGACCCGTCCAGCGTGAAGGCCGTTCACAATTACCGTCAATCGCCAAGTCCTCCGTATGGAAGCGCGGTTGAGTTCACACACCCCCTTTGAGCGCGGGTTCGCGCCGGGTGCACTCCGCCCAAACCGTCTTGCCACCCGGGTGATGGGGCTCGCAGCCCCAGGCGTCCGCGAGCGAGGCGACGAGGAGCAGGCCTCGTCCGGACTCGCCGTCCGCGTTGGCTTCCGTCGGCACGGGCAGATGGTCGCCCCGCGCGTCGGTGACCTCGATTCGGAGAGTGGCGGACGTCAGAGTGAGGGCGAGGCGCGCGTTCCTGCCCCGCACCCGGCCGTGCCGGGCGGCGTTCGCGGTCAGTTCCGCGACGAGGAGGGACGCCGTGGCCTCGCTGTCGTCGTCGGTGCGGGTCTCCGACCGCTCCTGCTGTGCGGCGAGCCAGCGCTCGGCGGCACGGCGTGCGGTGTGCGCGCCATGCGCCGTGGTGGGGAAGAGGGTGCGGAAGTGCCCTGTGACGACGATCGGTTCACCGGGTGCGGTGACGGTTTCCTGGTTCACCTCACCGAGGGTGACCGAGTCGTCTTACAACGGGGAGTACCGCGGACGGTACATGGGGTGACTGTCCCGGTGGCGACGGTGCGGCGTACGGGCGTGCCGTGGCCGGTTCGCCCTCATCCCGTTGACGTCGACGAGGGCGGCGTGGGGAGGGGGCTGATGCCGGGCTCGAAGTGGTCACGGAGGTAGATGCGGGTGCGCTTCGGCGTGTACTCGTGTGCGTACAGGCTGACACACCGCTCGTCGGACGAGCTGTACACACCGGAGACGTCGGGCTCCCCGGTGGCCTCGGTGGAGGCGGGGCAGACGTAGCCGTAGCGCATGCCGTCCTTGAACGTCTCGGGTTCCGGGAGTCCGAGGTGCGCGAAGTCGTGGGAAGTGACGTCGGCCTGTGCGGAGATCGGTTCGAGCCACATGCCCTCCGGCGGGTGCTCCTCCAGATACCGCTCCGCCTCCGACCTGGTCAGGGTGAAGGTGAGGAGTCCCGTGTCAAAGCGGGAGGTGACCTCGTACGCGGCTTGCGGGGACCGGGCCGTGGCCGGGATGTCGAGGCCCATCCGCTCGCTCATCCACTCCGGTGTGATCCCCTCGGCCCACCGTGCGTCCGCCGCCTCCTTCTCCAGGCGGTCACCGGATCCGGTGTCGTCCGGTCCGCCGAGGAGCCACCCCGCCGCGACCAGGACGCCCGAGAGGACCAGCACACCCGCGGCCACACCGGCGACGAGCCACGGGCGGTGACCACCGCCGCCGCCTTCCATACCGCTTGTGGCTTCCTCGGGTGCCCGGTAGGGGTTCACGTCGTTCATCGGCCGTCCGCCCTTCCCACCGGCATGCCGGTCGCACGGTCCTGCTGTTGTTCCCGGCCGGGGTTCAAGCGTCCGTCCCTGCTGTCGTCGGGACCCGGTAGCGGGTCACCGTTGGGTTTCGAGGAGCCGAGGTCGTAGTGGTGGACGCTACTGCTGCCCGCCATGTCGAACTCCTGGGCGAAGCCGACCCGGTGCAGCTTGGCCATCTGCCCGTCGGGGATCTCCAGCGGGCCGACGTTGACGCCCTTGCCCTCGTCCCAGTTGTACCGGTCCCAGACGTTCGCCTGGTAGTCGACCCCGATCCTGGGGTTGCCGTTCGCGTCCGGGACGGCGGTCACCACACCGGTGACGTTGGTGTTGGCGCCGCCCACCGCGTAGAACCAGTTGGAGTTGTCCTCCTGCGCGAAGTAGAAGCTCTCGGGGTGCTTCACCTCGACCGGGAAGGCGACCGGTTTCCCGCCGTTCGCCCTGAACTCCTCGAGGGCCTGCCTGCGCCAGTCGTTCTGGTTCAGCCGAACCGTCTCGTCGACGTACGCCTTGAAGGTGGGGACGTCCGCCATCATCTTGTCCACGGGCAGGTTCATGGGGCTGCCGCTGTTCCCCAGGTAGTGGGCCATGTGACGGGAAGCGTCCGTCATGCCCTTCCAGTCGGCGCCCTCTGTCAGCAGATCCATCTTCTGCTTGGTGGCCCACTCGTCGAAGCCCGGTGACTCGGAGCCGTGCTTCCCCGAACCGGCGTCCGCCGCGATCTGCGGCATGGTGGGGCTCAGGATGCCTGCCGCCATCAGGTCGTCCTTCTGTGCCTGCCAGAGCCGTGCCCGTGCCTCAGGGCTCAGGGACTCCCACAGGCGCCGCAGTTCGGCCCGCTGCTCCAGGTTCGCGTCCCCGCCGAGCCCGGCCAGTTCCTTCGCGCGCGGCAGCTGCTCCTCGTCCAGGGACGTGTACGTGGCGTGGCCCGCGTCGTGCGGGTCGCTGCCATGGCTCTTGCGCAGTGCGCGTACGGCCGCCGCGTCGACCTCGGCGGCGTGCTGGACGATCCCCGTGAGGGTGTCCGCGTACCACTGCATGCGGTCCTTGGCGCGCTGGTCGGGGCCCTCGGGGGTGCACATGGCCTCCGTGACGCGGACCGTCCCCTCCGGGCCGTCGAGGACGAGGAGCCCCGAGTCCGGCGGAGTGCGGTCCGGGTCACCGCTGCGCGCCTCGTCGGTGAGGCTCCGTGCCCGTTTCTGGTAACGGGTCAGCTCGGCGTGCGCGTCGGTGAGGACGTTGGCGATGCTCGCGGCCTCCGCCTGCAGGTCCGTGAACTCCTTGGCCGTCTTGCGCACGAACTCCTTGGTGACGCCGGCGTTGACGCCCTTCCAGCGGGCTCCGTCCGACTTCTTCGTCAGACCGTCTCGCACATCGGTCACGAGGTCGGCCAGTTCGCCGGCCATCGCCGTCCAGTCGGACGCGGCCGTGCCCAACTTGGCGAGGTCCAGGGCCATGAGGTCCGAGTACGAGAAGCCACCCATAGCACTTCCTACTTGAAGTAGTCGTTCAGCGCCGAGACGGGCAGTGCCCCCGTACGGCCGCGGATCTCGGCGACTATCTTGGCGTCCTCCTCAACATGCCGCTTCTTGCTGTAGTCGAGGTGGTTGGAGATGTGCGCGCAGGCCTGCAGGACGTGCTTCACCTGCGAGGTCCAGACCTCGACGGTCGACTCCAGCTCCGGACCGAGCCCGAGATCGTGACTTTTGAGCTCGGCTGCCGCCCGCATGGTGGACCCGGACCCGTTCTTGTCCACGCCCGCCCCGGCGATGTCCGCTCGCTTCTTCAGCTCGCCGTGGAGGACGAACGCCTCGTGGCCGACGGCCCCGAGATCGTCCTGGTACACCACGAGATCCAGGTCGCCGGCGCCCCCGGGGCCGGTCTGGTTCAGCTGCATCCGGGAGGCCTGGCCCTCCGACGCCGCGGCCTTGGCTCTCTCCCACTCTTCCCACACCACTTCGCTCCCCCGTTCCCCGCCCTGCTACTGCGGGCTCCACCGCAGCCACCACTCGCACAAACTATCAACTCCCTTCACTGCTCCGGCTGGTATGGCATGCGGGACACACGCTGTGCGTCGCGGTGGGAGACAGGGGGCGGATGTAGTGCGTGAGGGCGGTCGGTTCACCAGGGACGGTGACTGTTCCCTGGTTCACCACCGGGAGCGAGGGAGTCGTCCTACCGTGAGGAGCACCGCGGCAGTATGCAAGGTGACTGTCCCGGTGCGGACGGTGCGGTGTACGGGCGTACGGGCGTGACGTGGCCGTGCTGTCGCCGGTTCGTCCTCGGGACAAGGAACAGGGTGGTGGTACGGCATGGCGGCACAACCGGGTGCGGGGGTTCCCACGAGCGGCGAGGCGGACGGCACGGACGAGGTCGCGGACCTGTTCCGGGCGCTCGGCCGACAGATCAAGGTGGCCCGGGAGCGGGCCGGACTGAGCCAGAAGGAGCTGGGCGACCGGCTCGGGTACGGGGAGGAGACGATCTCGTCGGTCGAGCGGGCGCGGCGGACGCCCCAGCCGGAGCTGCTGGTGGCGGTGGACCGGTTGCTGGAGTGCGGGGGCCTGTTGGCCTCGGCGGCGGAGGATGTGGAGCGGGCGAAGACGCGGCGGCGGGTGCGGCATCCGGAGTGGTTCCGGGACTATGCGCGCTTGGAGGCTGAGGCGGTTGAGCTGCGCTACTTCGCCAACCAGGCAGTGCCCGGCTTGTTCCAGACCCCGGACTACGCCCGTGCCGTCTTCGCCAGCCGACAGCCGTACTTCGACGAGGAGACCATCGAACAGCGCGTAGCCGCGAGGATGGATCGGCAGGGGCTGATGACACGGTGGCCACCACCGACCGTGAGCGCCACCATCCAGGAAAGCATTCTGCGACACCCCTTCGGCGGGCCGGACGTACAGCGTGGACAGCTGGAACAGCTACTGCGGGTGGGACGTTTGCGCCACGTGGAGATCCAAGTCATGCCGACCGCAAGTGAGGAACATGCAGGCATGGGCGGGCCGTTCACGCTGCTCACCCCGAAAGGCAAGCCGCAGGTGGCCTATCTGGAGGTCCAGCACATCAGCCGCCTCATCACTGACCAGGAAGAGGTGCGCATCCTGGCCGCAAAACATGGCAGCATCCGAGGACAGGCGCTCACCCCACGCGAGTCCCTGCGCCTGATCGAGAAGATGCTGGGAGACCTATGAACACCGAACAGCCCGCACAGCTCAACTGGTTCAAGAGCAGCTACAGCGGCGACGAGGGCGGCGAGTGCGTCGAGGTCGCCGCTGATGCGACCGCCATACACGTACGGGACTCCAAGGACCGCGGCGGCCCCCAGCTCGCGTTCGCGCCTAGTGCCTGGGCCGGGTTTGTCGTAAACCTCGGGCGGAATCGAACCTGACCGGCCCGCCCGAGGTCACGACACTCAGGCCTCGTGACGCGGCACCTCCCCCGGCGGCGGGTTCAGCACGGTCCGGTACTCGCCGCCGGTTGCCCGGGCATGCGCCATGCGGTCGTAGACGTCGAGGATGAGGTCCTTGGTGCGGTAGGCGCCACAAAGAGCCTCCTCCCGCTTCCTGACCGTGGGGAACGTGTCCATCACGTAGTCCACGTCCGCACGGTCGAGCCCATAGACGTGGAAGAGGGCCGCATCCAGCTCCGCGCGGAGGAGTTCGCGACGCTCGTCGTTCCAACGGAAGGGTGAACCGTTCCGGGTTCGATAGAGACTCGATTCCGTGAAAGGATCGAGTCATGGCACGCCCTTCCTCCTATCCCGTTGAGCTGCGCAAACGAGCGGTCCGTATGGTCGCCGAGGTGCGCGGTGACTATCCGAACGAGTCGGCCGCCGTGAGGGCGGTCGCCCAAAAACTCGGGATCGGTTCGGCCGAGACCCTGCGGAACTGGGTGAAGCGGGACGAGATCGACTCCGGGAAGCGTCCGGGGACGACCACGGAGGAGTCCGCGCAGATCAAGGCGATGAAGAAGGAGATCGCCGAGCTGAAGCGGGCGAACGACATCCTGAAGGCCGCGGCGAGTTTCTTCGCAGCCGAGCTCGACCGGCCACACACACGCTCGTAGCGTTCATCGACGAGTACCGGGCCCGCTTCGGCGGTGTCGAGCCGATCTGCCGCGTGCTCACCGAGCACGACTGCAAGATCGCCCCCTCCACCTACTACGCCCACCACAAACGACTCCGGGCCCCGTCGGCCCGCACCGTCCGCGACGCCGAGTTGAAGCCGCTCATCCAGCAGATCTTCGAGTCCAACTACCGCGTTTACGGAGCCAGGAAAGTCTGGCGTGAGCTGCATCGCCAGGGCCACATCGTGGCCCGGTGCACCGTCGAACGCCTGATGCGCGAACTCGGCGTCACCGGCGCCGTCCGTGGGAAGAAGATCATCACCACGATCCCGGATAGTTCCGTGGAGCGGGCGCCGGACCTGCTGGACCGCAACTTCGTCGCGCCGGCCCCGAACCGCTGTTGGGTCGCAGACTTCACCCACGTCAGCACCTGGTCGGGAGTGGTCTACGTCGCGTTCGTCGTGGACACCTTCTCCCGCCGCATCGTCGGCTGGTCCGCCGCCCTCTCGAAGGAGACACGGCTCGTCCTGGATGCCCTGGACATGGCCCTGTGGCAACGCGACCGCGACGAACAGCCTTACCAGCGGGGCGAGTTGATACATCACTCCGATGCCGGATCGCAATACACGAGTTTCCGGCTCGCCGAGCACCTGGACGCCGCTGGCATCGCGGCCTCGATCGGCTCGGTCGGCGACGCCTACGACAACCCCTCATGGAGTCC
The DNA here is from genome assembly GCF_020873915.1 of Streptomyces sp. DH5. Classification (GTDB taxonomy): domain Bacteria; phylum Actinomycetota; class Actinomycetes; order Streptomycetales; family Streptomycetaceae; genus Streptomyces. Next base: position 83,304 of record NZ_JAHWGP010000037.1, read on the forward strand.
ACGATCGGCCTGTTCAAAACCAGGGTCTTTGAGAAGTGCCGAGGTGGGCGGGTTCGCCCGCTGAGCACCGGATGTGACGGCTTGTCGACTTCTGTCGGTGGGTGACCCTGGACGCAGAACAGGCATGGCCGCTGGTGATCATGTGG
>NZ_JAHWGP010000311.1 GCF_020873915.1 Streptomyces sp. DH5
GCATTGCTAGGAATTTTGATTGTTTTAGCCTTTGTAAAACCATTAGGTCATGTGGCCAGTGCCGCTGTTGGTGAAAATTATATTTCAAGTCCTTTCTTTAAAGGATTTACAGAAGGTTATAATAAGCTGGATGCTTTAGCTTCATTAGCTTATGGGATTGTTGTCGTTTCCAAATTACGAAATATTGGCGTCGAAAAACAAGGAGATATCGCTAAAGGAATGATTAAATCAGGTGCTTTCAGTGTTGTATTGATGGGGATTATCTATACCTTACTTGCTTATATGGTAACAATGAGTATCGGGGCTTTTCCAATCAGTGAAAACGGCGGGATTGCCTTAGCCCAAATTGCCAATTACTATTTAGGCCTACCAGGGAGTATTTTACTGGCTTTTATCGTAGTTCTTGCTTGTTTAAAAACCGGTATCGGCTTAAGCACAGCCTTTTCTGAGACTTTTGAAGAAATGTTTC
>NZ_JAHWGP010000312.1 GCF_020873915.1 Streptomyces sp. DH5
TTAAATATACTTTTATTACCATTTGAAAATCACTTTTTTTAAAACAATTGACTGTTCAGTATCAATCTTCACTAATCCATCTGTTCACCAGAAAAAATATAGTATTTCCGATTATTCACGAACTTATTATTCAACTTCAAAGGAAAATCAGTCAACATACAGCCCACATATCTAACATCAGAAACACTTCTACTTTTCTCAAGTACTGCTATGGTATACATTGACCTTACTAGTAACATTATAGCATCAAGTTTTAATCATATGTAGATTTAAAAAAAACTGATAGCACCCTAACAGATGTTTTCGTTGCTCATTTAATTTACATGATTATTTTTTAGATGCTAATTAAATGTTTGTCAGTAACCTGAATTTTTGATATTTTTATCCAGATTACTTATGTCGGTTTATCAGTTGTGCTAACAAAAAAATGATTGTTTTTAAAGATAATTTAATTCATAATATATATAG
>NZ_JAHWGP010000313.1 GCF_020873915.1 Streptomyces sp. DH5
TGAGCGGCCCGGTCATGCCGCCGCCTACGCGGCGGTCTTCGGCGATTGGGTGTGCTTCGGTCAAAAAGAAGACCGGATCACGTTCGTCGCCGAACTCCTCGACCGGCCGCCGCCCCGGGCGCAGAGCTACCTGTTCGCTGTGCTGCGCGAGCACGCCGTGACGCTCGCCGAACGCGTCGCGGCCACCGACGCCGACAGCCGACAGGTGCGCGAGCACATCGTCACCCGCCTGCCGCTCGGCCCACCCACCGCCGAGGCCACCAGCCGGGCGCTCGGGATCAGCCGGCAGACCCTCTACCGCCGGCTGCGGACCGAAGGCACTACGTTTGAGCAGCTGCTCGACACCACGCGGCACCGGCTAGCACTGGAGCACCTCGGCAACTCCCGGTACACCCTGCACGAGATCGCCACCCTGCTCGGGTTCGCCGAGTACAGCTCCTTTCACCGCGCCGTGCGACGCTGGACCGG
>NZ_JAHWGP010000314.1 GCF_020873915.1 Streptomyces sp. DH5
GCCATCATCTGTTTGAGTCCCAACTAGTGGATTTCCAGAAATATCGTAGGCCTGAGTAATTCTCATTTTATTTCTGTCTTGAAATTGATAATGAAGAAGCGCACGTCCAAGGTTTCCGACCCCAATCAATGCGATATGAGTTTCTTGATCTTGTCCAAGAAGTTCTCCAAAGAAATCACGAAGAACTTTTGTTTCATATCCGTAGCCTCGTCGTCCTAATTCGCCAAAGAGAGAAAAATCACGACGAATTGTGGCAGCATCTACCCCAATTTTTTCAGAAATAAGTTGTGAATTTGTGCGTGTCACATTCTCTTCGACTAGACTTTTGAAAAGTCGATAGTATTGTGGCAACCTTTTTGCAGTTGCTTTTGGTAAGCTTTTGCTTGGTTTATGGTCAGTCATTGTTATACCTCAAAAATGTAATTCATATTTATTAAAACTAATCATGATTAGTTTCTTTGTGATAAT
>NZ_JAHWGP010000315.1 GCF_020873915.1 Streptomyces sp. DH5
GATAAGAAGACGCTGATTTTAGATTCTGTCAATGCGGTGATGAAAGGTAAAGGGAAAAAACACCTAACGAAAGTAATCGAGGTTATTCGTGAAAAAGACCCTAAATTAGCCAATTTAATTTCTGGCCACAATGTTGGGTTAGGTAAAATTCTTTTAGGGAACGATTACAGCGAACCTATTCGCTTTGAAAATCAAATCAACGTCTTAGGTACCCAGGGGCTTAAAATCCCTACACAAGCGGAAATAGACAGCGGACGATTAAACAATGAACAAATCGCAGGCATGTCTATTATGGAAGTTATTATGAAAATGACAACGATCTTCTCTACAGATAAAACTGAAGATGCTGCGATTATTTTCGATGAAGCAAAAGGATTTGAAGACACGGCCCAAGGACGTTTTCTAATTGAAGGAAGTTTACGTCAAGGACGTGCGAACATGACCGATATATACCTTGTCACACAAGCG
>NZ_JAHWGP010000316.1 GCF_020873915.1 Streptomyces sp. DH5
GGTCAAGAGCCAGCTCGAAGTGGTGGCACGCCTCGATCAGCCGGCCCTGGTCGTAGCAGCAGCGGCCGGCGTGCTCGTGCAGGGCCGCGCGCAGCCGGTCGGGCAGCTCCGGCGAGTTCGCCTCCGCGAAGAGCCAGTCGGCTTCGGTGAACTCGCCCCGCCAGCGCAGCACGTGGGCCAGCCGTGCCCGCGCCAGCGCGGTCCGCCGCAACTCGCCCGTGGCCTCGGCGTACGTCAGCGCGAGCCGGGCGTCGTCGACCGCGTCCGCCTGGTCGCCTTGCTGGCGTGACACCACCGCCCGCAGGCTGAGCAGCCGGGCCCGGGACCGGTTGTCCAGGGCGGTGTCGAGTTTGGCGTTCAGCCCCTCCCGCACGGTGCGCAGCAGCTCCGAGTCGTCGGTCTCCTCGCGCCGGGTCTCCGGGTGCAGACGCCACCGCAGGGCCGCGAGCGTCTGCTCCCGGAGACCC
>NZ_JAHWGP010000317.1 GCF_020873915.1 Streptomyces sp. DH5
TTCCCGGCGCCTGCGGCAGGGACGACAGCGGCCCCGATGTCATCGAGAAGGCCGCGGAAACAAAGACGATCACCATCGGCGTAATTCCCAACCAGCCGAACCTCAGTTTGAAAACCGACGGCACCTACGTGGGCTTCGACGTCGAGATCGGGAAAATCGTCGCCAAGGGACTCGGCGTCGACCCGGCCAACATCCAGTGGAAGGACACCACCGTGCCGGACCGCGAACGGGTCATCAAGGACGGCACAGTCGACCTCGTCGTGGCCACCTACACAATCAACGACGCGCGTAAGAAGGCGATCAGGTTCGCCGGTCCGTACTATGTCGCCGGCCAGGACCTGCTGGTCAAGGTTAACTCGACCATCAAAGGGCCGGAGGATCTCGACGGCAAGGTCGTCTGCTCGAGCGCCGGCTCGACACCGGCCAAACGGATCCGATCGCAGTACCCGAAAACCCGCCTGCAACAG
>NZ_JAHWGP010000038.1 GCF_020873915.1 Streptomyces sp. DH5
TAGAGAGGGTAAGGCTCCCAGTAGACGACTGGGTTGATAGGCCGGATATGGAAGCACGGTAACGTGTGGAGTTGACCGGTACTAATAGGCCGAGGGCTTGTCCTCAGTTGCTCGCGTCCACTGTGTTAGTTCTGAGACAACGACCGTTGTCGGCTTTGAGTAGAACAGACAATAGAAGAGTGTGCTTGTTCGCTCGAAACCATTAGGGTTTCGGTGGTCATAGCGTAGGGGAAACGCCCGGTTACATTCCGAACCCGGAAGCTAAGCCTTACAGCGCCGATGGTACTGCAGGGGGGACCCTGTGGGAGAGTAGGACGCCGCCGAACAATCTTTGGAAGGACCCCTGGTCACCAGCGTTCAGCTGGGACCAGGGGTCCTTTTGTATTTAAGCTTGCAGTACCGAAGACAGGAGTCACCGATGTCCCCCAACTCTCCCGACGACCGACCGGAGCGCGATCAGCGGCGACGGGAGAGTGGCGAACGCTCTGACCGTGGCGGCCAGCGTGGTGGCCCTCGTCGAGGCGATGACCGCGACCGCGGTTTCCGCAGGGACGGTGACCGTCCGGCCTTCCGCCGCGACGACCGTGACCGTGGTGGAGACCGTGACCGAGGCTTCCGACGCGATGACCGCGCCGGTGGCCGGCCGGAGCGCGGCAGCTTCCGTGGACGCGATGACGACCGTGGTGGTGATCGTGGTGGGGACCGTCGTGAAGACCGCAGGGACGACCGCCGTGACGGCGACCGTGAGCGCGGAGGCTTCCGGCGGGACGACAGCCGGAGCGGTGACCGGAACCATGGGGGCTACCGGCGTGACGACAACCGCGGTGACCGTGGGGGTTTCCGTGGCCGGGATGACAATCGGGGTGACCGAGGCGGATACCGCGGCCGCGATGACCGTGACGACCGTGGTGGCTTCCGGCGCGACGACGACCGGGGCTACGGTCGGCGTGACGACAGCCGGAGCGGTGACCGTGGCGGTTTCCGGCGTGACGACCGACGTGACGACCGGGGTGACCGTGGCGGTTTCCGCCGCGAGGACAGTCGTGGCGGTGACCGGGGCGGATTCCGTGGCCGCGACGACAGCCGGCGCGACGACCGTGGCGGTTTCCGGCGGGACGAGAGCCGTACCACGGACCGCAGCGACAGCCGTGGCGAGCGCGGGGGCTTCCGGCGTGACGACAGTCGGAGCGGTGACCGTGGCGGTTTCCGGCGTGACGACCGACGTGACGACCGGGGTGACCGTGGCGGTTTCCGCCGCGAGGACAGTCGTGGCGGTGACCGGGGCGGATTCCGCGGCCGCGACGACAGCCGGCGCGACGACCGTGGCGGTTTCCGGCGGGACGAGAGCCGCACCGCGGACCGCAGCGACAGCCGTGGCGAGCGCGGGGGCTTCCGGCGTGACGACAGCCGGAGCGGTGACCGTGGCGGTTTCCGCCGCGAGGACAGCCGTGGCGGTGACCGGGGCGGATTCCGTGGCCGCGACGACCGGGACCGGGGCCGTGGCCCTCGCCGTGATGACCGTGGTGGAAGGCCCGGCGGCTACCGTGGGCGGGACGACCGGTCCGGCGGCGGACGCTTCCGTGACGAGCGGGACCGCGACCGCGAGCCGATCAAGCGGCTGCCGATCCCCGAGGACGTCACCGGCGAGGAGATCGACAAGGACGTTCGGCAGGAACTGCAGAGCCTGCCCAAGACCCTCGCGGAGGACGTCGCCAAGAACCTGGTGATGGTCGCCCGGCTCATCGACGAGGACCCCGAGGGGGCGTACGGCTACTCCAGGGTGGCCCTGCGACTGGCCTCGCGTGTCGCCGCCGTTCGGGAGGCCGCCGGATTCGCCGCCTACGCCAACCAGAAGTACGCCGAGGCGCTCGCCGAGTTCCGGGCCGCGCGGCGGATGACCGGGACGGTGGATCTGTGGCCCCTGATGGCCGACTGCGAGCGCGGACTCGGGCGGCCGGAGAAGGCGCTGGACATGGCCGGGGCCCCCGAGGTGCAGAAGCTGGACAAGGCGGGACAGGTCGAGATGCGGCTCGTCGCGGCCGGCGCCCGGCGTGACATGGAGCAGTTGGACGCGGCGATCGTGACCCTGCAGAGCTCCGAGCTGGCCTCCCACTCCGTACAGCCGTGGACCGCGCGACTGCGGTACGCCTACGCGGACGCGCTGCTCGCGGCCGGCCGCAGCGGTGAGGCGCGGGAATGGTTCGCCAAGGCCGTGGAGGCCGACCGCGACGGCAGCACCGACGCCTCCGACCGGCTCGCCGAGATGGACGGTGTGGAGTTCACGGACGCCCTCGACGAGGACGCGCCCGCCGAGGAAGCCCCCACCCCGCAGGACACGCAGGACGACGACGACAGGGACTGACGTCCGCGACGCGCATCGACGACGAAGGGCGGGCCTCCCCGGGAGGCCCGCCCTTCGTCACAGGTCGAGTGCCCGCAGCACCAGACCCGAAGCCGGTTTCGGGCCGAACGACGTCGACTTGCGGGGCATCGTGACGCCCTGCCGGGCGAGATCACGGACGACGTCCTCATGCACCGGATGCATCAGCACCCCCGTGCCGCCGTCGCGTTCCGCCTTCTCGACCGTGGCCGCCGCGTCGTGGATGTACGCGATGTGCGCGGGGGAGTCGGGGATGCGCCAGACGTGGTCCAGGAGCGTGGAGTGCAGGACCGTCGCGTCCAGGGTGCGCCAGGCCGGCGGGCGGTCCACCGGGACCGTGCGGGCCAGCAGAGCCCGATCCGGGCGGTCGACGAGGTGGAAGGCGCCGTCACCGGCGAGGAGGAAGGCGTTGCCCGCCTCGGCCGCTTCGACCAGGGCGTCCATGGCCCGGGACAGCGGCACGTCGAGGTGCCGGACCCGGAAGCGGCCGTCGAGCGCCGCCACGGCGTCCCGGACCGGCAGGGCGTGCAGCAGACGGTGGATGGCACGCACGCGCAGCGGATAGCGGGCCGTGTCCACGAGAAGCACCAGGCCGTGGTCCCAGGGGCCGGGGGAGGTGTGCTCCGTGCGCAGGCGGCGGTAGGTGGCCCAGCGGTGGTGGCCGTCGGCGATGAGCGCCTGGTGGCAGGCGAGCTCCTGCCCGATCGCCGTCAGGACGGCGGGGTCGGTGACCGACCACAGACGGTGGTGGAAACCGTCCTCCGTGGTGGTCGCCAGCAGCGGCCGCTGCCCGGCCGTGCGCTCGATCAGCCCGGCCGTGACGGTCGTCGCGCCGTCGCCGCGGTAGGTGAGCAGCAGTGGTTCCAGGTTGGCGGACGTGGCCCGCATGAGGTCCGCGCGGTCGGCGACGATGTGCGGCATGACGTCCTCGTGCGGCAGCACGAGCTGCTCGTCGGGGTCGGACACCCGCAGCAGGCCGATGATGCCGCGCTGCACCATGCCGTCGTCGTCGCGCTGTTCGTAGACGTACAGGCCGGGGTCGGGGTCGGCGGCGAGGACGCCCTCGCGGCGCCAGCGGCGCAGCGTCTCGGCCGCCTGGGCGTTGCGGGCCTCGGGTGTGGCGGCCTCGGGGAGGATCAGCCGGACGATGTTGTAGGGGTCGGCGGACTGGAGGTGGTGCAGGCCGTCGGGGCGGACCACGACGTCGTACGGCGGGGATGTCACGGCGGCCAGGCTGCCGACCCGGTCGGGGTCGTAGCGAAGGCCTCGGAACGGGGTGAGTTCCAGGCCTCGGGGCGCCCTTGCCTTCGAGTGACCTGCAGTGTTCATCCCGGCATCGTACGGGTGTCGGTGCCATGGGGGATGATCGGGGGAAAGCCGTCGAACGAGGAGCGATGCGGAATGAGCCGGAGCGTCAGGACGAGGCCCGAGGGCAGTGGGCAGGCCCTGCACGAGGCGTACGACACGGCGCTGCTCGACCTCGACGGTGTGGTCTACGCGGGCGGGAACGCGATCGCCCACGCGGTCGCTTCGCTCGCCACGGCTCGTGACGGCGGTATGCGCCTCGCCTACGTGACCAACAACGCCCTGCGCACCCCGGACGCCGTGGCGGCGCACCTGACCGAGCTGGGGATACCGGCGGAGGCCGGCGACGTCATCACCTCCGCCCAGGCGGTGGCGCGGCTGATCGCCGAGCAGGTGCCGGAAGGCTCCCGGGTGCTGGTGATCGGGGGTGAGGGGCTGCGGGTGGCGTTGCGTGAGCGCGGGCTGGTGCCGGTGGAGTCGGCGGACGACGACCCGGTGGCGGTCGTGCAGGGGTACGGCGGGCCCGAGCTGCCGTGGGGCCGGTTCGCGGAGGCGTCGTACGCCGTCGCGCGTGGAGTGCCGTGGTTCGCGTCCAACACCGACCTGACCATTCCCAGCGGGCGGGGCATCGCCCCGGGCAACGGCGCGGCGGTGGAGGTCGTCCGTATCGCCACGGGCGCCGATCCGCAGGTCGCGGGCAAGCCGCTGCCGCCGATGCACCGGGAGACGATCCTGCGGACCGGTGCGGCGCGGCCCCTGGTGGTGGGGGACCGGCTGGACACGGACATCGAGGGGGCGTTCAACGGCGAGGTGGACTCGCTGCTGGTGCTCACCGGGGTGACGGACGGGGCGTTGCTGCTCGCCGCGCCGCCGCGGCACCGGCCGACGTACGTCGACGGCGACCTGCGGGGGATGCTCACCGGGCAGCCGGAGGTCGCCGCGGCCGGTGACGGGTTCCGGTGCGGTGGCTGGACGGCGACCGCGGGGACCACGGAGCTGGAACTCGACGGCGACGGGGGTGCGCTGGACGGGCTGCGTGCCCTGTGCGCGGCGGCGTGGACGGCCGCCGGCGCCGGGGTGTGCGAGCTGGACGGCGGGAAGGCGCTGGCCCGGCTGGGGCTGTGAAGCACCCCGTGCCACCAGGGAAACGACGTCCACGGATCGTGATCCAATAGCAGGGTAGGCTAACCTAACCGGGTGTTGGTCGAGAGTCCCCCCGAACAGCGCGCGGAGACTTCGCCCGCGCCCCCGAACCGCCGGGCGATACGCGTCGTCGGGCTGCTCGTGTCCGTCGTGATCCTGGTGCTCGTCGCCCTGGCGAGCATCGCGGTCGGGGCGAAGGAGCTGTCCCTGGAGGAGGTGTGGCACGGCCTGTTCCACGCGTCGGGCACCTTCGGTGACGTCGTCGTCGCGGACAGGCTGTCCCGCACCGTCCTGGGGCTGCTGGCCGGTGCCGCGCTCGGCCTGGCGGGGGCGGTGCTCCAGGCACTGACCCGCAACCCGCTGGCCGATCCCGGGCTCCTCGGCATCAACGCGGGCGCGTCCGCGGCCGTGGTCACCGCCATCACCTTCTTCGGCGTCACCTCCCTCGCCGGATACGTGTGGTTCGCGTTCTTCGGCGCGGCTGCCGTGGGCGCGCTGGTGTGGTTCCTCGGCGGCAGCAGGGGCGCGACCCCGGTGCGGCTCGTGCTCGCCGGCACGGCCATCAGCGCGGCGTTGTTCGGCTACCTCCAGGCCATCATGATCCTGGACGAGGCGGCGCTCGGCCGGATGCGGTTCTGGACGGTGGGCTCGCTGGCCTCCGGGAGCGACGAGGCCATCGAGCAGGTGGTGCCGTTCCTGCTGGCCGGTTCGCTGCTGGCGCTGGCGCTCGCCCGGCCGCTGAACGCCATGGCGATGGGCGACGACACCGCGAAGGCGCTGGGTGCCGACCTCAACCGCACCCGGGCGCTGTCCATGCTGGCCGCGACCGTACTGTGCGGGGCCGCGACCGCCGCCTGCGGGCCGATCATGTTCGTCGGCCTGATGGTGCCGCACGTGGTGCGTTCCTTCACCGGGCCCGACCTGCGCTGGATCCTGCCGTACGCGGCGATCCTGTCGCCCGTGCTGCTCCTCGGCGCCGACGTCCTCGGCCGGATCGTGGCCCGGCCCGCCGAGCTGCAGGTCGGCATCGTCACCGCGATCCTCGGCGGCCCGGTCTTCATCTTTCTCGTACGACGGCGGAGGACGGCCCAGCTGTGAAGACCAACCGCGCGGTGCGGACCCCCGGCGGCCTCTCGGTGCGGCTGGACGTGCGTGCCTTCGCCGTCACCGTCCTGCTGCTGGCCGTGGCGCTCGCCGCGAGCGTCGTACTGATCGGCACCGGCGACTTCCCGATCCCCGCCACCGACGTGATCAGGACCCTCCTCGGCGAGGGCGACGCCGGCCAGGAGTTCATCGTCAACGAACTGCGGCTGCCGCGGGTCCTGGTCGGGCTGCTGGTCGGCGCCTCCCTCGGCCTCGGCGGCGCGCTGTTCCAGGCCATCTCCCGCAACCCGCTGGGCAGTCCCGACGTCCTCGGCCTCGGCCAGGGCGCGACGGCCGGCGCCCTCACGGTGATCGTGCTGTTCTCCGGCAGCGCCAACCAGGTCGCCCTCGGCGCGCTCGCCGGGGGACTGGCGACCGGGTTCGCCATCTACGTCCTCGCCTGGAAGCGGGGTGTGCACGGCTACCGGCTGGTCCTGGTCGGCATCGGCGTCTCCGCGATCGTCACCGCGGTCAACGGCTACCTGCTCACCAAATCCGACATCGTGGACGCCGCCCGCGCGGTCGTCTGGATGACCGGATCCCTCGACGGCCGCGACTGGGACCAGGTCTGGCCGCTGCTCGCCCTGTGCTCCGTGCTTCTGCCGCTGGTCCTCGCCAACTCCCGCGGGCTGAAGATGATGGAGATGGGCGACGACGTCTCCTACGCCCTCGGCGTGCGCGTGGAGCGCGTACGGCTGCTGCTGATGCTGTCGGCGGTGCTGCTCACCGCGTCCGCCACCGCCGCCGCCGGACCGGTCAGCTTCGTCGCGCTCACCGCGCCGCAGCTGGCCCGGCGGCTGACCCGTTCGCCAGGACCGAACCTGGTGGCGTCGCTGTGCATGGGCGCGGCCCTGCTGGTCAGCGCCGACTGGATCTCACAGCGGGCGTTCGGCGCCGACCAGCTGCCCGTGGGCGTCGTCACGGGTGTGCTCGGCGGTGTCTACCTGTTGTGGCTGCTGGTCACCGAACGCAGGGCGGGCCGGATATGAGCGACGGCAGCACCCACAGCAGCGGGACGAACCACCGAAGGAGCACCGTGAACCGACTGTCCGCCGAGAACGTCACCCTCGCCTACGACCAGCGGGTCATCGCCGAACAGCTGTCGGTGGAGATACCGGACAACTCCTTCACGGTGATCGTCGGCCCCAACGCCTGCGGCAAGTCGACCCTGCTGCGCGCCCTGTCACGGATGCTCAAGCCGACCGAGGGACGGGTCCTGCTCGACGGGCAGGTCATCCAGTCGCTGCCCGCCAAGAAGGTCGCCCGCACCCTGGGACTGCTGCCCCAGTCCTCCATCGCCCCCGACGGCATCACGGTCGGCGACCTGGTCGGCCGCGGCCGCTACCCGCACCAGGGCCTGCTGCGCCAGTGGTCCGCCGAGGACGAGCGCGTCGTCCAGGAGTCCATGGCCAGCACCGGCGTCGCCGAGCTGGCCGAACGCTACGTCGACGAACTCTCCGGCGGTCAGCGCCAGCGTGTGTGGATCGCCATGGCCCTGGCCCAGCAGACGCCGCTGCTGCTGCTCGACGAGCCGACCACCTACCTGGACATCCAGCACCAGATCGACGTCCTCGACCTCTGCGCCGACCTGCACGAGGAACACGGGCGCACCCTCGTCGCCGTCCTCCACGACCTCAACCACGCCGCCCGCTACGCCACCCACCTCATCGCCCTGCGCGGGGGGAAGGTCATCGCCCAGGGCGCACCGAACGACATCGTCACCGCGGAGCTGGTGGAAGAGGTCTTCGCCATGCGCTGCCAGGTCATCGACGACCCCGAGACCGGCACCCCGCTGGTGGTGCCGGCGGCCCGCACGGCACGGTCGAGGCGCACGGCGCGGAAGGTGGGAGCTACAGGAGCTTCCTGAGCTGGAACAGGTCGCGCAGTCCGGCCTCCAGCCGGACGCGGCCCGAACCCCACGCCCGGGCGAAGTGCAGCTCGCCGCCGACCAGGGCCACCAGGTCGTCGCCCGTCATCGCCAGCCGTATCTGCGCCCTCTCGTGCGGCGGGCCGGGAAACGTGTCGCGCACATGGATCCGGCCGCCTTCGAGCCGGCCGGCGAAGGTGACGTCCAGGTCGGTGATGTGGCAGCTCACCGAGCGGTCCATCGCCGCGGCCGCGCGAACGTCCCCGTGGGCGCCGCGCATGCTGTCCGAAAGCTTGTCGAGTGCGGCACGGCACTCCTCGATCGTGGCCATCGCGGACGACGGTACCGCAGCCGCACGCGATAGCGTCGGGGCATGAACGACGCAGCGCCGGAGGCCGGGGCCCAGCAGCCGGACCTCGAGGAGCCGGAGCACACCGGGCCGCGGGCACCCGACGACGCCCCCGCCGCGCCCGCTCCGCTGGACGTTGGGCGCACCCCCACCGGGCACCCGGACGTCGACGTCCACGTGGAGCGGCTGGCCGACGCCGACCACCTCACCACCGACGGCCACCTCGGAGTGTACGAGGATGTACACCGGGGACTGCGCGACGCGCTCACCGCGCTCGACGCCCGCCAGGGGCCCCCGTCGGAACACGCACACAGGAGCTGAACCCACCGTGGCAGGAGTCGCACGCCGCCGTCTCGACGCGGAGCTGGTCCGCCGTAAGCTCGCACGCTCACGCGAGCACGCCAGCCAGCTGATCGCCGCCGGGCGGGTCAGCGTCGGCAGGACGGTGGCGACCAAGCCCGCCACGCAGGTGGAGACCGCCGCCGCGATCGTCGTCGCCGAGGACACCGGTGACCCCGACTACGTCTCGCGCGGCGGCCACAAGCTGGCCGGCGCCCTGGCGGCGTTCGTGCCCCGCGGGCTGGCCGTCGCCGGACGGCGGGCGCTCGACGCCGGCGCCTCCACCGGCGGCTTCACCGACGTCCTGCTGCGGGCCGGGGCCGCGCACGTGGTCGCCGTGGACGTCGGATACGGGCAACTCGCCTGGTCTCTCCGCAACGATGAACGCGTCACCGTCAAGGATCGTACGAACGTACGGGAGTTGACGCTCGAGGTCATCGATGGGGAGCCTGTGGATCTTGTCGTGGGGGATCTGTCCTTCATCCCGCTCGGGCTGGTGCTGCCCGCCCTGAAGCGGTGCGTGAGGCCGGACGCCGACCTGGTGATGATGGTGAAACCGCAGTTCGAGGTCGGCAAGGAGCGGCTCGGCAGCGGCGGGGTCGTGCGCAGCCCGCAGCTGCGTGCCGAGGCCGTGCGCTCGGTGGCCGAACGGGCCTGGGAGCTGGGCCTGGGGGTGCGTGGCGTGACGGCGAGTCCGCTGCCCGGTCCCTCGGGGAATGTCGAATACTTCCTGTGGCTGCGGTCCGGCGCTCCGGCGCTGGACCCGGCCGATGTTGACCGTGCTGTGGCGGAGGGGCCGAGTTGACGCAGAACCGAGCTCGTACTGTTTTCCTGCTGGCGCACACCGGACGGCCCGCGGCCATCCGCAGCGCCGAGCTCGTGGTCGGGGGCCTGCTGCGTTCCGGGCTCGGGGTGCGGGTCCTGGAGGACGAGGCCCGCGACCTGCCGCTGCCGGACGACGTGGACACGGTCAAGGAGGGCACCCCCGAGGGCCTGGACGACTGTGAGCTGCTGATCGTGCTGGGCGGCGACGGCACGCTGCTGCGCGGCGCCGAGTTCGCCCGCGCCTCCGGGGTGCCCATGCTGGGCGTCAACCTCGGGCGGGTCGGGTTCCTCGCCGAGGCCGAGCGGGACGACCTCGACAAGGTCGTCGACCGGGTGGTGAACCGGGCGTACGAGGTCGAGGAGCGGATGACCGTCGACGTCGTCGTGCACCACGACGGTGACATCGTGCACACCGACTGGGCGTTGAACGAGGCGGCCGTGCAGAAGGTGTCCGCCGAGCGGATGCTGGAGGTCGTGCTGGAGATCGACGGGCGGCCGGTGACCGGGTTCGGCTGCGACGGGATCGTCTGCGCCACCCCGACCGGATCCACCGCGTACGCCTTCTCCGCGGGCGGGCCCGTGGTGTGGCCGGAGGTCGAGGCGCTGCTGATGGTGCCGATCAGCGCGCACGCCCTGTTCGCGAAGCCGCTGGTGACCTCGCCGGACTCGGTGCTGGCGGTGGAGATGCTGCCGCACGTCCCCCCGGGCGTGCTCTGGTGCGACGGACGGCGGACCGTGGAGCTGCCGGTCGGCGCGCGGGTGGAGGTGCGCAGGGGGGCGGTGCCGGTGCGGCTGGCCCGGTTGCACCACGCCTCGTTCACCGACCGGCTGGTCGCGAAGTTCGCCCTGCCGGTGTCGGGTTGGCGGGGTGCTCCGAACTAGGGCCCGGACGGGCCCTGGCCGCCCCGGAGGTGTGGTGTCACGGTGTCGGCGGCAGCGGGGTGCTCGTGACCGTTCGCGCAGCGCCCCCGCCCCTGAGGGACGACCACTCCCCTGGGTGACACAGGCGGGCCGGTCGCACTCGCGGGCTTCGACCTCGTAAGGTCGGGTGCGTGCTTGAGGAGATGCGGATACGGTCGCTCGGGGTCATCGACGACGCTGTGGTCGAGCTGTCGCCCGGCTTCACCGCCGTCACGGGTGAGACGGGCGCGGGCAAGACCATGGTGGTCACCAGCCTGGGCCTGCTGCTGGGCGGGCGGGCGGACGCGGCGCTGGTGCGGATCGGGGCGAAGAACGCGGTCGTCGAGGGACGGATCGCCGTGCCCGAGGGCGCCGCCGCCGTGGTACGCGCCGAGGAGGCCGGGGCCGAGCTGGACGACGGGACGCTGCTGGTCAGCCGCACCGTCTCCGCGGAGGGGCGCTCACGGGCGCACCTGGGCGGGCGGAGCGTGCCGGTGGGGCTGCTCGCGGAGCTCGCCGACGACCTCGTGGCCGTGCACGGGCAGACCGACCAGCAAGGGCTGCTGAAGCTTTCCCGGCAGCGGCAGGCGCTCGACCGGTACGCCGGGTACGCGGTCGCCGTGCCGCTCGGCAAGTACGGCGAGGCGTACAAGCGGCTGCGGGCGGTCACCACGGAGCTGGAGCAGATCACCACACGCGCGCGTGAGCGGGCCCAGGAGGCCGACCTGCTCCGCTTCGGGCTCGAGGAGATCGCCGCCGTGGAGCCCCGCGCGGGTGAGGACGTGGAGCTGGCGGAGGAGGCGGAGCGGCTCGGGCACGCCGAGGCGCTGGCCTCCGCCGCCGCGCTCGCCCACGCGGCGCTCGCCGGGAATCCCGAGGATCCCGAGAGCATGGACGCCGGGACGCTCGTCGCGGGCGCCCAGCGGGCGCTGGACGCCGTGCGGGCGCACGATCCGGTGCTGGCCGCGCTGACCGACCGGATCGGGGAGATCGGCATCCTGCTGCGCGACGTCGCCGGGGAACTGGCGGGGTACGCCGACGACCTGGACGCCGATCCGCTGCGGCTGGCCGCGGTCGAGGAGCGGCGGGCCGCGCTCACCGGACTGGTGCGCAAGTACGGCGAGGACGTCTCCGCCGTCCTGGCGTGGGCCGAGCGGAGTGCCGCGCGGCTGACCGAGCTGGACGGCGACGACGAGCGGATCGGGGAACTGACCGCCGAACGCGACGCGCTCCGCGGCGAACTGGGCGCGCTCGCCCAGGAGCTGACCGACGCGCGGACGGAGGCGGCGGAGCGGTTCGCTGCGGCCGTGACCGCGGAGCTGGCCTCGCTCGCGATGCCGCATGCGCGGGTGTCGTTCGACATCCGCCAGACCGAGGACCCGGAGGG
Source organism: Streptomyces sp. DH5 (assembly GCF_020873915.1). Taxonomy (GTDB): domain Bacteria; phylum Actinomycetota; class Actinomycetes; order Streptomycetales; family Streptomycetaceae; genus Streptomyces. The sequence goes on from NZ_JAHWGP010000038.1 coordinate 11,639, forward strand.
CGTCGAGGTCGGCGGGCGCACGGTCGCCTACGGGCCGTCGGGGGTGGACGAGGTCGAGCTGCTCCTGGCCCCGCACCCCGGTGCGCCGCCCCGGCCCATCGCCAAGGGGGCGTCGGGCGGTGAGCTGTCGCGCGTGATGCTGGCCGTGGAGGTCGTGTTCGCCGGGACCGACCCGGTGCCGACGTACCTCTTCGACGAGGTCGACGCCGGAGTGGGCGGCAAGGCGGCGGTGGAGATCGGGCGGCGGCTCGCGCGGCTGGCGAAGACGGCGCAGGTCGTGGTCGTCACCCACCTGCCGCAGGTTGCGGCGTTCGCCGACCGGCAACTGCTGGTGGAGAAGACCAACGACGGGTCGGTGACCCGGTCCGGGGTGAAGGTCCTCGAAGGCGAGGACCGCATCCGGGAGTTGTCCCGCATGCTGGCCGGCCAGGAGAACTCCGAAACGGCCCGCGCGCACGCGGAGGAACTGCTGGAGACGGCTCGGGCGGACGCCTGAGGGGGACCGTGCCGCGAACCGGGGCCCGTGCGGGTCCGCCTCGTTCGCCGGTACCGCCGCCCTCGGCCTGGCCGCGACGGCCGCGCTCCGGCGGTGGCCGCCCGGCGGGAGGGAACGCTGGGAGCGGTCGAACCACGCCGGCCGGTCCGTCGGGCTGTACGCCGGTCCGGCGTCCGCCCTCGCCGTGGCGGCCCGCGCCGCCCGGGTGCGCCCCGCCGCCGCAGCGCGGCCGTGCTCGTCGCCGGGCTGTGCGGGCGTACGACGGCGTCGCCGGGGCGGACGGCCCGCGGCTCGGCTCTCGGGGCGCTGAGGCACGGTGAGGTGGCCAGCGGGGCGGTCGAACCGTTCGGGATCTCGGCCGCGGGGCTCGCGGCGGGTGCGGTGCCGGAGGAGCGGCCGCTCGACAAGGTGCTCGCGGGGGCGTCGTCGCGGGGCGGAACACGCGGTCGACCTCGTGGACTCACGGCCCGGCCGGGCCGCCGGTGCCGTGTTCGCGCTCGGCGCGCCGGGGCCGCTGCGCCGGAACCCGGGAGCCGGCCGCACCGCCGCGGCCGCGATGCCGGCCGCGGCGGCCGTTCTGCCCGGCGACCTCGGACGGCGCACGATGCTCGGTGACACGGGTGCGCACGCGCCGGGCGCTGCCGTGGGGGCCGCGATCGTGGAGGGCACCGGGCGGACCGGTCTCCTCGCGCACGCCGCCGCGCTGGTGGTGGCCGCGGTGCACGGGGACGCGGTCAGCGCGGCGGCCCGGACACCGGCCAGGAAGCGGAATCGGACACTCCGTCACTCGTCCGGGTGATTTAGAGGTGTTGGTGGATTCGGGTCCCCGCTTCGGTGGTTCCCGTAACCCGTACGCGCCCTGGCATGCTTGTCGGAGTACGCGAAGGAAACCGCGCGGTACACCCCCTCCGCACGATCCTTCTGTACGTTCTTCGTGACCGCCCGACCCGAACCAGGAGCCCGGCCACGTGACCCCCGTGAGCAGCCAGTCGTCCCTGCGCACCGTGCAGGTGCTGGGCGGCGGCAACGCCGCAGGCAGCGCCCATGTGCGCTCACTGGCCGCGGGGCTCGTCGCCAGGGGCGTGCGGGTCACGGTGTGCGCCCCCGTGGAGGCCGAACACACCTATGACTTCACCTCGGTGGGCGCCGAGCACGTACCCGTGCCGCGCAGCAGCGACCCGGGATCGGTGGCCGCGCTGCGGGCCGCCTGCACGGGCGTCGACCTGGTCCACGCGCACGGGCTGCACGCCTCGTTCCGCACCGCCCTCGCCCTCGGCGGGCGGCGTACGCCGCTGATCGTCACCTGGCACGACCGGGCGCACGCCGACGGGCCCCGGGCGCACTTCCTGCGCGTGCTGGAACGTCGGGTGGTCAGGGCGGCCACCGTGGTGCTCGGGACGACGTCCGTCCTCGTCGACCGGGCGCGCCGCGCGGGAGCGCGGGACGCGCGGCTGGCCGCCGTCTCCCTGCCGGGTCCCCGCACCTCCCCCGCGCCGGACGACCCGGACCGGCTGCGGCCCAAGGTCCGGGCCGAACTCGGCGCCACGGAACGCCCGTTGCTCATCGCCGTCGGCGCGCTCGAACGGCACCGGGGCTACGACGTCCTGCTGGACGCCACCCACGCGTGGCGCAGGCGCGACCCGGTGCCGCTGGTGGTGCTCGCGGGGGAGGGGCCGCTGCGCGCCGAACTCCAGCGCAGGATCGAGGACGAGGAACTGCCGGTGCGGCTGCTCGGCCGGCGTGAGGACGTCGGCGACCTGCTCACCGCCGCCGACGTCGCGCTGCTGCCCAGCCGTTGGGAGGCGCGCTCCGCGCTCGCCCAGGAAGCCCTCCGCGCGCGTGTGCCGCTCGTCGCGACCCGGGTCGGCGGCATCCCCGAACTCGTCGGCGACGCCGCCGAACTGGTCCCGTACGGCAACGCGCGGGCGCTCGCCGACGCCGTCACGGGGCTGCTGGACGACCCCCGGCGTCGCGAGCTGCTCAGGGAGCGGGGCGCGCGGCAGGCGGCCGGCTGGCCGACCGAGGACGAGACGGTGGCCCAGGTGCTCAGCGTGTACGACGAGTTGACGCGGCCACGGCCGCTGGTCTGACACCGGGCCGCGTGCTCACGGCACGTGGCGGCGGGCACGCAGGGCTAGGCTCAACGCCAGGACCGTCTGCGGGTCGTCGAGGTCGGTGCCCAGCAACTCACCGATGCGGGCCAGCCGGTTGTAGAGCGTCTGCCGGTTCAGGTGCAGTTCGCGCGCCGTCTCCGCCTTGCGTCCTGCATGGGCCAGGTACGTCTCCAGGGTGGGTAGCAGCGGCGGCCTGGACCGGCGGTCGTGGTCGAGGACCGGGCCGACCGCGCGCTCCACGAACGCCGCCAGGTCCGGATGGTCCCGCAGCCGCCACAGCAGCAGGTCGATGTCCAGCCGGCGGGCGTCGTACCAGGGGCGGTCGGGCAGGCCCTGGGCCGCGGTCGCCGTCTCCGCCGCGTGCCGCAGCCCCGTCGACGCCGCCGCCCAGCCGCCGGCCGGACCGACGACCACGACGGGCGGCCCGCCCCCGGGCCGCAGCATTCCCGCCCGCTCCACCCCGGCACGCAGCGCGGCCGCCACCCGGTCGGCGACCGCAGGCCGGTCCGCCTCCGCGCGCAGCCCGACCAGCAGCGGCACCCGCCCCTCCACCGGCCGCACACCGAGCAGTACGGGGACTCCGAGCGAGGCCAGTTCCCCGCCCACCGCCCGGGCCAGCACCGCCCAGCCGCCTCCCTGCGGGGACAGCGCGTCGCCGAGCCGCATCACCACCGGCAGCAGCGGCCCCGCACCCGGCTTGAAGCCCAGTACGCGCGCCTGTGCGGGCGCGTCCCCGGCGGTGACGCGCCCCTCGGCGAGGTCGGTGAGGAAGTCCCCCCGGCCGCGCGCCGCCAGCTCCTCCTCCTGACGTGCCTGCATCAGCACCACGGCGAGGAGGCCCGCCGCCCGATCGGCCGCCATCCGGTGCACGGGCTCCGGCGCGCTGCGCACCGGAAGCAGCACCAGCCGCGCCCGTGCACCGCCGCTGCCGGGGCCGCCGCCGGGCACGTCCACCAGGGCCGAACCGGCCGGCGGGTCGTCCCGGTGCCGGTCGCGCAGCCCTTCCCACACCTGGAGCGGGTCGGTGCCCTCGGGGCCCTCGCCCGCCGCGTACAGCAGCTGCCCGTCGGTCGTCTCCAGGAACACCGGATTGCCGCTGAACCCGGCGAGGATCTCCAGGACCTCGGGGACGCCGCCACCGCCGAGCAGCGCCTCGGTGCAGCGCCGGTGCACCTCCTCCGCGCGTTGCAGCAGTGCGTAGTGCCCGTTGACGATCTCGGTGTGGATCTCCTCGGTGACCGTCACGAACGGCACCTCGCGGTGCAGCTGGACCAGCGGCAGTCCCGCCGCCCTGGCCCCGTCGACGAGGGCGGCGGGCAGCCGGCCGAAACGCGGCCCCAGCTCCACCACGAGCGCCGCGATGCCCCGCTCGGCCAGCGTGCGCACGAACGCCCGCTGGTCCGCCGGGCGGCTGCCGAACCCGTACCCGGTGGTCAGCAGCAGCTCACCGCCCTTGAGCAGCGAGGCGATGTGGGGCACCTCGCCGGCGTGCACCCAGCGCACCGCGCGCTCCAGCCGGTCGGCGCCGGCGAGGACCTCCGGGAGACCGCTGCGGAGGCCGGGAAGGTCCAGGGCGCGCCGCACGGTGATGCCCGTGGGCGGAGGTGCGCTGGTGTTCATGCAGCGGACGGTACCCGGGGTGCGGGCGGGGCGTCACCGTGCCGCTGCCCGCGAGGTGCCCGGCGGCGGATCCGCCCGCGGCCGGGCGGCCGCGGGCGGATCGGCGCTCAGCCCCCGTACGCGCCGGAAGCCGTCAGGCGCAGGGCCGTGTCGATGAGCGGGACGTGGCTGAAGGCCTGCGGGAAGTTGCCGACCTGGCGCTGCAGGCGCGGGTCCCACTCCTCCGCCAGCAGGCCGAGGTCGTTGCGCAGGGCGAGCAGCTTCTCGAAGAGCCGGCGTGCCTCGTCCACGCGGCCGATCATCGCCAGGTCGTCGGCCATCCAGAACGAGCAGGCGAGGAACGCCCCCTCGTCACCCGGCAGGCCGTCGACGCCCTCGTCCTTGCCCTCCGTCGGGTAGCGCAGGATGAAGCCGTCGGAGGTGGACAGCTCGCGCTGGATCGCCTCGACGGTGCCGATCACGCGCTTGTCGTCCGGCGGCAGGAAGCCCACCTGCGGGATCAGCAGCAGAGAGGCGTCGAGCTCCGGGGAGCCGTAGGACTGGGTGAAGGTGTTGCGCTCCTTGTCGTAGCCCTTCTCGCACACGTCCCGGTGGATGTCCTCGCGCAGCCGCTTCCACCGCTCCAGCGGGCCGTCGGCGTCACCGGACTCGACGAGCTTGATGGTGCGGTCGACGGCGACCCAGGCCATCACCTTGGAGTGCACGAAGTGGCGGCGCGGGCCGCGCACCTCCCAGATGCCCTCGTCCGGCTCCGTCCAGTGCTTCTCCAGGTAATGGATCAGCTTCAGCTGGAGCAGTGAGGCGTAGTCGTTGCGTGCCAGGCCCGTCATGTGGGCCAGGTGGAGCGCCTCGGTGACCTCGCCGTACACGTCCAGCTGGAGCTGGTGCGCCGCGCCGTTGCCCACCCGGACGGGGGAGGAGTTCTCGTAGCCGGGCAGCCAGTCCAGCTCCGCCTCGCCGAGCTCGCGCTCACCGGCGATGCCGTACATGATCTGCAGGTTCTCCGGGTCGCCCGCCACCGCGCGCAGCAGCCACTCGCGCCAGGCGCGGGCCTCCTCGCGGTAGCCGGTGCGCAGCAGCGAGGACAGGGTGATCGCCGCGTCGCGCAGCCAGGTGTAGCGGTAGTCCCAGTTGCGGACGCCCCCGATGTCCTCCGGCAGGGAGGTGGTGGGCGCGGCGACGATGCCGCCGGTGGGGGCGTACGTCAGGGCCTTGAGCGTGATCAGGGAGCGGATCACCGCCTCACGGTAGGGACCGTGGTACGTACAGTGCTCGACCCACTCGCGCCAGAAGTCCTCCGTCGCCGTGAGCGACTGCTCCGGCTCCGGCAGCGCGGGCGGCTCCTTGTGCGACGGCTCCCAGGAGAGGGTGAACGCGATCCGCTCGCCCGGGGCGACGGTGAAGTCGGAGTACGTGGTCAGGTCCTCGCCGTAGGTCTCGGCGGGGGTGTCGAACCACACGGAGTCCGGGCCGGCGACGGCGACGGTGCGTCCTTCGTGGCGGTGCACCCACGGGACGATCCTGCCGTAGGAGAAGCGCATCCGCAGTGCCGAGCGCATGGGGACGCGGCCCGAGACGCCTTCCACGATGCGGATCAGCTGCGGGGCGCCTTCACGCGGGGGCATGAAGTCCGTCACGCGGACCGTGCCGCGCGGCGTCTCCCACTCCGATTCCAGGATCAGCGAGTCGCCGCGGTAGCCGCGCCGGGTGGCGCTCGGCGGTTCGGCCTCGTCGGCGTGGGCGGGGCCCAGCCGCCAGAAGCCGTGATCCTCGGTGCCCAGCAGGCCGGCGAAGATGGCGTGCGAGTCGAAGCGGGGCAGGCACAGCCAGTCCACCGTGCCGTCCCGGCAGACCAGCGCCGCCGTCTGCATGTCTCCGATGAGTGCGTAGTCTTCGATGCGCCCGGCCACGTGCATCTCCAGTCGAACGGCCACGTCACCCCGCGAGGGGGTTGTCGCTAGTGCGGTCAGGGGTTTCTTGCGATCGTCGTCGAGCTACCAGCACATCAGTCGCTCGGCCGTGATGGCAAAGCGCCCATTGTCGCTCAACGAACTGACGAGCTCACGTGGTTCCGGAACTTACGGGCGGGGGTGGTGCCGTTCGGCCGGCCGGGCTCGGCAGCGAGTGTCCGAGCAGGATACGACGCACGTAGATGATCTGTGTGCCGCTCGGGGCAACGCGGGCCCGCCGAACGAGTGACCACGGGGTGAGGGTCCGGTGCGCGGTGCGTACCCCGTGGCGGCGCGTGCGCGGAGCGTGCCCGTGAGCCAGTGTCGCGCGGCGCTGTTACGCTGGTAGCCCGTGGACCGGTGGGCGAGAAACCCCGGAACCGCACCCTCAGACCGCGACCACGGGAGCCCCCTCTTGGCCATGCCGCCCAAATCTTCGACGACCAAGCACATCTTCGTCACCGGGGGTGTCGCCTCCTCTCTCGGCAAGGGCCTGACCGCCTCCAGCCTGGGCATGCTGCTCAAGGCCCGTGGTCTGCGCGTCGTCATGCAGAAGCTCGACCCGTACCTCAACGTCGACCCGGGCACGATGAACCCCTTCCAGCACGGTGAGGTGTTCGTCACCAACGACGGCGCCGAGACGGACCTGGACATCGGGCACTACGAGCGTTTCCTCGACCGTGATCTGGACGGCTCCGCCAACGTCACCACGGGCCAGATCTACTCCACGGTGATCGCCAAGGAGCGGCGCGGCGAGTACCTGGGCGACACCGTGCAGGTCATCCCGCACATCACCAACGAGATCAAGCACCGGATCCGCCGGATGGCGACCGACGAGGTCGACGTGGTGATCACGGAGGTCGGCGGCACGGTCGGCGACATCGAGTCGCTGCCGTTCCTGGAGACGGTCCGCCAGGTCCGGCACGAGGTCGGGCGCGACAACGTGTTCGTGGTCCACATCTCCCTCCTTCCCTACATCGGTCCCTCGGGTGAGCTCAAGACGAAGCCCACCCAGCACTCGGTCGCGGCGCTGCGCAACATCGGCATCCAGCCGGACGCGATCGTGCTGCGCTGCGACCGCGAGGTGCCCACCGCGATCAAGCGGAAGATCTCGCTGATGTGCGACGTCGACGAGGACGCCGTCGTCGCCTGCCCCGACGCCCGCTCGATCTACGACATCCCGAAGACCGTGCACGGCGAGGGCCTGGACGCCTACGTGGTCCGCAAGCTGGACCTGCCGTTCCGGGACGTGGACTGGACCACCTGGGACGACCTGCTCGACCGGGTCCACAACCCCGACCACGAGATCACCCTCGCCCTGGTCGGCAAGTACATCGACCTGCCCGACGCCTACCTCTCGGTCACCGAGGCGCTGCGCGCGGGCGGCTTCGCCAACAAGGCCCGGGTGAAGATCAAGTGGGTCACCTCGGACGACTGCAAGACCCCGGCCGGCGCCCAGGCGCAGCTCGGTGACGTCGACGGCATCTGTATTCCGGGCGGCTTCGGCGACCGCGGTGTGCTCGGCAAGGTCGGCGCGATCAAGTTCGCCCGGGAGAACCGGATCCCACTGCTCGGCCTCTGCCTCGGTCTGCAGTGCATCGTGATCGAGGCCGCGCGCAGCCTCGCCGACATCTCCGACGCCAACTCCACCGAGTTCGACCCGGCGACCTCCCACCCGGTCATCTCCACGATGGCCGAGCAGCTCGACATCGTGGCCGGCGAGGGCGACATGGGCGGCACCATGCGGCTCGGCATGTATCCGGCCAAGCTGGCCGAGGGCTCCATCGTGCGCGAGGTGTACGACGGCAAGGAGTACGTCGAGGAGCGCCACCGGCACCGCTACGAGGTGAACAACGCCTACCGCGCGGAGCTCGAGAAGAAGGCCGGCATCGTGTTCTCCGGCACCTCCCCGGACGGCAAGCTCGTCGAGTACGTCGAGTACCCGCGCGACGTCCACCCGTACCTGGTCGCGACCCAGGCCCACCCCGAGCTCCGCTCGCGCCCGACCCGTCCGCACCCGCTCTTCGCGGGCCTGGTGAAGGCCTCGGTCGAGCGGAAGATCTCGAAGTAACACACCCGGTTGTACGGTTGCCGGGGTGCGAACCTTCAGGAAGGGGCGCACCCCGGCAACTTTTTTCACCCAGGCACCGCGCACGAGAGCCGTACGTCGGGAAGGACAGGCATGACGATCAAGGACGCCCCGGAGGAGTGGGAGATCCGCGGGACGGAGACCCCGTTCACGGGCAACAAGACCTCCGTCCGCACGGACGAGGTGGTCATGCCCGGCGGCGCCGTGGTCCGCCGCGACTACCAGGTCCACCCCGGGTCCGTGGCCGTCCTCGCCCTCGACGACGCCGACCGGGTCCTGGTGCTGCGCCAGTACCGGCACCCGGTGCGCCAGAAGCTGTGGGAGATCCCGGCCGGACTGCTCGACGTGGTCGGCGAGAACCCGCTGCACGCGGCCCAGCGGGAGCTGTACGAGGAGGCGCACGTCAAGGCGGAGGACTGGCGGGTGCTGACCGACGTCTACACGACGCCCGGCGGCTGCGACGAGGCCGTACGGATCTTCCTGGCGCGCGGGCTGTCCGAGGCCGAGGGCGACCGTTTCGCCGTCGAGGACGAAGAGGCCGACATGGAGCTCGCCCGCGTTCCCCTCGACGAGCTGGCGCGCGGGGTGCTGGCCGGGGAGCTGCACAACAACTGTCTGGTGGTGGGTGTTCTCTCGGTCGTAGCCGCGCGGGCCGGTGACGGTCTGGACGCGCTGCGGCCCGCGCAGGCGCCGTGGCCGGCGAGGCCGTTCGAGGTGTGAGCCGGCGGGTGCGACACGCCGCGTGGCCGGCCGCTCGACGCGGTCGGCCACGCGGCGTTCCGCGTCCCTGGTTCCACCACCTCGACACCATCAGTCCTACGATCTGTTGATCCGATCGAGGGAGTCTCGCTCCCGGTGCCGCGCTCCTCACGGAACGTCGCAGAGCGTGAACTAGGCTCTGGAAAACGCCCGATCCGGAAGACCCGGCGGGCCTGCGCGTGCGGTGGGACGGGAGTGTGGCCCGTGACGGATCAGGTGGTGGACCCCGACGGTGTGCGGCTCCTGCGGGACGCTGCTCCGGAAGGTCGATTCCTGGGCCGTACCAGGGAGTTGAAGGAGCTGCGTGCGGACATCGAGCGTGCCGGACTGGACACGCTCTCGGGCCGCAAGGCCCCCCGCGCGCGCGTTCTTCTCATCGCGGGCCGGCCCGGATCCGGCCGGACGGCCCTCGCCGAGGAGCTCGTGCGCCAGGTCGCGGGACGCTACCCCGGCGGGGTACTCCGCGCCCGCCTCAGCGAACCCGACGGCACCCGCGTGCCCGTCGGGCATGCCGCGCGGGAACTGCTCGACACCCTGGAGACACCCGCCCCGGCCGGAGCCCCCGAGGACGAGCTCGCCGAGGCGCTGCGCACCGCCCTGGCCGAGCGCCGCGCGGTGCTCCTGCTGGACGACGCGGCGGACGCGGAGCAGGTCGACGCGCTGCTCCCCGACAACCCCGGCTGCCTCGCCGTGGCCGTCTCCTCGGGCCCGCTCACCGGCATCGCCGACGTCCGCCCCTGCACCCTGGGCGGCCTCGACACCAAGTCCGGGGTGGAACTGCTGTCCCGCCTGACCGGATCGGTGCGCATCACGGTCGACCCCCGGGCCGCCGAGCGGCTCGCCGAGCAGTGCCAGGGCCTGCCCGCCGCCCTGGTGCTGGCCGGCGGCTGGCTCGCAGCACGGCCCAAGGCCGCCGTCGCCGACCTCGCCAAACAGCTGCACACGGACCCCGGACGGGACACCGCCGTCACCCGTGTGGGGCGGCTGGTCCACGACTCGCTGCCCACCACCTCCGCCCGGATGCTGCGCCTGCTCAGCCTCGCCCCGGGGGGCCTGGTCGACCCGCACACCGCCGCCGCGCTCACCGGCTGCCCGGTCGAGGCCGCCCACACCGTCCTGGACGGCTTCGCCGCGCATGGTCTGCTGCACTCGGTGGGCTCCGCCCAGCCGCAGTACCGGGTGCCCTGCTGCCTGCACCCGCTGCTGCACGACCTCGCGGCGGAACACGAGAAGCCCGGCGAGCTCCAGCTGGCCCGCGCCCGCATGCTGGAGCGGACCGTACGCCTGCTCCAGTCGTGCAGGGCGATCACCGAGACCGACAGTCCCCAGGCGCGCGAGAAGCTCCTCGGCATGCCGCGCGCCCTGCGTTTCCCCAGCCCCCGGGCGGCCGCCGACTGGCTGCGGCTGCGCAGGCCCGCCCTGCTGGCCGCCGCGCGGCTCGCGGTCGCCGACGGGGAACTGGACACCCTCGCCAGACGCCTGATGTCCCAGCTGGTGCGCGCCATGGCTGCCCACTTCGGCACCCAGGCCGCCGCGAGCGACCTGTACGACATCCACGGCCTGGTCCTCGACGTCGCCGAGCGCCGCGCGCTGCCCCGGGAGCGGGCGGCGGCCCTGCTCAACCTGGGCGACCTCGACGCCCACACCGGGCGCACGGCGGACGCCCTGACACGCTACCGGGCCGCGCTGGACGCCGGACGCGAGGCGAACGACCCGTACGCGACCGGCCGCGCGATGGAATCCGTAGGCGGCGCGCACCTGGAACTGGGGGACTTCGACCGGGCCGCCGACTGGTTCGGACGGGCCCTGGCCGAGCGGCTGGCCAGGGGCGAGCGCGCGGAGGCCGCCCGGCTCCACGGCCGGATCGGGGCCGCCCACACCTACGCCGGCCGCTACGGCGAGGCCCTGCGCAACTGGCGCGCGGCGGTCGCCGGGCACCGGAGGCTGGGCGACGTGGCCGCCCAGGCGCGGGCCCTGAGCGAACTGGCCCGGGTGCAGGAGTACGCGGGCCGGCTCGACGAGTCGCTGCGCACCTGCCACGAGGCCGTCGAGTGGGCGCGCCGGGCCGAGGACACCCGCTTGCTGGCCGCGCTGCACCTGCGGCTCGCCGACTCCTTCGAGCACCTCGGCGACGCCGCGTCCGCCGCGCTGCACCGGGGTACGGCCGAGCGGATGCTGGCCGAAGAGGGCCCGGAGGAGGGTCCTGAGGAGGACCCGGCAAAGGACCCGGAGAAGGACTCCGCACCGGAACACGGCGCTAACGCCTGCGAAATCCGTAGCGCATCCGCTGAAGATTGAAGCAATGGAAGGCTAGACAGCGGGAACACCTTCATTAAACTGGCTCTGCCGCACCATCTTCTGCGGTCTCTCCCGGTGTGCCCCCGTGTGCCCGGGTATGTGTAGTGATACCCCCTACCCTCTGAGCCAAGGACCGTGATCCACGTGAAGGTCGGCATCCCCCGCGAGGTCAAGAACAACGAGTTCCGGGTGGCCATCACCCCCGCCGGCGTGCACGAGCTCGTGCGCCATGGTCACCAGGTCGTCATCGAGCGCGGCGCCGGCGTCGGCTCCTCGATCCCGGACGGCGAGTACACCGCCGCGGGCGGGCAGATCCTGGACACGGCCGACGAGGTCTGGGCCGCCGCCGACCTGCTGCTGAAGGTCAAGGAGCCCGTCGCGGAGGAGTACCACCGCCTGCGCAAGGACCAGACCCTCTTCACCTACCTGCACCTGGCCGCGTCCCGGGAGTGCACGGACGCCCTCCTGGAGTCCGGTACCACCGCCATCGCCTACGAGACCGTCGAACTGCCCAACCGCGCGCTGCCGCTGCTCGCCCCGATGTCCGAGGTCGCGGGCCGGCTCTCCACCCAGGTCGGCGCCTACCACCTGATGCGCGCCCACGGCGGCCGGGGTGTGCTCCCCGGCGGTGTCCCGGGAGTGCTGGCAGGCCGGGCCGTCGTCATCGGCGGCGGTGTCTCCGGCTGGAACGCCGCGCAGATCGCCATCGGCATGGGCTTCCACGTGACCCTGCTCGACAAGGACATCAACAAGCTCAAGGAGGCCGACAAGGTCTTCGGCACGAGGATCCAGACCGTCGTCTCCAACGCCTTCGAGCTGGAGAAGGCCTGCCTGGAGGCCGACCTGGTGATCGGCGCGGTGCTGGTCCCGGGCGCCAAGGCCCCCAAGCTGGTCACCAACGAGCTGGTCTCGCGGATGAAGGCGGGAAGTGTCCTTGTCGACATCGCGATCGACCAGGGCGGCTGCTTCGAGGACTCCCACCCCACGACGCACGCCGAGCCGACGTTCAAGGTCCACGAGTCGGTCTTCTACTGCGTCGCCAACATGCCCGGCGCGGTGCCCAACACCTCGACCTACGCGCTGACCAACGCCACGCTGCCGTACATCGTCGAAGTCGCCAACCGTGGCTGGGCGGACGCGCTGCGCCGCGACCCCGCGCTCGCCAAGGGTCTCAACACGCATGACGGCAAGGTCGTTTACCGCGAGGTCGCCGAGGCGCACGGCCTGGAGCACGTCGAACCGGCCTCGCTGCTCGGCTGACCCGCCGGGACGGTAAGTCGACCAAGTCACCCACCCGCAAAGGCGACACGTCAACTCGGATCGTCAACGCCACGCGCCCGGCCGGACCTTGTCCCACGAGGTCCGGCCGGATGTGTGTATGGTCACTTCCTGATTCCTGCACAACTCGCCTCGAACGTAACCCTTGTACCGATTCGCACACCCGTGAAACCTGCCGTGCGACGGCCGTACACCCTTGACAGAGGGATGTTTCGTCACCGACACATCGGGTCGGGTCCGGCGGATTGTGTTGCTGCGGACGGCCGACACGCCATAGAGTCGCCAAACGTCGGCATGGTGCCACGCTGACCTGTCTAGAAGTTTCCTGGTCACCAAGGAGGTAAGACGACTTGTGAATGAGTCGACATTTACTCCCGGGGGTGGTCACCCAGGAATGCCTGCGCCGGACCAGGAGCCCGCGGGATTCGCTGCTGTCGGCTCCGTCGCTGTGCGCACCTTCGCAGCCCACCGGAGTCACCGGACTCCAGGGGCGACTCACCCAGCACACCAGAGCATGGATGGCCATCACGTGAACGCCATGGCCGGCGACGGAAGTGGCGCGCCCCACAACCAGCTCGCCGACTACGACGAACTGCCCGAGGGGCACTTCTACGACCCCGACGCCGAGTACGAGCCCGATCCGGAGTACGCGGCCACGCTCGCGCCCGACGCGGCGCGCCAGCGTCGTGAGCGCGTCGGTCCGACCGGGCGCCCGCTGCCGTACTTCCCGATCCCGGGCCCGCTGACCGATCACGGACCCGCGAAGATCATCGCGATGTGCAACCAGAAGGGCGGCGTCGGCAAGACCACGTCGACCATCAACCTGGGTGCCGCGCTCGCGGAGTACGGACGCCGGGTGCTGCTCGTCGACTTCGACCCGCAGGGCGCGCTGTCGGTGGGACTCGGCGTCAACCCGATGGAACTCGACCTCACCGTCTACAACCTGCTCATGGAGCGGGGCATGGCGGCCGACGAGGTGCTGCTGAAGACCGCGGTCCCCAACATGGACCTGCTGCCCAGCAACATCGACCTGTCGGCGGCCGAGGTGCAGCTGGTGAGCGAGGTCGCCCGCGAGTCCACGCTGCAGCGGGCACTGAAGCCGCTGATGGACGACTACGACTACATCGTGATCGACTGTCAGCCCTCGCTGGGCCTGCTCACCGTCAACGCGCTGACCGCCGCGCACAAGGTGATCGTGCCGCTGGAGTGCGAGTTCTTCGCGCTGCGCGGTGTGGCACTGCTGACCGAGACCATCGAGAAGGTCCAGGAGCGGCTCAACCCCGACCTGGAGCTCGACGGCATCCTCGCCACCATGTACGACTCGCGCACGGTGCACAGCCGTGAGGTGCTCGCGCGGGTGGTGGAGGCGTTCGACGACCACGTCTACCACACGGTCATCGGCCGCACGGTCCGCTTCCCGGAGACCACGGTCGCCGGTGAGCCCATCACCACGTACGCGTCCAACTCCGTCGGTGCCGCCGCCTACCGCCAGCTCGCCAGGGAGGTGCTCGCCCGGTGTCACGCCGAGTGAGTCTGCCGGGGGCCGACGAACTCTTCCGTACGACAGGGGGGATGGCGCTCCAGGCGTCCAGTCCCCGGCGCACGGGCGGCGACGCCCGCGTTCCCGCTCCCGCGGGGGAGGGCGACGCCGCGGCCGGGCAGGAGGACGCGCCGCAGTCGGTGCCCGCGCAGGGCGGCGAGGGCGCGGAGCACGTCGCGGCGGACGCGGAGCACGACGGGGCCGGGGAGTCCCGCAGCCGCGGTGCGGCGGGTTCCGGGCGGCGTCCGGCGGCGCAGGAGGGCACGGCCCCGCGCAAGCGGGGGAGAGCGGCGGCGCGGCGGCCCAGCGGCCGTGAGCGGCACGACGAGAAGATCACCGTGTACGTGTCCGCCGAGGAGCTGATGGACCTCGAACACGCGCGGCTCGTCCTGCGCGGCGAGCACGGCCTCGCCGTCGACCGCGGTCGCATCGTCCGCGAGGCGGTGGCGGTGGTCCTCGCGGACCTGGAGAGCCGTGGGGACGCCAGCATCCTCGTACGCCGTCTGCGCGGGCGGTAGCGGTAGCCTGCGGAGGCCATGACCTCGAACGACGCACCCGCCTCCGGCGGCCGGCCACCCCGCCGCCGCACCCTGGGCCGGGGCCCGGCGACCGCCCCGGGCGGGCCGGGCGCAGCCCGGCCGGGGGACGGGACGTCCGTACCCGAGGACCCGGGCCCGGACGGCACGAGCCCCGAGCACACGGTGCCGGCCGGGCCGCCCGGACAGCCGGGGCGTGCGGTCACCTCCGTACCCCGCACCGCACACACGCCGCTGGACGGCAGCCCCGGGGAGACCGGCGAGCCGGTGACGGGGCCGCGGGACACTCTTCCCGAGCCCGGCGCCTCAGCCGCGCCCACGGCGGTGCCGCGGCACCCGTCCGGGAGCGCCGACGACGGGGTGAGGGGGCGCGGGGAGCCTGTCCCGGCGGACGCCACGACGACGCCGGGGGTCGCTCCCGGCGTGGACGACGTGCTCGGTCATGCGGAGGGCCTCTCGCCGGAGGACTCGCCGGAGGGGGTCGGGACGGCCCCGGCCGACGGGACGGTGACGCCGGGGGTCGCGCCCGGTGTGGACGTGTTCGGCCGGGCGGAGGGCCTGTCGCCGGAGGACTCGCCGGAGGGGGTCGGGACGGCCCCGGCCGACGGGACGGTGACGCCGGGGGTCGCGCCCGGTGTGGACGTGTTCGGCCGGGCGGAGGGCCTGTCGCCGGAGGCGGACGGGACGGCCGTGACGCGGCAGGGGCCGCCCGTGGAAGGCGGTACGCGTCGCTCGGCGGGCCCGGCGTCCGTGCGGAGTGGTGAGGCTGGGAACACCGCCGTGCCGTCGGCGGGGCCGGGTCCCGGTGCCGTGACCGGGGAGCCGCCGCGCCCGCCGCAGGGGCCGGAGTCCTCCACAGCGGCGCCGGCGCCGGGGGAGGCCCCCGCCGAGGAGGGGGACGGGCGGTTCAAGGTCCGGCTGGCGAACTTCGAGGGGCCGTTCGACCTGCTGCTGCAGCTGATCGCCAAGCACAAGCTGGACGTCACCGAGGTCGCGCTGTCGAAGGTGACCGACGAGTTCATGGCGTATATCCGGGCCCTCGGGCCGGACTGGGACCTGGACGAGACGACGGAGTTCCTGGTGGTGGCGGCCACGCTGCTCGACCTCAAGGCGGCCCGGCTGCTGCCCGCCGCCGAGGTGGAGGACGAGGGCGACCTGGCCCTGCTGGAGGCCCGCGACCTGCTGTTCGCCCGGCTGCTGCAGTACCGCGCGTACAAGCGGATCGCCGAGATCTTCGACCGGCGGCTCGACGACGAGGCCCTGCGGTACCCCCGTACCGTCGGACTCGAGCCGCAGCACGCCGAGCTGCTGCCCGAGGTGGTCATCGGCATCGGCGCCGAGGGCTTCGCCCGGCTCGCCGTCAAGGCGATGCAGCCCAGACCCAGGCCGCAGGTGTACGTCGACCACGTCCACGCACCGCTGGTCAGCGTGCAGGAGCAGGCGGGGATCGTCGTCGCGCGGCTCAAGGAAATGGGCGAGGCGAGCTTCCGGGCGCTCGTCGAGGACACGGACGACACGCTGACCGTCGTGGCGCGGTTCCTCGCCCTGCTGGAGCTGTACCGCGAGAAGGCGGTCGTTCTCGACCAGGAGACCGCGCTCGGTGAACTGACCGTGCGCTGGACCGGCGGGGACGGGGATGCGGTGCCGGTGGTCACCGACGAGTTCGACCGGCCCCCCGAGCAGCCCGAGGAGGAGAAGACTTGAGCGACGAGACCACCGGGACACCCGCCGGACCGCGCGCCGTCGCGGACCTCGGCCTCAGGCCCGCCCTGGAGGCGGTCCTCATGGTCGTGGACGAGCCCGCGACCGAGGAGCACCTGGCGAAGATCCTGGAGCGGCCCAGGCGCCAGGTCGCGGACGCGCTGCGCGAGCTGGCCGACGAGTACACCCGCCAGGGCCGCGGTTTCGAGCTGCGGCTCGTGGCGGGCGGCTGGCGCTTCTACACCCGCCCCGAGTACGCCGCCGCGGTCGAGCGCTTCGTCCTGGACGGTCAGCAGGCCCGGCTCACCCAGGCCGCCCTGGAGACCCTCGCGGTCGTCGCCTACCGGCAGCCGGTCAGCCGCAGCCGCGTCTCCGCGGTGCGTGGCGTCAACTGCGACGGTGTGATGCGCACCCTCCTCCAGCGCGGTCTGATCGGGGAGGCGGGCACGGAACCCGAAACAGGTGCGATCCTGTACACGACGACGAACTACTTCCTGGAGCGGATGGGCCTGCGCGGTCTGGACGAGCTCCCGGAGCTCGCGCCCTTCCTCCCGGAGGCGGAGGCGATCGAGGCCGAGACACTGGAAGGGGTCCCGTCGTTCGATCCGGACGCCCCGGATTCCGAGGACGCAGACGACAAGACGGAACTGTGATGCGAAGCAGCAGCGGCAGGAACAGCAGCGGAAACAACGGCGGGAGCCGTGGTGGCAACAGCGGCGGCCGCGGCGGAAGCGGCGGTGGCCGCGGTCATCACCGCGGTGCCGGCAACGACCGGGACGACAGGCAGGGCGGTCGTCCGAAGAAGCCGCGCCCGGAGGAGCGGCGTTACGACGTGGGCCCCGGCGCCACCCAGGAGGGTCCCAAGTCGGGCCGCGGGCCCACGGCCCGCGGCGGCGCCAAGGGCGGGCCGAGGAAGCCCCTGCAGCGGGGGCGCTCGGTCCCGGCCACGTCCCGCGAGTACGAGGCACGGGCCGAGGAGCGCAACCGGGAGCGGTACGCGGGCAGGAAGGACGTCAAGCTGCCCAAGACCTTCCCCGGCGCCGAGCAGGAGGGTGAGCGGCTGCAGAAGGTCCTCGCGCGCGCCGGCTACGGCTCCCGGCGCTCCTGCGAGGAGCTGATCGAGCAGGCGCGCGTCGAGGTCAACGGCGAGATCGTCCTGGAACAGGGCAAGCGGGTCGACCCGGAAAAGGACGAGGTCAAGGTCGACGGCCTGACGGTCGCCACGCAGTCGTACCAGTTCTTCTCGCTGAACAAGCCCGCCGGGGTCGTCTCGACCATGGAGGACCCGGAGGGGCGTCAGTGCCTCGGTGACTACGTCACCAACCGCGAGACCCGCCTCTTCCACGTCGGCCGGCTCGACACCGAGACCGAGGGCGTCATCCTGCTCACCAACCACGGTGAGCTGGCGCACCGCCTGACCCACCCCCGGTACGGAGTGAAGAAGACCTACCTGGCGCACATCGTCGGCCCGATCCCGCGCGACCTGGGCAAGCGGCTGAAGGACGGCATCCAGCTCGAGGACGGCTACGCGCGCGCGGACCACTTCCGGGTGGTGGAGCAGACCGGCAAGAACTACCTCGTCGAGGTGACCCTGCACGAGGGCCGCAAGCACATCGTGCGCCGCATGCTCGCGGAGGCCGGCTTCCCGGTCGACAAGCTGGTGCGCACCGCGTTCGGTCCGATCACGCTGGGCGACCAGAAGTCGGGCTGGCTGCGCCGGCTGTCCAACACCGAGGTCGGGATGCTGATGCAGGAGGTCGAGCTCTAACCGGGTTCCGAGAGCCCTCCCTGGGCTTGTGCGTCCACCGCACCCCCTTTTATAGTCGCACTGACTATTAAAGGGGGTGCGGGTCATGGACGGCTACGACAAGTACGCCTACGAGCCCTTCGCCGTCACCGCGGACCTCGCCGTGTTCACCCTCCGCGCGGGCGCGCTGCACGTGCTGCTCGTCGAGCGCGGCGAGGAACCGTACGCCGGGCGGTGGGCGCTGCCCGGAGGCTTCGTCCGGCCGGACGAGTCCGCGGAGACGGCCGCACGGCGCGAACTGGGCGAGGAGACCGGGCTGACGGACGTCTCCGGGCTGCACCTGGAGCAGCTGCGGACCTACAGCGAACCCGGCCGCGACCCCCGGATGCGGGTGGTCTCCGTCGCCTTCGCCGCCCTGCTGCCCGACGCGCCCGAGGCGCACGGCGGCAGCGACGCGACCCAGGCCCGCTGGACACCGTACGAGTCCGCGCGGGAGCTCGCCTTCGACCACGACCGGATCCTCGCCGACGCGCGGGAACGCGTCGGCGCCAAGCTCGAGTACACCTGCCTCGCCACCGCCTTCTGCCCGCCCGAGTTCACCCTAGGCGAGCTCCAGCAGGTCTACGAGACCGTCTGGGGCGCCGAGCTCGACCGGCCCAACTTCCGGCGCAAGGTCCTCGCCACCCCGGGATTCGTCGAAACCGTCCCGGGCGCCGCGCGCCTCACCGGCGGCCGGGGCAAACCCGCCGCGCTCTACCGCGCGGGCACCGCCGCCGCCCTCCACCCGCCGCTGCTCCGGCCGACCCCGGAAGGACCTCCCGCATGACCACGACCACCGTCGCCAAGCGCGCCGCCACGGGCGCGCTCACCGGACTCGCCCTCGGGGACGCGCTGGGCTTCCCGACCGAGTTCGACGACGTCCCGTCGATCCTCGCCAAGTCCGGCCCCTGGCGGGAGATGGACCTGCCCAGGCCGGCCATGGTCACCGACGACACGCAGATGACGCTCGCCCTGGGGCACGGGCTGCGGACCGCGACGGACCGCGGACCGCTCACCCCGAAGCGGCTGGAGCGGTCGGTGCGCGAGGAGTTCGTGGAGTGGTGGCGCTCACCCGAGAACAACCGCGCCCCCGGCAACACCTGCCTCAAGGCATGCCACCTGCTGTCCCGCGAGGACCGCCCCTGGCAGGACGCCAGTCAGATCCACTCCAAGGGCTGCGGCGCCAACATGCGCGTCGCCCCCATAGGCCTGGCCCCCGGCCTGACCGACGAACAGCGCGCGGGCGCCGCCCAGTTGCAGGCGGCCCTCACCCACGGGCACCCCACCGCCCTCGCCGCCTCCGACCTCACCGCGCACGCCGTGCGGCTGCTCGCCGAGGGGGCCGAACCGACCGGCCTGATCGGCCTGTTGCGCTCCTACGCCTACGACAACCGCACCCGGTACCACGAGTTCTGGCTCGGCGACCTGTGGACCCGCGCCCAGGACCCCACCCCCGAGCACTTCATCGCGCGCGGCTGGGACGAGTGTCTGGAGATCCTGGGACGACTCCAGGAGGCCGTACGCACCGTGTCCCCGGAGACCGACCCCTGTCTGGCCACGGGGGAGGGCTGGATCGCGGAGGAGGCCCTGGCGACCGGCCTGCTCTGCTTCCTCCTCTTCGTCGACGCACCCCTCACCGCCCTGCGCCGCGCCGCCTGCACCACCGGCGACTCCGACTCCATCGCCTGCCTGACCGGCGCCTTCGCGGGCGCGTACCTGGGCGCGGACGCCTGGCCGGCGGACTGGGCCGACCGCATCGAGTACCGGGGCGACCTGCTCGCGCTGGGAGCGCTCTGGGACGCTTGACCGATGACCGACGCCCTGGACCTCGACCTGAGCCCGGTGATCGCCGAACAGCCCGACCCGCTGCTGTTCGCCACCGTCTCCGGCGCGCACCTGTACGGCTTCCCGTCCCGCGACTCCGACGTGGACCTGCGGGGCGTGCACCTGCTGCCGGCCGCCGATCTCGTCGGACTGCGCGAGCCCGACGAGACCCGGTCCAGGATGTGGGTCCGGGACGGCGTCGAGATGGACCTGGTCACGCACGACCTGCGCAAGTTCGTCCGCCTGATGCTGCGCCCCAACGGCTACGTCCTGGAGCAACTGCTGTCCCCGCTGGTCGTGCACACCACCGACGTCCACCGGGAACTGGCCGCGCTGGCCCCCGGGGTCCTCACCAGCCACCACGCCCACCACTACCGGGGGTTCGCGCGGACCCAGTGGCGGCTGTTCGAGAGGACCGGCGGCCTGAAGCCGCTGCTCTACACCTTCCGGGTGCTGCTCACCGGCATCCACCTCATGCGTTCCGGCGAGGTCCAGCCGCACCTGCCGACCCTCGCCGGGGAGGTCGGCGCGGCCCCGGACCACCTGCCGGAGCTGATCGCCGCCAAGGCCGCACGCGAACACGGGGACGCCGATGTGAACCCCACGCGCGTGCGGGCCGACGTGGAGCGGCTGCACGGCGTGCTGGACGAGGCGCAGGCGGCGTCAGCCCTGCCCGGTGCCCCCACCGCGTACGAGGCCCTGCACGACCTCGTCGTCCGGACCCGCCTGGAGCGCTGACGCACGACGGGTGCGGACCAGGAAGTCCTCGACCCGGCGCCGGTCCGGCTCCTCGGGCAGCGGACCGCGCCGGGCGGCCTCGTCGCACTCCTCCGCCAGCCGGGCCATCCGGGCCTCCACCTCCGGCCAGGGCACCTCGCCCCGCTTCACCGCGAGCAGCGCTCCGCGTCCATCGCCCACGTCGAGCGTGAGGGTGCCGGTGCGCAGCAGGTCGCGGGCGCCGGCCAGGAGACGGAGGAGGTGCATGGCGTGCTTCCAGCGCGGGGCGCCGTGGGTGCGGACGTCGGCGTCCAGTTTGCGGCGCTGGCCCATCGCGTACCGGGTGAACGTCCCGTACGCCCTGCGGGAGAGGAACGCCTCCCGCAGGGACAGCAGTTCGCGGCCGGTGGCGTCGGCGTACTCCACCAGCGGGGAGTGCAGGCACTCCAGGATGTTCGGGTTGGCGCGCAGGGCCAGCTCGCAGAAGCGTTCCAGCTCCCAGCTGAACTGCTCCTCGGCCGGTCCCTCCACATGCGTCGGCGGCTTCTCGAAGCGCCAGAACAGGGCGGTGGGCGCGAGGAAGACGCCCCGGCGGTCGGTGTCGCTGCCCTCCGTGGCCAGACCGAAGGCGCGGGAGCCCATGACGCAGGCGTAGATCGTGTGGTCGTCGACCAGGGTCTCGGGGCGCATGCCGGGGAGCGTACGCCGCGGATCACGCCAGGCGGACCGAATTCCCGTCCACCGCGATCCGCTCCTCGGGCAGTGGCCTGGTCGCCGGGCCCTGCACCACCGAACCGTCGGTGATCTTGAACTGGCTGCCGTGGCAGGGGCAGTGGATCGTGCCGTCCGCGACCTCGGCCACGAGACAGTGCTGGTGGGTGCAGACCGCCGAGAAGGCCTTGAAGTCGCCCTCCCCGGGCTGGGTGACCACGATCCTCGCCTCCTTGAGGACCGTGCCCCCGCCCACCGGGACGTCGGCGGCCGAGATCAGTTCCTGTCCGGCGGAGCCCGGCGAGGAGCCGGCCCCGTCGCCGCCGTCCGAGCCGCAGCCGGCGGTCAGGGCCGCCGCACCGGTTGCCAGCAGGACCGTGCGGCGCGTCGCGCGAGGGGGCATGTCGTCACTCCGGGAAGGGGAAGGCGGCGGGGGGCAGAGTGCCTGCATCCTGACACCGAAAGGGACTCAGACGCAGCAATTCCGGGCAAGTGGTGGCAACCGCGCATTCCGCGCCGTCTCAGCGGGTGAACGCCCGGCGCCGCCGCCGCACGGGCCTGACTACGCTGGACGACCGAACAGCAGACACGCACGTCAGCAAGGAGCATCGTCGTGGCGGTACGCGCGGTCCGGGGGGCCGTCCAGTTGGAACGGGACGAGTCCGGTCACATGGAGGAGCGGGTGGGCGAGCTGCTCACCGCCCTCCTGGCCCGCAACGACCTGCACACCGACGACCTGATCAGCCTCTGGTTCACGGCCACGCCCGATCTGCACTGCGACTTCCCGGCGGCCGCCGCCCGGAAGCTCGGCATCGTCGACGTCCCCCTCCTCTGCGCCCAGGAGCTCGACATCGAGGGCGCCATGCCCCGCGTCGTCCGGGTCCTCGCGCACGTCGAGTCCGACCTCTCCCGTTCCGGGATCGCACACGTGTACCTCGGCGCCGCGGCCGCCCTGCGCAGGGACATCGCCCAGTGAGGACCGCGCTCGTCGTCGGCACCGGACTCATCGGCACGTCCGCCGCCCTGGCGCTGACCCGGCGGGGCGTCGTCGTCCACCTCGCCGACCACGATCCGGAGCAGGCCCGTACCGCAGCCGCGCTCGGAGCCGGCACCGACCAGGTACCGGACGGGCCGGTGGACCTGGCGATCGTCGCCGCCCCGCCCGCCCACGTGGCCGGCGTGCTCGCCGACGCGATGCGGCGCGGGGTGGCCCGCGGGTACATCGACGTGGCCAGCGTCAAGGGCGGACCGCGCCGCGAACTGGAGGCACGCGGGCTGGACCTGGCGTCCTACATCGGCACCCACCCCATGTCCGGCCGGGAGAAGTCCGGTCCGCTGGCCGCCGGCGCCGACCTCTTCGAGGGCCGCCCCTGGGTGCTCACCCCGACCC
The DNA here is from genome assembly GCF_020873915.1 of Streptomyces sp. DH5. Classification (GTDB taxonomy): domain Bacteria; phylum Actinomycetota; class Actinomycetes; order Streptomycetales; family Streptomycetaceae; genus Streptomyces. The sequence continues at coordinate 34,447 of NZ_JAHWGP010000038.1, forward strand.
GGGACACCGACACCGAGGTGCTGAACCTCGCCCTGGAGCTGGTCTCGCACTGCGGGGCCGTGCCCGTCGTCATGGATGCCGACGCCCACGACCGGGCCGTCGCCCTCGTCTCCCACATGCCGCACCTCGTCTCCAGCATGGTCGCCGCCCGGCTGGAGCACGCCGAGGAGGCCGCCGTACGGCTGTGCGGCCAGGGCATCCGGGACGTCACCAGGATCGCCGCCTCGGACCCCCGGATGTGGATCGACATCCTGTCGGCCAACCCGGGACCGGTCGCCGACCTGCTCACGGACGTCGCCGGCGACCTGGAGGAGGTCGTACGGGCCCTGCGCGCCCTGCAGTCCTCAGACGAGGACAAGCGCCGCGCGGGCAGCACCGGTATCGCGGACGTGCTGCGGCGCGGCAACGCCGGACAGGTCCGCGTCCCCGGCAAGCACGGCTCCGCGCCGCGCGTCTACGAGACCGTGGCCGTCCTCATCGACGACCAGCCCGGCCAGCTCGCCCGCATCTTCGCCGACGCGGGCAGCGTGGGGGTCAACATCGAGGACGTCCGCATCGAGCACGCCACCGGGCAGCAGACGGGTCTGGTGCAGCTGATGGTGGAGCCCAAGGCGGTCCCGGTGCTCACCGCCGGGCTGCGGGAGCGGGGCTGGTCGATCCGGCAGTGACGCCCCGGTGCCGCCCCGCCGGCCGCGGGGGACCGCCCGGGGCGGCCCTCCCCCGGAGGGCCGGATCGTCCGCTTGTCGGAAGGGTTCCGGGGGGCCGGTAACCTGGTGCGGGGCGTGTGTGCGCCCCGCACACCCCACTCCACCGCACCAGGAAGGTGTCCCCCCGTGGAAAACGGCGCCGCCAAGCCCGTGATCGTCGCCATCGACGGTCCCTCCGGCACGGGCAAGTCGAGCACGTCGAAGGCCGTGGCGGCGCAGCTCGGCCTGAGCTACCTGGACACCGGTGCCCAGTACCGGGCGATCACCTGGTGGATGGTGAACCACGGCATCGACATAGACGACCCGTCCGCGGTCGCCGCCGTCGCCGACAAGCCGGAGATCGTCTCCGGCACCGACCCCGCGGGCCCCACCATCACCGTCGACGGCGTTGACGTGGCCGGCCCGATCCGCGGGCAGGACGTCACCTCCAAGGTCAGCGCGGTCAGCGCGGTCCCCGAGGTGCGCACCCGGATCACCGAGCTGCAGCGCGCCATCGCCTCCTCCGCCGTCACCGGCATCGTCGTGGAGGGCCGTGACATCGGCACCACCGTGCTGCCCGGCGCCGACCTGAAGATCTTCCTCACCGCCTCCCCGGAGGCGCGGGCCGCCCGCCGCAGCGGCGAGCTCAAGGGCGCCGACCTGAACACCACCCGCGAGGCGCTGATCAAGCGGGACGCGGCCGACGCCGGACGCAAGACCTCCCCGCTGGCCAAGGCCGGCGACGCGGTCGAGGTGGACACCACCGAGCTGACCCTGACGCAGGTCGTCGAGTGTGTCGTCACCCTCGTCGAGGAGAAGCGGGCGGGGAAGTGACCGAGGTACCGTCGGCGCGGGGCGCCGAGGTCGGCCGGCGCATCGGCGTCGGCCTGATGTACGGGCTGTGGAAGCCACGTGTGCTGGGTGCCTGGCGGGTGCCCGCCGCCGGTCCGTTGATCTTCGCGGTGAACCACTCCCACAACATCGACGGCCCCATGGTCATGGGAGTCGCCCCCCGGCCGACGCACTTCCTGATCAAGAAGGAGGCGTTCGTCGGACCGCTCGACCCGTTCCTGACCGGCATCGGCCAGCTCAAGGTCGACCGGCACACCACCGACCGCACGGCGATCTCCCGGGCGCTCGGCGTGCTGGAGCAGGGCGGCGTCCTCGGCATCTTCCCCGAGGGCACCCGCGGCGAGGGCGACTTCGCCTCGCTCCGCGCGGGGCTCGCGTACTTCGCCCTCCGCGGCGGCGCGCCGATCGTGCCGGTGGCCGTGCTGGGAAGTTCCGAGCGGCCCGGGCGGTTGATAAGGACGCTGCCCCCGCTGCGCTCCCGCGTCGACGTCGTCTTCGGCGACCCCTTCGACGCGGGTGACGGCAGCGGCAGACGTACGCGCAAGGCGCTGGACGAGGCGACCGAACGGATCCAGAAGCAGCTCACCGCGCACCTGGAAAACGCCAGGCGCCTCACCGGGCGCTAGGCGAGACCGAGTAGTGGACCGCCCCCGACGGGGCGGTCCACCGATCACCACGATGAACGACGAGGTACGGACTTCATGAACGACCACATCCAGCCCGACGGCTCGGACGCGTACGAGGGTGCGCACGAGCACGACCACGGGGCGCTGGGCGATGCCGAGTTCGCGGAGTTCATGGAGCTCGCCGCGGAGGAGGGCTTCGACCTCGAGGACGTCGAGGGCGCCATCGAGGCGGCGGGCCACGGCCCGCTGCCGGTGCTCGCCGTCGTCGGCCGGCCCAATGTCGGCAAGTCGACTCTGGTGAACCGCATCATCGGCCGCCGCGAGGCGGTCGTCGAGGACAAGCCGGGCGTCACCCGCGACCGCGTCACCTACGAGGCGGAGTGGGCGGGCCGCCGCTTCAAGGTCGTCGACACCGGCGGCTGGGAGCAGGACGTCCTCGGTATCGACGCGTCCGTCGCCGCGCAGGCCGAGTACGCCATCGAGGCCGCCGACGCGGTCGTCTTCGTGGTGGACGCCAAGGTCGGCGCCACCGACACCGACGAGGCCGTCGTCCGGCTGCTGCGCAAGGCCGGCAAGCCGGTCGTGCTGTGCGCCAACAAGGTGGACGGGCCGAGCGGGGAGGCCGACGCGGCCTACCTGTGGTCCCTGGGCCTCGGCGAGCCGCACCCGGTCTCCGCGCTGCACGGCCGCGGTACCGGCGACATGCTGGACCAGGTCCTGGAGGCGCTGCCGGAGGCCCCGGCGCAGACCTTCGGCACCGCGGTCGGCGGCCCGCGCCGCGTCGCCCTGATCGGCCGGCCCAACGTCGGCAAGTCCTCCCTGCTGAACAAGGTGGCGGGCGAGGAGCGGGTCGTCGTCAACGAGCTCGCCGGCACCACCCGCGACCCCGTCGACGAGCTGATCGAACTGGGCGGCAGGACCTGGAAGTTCGTCGACACGGCGGGCATCCGCAAACGCGTCCACCTCCAGCAGGGCGCCGACTACTACGCCTCGCTGCGCACCGCGGCCGCCGTCGAGAAGGCGGAGGTGGCCGTCGTCCTCATCGACGCCGCCGACTCCATCTCGGTGCAGGACCAGCGCATCGTCACCATGGCCGTGGAGGCGGGCCGCGCGCTCGTCCTCGCGTACAACAAGTGGGACACCCTCGACGAGGAGCGCCGCTACTACCTGGAGCGGGAGATCGAGACCGAGCTCGGCCAGGTCGCCTGGGCGCCGCGGGTGAACGTCTCGGCGCAGACCGGACGGCACATGGAGAAGCTGGTCCCGGCCATCGAGACGGCCCTGGCGGGCTGGGAGACCCGGGTGCCGACGGGCAGGCTGAACGCCTTCCTGGGCGAGCTGGTCGCCGCCCACCCGCACCCCGTACGGGGCGGCAAGCAGCCGCGCATCCTGTTCGGCACCCAGGCGGGCACCAAGCCGCCGCGGTTCGTGCTCTTCGCCTCCGGATTCATCGAGGCCGGCTACCGGCGCTTCATCGAGCGCCGGCTGCGCGAGGAGTTCGGCTTCGAGGGGACGCCCATCCACATCTCGGTGCGGGTGCGCGAGAAGCGCGGCCGGAAGAAGTGACGAGGTAGCGCACCGCGGGCACGGTGAAGGGGCGGTCCCGACCGGGACCGCCCCTTCACCGTGCCCGCGGTCAGGCGCCTCTGCGCCGGGCCGGGGGCAGTCCGGCCGGCACGTGGTGCATCCCGGCGGCGTTCCGGCCGACGGTGCCGACCCGCTGCCACTGCGGCTGCTCGCCGTCGTCCTGACGGGTACCGTCCGCCGCCGCCCCGTAGGCGCCGCTGAGCAGGGAGGCGCCGAACGAGCCGGGGCTGTGGCCGCCGTACGTACCGGTACCGCTGTGCGGGATGTTCCCGAAGGCGGTGAAGCCCAGGTCCTCCTCGCCGCTGCGGTCGCCCGGCAGGGAGCGGAAGGACTTGACGTACTCGGTGTAGAGGGCGTCGTAGATCGGCGTGGCCGAGAGGCCGCTCCGGGAGTCCTGCGCCGGGCGCACGGGGGCGGGGACCGAGGCGAGGGACTGGCGGCGGGGAACGTCATATGCGTGCACGTATGTCCAAACGACCCCGCCCCGCAAGGGATGCGGCCCTTTCGGGGCTTTCGCCGGCTGTGCTGCCGAGAGGCTCGTGCGGTGCTTCCGAGGGCTGGTCAGATGCCCGCGAGCGGCATGGCGGCGGCGACCAGCTTGCCGTTCGCCGCGGCCTTGTCCAGCGCGTCGCGCAACAGGTCCTCGCGCGGCTGACGTCCGATGGAGCCGACCGGGGCCGCGAACAGCAGCACCTGCTGGTGTTTGTTGGCGGCCTGCCGCCAGCCGTCGGTGACCTGGAGCGGCTGGTGAGCCTGCCACCAGGCCACCGGACGGCCGCCGGCGGGGTTCGGCTGGAGCACGGCGTGCAGCTGGCCCGCGGCGAGCAGCACCGACCAGCCGTGCAGCACCGGCGGCACGGCCGACAGCTCGGTCAGCGGCATGAAGCCCTGCTCGATGAGGAGCGGCAGGAAGTCGTCGCCGGCCCCGAGTGAACCGGGCCGGGCGACCGGCGAGGTCGGCTCGACGACCAGCGCCGGGTGCAGTTCCCCGGCGATCAGGGCCAGCCCGCTGGTCACCCCCAGGACGGCCTGCCCGGGGGGCACCGTCGCGGCCTCCGGCTCCGGTGTGTGGCCGCCGATGGCCTGGACGGCGCCCTGGAGCTGTTCCTCGGTGACCTGGACGACCTGCGAGGGCAGGCAGGTGGCATGGGCGAAGGCGAGCACGGCGGTCTCGTCCCCGACGAACAGGACGGTGCTGGTGCGCTCCTGCTCGGGGTCGCCCTGCGTCCGGCAGGAGGTGCAGTCGTAACTGCCCGGGGCGGACTCTCCGGCGAGGAGGCGGGCTGCCTCTTCGTCGCCGATCTCGGTGCGTACCTCGTCGCTGACGTCGAGCATGCGCGGCACGGGTGGCTCCCTCGGGATGCGGTGCGTGGCGAGGCCGGGTGGCTCCCGGCCCGTGGTCCGGGCGGGTCCCCGGCTCATGAAGAAGACAACGGGCGATCTGTGGCGGGAGTCACGCTCCAGGGCGAACCGAATCGAACCATCCGGCGCGTATGGACACGGGGGGCGCGGAATCCTGCGTTCACCGACAAGTCCCCTTGTGTGTACGGGTGTTGAAAGGTCCGGGTACCGCACGGGCCGTCCCGTGCCCTGGTTGACAAATCCGGAAATCAGGGAATGAAGCGGGTGGCTGGAAATCGCCTGCACCCGCGGTGAGCGGCGACCGGCCAGGCACGACGGGGCGCCGGGCGATGCGGGCCCCCGCCCTCTCAGGACGGGAACCGTCCGCGAAGCCCGGCGGACTCGCCCCATGGTGAAGCCCGGCGGGTCCGCCCCATGGTGGAGACCCCGGCACGTCCGCTGTCCCTGTTCCAGGCTCACCGTGAGTGGTCCGGCGCCGATCTGGCCGGCCGGCCGGGCCTCGGCGCCGGACGCCGCGCCGGGACGAACCGGAGCAGGTGCTGCCGGTACGCCGAGCGGCCGCGACGCGAGTACCGCGGCCACGAGGGCACACCGAGCGGCCGAACCGTCGAGCCGCACCGCCCGGTGTGCTCCGAGCGCCGCTGGTACCCGGTCGCCTGGGACCTCGACCGCGCGGACTGTGCCCGCCGAGCTGATCGGCCCGCTCAGAGCGGTTCATGGCCGGCTTGCTCGCTCTTCGGCTCGGGCTGGGGCGTCACGGCCGCGTACTCCGGGTGGTGCAGGTCGAACGCCGGTGACTCCGAGCGGATCCGGGGCAGCGTCGCGAAGTTGTGCCGCGGCGGCGGACACGACGTCGCCCACTCCAGTGAGCGCCCGTAGCCCCAGGGGTCGTCGACCTCGACCTTCTCGCCGTACTCGGCCGTCTTCCAGACGTTGTAGAGGAACGGCAGCGTGGACAGGCCGAGCAGGAAGGAGCCGATGGTCGACACGGTGTTGAGGGCGGTGAAGCCGTCGGCCGCCAGGTAGTCGGCGTACCGGCGCGGCATGCCCTCCGCGCCCAGCCAGTGCTGCACCAGGAAGGTGGCGTGGAAGCCGGTGAACAGGGTCCAGAACTGGATCTTGCCGAGCCGCTCGTCGAGCATCTTCCCGGTGAACTTGGGCCACCAGAAGAAGAACCCGGCGAAGGTCGCGAAGACGACGGTGCCGAAGACCACGTAGTGGAAGTGGGCCACGACGAAGTACGAGTCCGTCACGTGGAAGTCCAGCGGCGGCGAGGCCAGCAGCACCCCGGTCAGGCCGCCGAAGAGGAACGACACCAGGAACCCGGTCGCCCAGAGCATCGGCGTCTCGAAGGACAGCGACCCCTTGAACATGGTGCCGGTCCAGTTGAAGAACTTCACGCCCGTCGGGACCGCGATGAGGAAGCTCATGAAGGAGAAGAACGGCAGCAGCACCGCCCCGGTCGCGAACATGTGGTGCGCCCACACCACGACCGACAGACCGGTGATGGCCATGGTGGCGCCCACCAGCGTCAGATAGCCGAACAGCGGCTTGCGGCTGAAGACCGGGATGATCTCCGTGACGATCCCGAAGAACGGCAGCGCGATGATGTAGACCTCGGGATGGCCGAAGAACCAGAACAGGTGCTGCCACAGGACCGCCCCGCCGCCTGCCGCCTCGAAGATCCGCGAGCCGAACCGCCGGTCCGCCTCCAGCACCAGCAGGGCCGCCGCGAGCACCGGGAACGCCAGCAGGATCAGGATCGACGTGAACAGGGTGTTCCAGGTGAACAGCGGCATCCGGAACATCGTCATGCCGGGGGCGCGCATCCCGATGATGGTGGTGAGGAAGTTGACCGCGCCGAGGATCGTGCCGAAGCCGGCCAGCGCCAGACCCATGATCCACAGATCCGGGCCCACGCCGGGGGAGTACTCCGCACTGTTCAGCGGCGCGTAGGCGAACCAGCCGTAGGCGGCCGGCCCTCCGGTCACCACCAGCGATCCGAGCACGATCAGTCCGCCGAAGAGGAACAGCCAGTACGAGAGCATGTTCAGCCGCGGGAAGGCCACGTCGGGCGCGCCGATCTGCAGGGGCATCAGCTCGTTGGCGAACCCGGCGAAGGTGGGTGTCGCGAACAGCAGCAGCATGATCGTGCCGTGCATCGTGAACAGCTGGTTGAACTGCTGGTTGTCGAGGACCTGCAGCCCGGGGCGGGCCAGCTCGGCGCGCATCAGCAGCGCCATCAGCCCCGCGACCAGGAAGAACACGAACGACGTGACCAGGTAGAGGTGCCCGATCTTCTTGTGGTCGGTGGTGGTCAGCCAGTCGATCACCACCCGCCCGCGCCGCCCGCGGGCCGGCCGCTCCGCCGCCTGAACGGTCTGCGTCCCCATCGCTCGCCCCTTCGCTCATCGCGCGCCGGGCCCGCCGGAGCCCGCGCCACATGTACCCCGGGCCCACGCCATGATGCTCGCCGCCCGCGCGCCCGGGAGAGGGCGGGACATGGCGGGTCCTGTGACGAGAACGAGTATTTTTTGTGCGTGCAGGCTTGCGCGGTCCAGCGCGGCGGCGAAAAGGAATGAGACCCGGGTGCACTTCCCCGGGCACTTTCCGCCCGGCTTTATGGCGGTGGTGGTGTGACACGCGGAAATTACGTTCGCATACCTGCGGAAGGCGTACGGATTCGTCCGTCCGGGTGAAGGGGGCTACCCGACCGTCTGTCGTGATCCTGTGACACAAGTGTGACCGCGGGGGGACGGTGTCCGTCGTTCCCGGGGCGGACTTCCCCGCTCGCGGGCCAGGGCATAGCGTGGCTGTATGGCACCCGATCCGACGCCCCCGGCGGAACCCCAGGACAGTCCGGACACCTATGTCGGCCTCACCGCCGGCCGGGCCGAGCACCTCGCGCGGGAGCGCGGCTGGTCGACGGTGCGGGCCCTGGCGCCGGGGACGATCATCACCATGGAGTACCGCGTGGGCCGGCTGAATTTCGAGGTGGAGGACGGCCGGGTGGCACGGGCCTGGAAGGGCTGAGACACGGCGACGGCCCCGGTTCCCCAGGGAACCGGGGCCGTCGCCGTGTACGGCCGCCCGTCCGTCAGGGACGGGTCACGGACGTCGTACCGCGCGGGTGGCGCTCCGGGTGCGGCGGGCGGCGGCTGCCCGCCGGCGTGACCGGGGAGCGTTCCGCGCGGGTGGTGTGCGGGCCGGGCGCCAGGTAGACCGGCGACCGCGACGGCCGGCCGGCCGGGACCGGATCGGGCACGGGGTCCGCGCGGCCGGTGAGCGGCCTGAGCGTGACGGGCCGGGCGACCGGGCCCGCCACCGCTGCCCGGCGGCCCCACCGTGCCCGCAAGCGGTCGCGCAGGGCGAACAGCCGGGTCTCGGCGCGTGCGATCAGCGGCTCGAACCAGGGCAGCGCGAGCAGGATCAGCAGGCCCGCGGCCCAGCCCAGGACGACATCGCTCAGCCAGTGCGTGCCGATGTAGACGGTGGACAGCCCGACGCCCAGCGAGGTCACCGCGGACACGGCGGACAGCCAGCGCCGCGCCCTCGGGGTGGAGGCCAGATAGGCCAGGATTCCCCAGGTCACCACGGCGTTGGCGGTGTGGCCGCTGGGAAATATATCGCCGCCGAGCCACATCTCGTTCGAACCGATCTCGGTCGCGTAGTGCGGACCGAGGCGCCCCATGCCGTACTTCGCGGCACCCACGGTGACGTTGAGCAGCAGCAGCGAGACGCCGAGGGCGAGCAGCGGACGCAGGGTGTGCTGCCGCCAGGAGCGCCAGCCCAGCCATGCCGCCACCATCACGGCGGTCGGGCCGCGCTGGCCGAGCACCACGTAGTAGTCCACGAAGGCGTGGAGCTCCGGCCACTGCTGGTACGGGCGGAAGAACATGACCTGCCAGTCCAGCCGGACCAGCCAGGAGGTGATCAGGACGGCCCACACGATCGCCGCGTAGAAGGCCAGGGTGGCGCCGAAGAGCACCGCCCGGTGCCGGCTCATTCGCGGCATGCCGATGTGTGCCGGTCGTTCCGGCTCACGGTCCAGCCTCGCGAACACCCGGTCCAGACGGGTGGGTTTCCGTTCGGTACGCACCCAATCGACGTTACAGCGAGTGAGCGGGGAACCCCGTCGAATCGGCCTGGTTGTGATGACGATGTGATGTGGGATTGCTCTCAGGAGGGCCCTTATTTCCGGCGAATCCGTGCCCCGGTGCTTCCATTCCTTCGCTCATTCGAAGCGGCGGCTTTGTCGCGCTTTTGAATTCGTTCACCACGGCCTGGCGCGGAATTCTCCCGGCGCTCATCGGCCGTCCGGGCGGGATCAGGGCGGGCCGGAACCGTTCAGCCAGAAGGCCCCGTACACCGCGGAGGCCACCGCGACCGCGCCCACCACCAGCGCCGGCCCCGGCGGACGCCTCCGGGCCAGGACCAGCGCGAGGGGCAGCAGCAGGGGGAAGGCGGGCAGCAGCAGCCGCGGCTTGGAGCCGAAGTAACTCGAGGCGCACAGGGCGAGCGCGGTGACCACCCCGGCGTACACCAGCAGGGGGAGGGGCTGGCGCTGCCGTACGCAGACCACGTAGAGCCACACCAGCAGGACGACGCCGAGAATCAGCGCGAGCCCGGCCGGGGCGGACGGGAACGACGTGAACCTGCTGGCGATGAAGCGGGCGAAGGCGTAGCCGCCGTCGAACCCGTTCCGCCATCCGGCCTGCACGTCCAGATATCCCAGTGGCCCGCCCCCGGTCCGGTGCCCCACCCACAGAACGTAACCGGCGGTCCCCAGGGGCGCGAGCAGCATGCCGAGGATCCGGCGCGGGCGGTCACCGGGGGCGCCCGGTGCGAGCGGGGCGCCGTCCGGCGCGGGCACGCGCGGGGCGGACGCGGGGAAACCGGCGCGCTCCCCGGTCCGCGCGCCGTCCGCCGGTGGCGCGCTGCGATCCCGCACGAAGGGGGTGCCCCGCCCTCCGCCGCCGCACTCCGAACCGGCGCGTTCACGCAGGAAGGCGGCGACGCCGGCCACCCACACGGCCGCGACCACCGCCAGCCCCACCGGCCGGGTCAGGCCCGCCAGACCCGCCAGGACGCCCGCGGTCACCCAGCGGCCGGTCAGCACCGCGTACAGCGACCACGCGGCGAGCGCGGTGAACAGAGACTCGCTGTACGCCATCGACTGCACGATCCCGACCGGCAGCACCGCCCACAGCAGCACCGCGTACACCCCGGCCCGGCGCCCGTACAGATGGTCGGCCACGGCGAAGATCCCCCAGGCCGCGGCGAGCGAGGCCAGGACGGCGACGGCGAACCCCGCGTCGGCGTACGACAGCGGGGAGACGGCCGCCCCCAGCCGTTCCAGCCACGGCAGCAGCGGGAAGAACGCCAGGTTGGAGTGCACGTCACCGTTCGGCAGCCGCACTTCGTAGCCGTACCCCAGTTCGGCGACCCGGGTGTACCAGAGCGCGTCCCAGCGGGCGGTCAGCAAGGTGTACGCGCTCTTCCCGCGCGCCTCGCTCCACAGGGCCAGGACGGCCAGGCCCAGGGCGCGCACGGCGGCGTACCCGAGGAGTGCCGGAGCCGCTCGGCGCAGCGCACCGGGGCGGGCCGGGGCGGCGCGCGTCTCGAGATCGTTCACGGGCCCGATTATCGACCCGGGGCGGAACCGGCCCGCCCGCCGGACGCGTGCGCCGTGCGGGAGGGCAGTGGTGCACGCCACACCGGTCCGCCGGAACTGTGAGAGGTCCGCCACTCGACCCCGGCCGCCACTCGCGTACTCTGACGTGTCACTCGCCGTTCGCTGCGTGGGCCGGGGGCCACTGCTCCCCTCCGGCCGAGTCACGGGGGAGTCCCCCACCCCGTGAGCCCGCCGATCGCGAGGGAACATCTGGGAGGTACGTGTACATGTCCGGGACGACCACGGCGGCCGCCGCGCTGCGCCGTCGGGCGGCCGGGGCCGGTGCCAACCGCTGGGTGGTGCTCGTCGTCCTCTGCGCCAGCCTGCTGCTGGTCGCGGTCGACGCCACCGTGCTGCACGTGGCGGTCCCCGCCGTCACCGAGGACCTCAGGCCCGACGCGGTGGAACTGCTCTGGATCGTTGACGTCTACCCCTTGGTCTGCGCCTCGCTGCTGATCCTCTTCGGCACCCTGGGCGACCGGGTCGGGCGCAGACGCGTCCTCCTGCTCGGCTACGCCCTGTTCGGCCTCGCCTCCGGGATGGCGGCCCTCGCGGACAGCGCCGAGATGCTGATCCTGGCGCGGGCGCTGCTCGGCGTCGGCGGCGCGATGATCATGCCCGCGACCCTGTCGATCCTGCGCCAGGTCTTCCCGGACCGGCGCGAGCGGGCGCTGGCCATCGGTATCTGGAGCGCGGTCGCGGCCGTGGGCGCGGCGGCCGGGCCGCTGGTCGGCGGTTTCCTGCTGGAGCACTTCTGGTGGGGTTCGGTGTTCCTGGTCAACATTCCGCTGATGCTGGTCAGCCTCCCGGTGGGACGGCTCGTGCTGCCGGAGTCCAAGGGCGAGGGACGGGGCCCCTGGGACGTGACCGGGGCACTGATGGCCGCCGCCGGACTGTTCGCGCTGGTCCTCGGCGTGAAGCGGCTCGGCGGCGGTGACCCCGTCGGCAGTGTCTGGACCGTTCTGCCGCTGATCGCAGGCGCCGGACTGCTGGCCGCCTTCGTGCGCCGTCAGCGGCGCCGCGCGCATCCGCTGGTCGACCTGCGGATGTTCACCCGGCCGGCGTTCAGCACCTCGGTGGGCTGCATCGTGCTGGCGATGCTCGCCCTGGTGGGCCTGGAACTGATCGCCGCCCAGTACCTCCAGCTGGTGCTGGGTCTGTCCCCGCTGGAGACCGGGCTGCGCCTGGTGCCGCTGACCGCCGCGGCGATGGCGGCGGGACTGGCGGGTGCGCGCATGCTGCGCCGGTTCGGCCCGCGCCGCATGGTCTGCGGCGGCTTCTGCCTCACGGCGGCGGCTGTGGTGCTGCTGACCGCGATGGGCGGGCAGGACAACGCCCCGCTGCTGCTCACCGGCTTCGTCCTGCTCGGCTTCGGCCTGGAGACCACCCTGTTCGGCGCGTACGAGTCGATGCTCAGCGAGGCGCCGCCGCAGCAGGCCGGCGGGGCGGCGGCGATCGGCGAGACCTCCTACCAGCTCGGCGCCGGGATCGGAATCGCGCTCCTCGGCAGTGTGATGAACTCGGCCTACGCGCCCGGCGTCTCCGGTGTGCCCGGGGTGCCCGACCGGGCCTCCGCCGCGGCGGCGCACTCGCTCGGCGAGGCGCACGAGGTGGCGGCCGGGCTCGGCGGTCCCGTCGGGGAGGCCCTGCGGCAGGCGGCGCGCGACGCCTTCGTGCACGGACTGCACATCACCCTGGTGGTGAGCGCGGGCCTGCTGCTGCTCGGTGCGGCGATCGCGCTCCGGCTGCCGCGGGCGATGAGCGGCGAGACGGCGCCCGTCGAGGTGCCCGCACCGCGGGAGGCCGTGGAACCGCGCGGCGCCGGGGTGAAGGTGTGAGCCAGGTCCGCCCGGCCGGGGTGGACGCGCGGGGGGCCGCGTCGTAACGTCGCCCCGAGCCGTGACTAGCAGTGCTAGTTGATGTCCCGGAGTTCCCGGATCAGCCCCGGAGGGTGTCCCATGTCCGCGTCCGCGAAGTTGCCTCCCTTCGACCCCGCCGACCCCCTCGGCCTCGACGACCTGCTCGAGCCGGAGGACCTGGCGGTCCGGGACACGGTGCGCGGCTGGGCCGCGGACCGCGTCCTGCCGTACGTCGCCGACTGGTACGAGAAGGGCGAGCTGCCCGGCATCCGGGAGCTGGCCCGGGAACTCGGCGGGATCGGCGCGCTCGGCATGTCCCTCGACGGCTACGGCTGCGCGGGCGCGAGCGCCGTGCAGTACGGGCTCGCCTGCCTGGAACTGGAGGCGGCCGACTCCGGGATCCGCTCCCTGGTCTCCGTGCAGGGCTCGCTCGCCATGTACGCCATCCACCGCTTCGGCAGCGAGGAGCAGAAGCGGCGGTGGCTGCCCCCGATGGCCGCGGGCGAGGTCATCGGCTGCTTCGGGCTCACCGAGCCCGACGTCGGCTCCGACCCCGGCTCGATGCGCACCCACGCCAAGAAGGACGGCGCCGACTGGGTGCTGAACGGGCGCAAGATGTGGATCACCAACGGGTCCGTGGCCGGGGTCGCCGTGGTGTGGGCGCGGACCGACGAGGGGATCCGCGGCTTCGCCGTGCCCACCGACAGCGCCGGGTTCTCCGCGCCGGAGATCAGGCACAAGTGGTCCCTGCGCGCCTCCGTCACCAGCGAGCTGGTCCTGGACGACGTACGGCTGCCCGCCGACGCGGTGCTGCCGGGGGTGAGCGGGCTCAAGGGGCCGCTGAGCTGTCTCTCGCACGCCCGGTACGGGATCGTCTGGGGCGCGATGGGCGCCGCGCGGAGCTCCTTCGAGGCGGCGGTCGACTACGCGAGGACGCGGGAGCAGTTCGGGCGGCCCATCAGCGGCTTCCAGCTGACCCAGGCCAAACTCGCCGACATGGCGGTCGAACTCCACAAGGGGATTCTGCTCGCCCACCACCTGGGGCGGCGCATGGACGCCGGCCGCCTGCGTCCCGAACAGGTCAGCTTCGGCAAGCTCAACAACGTCCGCGAGGCCATCGACATCTGCCGCACGGCCCGTACGGTCCTCGGCGCCAACGGGATCTCGCTCGAATACCCGGTGATGCGGCACGCGACGAACCTGGAGTCGGTGCTCACCTACGAGGGCACCGTCGAGATGCACCAGCTCGTGCTGGGCAAGGCGCTCACCGGGATCGACGCGTTCCGGTAGGCGCGGCCGCGGAGGACCTTGCGCTGAGGCGGGCCGGCGAGCGGCCCGCCTCAGCTCTGGTTGAAGAAGCCGTCGGAACGGTGCGCGGCCGGCTCGCCGCTGACCACCTCGGTGTCGGCCGGGCTGAGCAGGAACACCCGGCTGGAGACCCGCTCGATGGAACCGCGCAGGCCGAAGATCAGGCCCGCCGCGAAGTCGACGACGCGCTTGGCGTCACCGGCGTCCATGGCCGTGAGGTTCATGATGACGGGAACGCCCTCGCGGAACAGCTCGCCGATGGCGCGGGCGTCCCGGAAGCCGTCGGGGGTGACCGTGCCGATCCGGCGGCCCCTTTCCTCGGCGACGTCCGAGGCCACCTTGACCCGCGGATCGGTGACCCAGGCCTCCCCGGTGTCGGGCCCCTCGGAGTATTCGTCGTCGTAGTAGCGCTCGTCTTCGTTGTCGTCGACGAGGCCAAGCCAGGCACTCGCCTTGCGTACCGATCCCATGGACGCCTCCTCTCACAGCGTTCTTTCTGCTTTCCGCATGCCTATGGTCGTCCATGATGCGGATGGTGCGCCAAGTGGATAGACGCCGCGCGGGGGGTTTGTGACGGTACTGGTGCACAGCGGATCCGTCGAGAGTCCGTGTATCCCAAGGGTCATGACACAAACGGTTGCTGACTGTGAGTGAAATATGATTCTTTCCGGCGTCCGGGTGATGAGGGGTGCGGACGGGTGAATCACCGGCCGATACGATGCGACCGCTCAGTCGTACAACTGCTCGGGGGAACGTCGTGTTCGGAATGGTCAGGCCGTGTCGGCACCGGCTGGGGGAGAAGCTCACCGCCCAGTGGACGGCCCATTTGTGCGGGCTCTGTCTCGCGTTGCGCGGGGACCACGGACAGCTCGCACGCGTGGTCACGAATTACGACGGGTTGCTGATATCCGTCCTGACGGAGGCTCAGTCCGGTTCGGCGCAGGCGGGGCGGCGCACCGCGGGGCCCTGCCCGCTGCGCGGCATGCGTACCGCGTCCGTCGCGCACGGTGAGGGGGCACGGCTCGCGGCGGCGGTCTCCCTCGTGCTGGCCTCCGCCAAGATGCGCGACCACGTCGCCGACGGTGACGGGCTGCTGGCGCGCGGGCCGGTGGCGCTCGCCGCGCGCCGGGTCGCGGCGGGATGGGACCGGGCCGGGGCACGGACCGGTGCGGACGTCGGCTTCGACACGGCGGTGCTGCTCGACGCCGTGGACCGGCAGACCGGCATCGAGACGCTCGCCGGGCCCGGCACCCCGGTCCTCACCGTCACCGAACCCACGGAGACCGCGACCGCGGCGGCCTTCGCTCACACCGCGGTGCTCGCCGGCCGGCCGCACAACGCCGGACCGCTCGCGGAGGCCGGGCGCCTCTTCGGGCGCCTGGCTCACCTGCTGGACGCCGTGGAGGACCGGGAGACCGACGCCGCCTCCGGCGCCTGGAACCCGCTCACCGCCACCGGCACTTCGCTCGTGGAGGCCCGCCGACTCGCGGACGACGCGGTGCACGGCATCCGGCTCGCCCTGAGGGAAGTGGAGTTCGCGGACGCCGGGCTCGCGCATCTGCTGCTGGTGCACGAGGTGCGGCGTTCGGTGGACCGGGCGTTCGGTACGGTGCCCGTCTGCGCGTCCCACGGGTCCGGGCCCCACGACCCGCCGCCGCGGCATCCCCACGGTGGCGGAAACCCGTATGCCGGCGGTCCGTACGGCGGCGGGAACCCGTATGCCGGTGGCGGGGGAGTGCCCGGTGGCGGTTCGGGCGGTGGCGGCTTCGGTGAGTTCGGCCCGGGACCCGCCGCCCGGCCCCCGCGGCGTGGATTCTGGGCCGGCTGCGGGATGTTCTGGCTGCTGTGCTGCACCTGCAAGCTGTGCTGCGCCAAGGAGTACGAGGGGCCGTGGTCGCGCGAGAAGCGTGAGGGCTGCTGCCACAAGTGCGACTGCGACGGGTGCGAGTGCTGCTGCCCCTGCGACGGCTGTTAGGGGTTTCGACAGGAACCGGAGGGGCGACTTCCGGACACCTCGTGGCCGTTCGACCGGTCGTCGGACGAGGGTGACCACGGGTGATGCGATCCCGGGGGCGGGTCAAATCTCCTACATGGTTCAAAGGTTGACGGCCGAAAGGCACTCTTGCGCCGACCGGTCGGTCGGCCGAATACTCGCCTCCAGCGCTTGTCAGGGGCACGACGTGTTCGGAATCCGGACGCACGTCCGCTGACTGCGCCTCACGGGCCCACAACCCCACGAGGGCCCCCTACTTCCTTTGTGGAGGAACGAGAAGTGAGGATCAAGCGCACCACCCCCCGCAGCGGCGTCTCGAGACGGACTCGGCTGATCGCCGTATCCACCGGCCTCGTGGCCGCTGCCGCGATCGCGATCCCCAGCGCGAACGCGGCCGAAGCCCCCAGTACCTTCAGCTCCGCCGAACTCAAGGGCGTCAGCGGCTCGGTGCTGAAGGCCGACGTCCCGGGCACCGCCTGGGCCGTCGACAGCAAGACCAACCGGGTCGTCGTCACGGTCGACAGCACCGTCTCCCAGGCCGAGATCAACAAGATCAAGCAGCAGGCCGGGGACGACGCCGGGGCGATCACCGTCAAGCGCACCCCGGGCAAGTTCACCAAGCTGATCCAGGGCGGCGACGCCATCTACTCGAACAGCGGCCGCTGCTCCCTCGGCTTCAACGTCCGCTCCAGCAGCGGCGCCGAGTACTTCCTGACCGCCGGTCACTGCACCCAGGGCGCGGGCACCTGGTACGGCAACTCCAGCCGCACCCAGGTCCTCGGCTCGACCGCCGGCTCCAGCTTCCCGGGCAACGACTACGGCATCGTCCGGTACACCGGTTCCGTCAGCCGGCCCGGCACCGCGAACGGCGTGGACATCACCCGTGCGGCCACCCCGAGCGTGGGCACCACCGTCATCCGTGACGGCTCCACCACGGGCACGCACAGCGGCCGGGTGACCGCCCTCAACGCCACCGTCAACTACGGCGGCGGCGACGTGGTCTACGGCCTCATCCAGACCACGGTCTGCGCCGAGCCGGGCGACTCCGGCGGCTCGCTCTACGGCAGCAACGGCACCGCGTACGGTCTGACCTCCGGCGGCAGCGGCAACTGCCGCACCGGCGGTACGACCTTCTTCCAGCCGGTGACGGAGGCCCTGAGCGCCTACGGGGTCAGCCTCTACTAGACCCGCCCCGTCCCACCGGCCCACGGCGGCCGTACGACGAGCCCCCGCACGCGACCCGCGTGCGGGGGCTCGCTCCGTCGTTCCTCCGGGGCCCCGGTGGCCGCCGCGGAACGGGCGCGGACGCAACTCCCGTCTTTCGCACCCCGGGTGGGACGACGCGACGAAGGGGCGATTTCAAGCCACCGGAGAATCCCCTGGTCCGTACCGCCGACTGCTCCTCCGTGACGTTTGCAGCGCGAACCGTGTCACGTGTCCATGACCAGTCAGGACATAGGGGGCGCGCGGCCGTTGCCGTACGCGCGTCCTGAAGTCGACCTTGTGTGCTCCCTGTGGCGTTCGGAAGAGTAGGCGCCGTTCGACCGGCCCGGGCGTGGCTTCTTTCGTTTTCCGCCCCCGTGGCCGTACGCCTTCCGGCCCGGTGAGGTCCCCACAACCTTCCGGGCCGCCCCCCACAGGAGGACGTGAGTTGAAGCACCGACGCATACCCGGGCGACGTGCGGTCATGGCGGGTGCGGGCATCGCCGCGCTGGCCGCGGGCGCGGTCACCTTCCAGACTGCGAACGCCAGCGAGGTCCCGGCGGACGCGGAGCCCCGGACGCTCTCGGTCCAGGCGGCCGGAAAGCTCGCCTCGACCCTCGCCCAGGACCTGGGCGCCGACGCGGCGGGAACGTACTACGACGCGAAGAGCAAGAGCCTCGTGGTGAACGTGCTCGACGAGGCCGCGGCCGAGACCGTCGAGTCGGCCGGCGCCGAGGCGAGAGTCGTGGCGCACTCCCTTGCCGAGCTGAAGAGCGCGCACACCACGCTGAAGCAGGACGCCGCCATCCCGGGCACCGCCTGGGTGACCGACCCGACCACCAACAAGGTCGTCGTCACCGCGGACCGCACCGTCTCCGAGGCGGAGTGGGCCAAGCTGACCGAGGTCGTCGACTCGCTGGGCGACAAGGCCGAACTCCAGCGCACCAAGGGCGAGTACAAGCCCTTCGTCGCGGGCGGTGACGCCATCACCGGAGGCGGCGGGCGCTGCTCGCTCGGCTTCAACGTGACCAAGGGCGGCGAGCCGCACTTCCTCACCGCCGGGCACTGCACCGAGGGCGTCTCCACCTGGTCGGACTCCTCGGGCGGCGTGATCGGCGAGACCGTGGACTCCAGCTTCCCGGGCAACGACTACGGGCTGGTCAAGTACACCGCCGACGTGGCCCACCCGAGCGAGGTGAACCTCTACGACGGCTCCACGCAGGCGATCTCCGGCGCCGCCGAGGCCACCGTCGGCATGCAGGTCACCCGCAGCGGTTCCACGACCCAGGTGCACTCCGGCACGGTCACGGGCCTGGACGCCACCGTGAACTACGGCAACGGTGACATCGTCAACGGTCTGATCCAGACCGACGTGTGCGCCGAGCCCGGCGACAGCGGCGGCTCGCTCTTCTCGGGCAGCAGCGCCGTCGGTCTCACCTCGGGCGGCAGCGGTGACTGCGCCTCCGGCGGTACGACCTTCTTCGCGCCGGTGACGGAGGCCCTGTCGGCCACCGGTACGCAGATCGGCTGAACACGCCTCGTCGCGACGCCCCGCTCCTCCGTCACGGAGGGGCGGGGCGTTCCTGCGTTCCGGGGTTTCGCGCACCTGCACACCGTCTCCGGGTTCTCCCTGCGCTACGGCGCCTCCTACCCGGAGCGGCTGGCAGAGCGGCCTCGGAGCGGGGCATGGACGCCCTCGCCCTCACCGACCGCGACACCCCCGCCGGGTCCGTCCGCTCCGCCAAGGCCTGCGCGAAGGCCGGCGTTCGCCCGTTGTCCGGCGCGGAGCCGGCGGTGGCACCCCCCGTCCCCTCCCCGGACGCGCGCGGGGACGACGAGTCCGTACGGCGGGACCGCCGCCGTACCCCGGTGCGGGGAGGCGCCTTCATCGACGAGTCGACACCACGGGTCACCTTCCTCGCCCGGGGCGGTGCCCGCGGCTGGGCCGACCTGTGCCGCCTGGTCTCCGCCGCGCACACCCGTGAAGGGCTCCCGCAGCCGGCCCGGGAGGACAGCCACGCCGACGGCCTGACCGTCCTGCTCGGCCCCGACTCCGACGTCGGCCGCGCCCTCGCCGCGGGCCGCCCCGACCGCGCCACCCGGCTGCTCGCCCCCTGGCGCGAGGTGTACGGCGACGCCCTGCGCCTGGAGACCGTCTGGCACGGGCGCCGGGGCACCGGCCCCGGCTCCCTGCGGCTGGCCGCCCGCACCCTGGGCTTCGCCGCTGAACAGGGCGTCCGGCCCGTGCTGAGCAACGCCGTCCGCTACGCCGACCCCGGTCTCGGTCCGGTCGCCGACGTGCTGGACGCCGCCCGCCGGCTGGTCCCCGTCGACCCGGCCAAAGGGCTGGACTCCGGCGAGGCCTGGCTCAAGGACCAGGGTGCCATGCCGGGGGCGGCCGAGCGGATCGTCGAGGCCGCGGGCTTCCGGCGCGAGACGGCCCTCCGGCTGCTGGAGTGGACGCAGGCCACGGCCGCCGAATGCCTGGTCGATCCCGAGGACGACCTCGGCGTGGGCAGCGTCCACTTCCCCGAACCGCACCTCGTCGGTTCGGCCCCCGCGCGGTGATGCCGGGCACGCCGGCCGCGTAGGAGCCGCTCCCTCAGGCGGCCCACGGCGGCGCGATGCGCGTGCCGTCGGCCAGGGTCGCCTCCAGGCCGTGGGACGTGGTGACCCAGGAGACGGCGGTCCCGCCGGTCGGGTTCTCGACGGCGAGGGTCGAGCCCGCGTGGACGATCACCGTGTCACCGGCGGTGACACGGTGCCGCGTGCCGTCGAGGGTCATCAGCAGCTCGCCGTCGAGCAGGTGGAAGATCTCCTCCCGGCTGACGGTGTGCGCGGGCGCCCGGGTCCCGGCGGGAATCTCGCCCCGCCAGGCACACAGCTCCCTGCTGCCGGTCGAGGAGGAGGCGTACGAGACGAAGCGGGCGCCGTGCATCTCGTGGACGACGGCTTCGGACGGGCGGACGACGGGCATGGCGAACCTCCACGAAGAACCATATGGTCAAGTAGCTTGACTATATGGTCGGTCGGCTTGACCCTCGCGTCAAGGTGCTTCAATGCCTCCGTGCAGAACTCCGAGGCCATGGCCCTGTCCGCCGCCCTGCTCGCCGCCGCCGGAGAGCTCACCCGGCGCATCCACGACGGGGTGGCCGCCCGCGGGTTCGAAGGGCTGCGGCCCGCGCACGGCTTCGCCTTCACCCGGCTCACCCCGGACGGTGCGACGGTCACCGACCTCGCGGCCCACCTCGGGATGACCAAGCAGGCCGCGAGTCAGCTCGTCGACGAGCTGGTGCGCAAGGGGTACGCCGAGCGCCGGCCGCACCCCGGGGACGCGCGGGCGCGGCTGGTGGTGCTCACCGACGAGGGGCGGGCCTGTACCCGGGCGGCCGAGGAGGCGGCGGCCGAGGCCGTGCGGGCCTGGGGCGAGGAGTTGGGGGAGCAGGAACTGCGGGCGCTGTGCGAGCGGTTGCTGCGCATCGCGCCCGGCGGGCCGATTCGTCCCGCTTGGTGACGCCTTATCAGGTGGAGGCGGCCGTGCGCGGGTCGATGTCGGAAGTTTTTGCCGACCCGTAACTTCCAGCTGTGGCTACTCGCCCGTAACTTGACGAGTGAACAGCATCCTCGTGATCCGGATCACAGGGCGTAGGACCCCACCCTTCCCCTTGACCCGCAAGGAGATCACACGATGCTGCACTGGAAGCGGGTGATCAGACCGCTGGCGGCGTTCCTCCTGGCCGCCGCGGCCGTCACCGTCCCCTCCGCCGCGAGTGCCCGGGCCGCCGCCGCACCCGGCTCGGGCTGGAACGACTACACGTGCGTGCCGTCCGCCACCCATCCCCGCCCCGTCGTCCTGGTCCACGGCACCTTCGGCAACTCCGTCGACAACTGGCTTGGCCTCGCCCCCTATCTGAAGCACCGCGGCTACTGCGTCTACTCCCTCGACTACGGGCAGCTCCCCGGCGTGCCCTTCCTCCACGGCCTCGGCCCCGTCGAGAAGTCCGCCGAACAGCTCGACGCCTTCGTCGACAAGGTGCTCGCCGCCACCGGTGCCGACGAGGCCGACATCGTCGGCCACTCCCAGGGCGGCATGATGCCCCGCCACTACCTCAAGTTCCTCGGCGGAGCGGACGAGGTGAACGCCCTCGTCGGCATCGCCCCCAGCAACCACGGCACCACGCTCGGCGGCCTCACCGCCCTCCTGCCGTACTTCCCCGGCGCCGAGGACCTGCTGAGCGAGGCCACCCCCGCCCTCGCCGACCAGGTCGCCGGCTCCGACTTCCTCACCCGGCTCAACGCGGGCGGCGACACCGTGCCCGGCGTCCGCTACACCGTCATCGCCACCCGGTACGACCAGGTCGTCACCCCGTACCGCAGCGCCTTCCTGACCGGACCGGGCGTGCGCAACGTGCTGCTCCAGGACCTCTGTCCGGTCGACCTGTCCGAGCACCTGGCGATCGCCCTCTTCGACCGGATCGTCTTCCACGAGGTGGCCAACGCCCTCGATCCGGCCCGTGCGAAACCCACCACCTGCGCCTCGGCGTTCAGCTGACACATGCGGGGGCCCTGTCCGGCCTGAGCCGCCGGACAGGGCCCCCGCGCCGGTCAGCGGCCGTGCCGCCCGGTCGCCGTGCGGCGCCGTGCGGAGGCGAACAGTGCCGCCGAGCCCAGTGCCAGCGCCGCGGCACCGCCGACCATCAGGTACGGCGTGCTGGAGTCGCCACCGGTCTCCGCGAGGTTCTGCGCGGCCCCGGCCGCCTTGGGCCGGTTGGGGGCGTCGGCGGCGCCCGGAACCGGGTCGTCGCCCGCCGGGGCCGGCTTCGCCGACGTGCTGGGGTCGTCGTCACCGTGCCCGTGGTTCTCGATGCTCGACTTCTCGGCGCCGTCCCTGATCTGCCGCTCGGACGGGGCGGAGGCCGTCGGCGCCGGGACCGCCGCCTCCTCGGGGGCGTCGCCGGAGGTCT
Organism: Streptomyces sp. DH5; assembly: GCF_020873915.1. Classification (GTDB taxonomy): domain Bacteria; phylum Actinomycetota; class Actinomycetes; order Streptomycetales; family Streptomycetaceae; genus Streptomyces. Next base: position 56,562 of record NZ_JAHWGP010000038.1, read on the forward strand.
CGCCGCCGTCTGCCGCGTCCCCGCCCGCCGGGGCCCCGCCGACCGCCCCGGATCCGCCGCCGAAGGTGACGTCCGAGCACGAGTAGAACGCCTCCGGGCTGTCCGACCGCTGCCACACCGCGTACAGCAGCTGCTTGCCGGAGCGCTCGGGGAGGGTCCCGCCGAACGTGTAGAAGCCGCCCGACGCCGCCGGGTCGGTGGAGGTCGCCACCGGGTTCGCCAGGTCCAGGTCGTCCCAGGCCAGCGGCTGCGACGGGTCGTAGCCGGGCTTGGTGATGTACACCGTGAAGGTCCCCTTGTGCGGGGCCGTCACCCGGTACTTGAAGGTGTACGAGCCGCTGCTCACGCTCGTCGCCGGCCAGTCGGCGCGGGCCAGGTCGAGGCCCTTGAACGCCGCGTCGCCCGCGCTGCACAGCTTGCCGTCGGCGATGAGCTCCCGGTGGCGTCCGCCGGCGTCGCCGATGCGGACGCCGTTCCAGTCGTAGAGCGCCTGGGTGCCGCCGGCCGCCACCGCCGCCCTGCACGCCGCCGACGTGGGACTCTCCGGGCCCTCGGCATAGCACTGGGCGACCCGGCTGACCGGGTCACCCATCGAACCGTGCGCCGCCGCCGGGGTGGCGGACAGCCCGGTCAGGGCGAGCGGGACGAGACCGGCGGCGACAGCGGCCTTGCGGCGTGCGGACATGGGGCAGCAACTCCTCGACAACGGCGGTCCGTGGAACCTTCGGGGACGAATCCCGTGGGGGTGGCTCAGAAGCTAGCGGTGAGGAACCGTGAAATCGCCTGTCGAAGGCCCCGGAGGGGGATCCTTATGGCCGCGTTAAGGGAGTGCTCAGGCTGGGATCAGGTAGGCGGGGGCGGACCACGCGGTGAACGTGGCCGCGGGCAGGGTCTTCGTGGCGGAAGCACCGGGCCGGGTGCCGTCCGGGCGACCGGTCTCGTGGTGGCCGAGCCGCGCGCGGGCCACCTGTCCCCGGACACCGGTGCCGTCCGCCCCGTGGCGCACGGCACCGGGGGTGGGGCGCTTGCTGCCGCAGTTCCTGGACGCGCACGCCCGTGTGCCCGGGCTGCCCGGGGTCGGGCTCTTCACGAACGCCCTGATGCGGAAGAGCCGGCCGATCCACCCGGAGTCCGGCTACGAGGCCGTGGAGCGAGTTCGGCCTGCGCGGGACCGCCGGTCCCTACGAGCGGGTCCACTGCCGCAAGCGGCCGGACCGGGGCCCGGGCGGGGGCGGTCAGCCGTCGGGCCACCAGGTGCGGGCGATGTCCTTGCGGACCTCGGGTCGTCCCGCGGGACGCTCGTCGGCCTCCTCACGGACCCGGCGGGTGTCCGTCTTCCTCGGGGGCTTCTGCACGGTGACACGGCGCATGACTGCCTCCTCCAGGGTCCACCGGGTTCCGTGTTCTCACGGAGGCGAACCTTTCGGGGGAGAGTTCCTCATCGGCCCTCCGCTGTCTGTGGCGACGGTCACGAATCGATTGTCAGTGGCAGGTGCCACCATGACGCCATGACCACGATCAATGGTGACCGTACGGGCACGGAGGGTGTCGACTGGGACGCGCGGGCCGCCGGCTTCGACGAGGAACCGGACCACGGGCTGCGCGACCCGCGGGTGCGCGCCGCCTGGGCCGCGCGTCTGCGCGCCTGGCTGCCCCGCCCGGCCGGTGACGTCCTCGACCTCGGCTGCGGTACCGGCAGCCTGTCGCTCCTCGCGGCCGAGCAGGGGCACCGGATCACCGGCGTCGACCGGTCCCCGGCGATGGTGGCGCTCGCCCGGGAGAAGCTCGCCGGGCGGGACGCGGTGTTCCTGCTCGGCGACGCGGCGTCCCCGCCGGTCGGTGAGGAGCGCTACGACGCCGTCCTCGTCCGGCACGTGCTGTGGACCCTGCCCGAGCCCGGCCGGGTGCTGCGGCACTGGCGGGACCTGCTGCGGCCGGGCGGACGGCTCGTCCTGGTCGAGGGGGTGTGGGGGACGGTGAGCCCGGCCGGCATACCGGCGGACCGGCTCACCGCCCTGCTGGCCCCGCTCGGCGGACGGGTGCGGGTGGAGCACCTGTCCGGGGACCCGGCACTGTGGGGCCGGGAGGTGGACGACGAGCGTTACGCGGTGCTCGCGGTCCCCGGGTGAGCCGCGGACTCAGGCGAGCAGCGTGCCGATCCCGTCCCCGCGGGCCCGGGCGTCCAGCTCGTCGAGGGCGGCCACCGCGGCGGCCGCCGCCCCGGGGTCCGTGGTGAGCAGACCGCTCGCCGCGAACTCGTCCTCGTCCAGTCGTCGTACGTCCGTGCCGTCCGCGGAGACCCACAGGTCCAGGTCGAGGTCCTCGACGACCAGCCGGCCACCGGAGAGCTCCGCCGGGCGGGTGATGTCGCAGTAGTGCCCCTTGAGGGCGCCGTCGGAGGTACGGACCTCCTTCACCGAGTACCACCGGTCGCGCCAGTAGTGCTCCGTGAAGACGTCCCCGGGCTCGAAGCGCACGAAGCCGAAGTCGCGCACACCGCTGCCCGCCCAGGGGGCGCGCACGCTGACGCGCGTGCCGTCGTCGCCGAGCAGCTCGGCCGGGTAGCGGATCTTCATCCGGCCCGCCTTGACGAGGACGACCTCCACCCGCGCCGGTCCGTCAGCCGAGTTCACGGACATACCGCACCTCCGTCCCGCAGATCTCGTAGCCGAACCACTGGTTGATCGCGATCATCGGCCCGTTCCCGGTGTCGTTGCCCGTGAACGCCTCCGTGTACCCGGCCGCGCGAGCCCGATGCAGGGAGTCGTTCTTGGCGAGCTTGGCCAGGCCCCGGCCGCGGTGGGCGCGGGCGGTGCCGGTCATGCCCGTGGCGTACCGGGTGCCGCCGTCCGTGCGGGCCGCGGAGAACGCGGCGGGGCGGCCGTCGACCAGCGCCACCGTGGTCAGCTCGGCGCTGAACAGCGGGTGCCGCCAGGTCTCCGCCAGCCACGCCTCGTAGTCGGTGAACTCGGTGTCCACGTCGCTCGGCTCGTCCGCCGTGGTCTCGGCGTCCAGCTCGAACAGCGGGCGCGGATCGGCGGCGAATGCCGAGGCCGGGCACAGCTCCACGCCCGGCGGCGGGTCCTGGAGCGGGGGCAGGGTGCCGTTCGCCAGGTCCAGGCGGAGGAAGTGGGCGGAGCGGCTCGCCCGGTACCCGTGCGCCCCGGCGAAGGCGCGGTTGCCCGGCGCGTCCAGCACCCACGCGAGCAGCCTCGTCGCCCCGTGCGCGAGCAGGTGCTCCTCCGCGGCGCGGACCAGCAGCGTCCCGGCGCCCCGGCGGGTGTGCTCGGGGTGCACGTACACGTTGACGTTGCCCTGGCCCGGCTCGGCGCTCTCATGGGTCAGGTGCACCTGTGCCGTGCCGATCACCTCGCCGCCGGCCACGGCCACGAGGGGCCGGTAGCGGGCGTCGGCGTGCAGCTGGGTGAGGTCGTGCGCCAGGGACTCGGGCGTGACGAGGATGAACGGCAGCGCGGCCTGCCGGACGCGGGCGAAGCCCGCGAGGTCGGCGGGCGCGTCGGAGCGCAGATCGCGGACGGTCACTGTCATGTGGGCGCACGCTACGGGGAAGCGGCCGGGGACGCCTCCCGTTTTCCGGCCGGCGGGGGTGTTCCCGGCGGTGCGGCGGCGGGTCGGGGTGCGGGACAATCGGGCCGTGACCTTGAAGATCCATATCGATGACGGCGCACCGCCGTACGAGCAGGTGCGGGCGCAGATCTCCGAGCAGGCCCGGGCGGGGGTACTGCCGGTGGGGTACCGGCTGCCGACGGTGCGGGGGCTGGCCGGGACACTCGGCCTGGCGGCGAACACGGTGGCCAAGGCGTACCGGGCGCTGGAGGCGGACGGGGTGATCGAGACGCGGGGCCGCAACGGGACGTTCGTCGCCGCGGCGGGGGCTGGGGCGGAGCGGGAGCTGGCGTCCGCCGGGCAGGATTATGCGGCGAGGGCGCGGCGGCTGGGGTGCTCGGAGGAAGAAGCGCTGGCCGCTGTACGGGATGCCCTGCGGGCGGCTTACGAGTGAGTGCCGTCGCGGTGGAGGGCTGATCCCGGGTGCGGTCCGTGGGGGTTGGTCGCGCAGTTCCCCGCGCCCCTGAGGGGTCGGGGTAGGCGTCGGCCGGGTGGTTCAGCGGGCTTCTGCGGGGGTGGGGGCGACCGGGAGGTGGGCCGTGTGGGCCAGGTCGGTGAAGGCCTTGGCGTTGGCGACCTCTGCCGCGTTCGGGTCGTTGTCGAAGTACGCGTGGACGTCCTCGCCCGCGGGCCGGGTCGTGGCGATGCGGTCGAGCCAGGTGCGCAGGGACTGACGGCCGTAGAGGGGCCGGGGGCGGGCCCGGCCCTGGTGGAAGCGGACGTAGCCCCAGTCGGCGGTGCGCCACAGCGGGGTCGCGGGACGGGACAGCACGTCGGCCCAGCACAGGGCGGCGCCCCGGGACTCCAGTACGGCGCGGACCTGTGGCGTCCACCAGGACGGATGGCGCGGCTCGACCGCGATCCGGACCGACTCAGGGAAGCGGCGCAGACACGCGTGCAGCAGCGCCGGGGCGGCCCGGAGCGTGGGCGGGAGCTGGAGGAGGACCGGGCCCAGCCGGTCGCCCAGCCCGGCCGCGCGGCTCATCAGGCGCTCCACCGGCTCCTCGGGATCACGCAGCCGTCTGACGTGCGTCAGGTAGCGGCTCGCCTCGACCGCGACGACGAAACCCGGCGGGGTGCGCTCCCGCCAGGACACGAAGGTCTCCCGGGACGGCAGCCGGTAGAAGGCGCTGTTGATGTCGACCGTGGCGAAGTGCGCCGTGTACTCCTCCAGCCAGAGCCGCACCGGAAGACCGGCCGGATACAGCACTCCGCGCCAGTCCCGGTACTGCCACCCCGACGTGCCGGCGAACAGGGTCATGCGTCCATCGAAGCACCTACAGGTACAGGCCCGCGTCCGCGTCGCCGCGCGGTTCCGGGAGCGCCGTCGGGGAGGTGCCCCGGCGCAGGGCGTACAGCTCGGCCAGCGTGGCGCCCTCGCGTCCGACGCCCTCCTCGCGGCCCAGCCAGTTCACCGCCTCGGTACGGGTCAGCCGGTCGACCTCGATCCGGGCGAGGCAGCGGCCGGGTCGGACCACGGCCGGGTGCAGGCGTTCCAGGTCCTCGTTGGTGGTCACCCCCACCAGGACGTTGCGGCCCTGGCCGAGCAGTCCGTCCGTCAGGTTCAGCAGGCGGGACAGGGCCTGCCCGGCGGTGTGCTTGGCCTCGCCGCGGATCAGCTCGTCGCAGTCCTCCAGGAGCAGCAGCCGCCAGCGGCCCCTGCCCGGCCCGTCCTCCTCGCCGATCGCGATGTCCATCAGGTAGCCGACGTCGGAGAAGAGCCGTTCGGGGTCCAGGACGCAGTCGACCTGGCACCAGTCGCGCCAGGACCGGGCCAGCGTGCGCAGCGCGGAGGTCTTGCCGGTGCCCGGCGGGCCGTGCAGCAGGAGCAGCCGGCCCGCGATGTCCTCGGGCGTGGTCTTCATCAGGCGGTCCAGCGCGTCCGCCACCGGCGCGGTGTAGTTGGGCCGGATCTCCTCCCAGGTGCCCGCGGAGATCTGCCGGGTGGTGCGGTGCGGGCCGCGGCGCGGGGAGACGTACCAGAAGCCCATGGTGACGTGCTCCGGCTGCGGTTCGGGCTCGTCGGCCGCGCCGTCGGTGGCCTCGTCCAGGATCAGCGCCGCGAGTTCGGCGCTGGTCGCGGTGACCGTGACGTCGGCGCCCCGGTTCCAGCGGGAGACCAGCAGCGTCCAGCCGTCGCCCTCGGCCAGGGTGGCGCTGCGGTCGTCGTCCCTGGCGAGCCGCAGCACCCGCGCGCCTGCGGGCAGCAGGGTCGCGCCGGAGCGCACGCGGTCGATGTTGACGGCGTGCGCGTAGGGCTGCTCGCCCGTCGTGAAGCGGCCGAGGAACAACGCGTCGACGACATCCGACGGGGAGTCGCTGTCGTCGACGTTGAGCCGGATCGGCAGGGCGTCGTGCGGTTGCGCGGACATGCCGCCATGATCGGTCACCGGGGCGCCGCGTGCACCCGGTTTCCGCGCCGCGCACCCGGCCGCCCGGTTGCGTTCGGTCGCGGGTGCGGCGGACCAGCCGTGCGGCCTGCCTGGTGCGGCGCACCATCGCGTACCCCTCGTCAGGGCACGGTCCCGGGCCCGCGTCCCCGGGCCAAGACGCGGGTGAGGGAACGCCCCCTCCACCTGTCGTTCGAACTCGGCGGTGGACGTGGACCGGCGCACCGTCACGCGCCGCAGGGCGTACGCCCCCTGGGCACGCCGCGCGCCGCGCGAGGCCGTTGCCGACGGCGACGGCGACGGCGAGGGCGAGGGCGTACCAGGTTCTTCGCACCGCCTCGCGCACCCGGCGGCTGGAGCAGCCGTAGGGGTAGGCGAACGAGGCGGGTGCGGTGCCCAGCCGGTCGGAGACGATCCCCTTGCACAGGATGAGCTCGGCCCGCAGCCGGTCCTCGTCGAGCCGGTCGAGCTGCCGGTGGCTGTGGCTGTGCCCGCCGATCTCCACACCGGCGGCGGCGAGTTCGCGCATCTGGTCCCGGTCGAGCATGGTGTCCAGCCCGCAGCCGTTGTCGTGCGGCCCGCGCAGCCGGCCGGTGGAGAGGAACAGGGGGGCCGGGAAGCCATGCGCGTCCGGCACGGGCAGGGCGTGGTGGTGCACTCCCTCGTGCCCGTCGTCGAACGTGACCAGGACCGGCCGCGCGGGCAGCGGACGGCCCGAGCGCCAGTGGGCGGCCGACCGGGGGTGGTGACGGGGGTGAGGCCCCGGTCGGCGATCACCGGCATCTGCCCGGCGAACGCCTCCGGTGTCACGGGCACGGCGTGGGTCGCCTCGTTCGGGCGGGCCGACACCGCGTGGTGCGCATGAGGATCGGCGCGCGTACGTCAGTCACGGGTGTCGTCCTCCCCGACGGCCGCCGGGGGTGGGTGACCCCGCCCCACCCGCCCGGCCCGCACGCTCCCCACCAGGTGGCCGCCGGCCGCCGTGAGCACCAGGCGACGGTCGCCCCCGCGCCGCCCGGGCGGCCGAGCGGGGCGTCGCGCAGTCCCCGCGCCACCCCGGCCGGCGGCATCCGGGTGGTGTACCGGTGTTCGGACTGCAACCACATGCCGGCTTTGCCCCCTCGAAGCGTCGGATGCCGTACTTCGTTCCGGCTTACGCGGTGGGGGGCGTCAGGAGCCGGAAGTTCGCACGGCGGGATCCGGCGCGGAATTGAATCAGTAACAGTTTTGGCATGAACACTTCCAGTCAACACGCGTAGTTGGTAGGACGGTTGCGGCAGAGATCCTGCTCAAGGGAGGTTCCATGAGACGTTCCCGGCCCCTGCTCTTTCTCGGCACGCTCCTCCTCGCCGCCACCACCGCCCTCACCGGGGCCACCGCGGCCCAGGCGTCCCCACAAGCCGCCGACGGCTACGTGGCGCTGGGCGACTCCTACTCCTCCGGTGTCGGAGCCGGCAGCTACACCGCCGAGAGCGGCGACTGCAAGCGCAGCACCAAGGCCTACCCCTACCTCTGGCAGGCCGCCAACTCACCCTCGTCCTTCGCCTTCACGGCCTGCTCCGGCGCCCGGACCAGTGATGTCCTCTCCGGGCAGCTCGGCCCGCTCTCCACCTCCACCGGTCTGGTCTCGATCAGCGTCGGCGGCAACGACGCCGGATTCGCCGACGTCATGACGACCTGTGTGCTCCAGTCCGACAGCACCTGCCTCAACCGGATCGCCACCGCGCGTGCGTACGTCGAGTCGACGCTGCCCGGCAGGCTCGACAGCGTCTACACCGCGATCCGCGACCGCGCACCGAACGCCCAGGTCGTGGTGCTCGGCTACCCCCGCTTCTACAAGCTCGGCACCTTCTGCGTCGGACTCTCCGAGACGAAGCGGAAGGCGATCAACGACGCCTCCGACCTCCTGAACAACGCCATCGCGCAGCGCGCCAGGGCGCACGGCCTCACCTTCGGTGACGTCCGCACCACCTTCACCGGCCACGAGATCTGCTCCGGCAACTCCTGGCTGCACAGCGTGGACTGGCTCAACATCGGCAACTCGTACCACCCGAAGGCCGCCGGCCAGTCGGGCGGATACCTGCCGGTGCTCGACGCGGTGGCCTGATCCGTCACCACTCGCCGTCGTCCGGACCGGAGGGAGAAGCGGAGGCCCCGCCCGGCGGGGTCTCCGTCTCGCACGTCACCGAGAACGGCACCGTCTTCGAGGTGGTGCGCACCGGCTCACGGACCTCGACACCGATCCCGCTCTCGAAGGTCCCGCTCTCCGGGTACGTCGTCACGGTCACCGTGTCCCGCTTCACGTGCCCGCCCCCTCCGGGGAACGACAGCGTCCGCCAACCCGGATCGGTCACCGGCCCGTCCTCGGCGACCCACCGGTAGGACACCTCGGCGGGCAGCCGGCCCAAGGCGAACGCCGCCGTGAACACGGGCGTCCGCCCGCCCGGCGGGGACAGGTGCCGGAGTACTCCGTCCGCGCGCCGGTCACCCGACGCGGCGCCGGTCGCGTTCCTCGCCGCGGACCCGCTTTTTCGGCCCGGTGATCCGTACTTACCGTCCGGAGGCGCGCTCGCCGCGCTCGCCGCGAGTGACCGGGCGGCCCGGCGGGGCCGGGAGAGGGGGAGCGCGTTGGAGGCGGACGAACTGCTGGTGCTTGTGGCCACGGGCGACCAGAAGGCGTTCGAGGATCTGTACGGGCTGGTCTCCGGCCCCGTGTACGGACTGGTGCGGCGCGTGGTGCGCGACCCCGCACAGTCCGAGGAGGTGGCGCAGGAGGTGCTGCTGGAGCTCTGGCGCTCCGCCGCGCGGTTCGACCCGGGCCGGGGCAGCGCGCTGTCCTGGGTGCTCACCCTCGCCCACCGCCGCGCCGTCGACCGGGTGCGCAGCGCCCGCGCCGCCGGCGAACGCGAGCAGCGCGAGGCCCGGCGCGGTCACGGCCCCGCCTTCGACCAGGTCGCCGAGGAGGTCGAGGCCGGCCTCGAACGCGAGTGGGTACGCCGCTGCCTGGACCGTCTCACCACCCTCCAGCGGCAGTCGGTCACCCTCGCCTACTACGACGGCTACACCTACCGGGAGGTGGCCGAGCGGCTGTCGCTGCCGCTGGGCACGGTCAAGACCCGCATGCGGGACGGGCTGACTCGCCTGCGCGAGTGCCTGGGAGGCGCGGCATGAGTCTGTTCGGCCGACTGGGGTCCCGCGGTGACCCGCACTCGCTGGCCGCCCCGTACGCCCTCGACGCCCTCGAGCCCGCCGAGCGCCTCCGCTTCGAGAGGCATCTGAGGTCCTGCGAGCGCTGTACCGCCGAGGTGCGCGACCTCGCCGAGGACGCCGTCCGCCTCGCCTGGTCCACGGCGGCCCCGGCGCCGCCCGCGATGCGGGACCGGGTGCTGGCGGCCGTACGCGCCACCGCACAGGAGCCCGCGCCCCGGGACGGAGCCCGCGCACGGGCCCCGCGGCTGCCGCCCCACGTCTGGGGCGCCGCACCCCCGCCGCGCACCCGGGACCGGCGCCGGTCCCCCCTGTTCGTGCCGTTCGCGACCGTGACCGCCGCGGCGGCGCTCGTCGTCGCCGCCCTCTTCGCCGTGCAGGCCGGCCGCACACAGGACCGGCTGGACGCCGAACGCGACCGGGGACGTGAGATCGCACACGTTCTCGCCGCCCCGGACGCCCGCGCGAGCAGCGGCCGGGGCACGCGCGGTGGCACGATCGGAGTGGTGGCCTCCGCATCGACGCGCAGCGCGGTCGTCACTCTGGGCGGATACGACGACCCTCCGAACGGACGTGTGCGCCAGCTCTGGCTCGTGGGATCGGGGGAGCGGCCGCGTTCGCTGGGGCTTTTCGAAGGCGACACGGCCTTGGTGGCCTCCGGCCTCGACACCGACGCGACGTCACTCGCGGTGACCGTCGAGCCCGGTGGAGGGTCGCCGCAGCCCACTGGCCAGCCCGTCATCCAACTCGCCCTGAAAACGGTCGGATTCGGAGAGTAGTCATCGTGGGTTCGTCAACACCCTTACAGGGAAGGTGAATCCCGTGACCTCGATACACGAGTGCTCGCACGGGGCGATAGGGTTACCCTGCCCGGGCCGGGTGGACTCGTACGGGTGGGGAGTGACATGGAACAGATAACAGTGCGCAGCAGGGCCAGGGTCCCTGCGATCACCTGCGGCAGCGGCGCCAGCAGTTCGCGCCTCGACCGGCATCTCTCGGTCCTCGGCGGACCGGCGGTCCCGCAGCGCGAGACCGCCGAGGCGACCTCGCTGATGCGGGAGCTGACCGCGCGTGAGCCCGTGCACGGCCGTGGCGCCAGGAGCGCGCGCGCCCGGACGAGCCGCGTCTCGCTCTTCGCCCCGCTGCGCCGGCTGCGCCGCTCCCTGTTCGGCAGCCGGTAGGCGGGCGCGCCGGGCGGCTCCACCGTTCCGGCGCAGCGCCCCGCTCCTGCCGTCATCCCCGCGGCAGCACGGGGGCGCCCGGCGCACCGGCTTCTCCTCACGTCCCCTCGCCGGCGCCCCCGGTCCCACCCGGCAGTGATCCCGGGGCCCGCCGGCTCCTCCTCACCGCGCCTCAGCTCCTGCCGTGCGCGTACTCGCGCACCGCGAACGGCACGGACACCGTGAGCGGCACCGCCCACCGGGCCAGTGACCCCGCGACGGGATGCGTCACCGGCCACGCCGCGCCCTGCGGTACGAGCGCGTTGCCGAACAGGTCCCGCAGTGCCGTCGCCATCGCGCTGACCGGGTTCCGCTCCGCCACCGTGCACGGCCACCCGGACGGTCCCTGGGCGGGGATGCAGGCGCTGGACAGCAGCGGCAGCAGGAACGTCGTCCCGCCGAGTACCCGCCGATGGCGGCGGCCTTCGCGCAGGACGCGGGGCCGGTCCATCCGGAGGGGGTGTCCGAGCGTGCGCCCGGCCGGATGCCGGACGGCTTCGGGCCCCGCCGCCGACCCGCGCCGGACGGCCTTCAGATCAGGGCGAGCTGCCCCTCCGGGCCCTCCTCGTGCGCGTCCAGCACCGAGGCCGGGCGGCGCGCGGCGGACGGCACCGGGAAGACGCCTGCCGCGCGCAGTTCGGCCGCCGTGATCGGGTCGGGGACCGCGGAGCCCGTCAACGCCACCTGCCGCGGGCGCAGTTCGGCCAGGAGAGCGAGGACCGTGACGAGTTCCAGAAGCTCCGAGGTCCACGTCTGGGGCCAGGCGGCGGGACGGATCGCGGCCAGCGTGCCCGGCTCGCCCGGCTCGGTGCGGGCCGCGCACCACTGCTCCAGCACCCGGACACCCCCGGCCTCGAAGTCCCAGGCCGCGGGCGGCACGGGGGAGACGCGGCCCTCGTCGAACAGCAGGGCCTCCTCGTCCCGGTCGTAGCGCACGGCCGACGGCCGGGAGGGCAGCGGGGCCCGGACGTAGGGGCGACGCCCGCCCGGCAGCTTCGGACGTTCCCCGTCGCGCCGCATCAGCCACAGCATGCGCCGCCCCACCGCCACGCCCCGCTCCCAGACCTCCGGATCCGCGGTGAGCGGCACCGCGAGGCCCGCGCGTGCGGGGCGCGCCACGGCCGTCGCCCAGGCGAGGACGTCGGCGGGGGAGACGCCCTGGCCGAGCCGGGCGGCGAGGTGGTCCGTCAGGCCCGGGGCCAGGTTGGGCTCGGCCGCGCCCGGCCGGCGGTACAGCGGGCGGACGCGTCCGGTACGGAGCACGGGCAGCAGGGACGTGGCGAGCAGAGGCGGGCCGACGGGGTGGTCCGCGGCGGCCCCGGCCCGCGCGGTGCCCGCCTCCACGGCGAACACCTGCCGCTCGTCCGCCACCCGCCACAACTCGGGCCGGGCCGCGTCGATCAGCCGCTGGTCGGGGATCAGCCACTGTTCGTCGAAGGGCGCGAACAGGACCCGCACGGGTTCGGGACACGGTCCCGAGGCGCGGGCCAGCTTCCGCGTGCCGCCACCCTGCCCGGGCAACTGCCCGACCGCCGAGTAGGGGGTCCGGGAACGCGTGGGCCGGAACAGCGCCTCGCGGCCCGGCCCGTCGGCCTTCAGCAGGGCGTCCCAACGAGCCTTCAGGGACGCCGCGTCGGGGGCCGCCGGCCACTCCCGGCCGAGCCGCGGCGATGCGACGGACCACGGCATGAGGTCCGCGAGCAACGGAGCGTCGTCGTGCGTCACGCTGGGCATCGTACGGCCTGGGCTCCGCCGCCGGGGTCCCGCCCGCTCACCGGCGCACGGGGACGGGGGATCAGGTCGCGTCCAGCGTCACCGTGAAGGAGAAGCGGTCGCCCCGGTAGTGGATGACGGCCACGTCCAGCGCCCGGCCGCCGGTGTCGTAGGTGATGCCCGTGTAGTGCAGGATCGGGCTGAGCAGCGGGACCTGGAGCAGGCGGGCGGTCTCGGGGTCCGCCAGCCGCGCCTCCACCGTGTCCGTGATCCGGCTGATGTCCGCCCCGACGACGTCCCGCAGCACCTTGGTCATCGGCCACCGCACCAGGTCGTCCAGGTCGATGAGGGCGGCCAGTTCGGGGCGGACGTAGTTGCGGGCGTGGTTGGTCGGCTCACCCGTCGTCTCGTCGCTGCGCAGCCGGTGGTACGCCGCGGCCTCGCTCAGGTCCGGGAAGTACTCGGCGACCTCCGCCGGCAGCGGCGCCGGACCGTGGTCCAGCAGTTCGGTCCTCATGCCGGACTGCTGGGCCACGATCGCGTCCACCGAGCCCAGCAGCCGGACCGGGGAACCCCGGCGGGCGTCGGGCTCGATGAAGGTGCCGCGCCGGCGGTGGCGGGTGATCAGCCCTTCGTCCTCCAGCTCCTTCAGCGCCTGCCGCATGGTCAGCACGCTCACCCCGTAGTGCCCGGCCAGTTGTTCCTCGGTGGGCAGACGCAGGGGGTCCTGCGGCGAGCGGCCGAGGATCGAGGCGCGCAGCGACTGCGACACCTGGTACCAGAGCGGCAACTTGCGATTCAGGACGATCGAATCCGGAGCGAAGGAGGTCACGGGCTATCCGTACCGGTCGGAGAACCTTCAGTGCAACGGCTGGAAGTGACGCTCGAGCCCCTGCCACACGTCGTCGTACCCCTGTTGCAGGTGCTCCGCCCGTACCGCCTGGGGGGTCAGGGACAGCGGCCAGCGGGTCTCGAACATGAAGGCCAGACCGTCGTCGATCTTCTGCGGGCGCAGTTCGGCGGCGCTCGCCCTCTCGAAGGTCTCCCGGTCGGGGCCGTGCGCCGACATCATGTTGTGCAGCGAGCCACCGCCCGGTACGAAGCCCTCCGCCTTCGCGTCGTACGCCCCCTCGATCAGGCCCATGTACTCGCTCATCACGTTCCGGTGGAAGTACGGCGGACGGAAGGTGTCCTCGCCCACCAGCCAGCGCGGGGCGAAGACCACGAAGTCCGCTCCGGCGAGCCCGGGGGTGTCGCTCGGGGACGTCAGCACCGTGAAGATCGACGGGTCCGGGTGGTCGTAGGAGATGGTGCCCATCACGTTGAACCGTCGCAGGTCGTAGGCGTACGGCACGTAGTTGCCGTGCCAGGCCACGACGTCCAGCGGGGAGTGGCCGTAGGTGGCCGACCAGAGGTTGCCGCAGTACTTGTTCACCACCTCCACCGGACCCTCGACGTCCTCGTACGCCGCGACGGGCGCCCTGAAGTCGCGGGCGTTGGCCAGCCCGTTGGCGCCGATCGGACCGAGGTCGGGGAGCCGGAACGGCGCTCCGTAGTTCTCGCACACGTATCCGCGGGCGGACTCGTCCAGCAGGTCCACCCGGAACCGCACCCCCCGGGGAACCAGCGCGATGTGGCCCGGCTCCACGTGCAGCATCCCGAACTCCGTGCGCAGCAGCAGCCCGCCCCGCTCGGGGACGATCAGCAGCTCACCGTCGGCATCGCTGAACACGCGGTCCATCGAGGCGTTGGCGTGGTACAGGTGCACGGCCATGCCGGTGCGCTGGGTGACGTCCCCGTTTCCGCCCAGGGTCCACAGGCCGGCCAGGAAGTCGGTGCCCTCGGCCGGCTCCGGCAGCGGGTCCCAGCGCAGCCGGTTGGGGTCGGGGACGGTCTGGGTGAAGGGCGCGGTGCGCAGCGCGCCGTTGCCCGTGCGCGTGAAGGCCGGGTGGGCGGCCGAGGGGTGGATCCGGTACAGCCACGAGCGGCGGTTCTCCGACCGCGGTTCGGTGAACGCCGAACCGCTCAGCTGCTCCGCGTACAGCCCGAGCGGTGCGCGCTGCGGCGAGTTGCGGCCCACGGGCAGGGCGCCCGGGACGGCCTCGGAGCTGTGCTCGTTGCCGAAGCCGGAGAGGTGCTCCAGCGCTTCGGCGGTCTTGCGCGCTCCACCGTGCTCGAATGCGCTCGCGCGGGCGGTGCCCCCATCGCTCATGTTCGCTGCTCCCTCGAGGGTCCGATTCCTATGGCACACCGTAGGATTGCGATTTCCCCGGCGCAAGAGGGCGCACGATCCGGGCCCCGTCCTTCCTCCTCCTCTCGGCGGACGACCCCGAACCCGACTTCAGGGGGATACGCCGGCTCGTACCGGTGTTCTACGCTCCCGGTCATGACGTGGACGCGGAGTCTGATCGCCGCGCTCGCGGTCTGTGTCGTCCTGGTGACCGGATCCGCGGGCTGTGTCTCCCGTACCGCCCAGGGGGAGGACGAGGGGCCGCCCTCACCCGCCGGCCGGCTCCTCGACGAGCGGGACCAGGAGGGGCGCCCCTACCGCGAGGTGGACGACGAGGGCGCGCCCGAGGTCGGTGTCGAGGTCGTCCCCGACGCCGAGGGCGGCTGGGACGTGCGGCTGCGGGTGCGCAACTTCCGGTTCTCCCCGGACGGGGCGGCCGAGCGGGCGGTGCCCGGCCGTGGTCTGGCGCACCTCGAGGTCGACGGCCGTCGCGTCGCCCGGCTGCGCACCCCCGAGTACCACCTGGCCGGAAGTCTCGTGCCGCGCGGCACGCACCAGGTCACCGTGCGCCTGTACGCCGACGACGGGTCGGTGTGGGCGGTGGACGGAGAGCCGGTCGAGAGCACGGCCGACATCACGGTGTCGGACGACGGGCCGGGCACGGAGCCCGGCGCGGAGCCGATCGCCGGAGCGGCCGTGGCGGAGCCGGCCGGCGGAGCGGCCGCCGCCGGTGGGCCCGGCGGCCGCGGCCGTGGCCCGGGGCGAGGCTCACCGGACGGTGCCTGGCGGGCATGATGAGGCCCGTGCCCGACGCGACATCGCTCCGCCGAGCGCCCGTGCAGCGGCGCAGTGCCGAACGGCTGGCCCGGATCCTCGACGCCTGCGCCGAACTCCTCGACGAGGCCGGTTACGACGACCTCAGCACCCGCGCCGTCGCCGAACGCGCCCAGGTGCCCATCGGCTCCGTCTACCGCTTCTTCGGCAACAAGCGCCAGATGGCCGACGCGCTGGCGCGGCGCAACCTCGAGCGCTTCACGGACCGGGTCGCCGAACGGATCCGGGCCACCGGTGAGCAGGGCTGGCGGCAGGCCATGGACGCCGTGCTCGACACGTACCTGGACATGAAGCGCAACGCGCCCGGCTTCTCCCTCGTCGACTTCGGCAACCAGATTCCCGTCGGCACCCGGGCCGAGCCCAACCGCCGGGTCGCCGACCGGCTCACCGAACTGCTCGCCGCCCCTCTGGGGCGCGAGGCCGACGACGAGCTGCGCCGCACCTTCCTCATCGCCGTCGAGACCGCCGACGCCCTCGTCCAGCTCGCCTTCCGGATGGATCCCGAGGGGGACGGGACGGTCATCGCGGAGCTGCGCGAGATGCTGCGCGCCTACCTGGCCCGGGTGCTGGACCGGTAACGGCTCACCCGGCACCCCTCCCCAGCATCCGTACCGGTCGGTATGCTCGGCCCGTCCGTGCGTCACCGTCGCCGTACCGGGAGGACCCGTGTCCCGCACCGCCCTGCGTATCTGCCCCCTGTGCGAGGCCACCTGCGGCCTGACGCTCACCATCGACGACGGCCGCGTCACCGGCGCCCGCGGCGACCGGGACGACGTGTTCAGCAAGGGATTCGTCTGCCCCAAGGGCGCCGCCTTCGGCGCCGTGGACTCCGACCCCGACCGGCTGCGCACCCCGCTCGTCCGCGTCGACGGCGAACTGCGCGAGGCCACCTGGGAGGAGGCCTTCGACGCCGTGGCCGCCGGAGTACGACCCGTCGTCGAGCGGCACGGACCGCACGCCGTCGGCGTCGTCCTAGGCAACCCCAACGTCCACACCATGGCCGGGGGCCTCTACCCGCCCCTGCTGATCGCCGGGCTCGGCACCCGCAGCCTGTTCACCGCCTCGACCCTGGACCAGATGCCCAAGCACGTGTCCAGCGGACTGCTCTTCGGCGACGCCAACCTCATCCCCGTGCCCGACCTGGACCGCACCGACCACCTGCTGCTGATCGGCGCCAACCCGTTGGAATCCAACGGCAGTCTGTGCACCGCCCCCGACTTCCCCGGCCGGTTGAAGGCACTCAGGGCACGCGGCGGCACCCTCACCGTCGTCGACCCGCGCCGCACCCGCACCGCCCGCATGGCGGACCGGCACCTCGCCGTCCGCCCGGGCACCGACGCGCTGCTCCTCGCGGCGATGGCCCACACCCTGTTCGACGAGGCCCTCGTCGACCTCGGCGGGTGCGCCCCGCACGTCGACGGCCTGGACGAACTTGCGGCGGCACTAAGGGACTTCACTCCCGAAGCCGTCTGTGGCGCCTGCGACGTCGACGCGGAGACCGTCCGTACCCTCGCCAGGGAACTCGCCGCCGCCCCCACCGCCGCCGTCTACGGCCGCATCGGCAGCTGCACCG
This sequence comes from Streptomyces sp. DH5, assembly GCF_020873915.1. Classification (GTDB taxonomy): domain Bacteria; phylum Actinomycetota; class Actinomycetes; order Streptomycetales; family Streptomycetaceae; genus Streptomyces. The sequence goes on from NZ_JAHWGP010000038.1 coordinate 73,356, forward strand.
TCCCGCACGGCACCCTCGCCAGCTGGCTCGTCGACGTCCTCAACGTCCTCACCGGCAACCTCGACCGCCCCGGCGGCGCCCTCTTCCCGCAGGCCGCCACCGACCGCACCCCGCGCCCCGCCGGGCCCGGCCGCGGCTTCGCCCTCGGACGCTGGCACTCCCGGGTGCGCCGGCACCCCGAGGCCAAGGGCGAACTCCCGATGTCCGCCCTCGCCGAGGAGATCGACACCCCCACCGATGAGGGCGAGCCGATACGCGCCCTCGTCGCCGTGGCCGCCAACCCGGTGCTCTCCGCACCCGACGGCGACCGCCTCGACAAGGCACTCGGCTCCCTCGACTTCATGGTGAGCGTCGACCCGTACCTCAACGAGACCTCCCGCCACGCCGACGTCGTCCTGCCGCCGCCCCCGCCCGCGCAGACCCCGCACCACGACTTCGCCTTCAACACCCTCGCCGTACGCAACCAGGTCCGCTACACCCGCCCGGCCGTGCCCCTGGAGCACGGCCGGATGGCGGAGACCGAGATCCTCGCCCGGCTCGTCCTCGCCGCGACCGGCGGGCACGGGGCCGACCCCGCCGCCGTGGACGCCCTGGTCGTCGGCCAGACCCTCGGCAAGGCGGTGAAGGACCCGCACTCCCCGGTGCACGGCCGCGACCCGGAGGACCTCGCCGGCCTGCTCACCGGCGCGAACGGTCCCGAACGGCGCCTGGACATGATGCTGCGCCTCGGCCCGTACGGCGACGGCTTCGGTGCCCAGCCCGACGGGCTCACCCTGGAGAAGCTGCTCGCCCACCCGCACGGCATCGACCTCGGCCCGCTGCGCCCGCGCCTGCCCCAGCCGCTGAAGACCCGCAGCGGAAAGGTGGAACTGCTGCCCGCCCCGATCGCCGCCGACCTCCCGCGCCTGCGCGCCGCCCTGGACGAACGCCCCGGCGGGCTGGTCCTCGTCGGCCGCCGCCACCTGCGCTCCAACAACAGCTGGATGCACAACGTGCCCGCTCTCACCGGCGGCTCCAACCGCTGCACCCTGCACGTGCACCCGGACGACGCCGAACGCCTCGGCGTGCAGGACGGGCAGCCGGTCCGCGTCAAGGGTGCCGGGGGAGAGGTGACGGCCCCCGCCGAGGTCACCGACGCCGTGCGCCCGGGCGTCGTGAGCCTGCCGCACGGCTGGGGCCACGACCGCCCCGGCACCCGCATGCGACACGCGGCCACGGAGCCCGGGGCCAACGTCAACCAGCTCCTCGACGGCAGCCTCCTCGACCCGCTGTCGGGCAACGCCGTACTCAACGGGGTGCCCGTCGAACTGGCGCCGCTGAGCGCACCCGTGCCCGGGACGTCCGGCGCCCTGACCTGAGCGGAGCTGTCCTCGGGTGTCGCCCGGCGCGTCCCTCGGGGGCCCGTGGAGGGCCGGCCGCGGACCCACGCGCGACCACCATCGGTGCCGTACGGCCTGCCGCACGGGGATCGCAGGGCGCCTCCGTCGCCGCCGGGACGACGCGGTCGCACCCGGACGGGGACGCGCGCCGGGCGCCGCACGCCCGCGAGAGCGGCCTCATGCAGGTGATCGTCCCGTCCGCCGGGCTCCTGGCCGTGGTCGGAGGCTGTGCCGTCCGGCGCGGGCGGCCCGCGCCGGACAGACGGCACGGCCGCCATGACCCTGACGGCGGGGGGGGGG
>NZ_JAHWGP010000318.1 GCF_020873915.1 Streptomyces sp. DH5
GGGAAATATGCTAGATTTATCTGAAGTGGGACAATACCAAGCCATCACTTGTTTTTCTGATTCACTGTGCTATATGGCTAATCGCCAAGAAGTACAACAAGTGTTCGATGAAGTTTATCAAGCGTTAGAAGAGGAAGGAACGTTCATTTTTGATGTTCATTCTACTTACAAAATTGATTCAGTTTTTCCAGAATATAGCTATCATTATAAAACAGAAGAATTTGCTTTTCTATGGGATAGTTACGCTGGTGAAAAAGAACACAGCATCGAACATTTCTTAACATTTTTTGTGAAAGAACAGGAAACAGATGAGCACTTTGTTCGGTATGATGAATTGCATCAAGAACGAACCTATTCGTTAGATAACTATTTACGAATGTTAGAAAGTGCTGGTTTCATGAACGTCAAAGTTTATGCAGACTTTACAGATGAAGCACCAACTGAAACAAGTGAACGCTGGTTCTTTG
>NZ_JAHWGP010000319.1 GCF_020873915.1 Streptomyces sp. DH5
GCTCATCGTGGCCGGCGCCGGCTCCGGCTAGACCCAGGTGCTCACCCACCGGATCGCCTACCTGCTCGCGGCCCGGGACGTGCACCCGGGCGAGATCATCGCGATCACCATCACCAACAAGGCCGCCGGCGAGATGAAGGAACGGGTGAACCAGCTCGTCGGCCCGCGCGCCCGGCTGATGTGGGTGTCGACGTTCCACTCGGCGTGCGTGCGCATCCTGCGGGCCGAGCACGAGCACGCCGGGCTGAAGTCGAGCTTCTCGATCTACGACGCGGACGACTCCCGCCGGCTGATGCAGCTCGTCGCCCGCGAGCTGGACCTGGACCCGAAGCGGTATCCGGCGCGCGGGCTGGCGGCCCAGGTGTCCAACCTGAAGAACGAGCTGGTCGACCCGGAGGAGTTCGCCGGCCGGGCCAAGGGCCCCAACGAGCGGGCCCTCGCCGAGGCGTACACGCTCTACCAGCGGC
>NZ_JAHWGP010000320.1 GCF_020873915.1 Streptomyces sp. DH5
GGCGCTCAACGCCGCCCAGCGCGGCGGCGGCGCGCTGGTGCTGCTCGGAGTGGCGCTGGCCGAGACGGCCCGGGTGGACCCGCCCCGGCAGACCGCGCCCCCCGCGCCCGACGCCATCGTCACCGACGTGCCCGCCGCCGCCCGCTGAACGCCGGACGCACCCGACCGGCGGCGCGGGCCGGCGCGGCCTAGCCGGCCGGCGGCGTGGGTGGGTGGACGGGGCGGGGAGGCGGCGGGGAGAATGGGCGACATGCAGCCACACCCGAACGTGCGGGCCGTGCAGGAGGCCCTCGACGCCGCGGGCGCGCGGGACGGCTCCGGCCGGCCCAGCGAGGTCCGCCTGCTGCCCGACGCGGTGCACACCGCCGCAGCGGCGGCCGACGCGCTCGGCGTCGCCGTCGGCGCCATCGCGAACTCGCTCGTGTTCGACGCCGACGACGCGCCGCTGCTGGTGCTCACCTCCGGCG
>NZ_JAHWGP010000321.1 GCF_020873915.1 Streptomyces sp. DH5
GTGCAAATTTTATTGAAAATCATGATCAACCTCGAGCGACAACGAAATATTTAAAAGAACAGGCTCAACAGCCAAATGCGGTTAAAACATTCGGCGCCATGTATTTCTTTTTAAGGGGCACGCCTTTTATTTACCAAGGACAAGAATTAGGAATGACCAATTTTGAAAGGGGTTCGATTGATGAATTCGATGATATTTCTAGCATTGATCAATACTATCGAGCAATAAAAGAAGGATTTACGCCCAAAGAAGCCTTGTCACTTGTCAATTTGCGTAGTCGAGACAATGCCCGCACGCCTTTTCCATGGAATGATTCTATGTATGGCGGTTTTTCAAGCGTCAAGCCTTGGTTAGGAATGGTGGATAATTATAAAGAAATCAATGCCGAAGCAGAAATAAAAAATAGTCAAAGTATTTTTCATTTCTATAAGCGGATGATTGCATTTCGTCAAAAGAGTCCCTATAC
>NZ_JAHWGP010000322.1 GCF_020873915.1 Streptomyces sp. DH5
GTGGTGCACAGCGCGGCGCCCAGGTACTCCGGTTCCGCAGCCGCGAGCTCTGGGATGTAGTCAGCTACCTTTCCACCGTCCTTATCGCGGACACTGTCGAGGATTTCCTGCAAATAAAATGGGATTGGTGTTTTCATCTCCGCCCAGCTTACGGATGACTATGATTGCCCGCATGAGCAGAACTCTTGTCATTGTGGACGTGCAAAACGACTTTTGTCCTGGCGGCTCCCTCGCGACGGATCGTGGAAGCGAGGTAGCGCGCGACGTCGCCAAGCTGGTGCGCACCCAGGATTATGACTTCATTGTTGCTACGCAGGACTGGCACATCGACCCCAAGGGGCACTTCTCTGAAGACCCGGACTTCGTGGACACGTGGCCGGTGCACTGCGTCGCTGACACGGAGGGCGCGGCCATGCACGCCGCGCTTGCCGACGCCCCCATCGACACCTTCTTCCACAAAGGTGCC
>NZ_JAHWGP010000323.1 GCF_020873915.1 Streptomyces sp. DH5
GAATAACGTTTTGTGAGAAGTTCTCCAAAGTAATGAGTTATTCCATATAAAGTCGATGCTTCAATGCTGTTTTTTTCATTTATTGTTCCAACAATGTTGGAACTTCCATATACATGAAATGTTGAAACATAGATAAATCTTCCTATTCCTAATTTAGTACATATATCAAGCATATTTTCAGTACCATACGTGTTTATTAAAATAGACTCCTTAGGTGAATTTTTGCACTTAACCTCATTGGCTGCTGCGCAGTGTATAACACAATCATACTTATTTCCTATTAGTTTTAAGAATAGTTTTTCATCAGTTATATCCGCAATTACCACATTAAATTTCTTAGTCCATTCCTCCATATATTTAGGGACTTTTCTTCCAATAAGTGTTATTTCATTTCCTTTTAAAGAGAGATATTCTGCACAATAACTTCCTAAATATCCAAATCCACCTGTAATTAAAATATTCATAT
>NZ_JAHWGP010000324.1 GCF_020873915.1 Streptomyces sp. DH5
GTCGGGCAATGTTCCGCTTAATTGAACGGCGGAGGAAGTTTTGCCGTTTTTTCCGGTCACGAGAATTTTCTGCCCGAAAAAATTGTTGGAAATATCAAGAAAGGGAATCGAGGCTTCGATGCTTGAAAGATTTCTGATGGCTTCGGCATCTTCCATCGTCAAAGGTTTGCGCATTCTTTCTTCGCGCGTCGGCTGCGAAGTGCGGATGCCGATGTCGGTTTTGTATAAAAATATCGAGCGCGTGCCGAATTGCTCGACTTCTTTTTCGACGGCGACGTTGATTCCGCTGATAATCGAAGAAATCAGCATCACCGTAATTACGCCGATAATCACGCCGAAAATCGTCAAAAACGAACGCAGTTTATTCGACCGCAAAGTGGCGAAAGCCATTCGGAAATTTTCGACGAGCGTGTTATTCAACAATTTCATATTGTTTTAGTCGGCGCGTAATGCCTCAATCGGGTCG
>NZ_JAHWGP010000039.1 GCF_020873915.1 Streptomyces sp. DH5
GGCTAGGGGGTGGGGTGGGGTGAGGGGCGACGCCCGCAGGCCAGGGTGGGGTGGGGTGAGGGGCGACGCCCGCAGGCCAGGGTGGGGTGGGGTGAGGGGCGACTGCCGGTGGGTTCGGGGGTCAGAGGTCTTCGAGGCCTCGGGTGGCGAGGCGGCGGAGGACCTTGCCGCAGCGGCGGGCGTAGGCGTGCTGGAGGCCCCGGGTGGCCGGGCCGCCCGCGCGGGAGTACCAGCGGGCCGGCCTGCTGAACGCCGAGACGGTCAGCCACACCGTCCCGTCGCCCGTGCGGTCCACCACGAAGGCCTCCTCGCCGCTCTCCGGGTGGCCGGCCAGGGTGCCGTACGCCCAGCCCGCCCTGCGGTACTCCTCCACCGTCCACACCACCCGGCACGGCGCCCTGACCACTCCGGCGAGGGTGACGGTGACGTCGACGCCGGGAGCCGCCCGGTCGGCGCCGGTCTCGATGCCGACGCCGAGCTCCCGGTGCAGTTCCCAGGTGAGCAGCGCCTCCGCGGCCTGCCGGAAGACCGCCTCCCCCTCGCCGAGGCGGGTGCGCACCCGCAGGGGGTGGAAGCCGGGAGGGCAGAAACCGGGATCCCGGGTCGCGCCGACGTGGTCGTAGGTGAAGTCCGCCGAAGACATGGAACCCAAGAGTAGGGCGGCGCCCACGCCGTGGAGAAAGGCGGGGCGCCGCTCAGGTGACGCGTTCCCGGTTTACGGGAAGGTGAGCTTCCAGCTGTTGATGTAGCCGGTGTCGTAGCGTGCCCGGTCCTGCACGCGCAGCTTCCAGGTGCCGTTGGCGGTCTCGGAGGAGGCGTTGACCGTGAACGTCTGGCTGATGTTGTCCGCGGAGCCGCCGGTGCGGTTGCGCAGGTTGTACACCGTGCCGTCCGGGGCGACCAGGTCGACGATCAGGTCACCGCTGTAGGTGTGCACGATGTCGACCGCGACCTGGAGGTTGGACGGCGCGTTGCCCGTCCGTCCGGTGACGGTGACGGAGGACGTCACCGCGGAGCCGTAGTCCGGGATCGACACGTCGGCGGTGTTCTCGAAGGACGTACCGCCACCGCCGCCGCCGTCACCGGGGCGCGAGCCGACGCTGACGCCCGCCCAGGCGTCCTGCACGGCCTTGTACTCGGCGCTGGTCGTGCCGTACAGCTCACCGGCGGCCGCCAGGGTGCCGGTGCGGGCGCCCGCGTAGTTGGTGGTGGAGGTGAACTTCGTGGTGAGCGCGCGGAACCAGATCTTCTCCGCCTTGGCGCGGCCGATGCCGGTGACCGGGAGGCCGTCGGAGGTGGCCGAGTTGTAGGTGACACCGTTGATGGTCTTGGTGCCGCTGCCCTCGCTCAGCAGGTAGAAGAAGTGGTTGGCGGGGCCGGACGAGTAGTGGACGTCGACGCTGCCGATGCCCGAGTACCAGTAGTCCTTGGACGCGCCGTCCCTGCTGGGCTTGTCCATGTAGCGCAGCGGCGTGCCGTCGCCGTTGATGTCGATCTCCTCGCCGATGAGGTAGTCACCGACGTCGGAGGAGTTGTTGGCGTAGAACTCGACGGTCGCGCCGAAGATGTCGCTGGTCGCCTCGTTCAGGCCGCCGGACTCGCCGCTGTAGACGAGACCGGCGGTGTTCGAGGTGAGGCCGTGGGTCATCTCGTGCGCGGCCACGTCGATCGAGGTCAGCGGGTTGGCGTTGCCCGAGCCGTCGCCGTACGTCATGCAGAAGCAGCTGTCGGACCAGAACGCGTTGACGTAGTTGTTGCCGTAGTGGACCCGGGAGTAGGCGCCCACGCCGTCGCCGCGGATACCGCTGCGACCGTGCACGTTCTTGTAGTAGTCCCAGGTCAGGGCGGCCCCGTAGTGGGCGTCGGCGGCGGCCGACTCCAGGTTGGACGGGGTGCCGTTGCCCCACACGTCGTCGGAGCCGGAGAACAGGGTGCCGGTGCCCGAGGTGCCGCGGTTGAGGTTGTACGTCTTGTGTCCGCCGCGCGCACCGTCGGTGAGGTTGTACGTCGACCCGGACTGGGTGGTGGTCAGGTCGACGGTGCCGCTGTAGACGGTGTGGCCGGTCCCGTTGTGGACGGCCTGCCACTCGTACAGCTTCTCGCCCGTGGTGGCGTCGGTGACGACGTGCAGCTCCTGCGGGGTGCCGTCGTGCTGGAGCCCGCCGACGACCGTCTCGTACGCCACGACCGGGCTGCCGCCGGCCGCCCAGATCACCTTGCGGGGGGCGCGGTCGACGTCCGGGCTCTCGGCCTTCTCGGCCTTCGCCGCGGACAGCGCCTGCTGTTCGGCCTTCGCGGCCGGCACCGTGGCGGTGGTCGTCGCGGGCTTCACCGCGGCCCGGGTGGCCTTGACGACGGAGTCGGCCTCGCCGGCCGCGTCGCCCTGGACGACCAGGTCGCCGCCGAGGACGGGAAGACCGTCGTAGGTGCGCTCGTAGCGCACGTGCACGGTGCCGTCGCGGTCCTTGAGGACGTCACGGACGACGAGCTTCTCCTTCGCGCCCAGGCCGAGGTCCTTCGCGGTCCCCGCCTTGGTGGCGTCGGCCTCGCGGATCAGTGCGGCGCGCTCGGCGGGTGTGAGGCGGACCGATTCCGAGCCCGGCTTCGCCTTGCTCTCGGCCGCCGGTGTGCGCTCCGGGGCGGCGGTGGCGGAGCCGGACTGCACGGCCGTGGCGACCAGCGCGGCCACCCCGGCGAGGGCGACGGCGGCGGCACGGCGGTGCGTGGTGTGGGGGGTGCGTCTGTGGGACGACCTGGTTCTCAACGCTGACTCCTTCTGCGTGGCCGCGGGTCGCGCGGCCTGGGGAGACCGGCCGGCGGGTGAGCCGTCCGGGCAGAACGGAAGTGCGAGGTGCTCTGAGCCGTGGCCGCCGCACAGCGGTGGGGTGGAGCCGTGGGGTGAAGCTGTGGGGTTGCTGTGGAGCGGCCGTGGGAAGAGTGGCAGGGGATCGCGGTTGCTGTCAGGAGCGCGTCAATACATTGGCCGGAAATCGTTCGTTGTCCGGGAGTCAAGGTTCGGTATACGAACGGTCAAGTCGTGGACGTGTCTGCCGTGCGGTCCCCGTGCCAGGAGTGCCAGAGGGAGGCGTACACCCCGCCGGTCGCCACGAGGGCGTCGTGCGTGCCCAGTTCGGTGAGACGGCCGTCCCGCATGACCGCCACCCGGTCCGCGTCGTGCGCGGTGTGCAGCCGGTGGGCGACGGCGATGACCGTACGGCCCCGGAGGACGGCGGCCAGCGCGCGCTCGGTGTGCCGGGCGGTCGTCGGGTCGAGCAGGGCGGTCGCCTCGTCGAGGATCAGGGTGTGCGGATCGGCCAGCACCACCCGGGCCAGAGCGAGTTGCTGCGCCTGCGAGCCGTCGGTGGGGTGGCCGCCCTCGCCCAGCACGGTGTCGAGCCCCTCCGGCAGCTCCCGCACCCACGTCTCGGCGCCCACCGTGCTCAACGCCGTCCACACCCGCGCGTCGTCCGCCTCCGGTTCGGCGATCCGCAGGTTGTCGCGGACCGATCCGAGGAAGACGTGGTGCTCCTGGGTGACCAGCACCACCTGCCGGCGCAGCCGCTCCGGGTCGAGAGCGGACACCGGTACCCCGCCCACGGTCACCGTGCCCGACGTCGGCGCGTCCACGCCCGCCAGCAGCCGGCTCAGCGTCGTCTTGCCCGCACCGGACGGCCCCACCACGGCGAGCCGTTCACCCGGTGTCACCGTGAGGTCGACGCCCCGCAGCACCTCGACGCCCCCCTCGTACGCGTAGTGCACCCCGGTCACGTCGATGCGGTCGCCGGCCGGGGCGGGGCCCTCGCCCCGCCCCGCCGCGCGCGGAGCCCGGGCCAGACCCTCCACCCGGGCGAAGGAGGCGCCGCCGGACTGGAGCTGCTCCAGCCGCATCAGCACCTCGTCCAGCGGCCCGGTCAGCTGGAGCAGATACAGCGACGCGCTCACCACGGCCCCCAGGCTCACCGAGCCCCGCTGCTGCAGCCACCCGCCGAGCAGCAGCACCCCGGCCACCGGCACGGTGTACGACAGCTCGACCACCGGGAAGAACACCGAACGCAGGAACAGCGTGTGGAACCGGGTGCGCCGGGATACCTCCAGCGCCTCGCGACTGGCCCGCACCCGCCGTTCCTCCAGCCGGAACGCCTCCACCGTGCGGGCGCCCGCCGCCGTCGCCGCGACGATCTCCGCCACGTCCGAGTTGGCCGCCCCCTCCGCGAGGTAGGCGTCACGGGCCCGGCGCAGGTACCACCGCAGCACCAGCCAGATCGGGGTCAGCCCGAGCAGCCCGAGAGCGCCCAGCAGCGGATCCACCACGAGCACCGCGCTCATCAGGAACAGGGCCTGGACGGCGTTGACCAGGAGCGCGGGCCCCGCGTCGCGCAGGGTCGTCCCCACCGTGGTCACGTCCGCCGTGCCCCGCGCCGTCAGGTCCCCCGTACCGGCCCGTTCCACCACCGACGACGGCAGCGCCAGCGCCCGGTCCACGAACCGCTCCCGCACCCGCGCCAGCGTCCGCTCCCCGAAGCGGTGCCCCACGTAGCGGGCCCAGCGGGACAGCAGCAGCTGCGCGACGGCGCACAGCAGGATGACCGGCGCCAGCCGGTCCACCACCGCCGTCCCGCCCCCGGCGCGCACCTCGTCGACGATCCGCCCCAGCAGCCAGGGCCCGGCCAGCCCCGCCAGGGCCGCCAGCCCGTTCAGGGCCAGGACGCCCGCGAAGGCCCGCCGGTCGGCGCGGACCAGACCCACGGCGGCCCGCCGTACATCGGCGGGCCCGGCGAGGGGAAGCCGCTCCCCGCTCATCCTCGTACCTCCTCGGGGGCGTTCTCCTCGGCGTCCCTGGCCACCAGCTCCCGGTATCCCGGTTCGCTCTCGAGCAGTTCACGGTGGCTGCCGCTCGCCACCACCTTGCCGTCGGACAGGAAGAGCACCCGGTCCACCCGGTCCAGGACCAGCGGCGAGGTGGTCACCAGCACCGTCGTGCGCCCCTGCCTGGCCGCGCGCAGCCGGTCGGCGGCCGTGGCCTCGGTGTGCGCGTCGAGCGCCGACGTCGGCTCCACCGCCAGCAGCACCTCCGGGTCGGCCAGCAACGCCCGCGCCAGGCGCACCCGTTGCCGCTGACCGCCGGAGAGGCTGCGGCCCTGCGCGGACACGGCGGAGGCGAGCCCGTCGGGCAGACCCGGCACGATGTCGTCGGCGGCGGCCGCGTGCAGCGCCCGCAGCACGTCCTCGTCGGACGCGTCCCGGCGCCCGGCCACCACCTCGCGCAGCGGCCCCGCGAACAGGTCGGCCTCCGGGTCCGCGACCAGGATCCGCTCCCGGACCCGCGCGAGCGCGATCCCGTCCAGCCTCACCCCGCCCCAGGTCGTCCCCGACGGCGCGTACCGGCCGAGGCGGTCCACCACGGCGAGCGCGTCGGCGGGACGCGTGGCGGCGAGTGCGGTCAGCCGGCCCGGCGGCACCCGCACCCCCGACTCCGGGTCGTGCAGCACGGACGGCTCGGCCGGCGGGTCGGCGGTGGCCGCGTCGGCGGGCGGCTCGAGCCGCAACAGCGCCGCCACCCGCCGGCCCGCCACCACGCCCCGGCTGAGCTGGTAGCCGCACTCGATGAGGAACATCACCGGCCACACCAGCACGGCCACGTAGCCGTACACCGACACCAGCTCGCCCACCGTGATCTCGCCCCGCGCGGCCAGCCGTGCCGCGATCCAGGTCACCCCCGCGAGGAACAGCGCCGGCAGCCCCGCGGAGAGCGCCTGGATCCAGCTGGTCACCGCCCCGACCCGGTAGCCCTGCTCCCGCAGCCGCGCCGAGTCCCGGTGGAACGCGTCGGAGACCAGGTGCTTCCCGCCGAGCCCGCTGAGCACCCGCAGCCCGCCCGCGAGGTCGCCGATCCGCGCGGTCAGCACTCCCTGCCGCTCCCGGTACTCCGCCTCGGTGCCCCGCAGCCGCCCCGTCAGCGGCCCCACGGTCAGTCCGATGACCGGCACCCCCAGCAGCACCACCACCGCCAGCAACGGCGACACCGACAGCAGCAGCCCCGCCACCACCGCGTACGCCACGACCGCGCCGATCCCCGGCCCGACCGCGGTGAGGGACTGCGCGATCATCTGCACGTCGCCCACCCCGATGGTGACGACCTCCCCGGCCCCGGCTCGCCGCTCCAGCGAGGCACCGAGCCGCACCGTGTGCCCCACGACCACCTTCACCGTGCGGAAGTTGGCGTCCATCCGCACCCGCGTCATGATCCGGTGCCGCATGATGCTCAGCCACGCGTTGAAGGCGTTCACCACGAGCAGGGCGCCGGTCCACAGCGCCAGCGCCCCCGTGTCACCCGCCGTCAGCCCGTCGTCCACCGCCCGCGACATCGCGTACGGCGTCGCCGCCAGCAGCACCATCCACACGCTGCCGAACACGGCACCCGCCGCGCACCGCCCCGGCTGTCGCTTCACCAGCCACCACAGGTAGCGGGCTCCGCTCCGGCAGTCGGGCGTGCCGGGATCCTCGTAGGCGTCGATCATGTGGTCACCCTCCCCCGTGCCGGCCCCCGCGGCTACGCCAGACTGTCCCGCCACGCCCGGTGCAGGTCCGCGAACCTGCCGGTGCCCGCGATGAGTTCGGCCGGGCTGCCGTCCTCGACGATCCGCCCGTGCTCCATCACCAGCACCCGGTCCGCGATCTCCACCGTCGACAGGCGGTGGGCGATCACCACCGCCGTGCGTCCCTTCAGCACCGTCGCCATGGCCCGCTGCACCGCCCGCTCGCCCGGGATGTCCAGGGAGCTGGTCGCCTCGTCCAGGATGAGGACCGCCGGGTCGGCCAGCAACGCGCGTGCGAAGGAGACGAGCTGGCGCTGGCCGGCCGAGATGCGGCCGCCCCGCTTGCGCACGTCGGTGTCGTAGCCGTCGGGCAGGGCGGCGATGAAGTCGTGCGCGCCGATCTCCTTGGCCGCCCGCTCGACCTCCTCCCGGGTGGCGTCCGGCCGGCCGATGGCGATGTTCTCCGCGACCGTCCCGGAGAAGAGGAACGCCTCCTGTGTCACCATCACCACCTCGCGCCGCAGGTCACGCCCCGTCAGGTCGCCCAGGTCCACGCCGTCGAGGAGCACCCGGCCGTCGGTGGGGTCGTAGAACCGAGCGAGCAGCTTGGCCAGCGTCGACTTGCCCGCTCCGGTCGAGCCCACGACGGCGACGGTCTGCCCGGCCGGCAGGGTGAGGCCGAAGCGGGGCAGCACCTCGCCGCCGGTGCGGTACGCGAAGCGGACGTCGTCGAAGACGACCTCGCGGCCGGGGAGGCCCGGGCGCCGCCCGGGGAGCTCCCGCGGGGACACCGGCTCGGGCACGGACGGGGTCTGGGCCAGCAGGCCGGCGATCTTCTCCAGGGAGGCCGCCGCCGACTGGTAGGAGTTGAGGAACATGCCGAGCCGGTCGATCGGGTCGTACAGCCGGCGCAGGTACAGGACCGCAGCCGCCAGCACGCCGAGCTCCAGCGACCCGTCCGCCACCCGGTAGGCGCCCCACAGCACGATCAGCGCGACCGTGGTGTTGGCGGTGATCCGGGAGCCGACCACGTAGCGGGCCATCTCCAGCAGCGCGTCACCGTTGGTCCGCTCGTGCCGGCGGTTCAGCACCGCGAAATCCGCGTCGTTCGCCGCCTCCCGGCGGAAGGCACGCACCGGACGGATGCCGTTCATCGTCTCGACGAACTTCACGATCACCGCGGCGATGGCCGTCGACCGCTTCCGGTACACCCGCGCGGCCCGCCGCCGGTACGACCGCACCAGCAGGTACAGCGGCAGGAACGAGGCCACCGCCACGGTACCGAGGCCCAGGTCGAGCCAGAGCAGCAGCACCGAGATGTAGACGCCCGAGAGGATGACCGTCACCAGTTCCTGCAGGCCCTCCTCCAGCAGCTCCCGCAGGGACTCCACGTCGGTGGTGGAGCGGGAGATGAGGCGGCCCGAGGTGTAGCGCTCGTGGAAGTCGACGCTCAACTCCTGCGCGTGGCGGAAGATCCGGCCGCGCAGATCGAGCAGCACGTCCTGGCTGACCCGGGCGGAGGCCTTGACGAACGCGTACTGGAGCGCGCCGGACGCCGTCGCGCACAGCAGGTAGGCCACCGCCACCGCGATCAGCGGCCCGCGGTCGTCGCCCCGGAACGCCGGCACCGCCCGGTCGATCGCGTACGCCACCAGCAGCGGGCCGGCCTGCACCGCGGCCTGCTGGAGCAGCAGCAGCACGGCGGTGACGGCGACCCCGCCCCGCAGGGGCGAGAGCAGGGAACGCAGCAGGATGCCGGTGGCGCCCGGGGGAGCGGGCAACTGGTCGTGGTCGAAGGGGTCGCCGGCCTTCGGGGTCCGGTCGTCGTCCTCGTCCCTGACCGGTGCGGTGGTGGCCGCCGTCATCGCTGGACCTCCTGTCCCCCCGCCGGGGCACCGGCCATGAGGTGGGCGTACTCGGGACTGCCGCGCAGCAGTTCGTGGTGCGTGCCGACGGCGGTGATCCGGCCGCCGGAGAGCAGGGCGACGCGGTCGGCGAGCAGGACCGTGGAGGGGCGGTGCGCGACGATGAGGGCGGTGGTGTCCGCCAGCACGCGGCGCAGGGCGGCCTCGACGGCGGCCTCGGTGTGCACGTCGAGTGCGGAGAGGGGGTCGTCCAGGACGAGGAAGTCCGGGCGGCCGACGACGGCGCGGGCCAGGGCGAGGCGCTGGCGCTGCCCGCCGGAGAGGCTGAGGCCCTGCTCGCCGACCTGGGTGTCGGTGCCCCGGGGCAGCGCGTGCGCGAAGTCGGCCTGCGCGACGGCCAGGGCGCGGGCGAGGTCCTCCTCGCCGGTGCCGCCGCCCATCAGCACGTTCTCGCCCACCGTCGCGGAGAAGAGGGTGGGTTCCTCGAAGGCTACGGCGACGCGGGCGCGCAGTTCCTCGCGGGACATCGCCCTGATGTCCGTGCCGTCGAGGGTGATGCGGCCCTCGGTGACCTCGTGGAGGCGGGGGACGAGGGCGGTGAGCGTCGTCTTGCCGCTGCCGGTGGCGCCGACCAGGGCGAGGGATTCACCGGGGCGGATGTGCAGGTCGATGCCGTGCAGGACGGGAGCCGAGCCGGCGGGCGCGTCGGGGTAGCGGAAGCCGACGGAGTGGAAGACCAGGCCGCCTTCGCCGTCCCGCGGGCGGGCGCGGCTGCCCGCGGTCGCGGCGGACCGCGGCCCGGCCGGGGAGGACTCGGGTTCCGCGTCCATCACCTCGAAGTAGCGTTCCGTGGCCGTCGCCGCCTCCTGGCTCATGGCCAGCAGGAAGCCGATGGAGTCCACCGGCCACCGCAGGGCCAGGGCGGTGGACAGGAACGCCACCAGCGTGCCCGCCGACAGCGAGCCGTCCGCCACCCGTACGGCACCCAGCACCAGCGCCGCGCCGATCGCCAGCTCCGGGAGCGTCACGATGACGCCGAGGATCGTCGCCAGCAGCCGTGCCTTGTGCAGTTCCGTCCCGCGCAGGTCGCCCGACAGCTTCCGGAACGCCACGGCCTGGCTGCGGTGCCGCCCGAACCCCTTGATGATCCGGATGCCGAGCACGCTCTCCTCGACGACCGTCGTCAGGTCGCCCACCTGGTCCTGCGCCCGCCGTGCCGCCCCCGAGTACCGCTTCTCGAAGACCACGCACGTGATCAGCACCGGCACGGCCGGCACCAGGACGACCAGCCCCAGCGTCCAGTCCTGTATCAGCATGATGATCACACCGACCAGGATGGTCACGCCGTTGACCAGCAGGAACGTCAACGGGAAGGCGAGGAACATCCGCAGCAGCATCAGGTCCGTGGTGGCCCGCGACAGCAACTGCCCCGACGGCCACCGGTCGTGGAAGGCGACCGGCAGCCGCTGCAGATGCCGGTACAGGTCCGCCCGCATCTCCGCCTCCACGTGCGACAGCGGACGCGCCACCAGCCACCGGCGGAACCCGAACAGCAGCGCCTCCGCCAGCCCGAGCAGCAGCAGGTACAGCGCACCGAGCCACACCCCGGCCGGGTCCCGGTCGGCGATCGGGCCGTCCACCATCCACTTCAGGACGAGCGGGATGACCAGACCGATGCAGGAGGCCAGGATCGCGATGAAAGCGGCGGTGGACAACCGCGCCCGCACCGGCCGCACGTACGGCCACAGCCGCAGCAGCGTGCGCACGGCGGAACGGGACTCCGGGGGAGAAGGTGTAGTGGGCATCAGCAGCGAGCCTACGGTTCGCCACTGACGCTGCCCACCGAGTTTCGGCCGGAGGGGCCTCCACCGATGGTCCTACGACCTGGGCCTACGGCCTGGTCCCACGGCCCGCCCCCACGGCCGGTCCACGGTCCGGGCCGCACGGAAGGCCGTACCGCGTATCAACCGATCGGCCGATGCCGGTTCGAGCGCATCGCCCGATGTGCCGGCGGTGCCCGCACCGCGACGCTGGAGCCATGTCCGTCATCGACGTCACCGATCTGCGCAAGTCCTACGGAGGCCGCGCGGCCGTCGACGGTGTCTCCTTCACCGTCGAGGAGGGCGAGATCTTCGGGATCCTCGGCCCCAACGGCTCCGGCAAGACCACCACCGTGGAGTGCGTCGAGGGCCTGCGCGTCCCCGACGCGGGCCGCGTCCGCGTCACCGGCCTCGACCCCGTCACCGACCACGAGGAGGTCACCCGCGTCCTCGGAGCCCAGCTCCAGCAGAGCGAACTCCAGCCCCGACTCACCGTCCGCGAGGCCCTGGAGCTGTACGCCTCCTTCTACCCGCGCCCCGCCGACTGGCGCCCGCTCACCGAACGGCTCGGTCTCACCGAGAAGCTGACCACCCGGTTCGGCAAGCTGTCCGGCGGCCAGAAACAGCGGCTGTTCATCGCGCTCGCCCTGATCGGCAACCCGCGGATCGTCGTCCTGGACGAGCTCACCACCGGCCTCGACCCGCGCGCCCGGCGCGACACCTGGGAGCTCATCGAGGACGTCCGCGCACGCGGCGTCACCGTCCTCCTCGTCACCCACTTCATGGAGGAGGCCCAGCGCCTCTGCGACCGCATCGCGGTGATCGACAAGGGCCGGGTCGCCGCGCTGGACACCCCGGCCGGGCTGATCCACCGCTCGGCGGGCGCCACCGTCATCAGTTTCACCCCGTCCGCCCCGCTGGACGACACCGCCCTCGGCGCGCTGCCCGGGCTCACCTCCGTCCAGCACAAGGACGGCCGGGTCACCCTGTCCGGCACCGACGACACGGTCAACGCCGTCATCACCCTCCTCGCCCGCTCCCGCGTCACCGCCCACCAGCTGCGCGTCACCGACGCCACGCTGGACGACGCCTTCCTGGACCTCACGGAGGCCACGGCATGAGCACCGACGTCCTCGACACCGCCGTCCTCAGGACCGAGTTCCGCCTCTTCAGGCGCGAACCCGGCAGCCTCTTCTGGATCATGCTCTTCCCGACCCTGCTGCTGGCGATCCTGGGCTCCATCCCCGACCTCCGGGAGGCCGACCCCAACCTCGGCGGACTGCGCCCCGTCGACGCCTACGTGCCGGTCACCGTCCTCCTCGGTCTGCTCTTCGGCGGGCTCCAGGGCATGCCGCCCACCCTCACCGGCTACCGGGAGACCGGCATCCTGCGCCGGATGTCCACCACACCGGTACGCCCCGCCGCCCTGCTCACCGCGCAGATGCTGGTCCTCGGCGGTGCCTCGCTGCTGTCCGCCCTGCTCACCCTCGCCGTCGGCAGGATCGCCTTCGGCGTGGTCCTGCCCGGGCAGCCGTTCGGCTACCTCCTCGCGCTGTTGCTCGCCCTGTTCGCCTCCCTCGCCCTCGGCGCGCTGCTCAGCGCCCTGTCCCGCACCGCGAAGATCGCCGCCGCGATCGGGTCGGCCGCGCTCTTCCCCGCCATGTTCACCGCGGGCGTGTGGCTCCCCGTCGAGGCCATGCCGGACCTGCTGGCCGACATCGTCGGCTGGACCCCGTTCGGCGCCGCCGCCCAGGCCCTGAACGAGGCAGCGGCGGGCCACTGGCCGGGCGGGACGCACCTCGGGGTGATGGCGGGCTGGGCGCTGCTGCTCACCGCGGGGGCCGCACGCTGGTTCCGCTGGGAATGACGGCCCGGCACGGTTGCGCGGACCTGACCGACAATGACGCCATGGCAGAGGCGACACAACTGGACCGGCGGTGGGCGGTGTTCGACCGCTGGGGCCCGTACGGACTGTTGTGCCTGAGCGCTCTGATCGCCTGGGTGACCGCCGACGCCCTCGGCATGAGCACCGGTGAACGACTGGCGTGCGGCATCCTGATCGTCGCGGCCGTCGCCGTGGAACTGTGGTGGAACAGGAGGGCCGGCGGCCGTGCGGGACCGTCCGCGGCGGGCGCCCGCCAGTACGCCCTGCGCTGGGCGCTCGCCTTCGCCCTCACCCTGCTGCACCCGCTGTTCGCCTTCTACGCCGCCCTCGGCTACTTCAGCACCGAGCGGCTGCTCCCGCCCCGTCTGCGCAAGGCCGGTCTGTTCGCCACCGCCGTGACCATGGCGGGTTCCCAGTCGGGAGGGCTGCCGCCGGGCGACGGCCTCGGCTGGGTGCTCTTCGGCTCCCTCCTCGCGGCCAACAGCGTGCTGGCCCTCCTCTTCGGTCACTTCGCCGAACTGGAGGAGGCCCGCAGCCGGGCCCGGGTGGAGACCATCGCCGAACTGGAACGCACCAACACGGCGTTGCAGCAGGCGCTCGACGAGAACGCCGCCCTGCACACCCAACTCCTCCTCCAGGCACGGGAGGCCGGGGTCGCCGACGAGCGGCGGCGGCTCGCCGCGGAGATCCACGACACCATCGCCCAGGGACTGACCGGCATCATCACCCAGCTCCAGGTCGCGGGAAGCGTCCAGGACCCGGCCGTGGCCCGCACCCACCGGGACCGGGCCCTCGCCCTGGCCCGCGAGAGCCTCGGCGAGGCCCGCCGCTCCGTGCACAACCTCTCCCCGGGCGCGCTCGCCGACGGCGGACTGCCCGGGGCACTGCGGAGGACCGTCACCGCATGGGGTGAACGCACCGGCGCCCGCGCCGGGTTCACGGTCACCGGCACCGCCGAGCCGCTGCACGACGAGGTGGCGGCCACCCTGCTGCGCATCGCCCAGGAGGCCCTGTCCAACGCCGCCCGCCACGCCGCCCCCGGCCGCGTCGGCGTCACCCTGTCCTACATGGGCGACGAGGTCACCCTCGACATCCGCGACGACGGCCGGGGCTTCGACCCGCTCGCCGTCCCCGCGCGCACCGGCACCGGCGGCTTCGGCCTCGACGGGATGCGGGCCCGCGCCGAACGCGTCGCCGGGGCGCTCACGATCGAGTCCGAACCCGGCGGCGGCACGGCGGTCTCGGCTCGCGTACCGTTGGTCCGCCATGACCGATGACGCCCCGACCGACGCCGTGACCGGCGACGCCGTGATCTCCCTCCTCGTCGTCGACGACCACCCCGTCGTGCGGGACGGCCTGCGCGGCATGTTCGACTCCGCGCCCGGCTTCCACGTCCTCGGCGAGGCCGCGAACGGCGTCGAGGCGCTGGAGCGTGCCGCCGCCCTGGACCCCGACGTGGTCCTCATGGACCTGCGGATGCCGGGCGGGGGCGGGGTCGAAGCCATCCGGGAACTGTCCCGCCGGGGCGCCCGCGCCCGGGTCCTGGTGCTCACCACGTACGACACCGACTCCGACACCCTGCCCGCCATCGAGGCGGGCGCCACCGGCTACCTCCTCAAGGACGCGCCCCGCGAGGAACTGTTCACCGCCGTCCGCGCCGCGGCCCAGGGCCGTACGGTGCTCTCCCCGGCCGTCGCCTCCCGCCTCGTCTCCGCCGTCCGCACCCCCGCGGCCCCCGGCAACGAGCCGCTCTCCGCACGCGAGCGCGAGGTACTGGCGCTGGTCGCCAAGGGCACCTCCAACCGGGAGATCGCCCGCGAACTGTTCATCAGCGAGGCGACCGTGAAGACCCACCTCACCCACATCTTCGGCAAGCTCGGCGCCAAGGACCGCGCAGCGGCGGTGGCGGTGGGCTACGACCGGGGCATCCTCGGCTGAGCACGCCCCCGCCCGTCAGGGCCGCACCCGCAGCAGCAGGACCGACCGCCCCGGCACCGTGATCCGGCTCCCCGCGCGGTGCTCCGTGTCCGGCGCCCGGTCCTGCTCCTCCCGCGCGGTGTCCACCACCACCTCGTACCGCCCGGCCCACGGCGGCCCCGGCAGCTCGAACTCCACGGGAGCGTGCCCCGCGTGCAGCACCGCCAGGAAACTGTCGTCGCGGACCGGCGCCCCCCGCTCGTCGCGCCCCGGGATGTCCCGCCCGGAGAGGTACATGCCGAGCGTGGCGGCCGGCGCGTACCAGTCGTCCTCCGTCATCTCCGTGCCGCACGGGGTGAACCAGGCCAGGTCGCGCAGCCCGTCCGCGGAGTGCGGGCGCCCGGAGAAGAACGCCCGGCGGCGCAGCACCGGGTGCCGGTGGCGCAGGGCGATCAGCCGGGACGTCAGCCCGAACAGGGGCCGCCAGCCGGGATCGTCCAGCAGGGACCAGTCCACCCAGCCGATCTCGTTGTCCTGGCAGTAGGCGTTGTTGTTGCCGCGCTGGGTGCGGCCCATCTCGTCACCTGCGACCAGCATCGGCACGCCCGTCGACAGCAGCAGCGTGGTCAGCAGGTTCCGCAGCTGCCGCCGCCGCAGGGCCCGTACGTCCTCGTCGTCCGTCTCTCCCTCCGCGCCGCAGTTCCAGGAACGGTTGTCGTTCGTGCCGTCCCGGTTGCCCTCCCCGTTCGCCTCGTTGTGCTTGCGGTCGTACGACACCAGGTCCCGCAGGGTGAAACCGTCGTGCGCGGTGACGAAGTTGACCGAGGCGTACGGCCGCCGCCCGCCCCACGCGTACAGGTCGCTCGACCCGGACAGCCGGTAGCCCATCTCCCGCACGTCCGGCAGGGCGTGCCGCCAGAAGTCCCGTACCGTGTCGCGGTACCGGTCGTTCCACTCCGTCCACAACGGCGGGAAGGCGCCCACCTGGTAGCCCCCGGAGCCGACGTCCCACGGTTCCGCGATCAGCTTCACCCGGCGCAGCACCGGGTCCTGCGCGATCACCGCGAGGAACGGCGACAGCATGTCGACGTCGTGCATGGAACGGGCCAGCGCCGCCGCCAGGTCGAAGCGGAAGCCGTCCACGCCCATCTCCGTCACCCAGTAGCGCAGCGAGTCGGTGATCAGGCGCAGCACGTGCGGCTGGACGACGTGCAGGGTGTTGCCGCAGCCCGTGTAGTCGGCGTACCGGCGGGCGTCGTGCTGGAGCCGGTAGTAGCCCCGGTTGTCGACGCCCTTCAGGGAGAGCGTGGGGCCCAGCTCGCCCGCCTCGGCGGTGTGGTTGTAGACCACGTCGAGGATCACCTCGATCCCCGCCGCGTGCAGGGCGCGCACCATCCGCTTGAACTCGCCCACCTGCTGCCCCGCCGACCCCGACGCCGCGTAGCCGGCGTGCGGGGCGAAGTAGCCGACGGAGTTGTAGCCCCAGTAGTTGCGCAGGCCCCGCCGCAGCAGGTGGTCCTCGTGGGCGAACTGGTGCACCGGCAGCAGCTCGACGGCCGTCACGCCCAGCCTCACCAGGTGCTCGACCGCCGCCGGGTGCGCGAGACCGGCGTACGTGCCGCGCAGCTCCTCGGGGACCCCCGGGTGCCGCTGGGTGAAGCCCTTGACGTGCAGCTCGTAGATGACCGAGTCCGCCCACGGCGTCTTCGGCCGGCGGTCGTCCGCCCAGTCGTCGTCGTCGTGGACGACCACGCCCTTGGGGACGTACGGCGCCGAGTCCCGGTCGTCGCGCACGGTGTCCGCGACGTGCTGCTCCGGCCAGTCGCGGACGTGCCCGTACACCTCGGGCGGCAGCAGGAAGTCCCCGTCCACCGCGCGGGCGTACGGGTCGAGCAGCAGCTTCGCCGGGTTCCAGCGGGCGCCGGTCCACGGATCCCAGCGGCCGTGCACCCGGTACCCGTACCGCTGCCCCGGCCGCACGCCCGGCACGAAGCCGTGCCAGATGCCGTGCGTCAGCTCGGTGAGCCGGGCGCGGCTCTCCCGGCCGTGTTCGTCGAACAGGGACAGGTCGACCCCCTCCGCACCGCCCGCCCACAGCGCGAAGTTGGTCCCCGCCACCCCGTCCGGGCCGGTCCGGAACCGGGCGCCCAGCGGCGTCGGCCGCCCCGGCCGGACCGGCACCGTGGGCACGGGCGGCGCCGGCCGCGCCCCGTTCACGACGACGGCCGGGCGCCCGTCCCCGGTGGCCCGTTCTCCGGCCACCGCCTCCTGCTCGGCTGCGCTGGACACCTGTCAGCCTCCCGCGGCTCGTGGGGGACGACGGGCGGACAGGGGTTCGCGGCGGCCCGTCCCATCGGCTCGGTCCGCGGCTCCCGGCGCGTCGTCCTCCCACTGTTCTGCCCAGAGCGTGCCTCGCACTCACGTTTCCCCGGGGGGCGGACACGGTCGTTTCCGGAGGCGAGGCCCGTCGTTGGGTACCCCGTGAGGCACGTAACTGGGCGCGCACGGCGCGCGAGGGCCGCACTGGCCGTCGTAGTGACATGGGCAGGACTGCTGACCGCAACCGCCGGATGTACCGCGGACGGTCCCGTGCGGGGGGCGTTCGGACCCCCGGGCCGGGGGGACGCCATCCGGGTGGTCCCCGCCGACGGCAGCGAGGACGTACGGCCCGGCTCCCCGCTGCGGGTACGGGTGCCCGACGGACGGCTGGAGTCGGTGAAGGTCGTCGTGTCCCAGGACGCGCGGGAGTCACCGGTCCCGGGACGGGTCTCCGCCGACGGGCTGACCTGGAAGCCCGACGACGACCGGCTGGCACTCGCCGCCAAGTACACCGTCGACGCGGTGGCCGTGGACGGCGAGGGCCGCCGCTCCGCCCGGCACACCACGTTCACCACCTTCGTCCCGGAGGAACGCTTCATCGGTTACGTCGCCCCGGAGGACCGCGCCACCGTCGGCACCGGGATGATCGTCTCCCTGGAGTTCAACCGGAAGATCACCCGCCGCGCGGCCGTCGAACGCGCCGTCCGCGTCACGGCCCGCCCGGCCGTGGAGATCCGCCCGCACTGGTTCGGCGACTCCCGCCTGGACTTCCGCCCCGAGCACTACTGGAAACCCGGCACCAGGGTCACCGTCGACCTGAACCTGCGCGACGTCGAGGGCGCGCCCGGGGTGTACGGCCTCCAGCGCCGCACCTTCACCTTCACCGTCGGCCGCAGCCAGGTGTCGGTGGTGGACGCCTCCCGGCACACCATGCGGGTGCGGCGGGACGGGGAACTGCTCACCACCGTGCCCATCACGGCGGGGGCGGCGAAGACACCCACCTACAACGGCAAGATGGTGATCACCGAGATGCTCGAGGTCACCCGCATGAACAGCCGCACGGTCGGGTTCGGCGGCGAGTACGACATCCCCGACGTGCCGCACGCCATCCGCCTGACCAGCTCCGGCACCTTCCTGCACGGCAACTACTGGGCGGAGCCCGGGGTGTTCGGCAGCAGCAACGTCAGCCACGGCTGCGTCGGCCTGCGCGACGACAAGGGCGGGGGCGCGGACACCCCGGCCGGCTGGTTCTTCGACCGCAGCCTCGTCGGCGACGTCGTCGAGGTCGTCAACAGCAAGGACAAGCAGGTGGCGCCCGACAACGGCCTCGGCGGCTGGAACATGAACTGGAAGGAATGGACGGCGGGCGGCGCGGTGACACGACGCTGACCGCGATCCCTCGGGCGGCCCCCGGAAGTTGGAACGCAACGGTGACAAAACCGCCGCCGATATCGCCCCTGGCCTGTGGTTACTATGCGGCCGAGCGCGCGTGGGGCGCGCGGGGGCGCGGGCCCGGCCGACAACTGCCGGGGCCGCCGAGGGGAGAAACAAGTGAACGTGGGGCCGATATCGGGGGCGTCGGTGGGCGCGCGGCGACGGGGCGGCAGGAAGCTGGCAGCCCTGGCGCTCGGTCTGGCGCTGGCGGTCACCGCCTGCGGCGGCGGGGGAGCGGACGCGGGAGCCGGCCAGGACGACGGCAAGGGCAAGGGCAAGGACGTAGCCGCGGCGCAGAGCAAGCAGTCCGAGGCCGTGGTCGGGATCGCGCCCGAGGACGGCGCGGAGGACGTGAGGACCAGCGGTGCGCTGAAGGTCACCGCGAGCAAGGGCAAACTGACCGAGGTCGTCGTCAAGAACCCGGACGGCGACCCGGTCGAGGGTGAGATCTCCGGCGACGGCGCCACCTGGACGCCGTCCACGCACCTCGCCGCCTCGACCGAGTACACGGTGCACGCCGTCGCCAAGGACTCCGAGGGCCGCACCGCCGCGGAGGACTCCAGCTTCACGACCCTGACCCCGAAGAACACCTTCGTCGGTCACTTCACCCCCGAGGACGGCTCGAAGGTCGGCGTCGGCATGCCGTTCTCGCTCCGCTTCACCCGGGGCATCACCAACCCCGAGGACGTCGAGAAGGCCATCCGCATCACCACCGAGCCGGCCGTCGAGGTCGAGGGCCACTGGTTCGGAAACGACCGCCTCGACTTCCGCCCGGAGAAGTACTGGGCGGCCGGCACCAAGGTCACCGTCGACCTCAACCTCGACGGCGTCGAGGGCCGCGACGGCGTCTACGGGAAGCAGTCCAAGAAGGTCTCCTTCACCATCGGCCGCTCGCAGGTCTCCGTCGTCGACGCCAAGAAGCTCACCATGAAGGTCCAGCGGGACGGCAAGGTCATCAAGACCATCCCCGTCACCACCGGCAAGGCCGGCATGGAGACCTGGAACGGCCAGATGGTCATCAGCGAGCGGCTGAAGGTCACCCGCATGAACGGCGAGACGGTCGGCTACGGCGGCGAGTACGACATCAAGGACGTCCCCCACGCCATGCGCCTGACCACCTCCGGGACCTTCCTGCACGGCAACTACTGGGGCGGCGGCGCCTTCGGCAACTACAACGCCAGCCACGGCTGCATCGGCCTGCGGGACGTGCGCGGCGGCTGGGACAAGAAGGCGCCGGGTGCCTGGTTCTTCGAGAACTCCATGATCGGTGACGTCGTGGTCGTCAAGAACTCCAACGACGCGGTGGTCGCCCCGGACAACGGCCTCAACGGCTGGAACATGTCCTGGGAGAAGTGGAAGGCGTGACCGGCCGCGCCCCCGCGCCCCCCGAGGGGCGCGGGGGCCCACCCGGCGGGCGGCGCACCTGCGGTGTCCCGGCGTGTGAACGCCCGCTAACCTGCGGAGCATGAGCGTACATCTCGAAGTCTCCGAAGGCGTCGGCACGCTGCGGCTGGACCGGCCGCCCATGAACGCGCTGGACATCGCCACGCAGGACCGGTTGAAGGAGCTCGCCGAGGAGGCCACCCGGCGCGACGACGTGCGCGCCGTGGTGATCTACGGCGGCGAGAAGGTGTTCGCGGCGGGCGCGGACATCAAGGAGATGCAGGCCATGGACCACGCGGCCATGGTCCAGCGGGCCCGCGCGCTCCAGGACTCCTTCACCGCCGTCGCCCGCATCCCCAAGCCGGTCGTGGCCGCCGTCACCGGTTACGCGCTCGGCGGGGGCTGCGAACTCGCCCTCTGCGCCGACTACCGCATCGCCGGGGAGAACGCCAAGCTGGGCCAGCCGGAGATCCTGCTCGGCCTCATCCCGGGCGCGGGCGGCACCCAGCGGCTGTCCCGGCTGATCGGCCCCTCCAGGGCCAAGGACCTCATCTTCACCGGCCGGCAGGTCCGGGCCGACGAGGCGCTGACGCTCGGCCTGGTCGACCGGGTGGTCCCCGCCGACGAGGTGTACGCGCAGGCGCACGCCTGGGCGGCGAAGCTGGCCCAGGGCCCGGCGATCGCGCTGCGGGCGGCCAAGGAGTCCGTCGACACCGGTCTGGAGACCGACATCGAGACCGGTCTCGCCGTCGAACGCAACTGGTTCGCCGGCCTGTTCGCCACGGAGGACCGCGAGCGCGGGATGCGCAGCTTCGTCGAGGAGGGCCCCGGCAAGGCGAAGTTCCTGTGACGACCCGCTGAAGAACCGTGTCGGGGGCTTGCAATTGACACGATGTCTGATTCGGGTCCCCCGGTGGGGCGGATTGTGGGAGCCTTGGGGCAGCCTTGAACCGTCGTGTCGGGGGAGCCCGTCGATTGCCTGAGAGCGAGCCGTTTCCGCAGGCACGACGGGCTTCCGGGAACTCCGAAGTGCCGGTGGCACATGCCGGAGGCCCGGTGTCCGACGGGGGGCCGCCGGTCGCGCGTCCCCCCGGAACGGCCCCGGAGGCCCCGGCGGACGGCCATGATGGGGGCATGGCGGGGCTGGAGAGCAGCGAACAGCCGCGGGGAGACGGACGTGCGACCGCGCCGCGCTGGTCGCCGGCGGTCGAGGACGAACACGCGGTCAAGGCCCTGGAACTGTACGGCAACCCCACGGAGGCGGAAGTTCCGTTACCCTCCCGCCCCGAGTCCGCCGCCACCGCCCGCCGGCTCGTCCAGGTCGTCGCCCTGCGCCAGTGGTGCCTCACCGCGAAGACCACCGAGGACGCCGTCCTGCTCGTCTCCGAACTGGTCGGCAACGCCGTACGCCACACCGGAGCCCGCGTCTTCGGCCTCCGCATGCGCCACCGGCGCGGCTGGATCCGCGTCGAGGTCCGCGACCCGTCCCGCGGCCTGCCCTGTCTCATGCCGGTCCAGGCACTGGACGTCAGCGGCCGCGGTCTCTTCCTCGTCGACAAGCTCGCCGACCGCTGGGGCGTCGACCTGCTGCCCCGCGGCAAGACCACCTGGTTCGAGATGCGCGTCATGGACCGCTGACAGCCGCCCGCCCGGCCGTTGACGTGCCCGCCTCGGCCGTTGACGTGCCCGCCCCGGCCGTTCACCGGGCCGGGAGGAACAGCGCCTCCGAACCCACCGGCCGGTACCCCGCCGCCTGGAACGCCCGCATGCTGCGCGCGTTGCCCGGCGAGATCTGCGCCCACACCGGCTCGCCCCCGGCCAGCCGCCGCGCCGCGAGCGCCAGCCGCCGGCCCAGGCCCCGGTGCCGTGCCCCCTCCGCCACCTCCACCGCGACCTCCAGCCGCCCGGCGATCCCCCGGCCCAGGACCAGCACACCCCGGTCCGCCGTCCACACCCGCACCTCGTCCCGCCGGGCCAGGGCGGCGGCGACGCGGGGATGGCCGGGGTCGCCGACCTCCGCCAGGCCCGGCGGAGGACCGCCCGGCAGCGGCCGCGCCACCGTCATCACGTCGATGGTGTCCGTCCGCCGCCCGGTGCGCTCCAGGAAGGCGGACAGGAAACGGACGTTCAGGGTGGCGGACAAGGCGTCGCAGTCGGCCTCGGCGAGCGTCCGCCGCACCCACGCGGGATCCTCGTCGGTGAACACCACGGAATGCCCGGTGAACGCCAGCACCCCCGCGTCCCGGGCGGACGGCTGCGCCACCACCGTCGTCCCCCCGTCCGCCGCCGGGAAGACGCCCCGCGCCGCCCCGTCGAGAATCTCCCTCAGCCCGTCGGCCACCCTCGTGCTCCTCGCGTCTCCACTCACCGGAAGGGCCGGATCCCTCGGACGGCCGACGCCGGCACCGGACTCCCCCCATCAGGTGGGCGCCGCACCGCCGTTCCGGACCGCCGGATAATCTGACCCGCGTCAGCAAGACGACACCGTACGAGACACAGCACGAGACGAGGGGCGGACCGGTGGCGGACATCGAGGAAGCGCGCAAGCAGTTCGATCGGATCGACACGGACGGGGACGGGTTCATCACCGCTGCCGAGTTCAAGACCGCCCTGGCCCAGGGCGGGGACTGGAACGTCACCGAGACGGTCGCGGAGGCCCTGATCAAGTCCCGCGACCTGAACGGCGACAAGGTCCTGTCCTTCGACGAGTTCTGGGCCCACGTGGACAAGTAGGTCCGGAATAGCCCGCCCGTCCGGGCGGTTGGTGCCGATCATGCGGTCCCCGGGAGGGAACCGAAGCGGACATCGATCCCCGGAAGGGCGAGGCGAGCGGACATGAAGATCGGCATCATCGGCGCGGGCAACATCGGCGGGAACCTCACGCGGCGGCTCACGGCCCTCGGCCACGACGTCTCCGTCGCCAACTCCCGCGGCCCCGAGACGCTGAAGGAACTGGCCGAGGAGACGGGCGCGACGCCGGTACGGGCCGAGGAAGCGGCGAGCGGCGCGGAGGTCGTCGTCGTCACCGTTCCCCTCAAGGCCGTCCCGGACCTGCCGTCCGGCCTGCTCGACGGGGCCGCGGAGGGCGTGGCGGTCATCGACACCGGCAACTACTACCCGCGGCAGCGCGACGGCCGGATCGCCGGCATCGAGGACGACGGCCTCACCGAGAGCCGCTGGACCGAACGCCAGATCGGCCACGCCGTGATCAAGGCCTTCAACGGCACCTACGCCCAGGACATCCTGGACCGCCACCGCCCCGCCGGCGACCCCGACCGGATGGCCCTCCCCGTCGCCGGTGACGACGAGGCGGCCAAGCGGAAGGTCCGGGCACTGATCGACGAACTCGGCTTCGACACGGTGGACGCGGGCGGCATCGACGACTCCTGGCGCCAGCAGCCCGACACCCCCGTCTACGGCCTGCGCGCGGGCACCGGGGCCGTCACCAGGGCCCTGGCCGAGGCGTCCCCCGAACGCAAGCCGGAGTTCAGGGGCTGACCAGGCGTTCGCCCGGGCCGCGAGCCCGTGGATCGGTGCACGAACGGCCCTCCGTCACCTCGACGAGGACAGAGGACAGACCGTCGGTGTCGTACGAGGACGACCGGTACGCACGCACGTCGACGCCGCGCGGCATGGAGCTCCCCGAGGTGCTGGTGGGGGTGGCGGGGAACGCACCATTCCCCGCCCCGCCACCGGCGGCCCGTCCGGTGTCCGGAAAGTCCGTTCCCGGACGCCACTGAGGCCCCTTGCGTCACTCCCGCGTCGCCTGCCCGTCATGTTCCGCTCACTTCGCACAGATGAACTAGCAGGAGAAGTGGCGGTAGTTGACGAACACGTGAGAGCGCGGAGAGACGACATGGCCGAACCGGCCGAGCTGGTGGCGTTACCCGCGCCGATCGACACACTCCTCACCGCCGCCGTCGCCCGGCGCTTCTACCTGGAGAACCGGTCGAAGGTGGAGATCGCCGAGGAGTTCGGCATCAGCCGCTTCAAGGTGGCCCGCCTCCTCGACGCGGCCGTGGCCCACGACATCGTGCGGATCGACATCACCGTCCCGGCCGAGATCGACGTACCGCTCGGGAAGGCGCTCGCCGAGCGGTACGGGCTCCGGCACGGCATCGTCGTCGACCTCGCCCGCAGCGAAGGCGGTACGCCGCCCACGGCGGACCGCAGCCGGGGCGTCCACTGGCTCGCCGCGGCGGCGGCCCGGCTGCTCTCCGACATCGCCGAGGAGGGCGATGTCATCGGCCTGGACGGCAGCCACGCGGCGGACGCGCTCAGCGAGGCGGTCACCCGGCTCCCGCCGTGCGACGTGGTCCAGTTGACCGGGGTCCACGGACGGGACCTCGCCCACGACACCGCGATCGCGGCGGTCCGCCGCACGGCCGAGGCGGGCGGGGGCAGGGCGTTCCCGCTCCACACCCCCTTCCTGCTGCCCGACGCGGCGACGGCCGCCGTCCTGCGCAGCCAGCCCGCCACCGCCGAGACGCTGGACCGCTTCGGCCTGGTCACCAAGGCCGTCGTCGGCGTCTCCGCCTGGGACACGCCCCCCTCCCCGGTCTACGACGCCCTGCCCGACCGGGAGCGGGAGGCGCTCCGCGAGGCGGGTGCCCGCGCCGACGTGGCCGGTCTGCTCCTGGACGCCGACGGCCGCACGCTGCCCACCACGCTCGACACCCGCAGCATCGCCGTCGGCGCCGACCGGCTCCGGGGCGTCCCGGAGCGGATCGGCGTCACGGACACCGGACACGGCACCGGGGCGGTCCGTGCCGCCTTGCGCTCCGGACTGCTCACGGCGGTCGTCACCGACGCCGCGACCGCGCGCCGCCTCCTCCTGCACGACGATCCGGGCGACACCACGCGGACCGCGGCGCCGCCGCCCCCACGCACCGAACGAGGACACCGATGAACCGGCAGGACGAGGCGCTTCCGCCCGTTCCGGACGACATCCGTGAGGCGGGACGCCTCGCCCCCGACCACTGGCTCGGGGTGGTCGACCCGATGTGGTCGGGGCCGGGAAAACCCCCGGACTGGGCGATGACCGGCCGGTGGCGGTCGGGCCCCGACGGCGAGATCGTCGAGTGGGAGGACAACCCCGCCTACCGGCCGTCGCCGCGTGCGCTCGGCTGGCCCGAACCGGAGGACGAGGTGGACCGCGCCGTCCAGCTCGCGTCGACCGGATACGGGCCCGGCGAGGCGGTCCCGGCGGCGCTGGCGGGACGGGAGGTGGCCGTGCTGACCGCGCCGGACGGCGCCCCGCTGAGCGCGGCCGCCCCGGACGGGACGCCGGTCGTGCCGGTGTTCACCTCGTCGGTGTACCTGCACACCGCGGGGCGTTTCGCGTTCGAACTCGTCGGCGCGGACGACCTCGTGAGGCGCATCCCCGAGGGACACGTGCTGTACCTGAACCCCTCGGCCGCGGTGAGCATGCTGCTGGACCCCGACGCCGTGCGCGACGCGGTCGAAGACGGTGCGGAGGCGGGGGCACGGCCCTTCGCCGCCGAGCCCGCGGGCCGTACCGCGCGGCTGCTGACCGAGGCCGTCCACCCGGTGCGGGGGACGGACGCGTGAGCCGCTGGTCGTCGGTGATACCGGGCCGGGGACGCAGGTCCGCCTCCGGTACGGGCCGCAGCGGCACGGCGAGCCCGGCCGGCGGCGCGAGCGGCGGCGCGAGCGGCACCGGGAACCGGGGCGTCGGCGGCCCGCCGGTCGAGGACGTCGACGGCGTGCTGCTGGTGCGCTCGGTCGAGGACGACTCGTTCCCGCTGGACGTCGTGGCCGAGGTGGCGGGCGCCGTCGGGCGGGAAGAGGACGTCGTCACGGTGATCGTGGGCTCGGCCGCCGGGGGCGGAGGACCCGACGCCGACCACTGGGCACGGCTGGGAGCGCTGCTCGACTCCCTCCGCGCGCGGGGCACCGAACGGGTCCGGCTCGTGATGTCCGGCGCCGGTGACGACCGGCCGGACCGGCCCAGCGTCGCGCGCAGGATCGCGGACGCCTGGGAGCTGGAGGTGACGGCTCCGGACGGGGCCGTCCTGATCACACCCGGGGGAACGCTCTTCGTCCACGGCGACTCCCGCCCCGGATGCGCGTGGTGGCGGTTCGCACCCGGCGCGCAACCCCGGAAGGCGGGCCGGCGCGCCCCGACGCCCCTCTGGGAGGAAGCGCTGGACGGGGTGCCCGCGCGCACGGCCGGCGGCTGTGTCGTGGACCGTGTCCCCGCGGGCGTGGTGATCCGCCCGGCCGAGGCGCCCGGACCGGCCCCCGACGACCTGTGCTTCTCCGTGCCCGTCGACGTCGAGCGGCTGACGGTGCTCGTCGGCGCCCCGCAGGCGGAGGACGTCACCGCCGACGAGGTCGCCGCCGTCCTCGCGGGACTGCCGGAGGCGGAGCGCGCCCGCACCCGGCTCGCGCCCGGCGGCCGGCGCGACCTGCTGCGCCTCGGACAGTCGGTCGCCGACCTGCTGGGCACCGAGGTGGAGGTGCTCACCGGCCTGCCGTTGTTCGACGACCACGCGGCCCCCGGAACGCCTCCCCGGCCGACGCTGGTCGGACTGGACGGCAGGCCGAGCTGGCGGCCGTTCGTGTCCTCCGTGATCTGCGGGCCGGTCGACTCCGCGGGGCGGGCTCCCGTACCCAGGCCGACGGAGCTCCACCCGCCCGACTGGATCCTCGGCGGCGGCGAGCCGGGGACGGTACGGCTGACGGACCGCTGGCGGGCGACGGTGACCCGGGCCGGCCTCGCCCTGTGGACCCCGGACGGACCCCGTCCGGGGCCGCTCGGACCGGCCGTCGATCCGGAGGTGTGCGCCATCGAACTCGGCATGCCGGGGCAGCCGTTGGACGACTCCCTGCTGCCCGCGCTGTCCCTCCTCGTGCGCGGCCTCGGCACCGACGTCCGCTCGCGCACCACCCTGCTGGTCCGGGGCCGGCTCCTGGCGGGCGACGGCGGCCTGCGCCGCCTGGCCGCCGAACACGGCATACCGGGCATCCGCTACGTCACCGCCGGCCGGGCCGCACGCCCCGGCCCGGCCACCGGCCGGCCGGGCACGACCACGGAACCCGGCCGCGTCCCACCGCCCGGACGGGCGGCCCAGGGGCCCAGCGGCCGAGCACTGCCGACCGTGGCCCACGCTCCCGGCGCGGCCCCCGCCCCGCCTGCCGCCGGGCCCGGCACCGGAGCGGGCCGTGCCGCGCTGCCCGGCGCGCCGGGCCGCGAGCCCGGCGAGGGTGCCGGTGGCCCGGGAGCCGTCGGGCCCGGTGGGACGTCGCCGGCCCGTGGGGCAGGTGAGGCCGCTGCTCCGCCGGCGGCGGGGTCCGGGCCCGGGGTGGGCCGGGGGGTCGACGGGGTTGCCGTCGACCCGTCGGCTGGTGGGACCGGTGAGGCTTTGCCGCCCCGTGGGGTGGATGGGGCCGCTGCTTCGTCGACGGCCGGGTCCGGTGCCGGGGTGGGCCGGGGGTCCGGTGAGGGTGCCGGTGGCCCGGGGGCTGTCGGGCCTGGTGGGTCGTCGCCGGCCGGTGGGGTGGCTCGTGGGGTGGATGGGGCCGCTGCTCCGCCGCCGGCCGGGGTGGGCCGGGGGAACGACGGGGTTGCCGTCGGGCCGCGGGTCACCGGACCCGATGGGGCTTCGGCACCCGGTGGGACGGTTCAGGGGCCCGGTGCGACCTCCGCCCTCCCGGCCACCGGACCCGGCACCGTGGCGGTCCGTCGGCGGCCCGGTGCGGTGGGGAGGGGCCCGTCGGCCACCGGGCCCGGGGGCGGAACGGCCCGCCCCGACGGTGTGACCGCCGCCGATCCGCAGACTGCCGGGTCCGGGGCGCCGGTGCCCCCGCCCGCCGCGTCCCCGGACGCCCCACAGGGCGGCGGGACCGCCGCGGTGAACGGTCCGTCGGCCGCCGGGCCCGTCGCGTCCCCGGATGTCCGGGTGGACGCGGACGCTCCCGGCAGGCCGGTCGCCGGTGCCGGAGGGGCCGTGCCGTCGCCGGGTTCCCCTTCGGCCGGTGGGGTCGCCGGCCCCGAGGGAGCGGCGGCCGGGGCGTCCGTGCCCGCCGCGTCCTCGGAGCCCGAGCCTCAGGGGCTGTCCGAAGAGGGGGCCGCGACGCCCCCCGCGTCCTCGGAGCCCGGTCCTCAGAGGCTGTCCGAAGAGGGGGTCGCGACGCCGGGGGCCGGGGACGGCGCCGGGGGCGGGCGGAGTGCTTCCGGTTCCGGTGCGGCGCCGGACGGCGGGGCGGGTTCGGGAGCCGTGGAGCCCCGGCCCGCCTCCCCGGCCCGGCCGCGCCCCGGGACCACCGGTGAGGGAAGCGGTCCGGAGCCGGACGGTGGCCGGGCCGGCCGTGCCGGGGCGGAGACGGGACCGCGCGGGCACGATGGTGGGGCGCCCGCCCCCGCCCGCGCCGCCCTCCCGTTCGTGCCCGGGCACATCAGCGGGGCCGCCGAGCGCGCCGCGTTCCGGGACGCCGCGGCCGGCGCCTGGGAGGGGCACGCCGCCGCCGTCTCCCGGGTGCTCACCCGGATGCCCGCCCTGCGCGGCCACGAACTGGAGGCGGCGCGGACCGATCTCGTCGCCGCCCACGCCTACCTCACCGCCGCGGAAGGGCCGCTGCACCACCGCGAGCTGATCCGGGACCTGCACACCGGCGAGGGGCGCCTGCTGCCCTACGCCGGCTGTCTGGCGTCCGCCCTGCGCCGGCTGCCCTCCTACCGGGGCGTGGCCCTGCGCGGCGGGGACGCCGACGGCCCCGAGCCGGCGGTGGGCACGCTGCTGCACGACCCCGCTCCGGTCAGCGCGCTGGCCGGGACCTCGGCGCTCCCCGCCGGGTCCCCCGTGCGCTACGCGATCTGGTCCGTCACCGGACGCAAGGTACGGCAACTGCTCGACCGGCCGGGCGGCTCCACGGAGGAGCACGAGGAGATCGTCTTCGTGCCGGGGGCCGGTTTCCGGGTGCTGGGGGTGCGGACCGCGCCGGCGGGCCCCTCCGTCGTACTGCTGCGTGAACTCCCCGGGAACGCGACCGCCTACATGGACGGGTCGGAGGAACTGAGCGGCCTGGACCTCAAGGCCCTCACCCACCTCGAGGAGGCGCTGGCCAAGGGCTTCCGCGTCGCTGACGGTCCGCAGTGGCCGGAACGCTGTTCCGGGCCCGTGGGCCAGGACGGATAGCGAGCGGCGGGGAAGGCACCACCACCCATCACCCCCACATTTCAAGGAGAACGATGGCACGTCGTAATCAATCGCCCCCCGACGGGCCCGACGGGCCCGACGGCACGGGCGGTTCGTCCGTCCGCAGGGCCGTCTCCCTCGGGTCGGCGGCGGCCGACCCCGGCCCGATGCTGGCGCCGGCCGCGCGGCGTACGGCGGCACCGGAGCCGGACGAGGGCGGCGCCGAGGGAGCGGGGACGGCACGACCGGCCCCGGACACCGCCGGGGGCGAGGCCGTCCCCGAGCGGCCCGCCACCACCGGCGGTACGGCCGGGGGACCGGCCGCGACGGCCGCCGCACCCGACGCGTCCGCCGCCGCCCGGCGGCCGGAAGCGGAGAGTGCGAGCGCAGCCGAGCCGGCCACCGCCGTCCGGGCCGTCCCGGACACCGCAGCCGACGGGGCCGTCGGGGCCGGTGGAACCGCCGCCGGTGCGGACGGGCCGCCGTCGGGGAAGCCGAAGAAGCCCCTGCTCGCCGCGGCCGGCATCGCGGGTGTCGTCCTCCTCGCCGTGCCGCTGCTGATCTGGGCCACGGACGACTCGCGGCGGAAGAAGGACGACGTCGCTGTCGCCGCCGGGTCCGACACGCTGCTCCAGGAGGAGTCCCTGGAGGTGCCGAAGGGCGACTACGCCCCGGCGGAGCCCACGCCGGAGCCCTCGGCGAAGAAGCCGTCCGCCGAGCCGAAACACGTCGTCGAGAAGGCGCCCCCGGTGGTGAGTTCGGCGGCCCCGGTCAGCGAGTCGCCCAAGGCGAAGAAGAACACGGAGAAGGAGGAGACCCGGGTCGCGGAGCGCGAGGCTCCCGTGCTCCCGCCGAACACCGCCGCCTACGCCGTCCAGCGGCTGGCCGCGTCGACCCCCGGCCGGCACATCTGCTACCGGGTCCACCGGAAGGGGGCCGGCTGGACGAACCCGAGGTGCGACGGGGCCATGTCGGGCAAGGGGCTGCCGATCACGGCCATCAACATCGCGGTGGTGGGCGCCAAGAGGGTGTCCGCCAACGAGTACGTCCAGAAGGACGGATGGACGACCGCGTGGTCGGGCGCGGCCGACGGGACGGACCTGACACTGGGCAGCGACTCCCCGAACGCGCCGAACCTCAGCGGCTTCGCCATCGGCGTCGACGACGGCAACGTCTGCCACCACCACAAGCTCGGCGGGCACGACTGGGGCGCTTATCTGTGCGAGTCGTCCCAGGGCTGGAGGTTCGGCGGGTCGCTGGAGCCGGACGTGTGGCTGGAGAGCGTCAAGTTCAACCTCTGAGGGGCGCGACAGCGCGGCGGACGCCCGCCGGCACCGGCCGGCGGGCGTCCGTCCGTCCTCACCGGGCGGGCTGCCCCAGCGCCTGCCGGACGGGCAGGTCCTCCGGCAGCAGGGTCGTCAGGTCGGTGAGGCTGGGCGACTGCAGCCCGCCCAGCCGGCGGGCCTGGCTCGTCATCATCGACTCCAGCAGCTGCCGGGCGAGCCGCGCGTTGCCGAACGAGCGGTCGCGCGGGATGCCGTCCACGTGCGCGCGCAGCGCCTCGACGGTCGCCTCGGCACACTCGTACCCGGAGGCCTCGGCGTGCCGGGACACGATGGTGACCAGTTCGTCCGTGCTGTAGTCCTCGAAGGTCACGAACTTGGAGAAGCGGGAGGTCAGTCCGGGGTTGGAGGCGAGGAAGCGTTCCATCTCCCCGGTGTACCCGGCGACGACGACGACGATCTCGTCGCGGTGGTCCTCCATGAGCTTCAGCAGGGTGTCGACGGCCTCGCGGCCGAAGTCGTTGGAGGAGCCCTCGGGGGTGAGGGTGTAGGCCTCGTCGATGAACAGCACCCCGCCCAGCGCGCTGGTGAAGACGTCCTTGGTGCGCTGGGCGGTGTGGCCGACGTACTGGCCCACCAGGTCCGCCCGCGCCACCTCCACCAGGGAGTCGCGGGGGAGCACTCCCAGTGAGTGCAGGAGTCTGGCGTAGAGGCGGGCGACGGTCGTCTTGCCGGTGCCGGGCGGACCGCTGAAGACCAGGTGGTTGCTGATGCGGGGGGCGGGCAGCCCCGCGGCGACCCGCTGCCGGGCGTTGGTGAGCAGACTGACGAGGTCGGCGACCTCCCGTTTCACGGCGGCGAGCCCCACCATGGCGGTGAGTTCGGCCATCGGGTCGGACGCGTCGCCGGCGTCCTGGGCCGTGCCGCCGCCGCCGACGGCCGCCGCCTCCGCGTCGCCGACGTCCTGCGGCAGCAGCAGCGTCAGGTCGTTCTCCGCCGGGTCGGTCATGGCCGCGAGCCGGAACGCCTGCCGGTCCACCATCTCCTCGAACACGCCCCGGGCCGCACGGCCGTTGCCGAAGGTCGCGTCGCGCGTCATCCGCTCGAAGCGTACGGCGAGGGCCTCCCGGGTCAGTGGCCCGAGCTCGAACTGGTGCCGGTGGCAGAGACTTTCGGTGATCGTCACCAGCTCCTCCACCGCGTAGTTGCCGAAGTCGATCGTGCGGGTGAACCGGGAGGCGAGGCCGGGGTTGGCGGTCAGGAACGACTCCATCTGCTCGGAGTAGCCGGCCGCCACCACGACGACGTCGTCGCGGTGGTCCTCCATCAGCTTCAGCAGGGTGTCGACGGCCTCGCGGCCGAAGTCGTTGGAGGTCCCCTCGACGGTGAGGGTGTAGGCCTCGTCGATGAAGAGCACCCCGCCGAGCGCGCTGGTGAACGCCTCGGTGGTCTTGATGGCCGTCCCGCCGATGACCTGGGCGACCAGATCGGCGCGGGCGACCTCGACCAGGTGTCCGCTCCTGAGCACCCCCAGGTCGGCGAGGATGCTGCCGTAGAGGCGGGCGACGGTGGTCTTGCCGGTGCCGGGCGGCCCCGCGAAGATCAGGTGCCGGCTCATCGACGGGACGGGCATGCCGAGCCTGCGCCGGCGTTCCGCGAGCTGGTTCAGGTTGACCAGCGTGTTCACCTGGTGCTTGACGTTCTCCAGGCCGACGAGCGCCTCCAGTTCGGCCAGCGGGCCCTGCGGTTCCGGCTCCGTGCCGGGCCCGCCCGGGGCGCCGTCCTCGCCGGCCGGTGCGGCCGGGTCGCCCCAGCTGTCCGGCAGGCCGTTGTCCGCGCTGGTCAGCAGCTCGACCGTGAGCCGTTCGCCCGCGCGGCTCTGGCGCAGTCCCGCACCGCGGTTGTCGCGCACGACGCACCGGGTGAGGCCGACCGGCTCGGCACTGTCGACGCGCACGCCGTCGCCCGTGCTGCCGGAGATCTCGCAGGCGTCGAGCACGGCCCTGCCGCCCCGCGACACCTGGACGCCGTGGGCCCTGGAGCCGTGCACCCGCACCCGCTCCAGGGTGATCTCCGCACCGTCCCGCACCCCGACCCCGGCGTCCGCGCTGTCACCGATCTCGCAGTCCCGCAGGGTGCCCCGGCCGCGTTCGCCCACGAGGAGACCCGAGCGGGCGGCCGAACTCAGCACGGTGTCGCTGATCTCGGGGTCGGCGTCGTCGTCGATGCTCAGCGCACAGCCGCCTGCGGACTCGATCGCGCAGTGCTCCAGGCGCCCGCGGCCGTCGTCGGTGAACTCGATGCCGTGACCGCCGGCGCCGACGATCCGGGCGTGGCGCAGCAGCGGGTCGGCGGCGGAGCGCACCGAGATGCCGACGCCGGCCGCGTCCAGCACCTCCAGGCGTTCGAACTCGGCCGTGGAGTCGTCCCAGAGCTGCACCGCCCCGGCCGTGTCGGCGCAGTCGCTCACCACGGTGTCCCGCAGCAGCGGGGCGCTGCCCTCCACGACGCGTACGGCGGCCTCGGTCGAGCCGTGGAACGAGCAGCCCTCCAGCGTGCCGCGCGAGCGGTCCAGGACGAGCAGCCCGCTCTTCTTGGTGCGCCGCGTGACGCACCCGCTCAGGTGCGGATCCGCTCCGCCGGAGACGACCACGCCGCTCTGCGCGATGGACTCGAACGACGTCCCCTCGATCTCCGGGCGGGACATGCTGGTGACCAGCAGGCCCACCGAGGTGTGGTGGACGCTGCACCCGACCACGCGGGTGGAGCTGTGGCCCTCCAGGGCGATGGCGGGCTTGTCCGTGCCGGAGATGTCGCAGCCCTGCACGGTGCCCCGGGCCTCGCCGTTCGCCAGGACGCCGTTGGCCCGCGCGCCCCGGATGCGGCAGTCGCGGACCAGGGGCCCGGCAGTCTCGCCGATGACCACGGCCGAGGTGCCGAAGTTCTCGAACACGCAGTCCTCGACGACGCTTTCGGACTCCGAGGAGTCGACGAGGCCGGCGCCGCCCGGGTTGCTGACGCGGCAGCCGCGGGCGGCCAGCGAACCCTTGCCGCGCACCAGCAGCGCCGTCCATCCGGACCCCGTCACGGTGCAGCCGTCGAGGGCGGCCTGACCGGCCGGTACGTCGACGACGGCGGCCTCCTTGTCGCGGCCCCGCAGCGTCAGCGAGCCGAGCATCACGGCGTCGGCCATGAGGGTCACGGCGGTGCCGTCCCGCGGGCAGAGCTCGACGGTGCCGGGCTCGCCCTCGCCGACGATCGTCACCCGGTGCCGGATGACGAGGTTCTCGGCGTAGCGGCCGGGACGGACCCGGATCACGGCCCCGGTGCGTGCCTGCTCCAGTGCCTCACCGATCGTCCGGAAGCCGTCCGACCGTTCCGGGCCGACGGTGAGTATGTGACGTGCCACGCCTCGAACCTCCTTGTGCTGCTGTGCCGTTGGCGTTGGTGCGCCGTACATTTCGTGTGCTTATCATGCAGTTCATGTGGAATGTGATGAGACGCCGGAGCGCGGGCTTCGTGCCGGCGGTCGCCGTGCTCCTGTCGGTCACCTCGGGGCCGGCCCTCGCCGCCCCGCGGGCCGCCGACAACCCGGGCGCCACGCTGCTGCCGCCGCTGCCGGTCCGGCTCGGCGAGGACAAGCCGTGCACCGGGGCATCGGGACGGACGGCCACCGGGGCGGCCTGGTCGCAGACGGCGCTCGGACTCTCCCGGGCCCAGCGGATCTCCCGGGGCGGCGGGGTGACCGTCGCGGTGGTCGACACCGGTGTCGCCTCCGGCGTCCCCAGCCTGTCCGGCAGGGTGGAGGCCGAGGGCGCGGCGGACGAGGACTGCGTGGGCCACGGCACGTTCGCCGCCGGCCTGATCGCCGCCGCACCGGAGAAGGGCAGCGGCATCACGGGGGTCGCCCCGCGGGCGGAGATCCTCGCCCTGCCGGGCACCGACGACCGCGGGGTGCCCTCCGTGGCACGCGTCGCCGCCGGCATCCGCACGGCGGCGGACCGCGGGGCGCAGGTCATCTACGTCGGGCAGGCCCTGCGGACCGGCAGGGCCGAACTCACCGCGGCCGTCGCCCACGCCGCCCGGCGCGACGCCCTGGTCGTCGCCCCGGCCGCGCCGGACGCCGTGCCCCGCGAGGAGCTCGGCCCCGGGGGCGAGGCGCCGGACGGTCCGTACTGGCCGGCCGCCGCGCCCGGCGTGCTGGCCGTCGTCGACTTCGGTCCCGGCGGCGTACGGCAGGACGACGCGCCGCCCGCCCACGAGCCCGACCTGTCCGCGCCGGGCAGCGAGATGGTCAGCGTCGGCCCCCGGGGCACCGGGCACTACATCGGCTCCGGTGCCTCGCTGGCCGCGGCGGGCGTCGCGGGCACCGCCGCGCTCGTCCGCGCCTACCATCCCGGCCTCACGGCGCCGGAGGTCACCCGCCGCCTCCTCGACACCGCGTACCCGTCGGACACCCCGCGCCTGGACCCGTACGCGGCCCTGTCGCTGATCCGGGACGACACCGGGCCCCGGGCACAGGCCCCCGCCCCCGCGCGGATGCCGCCCCCCGCCGACCCCACCCCCCACAACCGCGCCCTGACCATCGCGGCCGCCGGCCTGGCCACGGTCCTCCTCCTCGCGGCCCTCGCCGCGGTCGTCCCCCGGGGCCGCACCCGCAACTGGCGCCCCCCGACACCCTCCTGAAGGGATCGTCACCGCTTCCGTCCGGGCCGGCCCCCACTCGCCCGGCCCGGGGTGCGCGGGGTGTACGGCGTAGCGGTGGGCCGGGGGGCGACCGGGCGACCCGGCACCTGCCAGGTGCCGTCGCACCCACCCGTGCCGCCCCGCGGCACGACCGCCCGCGGACCGCGGCGGTGGTGCGGGGACCCGGTGCGGACACGGACACCTCACCG
This sequence comes from Streptomyces sp. DH5, assembly GCF_020873915.1. GTDB lineage: Bacteria > Actinomycetota > Actinomycetes > Streptomycetales > Streptomycetaceae > Streptomyces. Next base: position 34,499 of record NZ_JAHWGP010000039.1, read on the forward strand.
CTCGCCCTCCACAAGCCCCGTCTGCACCTGCAGCGTCTTGCGCCGGGCGATCCGCACCGCACGCCCCGGGATGAGCTCCCGCCCCTTCACGCTCCCGAAGAGGTATCCCTCGCTCGGCGGACACGACATCAGCAGCCCCGGCGTGTTCACCTCCTGCAGCCGCCGCAGCAACGCCTCGTTGAGCCCCCGTCCGGCGCCCGCCGACGACCGGGCCACCACCAGGTGCAGTCCCACCTCGTGCCCCAGCGCCAGATGGTCGAGGAGCGGAGCGAACGGCTGCGTCATCGGTCCGCCGCCGACCATGTCGTAGTCATCGACCAGGATGAACAGCCGCGGCCCCTGCCACCAGTCGCACAGCCGCATCCGCGAGGGAGCGACGTCCTCCCCCGGAACCCGCTGCTTGACCGCCCGCGCCGCTCCGTCCACCAGGTCCCGCAGCATGTCCAGCGACACGGCGTGCCCCAGCCGGTACGCCTCGGGGACGCTTTCCACCAGCTCCCGCCGGTAGTCCACCGTCATGATCCGCGCCTCGGCGGGCGTGTACCGCTCGGTGATGCCGCGCACGACCAGCTTCAGCAGGTTCGTCTTGCCGCTCTCCGTGTCGCCCACCACGATCAGGTGCGGGCTCTCGGTGAAGTCGTGCCACACGGGCGCCAGTTCGTTCTCGTCCAGACCGATGGCGATCCGCAGGCCGTGCTCGCCCTCCGCCTGGGGCAGCTCCTCGACCGGCAGCTTCGCCGGCAGCATCCGCACCCGCGGCGCGGCCGGCCCCGTCCAGTTCTCGGCGATCGCGGCGACCAGTCCCGCCACCCCGTCCGCGAGGTCGTCGGCGTCCTCGACCCCGTCGACGCGCGGCAGCGCCGACAGGTAGTGCAGCTTGTCCGGGGTCAGCCCCCGCCCCGCGCTGCGCGGGATCGTCGCCGCCTTGCGGGAGTCGATCTGGGAGTCCATCGGATCACCCATCCGCAGCTCCAGCCGGGTCCCGGTCTGGTCGCGCACCGAGGACGACAGCTCCACCCAGCGGGCGGTGGTGACGATCAGGTGGACGCCGTAGTTGAGCCCGCGGGCGGCCAGCGCGTTGAAGGTGGGGATGTGCCGGTCGAAGTCCTGGCGCACGGTGGCCCAGCCGTCGATGGCCAGGAAGACGTCGCCGTGCGGCTCGTCGGGGAACTCGCCCGCCGCGCGCCGCTTGCGGTACGTCGCCATGGAGTCGATGCCGTGCTCCAGGAAGAACCGTTCCCGCCGGGCGAGCAGCGAGGTGACCTCCGCGATCGTACGGCCCACCCGCTCGGTGTCCACGCGCGCCGCGACGCCGCTCACATGGGGCAGCCCGTCCAGCGAGGCCAGCGTGCCGCCGCCGAAGTCCAGGCAGTAGAACTGCACCTCACGCGGCGTGTGGGTGAGGGCCAGCGCCGTGATGAGCGTCCGCAGCAGCGTGCTCTTTCCGCTCTGCGGGCCCCCGGCGATGGCCACGTGGCCGCCGGCCGCCGACAGGTCCACGGTCAGCAGGTCGCGCAGCTGGTCGAAGGGGCGGTCCACGACGCCCACCGGCACGGTGAGCCGCCCCCGCAGCGGCCAGTCCGCCGTGGTCAGGCCGTACCGGGGGTCGGGTGCCAGCGGGGGCAGGATCTGGTCCAGGGTGGCCGGCCGCTCCAGCGGCGGCAGCCACACCTGGTGGGCGGGTGGCCCCGCACCGCGCAGCCGGTCCAGGGCCACCGACAGCAGCGTCTCCCCGCCGCCGTCCCCCTCGCCCTCCGCCCCCGGCTCCGTCTCCGGCTCGTCCGGCTCGCCCGCCGGGTCCGGGTCCGCGGGCGCGCGCGGCACCACCCACTCCGCCGTCCACGGCACCACCTGCCGAGCCACCTGCGCCCGCGCCACGGCCCGGCGCCGCTGGTACGGCCCCGAGACGTACGCGGCCCGGAACCGGGTGAGCGCGTCGACACCGCTCTTGAGGAATCCGGCGCCCGGCTGCGCGGGCAGCTCGTAGGCGTCCGGCACCCCGAGCACGCCCCGGCTCTCCATCGCGGAGAACGTCCGCAGACCGATCCGGTACGACAGGTGGCTCTCCAACTGGTGCATCCGGCCCTCGTCCAGCCGCTGCGAGGCCAGCAGCAGATGCACGCCGAGACTGCGCCCGAGCCGGCCGATCATCACGAACAGCTCCATGAAGTCGCGGTGCGAGGCGAGCAGTTCGCTGAACTCGTCGACCACCACGAACAGGCTCGGCAGCGGCTGCAGCGGCGTCCCGGACTGCCGCGCCTTCTCGTACTCCAGCGCGGAGGTGTAGTTCCCGGCGGCGCGCAGCAGTTCCTGCCGCCGGATCAGTTCCCCGTGCAGGGCGTCCTGCATCCGGGCGACCAGCGCCACCTCGTCGGCCAGGTTGGTGATGACCGCGGAGGTGTGCGGGAGCTCGTCGAGACCCAGGAACGTGGCGCCGCCCTTGAAGTCGACGAGGACGAAGTTCAGCGTCTCGGAGGAGTTGGTCAGCGCCAGCCCCAGCACCAGCGTGCGCAGCAGCTCGCTCTTGCCGGAGCCGGTCGCGCCGATGAGCATGCCGTGCGGTCCGGTACCGCCCTGCGCGGACTCCTTGATGTCCAGCTCGACGGGCCTGCCCTCACCGCTCACCGCGATCGGCACGCGCAGCCTCGCACTGCCCGTGGAGCGCTCCCACAGCGTGGCCGGGTCGTGCCGGTGCAGGTCGGGGATGTTCAGCAGCGAGGTCAGCTCGACGTCGTCGGCGAGCGGTTTGGAGTCGTCGCCGCCCACGCTCATCCGGTACGGCGCCAGCAGCCGGGCGAGCGCCAGCGCGCCCACCGTGCCCAGCCGGTCGGGCCGGCCGAGCACCGTCGACTGCTCCTTGCGGTCGCGGTCGGTGCGCACCAGAGCGACCCCGCCCTCGTCCACCTCCAGGCGCAGCGTGGTCCGGCCGGGCTTCCAGGCGAGCGCGCCGGTGAGGTCGAGCACCACCGCGTTGCGGAAGCCGGGCCCGTCGAAGCGGTGCCCCGCCGGCACCGTGCAGCCGTCGATCACGACGACCGTGTACGGCTCCTCCCGTCCCGGCACCGCGTCGGGGTCGGCACCCGGCCGCTCCAGGAACTCCGCGCCGAGCAGGTTCTCCAGCTCGGTGAAGGCCGAGGCGATCATGCGGGCCGGCCCGGCGCCGTCCTCCTCGTGCCGGTGCAGGCCGTGCGGCAGCCACTTCGCCCACTCCCACTGCGCACGCCGCTCGTCCGAGACGCACAGCGCGATCCACAGGTCGTCGGGGGAGTGGAACACCGCCAACTGTGCGATCAGGGCGCGCGCCTGGGCGCGTATCCGCTCCTCGTCACCGCGGAACAGCACCTTCGACCAGGCCCGCAGATAGATGGCGATGGGCTGGTCCCGGACCGTGGAGTAGGCCCGGGTGAAGCTGCGCAGCGCGTGCGCCGACAGCGGCTCCAGATCCTCGACGGGCTTGGTCGACAGCGGCGTCAGCCGCATGGCGAGCCGCTGGTCGCCCACGCCCATGCGCACCTCGGCGAAGTCCTCGTCCGACGCCCGCCGTTCCCACAGCCGGGTGCTGCGCACCAGCGACGACAGCGCCTCCGGTTCCGGATGGCGCCAGGCGAGGGCGCGCTGCTGCTCCACGACGGACGCCCGCACCACGCGCCGGGTCTGCCCCAGATAGCGCAGGTAGTCGCGGCGCTCGCCCTTCAGCCGCTGCTTGCGCTCGCCGTTGCGGCGCATGACCTGCCCCAGCATCATCCCCGCCGACGCGATCACCATCACCCCGAGCGCGATGTAGATGAACCCGCCGCTGTCCCGGCTCATCCCCGGCCGCATGAACATCAGCATCATGGAGACCGACATCAGCGCCATCGGCAGATACGTCCACACCGCGGAACTGTCCGGGACGACTTCCGGAAGTGTCGGAGGCTCCTGCAGACTCAGTTCCCCCGACGGCATTTCAGGCCCTTTACGACGGGCCGGCCGGCGGAACAGGATCACGCTCAACGAACGTCCTCCTCCATGATTTCGGAAGGAATTCCAGGGAAACCCCGCGGGAACGACGGGGGTCACTCGTAAAGGGTCAGAATGCCGCGCGAAGGCGGCGGGAGAATGTCCACGGGGTTCCGTGGAGCTGAACTCACCGCGTGGTGTTGCGAAAAGCCCGGCGTCCGGTCAAACTCGTCGGCGCATGCCCCGTCCGACTTTTCCGTCGCGTTCGGCGACCGGCCGGTGAGCCGCTGCCACCTTCCAGCCACCGCGCATTCCGTGGCCCGCCAGAGAGTGTGAACCCCGAACCCATGACTGAGATTCAGGCGGCAAGCCTGTGCCGCGTCACCGTACGCGCCCCGGCCAGGACCGTCGACCTGGCCGTGCCCTCCGACGTCCCCGTCGCCGACCTGCTGCCCACAGTGATCGCGTACGGAGGGGACGACCTGGAGGAATCCGGCCTGGAGCACGGCGGTTGGGTGCTCCAACGCCTCGGTGGTCCACCGCTCGACCCCGAGAGTACCTTGGACTCCCTCGGTCTGCGGGACGGAGAGGAGCTTCATCTCCGCCCGCGCACCGAGGAGTTGCCCGAGGTGCACATCGACGACCTGGTCGACGGCATCTCCGACGGCATGACCCGCAGACCGCACGGCTGGAGCGCGGAGGCGGGCCGGCGCCTGCTGCGCGGACTGGCCGCGGCCACCCTCGCCCTGGGCGTCGTGCTGCTGGCCGCGCCGGGGACGGCGGGCTGGATACGGGCGGTCGCCGCCGCGGCCGCCGGACTGCTGCTGATCGCCGGGGCGGGCGCCGCCTCCCGCGCCGTCGGGGACGCGGGGGCCGGCTCGGTGCTCGGCCTGATGGCGGCCCCCTACTTCGCGCTGGCGGGCTGGCTGCTGCCCGGCGGCGACCTGGGCGGCGCCGACGGCGAGGCGGTCCTCGGCGCCCGGCTGCTGGCGGCGTCCGCGGCCGGTGGCGCGGGCGCGGTGCTCGCCCTGGCGGCGGTCGGCGTGTACCCGGCGCTGTTCATCGGCGCGGCCTCGGTCGCGGCGGCGGGCGCGCTCGGCGCCGCCCTCATCACCCTGGACCTGGCCCCGCAGCAGGCGGCCGGTGTGGTGGCCGTCGTGGTGGTGCTCTTCGGCGGGTTCGTGCCGTCCCTGTCGTTCCGTCTGGCCGGCATGCGGATGCCGCCCCTGCCGACCAACGTCCAGCAGCTCCAGCAGGGCATCGACCCCTACTCCTCCTCCGACGTCGACGCGCGGTCGGCGCTGGCGGACGGCTGGATGACCGCCCTTTACGGCGCCATCGGCCTGGTGTGCCTGCCCTGCCAGGCGGCCCTCCTGACCGACCCGGGACTCGCGCAGGTCCTCACCGTCGTCGCCCTCTCCCTCCTCCTGCTGCTGCACAGCAGGGGCCTGGGCAACGTGTGGCAGCGGCTGGCACTGACCACCGCCGGGGCCTGGGGCGTGGCCCTGCTGCTGTTCGCCTCCGCGCGCTCCCTCGCCCCGGTGGACCGGCTGACCCTGACGGCCGGCCTGATGGGGCTGGCCGCGGCGATCATCATCGCCTCGTGGACCGTGCCCGGGCGGCGGCTCGTCCCGTACTGGGGGCGCGCGGCCGAACTGCTGCACTCGCTCGCCGCCATCAGCATCCTGCCGTTGACGCTCTGGTCGATGGGCGTCTACGGCCGGCTCCGCGGCATCAACGGCTGACCCGGGAGACACGGCGACATGCACAGCAAACGCGACCAGGTGCAGGCGCACCTCTTCATCATGGGGCGGCTGGCCTCGGCCATGCTGCGCGCCGAGCCGGACGCCCCGGAGAGCCCGCTGGGCCGGACCAACCGCGGCGCCGCGATCGGCGTGATCGTCGCCGTGCTGGTGTGCGCCGGGGCGTTCGTCTTCGGGCTGCTCCGGCCCGGCGGCAACGACTCCTGGCGGTCGGGGGAGAACCTGGTCGTCGACAAGCAGACCGGCGCGCGCTACCTGTACCTGGACGGGCGGCTGCGCCCGGTGCGCAACTACGCCTCGGCCCGGCTGGTCAGCGGCGGGGACATCGGCGTCACCACGGTGGGCACGTCCTCCCTGGCCGGCACCCCGCACGGCACGCCGGTCGGCATCCCGGACGCGCCCGAGGCGCTGCCGGGCACGGGCGACCTGGACCGCACGCCGTGGCTGGTGTGCTCGGACGTCGCGCCGCGGACGACGGGCGTCGTCACGGCGACCACGACGCTCGCCCTCGGCGCCGACGCCCCGCGGGACGTGCCGGGCGGCAGGCGGCTGGGCGAGGACGAGGGCGTGCTGGTCGCCGGTCCTGACGACGCCACGTACCTGCTGTGGCAGGGCAGTCGGCTGCGCCTGGACGAACGGGCGAAGGCGGCCGCGGCCCTCGGGTACGGCGACGTCACCCCGCGTCCCGTCTCCGCGGCGTTCCTCGACGCCTTCCCGCTCGGCCCCGACCTCGCCCCCGCCGACGTGCCCGGCCAGGGTGGGAAGGGACCCGAACTGGCCGGGCGGGACACCAGGATCGGGCAGCTCTTCCGGGTCGACGTCCCCGGCTCCGACGCCCGCCACCACCTGCTCACCCGGGAGGGTCTGGTGCCGCTCACCGACACCGGGACGGCCCTCCTGCTGGGCGACCCGCGCACACGGGAGAAGGCGTACGGCGGGGGTCCCGCGTCCGTCGGGACGCTCGGCGCGGACACCCTGGCCGGGCACCTCGCGCCCGGCACGGAGGACCCGGGTACGGCGGGGCTCCCCGCGCGGCCGCCGAAGGCGGTCACCGTCGCCGCCGGCTCCGTGGCCTGCGCGGAGGTCGACTCCACGGACTCCGGTGTGCGCGTGGGCACGTCGGTGCTCCCCTCCAGCGCCCTGCCCCGCGCCGTGCAGCCGCCGGCGCCCGAGACCGAACCGGGCTGCCTGAGGGTCGACTCCATCGCCGTACGGGCCGGGAAGGGCGCGCTGGTGCGGGCGTCGAGCGCGAGCGGCAGCGCGCTGGGCGACACCACGTACCTGGTGACGGACGAGGGGGTGAAGTACCGGCTGCTGTCCCAGGAGGCGGTCAAGGCGCTGGGCTACGAGGGTGCCGCGGCGCGCACGATGCCGGCCCCGATGCTGGCGATGCTGCCCAGCGGTCCGGACCTGACGCCCGAGGCGGCGTCGGAGGGCCGGGCCCGGGTGACGCTGCGGTGCCCCGGACCGTAGCGGGCGGGCGGCGGCCCGGGCCGTAGCGGGCGGGCGCGGGGTGACCGGGCGGCGGCCGTCAGGGAAATTCTCGGCACCCCGCGGTCACCTCACGTCCATCGGTGAATGCGGCGACGTCCCCCACGGCGTCGCCGACGTCCGTTCTGTCCGGCCGTATTCACCACGTCGCTCACCTGAGCGGAGCGAATTCCGGGTTATCGCTCAATTGAGCCCGTGGATAGCGGACTTCGCGGTTCCGCGGGCAATTGCCAAACAAGTTGAGGGCTGCATAGCATCTGGCCGTCCCGTGGCCCCGCGATTCGGTTGCGCTCGCGGGAACACCCTGTCTGCCCACGGGGTGACACGGGGTCGCCGCCCGGTGAGTTCCGCCGACAAGGAGTTTCCACATGGCCATGCAGCAGTCCGAGGAACGCGCCACCCGTAACGGGATCATGGCGCTGGAACAGGCCTTCACCGGTGTTCAGCGCTGTCAGCAGGACGTCCAGTCCACGTCGCACACGCTCGCCTCGAATTACGGGGGCGTGGACGGCGGAAAGTACAAGAAGCTGCTGGAGCAGTGGGACGAGCACGTCGACACCATCCTGATCAACCTGGACCGGATGGTCGACGAGCTCAACGGCACGCTCCGGGAGCACGGGCTGGTGCAGGGATCCACCAGTGACGCGATCGACGCGGAGTACTCGCGTTCCACGCAGGTGTTCGACGAGCTCAACGGCACCAACACGTCGTCGAACTGATCCCGGGCCCACCCGCCTGCCACCCACCCCCTCCCCTCTCGTCGTTCTCCCGGTGAATCGAGGACTCCGATGGACTTCTCCGACGGCTACATCTACGTCGACTACAACCATGCCGAAGGCGCGGCGGACGACATGGTCGGCCAGTCCCAGGCGATCATGAGCATCCTGGCCAACCTGGAAATGGAGCTGGCCGAACTCCGCAACAGCTGGATCGGTGACGACAGGGACGTCTACAGCGAGGTCCAGGCGAAGTGGGACAACGCTGTCGAGAACATCAAGACGCTGCTCGCCAACCACTCCGGTCTGCTCACCGAGATCTCCTCCAACTACCGCTACACCGAGCAGAACCTGTCCCAGCGGTGGGGCGACATCAGGATCGGCAGCCGCTGACGCCGGCCGCTGACGCAAGGGTGATCGCATGGCCGTCACGGTCCTCGACAGCACGTTCCTGAAGAACTTCATCAACCACCAGATCGACGGCTTCCGCACGTCCCTGGAGAACATCCTCAAGGACAGCCCGACCGCCGGACCGGCGATCTCGTTCATCGCGGACAGCATCTCGACCACGACGATCCTGTCCTCGAAGCCGCTCGTCATCGGCCCCATGGCCGACGAGAACAGCGTGGTCGGCGGGGGAGCCCTGAACAAGGTCATCCGGCAGGGCGCGGGCGAGGTCGAGCGCATCCTGGAGGACCAGACGGTTCTCTTCGAGGACCTCGAACAGGCCCTGTGGGACACGATCGACGAGCTGGCCACGGCTCAGGGCAAGAACCTCGAGAACATCACCGCGGACGAGTTCATGGACATCTTCGAGGATGTCGACAGTGATCTCGACAATCCGGGTGGGACCGAAGAGGAAGAGTAGCGGAGTCCGGCGATGGCCAACCCCAGGGACAACAACGACGACTACTGGAAGAAGGCAGTCGACCTGCTCACCGGCTACGTTCTGCCGGAGCGGAAGACGTTGTTCGACACCCTCAAGGGCAACGACGACATCCCGATGATCCACGTCCGGGTGGAGGACGAGGGTGGTCCGGGCTTCTCGTCGGGTTTCCTGTCCTCGGGCGGTTGGGGCACGCACAACACCAACTACACCATCCCGTACTACCAGCCGTCCGGAAACGGCACCGACGTCTCCGAAGGCAGCTACCTCTACCAGTACCGCGTGTACATCACCTTTCTCGCCACGCCCTCGGCCGCTCCCCCGAGCGGGGAGGACGTGATCGCCAAGTTCGAGAAGACGAGCAAGGTCCTGATGGACAAGGGCGGTTCGAACAGCGAGGGCGAGAAGCTCGACTGGGACACCAGCGCCCTGGTCCAGTACATCTACGGTGCCAAGGCCGCCCTCGACCAGATGACGATGTGGCCCTACTCCACCCACGGATTCGAGAACCGCGGCGTCACGGTGGGCGACGGCGGCTACGTCGACCTGCTCACCTTCACGAACACGGCCAAGGCGTTCGACCGGGTCGTGAAGTTCTTCGAGGACAGCGCGGTCACCATCGGCAAGTGGGACACCGAGAACATCGGAGAGGGCAGCGACTCCTGGGACGGCACGTCGGCCGCCATCTTCAAGGAGCTCATCCACAAACTGGCCCGGAACTACGAGGGGTACGCCGACCAGCTCGACGGCAAGGGCACCGACGGCTCCGCGGTCACCATCGACGGGGTGACGGTGAGGTCCGAGCCGGCCCGGGCGCTGGCCGCGGCCCAGGGCGTCGTCCTCGAGCAGGCGCAGAACCTGCGTAACGCCTGGGTGGCGTGGAGGGCCGAGAGCAATCCGCAGCGCTGGCTCTACGACATGCTTCAGGACGCCCGGTTCACCCTCATCGACACCCAGTACGACAAGACGGACTTCGACACGGTGTCCAGTGGCTCCGGGCCGTACACCACCTGGCACACCTATGTGGTGTCGACCGCCGGCTTCCGGAACGAGATCGTCATCGGGGAGAAGTCGTACGGCAAGCCGAGCGACATGTCCACGTGGAAGGCGATCGCCGACGAGGCGGTGCGCCGGTGGGAGCAGTCCGTGCAGGACTGGCTCGGCACGAAGGGCGCCGAGGCCATCGTGGCCATCAACAAGGCGTTCAAGGAAGCCGAGAAGGCGTTCGACACCAGCATCACCGACAGGGACGACCGTCCCCTCTCCGAGATCTCCGCCAAGGAAGAGGCCGACGCCGAGAAGAAGAAGGCGGAGGCCGAAGCGGCGGCAGCCAAGGCCCAGGCGGAGAAGGAGAAGGCCGAGGCCAAGGCGGAGGCGGAGAGGGAGAAGGCCGAGGCCAAGGCCGAGCGCGACCGCGAGAAGGCGGAGGCGGAGAAGGAGAAGGCGGAGGCCAAGGCGGAGGCGGAGAGGGAGAAGGCCGAGGCCAAGGCCGAGCAGGCCGCCGCCAAGGAAGAGGCCGAGAGGGAGAAGGCGGAGGCCAAGGCGGAGCAGGAGCGCGAGAAGGCCGAGGCCAAGGCCGAACAGGCCGCCGCCAAGGAAGAGGCCGAGAGGGAGAAGGCGGAGGCCAAGGCGGAGCAGGAGCGCGAGAAGGCCGAGGCCAAGGCCGAACAGGCCGCCGCCAAGGAGGACGCCGAGAAGGAGAAGGCCGAAGCCAAGCAGGCGGCCGCCGAGCAGCAGGCGTTCGTCCTCGCGCAGAACCAGAAGGCTCAGGACGAGGCGAAGAAGGAACGGGAAAGGGCCACGGCCCAGGCCGAAGCCGACCGCGCCGAGGCGAAGGCCGAGCAGGAGGCCGCGAAGGACGAGGCGGCGAAGGAGAAGGCCGCGGCGAAGGCCGAGCAGGAGGCCGCGAAGGCGGAGGCGAAGGCCGAGCAGGAGGCGGCCAAGGCGCAGGCCGAGCAGGAGAAGGCCGCCGCCAAGGCCGAGCAGGAGACCGCCAAGGACGAGGCGAAGCAGGAGCAGGCGGCCGCCAGGGCCGAGGCGGAGCGCGAACAGGGAGCGGCCAGGTCGGAGGCCGCCGCCGAGCGGGAGGCCGCCAAGCGGGACCAGGCCGACGCACAGGCCAGGGCGGAGGCCCAGCAGGAGGAGGTCCGCCGCGAGGCACTGCGGGAGCAGCAGCAGGCCCGGCTGGACGCCCAGAACGCCAAGGCCGACGCACAGGCCGACTACGAGCAGCAGAAGGCCGAGGCCCGCGCCGAGCGCGACGCCGCCCTCCGGGACGCCGACCGTCAGGAGGCGGCGGCGCGACAGGAGTACGAGCAGGAGAAGGCCGAGGCCCGGGAGCAACGGGACCAGGCGCGGCAGGACGCCGAGCAGGATCGGGCCGAGGCACGCCGGGAGTACGAGCGCGAGATCGCCGCCGGCACCGACGAGAAGGAGGCCCGCGAGGAGTACGACCGGCGGATCGCGGAGATCGACGCCGCCGAACGGCAGGCCGTCGAACGGGCGGACGCCGCCGAGGCCGAGGCCAGGCGCGAGTACGACCGGGCGAAGGCCGACGTCCAGGCGGAGCGGGACGAGGCTCGTACGGACGCCGAGCAGGCGCGCAAGGACGCCAAGGCCGAGTACGACCGGCGCATGGGCGACATCCAGGCCGAGTACGACCGGATCGGCGCCGGCGGGAAGGACATCGACGAGCTGATCCGGCAGCGCATCGCCGACCTCCCCGAGCCCCCCGACCTCTCCGCCCTCGGCCCGGGCGGCCCGACCGGCTCCGCCGGCTCCGCGTACTCGTCGGTGTTCGACGACAACCTCTACAACCAGGACGACCTCTCCTCGGCGCTCGGGCGTCCGCAGGGCGGTGACGCCCTGGCGGGCGCCTCCGCCGGCGGAGCCGGCACGGGAGCGGGCTCGCCGGGGATGTACCCGCCGATGATGCGCGGTGCGGGTGGCGAGGCCGGCGGCAACACCGGCGAGCGCACCCGGACCGTCATCGAACCCGGGGCCGGCCGCTCCGGCCGGACGGCCGTCCCGCAGACGGTCGACGACGAGGAGCACCGCATCGTCCCCCGGTCCACGCAGACCAGCAGCAGCACGCCCTTCATGCCGCCGATGGGACCCATGGGCGGGGCGGGGGACAGGCCGCAGACGGAGAGCGGCGACAGGGAACGGACCACGTGGCTCGCCGAGGACGAGGACGTCTGGGGCACCGACGAGGGCGGCGCGCCGCAGGCCCTGGGGCGTTGAGGGAAAGGGGAGCGGGATGAGTCAGCCCATGGAGGACCGGGTGGCCCAGGCGATGGCCCACCTCAAGGCGGCGGAGGAGGCCGCGGCCTCGGCACGGGCCGAGCTGGACGCGGCGTCGGCCACCGCGCGTTCGGCGGACCGGTCGGTGCGGGTCTCCGTCGGCGCGAAGGGGGAGCTGACCAGCCTGGAGTTCCTCGACGGCAAGTACCGGACCATGGCCGCCGCCCAGCTCTCCGCGGCGGTGCTGGAGGCCGCGAACACGGCGCGGGCCGAGATGGCCCGCCGGGTCGTCGACCTGCTCGACCCGCTCACCAGGATGACCGCGCGCGGCGCCGCCCCGGAACGGATGGGCGTCGACTGGGGGTCGGTCTTCGGCTCACTGCTCAGCGAGACCGCCGTGACGAAGGGACCCACGGCGATGAGCAGGCTCCGCGACGAGATCGTCGAGGACGACGAGGAACCCGCGGCCCGGCCCGGGGCGGCCCGCGACGCAGGCGACGGACGACGGGGACGACAGGGGGCGCGTGACCGTGACCGGTAACTACTCCGCCGACATCCAGGCGATCCTGCAGGGTTCCAGGCACCTCGCCGACGCCGTGCGCCACGGCGACGAGATGCTGCCCCGGTTCGAGACCGGCTGCGCCGAGTACGCGGGCTGGTGGGGCGACGAGGGCGGCGACGACGAGTTCGCCAACGCGGTCGGCGAGCAGGTCCGGCGCGAGCAGCAGCAGGTGAGGGACACGGTCCTGTCCATCACCGGCGGCTTCATGGCGCTGGTCGACGCGGTCGCCGCGGAGGCCGACCACGTGCAGCGGCCGCAGACACAGGCCGTGGAGGACATCGAGGCGCACGGCTCGGAGAGCGAGAACAGGCGCTGAATGGCCATCATGTTCCCGCCCGGCCTGCGGGAGTTCATCGAGGTGTGGGTCGGCGCGAACGTCGCCACCGGCAACGAGGACCGGGGCTTCGACAGCCGTAACCCCTACAAACGGCTGGCGGACGACGTCAGGGACCTCTCCGACGCGATGAAGGGGGCGATCTCCACCGCCGGGAACTCGCTCCCCCCGCGGATCGCCCAGGAGTTCGTCGCCGCGATGAAGCTCTTCGTCGACGACAACGGCCAGAACCACCTGCAGAAGTTCTCCGACGAACTCCGGGACCTGGGCGCCCAGCAGGTGAACCGCTCCATCAAGCTGTCCGAGGCGAAGTACCAGATCCTCCTCGAGTTCATCCTGATGAACATCGAACTGGCCCTGATCGCCGCGCTGGCGGTCTTCACCGGCGGTACGTCGCTCACCGAGATCGCCATCCAGAAGGCGCGCACCGCGCTCACCATCCTGCTGATCCTCCAGCGGCTGGGACGCGCCGTCCCCACACCGCTCTCGGTGCTGCTGGAGGCGATCCAGGAGGCGTTCGTCGCGTTCGCCTCGCAGCTGATCTCCATGACCGCGCCGGACGACCCGGAGCGCCGGCGCACCAAGTTCGACTGGACGGAAATCGGCCAGTCGGCGGTCGCCGGCGCGTTCGCGGGACTCTTCGGAGGCGTCTTCGGGGAGATCGGCGGAAGGTTCATCAACAAGTACTTCAAGAACAACAACTTCTGGAAGGAGGTCTCCGAGCTCCCGTTCAGCTTCGTCAACGAGGGGCAGGCGGAAACCTTCGCCGAGGCCTTCACCGGCCTGATCTTCCTGGGCACGTTCACCCTCAACCCCGGTACGTTCCTGAGTGCCGGCCTCAGCGGACTGATCTTCGAAGCGGCCTCCACCGGGGCGGAGTTCGGCGGGAAGTTCGTCTACAAGAACTACTTCCAGAACACCGGATCCGGCGACGTGAACGGCCTGCCGGGCGGCGACAGCGGGAACGGCGGCACGAGCGCGGGCGGTGACCGGTACGAGTACGAGAACCGGTACGACGGCGCGCACGACGGCGGAAGCACGCACCAGGACCTCTACGGCGACACGTCCGACACGTACACGTCCGGCGGCACGCACAACGTCCCGTACACGAGCAGCGGCACATACCGGGACACCTACGACGACCCCGTCCCCTCCGTCGGTGACACCAGCGACACCGCGTCGGTCCTCAGCGACACCAGCCGCATCAGCGACGTCTCGTCGGTCTTCAGCGACACCAGCGACGTCTCGTCGGTCTCCTCCGTCTCCTCCTCGTCCCTCCCGGACTACGACACGGGCCACGGCGTCGACGACAACACCGACGCGTACGGACTCCCCGGGGCGACGGGAACGGTCAAGCCGTCGTCCTCCACCACCTCGCCGAACACGTACGAGGACGCCTACCGGGACTCCCCGGTGGACGTCACCGACACCGACACCGTCTTCTCCACCCTCACCCCGTCGGTGACCCGGGCCCCGGGGACCGACTGGACCGGTGACACGGACGACACCCTGCCGGTCGGCGGAACCGCCACCGTCGGCTCCTCCGCCCCGGATCTGCCGTCGGCCCGGACGGGCGGCAGCGACTTCACGCCGGACGGGACCGAACGACAGCGGTCCACGGACGACGACACGACCCGGTCCGCCCCCGACGGGCAACAGCAACAGCCGAACGCACAGGCGCCCCTCGCGACCTCCACCGCGCCCACCCCGTCGACCACCGCCTCCCCGGGCCACGCCTCGCCGAACGCCACCGCGCAGTCGCGGCCCCAGACCACACCGTCCGGCGACCCGGCGGTCACCGCCGGGACGCCGAACCCGGACACGGCCGACCCGGACGACATCCGCACCCCCGCGCCCGAGGAGTCCGGGCAGTCCCGCCCGTCCTCCGCGGTGCCGAGGGCCGAGACCCGGACGACGTCCGACGATCCGGAGCCCTACCGGCCCGTGCGCACCGAGTCCGAGGACCTGACGGCCACCACCGGCTCCACGGCGGAGCCCGCCCCGGTCCTCTCCCGCGAGGCGCCGGCCGCCCAGCCGTTCACCGTCGACGAGACACCGCTCAGCTCCCGGGCGCCGGACGGGATCCCGACCGGGGAGTCCTCCGCGCCCGGTTCCCCGGACTCGGTCGACATGATCATGGACTGGGAGGACGACCAGGACGCGTCCGAATCCGAGTTCGGTTCCGAGCCCGAGTCGGACCCGGCCACCGAGGCGCTGTACGACCGGCTGCTGGCGGACGTGTTCGGTCCCGCGATCGGGACGAGCCACCTCCACCCCGCCCTCCGCGACACCCTCGCGCACCTCGACCAGCTGCGGCAGACCGTCCCCGCGCTCCGCGACGGCCCGCTCGACCTGGACGCCCTGACCCGTCAGGTGCTGCTCCTGGACCCCGCCCACCCGGTGACCGACGCGCAGCGCGGCGAACTGTTCCGGGTGGCGATGGACCCGGAGGTGGAGTCGGCGGGCAGCCTGGCCGCCCTGGCCGCCTTCCACCTGGAACTCCGCGGCGTGCTGTCCCCCACCCAGGCGCTGACCGCCGACGACGGCGGCGTGTGGGGCCGCAACTGGACGAACGCCACGATCCCCGACCTCGACCTCACCGAGGTGGGGAAGGTGGCCCGGCAGCCCGACGGCACCCTGGGCCGCGGCGACGTGCAGCCCGCGCCCTGGCACCGGCCCGGTGAGCCGGAGCCGTACGTCGTCATGGCGGAGGGCGACCACCGGCGGATCGTCGTACGCGGCCACGACGGCGCCCCGCGCCAGGTGCCGGTCGACGTGTTCGCCGAACTGCTGGCCCGCGACCCCCGGCTCGCCGGGCTTCCCCCGGGCACCCCCGTGGTGCTGCTCGTCCCCGACGCAGGCGCCCGCGGCCTGGACCTGCCGCGCCGGGCGGCGGACCGGATCGGCAGGGACGTCTGGGCGGCCAACGGCACCGTGAAGGTGTCCCCGCAGCGCGACCCGTCGCAGCCGCACGTCGTCTCCCTGCTGTTCGGGCAGGGGCTGCCGCGCGCCGACTGGATCCGCAGCACCCCCGGTCAGGTGCTCGACCCGGCGGAGCGCGAGGACGCGCCGGAGTGGGAGCGCGAGATGCTGTCGCACAGCGTCGTCGGCGACGGGGGCGCGACCATCGGCAGAGGCGTGTTCGAGGACGCCGAGGCCCCGCGCCGGATCGCGGTGCTGAAGCTCGCGACCCAGTCGTCGGAGCTGTGGCACTACAACCCGGTCACCAAGGACGCGGTCAAGGACGACGAGCCGGTTCCGTTCGCCGGCAAACCGGCGTACGTCTTCAGCGCCCACGCCCGGCCGGGCGCGGTCCGGGTGCCGACCACCACGGACCCGAGACACCACACCCACCAGCGGGAGACCGGCCGGATGCTCAGGCGGCGTCCGAGCCTGGCCCGGCTCCCCGAGGACCACGCCGTGCTGATGGAGGCGTGCTCGAGCGCCCGGCCGCCGGGTGTGGTCCGCACCCGCAGGGGCATCGACGACACCTTCGTCCCCGACCCGCTGGCGGTCGTCAGCGAGAGCCAGCACGTCGCCAACGAGACCGGGCGCACGACGTACGGCGGCACCCACATGGTCAGCTTCGCGACGCTGCCGGACGGGAAGTTCGTCCACCGCCTCTACACGGACTCGCGGGGGCGGCGCGGCCAGTGGGTGGAGCACCGGCCGGAACCCGACGGCGACCTGCTCGACGACCGCGCCCGCGCGGCCGGCCTGCACACCGACCCCGCACGGCCCGTCACGGACGCCACCCGCGAACGGGCCCTGCGGCTGGTGCGCGCGCTGCGGCTGGCCTTCGGGGCGGCGATCGAGGACGACAGCCGGTACGGCGACCTCCTCGCCGGGATCGGCGCGCTGGAGACCATGCGGGCGGCCGACCCGGCCCTGCGCGACCTCGGCCCGTTCTCCATGGACCTGTTCGAACGCGCGGCCCACGCCCGCCGGCCGGGTGTCACCGGCCCCGACGCCTACCGGGACCTGCTCACCGACGCCGCCGGCGCCGTACGCGGACAGCCGGGCGCCGTGCTCTCCGACTTCGTCACCCTGCCCCACGTCACCGCCGCCGCACAGCGGCTGGGCGGCCTGACGGAGCAGGAGCTGGACACCGAGGCCGCCCGCGTCCTGCGTCTGGCCGACGGCCCCGCGGCCGTCGGGGAGCCCGAACGGGCCCGGTTGTTCTGGGCCACGGTCAAGGCCCTGGAGTGGGAGAGCCGCACCCCCGACCCGGACGCCCTCACCGGCAGGGTGCTGCACCTGGACCGGCCCGACCCGGCCCGGCGGCCCGAGCTGCTCCACCTGGTCGCCCAGGCGGCGGCCGTCGGCGCCGACGTGGACGACCCGACCGAGCTGGGCGCGTTCCACCTGGAGACCCTGGGAGCCCTCGCGCCGCAGACCCGGCTGCTCGACCTCAACGGCGTGCCGACCGGGCGGCGCTGGTCCCCGGCCCCGCCGGACGCGGCCACGACCACGCTCACCGACCGTGTCGTCGTCGCCGCCCCGCAACAGGGCGGCGGCTACCGGGCCGTGGGCCAGGAAAGCCCGCCGTGGAGCGCCCCCGGCAGAATGCCGGCCTATCTGGTGTGGGCGGGCGGCGGCCGGGACCACCTCCTCATGACCCTGCCCGGCGGCTTCCGCGCCCGGGTCCCCTACGACGAGGTCGCCGAGCTGCTGGCCCGCGACCCGGTGCTCAACACCCGTCCGGAGGACACCACGGACATCGTCCTGGCCGTCCCGAGGGCGGCCCCGACGGCGTCCACCGGACCGGTCGGCGGCGGCACCCCGGACACCGATCCGCGGGCCGTCGTCGGCGCCGGGACCGGCCGTACCGTGTGGGCCTCGCAGGGCAATGTCAGCCTGGCCCCGACCGGGCCGTCACGGCCGTACGTCCCCTCCCTCCTGCTCAGCGCGCCGGGGCGTCCCGTGGCGGCCGACTGGGCGGCCGTCCGCCCCGGCGACCTCACCGCGCCCCGCACCGGCGACACCGGAGTGGACGACGTCACCTTCGCGGACCGTCACGGGAGCGAGGACCCGTCCGAGCCGCCCGCCGCCCTCGCCGGCCTTCTCGATCCCGGACCGGTCGGGGGCCCCGACACCCCGTTGCCGAGCCTGGACGGCGTGCTGGACGTCCTCGACGCTCCGTTGCCGGACCACCAGGACGACGACGCGGACGGGGACCGGGCGCGGGAACCGGCCCCGGAGGAAGCCCGGTACCGTGAACTGCCGGCGGACGTCCACGGCCCCGGCATCCTGTCGGACTCCCGGTACCCCGCCCTCCGTGACGGCCTCGCGCGCCTGGACCGGCTCCGCCCGGTCGACCCCCTGTTCGGCCCCACCCCGCTCGACCTGGACCGGGTGGCCCGCACGGTGCTGCTCCTGGACCACTCCGCGCCGGTGAGCGACGCGCAGCGCGGCGAGCTGTTCCGGGTGGCGACGGACCCGGCGGCGGAGTCGGCAGGCAGCCTCGCCGCCCTGACCGCGCTCCACCTCCGGCGTCAGGGCGTGCTGTCACCCACCCACGCCATGACCACCGGCCTCGACGGGCGCCCCCGCGGCCGGGACTGGACCACCGCCCACGTCCCCGACCTGGACCTCACGAACACGGGAAGGACGGCACTCCGGTCCGACGGCACCCTGGAGCGCGGCGACGTGACCACCGCGCCCTGGCACCGCCCCGGCGAGCCGGAGCCGTACGTCGTGAGGGCGGACGGCAATCACGAGCACATCGTCGTACGCGGCTACGACGGCGCCCCGCGCGAGGTGCCGCTCGACGTCTTCGCCGAGCTGCTGGCCCTCGACCCGGAGCTGGCCGCACTCCCCGCGGACGTTCCCGTGGTGCTGCTCGTCCCCGGCGCCGGCGCCCGCGGTCTGGAGCTGCCGCGCCGGGCCGCGGACCGGGCCGGCAGGGACGTGTGGTCGGCCGACGGCGGTGTGGACGTGAACGCGCAGCAGGATCCCTCGCTCCCGCACGTGGTGTCCCTGCGCGGCGTCCGGGGCAGGCCGCGGCCCCACTGGATCCGCAGCACTCCCGGCCAGGTGCTCGACCCCACGGAGGCCGCGAACGCCCCGCTCTGGGAGCAGTGGACGCTGTCCCACACCATCGTCACGGACCGGGGACCGATCGGCAGGGGCGTCTTCCGGGACACCGAACACGCGCAGGTGTTTGAAGACATCCGGCACGCGACGACGGCGACGGACCTCTACCACCACGACCGCGTCTCCGGGGAGTGGACCAAGGACGACCAGCCCGTACCCTTCGCCGGTAAACCCGTGTACGTCTTCGCCGCGCACGGCCTGCCGGGCGAGACCCGGGTGCCGACCCTGGCGAACCCGGACCACCGCACCCGGCAGGAGCGGACCGGCGGGATGCTCAAGCGGCGTCCGAGTCTGGCGCGGCTCCCCGAGGACCACGCCGTCGTGATGGAGGCGTGCTTCAGCGCGGCACCCCCGAGCGTGATCCGCATGCGGCGGGGCGTGCACGACCTGTTCGCCCCCGACCCGCTGGGTGCCGTCAGTGAGAGCCAGCACGTCGCCAACGAGACCGGGCGCACCGTGTACGGCGGCACCCACGTGCTCGGCTTCACCCGGCGGGACGGCAAGGTCGTCCACCAGATGGTCACGGACTCACGAGGGCGGCGCGGCCGGTGGGTGGAGCACCGGCCGGAACCCGCGGGCGCCCTGCTCGACGACCGCGCACGCGCGGCGGGCCTGCACACCGACCCGGTGGGACCGGCCTCGGAGGCCGTCGGTGAGCGGACCCTGCGGCTGGTGCGCGCGCTGCGTCTGACGTTCGGAGCGGAGATCGAGGACGACAGCCGCTACGGCGAACTCCTCCGGGGCATCGGCGCTCTGGACGCCATGCGGCACGCCGACCCGGCGCTGCGCGACGTCGTGCCGTTCAGCCTGGACCTGTTCGAGCGTGCGGCCCGCGAGATCCGCGCGGCGGAGCACGCCGACGTGGACGGCGAGCCGGGACCCGACGCCTACCGGGATCTGCTGGCCAGGGCCGCCGACGTCGTGAGCCTGGATCCCGGCGCCGTGCTCACCGACTTCGTGACCCTGCCGCACGTGACCAACGTGGCCGAAGGGCTGGCCGGCCTTCCGGAGCAGGACGTGAACGACGAGGCCGCCCATGTCCTGGGGCTGGACCCGGACCGGACGGTCATCGGGGCGCCCGAGCGGGCCCGGCTTTTCTGGGCGACGGTCAAGGCCCTGGAGTGGGAGAGCAGGACCCCCGACCCGGTCGCCCTCACCGGCAGGGTGCTGCACCTGGACCGGCCGGACCCGTCCCGGGTGCCCGAACTCCTCGACCTGGTGGCGCGGGCGGCGGCGGCCGGTGCGGACCTGGACAACCTGACCGAACTGGCCGCGTTCCACCTGGAGCTGCTGGGAGCCCTCTCCCCGGACACCGGGCTGTTCGACGACAAGGGGGTCCTGGCCGGACGCCACTGGGCGCGGGGCTCGTCCGCCCTGAAGGTGGACGCCGACAGCGCCTTCGTCATGGCGGCGACACGGGACGGCGGCCACCGCCCCTTGTACCGGGCGAGGATGCCGTGGACCACCGACACCACCGGGCCCACGCCCTACCTGGTGTGGGGCGAGACCGGGGCGGCCCATCTGACCATGGACCTGCCCGGCGGACTGCGTGTCCGGGTGCCGTACGAGGAGGTCGCCGAGCTGCTGGCGCGGGATCCGGGACTGAACGCCCACCCGCAGGACGCCGACATCGTCCTCGCCACCTCACCCACGACGCCCGTGGTCCAGCCGGCACCGGAGGCCAGGAGTGTCCTCGGTACCGGGACCGGGCGTGGCGTATGGACCTCACCGGGGGCGATGGGCCTGCTCGCACAGGACGACCCGTCGAGGCCGCACGTCCTCGCCCTGCTCCCCCTCGGGGACGGTGCGCGTCAGTGGGACCGGGACTGGTCGGTCGTCCGGCCGGCCCCCCGGACCTCGACGAGCACACCGGGCACCACCCTCGCGCCCGGATCCACGCCCGCTCCCGGCGTCACGACCGTCACCACGACCACGGCACCGCCCCCGGCGTCTCCCGACGCCCCGCGCCTCGACCCCGCCATGGAGCCCCCGCCGGTACGCCGCACCCCGACCCGGTTCGAGGACGGCAGGCGGATGCCCGCGTACGTCGACGACCTCCGGTCGCTGCTGCCGTCCGACCTGTCCCCCGCGGAACTCGAACAACTCCTCGCCGGCCCGGGCACCTTCGGCCAGAGCACGGTCGTCCTGCGGGGCTACGAACAGGCCCTGGACGCCATCGACCGGGAACTGGGGAGCCGGCCGGACGCCCGGCCCGAGGACGGCGCACGACTGCTGGACGACGTCCGGCAGACGCTCCGGGACAAGCCGAAGACACTGGCGGACGGCAAGGGGCGCCCCTTCCCGTACGTCACCGCGGACGGGAAGAAGCGCGTCCTGTGGGTCAGAGCGCGTCACTACGGCAACTGGACCCCGTTCGACGACGGCGTCGGCGACTCGACGAAGATCGACAGCATGCACCGGGCGGCCGCGGCCTTCGGGCTGACCAAGAACATGCAGGCCAACTCCCAGTACGGTTTCGGCGGGCCGATCGGCCCGGCGGGCAGCGCGGCGTTCAGCGGCTTCGGCCGGCTCGCCGTGCGGTTCGGCTTCATCGACAAGGTCGGCTACACCCTGACCGACCAGCGCATGAACCAGATGGAGACCCGGACGCTGGACAAGTCACGGGCGTACCTGGACGACATCCACTACGAGATGCGCGTCACGGACGCCGCCGGACGGGAGATCACGGGCACCGACACCCGTACGGACAAGAGCGGGACCGACACCAGGACCGAGACCGGCACCGGGACCAGGACCGAACCGGCCCCGCCCGCCCGGTTCGCCTTCGGCATCCGGGGCGGCCTGCGCGTGCGCCTGCCCGACAGCGTGACCAGGATGCCGGAGCCGGGCCGGATCCCCCGGACGATGACCCTGGACCGCGACTCCCAGTACCGCTTCGTCCGCATCGAGGGCTTCGGCCCCGTCGCGGCGATCCGTGACTGGGCGGCCGCCCGGATCGGAGCCCTGCCCGGCACTTCGGCCTACACCGAGCTGGACAGCTTCTTCTCCGGCGACAGCTTCCAGCGGCACGGCGGCACGATGGCGCGCGGCCGCATCACCACCCCGCAGCTGTTCGCCGACGACAAGAAGAAGTCACCGCTGGGTGCCTTCGTGGTGGAGGAACTGATCCCGTTGTCGGCGGTGCTCGTCGGGGAGACCGACCAGGCCGAGATGCGGGACATCAACACCTCGACGGTCCGCAGCGAGCGGAGCCGGGCCCACGGCAGGAGCCTGCTGCTGCAGGCCGTCGCCGGACCCGCCCTCAACTTCCACGACCCCGGCACGGCCCCCTTCGACCTGCGGCTCCAGCTCGGGCCGACCCTCCAGGCGTCGTTCGCGAAGACCTGGTCGGCCGGACTCGGCGCGGCCGGCACCCTGAAGTCGGCCGGGCAGGTGAAGGGCCCCAGGACCGCCCTCTACCTGGTCGTGAAGTCGGTGCGGGTGCGGCGGTCCGGTGACGACGCACCGCCGACGCGTTTCCTCACCTGGAGCCTGGACCGGATGACCAGTTCCGAGGCGCGACGGCTGGCCGGATGGGACGACGGGACCACGTTCGCCCTGCGCAACGGCGTCGCCCCGCCGTTCGTGCCCGCCTACCTGACCGTGGACCGGCCGCGCACCCTGGGCATGCACCGGGTGAAGGAGCTCGCCTTCGACGACGGCCGGCGCACCCGTGTCACACCGGACGCGGCGGACGGCGTCGGCCGCACCCTGCTGGACGCGTTCGCCGACGACGTGGTCGACGCCATCTCCCATCTGCGCCAAGGCCTGGTGGTGCCCCTCGACCAGCTGCTGCCGCCGGACCTGCCGAAGGGCTGGCGCGCCCGCCTGGGCGAACTGCTCGAACGCGATCCCGACCGGGTGCTCCGGGCGGCCCAGAGCCTTCCCGTGCCGCCCCGGTGGACCGACCCCGTCAAGTACCGGATCGCGCTCCAGAACACCCTGCAGGTCCTCGGCGTGCTGTCCCAGCAGAACGTCACCGGGAACCTGGAGGGGCTGACCACGGTCGGCCTGCCGATCAGACTCACCGATCCCGACTCCGTCGGACAGACCTACTACACCGTCCGGGTCCACGGGACGCTGACCGGACGGCGGTACGAGGGCAGGGACGACAGCGAGGGCATGCGCTTCAGCGCCCAGGGCGTCGACCGGATCGACGGCCAGACGAGCGCGAAACGAGGTCTGGACCTGGGCTTCGAGGGCACCTTCTCGGGCCGTGACAACAACGTCGACGACCTCGCGGGCCTGCCCCGGAACACGCTCGGGCTGACCCTGGGCGTACGCGGAGGCTGGCAGTGGGAGACGGAGACCGGCTTCGGCTCGACCGTCACCAACGAGCCGATGTCGGTGAGCAACCAGCCCACCCACCTGTACCGCTACGACCTGTCCCTCACCGCGGCCATGAGCGGCTACTGGCGGCCCCGCGGCCTGATCCGCGGTCTCGGCCTCGGGCTGCCGGGCCTGCTGGTCCTGGACGAGCCGGTCAACGTGCTCTTCGGCCGGACGCCGCAGGGCCACCTGCGGGGCGGCGGCCCGAGGACCGGGCAGGTGCTCATCGGCGTCCCCGTCCAGCACACCCCCGACGCGGACCCGCACGCGGACGGGGCACCCAACCCCTACCTGTCCGACGAGTCCGCCCCCGCGCACATGACCACCGAGGGGGCCCTCGCCCTGGCGAAGGGCGACCTCGTGCTGCCCGCGGACCCCGGCGCGAGCCGGCCCGCCGGGCGGCTCGCCGACCGCGGGACGGAGCAGTTCAAGGCCTTCCGGCAGCATCCGTTCGTCATCGTGAACATGGTGGTGTCGCCCGTCCTCCTCGCGGAGGTGGACCGGGTCCTGGGAGCGGCGTCGGGCAACGCCTGGCAGCTGACGAAGGAAGGCGCCGCCACCCGGGACGCGATCGTCCGCTCCTTCACCCCCCAGTCCCTGACGTCGGGCTTCGACCAGAGCTCGGGACCGCTGGGCCTGGTGGGCAGCGGCCTGCTGGGCAAGGGGCCGTACGGCGAGCTGTGGGGGACCTTCCGGTACGCCACGACGGCCGGGAACCTGCGGGCCCTCACCCCGTCGATGTCCATGGACACCGAGATGACGCTCGGCGGGACCCGGCAGGCGGCCGGCAAGGTCAGCAACGCCACCGGTTTCGTCTTCGGCGGGCAACTCGTCTACTCCGTCGCCCAGAACCCGGGCCACGGCCTCATGGGCGCGTACGGCCTCGTCGCCAACCCCGTGTCGACGTCCCACGCGCGGAGCCGCAGCGTCGTGCGCACGGTCGTCGCGGACATGAACCGCAAGGGGTTCACCCACCAGGTGCTGGTCGCCGGCGACGTGCAGCACTGGTTCGCGCTGTTCACCAGCCGGCTGGGCACGGGCCGGACCGGGACGGCCGCGGCGGCCAGGACCTTCGTGCCGAGCCTCTTCGCCGGAGCGGCGGGGACCGCGCTGACCAGCCAGGGCGGACTGCTGGGGCACCTGCCGGAGAAGAGCGCCCACCGGATGGGACTGATCGACGACGGCATGGGCGACGTCCCCCGCTACACCGGTCGGAGCTGGACGCCGCAGCCCTGGATGCGCGGCACCGCCTTCGGCACGTACGCGGTGAACCCGCTGGACCCCACCGACGCCCTGCTCGCGTTCGACAGGCGGATCGGGAGACTGGGGCTCGACGACGAGAGCCGGGAGCGGATCCGGCAGCTGGTGACGGCCCGCGCCACGCGGGCGCTGAAGGGGGAGATGACGACCACCGCCCCGTCGACGCCGGTCAGCGCCGGAGGCTGGGGCTGGGACAGCGTCCGGATCGGCAGCCGGCAGGTGCGGGCGCGCGTCGAGCTGATCCCCGGGACGCCGGTGTTCGAGGGACTCGACCACAGCGCGGAGCTGGAGGAGAACCGGCGGGCCATCGAGACCGCCCAGGAGAACTCGGAGGCATCCTCCGGGGCGGACCTGGGCCTGCTGACCAGCCAGCTGGTGTACACCGGCAACACGCAGGTCCCGGCCGCCGGGCCCACGTACACCGAGGGCGGCTCGAACCGGAAGACGGTCTCGTCCAGTCACACGGTCACCACCGTCACGATCTACCGGGCGGCGTCCACCGAACCGCACGCGGAGGTCGTCACCCCGTACCGGATGCGGATCACCCTGGAGGCCGACGACACCCCCCACACCGGCGCGCCGGCCGAGCCGGAGCCAGCGGAGGGGAAGCCCACGGCCCTCGACCGCTTCCGCGGCCGGCTGCGCATCGTCGAGGAGGGCGACGTCGGCGAGCTGCGCGAGCACGTGCCGCTCAGCCTGATGGAACCGGTGCGGTCGGGGGAGGCCGAGGGGACCGGCCGGCTGCTGCCCGCGCCCGACCCGGCGGCCGACCCCGCCCTGGCCGCCCCGCCCCGGCCGATACCCCTTTCCAGGGCGGGGGAGGAACTGACGGTCCGGCACGGGGACGGCGTCGTCAGACCGTTCACCTTCCCCGAGAACGGCATGCACCCCCGCGGGATCATCGGCACCGAGAACATCCGCACGGCCGGCGAGCTCCTCCTCACCAAGGCGTACGACGTCGGCTTCCCCCTCCAGACCCTGGAGGGGGAGGACGGTCCCGACACCGCAGCCCTCACCGACCTCCTCCGCAGGACCAGACGGACCGGGCTGACCCGCCTCGGCACCGGCTCGGCGCAGGCACTGGAGGACGGCACCAGCTCCACGGCGGTCACGGCGTTCTTCCCGCGCACCACCGAACCGGGCGGCTACCAGGTGGCGGGGCTGACCGAGAAGTCCCTCCTGGGCACCGACACCGGACAGCTGTCGCTGCGCTCGGCGCCCGACTTCAGCCGCGCGCTGCTGCTGACGGTCGCCGACGGCAAGAAGCTGGAGGTGCTCAGACGGTACGGGGACAACGCCGGCACCTCGTCGTCCGTCGAGCACGGCCAGTCCTCGAGCCTCGGCGGCGCCTTCCTGTACGACTCTCCCAACGCCGGACTCAACCAGATCGGAGCCTTCGGCCCCGGCCCCAACGACCTCGACGGCGACGGCATGCCGGTCGGGGACGACCACCTGACCTCGCGCAACCTCAAGCCCAAGACGGGCCGGTCCTTCCTCTTCGCCGTCCCGGCCACCTGGATCGGCGTCGGCGACGTGCACCGCAACATCCTGGACTCGAAGCTCGCGAACCGGGTCAGGGGCGGAACCCTCGCCAGGGCCAGGTCGGGTCCGCAGGCGATGAGGTCCGAGGCGTACCTCGTCACCTGGATCCGGGAGGACGTCGCGCGCGAACTGCGGATCATCACCGACGCGAACTTCCCCGAACGCGTCTCCAAGGCGTGGGACGCGGTCGAGAAGGCGAGCAAGGCGTGGGTCGACGCCGACAAGGCCTACTGGAAGAAGCGGCGCGCCTCCGGCGGGCTGCGCGCGGACCTCGACGCCGCGCAGACGGCCCTCGACAAGGCCGACCGGGTCGCCCGCGCGGCCATGCGCCCGGTCGACCTGGCCCGGGCCGACGCCGACGCCGCGGACACCGCCCTGCGGCAGGCCGAGAGCGACGCGCGCCGCGACCACGAGCTCGCGGACGGGGCCGTGGCCGCAGCGCAGGCCGAAGTCGACGCGTTCGCCGAGAACGAGTACGGCGCCGCACCCGAACACGACGGCTGGGCAGAGGTCCTGCGGGAGGAGGAGGACGCCGCCCTGGCCCGCCTGGCCGACGCGCGGGAAGCCGCCGGGAAACTGCGGGAGGCCGCCGGTCTGCGGCTGGACACCGCGCGCACCGAGAAGGCGGCGGCCGACGCGCGGCTCGACGCGGCCCTGCTCTCCGCGAGGGTGCCCGGCCGGGACCTCGACGCCGCCACCACCCGCCGGGACACGGCACGCGACGCCTTCGAGACCCGGCGCGCCGAGCTGGACGCACTCAGGGACACGGCGGAGAAGGCCGCGGCGGAGTACCACCGGGTACGGTCCGGGGCGGACCAGCTCACCCGCTGGCACCGGCTCGCGGCCACCGCGGAGGGCCGGGAGGAACTGGACGGTCTCGCCGAGCCGCCCGAGGTGACCTATCAGGCCCCGCCCAAGGCACCCGCGGCCAAGCCCCCGGCCCCGCCCCGCTACACCAGGAAGGCCGAGGGACCGAGCACCGTCCTCACGTCCCCCACGAACGAGACGTACACGCTCCAGGACGTGCCGGAGGACGGCGACGCCTTCTTCCTCGCGCTCGCCCAGGGCCTCGAACGCGTCGCTCCGGGGCTGCTGGCCGCGCAGGGCATCGACCTCGCCGGCCCGCGGGCGATGTCCGAGATGCGCCGGAGGATGGCCTCCTGGCTCACCGACCACGCCGACGAGGACCTGCTGGCCGCCGTCGCCCCCGACCACACCGACGCCTTCAGCGCGGAGGAGATCGCCGCGGCGGGCCTGGACCTCGGTACGGACACCCCCGCACGCCGCGAGTTCGACGGCCTCGGCGGCCTGATCCCGCACGTCGCCGACCTGCCCCCCGAGGTACGGGCCAACCTGGCGATCACCCAGCTCCTCCGACGGGGCGACGCCCCGTCGGAGGGCGGCTGGAACCACGGCGCGGCGGACCTGCTCCCGCTGCTCGCCGCACGCACCTTCGGCGTGCGCGTCACGGTGGTCGGGAGCGACGGCGGCTTCCAGGACTTCGCCCCCGAGGACCCGACGGGACTAGGGAGCCTCCAGGGACTCGTCGGCGCATCCCCCCACTCCGGCGCACACGTGGTCCTGAGCCTCGACAACCGCCACTACCAACTGGCCCTGCCGACCAGCCCGGACCCGAAGCCGGACCCGGAACCGAAGCCGCCTGCTCCGGGTCCGGGGCCGGAGTTGAAGCCTGCGGCTCCGGAGTTGAAGCCTCTGGCTCCGGAGTTGAAGCCTGCGGCTCCGGAGTTGAAGCCTCTGGCTCCGGAGTTGAAGCCTGCGGCTCCGGAGCTGAAGCCCCCGGCTCCGGAGCGCAAACCCCCGGCCCCGCAGCCGGACCCGCCCCAAGGGGACGGCAAGAAGGACGCCGTGCCGGAGAGCGACAGCGGTCGGGCGAGAGGGCGCCGGGTTCCGGTGCCCGGCACGGGGGAGTGCCTCCTGTACTCCCTCATGGCCGGCGATCCCGTGCACGTCCGCAGCCGTCTGGGCGGCCTCGCCGTCACCGACCGCGCCGCGTACGACTGGCTCGGGGACCCCGACGCGGTCCGCGACGACCTGCGCCGTCAGGCCGGGACCGGCACCGGGACCGGCCCGTCGCGGGCCGCGCTCCGTGCCATGCGGTCCCACGTCGAGGACTACGTGCGCCGTAGCTCGGGGCGGCTGCACCCGCAGATCGCCGGCCAGTTCCGGCAGACGGCCGCCGACGCGTTCGCCGCACGGGTCCGGGAAATGAACCGGGCCGGGATGCTCGCGCTCCTCGCCCACCACGACGTCCGGCGCGTCCCCGTCCCCGAGGCCCTCGACCCCGCCGATCTGCTCGAGCGGTACGTCGACGCCCGCTTGGCGTCGCAGCCCCGTGACCCGGCCGTCTCCCCCCAGGACGCCCGGGCCGTGCTCCGGGCGGAGGCCGAGGACCTGAGCCCGCGCCAGATGTTCGAGCACCTCGAGCGGCACGACCTGCTGCCGGCGCTCCGCGACCTCGACGACGTGGCACTGGGCCGGCTGCTCACCACCGCCTACACGCAGAGCGCCGCGCCGCTGGACGACACGGAACTGCCCGCGCTCCTGGACGCC
Source organism: Streptomyces sp. DH5 (assembly GCF_020873915.1). Taxonomy (GTDB): domain Bacteria; phylum Actinomycetota; class Actinomycetes; order Streptomycetales; family Streptomycetaceae; genus Streptomyces. The sequence continues at coordinate 63,231 of NZ_JAHWGP010000039.1, forward strand.
GTCGTCAACTGGGAGCGGAGCTGGGGGACGCCGGAGGGGGAGACCTTCCTGCCCCTCGCCGCGCACGCGTTCGACCTGCGGGTCGACGTGGTGCGGTCGCTCCCGTCGGGCCCCCGACGGGTCAGCGGTGCCGGGCCCGACAACGCCACGCGGCAGACGGAGGTCTACTACAACGGCGTCGACCACTACGACGGCAGCGACGCCGGACCCCGCGACCGGTTCGGTGACCCGGTCCTCCCGAAACGGATCAAGGACGAGGAACGCGACCAGGACGGCGACGTACGGCTCAACCCCCTGTGGGTGCCGTTGGACGAGGTCGATCCCGACCTGCTGACCACCGGCAACCGGGACGCGGTGTGGCTGTACACGGTCACCGAGGACGGGCGGGTGATCCTCGGCACGGAGGACCTGAGCGGGATCGTCACGCCGGAGCAGTTCGACGCGCTGCTGGCGGGGATGCGGGAGAAGGACCCCGAGCTGACGGCGGAGTCGCTGCGCAGGACGCTGGACGGGCTGGGCCACACCGGCATCGCCGCCGGTTTCGTCGACGCCGGCGGGGAGACGGCGGGCCGGACGCTGCCGGGCCGCAGCCGGGTGTCCGGCGAGTTCCGCTGGAACGAGAAGCTGCGTTCCTGGGTGGTGAACGACAAGTCGGGCCGCTACATGAGCGAGTCGGTCCGCCCGGGGCTGGACGCGGCGGAGGCGGCGGACTGGCTGACCAACGTGGCGGCCCTGTTCAGCGACCGACTGGGCGTCGTCGTCCGGACCGACCAGGTGAAGACCGCCGCGCCCGCCCCGGCACCCGCACCCCCGCCTCCGCCGTCGGCCCCCACCGCCGGCCCGGCCGGCCGAGGTGCCGCGGGCTCCGCGGAGGGGGCGCACCGGCCGGGCATGCCGCCCGGCGACGACACCGGCACGCTGGACGTCGCGCGCCGGGTCGGCGCCGTGCTGCACGATCTGGGCCACCCGGTGGTGCTGGCCGGAGCCGCCCGCGCCCGGGTGCAGTTCGGTCATCCCCGGCCGCTGGGCGCCGTGGAGTTCCACCTGCCCGCTGCCTCCCTGCCCTCTGTCGCCGGGATCCGCGGGGCGCTGGAGCGGGAGATGCCCGGAGCGTCGGTGCGGGTCCGGCCCCTCACGGGCGGCGGCCGCGTGCTCGACCTGTCCGTGGACGGCGTCGACATCACGGTCACGGCGGTGGACCGGCCGGCCTCCGGCACGGTCACGGCCGACGGCTTCACCGTGCCGCAGCCCGCGGACTCCCTGGCCGACGCCGCCCTCGCCCTGGCCACCGGGACCGACCCGGAGCTGCGCGGCCGCGACCTCCTCGACCTGCTGTGGGCGCTGCACCGAGCCCCCGCCGACGGCCCCCGCACGGTCACGCCGGCTCTCGCGCGCGAGGACGCCTACCGTGCCGCGCGACCCCTCGGCGCCGCCGACTCCCTCGCCGTACGGCTCAGCGAACTGCTCGACTCCGCCGCCCTGGACCCCGACGCCCTCGCCCGTCACGAGGAGACCTGGCGCGCCCTCGGCGTCACCGACGCCGACCTGCCCGCGCTGCGCGCCGAGCTGACCGAGCTGGCCGACGGGCTGCGGGTCCGCCCGGAGGTGACCGCGGACCCGGTCCGGGCGCTCGCCGCCCGGCTGCCCGGCCTGTCCGCCGCCGACCGTGACGCGGCGCTGGCGGCGCTGCCGTCCGCGCACCGTGAGCGGCTGGCCTCCGACCCCGTGCTCGTGGACGCCCTGCGCGCCGGCGCCGGGCGCGACCCGGCCGGGTTCGCCGCGGTCGCGGCGCGCCTCATGACGCAGGTGCCCGACGGGGTCGAACAGCCCGTCTCCGCCGGTGACCGGGCCCGTGCCCAGATCGCCCGGATGCTGCGGGACCCCGACGTCGCGGCGCGGTTGCTCAAGGGCGGTTCGCGGGTCGTGGTGGTGCCCAGGAGCGAGGCCATGACCTCCCTGGACGCCTTCCGCTTCCTGCGGGGCGCCGTCACCGGCGACGACCGCCCCTGGGACGACGTCCGCGGTGCCGGCACCCGTACCGCGGCCGTCACCGAGGAGAACCTGCTCGGCGAACGCACCACCGTCGGCACCGGCATGTCCGCCTATCCCGACGGCTACTCGACCACCCTGCACGAATTCGCCCACACCATCCACCTGCACGGTCTGGACGCCGTCGACCGGCAGCGCGTCACCAACACCTTCCGCACCACCACACGGGCCGGCGAGGCGGGCAACTGGCCCGACGGCCCCCTCTACGGCCACGACGCCGACGGCCGCCGCAGCGCCCCCAACTACAGCAGCCGTGACGAGCGCGAGTTCTTCGCCCAGCTCACCAACGTCTACCTCATGGCCAACGGCGGCAGCGACCCCTACACCGGGCTGCCCCGCAACAACGCCGGTCCCGAGTGGGTGCGCACCCGCCAGCCCGCCCTGTACCCCCTGCTGCGCCGGCTGTACGGCGAGGGCCCCCGGACGGCGCCCCGCCACCCGCGCAGCGTCGAACCGGCCCGCCCCCGCGTCCCGCGTCCCGCGGACGTCAACCCCGTCGAGGCCACCGACGTGGAGAACGAGGCGCTGGCCCGGGCCCGTGCGCTGTGGGACGTCGCCGAGGGAGCCCCGGGTGACGGCGGCGACTCCTACGTGGCCGTGCGCGCCCTGTGGGACGGCACCACCGGCGCGCACGCGCCGCAGCCGCACACGCCCGCCCCGTTGCCGTCGCCGTCGCCGTTCCCCACCCCGGTGCCCAAGGCGCGGTCCGCCGCCGCACCGCCGCCCGCCGACGGCGCGGTCCAGCAACGTCTTCAGCAACTGTGGGCGATCGTCGACGCCACCTTCGGCTCCCGGCCGCTCTCACCGGAGCTGCGCACCGCGCTGTTCAACTCGTTGCGCGTGATCGAGGTGGCGCGCGCAGGACACCCCCGTTTCGGCGCCGGCCTGGACCTCGACGGCATCACCAGGATGCTGCTGCACCTGGCGCCGGACGAGCCGGTGGACGCCGCCCGGCACTACGACGCCCTCACCCTCGTGAGCAGTGCCCATCGCCGGCACCGGAGCGGCAGCCTGGCAGCCATCGCCGCCTACGGGCTGACCCGGCAGGGCTACCCGGAGCACTCCGGGCTCACCGCGGACGACGGCACGCCGCACGGCAGGAACTGGACCGGACGGCCCGGTGTCCGCCTGCACCTGGACGTGGTCGCCGACCCGCGGGGCGTCCACCCCGCGCCCTGGGGACCCGCCGCCCACGCGGTGGTGGCCGAGGGGGACGCCGAGGGGGCGGTACTGGCGGACGGACGGCCGGTGTCGGACGAGGAGTTCGCCGAACTGGTGCTGCACGACCCCGGGCGGCGGCCGAACGCGCCCGTGGTGCTCCTGATCGGGGAGGAGGACGGCCGCAACGAGGCCCTCGCACGGGTGATCGCCGAACGCACCGGCACCCGCGTCTGGTTCACCTACGGCGACCTGCGGCTCGAAGCCGCCCCGGACGGCCGCCGGGTGCCGGTCCTGGCCGCGCCGGCCACCGGAAGCGATCCGGCAGGTGCCTGGATCCCCGCCGACCCGGGGCTGGTCCCGGACGATCCGGCGGCCACCGTCAGGGCCGCGGACGGCACCGTCTTCCCCGACGCCGACATCCACTCGTACCCGCTGGTCACGGTCGACGGGCAGGCACTGACCGGGCGGGCGTTCCTCAACGCGCACGACATGGCGATGCGGGAGGAGGCCCTGCGGGTGGTGTCCGCCATCCGGCACTACACCAACGAAGTGGAAGGGCTGCCCGGTGTGTACGCCGGGCGGCGGGGCGACCTGCAGCCCCTGCCGCGGGGCCTGGCCGACTCCTACGTCTTCGTCGGTCACGGCGACAGCGGACGCACCACCGTGCCCCGCCGCAGCACCCGCGCCAACCAGGCGGTCCACCCCAGGCAGTTGGGCCGGATGCTGGCGCGGCGCAGGAGCCTGCGGGCGCTGTCCCCCGAGGCGCCGGTGTGGTTGCTGATCTGCGAGATGTCCATGACGCGCGCCGACCAGGACCTGCTCGCCCATCCCTCCTCCGCCCAGTACGTCGCCAACGAGACCCGCCGCACCGTCTTCACCGTGGACCGGCAGATCTCGCCGAGCGAGGCCGAGGGCGGCCTGCCGCCGCGCCTGGTCCTGGACGACGACCCCGACAACCCTGTGGGCCACATCGAGGAGTTCCCCCCCGAGCCCAGGACCGTCGCCCTCGACGCGCTCGCCGACCTGGGCGGACTGCCCGCCGGGCTGCCGGACCGCGCCGACCGCGCCCGGCACTGGGTGCGGGCCCTGCGGCAGACCCACGGCGTGCACATCGACTCCGACCCGGACCGCGAGGCGGAGTTCCACGAGCTGATCGAGGGCTTCGGCGCCTTCGAGGGGCTGCGCTTCCAAGCGGCCGGCGACAGCGGCCCCGGCCTGCTCACCTGGGGCGGGCTCCGGCACATCGTCGGCCGGTACGCCGCCCGGCACGGCTGGGACCGGTCGCTGACCGCCGGCGCCCTGGCACACCTGCTGCACGCCGCACGCACCGGCGGGCTGCGCCCCTCCGACGCGGCGGACCCCACCGCCCCCGCCGCCCCGCCGGTCTCCGCCGCCCCGCCGGTCTCCACGGCCCCTGCTGTTCCGCCGGTCTCCGCCGCCCCGCCGGTCTCCACGGCCCCTGCTGTTCCGCCGGTCTCCGCCGCCCCGCCGGTCTCCACGGCCC
>NZ_JAHWGP010000003.1 GCF_020873915.1 Streptomyces sp. DH5
ACGGGCCACCTCATGATCGTTGAGCTTCGACACCCCAATGATCACGAAACCCGTGCCTGCTCTGCTATGCACCCCAAGCGGTCACGGCCCGACCAACCGCCCGACCCCGGAACTCGCCCAAGCCCTGACGGTGATCTGCCCCGCTTACAACCGTGGCAAGGCCATCTTGTCCACTCTGGATTCCGTTCGCCGCCAGTCCATGACGGACTGGGAACTCATCGTCGTCTCGGACGCGAGCAGTGACGACACCGACGACTGGGTCCGGCAGGTCGCCCGGGAGGACCGCCGGGTCCGGTTGCTGCGCACTCGCCGCTTCGGATCCCAGTCCGGGCCGACGAACATCGCGCTGGGCGAGGCGGCCGGGGCCTACGTCGCCTATCTCGACCACGACGACACATGGGAACCGGATCACCTCCAGCTGCTGACCGAAGCGTTCGACGCCGGAGCCGAGTTCGTGGCGACCCGCGCGGTTTACGTCGACGCCGCCGGCACCGTCGTGTCCGAGGCCCCGCCCCTGACCATGTGCTGGCACCCCGAACTGCAGCTGATGAGTCCGCTCTTCGAGAACTCCTGCGCCGGTCACAGGACCGGCCTCGCCGAGCAGGTCGGTGGATGGCGGGAGTCGCCGGTCGGTCTGGAGGACTGGGACCTGTGGCTGCGGCTCTCCGACGCGGGTGTGCGCTGCACCACCCACCTCGCCCCGACCGTGCGGATACTCCAGCACCCGAGTACCCGGCAGAACAGCCTGGCCTGCGACCACCGGCACGAGATAGCCCGCTTCGACAGCGTCATGGCCGCACGGGCGGCGCTGCGCGCCCTGCACGACCCCCGGCACGCCGCGGCCGAACTGCGGGCGACCAGGAGGGACGTCGTCGCCTGGTACACCGCGCTCGCCGACAGCGGTGAGCTGGTCTTCCCGCACGGCTGGCAGGGGGGCGCGGACAGCCTGGAGGCCGCCGTCGAGGAGCAGTTGGGCCAGGAGAAGTGGCGCGGCCTCGTCATCGAACGCCACGCGGACCATGTCTCGCTCAGCCAGGTCCTGCCCACCATGACCGCCGAGCACGCCGCCCGCTATTCGGCCTTCTTCCGGCGCTCCATGCGCAACCAGCAGGAGTTCCTGTGCGACCTGCTGCCCGAAGGGAGCGTGGTCCTGTGAGCATCGAGGCCTTTCGTGCCCTGCTGGCGGAGACCCGCACGCGCGCGTACACGCGCACCGAGCGTGTCCCCCTCGACGAACTGGACGGCTGGTACACCGACCCGGACAGCGGTGCCCTGCGGCACCGCAGCGGTCGCTTCTTCAGCATCGAAGGTGTGCGTGTCCACCTGCCCGGTCACGCCGTGCCGGAGTGGGACCAGCCCCTCATCGTCCAGCCGGAGGTGGGGATCCTCGGACTGCTGGTCAAGCACTTCGACGGTGTCCCGCACTTCCTGGTCCAGCTCAAGCCCGAGCCCGGAAACCGCGGCGGTGTACAGATCTCACCCACGGTCCAGGCCACCCGGAGCAATTACACCGGCGTCCACCGCGGGTCCGCCGTGCCCTACCTGCGGTACTTCCGGGAGACCGGCCGGCACCGTGTCCTGGCCGACGTGCGGCAGTCCGAGCACGGCTCCTGGTTCCTGGTTCCTGCACAAACGCAACCGCAACATGGTGGTGACGACGGACGACGACATCGAGGTCCTGCCCGGGTTCGGCTGGCTGACGCGGGCCGAACTGGGCGTCCTGCTCCGCGAGGACGACCTGGTCAACATGGACACCCGCTCGGTACTCGCGTGCCTGCCCGCACCGCCGGCGGCCGGCGGGCGAGGTCAGGAGCGGACCGCGCACGCCCTGCCGGACCTCCTCCGCTGGATCACCGACGTCCGCACCCGGACCCGGCTGTCCGTCCGCCCGCGGCCCCTGCACGACCTGGCGCAGTGGCGGCGCGGCGACGGGAGCATCTCGCACCGTACGGGCCGCTTCTTCGACGTCATCGGCGTGCGGGTCGAAGCGGCCGGCCGGGAGGTCGGGCAGTGGAGCCAGCCGATGATCGCCCCCCGGGGGCCCGGGATCGTCGCCCTGCTCGTCACCCGGATCGAGGGCACCCTGCACGCGCTGGTCCAGCTCCGCACCGAACCGGGCTGCGCGGACGTCGCGGAACTGGCACCGACCGTGCAGTGCACGCCCCGGAACTACGACCACCTGCCCGCCGCCGCACGCCCCCCGTTCCTCGACGAGATCCTCGGCGCGGATCCCCGAACCGTCCTCTTCGACACCATGCTGTCGGACGAGGGAGGCCGTTTCCACCACTCCAGCAACCGCCACGTCATCGTCGAGACCGCCGCGCGGCCGGAGCCGCCCGGCTTCCGCTGGACGACCGTCGGCCAGCTCGGCGAGCTGCTGCGCCACAGCTTCTACGTGAACATGCAGACCCGCAGCCTGCTGACCTGTCTGCACGCCGTCGAGACGACGCCTCACCGGCGAGCGCCGGGGGCCGCGCCCACGGCCGCGCCGCCCGTCGCCCTCCCGGCCGGAGCCCGGACATGACGCGGGACGACGGCGGCCGCCCCCTGATCACCGTCCTCGGCGCCTCCGGCTTCGTCGGTTCCGCAGTCGTCTCCGCCCTCGCGCGGCGACCGGTCCGGCTGCGTCTCGTCTCGCGCCGCGCCCGCGTCCCGGCTCCGGAAGGCGGGCAGCCGGTGCGCGCCCGTACGGAAGTCGTCCGGACCGATCTGGCCGTGCCCGGCGCACTCGCCGAAGCGGCGGCCGGATCGGACGCGGTGATCCACCTCGTCGCCCACACCACCGGGACCGGTAACTGGCGCTCCGCGGGCTCCGACCCTTCCGCACGGCGCCTCAACGAGGGGCTGGTACACGAGCTCATCGACGCGGTCCGCGCGGAAGGACGTCCGGGGCCGCCGCCCGTCGTCCTGTTCGCCGGTACGGCGGGCCCCACCGGCCCGGCCCCGCCGCCCGACCCGTACCGACTCCAGAAGCTGGCGGCGGAACGGGCGCTGGCCGAGGCGACGGCCGACGGGGTCCTGCGCGGTGTGACCCTGCGGTTGACCACCGTGTTCGGCGACAGCCCCGGTGTCCCGGCCGACGTCGGCCGGGGCGTGGTGTCGGTCATGATCCGGCGGGCCCTGGCGGGCCTGCCCCTCACGATGTGGCACGACGGCGACGTCGAGCGCGATCTGCTGTACGTCCGTGACGCGGCCGCCGCCTTCCCGGCGGCGCTCGATCACGCCACCGCGCTCGCCGGCCGTTCCTGGGCCGTGGGCAGCGGCGCCGCCAAGCCCTTCGGGGACGTGCTGCGGACCATCGCCGAACTGGTGTCCCTGCACACCGGAAGACCGCCCGTCCCGGTCGTCACGGTCGAGCCGCCCCCCTACGCGACCGCCGCCGACTTCCAGCACGTCCGCGTCGATCCGGCGCCGTTCGGGTCGGTCACCGGTTGGCGGCCTGGCGCCGTCCTGCGGGACGCGCTCGACAGAACCATCCGGAAGGAATCGTCATGACCATGTACGTCTGGGACTACCTGCGGGAGTACGAGGCCGAGCGGACCGATCTGCTCGACGCCGTGGACCGTGTGTTCCGCTCCGGCCGCCTGGTCCTCGGAGCGAGCGTGCGCGGATTCGAGGACGAGTTCGCCGCCTACCACGGCGTCCCGCACTGCGTCGGCCTCGACAACGGCACCAACGCGGTCAAGCTCGGCCTCCAGTCGCTCGGCGTCGGTCCCGGCGACGAGGTGATCACCGTGTCGAACACCGCCGCGCCCACCGTGCTGGCCATCGACTCCGTGGGGGCCACCCCCGTCTTCGTGGACGTACGCGACGACGACTTCCTCATGGACACCTCCCAGGTGGCGGACGCGGTCACCGACCGGACCCGCTGTCTGCTGCCCGTCCACCTGTACGGCCAGTGCGTGGACATGGAGCCGCTCACGGAACTCGCCGCGGAGCGCGGCCTGTCCGTCCTGGAGGACTGCGCGCAGGCCCACGGTGCCCGGCGGCACGGCAGGCTCGCCGGCACCTTCGGGCAGGCGGCGGCCTTCTCCTTCTACCCGACGAAGGTGCTGGGCGCCTACGGCGACGCGGGCGCGGTCCTCACCGGGGACGACGACGTCGCGGGCGGACTGCGCCGACTGCGCTACTACGGCATGGAGGAGACGTACCACGTCGTCGAGACCCCGGGGCACAACAGCCGGCTCGACGAGGTGCAGGCCGAGATCCTGCGGCGCAAACTCCCCCGCCTCGACGGGTACATCGGGGCCCGCCGGGCCATCGCCCGCCGCTACAAGGAGGGCCTCGCCGGCACGGACCTGATCCTGCCCCGTACGGCGGCGGGCAACGATCACGTGTACTACGTCTACGTGGTGCGCCACCCCCGGCGCGACGACATCCTCAAACTCCTGGCCGAGCGCGGTATCTCCCTGAACGTCAGCTACCGGTGGCCGGTGCACACCATGTCCGGCTTCGCCCACCTCGGAATCGGCAGAGGCTCTCTGCCGGTCACCGAGCGGCTGGCCGACTCGATCTTCTCGCTCCCCATGTACCCGTCCCTGACGCCGGACGCCCAGGACAGGGTGATCGGCGCGCTCCACGACGTGCTGGCGAAGCTGTGAGGACACGCGAAATCGCCGTGCGCGGGGTCCTGGAGTTCACACCGGAGGTCTTCCCGGACGACCGGGGTCTGTTCGTCTCCCCGTTTCAGCTGCCCCCGTTCGCCGGTGCGACGGGCGGTCCGCTCTTCCCGGTCGCCCAGGCCAGCCACAGCGTCTCGCGGCGCGGTGTGGTCCGCGGCATCCACTTCACCACGGGCGGTCCCGGAACCAAGAAGTACGTCTGCTGTCCACACGGCGAGGTCCTGGACATCGTCGTCGACCTCCGGGTCGGATCACCGACGTTCGGCGCCTGGGACGCCGTGGTCCTCGACCAGCGGACCTTCCGGGCCCTGTACATCCCGGCGGGCGTCGGGCACGCCTTCGTCTCGCTCCGGGACGGCAGTGTCATGTCGTATCTGCTCTCGGCGGGCTACGTCGCGGAGAGGGAGCGAGCCGTCTCGGTCCTCGACCCGGAACTCGCCCTGCCCCTCCCCCCGGACATCACGCCCGTGCTGTCCGAACGGGACCGTCTGGCCGGCACCCTCGCCGAAGCGGCCCACGACGGGATCCTGCCCCGCTACGAAGAGACGACGGAGATCTGAAGCGTCATGAACCATTGCCGTATCTGCGCGGGTCCGCTCGACGAGTTCCTCGACCTCGGCAGGCAGCCGCTCTCCGACGCGTTCCGTCTGCCGGACGACCCGCGGGAGGAGTTCTTCTTCGAGCTCAGAGTCGGTCTGTGCCGTTCGTGCACCATGGTGCAGCTGATCGACGAGGTGCCCAGGGAGCACATGTTCCACGAGGACTACCCGTACCACTCCTCCGGGTCCTCGGCGATGCGCGAGCACTTCACGGCGACCGCCCGGTATCTGCTGGACACCGAGCTGCGCGGCCCCGACGCCTTCGCCATCGAACTGGGTTGCAACGACGGAGTGATGCTCCGCACCATCCACGAAGCCGGCGTGCGGCATCTGGGCGTGGAGCCGTCCGGCGGAGTCGCCCGGCTCGCCCGCGGCAAGGGCGTCCGGGTTCGTACCGCGTTCTTCGAGGAGGAGACCGCCCGGGACATCGCCGCGACCGAGGGACGGGCGGACGTCGTCTACGCGGCGAACACCCTGTGCCACATCCCCTACCTCGACTCGGTCTTCCGCGGTCTGGAGGCCGTGCTGAAGCCCACCGGCGCCTTCGTCTTCGAGGACCCCTACCTCGGCGACATAGTCGACCGGACCGCCTTCGACCAGATCTACGACGAGCACTACTACTTCTTCACCGCCCGCTCCGTCCGTGACCTGGCGCGGCGCCACGGTTTCGAGCTCGTCGACGTCCGACGGCTTCCCGTGCACGGCGGGGAGGTCCGGTACACACTCGCGCGGGCCGGGCAGCGCGAGCCCGGCCCCGCCGTCGCCGAGCTGCTGGCCGAGGAGCGGAACCACCGCCTGCACGAACTCGACACGCTCCGCGGCTTCGCCTCCCGCGTCGAGACCGTCCGTGCCGACCTGGTGGCGCTCCTCGAGCGGCTGCGCGCGGAGGGCCGCCGGGTCGTGGCCTACGGTGCGACGGCCAAGAGCGCCACCGTCACCAACTCCTGCGGCATCGGCACCGAGCTGATCGAGTTCGTGTGCGACACGACACCCGCGAAGCAGGGCCGGCTCACCCCCGGCGCACACATCCCGGTGCGCGAACCCGCGGCGTTCGCCGCGCCCTATCCCGACTACGCGCTGCTCTTCGCCTGGAACCACGCGGACGAGATCATGTCGAACGAACGGGACTTCCGCGCGTCGGGCGGCAAGTGGATCCGCTACGTCCCGCACGTCCACGTCGTGTGAGCCGGGTGCGCCGGCCGAGGCCGTGGCGCACCGGCCTCGGGGCTCGCCCCGCGCCATCGGTGTCCGAACGCCGAGCGGGGCGAGGGCGCCGGGCGGGTTCACCTCGTGGGGGCGAGCGGAAGGGCGTCCTTGTACCCGTTCGCCGGCTTGGCGACCTTCTCCACGGAGCGGGCGTCGAGCGCGGCGGACGCGGAGCTCGTGCCCAGGGTTCCACCGGGGTGCCAGGTGCCCGTGACGGTCACCCAGGTGTCGGCCGGCGGGGGCGGGGTGCGGTGGACGCGTACTTTCACGGACTGGGCGTCCGCCGCGCAGCAGGAGATGACGATCCGGTTCAGGAACCAGTGGTCGTCCCGCTCGCCGGAGGTGACGAAACCCGTCAACCGGACCGTGCGCCCCTCGATGGCCCGCGTGCGGTCCTGCTGCACGCGGCGGGTGAAGTCCGACAGGGTCATCGGAAGCGGCGAGGTCGCGGGCAGCGGGGCGAAGTCGTCCTCGTGGGTCACGGCCTTGGGCGGTTGGCGGGAGGCGGTGTACGCGCCGAGGGCGGGCGGAGCGTAGAACAACAGGCTCAACGCCGGCAGGAGGAGCAGCCACGCGGTACGAGGTGCGCCGGAGTGGCTGTGTCCGTGGGCGCTGTCGCCGTGGTCCGTGTGTCCGTCGTGTCCGTCGTGTCCGTCGCTCTCGCGCCGTCGGGCGTACGACACCGCGTCCGCCACGCCCAGCAGGATCAGCAGGGCGCCGGAGGCGATGAGCATCGGGCGCATCCCCTCCTTGACGTACCGCAGGTACAGGTCGGTGAACAGGGACACGCGCAGCAGGCCGATGCCGCTGAGGACGAGCAGGGTCGCCTGGAACGGACGTCTCACAGCAGGACCCCTCCGACGAGCACGCTGAGCAGCACCGCCACGACCACGGTGGCGGCGGAGAACCGGATCGCGAACGCCTTGCCGAAGGTACCCGCCTGCAGGGCGATCAGCTTCATGTCGACCACCGGACCGACGACCATGAACGTCAGCCGCGCGGTCGGTGAGAAGCCGGTGAGCGACGCGGCCACGAACGCGTCGGCCTCCGAACACAGCGCCAGCACGATCGCCAGCCCGGCCAGGAACAGCACGGACAGCCAGGGCGAACCGGAGAACGCGTCCAGCACGGAACGGGGTACCGCCACGTTGAACGTGGCCGCCGCCATCGCGCCCACCACCAGGAATCCGCCCGCGTGCAGGAAGTCGTGCCGGAAACCGGCCCGGAACTCCCGCCACCGGCTGCCACCCTCCTGATGCCCACCGCGCCGCACGGCCGGCTTCAGCCACTCGGCCCGCCCCAGCCACAACCACAGCCAGCCCATCACCAACGCCGTCCCCAGCGAGGCCAGCAGCCGGGCGGCGACCATGGCCGGGTTCCCGGGGAAGGCCACCGCGGTGGCCGTCAGCACCACTGGGTTGATCGCGGGCGCCGACAGCAGGAACGCGAACGCGGCCGCAGGTGTGACGCCCCGTCCGATCAGGCGGTTCGCCACCGGAACCGACGCGCACTCGCAGCCCGGCAGCACGACGCCCGCCGCACCGGCCACCGGCACCGCGAGCACCGGCCGGCGGGGCAGCACACGGTTGAACATCCGTGCCGGCACGAAGGCGTTGATGGCGCCGGACAGGATGGTGCCCAGCAGCAGGAAGGGCAGCGCCTGGACGGTCACGGCGAGACAGATGGTCCGCCACGCCTGCATCACAGGCGTGTCCAGCCACCGGGCCCCGAGGTAGAGCAGCGCGCCGGGAACCGTGGCCGCTCCCAGCAACAGAAGCGGCCAGAACCGGAGCCAGGCGGGGGTGTCGTCGTCCCCCACCGCTGTGCCCGTGTCGGTGGCCTCGTCCTCCCCGGCCCGTTCTTCTGTTCTCTGCATGCCAGCCCCGCCTGTCAGATGTTCCGATCAACATAATGGGCGCCGGCGCACATGGAATCCGAACGTGCCAAGCCTCCGGCGGGCCACGCCCGTCGGTACCCCGCGGCTGTGTGCGGCGGTGCGGTCGTGCCACATCGCAGGACACCGGTGCCCTGCCCGGGTCGGTCCACGGAGCGTGTGCCCGGCTCGGCCGGGAGCCTGCCGCCCGGGCACGGGAGGAACCGACGACCGTGTCGCCGGTTGCCGGTGCCGGTCGCCGGCGAGCGGCAGCGGCCTCCCCGGCGCACCATGAAGTCAGCGGCGAGGAGGACGCGCCATGGGCGGACGAGACCGCGCTGAAGAACCGAAGTCGTGGGGGCCACGCACCGCGCAAGGGCCCACGTCACCACCGGACAGCCGGCCGACGCCGCCGCAGGGGCACCCGCCGGGCGGCTACCGGCAGGACGGGACGGCTCCCCGGCCGAAGAAGCGCCACCGAGTCTTCGTGGCTCTTTCCGGCCGTGCAGATCTTGTTCTTGATCTGGGTGATCACGGGCGCCGCGAGTGGCAGCGGCACACCCGACGACTGCCGGGGCCTGACGGGCGACGACCTGAGGCTGTGCGAGGACGCGGGCGACGTCGGAACCACCATCGGCGTGGGACTCGTCATCGGCCCGTGGGCGACGGTCGACGTCGTCCTCGGCTTCACGTACGTGGTCTACCGGCTCGCCGGCCGTCGCGCCTGAGGCCGGCCACGACAGCGCCCCCGGGTTCGGCTCGGCCGGGGCGCGTCCCTCTTCCGCGGCGGACGGGTCAGGGCGCCTTCCAGAGCGTCAGTTCGGTGACGTAGTCGCGCGCCTTCAAGCCCGAGTCCTTGTCCTTCCGGACGGCGACGTCCTTGATGCTGAGCATCGCGAGGTTGTCCTCGTCGGTGACGGTGCACAGCACCGTGCCCGGGGTCAGGTGCTCGCCCTGGGCGTCGCTGTGGAGCTCGGAGGGCAGCGCGTCGGCCGCGGCGCCCTCGGCGCACTCCTCGGGCGTGGTGCCCGCGCTCTTTCCCATGGTGGTCAGAAAGTGCAGGACGTAGGTGCCGCCGAACTCCTCGTACTGCAGCTCGTTCCCCTGCCCCCCGCTGAGGGCGTTCGCGTCGATCTTCGGTGCGTCCAGGTCGACGTTGGTGTAGGAGAGGCGGTTGGAGGTGAGCTGGGCGCGCAGGGTGAGCGGCCTGTCCTTGAAGATCTCCGTGTAGCCGCCCGGCGTCGCGTTCCCGGTGGGCGACGCGCCGGTGCTCCCGGGGGCCTCGTCGCCGGCGGCCGGCGACGAGGCGGGTGGTCCGCCGCTGCCCTGGGTGTCGTCCGTGTCGTCGCCCCGGGTGAGGACCCAGGCGGCCGTCGCCACCACCACCAGGGCCAGCACGGCCGCGCCGACCGTCAACCGGGTGCGGCTGCGGGCCGCTGACGGTGCTGCCGACGGGCCGGGAGGGTGTGGTGCTCCCTGCGGGAACGGGGCAGGGGATCCGGTCGGCGGCGCCGGGTGTGCCCGGCCGTGGTGCGGCTGCTCACCGGGCCGGGAAGCATGGGTGGGTGTGTATCCGCCGGACGCCCCGGCAACCGGCGGTGCGGTGTCCGCACCCGCCACGGAAGGTGGGGGCACGGTCGCGGCACCCGCCACGGAGGGTGGGGACACGGTCGCGGCACCCGCCACGGCACCGGAAGCCGCTCCGGGCTCGGCCTCGGCCTGTTGCCGGGCGAGTCGCTCCCGGCGGGCGATGTCCGCCGCGACGGGCGCGGGCAGCCAGCCGGTGAAGTCGCGCAGCGGCCGCCCGCTCAGCTCATGACACAGTTCCGCCAGTTCCGAGGGGGTGGGGCGGGCGGCCGCGTCGGCGGCCAGCGTACGTTCCAGGACGGTACGCAGCGGTTCGGGATACGCCGTCAGGTCCGGCGGGCGGAACTCACTGTTGGCGATCTTGGTGGCCAGAGTGATGGATCCGGCGTCACCGTAGGGGTGGCGGCCGGTCGCGGCGACGGCGGCGATCAAACCGAGCGAGAAGATGTCGGTCGCCGGTGTGAGGTCCTGGCCGTTGGCGTGTTCCGGCGACATGAACTGAGGGGTGCCGATGAGCCCGCCGCTGCGGGTGAGCTGGGTCGCGTCGGCGGCCCGGGCGATGCCGAAGTCGATGATCCAGGGGCCTTCGGAGCCGACGAGGATGTTGCTCGGCTTCATGTCACGGTGGATCACTCCGGCCTTGTGCACGGCGTGCAGTGCCTCCGCCGCGCAGCCGGTCAGCTGCAGCACCGTGGTCGGCGGGAGCGTCCCGTGCCTGGCGAGGAGCTGGTCCAGGGCGAGGCCGGGCACGTAGGTGGTGGCCAGCCAGGGCTGCGGGCCGGTGGTGTCGTGGTCGACGACGGGGACGATGTGGTAACCCTGCACCCGGCGGGCGGAGGTCGCCTCCTGCTCGAAGCGGCGGCGGAACTCCTCGTCCTGGGCGTACTCGCGGCGGATCACCTTCAGGGCGACCGGCTGGTTGCCGCGTGTGCGGGAGAGGTAGACGCATCCCATGCCGCCCACGCCGATCCTGGCGAGCAGGCGGTAACCGGCCACCTCTCGCGGGTCCTCGGGATCAAGTGGACTCAACTGGTCATTGTTTCCAGTGCTGTTCAAGGTCTCGACCCTTCCGTCACCGGCGTGATCGTACCGACGTGCCCGCGTCAGGGGTAGACATCTGAGGAGATCAAGGAAGAACGGCGGAGTTCGCGGAGATTCCGGGAAGTCGGGAACTCGCTTCCTGATGACGGATGTTGGCGGGCGGCCTTAGAGTGACACCCCCTGCCGTCGGACAGCGAGGTGTCCGTGGAACATCATCTGGCCGCGTCGGCGGAGCGAGCCGACTACCTCGTGGAGCTCTCCAACGTCGTACGCGACACCTCCCTCGGCCGACACGGCCCGCGGTCCCTGCGCCGCCTCGGTCTGGTCCTGAGGGCCCTGATGGAGCTCACCGGGGACCCCGACGTGTCCGTCTACCTGGTCGCCGACACCAGCCTGCTGGGCGGGCACCGCGAGTTCGGCGACCGGGCCGAGGTCCGGCGACTGCGCCGCTGGGTGGCCGACGGGCTGGTCGAGGAGGTCGACGACGCCGACGAGCGCGTCCTCGAACTGGCCCGCATGACCGCGTCCCCGGTCGTCACCGGCGACCGGTACGTCGACCACCGCGTCGAACACCCGTGGATCCAGGGCAACACCTGGCAGTTCCTCAAACCGGAAGGCCGCCCCGACGGGTCCGTCGCCCTCGTGGCGATGGACATGGGTGTGCGCTCGGCCGCGGAGATCTCCCGCAGGATGGAACTGTCCGCACTGAAGAAGCAGGGCCTCCTCGGTCCCTCGCGGACGCCGCTGACCGAGGTGATCATGCGGACCTGGCGCTGCCCGGAGCCCCGCTGCACCCTCTACGACATCCGCAAGGGCGACCGGATCCTGCTGCCCCGCATGCGGCGCGGTGTCCCCACCTGCGAGCTTCACGGCACACCTCTCCAGGACGAGGGTCCGCGCCTGGGCACCACCCAGCTCAAGGCCGTCATCGACGGCACCTGCGTGGCCCGGTACACCCTCGACGAGGGCTCCGAAGCGCACGTCGGCCGACTGCCGGGGCAGGCGGGCATCGCCCTGCACAGCCTGCTGTCCCCGCAGATCGCCCGGCAGGTCAGCCGCATGCATGTGGCCGTCTCCGCCCGGAGCGGCACAGTCCTGATCCGTGACATCAGCACCTACGGCACCCGGATGCGCCGCGCCGGCCGGCGCGGCGCGTTCGGCCCCTGGGAGAAGCTTCCCCCGCAGACCGACCGCCCCTTCCGCCCCGGCGACGAGGTCGAACTCGCACCCGGCGTCGTACTCACCCGCAGCGGCCGACGCTTTCCCGCCGAACTCGCCGACGCCTGGCGGGCGGAAGCCGCCAGGGTCCCCGCGCCGCCCGGTGCCGCGGCGCCCACCCGCCGGGCCTGACCACCGGGGCGTCGACGCGACGCCGAACCCGTCCGGCGAGCACTCCGCCGGAGGCGATCGCCGCGGTCGGCCGGCAGGGCGGCGCGAGGCCGTGACCGGTCCCCTGTTCCGGTCACGGCCTCGCTGGTGTTTCAGGTGGGTCATCGGCTCGTAGCCGGTCAGGGTGAGGAAGGTGAGGGCGCGGCCGTAGGACTTCATGCCGGCCGGGTAGACGCCCTGCTCGGGGTGGGAGAGCTCCTTGACGCGCACGAGGGCGGCGAGGCCTGCGTGTGCGACATCTCCGACGTCGGCGTCTCCCAGCCGACCGTCTCCCACCACCTGAAGAAGCTCAAGGAGGCCGGCCTGCTCACCTCCGGGCGACGCGGCACCTGGGTCTACTACCGGGTCGAGCCGTCGGTGCCGGCGGCCATGGGACAACTGCTGGCCGTTCGGTAGGTTCCTGGGTCCCCACGGGCCCCACCCCGTACCCGGGTCCGGGCCGCCGTCCGCGGGTCGGGGTCCCGCACGTCATCGGGTGGCTTGAAGCGGGGGTTGCGACGACTCGGCGGGAGTCGGGAAACCGCGCGTGTGGGGTTCGTCCCAGGGGCGTTGTCCACCGAGTGGTGGACGACGGGTTCAACCGAGTACCTCTGTCCGGTGACCGGCCCGTTCAACAAGGCTCTCGGGCATGAAGACAATCTCTGTGAGCATGGCTCGCTGGAGTGCGCGGCACCCCTGGTGGGCGATCGTCGGCTGGTTGGTGTTCGTGGCGCTGTGCCTGGGAGTCGGCAGCGCCGTCGGTACCAACAGCGCGAAGACCGCGGACTACCGGGTCGGTGAGGCCGGCCGCGCCGAGGCCCTGGCCGCCGAAGGGCACCTGGAGCGCAGATCCACCGAGCAGGTGCTGATCTCCGCCAGGTCGGGCGCCCTCGACCCTGCCGCCGCACGAGCCGCCGCGTCGGACCTCACCACCCGGATGAAGCGGCTGCCCGACGTCGCGGGCGTCGCCGCCCCGCTGTTCTCCGACGACCGCGCGATCCTCATGGTGGAGGTGTCGCTGAAGGGCGAGGAGCGGGACGCGAAGGACAAGGTCGACGCGCTCGTGGAGCAGACCTCGGCGGTGCAGCGGAGCCATCCCGGGCTGCTCCTGGAGGAGACCGGAAGCCCTTCCATCAGCAAGGGCGTCGACCGGCAGCGCAGCGACGACCTGGCGCTCTCCGAGGCGATCACCTTTCCGGTCACGCTGATCACGCTGCTGGTGGTGTTCGGGTCGGTCACCATGGCCGGGGTGCCGCTGCTGCTGGCGCTGTCGTCGATCGCGGCGGCGATCGGGCTGTCCATGGTCGTCTCGCACCTCTCCCCCGACGCCGGGGTCGGCACGAACGTCATCCTGATGATCGGCCTCGCGGTCGGCGTCGACTACACGCTCTTCTACCTCAAGCGCGAGCGCGAGGAGCGGGCCCGCTCCGGCGGCCGGCTCGGCTCGGAGGCGCTGGTGGAACTGGCGGCCGCCACCTCGGGCCGGGCGGTCGTGGTCTCCGGGCTCGCGGTCGTCGCCTCCACCGCGACGCTTTACCTGGCCTCCGACGTGATCTTCTCCTCGCTCGCGACCGGCACCATCGTCGTCGTCCTGGTCTCGGTGGCCAGTTCGCTGACGGCCCTGCCCGCACTCCTCGTCGCGCTCGGGAAGCGGGCGGAACGCAGGGAACTGCGGCGGGCACGGAGCGGGAAGCCGGTCCGCCGGCTGAAGGGGCGGGGAACGGGCGGCCGGACGTGGACCGTGCTGCTGCGGCCCGCCACCCGGCATCCCCTGGCCACCCTGTGCGTCTCGGTCCTCGGTCTGCTGGCGCTCGTCACGCCGCTCGCCGGATTGAAGATCACGGAGATGAGCCGGGACACACACTCCCGCGACATCCCCGCGATGCGCGTGTACGACCGGCTCAACGACGCCTTCCCCGAGCAGCGGGTCACCCACCAGGTCGTCGTACGGGCCGATGCCTCGCAGGCCGCGGAAGTCGCCTCGGCCCTGCGCGAGACGGCCCGGCTCGCCGAAGCCGACCGGTTGTTCGCCGGCGCCTCACCGATACGGACGTCGGCCGACCGCCGGACCAGCGTCCTGGAGCTGAAGGTGCCCCACCTCGGCAACTCCGATCAGGCGTACGACTCCCTGGACCGCCTGCGGGACGACTACCTGCCCGCCACCGCGGGCCGGGTCGACGGAGCCGAGTTCGGTGTGAGCGGCGACGTCGCCCGCTACGCCGACTATCCCGCCCACCAGAACGGCAAACTGCCGATGGTCCTCGGCGCGCTGCTCCTGGTGACGTTCGCGATGACCGTGTACGCCTTCCGCTCGGTGGTGCTCGGCCTGATCGGCGTCGTGCTGAACCTGCTGTCCGCGGCGGCGGCGCTGGGACTGCTCGTCCTGGTCTTCCAGGGGACGTGGGCCGAGGGGCTGCTGGACTTCCACTCCACCGGATCGATCGGATCGCGCGTCCCGCTCTTCCTCCTCGTGATCCTGTTCGGGCTCTCGATGGACTACCAGGTGTTCGTGGTGAGCCGGATCAGGGAGGCCGCCCTGGCCGGGATCCCCACGCGTCAGGCGGTACTCGACGGGATCCGCGGCTCGGCGAGCGTGGTGACCAGCGCCGCGGTCGTGATGACGACGGTTTTCGCGAGCTTCGTCTTCCTGCACATCATCGAGATGAAGCAGATCGGCTTCGTGCTGGCGGCGGCCGTGCTGCTCGACGCCTTCGTCATCCGGATCATGGTGCTGCCGTCGGCGATGCTGCTGCTGGGCGAGGCGAGTTGGTGGCCCTCGCGCGGTGTGCGGCGGGCGGCGGCCACCCCACCGGACGGCTCCGGAGAAAACACCGGCCCGCGCTTGGTGGCCGACGTACGTTGATCGGCATGACCGCTCTCGCCGGGCCCACCGCCGACGCCTTCTGGGCCTCGTCACTGCGACGCTGGAACACGGTGTGCTGGCTGCTGTTCGCCGTGATGGCCGTCGGGCTCGTCACCATCGACCGGCCCGGCGGGAGCAAGTACGCCGCGCTCGCGCTGCTGGGCGGTGTGGTGCTGTGTTACGCGGTCCTCGACCGCTTCCCGGACAACCCCGTCGTACGGCCGTACGTGTACCTCTCGGTGCTGGTGGTGGCGCTGGGCGGGCTCGCGTACCTGCGCGGCAACTACGCGGCGCTGTTCATAGTGACGCTGCCGCACTACTGGATGTTCGGGCGGACGCCGAGGGCGTCGATGGGATTCCTGGGGCTCGCCACGGCCGGCACCCTGACCGGGAGCGTCCTGCGGCAGGACGGCTGGTCGGTGGAGTTCTTCAGCGAGACGCTCGTGTCCACGCTGATCGTCGTCGCCGTGGGGGTGCTCATCGGGTTGTGGGCGCACTCGGTGGTCGCGCAGAGCACCGAACGGGCACGGCTCATCGAGGAGTTGGAGCGTACGCAGGCGCAGCTGTCCGAGGCGCACCAGCGTCAGGGAGCGGCGGACGAACGGGAGCGGATGGCGCGGGACATCCATGACACGCTCGCCCAGGGCTTCGCCTCGATCGTCGTGCTCGCGGAGGCGGCCCGGGCGGGACTCCACTCCGACACGGCACGCAGTGCCCAGCAGTTGCGGTCGATCGAGTCCACCGCGCGGGAGAACCTCGCCGAGGCGCGGGAACTGGTCGGCTCGGCGCAGCAGCCGGGGCAGGCCGCCGCGGGCTCGGTGGCGCAGACGCTCCGCCGGACCCTGGACCGCTTCGCGGAGGACACCGGGCTCACCGTCGACGCCGAGCTGCGGGACGTGGTGTGCGACCAGCAGACCCGCATCGCGTTGCTGCGCTGCACCCAGGAGTCCCTGGCCAACGTCCGCAAGCACGCTCGCGCCTCCACGGTCGGCGTGGTGCTGGCGCGGCAGGCGTACGGGGTGGAACTGGAGATCACCGACGACGGGACCGGATTCGTGGTGGGGGAGTCGGCGGGCTTCGGCCTGGACGGAATGCGCAAACGGCTGGCGGAGCTGGGCGGGAGACTGACGGTGACGAGTTCGTTGGGTGACGGAACGCGCGTACTGGCGTGGATTCCCCTGGCTGCCCCCATGCCGGTGGCGGGAGAGAGCGGGGCGGAGACGTGACCGGCCGGCGCATCGCGGGAGTGACCGGTGAGGCGATCCGCATCATCGTGGTGGACGACCACACCGTCATGCGGGCGGGAGTGGTGGCTCTCCTCACCTCCGAGAACACCATCGAGATCGTCGGCGAGGCGGGCGACGGCCGCGCGGCCCTCGAACTCGTCGAACGGCACGCGCCCGACGTCGCCCTGGTCGACCTGCGGATGCCGGTGCTCGACGGCGTGGCCACGACGACCGAGATCGTGGCGCGCTTTCCCGCCACCCAGGTGCTGATCCTCACCACCTACGACACCGACGCGGAGATCGAACGCGGAGTGGAGGCCGGGGCCATCGGCTACCTCCTCAAGGACACCACCCGCGAGCAGCTGGTCGACGCGATCCACGCGGCGGCCCGCGGTGAGACGGTGCTGGCACCCCGGGTCGCCGCGAGGCTCGTCGCCCGGATGCGGCAGCCCGCCCAGGCCCCGCTCACGGCCCGCGAGGCGGACGTCCTCAACGCGGTGGCGGACGGCCTGACCAACGCGGAGATCGGGCGGCGACTCGTCATCGCCGAGGCGACCGTGAAGACCCACCTGCTCCGCCTGTTCGCCAAGCTCGACGTCAACGACCGTACGAGGGCCGTGGTGGTGGCGATGGAGAGGGGGCTGCTGCGGAGGGTTCCCGGCACGGAGGGTTCCCCATGAGAGGGCCGGATCCACTGCGCTACGCTCCGCGCCATGAAGCTGAAGGCAGTGGCCACAGTGATCGTCGTCGGCGCGGGCGGCATGGCCGTCATCGCGGCAACCGGTGTGTGGGCACTGTCGGGTGGGCTCTACGGCTGCACCCGGGCTGACGAAGAGCTCGCCCCCACACTGGCATCCCTGTCCGTCCTCGACGCGCACCCGAGCCGGACGCAGCCCGAGGACGAGCGGTACTCCGGATGCGACGAGGACGACGGATTCGCCTACGCCGGGCAGAACTACCGACTCACGATCCCCCGTGCCGACGTGCTGGCCTTCTATCGCCAGGCCGCCGCGGAGGACGGCTGGCGACTCGAGGGCGCCAACCCCGCACCATCCCCGGCACCCGACGGCCTCGCGATCGACACCTCGGCGCTCTGCTTCGAAAAGCCCGTCGCGGGCACTACCGCCCATCTCTCCGTGTGGTTCCCCGGTGATCTCGGGGACAGCCCTCACGAGTACGGCCTGGAGGTCACGGCCAGCCATGACGGCAGCGCCTGGTGTTGACCCGGCATCATCCCGTCCGGCTGTCGTGCCCCCGGGGAGTGCGGGGCGAGCCGACGCCGTCGACGGGAGTGCCTCGCACCCGCGTGCCGGGGCGGTACCTCCCGCGGGGCATCCCGCGGTTCACGGCAGGGGGAAGCGGGCCTCGAGGAGGTAGTGGGTCGGGGGGATGCGGGTGTGGGTGAGGGTGCCGCCGACCGCGGTGACGCGTTCGGTCAGGCTGCGCAGGCCCAGGCCGGGGGCGGTCGGCGGGGTGGTGCGGGGGGCGCCGTCGTTGGTGACGGTGAGGCGTACCGCCCCGTGCCCGGTGGCGACCGTGAGGCGGCAGCGGCGGGCACGGCTGTGTCTGAGGACGTTGGCGACGGCTTCGCGGACGATGGTGGCGAGGACCGTCTGGAGCGGGGCGGGCAGCGCCGTGTCCGGCAGCGTGACCTCGGTCTCGACGCCGGCCGACTGGAGCAGTTCCCGGTTGGAGGCGAGTTCCGTCTCCAGGGAGAGGCAGTGGTAGCCGTGGGCCACCCGCCGGGTCTCCTCGAGGATGTCGCGCAGTCCCGAGAGTGCCTGCGTGAGCTGGTCGCGCGCGGTGTCCGGGCGGCCGTCGAGATGACGGTGCGCCAGTTCGCACTGGAGGGTGATCGCCGACAGGCGCGGGCCGAGCAGGTCGTGCAGGTCCCGGGCGAAACGCAGCCGTTCGCGTACGACGATGCGGCGCGGGTCGGTCACGACGGCGGCCGCCGTGGTCTCGGATGCCCTGAGCATGTCTCCCCCGTTCCGCCGCGTGCACGGCTGACGCGGCTTTCCCGGGGGAGCTTCGCCCTTCCCGCTATCACTGAGCTATACGGGCCCGGCAGGTCCGTCGACGCGGTGGTAGACAGGGCGCGGGGCCCCGGGACGAGGGGGGAACCGTGCGACGGGAGGGGGAATCCGTGCAGCGGATCGTGCTGGCCGAGGACATGCACATGATCCGGGTGGCGCTCGCCGCGCTGCTCGATCTGGAGCCGGACATGGAGGTCGTGGCGCAGGTCGGCAGTGGGAGCGAGGTGCTGCCCGCGGTACTCCGCACGGGGGCGGACACCGCGGTCCTCGACATCGACATGCCGGGGATGGACGGGATCGCCGCCGCCGCGCTGCTGCGGGACCAGGCGCCGGGGTGCCGCACGCTGATCCTGACCGGGATGGCGCGGCCCGGCACGCTGTGGCGGGCCCTGGACGCGCAGGTGGCCGGGTTCCTGCCGAAGGACGCCTCGCCCGGCGAGCTACTCGACGGAGTGCGCAGGGTCGGCGCGGGCCGTCGGGTCATCGATCCCGAACTGGCCATGGCCGCTTGGGAGATCGGCGACAGTCCGCTCACCGAGCGGGAGGTCGAGGTGCTCGCCCGGGTGGCGGAGGGGGCCGACACGGCGCAGATCGCCGCGACCACCAGCCTCTCCGTGGGCACGGTGCGCAACTACCTCACCACGGTCGTGAACAAGCTCGGCGCCCGCAACCGGGTCGACGCGCTGCGCATCGCCCGGGACAACGGCTGGCTGGCCTGAGCCGGGCGGTGCCGTATAGGCCGTTTATCGGAGGGCGGGCTCTACTGGCGCCATGCCAAGGACACGACGGGTGCGGGGGCGGAACGCGGTCGCCGAGGGGGCGGGCCGCCGTCGCGACCTTCACGCGCAGGACCGTACCGCGCCGCACTGGGCGCTCGACTACGCGCGGCGGCTCGCCGACCGGCATCCGCCGGACCACCGCATCCTGATCCAGACCAGCATGTCGCCGACCGGCTACTTCCACGTCGGGAACTTCCGGGACACCGTCTGCGCCCACCTGGTGCACCGGGCGCTGGCCCGGATGGGCCGCCGGTCCGCGATCCTGCTCAGCTTCGACGACTACGACCCGGTGCGGGAGAGCCAGGCGGCCCGGGAACCGGAGCTGGCCGGCCACGGCGGGCGGCCGCTCGCGGCGCACCGGGAGCGGGCCATGCGGATCTGCCGGGCCTACGTCGCCGAGCTGCGGGCGGTGGGCGTCCTGCCCGAGGGGGCCGACGCGGACGGCCGGATGCCGCCGGGCGGCACGTGGGAGACGCACTACCAGTACGAGCGGTACCGGGCGGGTGTCTACCGGAAGATCCAACGCCGCTACCAGCGGGACGCGGGGCGGCTCGCCGCACTGCTCGGCAGGGCGGACGGCCGGGACCTGTTCGCGGTGTACTGCGTGCAGTGCGGTCGCGGCACCACCGAGATCCACCGGCTCGGCGCGGCGTCGGCGCACTACCACTGCCGGTGCTGCGACGCCCGGGTCACCGTGACCGGACCGGAGCGGGTCAAACCGTCCTGGGCCCTGGACTGGACGCTGCGGGTCGCGCACGAGGGCATCGACTGCGAGCCGGCCGGCCAGGACCACTGCAGCGCGGGCAGCACCATGGACCGCACCCGGCCGGTGTACGACGGGTACCTGCGCGTGGCCCAGCCGGTGATCGTCCCGTACGGCCTGGTGCGCGGCGAACGCGGCACGGGCAAGATCTCCGGATCGAGCGGCGACGGGCCGTACGTGCGCGACCTGCTCGCGGTGCACCCGGCGCCGATGGTGCTGTGGCTGTACGCGCACCGCAACTGCCTGTCCGACCTGCGGATCGGGTTCGGGGCGGACGTGTTCTTCGGCGCGTACGACGCGTTCGACCGGTTCCTGCGGGCGGTGCCCGGTGACGGGCGGGCCCGGGTGCTGTGGGAGTTGCTGAGCGACGAGGACCCGGCGCCCCGCGCCGCCCTGCCCCGGATGCGTTCCGTCGTCGGGGCGCTGTACGCCCACGGCGGCGACCCGGAGCGGGCGCTGGCCCACCTGACGCGGCGGCACCACGGCTGCGACCGGGGGCTGCTGGCCGAGCGGGTCGCCCACGCGGGTGCCTGGCTGGCCACGCACGGAGCCGGCCGCTACGGGGGCGAGGCCGGTCCGGCCGCGGCGCCGGGCCGCGCCGTCGACGTGCTCGTCGAGCAGTTGAGGGCGCACACCGGTCCGGGCGCGCCCCGGGCGGACCGTACCGCCGGGGAGTTCCGGGAGATCTACCGGGCGCTGTTCGGCACGGAACGCGGGCCGCGGCTCGACACGCTCGTCGACGCGCTCACTCCCGAGGCCGTCGCCGACGCGCTGACCGCCTATCGCGAGAGGGGCGAACGGCCTCTGCGGGCGCGCCTGTTCACGTCCGCAGGGCACGCCGCTGTGTCGCGGTCCGCGTCCGTGCGACAGGAGGTCGTGGTCCGTGCGGGTTGAGATCTTCACACCCGGCGGCGGGCCCGCGCCCGACGGCTGGGACGCCTTCGTCCGCTCCCTCGGGGGCCCCGCGCTGTGGGACGGGGCACTGCTCGAGGCCGCCGCGCTGGGCAGCCCGCGGCCCGTCCACGGCGCTCTGGTGCGGGACGCGGGTGAACCGGTGGCCGCGTTCTGCGGGCGGCTCGGGGTGCGGCCGGTGCTGGCGCGGTACCGGCCCGCCGGGCGGGCCCCGACGCCGGGCTGGTTCCAGGTCCACCTGCCGAACAGCTTCAGCGCGGGACGGCTGTACGCCCCCGGGCTCGACGCCGGAGGCAGGCGCGTCGCGACCCGGACCTTCGAGCGGGCCCTGCGCCGCCGGCTCGGGGCGCGCTGCCTGGGCGTGCTGCACCTGGACGCCGAGGCCCGGGAGCTGGAGGTGCTCGGCGGTCCGCTGCGGCTCACCCGGCCCACCGCTCCCAGTATGGTCCTGCGCAACCGCTGGGGGTCGACGGACGCCTACCTCGCCGGGCTGCCGCGCGCCAGGCGCCGCCGTCTGACCGCGCTGCGGCAGCGGATCGACGACGACGCCGGGCTGACGGTCGGGACCGGTGTCCCGGCGATCGACCCGGTACGGGCGGGGCGGCTCGACCAGCTGACCCGGATGAAGCACACCGGCCGCCCGGCCGGGGTCGTACCCCTGCTCCCGGTGTACTTCGAACGGCTCAACGCGCATCCGGGCGCCTCCTACTTCGTCCACCTGGACGGACGTCGCGGCCTGCCCGTCTCCTTCGACCTGGTCCTGGAGACACCGGGCGGCTGGGCGGCGACGGTGACCGGCTCGGACGGCGCCCGGGACCTCTACTTCGACCTGTACCTGCGGGAGATCGACCGGATGATCGCCCTCCGGGTGCCCGCCCTCGAAGTCGGCCCCGGCATGGCCCGGCTCAAGGAGTCGTTCGGCGCGGACGCCGTCGCCCGGTACGCGGTGGCGGCCCCGTTCTGACCCGCCCCACCGCACCACGGCTTCCCCCGCACCACGGCTTCCCCCGCACCACGGCTTCCCCGGATCACCGCTCCTCCCGCACCACCGCCTCTCCGTTCCGTACCCCGCGCCCGCGGGACGTCCGGAAAACCGACGAACGAGAAAGAGCACCATGGACTTCACCACCGCGCTGGACCGTCACCTCACCGCGATCCGCGACCGCGACCTGGACGGCTTCGTGCGCACCGTGCACCCCGACGCCACGCTCATCCTGCCCAACGGCAAGACGGTCAGCGGGACCGACGAGATCCGGTCCTTCCACGAGGGCTGGTTCCAGGACCCCGACTGGACCATGACGACGGAGACCGTCCGCACCCTCGAGCTGGCGGACACCGCCGTCGTGGTCCTCGCGGTCGACTACCGGGACCTGGACGCGGAGGGCCGGCCGTACGCGCTGCGTCATCTGCTCAGCCTGGTCTTCGCCCGCTGCGGCGAGGAGTGGCTGCTCGTCCACGACCAGAACACCTCGTGCTGAGATGCGCATCACCCAGCCGTACGACCGCACCGTGCACCGTGCCCTGCGCACGGTGCCGCACTACCGCGAGCGGTACGCCGCCACCGGGACGCTGCCGCCGCTGACCCGCGACGAGGCGCGGCTGCGGCGGCACCTGCTGATGCCGCTCGACGCGGCGCTGCTGCCGCGCCGGGACCCCGGCCGCCCTCCCCGCGAGCACGTCGCCGAGCTGCGCGAGGCGCTCCGGATCGCCGGGCACCCCGTCCGGGGCGTCGACGTGTACGAGGTGACGCGGTCGCTGCGGGACCCGGTGAGGGCGTACGGCACCACCTGGCGGGTGCTGCTGGACGCCGCCGCCGAGACCGACGGGCGTCCGGGACGGCGGGCGCTGCCCGGCGGGCCCGCGCTCGTGGTCGGTGACCCGGGGTGGGCGGACGGCCCGTGCCCGGACGGCGTGGTGACCGTGGCCCGGTTCAGCCTCGCGGCGGCCGCCGGCGCCCCGCCGGCCCCGGGCTCCCTCTGGTACGAGCCGTGGCTCGGCTACCTGGGCGCGGTGGCCGCCGGCTGCGGCGAACTGCACATCGACACGGCCCGGGTGCACGCCCGCCCGCTGGACGGCAGCACCGTCCTCACCCTGCTGAGGCGTCGCCGTCCCACCTTCGTCCACGCCGAGCCGGAGGGCGGCGGGGCGTTCCGTCCGGAGCGCTGTCCCCGCCACGGCGGCCCCGTCCTGCGGCCGGTCCGGGAGGCACGATGACCTCGACGGCCCCGACCGCCTCGTCCGTCTCCCCCGTGATGCGGCTGGGCCCCGTGCTGCGCAGCCTGGTCCGCGCCCACCGCCTGGAGCGGGCCGGTGCCGCCCGGCTCGCCGCCGAGCAGCGGCGGCTGCTGGTGCGCCTGGTCCGGCACGCCCAGGCGCACGTGCCGCGCTACCGGGAGCTGATCGCACCGGGCACGGCGGCCGCCTTCCGGGGGCCGGAGGACCTGCCGGCGCTGCCGGTGCTCGACCGGACCGAGTTCCACGACAGCGCCCCCGAGCGGTTGCTCGCCGAGGGGTTCACCACCCGGAACACCAAGGCGGGCACCACCAGCGGCTCGTCCGGTGTGCCGATCACCATCCGCAACTCGGAGCGCGACCTCGGGTACCTGCGCGCCTCGTACCTGTACGACATGCTCGCGTCGGGGCTGCGGCCCTGGGACCGGATGGCGTACTTCCGGGTCAATCCGTTCCTGCGTCACCCGCTGGAGCGGTTCGGTCTGCTGCGCACCTTCCACATCGACACCAGCGGGACCCTCGACGAGCAGGTCGAGGCGTTCCTCGCGGCCCGCCCCACGTTCCTGGTGGGCTTCCCCAACGTGATCGCCTCCGTGGTGGAGGAACTGGAGCGGCGGGGGGAACGGCACCGGGGTGTGCACCACGTGCTGTTCGGCGGTGAGCGGCTCACGCCGACCGCGCGGGCCCGGGTGCTCGGCCATCTGGGCGCCCGCTTCCACGAGGTGTACGCCTCCGTCGAGGTGTTCACGGTGGCCCGCACCTGCCGCCGCGGCGCGCTGCACCTGCGCTCCGCGGACGTGGTGGTCGAGCTGGAGCAGGACGACGGCACCGCCGTGCTCGCCGACGGCAGCCGCCGGGTGGAGGGCGAGATCCTGGTGACCCGGCTGCACAGCGAGGCGATGCCGCTGATCCGCTACCGGCTCGGCGACCGGGTGACGGTGGGGCCGGACAGGTGCGGCTGCGGGCGCCGCACCCCGGTGGTGGAGCGGGTGCAGGGCCGCAGCCAGGACCGGTTCCGGGGCCGGGACGGCCGGGAGTTCTACGCCGACTTCCTCACGTACAAGGTGCAGGACTTCCCCGAGGTCGCCCGCATGCAGCTGGTGCAGGAGCGGCCCGCCCAGGTCACCGTCCGCACGGTGCTCGCGCCGGGCGCGGACGCCTCGGTGACCGGGCGGATCCGGCGGGCGGTGCAGGACGCGGTGCCCGACTTCGACGTGGTGGTCCGCCGGGTCGAGGAGATCGCCCCGGAGCCCAACGGAAAGATCAAGATCGTGAAGGTGCTGGCCGGGGGGAAGGACTGACGCGGGCCAGCACCGGTGCGGCCGTGACGGGGAGTCCCCGTCACGGCCGCACCGCCGCGCTCAGATGGTGCGCCGCTCCTCCAGGGCCGCCCGCCAGGACGGGGGCAGGTTGCGGACCACCTCGATGCCCGAGAACACCGACGGCTCCTGCGGGCCCACCTCCTTGACCCAGGCGGCCATCCGCCCGATGCCCTCCTCCAGGCCGACGGGCGGGCCGGGGGTGCCGAACACCTTGCCCGCCTTCTCGTGCGTGGCGTACGCGTCGCGCACCTCGTTGCGCTCCGGGAGGTGGTTGACCCGCAGCTCCACCCCCATGGCCTCGCAGACCGCGGCGGCGATGCGGTTGACGCTGTAGACCTGGTCGCCGCCGATGTTGAAGATCTCGTTGTACGCCCCGGGCAGCTCCACCGAGCGGGCGATGGCCGGCGCCACGTCCTTGATGTAGCTGAAGGCCCGGGTCTGCTCCCCGTCGCCGAAGACCGTGAACTCCTCGCCACGCAGCGCCTGGTTCATGAAGATGCCGATGACGTTGCGGTAGCGGTCGCCGATGTTCTGGTACTCGCCGTAGACGTTGTGCGGGCGGAAGATGACGTACGGGAGGCCGAACATCTCGTGGCTGACCCGCAGTTCCTGCTCCACGGAGAACTTCGCGATGCCGTACGGGTCCTCCGGTGCCGGCACCAGGTCCTCGCTCATCGGGAGCTGGTTGGCGCCGTAGACCGCGATGGACGACGTGAACACGAAGCACTTCACGGTGCCGGCGTTGACGGCGGCGTTGATCAGGTTGACGCTGCCGACCACGTTGTTCATGTAGTTGAAGCGCTTGATGAAGTGGCTCAGGCCCTCGGCGGCGTAGGCGGCGAGGTGGAAGACGTAGTCGATGCGGTGGGCGGCGAAGACGGCGTCGACGACCTCGGGGTCGCAGACGCTGCCGTGCCGGAACTCGGCACCGTCCGGGACGTTGGCGGCGGTGCCGCCGCTGAGGTCGTCGAGGACGATCACGCGGTGGCCGCGGGCCAGGAGTTCGCGGGTGACGTGGGAACCGATGAAACCGGCCCCTCCGGTGACGAGCGAGACGGGGGAGGCGGGGGTCACGGTGTTCATGCGGAGTTCCTTTCCAACTGCTCCCGCTGGGGGGAGGCGGCGAAGCGGAGGGGGGCGACGGGGGCTTCCGACTGCCGTCGGGTCACCTTGAGGAGATGGAGCGCGGGGCCGGTCATCACCGTGGTCAGCAGGGCCATGACGACCAGGACGGTGAAGGCGTTCTGGTTGATCAGTCCGGCGTCGAGCCCCGCGCGGAGCACGACGACCTCGGTGACGCCCCGCGCGTTGAGCAGGACGCCGAGGCCGAGCGACATCCGCCAGGACAGGCCGCAGGAACGGGCGGTGAGACCGGTCCCGACGAGCTTTCCGGCCACGGCCGTGACGATGGCGACGGCCCCGGCGACGAGCAGCGCACCGTTCGCGGTCACCCGGGTGAGGTCGACCGTCATGCCGACGGAGACGAAGAACAGCGGCAGCAGCAGCCGTCGGTTGAGCGTGTCCAGGCGCAGCTGCACGGCGGTCAGCTCACTGCCGGAGCGGTGCGGCACGAGCAGCCCGGCGAGGAACGCCCCGAAGATCGAGTGGACGCCCATCAGGTCGGTGACCCGGGCGAGGGAGAAGGCGAGCAGGAGAAGCGCGATCAGGCGGGCCGTGGACGGCACTCCCACCCGGTCCGCCCAACGGTCGGCGGCCCGCGCCAGCGGACGGCCGAGGACCAGGACGGCCACCGCGAACGCCGCCGCGAGGAGCACGGTGCCGCCCGCGCCCCAGACGCTGCCGGCTCCGGCCACCGCCAGGGCCGTGGCCAGGGCGCACCAGGCGATCACGTCGCAGGCGGCCGCGCAGGTCATGGCCATGGTGCCGAGCGGGTGCCGGGCCAGGCCCGACTCCTGCACGATCCGGGCGAGCACCGGGAAGGCGGTGATGCTCATCGCCGTACCGAGGAAGATCGCGAAGGGGACGAACCCGATCCCGTCGGCGGCGAACTCCCGGTACACCAGGCCCGAGGAGACCACCCCGAGGGCGAACGGGACGATCATGCTGCCCTGGCTGACGGCGCCCACCACCCGGCCGCTGCGGCGCAGCTGGGAGGCGTCGAACTCGGAGCCGACCGCGAACATGAACAGGATCAGACCGGCCTGGGCGAGCAGGCCGAGCACGGGCTCCGCCGACGCCGGGTAGAACAGCTCGGTCGCGGCGGGCCACAGTCCGGCCAGGAGCGACGGGCCGAGCAACAGGCCGGTGGCGATCTCGCCGATGACCGGCGGCTGGCCGAGGCGGCGGGCAAGGAGACCACCGCCGACCGCGGCCGCGGCGACCGCGGCGATGGCGGCCACCACCCTGAGGACGGTCTCACCGGCGTGCGCGGTGGCGGCCGGCGGGGCGCCGCCGCGCGCCGCCTCCGTCGCGACCGGATCGGGGGCCCCGATGCCGAGTCCGAGCACGGCGAGGAGGGCGCCCAGGGCGACGGCCGAGATCAGCAGGGGGTAAACGATGCCGCGCCAGGCGGGAGGTCCGGTGCGGCGGGTGCGGTCGTCGTTCATCGGGGGACTCCCAGGTTGTCGGGGGCCGGAGCGGGTGCGACGGGCGCGGCCGGGACGGCGGGTCCGGCCTGCGCGGCCGGGAGGGCGGACACCGTCGACGCGACAGCCTCGGCGGGCTCGGCCTGCGCGACAGGGGCCGCGGGCGCCATCGGCCCGGCCGGGACGGCGGGTTCGGCGGGCGTCCTCGACGCGGCGAGCGCGGCCGGAACCGCGGGCTCGGCGGGCGCGGCCGGGACGGCAGGCACCGTCGACGCGACAGCCTCGGCGGACTCGGCCTGCGCGACGGAGGTCGCGGGCGCCGTCGACGCGGCGGGCGTCCTCGACGCGGCAGGCGCGGCGGACTCGGCCTGCGCGACGGGAGCCGCAGGCGCCATCGGCTCGGCCGCGGCGGCGGGTTCGGCGGGTTCGGCGGGCGTTCTCGGCTCGGCGGGCGCGGCCGGGACGGCAGGCACCCTCGACGCGGCGGGAGCGGCCGGGACGGCAGGCACCCTCGACGCGGCGGGAGCGGCCGGGACGGCGGGCGCGGCCGGGGCGGCGGGAGCGGCCGGGGCGGCGGGCGCCGTCGACGCGACAGCCTCGGCGGACTCGGCCTGCGCGACGGAGGTCGCGGGCGCCGTCGACGCGGCGGGCGTCCTCGACGCGGCGGGCGCGGGCGGCGCCGGCGGACGCCGGGGGCGCGAGGGGGGTCCGAGCAGCAGCCAGGCGGCGAGGGCGTGGGCCGCCTCGCCCGCGGCGAGCGCGCCCACCGCGCCGATCGCGCCGAGCAGGGGCACCAGGAACATCCCGAGCAGCACCGCGCAGGCCAGGCCCGCGGCGGCACCGGCGGCGGTGGCGCGCAGGGTGCGCGCGCCGGCGTTCTCGAGCAGGTAGTTGAGGCTCCCCATCGCGAAGACGAGGGGGACGCACAGGACGTACAGGAGCAGCACCACGACCGGAGGCGGCAGGAGCCCGGAGTCCTGGGTGGAGCGGGCGAGCAGCAGGGCGGCGCCGGTCCACGCGGCGCCCGCCACCGCCAGCGGGAGCAGCCGGCGCACCACACGGCGGTCGAGCGTCGCGGCGTCCAGCGTCCGCAGGGTCAGCGACACGTGCGGCTGGAACAGCCGCAGGACGTAGCCGAATCCGTTGAGCAGCACCGAGGAGGCGAGGACCATCAGGTAGAGGTGGCCGGTCTGTTCGTGGTGCCGGGAGGCGCCGAGCAGGGCGAAGAGGACGCTGACGGTGCCGGCCGCGGCCACGTCGCCGCAGGCCATGAGGGCCGAGGTGGACACCGCCGGCACGGCCGTGCCCCGGCGTACCGGGCGGGCGGCGGAGCGCAGCAGGGCCGGGACGTGGACCAGGTTGAGCAGGGCGGTTCCGCCGAGGAGCCAGCCGGTGAAGCCCTCGGGTCCCCAGCCGAGCAGGGTCGCCCCGCCGGTTCCGGTCACCACGACGAGCGACAGGGCGGTGAAGTTGGCGATGTCGGCGCGGTCACGGCCGAGCGCCCGGCACAGCCCGACCAGGACGGTGTTCAGGCCGAGCAGCGCCATGTAGAGGCCGGCCAGCAGCGCCACCGCGCCGTCCCGCGGGGGGTGCAGCAGCGCCGTTCCGGCCAGCCAGAGCACGACGGCGGTGGTGAGCAGGCTCGCGCAGCCCAGGAAGACGGTGATCAGCTGGGGTCCGGTGCGGCGGGCCCGGGGCACCAGCTTGAGCGCGGACTTCTCGATGCCGAGCGAGGTGATGGTGGTGAGCACCTGGGCCGTGCCCATGGCCGCCGCGTACCGCTCGTACGGTCCCTGGCCCCAGGTCGCGAGGAGCGCGGTGTTGGCGCCGAGCAGGGTGAGCCGGAAGGCGGTGCGCCCGGCGAGGAGCGAGGCGAGGCGGCGGGGGCCGGGGCGCCAGGACTTCGCCGCCCCGGTGGCCGGCGCCGTCCTCACGCCGGCCCCGCCGGTTCGGGCTGCGCCGCCGCCGTCTCGGAGGTGACGAATCGCCCCTTGCCGCCCGCGGTGATCTCCACCCGGTCCACCTGGACGACCTCCAGCGGGAAGGCGCAGCCGGCGACGGTGTGCAGGTGCTCCCGCACTCCCTCGGCCACCGTCGCCCACCCGTCCCGGTCCAGGGGTTCGGAGGGGACCACGTCGAGGCGCACCGCTCCGGTGCGGTCCTGGTGCACGCCGCACTCGGCGATTCCCGGGAAGGTCGCCGCCAGGTGCAGGAAGGTGTCCGGGTAGAGCTGGCGTCCGGTCGGCAGCAGCACCGAGTCGTTGACCCGGCCCACCGTGAGCCGCAGCGTGCGGAAGCGCCGCCCGCACGGGCACGGCCGGGTGTCGATCCGGCCGACGTCGCCGAGGTCGTACCGGATCAGGGGCATCGCGCGTTCCATGAACGCGGTCACCACCACCCGGCCCTCGGCGCCGTCCGGCAGCGGCCGGCCGTCCGCGTCGAGGATCTCCACGAGGAGCCGGTCCTCGGCGAGGTGGGCCCGCCCGTGTCTGCACTCGTAGGCGATGTTGAGCACTTCGAAGGCCGAGTACTCGTCGTGCACCGGGGCCCCGAACTCCTTCTCGAACAGCGCCCGGTGGGCGTCGACGAGGAGTTCGGACTCGGTCATGACCAGGCGCAGGGTGCGGCGCAGCAGCGCCAGTTCGGCCGTGGTCAGGGCGCGCAGCAGGGCGCGCAGGTGGACCGGGTAGCCGATGAGCACCTGGGGGCGTGCGGCGAGGAGTTCGGCCTTGATGTCGTCCATCGGCCGGTCGGTGAGCAGGACGTGGCGGCGGAAGAGGCCGAACCGTTCGAAGCGCCGCGGGGGCGGTGCGAAGGGCCTGATGTGGGAGAGGCGGTCGGTGGGCAGGTAGCGCCCGGTCGCCAGGAACCGGCGGACGCAGGCGGCCATGTGGTAGTCGTGGCTGTGCTGGTCGTGCACGACCGTCACCCGGCGGCCGGTGGAGCCGCTGGTGCGGAAGGTGGGCAGCCGGGCCGGGTCGGCTCCGTCGGCGAGGAGTTCCTCCAGGGGGCGGCTGCGCAGCACCTCCTTGCTCAGGACCGGCAGCTTCGCGACCTCGTCGAGGGAGCGCAGCGGGCCGGTCCGGTAGGCGGGGTCGTCGCGGTAGTACGGCACCTCGGCCGCGGCATGCGCCAGCATCCGGTTGAGCCCGGTGAGCTGGCGCCGGCGCAGGGCGGTACGGGTGCCGTACTGGCGGGCGCAGGAGACGGGGACGTACAGCGCCTCTCGGAGGAACATCTCGTACGGTCCTTCGCTGGTCAGCCGGCGGTGGGAGCCTGGACGGGGGTGCGGCGGAAGACCCGGGTGACGGGGGCGAACCAGCGCTTGGGGGCGAGCAGGACGAACAGCGCCAGCACGACGTGCACGGCGATGAAGGCGAACGCCTCGTACTTGCTGGCCGGGTGGCCGAGGCGGACCGTCATGTGCGAGGCCCAGGTCCACACCTCGGGGATGGTCTGCCACGCCGGGTCGGTGTGCTCGTTCACGGTGAGGAAGGCCAGGTCCTCGAGACCGGACAGCATCAGCAGGATCATCGCGTAGGAGAGCCGGCGCACCAGGTCGGAGGCACCGCCGCCGATGCGGAAGGCGAGGACGAGGCTCAGGATGACGAACGGGGTCAGCGTGAGGACGTAGTAGTAGAGCTCGGGGTGGTTCTCGGCGACGAAGAAGATCTTCGGCACGAAGTAGAGGAAGTAGACGAGGAAGCAGACCGGGACCACCAGGTGGAGGCGGATCCGCTGGGCCCAGGCCGGGTCGAGCTGGGCGATCGCCTCGGTGGCGAGCACGAAGGGCACCAGCTTGAACAGCAGGATGCCCAGGTTCTTGACCTCACGGTCGTGGGGCATGGCGAACCAGACGATGCCCGCGAAGACCGCGGCGAGCGCGGCGAGGATCAGGAAGGGCGCGTTGCGCCGTACGGTGTTCAACGAACGTTCTCCGTAAGGGATTCGGGGCGTCGGGCCGGGGCGGGCGCGGCGGGCTCCACGTCGAAGCGCAGCAGCGCACGGGCCTTCGCCTGTGCCGCCCGGAGCTCGGTGTAGCTGTCCGCGACGAGCAGGAGGTAGCCGAGTTTGCGGCCGGCCTGGGTGTAGCGGCGGACCTGGCTGCCGGGGCCCGCGAAGAGCCTCAGCTCGGCGGTCTGGGGCAGGGCGCGGACCGCGTCCGCGCCCTCGACGGTGCGCAGGACGCCGTCGGTGTCGGTGCTGAGGATCTGCAGGGCGGTCTTCTTGTCGTGGCGGGGCGCCAGGTCGAAGTCCTGGCCGAGCGCCAGGCGCAGGGCCGCCTCGTAGGTGTTGATGCCGTAGGCGTGCTGGACGAGCAGCGGCATGCCGTTGCCGCCGAGCCGGGCGCCCATCTCGATGAAGCGGATCTCGTCGGTGCGGTCGACCACGAAGTCGAAGTTGACCGGGCCGTCGGTGTGGCCGAGCGCCACGCAGATGTCCATGATCATGGAGCGCAGCCGGATCTCGGTGGCGGGCGTGAGCTCGGCGGGCACCGTGTGCGCGGTGGTGATCATGTGGGGTGCGCCGGTGGTGGCGCGCTCGGTGACCGCGATGGTCGCCAGCTTCGCGTCGCGCAGGAACGCCTCGGCGGACAGGTGCTTGCCCAGCAGCATCTCCTCCACGATCACTTCGCCGGAGAAGGAGTGGGCCCGTGCCTCGGCCAGCGCCGCGGGCAGGGCCGCCGGGTCGGCGACGACCTGGACGCCCTTGCTGCCGGAGGAGTCGTTCGGCTTCACGATGACGGGCAGCGGCAGCGTGGCCGCGGCGAGGCGCAGTTCGACGGGGTCCTTGGAGCGCAGGTGGCCGTAGCCGGGCAGTCCGACGCGTTCCAGGACGCTGTGGAAGTAGCCCTTGTCCACGGAGGCCCGCACCGCGTCCGGGGCCGGCTGGTGCGGGGTGCCGAGGATGCGGCTGAGTGCGGCCACCGACTCCTGCGCGGCGTCGCTGGCCGGTGAGATCACCGCGGCGACGTCGAGGTGGCTGATCCTGGCGGCGATCTCCTCGGGGGCCCGGGTGGTCGTGCACAGGAAGACGTCGGCGGCCGCCGCTCCCAGCGCCTCCGGCCGCTGGTCGACGCCGATGACCCCGTAACCGAGGCGGCGGGCCTCGTGGTAGGCGGGGAGCTGGTCCTCGCCCCCGCCGAGGACGAGGATGTGGGGCTTGGTCATGGCAGGTTCCCTGTCTGCGGCAGTGGCGCGGGCACGGCCCGGCCGGTGGGTGCGTGGCGGTGGGCGTAGAGGTCGTCCCGCGGCCGCACGGGCACGTTGGCCTCCCGGATCTGGTAGCGGGGGAGTCCCTCGCTGCCGCGCATGATGCGCACCAGGTAGCGGGCGAGCAGTGCGAGCGCTCCCAGGCCGAAGGCGTGCAGCAGCACGGACGCCGTGGCGAGCAGCCGGACGTCGCCCTGGAGCAGCGTCAGCGCTCCGGCCGCCACCGCGGCGACGGCCGCCGTGAGGTAGACGAGGGCGAGCGGCCGGTAGGAGAAGCCGACGAAGAGGTCGGCGGCGTGCCGGAACAGCTTGCCGAGCGACCACTTGGCCCGCCCGGCCACCCGGGCCGCGTGCGCCGTGTCCACCGTGGTGTAGCGGGCGCCGATCAGCGGCAGGGTGGCGAGGAAGTAGGGGGTGCTGACCTCGCAGTCGGCGACCTTGTGGGCCACCACGGTGCGCACCACCCGGAACACCGAGGCGCGCACGGGCAGTTCGATGCCCAGGATGCGGGTGGCGACGGCCTGGTGGCCGTAGGTTCCCAGGCGGCGGTACCAGGGGTCCTGCCGGCCGGCGCGGACCGCGAAGACCGCGTCGTAGCCGCCCTCCACGGCCCGCTGCGCCAGCTTGTGGAGTTCGGCGGGCGGGGACTGCAGGTCGGCGTCGAGCTGGACGGTCCACTCCTTCGACGCGTACGCGAACCCCGCGGTGAAGGCGGATTCGAGGCCGAAGTTCCGGGCGAAGGACAGATACCGGACGCGTGGATCCTCGCGGGCGATCCGCTTGATGATGTCGAGCGTCCCGTCGGTGCTTCCGTCGTCGACGAAGAGGATTTCGGAATCCTCGTACCTGTAGATCTCCCTGCTGATTTCCAGATATGCCCGCTCGATGCATTCCTCCTCGTTGTAACAGGGCACCATCGCGGTGATGGAAAGC
Organism: Streptomyces sp. DH5; assembly: GCF_020873915.1. Lineage (GTDB taxonomy): Bacteria > Actinomycetota > Actinomycetes > Streptomycetales > Streptomycetaceae > Streptomyces. Next base: position 33,122 of record NZ_JAHWGP010000003.1, read on the forward strand.
ATGGCAGGCATTCTGGTCATCCTCTGCTCCCCGCTCTTCCTCCCGTCCTTGGCGAATCAGTCGAACATCGCGTTCATCGTCTCGTGGGTGGTCGCCTTCTTGCTGTCCGTGCGGCTCGCCCAGCAGGTGTTGAGGATGATGCGGGTCTTGTCGGCGTTCAGCGGGACCGTGCGGTGCAGCGTGGTGTCCGAGCGCAGGAAGTACAGCTCGCCGCGGGCGTGGCCGTACGAGCGGATCGGGTGCTGCTGCAGGTACTCCTCGACGCGCGGGTCGTCCTTGTTCCAGTCGGTGTGCGGGATGCACTGGAGCATGCCGCCGTACTCCAGGGAGGGCGCCTCGATCAGCCAGATGACCGTGAAGCTGAAGTCGCCCCAGTGCCAGCCGTGGGTGTCGCCCTTCTGGTGCTGGCGGGTGATGATGTACTTCTCCTCGTCCCACGGGCAGTCCATGACCTCCTCCTTGGCGAGGCGGGAGAGGAAGCCCTTGAGCGCCGGCGACTCGTAGACGGCCGGGATCAGCGAGCCGTCGGTGGCGATCGCCTTCTGGCCGACGGTGGACATGAAGCGCGGCGAGTCGCCGGTCTCCTTGAGACGGATGTCGATGCGCTTCTGGTGCGTGTCGATCAGCTGGTGGGTCTCGGCGGCGACCGCCTCGAAGACCTCCTCGGAGACCAGGCCGGGCAGCTTGACGTAGCCCTCGCGGCGGAAGTGCTGGGAGAGCTTGAGGACCTCGTGGTCGTTGTCGAACCGCTCCGTGATGTTCTTGGCGATGAGCTCTTCGACGTTCGCTGCGGTAATCGCGTTCTGCGTCATGCGGGCTGCTCCTCGTGTGGCGTGCGGCCGGATCCCCATCCTTCGGTCCGGCGAACCGGATCCTTTTCTGCCGCTGTCGGTGCACCGATTCTGTGACGCGGTCCGCGCTTTCGGTAGTGCTCGCCTCACCGATTTCACATGAAGAAACCACCCGGCATGCGGCATGAGTTCTTCACCCCCGACATGAGGAACTCACACCGCCGCCGTCCGTGAAGAACCCAGCGTTGCGCCAGAATTCCCCGTGCGGTCAAATACCGGGACGCCCGGGGGCCTTCACCGAATTCCCCCGCGAATATCACGGGCAGCCCTGCACACGGATGTTCCGCAGGGATTCAGGGAGGGATCCGAATGACCAGGACAGCGGTGGTGGCCGGTGGCGCGGGGTTCGTCGGCTCGCATCTGTGCGAGCGGCTGCTCACGGACGGCTGGCGGGTCGTGTGCGTCGACAACTTCGTCACCGGGAGCGCCCGGAACGTCGCCCATCTCGCGGGCGAGAGCGGGTTCCGGCTGATCGAGGCCGACATCGTCGAGGGGGCGCCGGAGATCGCGGGGAGGGTCGACGCCGTACTCAACCTGGCGTCGCCCGCCTCACCGGTCGACTACCTCGAACTTCCGCTGCAGACGCTGCGCGTGGGGTCCGAGGGCACCCGGCACCTGCTGGACCTCGCCCGCGCCGAGGGCGCCAGGTTCGTGCTCGCCTCCACGTCGGAGACGTACGGCGACCCGCTGGTGCACCCCCAGCCGGAGAGCTACTGGGGCAACGTCAACCCGGTCGGTCCGCGCTCGGTGTACGACGAGGCCAAGCGGTACGCGGAGGCCCTCACCATGGCGTACCGCAGGAGCCTCGGTGTCGACACCGGCATCGTGCGGATCTTCAACACCTACGGTCCCCGGATGCGCGCCCACGACGGCCGTGCCGTTCCCACCTTCATCCGGCAGGCGCTCGCCGGGCAGCCGATCACCGTGGCCGGCGACGGCTCGCAGACACGCTCGCTCTGCTACGTGTCCGACCTCGTCGACGGTCTGGTGCGGATGGCCGACGCGCGGATCGCGGGACCGGTCAACCTCGGCAACCAGGAGGAGATCCCGGTGCTCAGGCTCGCCGAGTGGATCCGCGAACTGACGGCGTCCACCTCCGGCATCGCCCACGTGCCCCGGCCGGTCGACGACCCCTCCGTCCGGCGGCCCGACATCACGCGGGCACGCGAACAGCTCGGCTGGACACCGGAGTTCGGCACCGAGCGCGGTCTGATCGAGACGATCGACTGGTTCCGCGGGCAGGCCGGGGCCGACCGGGAGACCCTGCAGTTGGCCGGTGCAGAGGAAAAGTAGGAACCGCTGACACCATGGGCGCGCGGCCGGACGAGGAGAACGGGACGGTGACCGGGCATGCAGGACGGGACGTCAGCGCTGCACCCAGCCCTTGCTGTGTGCCAGCACGCCCGCCTCGAACCGGCTGCGCGCGCCCAGACGCTGCATCAGGTCGGCGGTGATGCGCCGGACGGTGCGCACCGACACACCCAGCTGGCGGGCCATGGCGTCGTCCGTCATCCCCTCCGCGAGCAGCCCGAGCACGGCTTGCTCCGGCGGCGACGGCCGGTCGTCGTCGGCGCGCGTCGCGAGGGCCTCGCCCAGCGGGCACGCCTGCTGCCATATCTGGTCGAAGAGGGTCGTCAGGGCGGTGACCGCGCCGGTGCCGTGGAGCACCAGGGCGCCCAGATCGGCGGCGGCCGGGTCCATCGGCAGGATCGCGGTGGCACGGTCGTAGATCAGCATCCGCGGCGGCAGTCGCGGCACGGTGCGCACCTGGCCGCCGCGTCCGGTGAGCCACTCCGCGTACGCCCGGGTGGCGGGGCAGTTGCGGGCACTGTCCAGGAAGACGTACCGCAGCCGCACGCCCCGGTCGGCGGCGGCCAGGTCCAGCGGGCGGGCGGCCTCCAGGTGCCGCTCGCTCTGCCCGCCGCCGGGCACGAACGCCGCGATCTCGGTGGTGCAGGTGTCGGCGAGGTGCTCGATCCTCGACTGGATCTGGTCCATGCTCCGGAGCTTGTGCACCTCGGTGGCCCCGCCGTTGGAGGCGCGGATGTCGGCGACCATCCGGGTCACCGCGAGGCGGCTCGCCGTGATCTGCCGCTGGCGCTCCAGGACTTCGGCCTCCTGGTCGATGAGCAGCGACGTCAGGCCGAGCTCGGGATCGACGGCCCGGCCGGGTCCGCCGTCCGACGACGGCCGCACCAGCGAGAGGGCGGCGAGGCGGTCGAGCGCCGCGCGGGCGCGTTCCTGGCTCCAGCCCAGCGCCTCGCAGAGGCCGGCCACACCGCCCGCCCCCTCCGCGAGCATGGTCCGGTACACGGCTTCCTCGTCAGGACCGAGCCCCAGTTCCCCAAGCATGCTTCCCTCCCCCAAGGGTGGCGGCCCGGGCGACCGCCGACGTCTCCGTCGCTTTCAAGCCGGAGTGCCGCTGTGGAGCCACACTCTATGCGATGGCCGGAAATCTGTGTCGTTTCACGATGCACCAGGAAAATCTTTGTGGGGCAACAGTCGTGTATCTAGTGAATGTCCGGCTCGACATCGTCGACGGCGTCCACTCGCCCTCGCTCCCCGAGGCACGCGCCCTGCTGTGGGCGGCCGTCCGCCCGGGCGACGGCGTGGAGCACATCTACGCGCAGCCGTACGGCCCGTCCGTGGAAGCGGTGCTCTTCGTCGAACGGCCCACCCTGGCCGAGGCGGAGGGGTGCTGTGACACGGTCCTCGATCGCTGCGCGGCCGGTGGACCCCGGTTCACCAGGCACTCCTCCGTGCCACTGCCCCTCCTGGTCGAGTTGCTCAGCGAACAGAGCGAGCGCTGAGAAGCGCGGTTCCCGTCACGTCCGGCAACACCGCCAGGTCTTGTCAGGGTCCTGCCACTGCAGCTCCCTGACACGGATGACCCCTGTCCACGACCGCCGCCGGCGACCACAGTGATCTCACCGGACGGGGCACCGCGACCATGGCGCGAATCGACCCGGACGGATCCGGCCGGACACGTCCGCGTGCACACCCGGCCGGGGCCAGACGACCGTTTTGTCCACAGGGGTGGTACCGATGAGACTCTCGTTCCGCTTGCTCGCCACGTCCGCCGTCGCCCTCACCGCCGCGTTCGCCGCGGCCCTCACCGTCCCGGGCACCCCCGGGGGTCCCGTGTCCGACCCGCACGTGGCCACGGTCGGCGCCCCGCAGGGCCCGCCCGCCACGGCCAAGCCGGTCAACATCTGGGGCCCGTGAGCACCGTGGCCGCGGAGGACAGCCTGACCCTGAACCTGCTGGGTCCGATCGAGGCCCACCGCGACGGGGAACCGGTCGACCTGGGCGGAGCCAAGCCCCGCACCGTACTGGCCGCCCTGCTGCTCGCCCGGGGCCGGGTCGTACCCGACTCGGAACTCACCGCACTGCTGTGGGGCGAGTCGCCGCCCGTGACCTGCCCGGCCCAGATCCACACCTACGCCTCCCGGGTGCGCCGACTGCTCGGCCCCGCCGTCACGGTGGAGCGCCGGCGCCCCGGTTACCTGCTCCGGCTGCCGGACCACGGCGTCGGGATCGACCTCCTGGACTTCCGGCAGTACGCGGCGCGCGGCGCCGGGGCGCTCGCCGGCGGCACTCCCGGCACCGCCGCCCGGGTGCTGCGCCAGGCGCTCGGCGTCTGGCGCGGCGCGGCCCTCGGCGGGGTCTGCGACCCGCTCGCCGACCTGGAGCGCGACCGGCTCGAGGAGGAACGGCTCACCACCCTGGAGCAGCGGCTGAGCGCCGACCTCGAACTGGGGCGGCACGCCGAGGTCGTCCCCGAACTCATCGCGCTGGTCGCGGCCCACCCGCTGCGCGAGGGGCTGCGCGGCCGGCTGATGACCGCCCTGTACCGCTCGGGTCGGCAGGCCGACGCGCTCGCCGCCTACCGGGCCGCACGCGCCACGCTCGCCGAGGAGCTGGGCCTGGAACCCTGCGCCGAACTCCAGCGGCTGCACCAGGCGGTGCTCACCGGGCACCCGTCGCTGCTGCCGCGCACCACCGTCACCGTACGGGCCACGGCGGCCACCGGCGCGGCCGCGGACCGGACCGGGCCGCCCGCCGAACCCCCGCCCGCGCCCGCGCCCGCCGAACTTCCACCCGCACCGGCCGACTTCACCGGCCGCGCGCAGGAGGCGGAGCGACTGGCCGAGGCACTCACCGGGGAGCGCACGGGCCCCGCCGTCCACACGGTGACCGGGATGCCGGGCGTCGGCAAGACGGCACTCGCCCTCGTGACCGCGCACCGCGTCGCCGGCCACTACCCGGACGGGCAGATCCACCTCGATCTGCGCGGCTCGGGCCCCGACCCGCTGCACCCGGCGGACGCCCTCGGCGCGCTGCTGCGCCTGCTCGGCGTGCCGGCCGGACGGACACCCGGCACGCTCGACGAACGGGTCCGCGCCTACCGGAGCCGGACCGCGGGCCGCCGGCTGCTGCTCGTCCTCGACGACGCGGACGACGAGCGGCAGGTCCGTCCACTGCTGCCCGCGACCGGCGGCTGCGCGACCCTGGTCACCAGCCGTTCGGGCCTGTACGCCCTCGACGGACCGGAGCGCACCCCGCTCGGGCCGCTGCCCGCGGCCGACGCGCGCGCCCTCTTCGAGAAGCTGGCGGGACGCTCCCGCGCGTCGGCGGAGCCGGGTGCCGTGGCCGGCGTCCTCCATGCCTGTGCCGGGCTCCCCCTCGCCCTGCGCATCGCCGGTGGCCGGGCCGCGGCCCGGCCGCAGTGGCCGCTGGCCCGGCTCGCGGACCGGCTGGCCGATCCCCGGCGCACCCTGGCCGAACTCACCCTGGCCGACCTCTCACTGACGGACCGCCTGTGGACCGGCTACCGCGGGCTGGACCCGCGGAGCCGGCGCGTCCTGCGCTTCCACTCGGCCCTCGGCCCGCACCCGCTGCTGCCGCACGCCGCGGCGGCGGCACTGGGAACCGCTCCCGACCGGGCGGAGGAACTGCTCGCGGGACTCGCCGAGGCCCACTGGTGCGAGGCGGTCCGGTGGCGCGGCGGACACGGGTACCGGCTGCACCCGCTGGTGCGCCTCTTCGCCCGCGCCCGCCTCGCCGAGGAGGAGGGAACGGTCCCGCTGCCCCTCCCGGTGCACCACTCACCGGCACCGGCCGTGCCGGGCGGGGCGGTCCGGCACACCGGTTAGAGTCCGCGCGTACTGCCGCACGCCGGCCGCCGGTCGTGCACCGGCGGCCGTCCCACGGCGTTCGTGCACCGACACCGCATCCGCACGACACGACAGACACGAGGTGGAGCCGGCCATGCCCGCACCGTTCGGATTCAGCTACGAGACGCGTGCCGACGGCACCGTCGTCATCACCCACCGGGGCCGCCAGGCCACCACCCTGCGCGGCCAGCGCGCCGTCCGCTTCACCGAGGAGGTGGAGGCCGGCGACGAGCAGGAGGTGATGGCGCGCTGGACCGGCTCGTACAAGTTCGGCAACGAGCGCACGGCCCGCAACCATCCACGAAACCAGGGACGCCGGAACTGAGGGCGTCATGACGGAGGACGACTTCCGCACATGAGCGACATCCCACGCAACATCGCCGTCTTCGGCGCGGGCTACATCGGCCTGGTGACCGGCGCGTGCTTCGCCCAGCTCGGTCATCGGGTCGTGGTACGCGACATCCAGCCGGAGCGGATCCGGCTGCTGCGCTCCGGGGAGGTGCCCCTCTTCGAGCCCGGGCTCGGCGATCTGATCGCCCAGAACAAGGAACGGCTGTCGTTCACGCTCGACGCCCGGGAGGCCCTGCGGGACGCCGAGGCCGTGTACGTCTGCGTCGACACCCCGCCCACGGCGTCGGGCGACGCGGACCTGTCCCGGGTCTGGTCGGTCGTCGACGCGCTCGAGGACACCTCGCGCCTCGTCGCGGTGATCGTGAAGAGCACGGTGCCGGTGGGCACCGGCACCCGGGTGCGGGCCGCGCTCGACAAGGCCGGGCTCGGCCACGTGGGATACGCCTCCAACCCCGAGTTCACCGCCGAGGGCAGGGCCGTCGAGGACTTCCTGCGCCCCGACCGGGTGGTCGTCGGCGCCTCGGACGAGACCACGGCCCACTGGGTGCGGGACCTGTACGACGGTGTGGACGCGCCGGTCGAGATCATGGACGTGGCCTCCGCCGAGATGGTCAAGCTCGCCTCCAACGCCCTGCTCGCCACGAAGATCACCTTCATCAACGAGATCGCCACCGTGTGCGAGGCGACCGGGGCGGACATCCAGCGGGTCTCCCGGGCCGTCGGCATGGACCACCGGCTCGGCCGGCACTTCCTCGACGCCGGCCTCGGCTACGGCGGCTCCTGCTTCCCGAAGGACACCCGCGCGCTGCGGGCCATGGCCAGCAACTCCGGTTACCCCTTCCAGCTCCTCAACGCGGTCATCGAGGTCAACGAACTGCAGCCGAGGCGGGCGGTGCGGCGCCTGAAGGAGGAGCTCGGCGGGCTCAGGGGCCGCCGGGTCGCGCTGCTCGGCCTGACCTTCAAACCGGGCACCGACGACATGCGCGAGGCCCCCAGCGCGGTGATCGCCTCGCGGCTGCTCGCCGAGGGGGCGGAGGTGACCGGCTGGGACCCGATGGGCCGTCCCGGCCCGGTCGAGCCGTGGACCTCGGTGACGCGGCACGCCTCACCGCTGGAGGCGGTGACGGGTGCGGACGCGGCGATCGTGGTGACCGACTGGCCGGAACTGAAGGCCGCCGACTGGCCGGCCGCGGCCCGCCGCATGCGCCGCCCGCTGCTCTTCGACGGCCGCAACCTGCTCGATCCGGCCACCCTGTGCGAAGCGGGCTTCACCTTCATGAGCGTGGGCCGGGCGACCCGGCCCGCGCCGCACGCCCCGTTTCCGCGGACCGGCGGAGGGTGAGGGGCGGCGCGCTAACCTTCCCGCCCGACAGACGTGCCGCCGCCCCCGTCGGGGAAGAAAAGCGACGGCCGGCACTTCGTTCGAGCGAGCCGACCGGAACGGGATGTGTCATGACCGAACCGTGGGACACCGCCACCCCCCAAGTGATCACGCTGCCCTCGGGGCGGAGGATCCGCGGACGCGGGCTGAGACACGACCTGCCGGAGGGTCAGACCCCGACACTGGCCGTCCACCTGACGGACCACCGGCCGCCCGCGCCGCCCTGGGAGTCCCTCTGGATCCCCTGGCGGGACTTCTGGCTCCCCACCGACCCCGTGGAGGCCATGCGCACCCTGCGCACCGCGTACGACCGTGCCGCGGACGAACGCGTGGAGGTCTGCTGCGGGGGCGGCGTCGGACGGACCGGCACGGCACTCTCCGCGCTCTGCGTCTTCGAGGGCATGCAGCCCAGGGAAGCGGTCACTTGGGTGCGGCGGAACTACCACTCCCGCGCGGTCGAGGTGCCGTGGCAACGGCGCTTCGTCCGCCGGGTCGCCGACGCGACCGGCTCGGGACGGTCGTAGGCGCGCAGGGCTCCTCGGGACGGCCGCAGGAACGCAGGGCCCCTCAGGACGGCCGCAGGAACGCAGCGTGCCCGTGCCCGGACGGCCCCCGGGACGGTGCGCGACCACCGGGACGGACCCTGCGGTTTTCCGCAGGGTCCCGGTGCGGGGAACCGCACCGGACCGGGTGGCAACCCGCCTACCGCCCCCCGGAACCCGTTCCTAGGTTGGAGGTCATGGGGCAGCGGCCCCGCCGCACCGACCCCCACCTTGGAGACCGACTGTGCATCACATGACCGTGGCGCTGCCCCAGGAGCCCGCGGACGGCATCGCGGGGTGGGCCGCCGACCTCGTGGACGCGCTGGGCGGCCCCGGGGCCGGCCTGTTCGTCGCCCTGGAGAACCTCTTCCCGCCGCTGCCCAGCGAGATCATCCTCCCCCTCACCGGCTTCGCCGCCGGCCAGGGGGTACTGAGCCTCGCCTCGGCACTGTTCTGGACGACACTGGGCTCGGTGGCCGGAGCGCTCGCCCTCTACTGGATCGGCGCGCTCATCGGCCGGGAGCGGATGTACGCGCTGTGGGCGAGGCTGCCGCTGGTGAGGACCTCCGACCTGCGGCGCACCGAGGAGTGGTTCGCCGAGCACGGCACCAAGGCGGTCTTCCTCGGCAGGATGGTGCCGATCTTCCGCAGCCTGATCTCGGTGCCCGCCGGCATCGAGCGGATGCCGGTGCCGGTGTTCGTCGCACTCACCACGCTCGGCAGCCTGATCTGGAACGGCGTCCTGGTGCTGGCCGGTTACTGGCTCGGCGAGCGGTGGAGCGAGGTGGAGACCTACGTCGGCGCCCTGAGCAAGGCCGTCCTGGTCCTGGTCGTCGTCGCCTTCGCCGCCTTCGTGTCCGTCCGGGTGAAGGGCCGCCGCGACACGGCCCGGCACCGCCGCGCCTGATGTGCCCCGGCCGCCGCTCCCCCACCGGCCCGCGCCCCGTGCCCCCGCCCACACCCCCCGGTGATCTTGCCCGGGGCCGTGCGGCCGCTCTAGGCTCGGGCGCTGTGCAGGAGCACGTGACCGGCGCCGCCTCCCGCGGTCCCGCGCAAGCCCCCGGCACCGCGGCCCCCCGGGACGGCCTGGACGCCGCCTCGCCGTCCCCGCCGCTGCGCCGCGGCCTGGGCGTGCTGCTCGGCTGCGCGACCGCCCTGCTCGGAGCCCTCCACTTCCTCGCCGCCGGGATCCTCCTCGGCCCCTTCCTGCTGTGGCCGCGCACCCGCCCCGACGCCCTGCGCGTGCTGATGGCCGGAGCACGCCGTCTCACGGCGCTCGAACGGATCCGCCGCTCGGTGTTCTTCGGCGACCGGTTACCCGGGCACCACGCGGCCTCCGACCGGAGGGTCCTGCGCTACCTCGCCGTCCGCTGCTCCACGGGGCTGCTGTGCGCCGTCGTGATCGGACTGCTCGGCTTCGGTGCCGTACTGGCCGGGCTGCTGATCAACGGGGTGGCGCGGGGCGGCCTCGGCTGGGGCGAGCTGCTGACGCAGGCGGTACTGGGCGGCGTCCTGCTCTTCCTCGACGTGCAGGGCCTGTACTCGCTGGCCGCACTGGACACCCGCGCCGCCCGCGAGTTCTTCGGCCCCTCCGAGCGGGAACTGCTCCAGCGGCGGATCGACGAACTCGCCGCCAGCCGGGCCGCGGTGGTGCGTGCGGTCGACGTCGAACGCCGGCGCATCGAACGCGATCTGCACGACGGCGTCCAGCAGCGCCTGGTCGCCCTGGCCATGCTGCTCGGCCGGGCCCGCCGCAGCCGCGACCCCGAGCGTGCCGACGCGCTGCTGCTCCAGGCGCACGAGGAGTCCCGCGGGGTCCTCGACGACCTGCGCGAAGTGGCCTGGCGGGCCTACCCCTCGGCGCTCGACACCCTCGGCCTGGAGGAAGCGCTGGGCGGGGTGGCCGAACGGTGCGGCATCCCGCTGCGCATCCACTTCGAGGCAGGCGTGCCGCTGCCCCAACCGGTGGAGACGGCGGCCTACTTCGTGGTCTCCGAGGCCGTCACCAACGCCGCCAAGCACTCCGCGGCCACCGCCGTCGAGGTGCGGGTGGCAGTCACCGGGGCGCGGCTCACCGTACGGGTCGAGGACAACGGCCGGGGCGGCGCGGACCCGGCCGGCAGCGGGCTGGCCGGGCTGCGCGGACGGGTGGCCGCCCTCGACGGCGAGCTGCACGTCGACAGCCCTCTCGGGGGACCCACCACCATCTCCGCGGAGCTGCCATGCGCCTGATCCTCGCCGAGGACTCGACCCTGCTGCGAGAGGGCCTGGTCCGGCTGCTCGCCGACGAGGGCCACGAGGTGGTGGCGGCGCTGGGCGACGCGGTGACGCTCCTCGAGGAGGTGGAGGAGCACCGGCCGGACGTCGTCGTCGCCGACATCCGGATGCCGCCGACCCACACCGACGAGGGCCTGCGGGCCGCCGTGGAGATCCGCGAGCGCCACCCCGACGTCGGCGTGCTCGTGCTCTCGCAGCACATCGAGCGCACCTACGCCGCCCAGTTGCTGGCCTCCACCGCCGAGCGGGTCGGCTACCTGCTCAAGGACCGGGTGGCCCAGGTCGAGGAGTTCCTGGACGCACTGGAGCGGATCCACGCGGGCGGGGCCGCCATCGACCCCGAGGTCGTACGGCAGTTGCTCATCCGTACGACGCACGGGGATCCGCTGGCCCGGCTCACCCCGCGGGAGCGCAGCGTGCTGGAGACGCTGGCCATGGGCCACACCAACACGGCCATCGCGGAGAAGCTGCACCTCTCGCTCAGCTCGGTGGAGAAGAACCTCAACGCCGTCTTCGCCAAACTGGACCTGCCGCACACCACCGGCTACAACCGGCGCATCCTCGCGGTGCTGCGCTACCTGGAGTCGTAGGCGTTCGACCAGGGGGCTGCCCCGGGGCAGCCCCCTGTTCTCACAGTCCGGTGGCGTCAGTGCTTGAAGGCGTCCTTCGCCTTCTCCTTGGACTCGCGGGCGTCGCCCTTGCTCTTCCTGGCCTGCCCCTCGGCTGCCATGCGGTCGTTCCCGACGGCGCGGCCCAGCGTCTCCTCGGCCTTGCCCTGCGCCTGCTCGGTCTTCGCCTTGGCCTTCTCGCCGGCACTCATGGAACACGCCTCCTCGTAGCGTTCTTGCCGCTGTCGTGGTGGGGAGCGAGTGCCCGCACCGCTCCTTCACAAACAAGGCGGTATCGAGGAGTGAGGGTGCCGACCGAGGGCATCCGGTGGCGCAGGAGGTTAATAACTATGGTTCCCCTGTTGCTCGTTCTGCTTCTGGCCCTGATCCTCTTCGGCGCCGGCTTCGCCGTGAAGATTCTCTGGTGGATCGCCATCGCCGTGCTGGTGATCTGGCTGCTCGGCTTCGTCATGCGCTCCACGTCCGCCGGCGGTGGTCGCGGCCGCTGGTACCGATGGTGAGGCGTCCCGACGTCGCACCACGCCCGTGAGGGGCCCGGTCACCACGGTGGCCGGGCCCTCGGCGCGTCCACCCGGCCCGACGGCCGGGCGGGACGGCGGCATGCCGTCCCGGCCCTCAGGTCAGGCGCATGCGGGCCGTGACCTGCTTGCCGATCTTCAACCGGCTGGTGTGCAGGTACTCGCACAGGCGGGTGACCAGCAGCAGGCCGTGGCCGCCGATGCGGTGCGGGTCGCGCGGCCGCACCACGGGCGGGTGCGGGGAGGTGTCGCGGACGGCGATGTCGAGGCGGTCCGCGCCGGGCACGAGGACGAGCAGGAGCGAGCCGGGGCCGGGTGCGTGACGGACGGCGTTGGTGACCAGCTCGCTGACCACCAGGTGTGCGCCCAGTGCCGACTCGTGGTCCGCGCGCCGGCCGGCGCGCGCCAGCAGGGCGCTCACGGCGTCCCGCGCGTCCGCGATGGGGACACCCGTCAGGTCCCAGGCCGTGGTGAGGCGCAGCGGTTCCAGCCGGGCGTCGTCCCCGGCCGGCGGCATGAGCGGGATGACCATGAGAGTGTCTCCGTCATTGCTCGGCGTCCTTCTGATCACGGATTGTCGCCTTCGATGGCGTTCGCTTACCCACTGTGTCCGTTTCCATGAGTCTCCTGCGGCTGGTGCGGTGTCCGATGCCGACCGGTGAGCTGTCGACGGCAGCGACGGGTACCCGGAAGGCATGAGGCTCATCAGTGAGGATGCGCGAGCGTCCGGCCGGGCCGCGTGGACGGCCGGCTCCGCCGTCGCCGTGGTGGCCGCGGCAGTGGCCGGCGCCCGGGCGGTCGACGCCGACAGCACCTGGTACCGGTCCCTGGACAAGCCGGCCTGGCAACCGCCGGGCTGGACGTTCGGTGCCGTGTGGACGCCGTTGTACGCGACCATCGCCTGGAGCGCGGGTCGCGGGCTGAGCAGGACGCGCGGCCGGCAGCGGGCGCGGCTGGCCACGGCCCTGGCGGTGAACCTGGTGCTCAACGCGGGCTGGAACCAGGCGTTCTTCCGCCGGCGCAGTCCGCGGGCCGGGCTGGCCGGCACCCTGGCGCTCGATCTCAGCAACGCGCACCTCGTCCGCCGCGTGGCCGGCGCGGACCGCACCGCCGCCGCCGCGCTGGCCCCCTACGCCGCCTGGTGCCTGTTCGCCACCGCCCTGAACCTCTCCCTGGTCCGGCGCAATCCGGCCGCCTGAACCCGCCCGGCGGTGCGGGCACGCCGGCACGGCCCGCTCCCGGTGTCCGCGGTGGCCGTTGTCCGCGAACTCCCGCGAATTCGTCCGTGAACGGTAACGGACGCATCCGCGGCCGTCCTTCCCCCGTCCCTCCAGGTGGTTCCCAGGGGAACCGGGGACGAGCGACGGTGCGGAGGCGGGGCGGGCATAGCACGGCACGGTGGTGGGCGGGGCTGGTACGGCAAGGTGGCAGGCGCGGCACTCGGGGTGACGGCACTGGCCGTCGGCGCCTCGGTGTGGACAGCGCAGGCCGACGTCACGGACGGCCCGGCGCCGCAGGCGAGCGCGTCGGCGACGCCGGGGAGCGCGGTCGAGCGGGTCTCGGAGACCATCGTGCACGCCTCCGACGCGGGGCCGCGCGGCGTCAACGTCACCATCGACGACGGCCCCGACCCCCGGTGGACCCCTCAGGTGCTCGACCTGCTGCGCGAGCACGGGGTGAAGGCCACGTTCTGTGTGACGGGCACCCAGGCCGAGGCCCACCCGGACCTGGTGAAGGACGTGGTCGCGGCCGGGCACCGGCTGTGCAACCACTCCGTCTCGCACGACACCGCCATGGACAGGAAGTCCGAGGCCTACCAGTCGCGGCAGATCCTCGACGCCGAACGCGCGATCACCGAGGCGTCCGGGGGAGTGCGCCCGCTGTACTACCGGGCGCCCGGCGGCGCCTTCACCCCCTACAGCCGTGAGCTGGCCGCCTCCCGGGGCATGCGCCCACTGGGCTGGAACGTGGACACCAAGGACTTCGAGCGGCCCGGCGCGGACGCGATCGTCGCCACGGTCGAGCGGGAACTCCCGAACGGCCCGACGCTCCTCTTCCACGACGCGGGCGGCGACCGCTCCCAGACCGTCGACGCGCTGCGCCGCGTCCTCCCCTGGCTCAAGGAGCAGGGGCACACCTTCGGTTTCCCGGTGCGCTGAGCCCCGCCGCGCTCGTCCCCGGTGCGCCGACGTGCGGCGCACCGGGCGTCCGGCCGTCCCGTCACCGGCCGGTCACGCGCTGTCGACGGCGTCCTGGACGCGGTCGCCCGGCACGGGGTCGGCGGGCGCCGGCCGCGCGGGACCCGCGGGCGCCGGCAGCACGGGACCCGCGGGCGCCGACAGCACGGCCCGGGCCGGCTCCGGGTCCGGCTCCGGGAGAGGTGCCGGCGCGGTCTCCCGTGACCACGCCCCGGTGACGCGTACGTAGCCGTACACGACGGACGCCGTCGCCACGAGGAGCAACGGGCCCGCCAGCCACGGCAGCCGGGCCATCTCCACGGGCAGCCAGCGGTACGCCAGCAGCAGCGCGGCGAAGACCACCGTGCCGTAGGCGGCGAGCCGGAGTCCGGCGCGGTCCCAGCCGCGGTCGTACGCGCGCAGAGCCACCTCGATGGTGAGGGTGAAGACGACGCCGGCGAGCAGGTCCACGCCGTAGTGGTAGCCGAAGCCCAGGGTCGCGCAGAGGGTGGCGATCAGCCAGAACGTCCCCGCGTACCGCAGGAGACGCGGACCCGGGCGGGAGTGGATGTAGATGGCGACGGCCCACGCCGTGTGCAGGCTCGGCATGCAGTTGCGCGGGGTGATCTCGTCGAACGGCATGGGCCGGGGGGCGTCGGCCGGTGGCGGTGTCCCCGGCCACAGCTCCCCCACGGCCCAGGGTGCGGTGGCCGGCATGTCCGGGGCCCACAGGCTGATGGCGGACCAGTGCTCGGTGCCCGTGCCGTAGGCGAAGAGCGGGCCGACCACCGGGAAGATCATGTAGAAGGCCGGTCCGACGAGGCCGATCACCAGGAACGTGCGCACCAGGTGGTGGCGCGGGAAGCGGCGCTCGGCCGCCACGTGGCGCAGTTGGTACAGCGCGGCGATGACCGCGGCGACCGCGAGATTGCCGTAGACGAAGTCGAGGAAGTTGAAGCCGACGGCACCGGTGGCCTCCACGACCCGGCCCACCAGCCAGGACGGGTTGCCCAGCGCGTGGTCGGCGGCGGCCAGGTACTGGTCGAGCACCATCGGGCGGGTCTTGGAGGTGATGAGCAGCCAGGTGTCGCCCGTCTTGCGGCCGGCCATCAGCAGCAGCGCCAGGCCGACGCCCTTCAGCAGCAGGGTGCGTTCCGGGCCGGTGCGGCGGGTGACGGCGACGACCGCGACGCCCAGGGTCGCCCACAGGGCACCGTTGCCGAAGGGGTGGCCGCCGGCCGTGTCGATGTCGGCGGCCCACCGGACCGCGAGGAAGGCGAGGTCGACGGCGACGGCCGCGCCCACCACGACGAACCGTTGCCGCCAGGTGAGCACCACCGTCATCAGCGCCATGGAGGCGTAGAGCAGGCCCCCCGACTTGGGGGCGTGGATCACTTCGCGCGTCTGGAGGGTGATCGGCCCCGGTGTGCCGTAGCGGCGCGCGGCCAGCTCCAGCGCGACGAGGAAGCCGAGGGTCACGACGCCGCCCACGGTCCACAGGACGGTCCGTGGGCGGCGCCATATCGGGGCCTCGGCTGCCTCGGGCGTCCCGCCGGTCTCGGCCGTCCCGGGTATGCGTATGCGCTGAACGTTCTGCGGCGGTATGTGTCTCAACTTCTGTCAGCTTTGTTTGAGGGTGCTCGCGTCGGGGCGGATATCGTCCCATCTTCCGATCAGGACCGTGCCCTCCCCGCAAGGAACGGCCGGTCGGAGGCAAGACGCGTGGAGCGCACCGCGCGTTCCGCCGCCCTCTCGCCCACCACTTCACCATCTACAAGAATGTAGAAGATAGGGTGGGGGGACCGCCTCGCACGAACACGGCGGTGGAACGGAGCGTCGGAGAGATGAGCATCGTCGCCTGGCTGGTCCTGGGACTCCTCGCGGGAGCGATCGCCAAGCTGATCCTGCCCGGGCGTGATCCGGGCGGTTGCGCCGGCACGACGGCCATCGGCATCGCCGGCGCCTTCCTGGGGGGCTGGCTGTCGGCCGAGTTGCTCGACCGGCCGGTGCAGCGGGAGTTCTACGACGCGGCGACCTGGGGCTCCGCCGTCGCGGGCGCCCTCGTCCTGCTGATCGCCTACCGCCTGCTGTTCGGCAGGTCCCGGAACTGACCACCCCCTCAGGACGTCTTCCATGTCCTCGATACACCTGGTCCCGTCCACCGCACGGACCGTGACCACACCTGCCGAGAAGGAGCACGCAATGGGAATCTCCCTGGCCAAGGGCGGCAACGTCTCACTCAGCAAGGAGGCGCCGGGCCTGACCGCCGTGCTGGTCGGCCTGGGCTGGGACGTACGCACCACGACCGGCACCGACTACGACCTCGACGCCTCGGCCCTGCTCCTCGACGCGTCCGGCAAGGTGCTCTCGGACGGGCATTTCGTCTTCTACAACAACCTCACCAGCCCCGACGGATCGGTCGAGCACACCGGCGACAACCTCACCGGAGAGGGCGAGGGTGACGACGAGGCGGTCAAGGTGAACCTCGCCACCGTGCCCGGCACCGTCGACCGGATCGTCTTCCCGGTATCCATCCACGACGCGGAGAACCGCGGCCAGAGCTTCGGCCAGGTCCGCAACGCCTTCATCCGGGTCGTCAACCAGGCGAACAACGTGGAGATCGCCCGCTACGACCTGTCCGAGGACGCCTCGACGGAGACCGCCATGGTCTTCGGCGAGCTGTACCGCAACGGCGCCGAGTGGAAGTTCCGGGCCGTCGGACAGGGATACGCCTCGGGGCTGGCCGGCATCGCCGCCGACTTCGGCGTCAGCGTCTGATCCGACCGCCCCGGCCGGGCAGGCCACCCGCCGGCCGGGGCCCGGCCGGCCGTGGCACCCGACCCCCGCCCGGCCGCCACGGCTGTGACAGACCCGCCATATCGGATCTTCACGGCACCAGGCAGACTCGGGGCTGAAGTCCCGCAGACGGAGGATGACTCACGCATGATCACGCTCACCAAGGAAGACGGACCCGCGGACCTGGACGGGGTCACCCACCTGTCCATCGGTGTCTCCTGGGACCCCACCGCCGGCAGCAGCGGCGGAGTGCTCGGCAAGCTGCGCCGCAAGACCGGCACCGACCTCGACCTGATAGCCGTCGCCATGCAGGGCGGCGACCCGGTCCGCCTCGCCGGCCTCGACTCGCTCGACCCCATCGGCAACGGCTCGCTGCTCCACAGCGGCGACAACCAGACCGGCCACGGCGACGGGGACGACGAGACGGTGACCGTCGAGTTCGCCCGGCTGCCCTCCGCCATCACGTCGGTCGTGTTCGTCGCCGCCGCCTACAAGAAGGGCAGCTCCTTCCAGAAGGCCCGCAACATCAGCTTCAAGGTCTACGACGCCACCGGCGGGAGCACCCAGCAGGTCGCCGACATCTGGCCCAGCCTGCTCAGCCAGGACAACGGCTGTGCCGTGGCGAAGGCCGTGCGGGTCAACGGCTCCTGGAAACTCGAGGTGATCAACGAGACGGGCAAGGTCAAGCAGGGCGACGAGCACGCCCTGATGCGCTTCGCCGTCAGCAAGTAGCGCGACCGCGAGGGGCCCCGCGACCGACGCGTCGCCGCTCGCGGGGGCCGCCTCCCCCGGATCGCCCCCGGCGCGTGCGGTGCACGCCCCCTCCAGCGGGGCCCGTGCGCCCCGCCGGCGCGGGAGCGACCGCACGGACGCCGACGAGACCCCGGGACCCGTCGCACACGGCCGAGAGCGGCACGAGCCACCGGCCGCCCCGACCCCTGACCCGGCCGGCCTGACCGGTCGGACCGGTCCGACCGCTCAGGCCGGATCGGCACCGGGCGCCAGCACCGCGGTGACGACCCCGCCGGCCGAGGCGGTGACGTCGGACACGAAGCGCCGTCGGGACAGGCCGAGCCGCCGCAGGGCGGGGCCGTGATCGACGGCCACGACGAGGCAGGCCGCGAGGAGGAGGAGCCGCCACAGGGTCATCACCGGGCGGCGCAGGGGACCCGGGAGCTCCGACAGGGAGGCGTGCAGGCGGGCGCAGTGGAACGGGACGTGGCGCAGCTCGTCGGCGAGGATCCGGGCCGCCACGTCCGTGGTGAGCGGATCGTCGGTGCCGTCGCGCAGGGCGCGGTAGTAGCGCAGTGCCACCACCTCCGCGACCATCAGCACCAGCAACTCCGTGCGCAGGCCCATCAGGCGCCGCAGTCGCACGAAGGCCGTGTCGCTCCAGTGGCGGGTGAGCACCGGCACACCGCCCGCGGCCAGCAGGCGGGCGAGGAGACGGGCGTGGTTCTGCTCCTCGGCGACGAAGAGCCGGACCGCCCGCGCGTAGTCGGGGTCGCCGGCCGCGTCCGCCTTGGCCACGAGGTCGGCGCCGTCGCCGTCCTCGCCGACCTGGAAGCGCCGGATGCCGGCCCACACCGCCGGCGGAAGCGTCGCTCCGCGCTCCCAGTCCGGATCGCCCCGCACCCGTCTGCGCTCGCGCTCGTCCTCGAACCGCCCGGTCCACTCGGCGAAGCCGCCCGTCCGCACCCGATCTCCCCTCCGCCCGGCACCGCCACCGTGCCCCGGAGAGGGGAGACGCGCACCGGTGCCGAAGCGTTCCCCGGTGTACGGGCTGTCAGGACCGCCCGTCCCGGTGGGCCAGGGCGCGTTCCGTGGCGGGGAGGGCCGGGTGGGGGAGGTGGCGCGGAGAGCGACTCCCGTGCTCCCGCGGGTTCTTGCGCCCGCCGTGCGTCAGGGGCCGTAGACCACCGACCAGGGGCGCGGGGTGTCGTCCGGGGAACGCGCGGCGGTGGTGCCGGGCGCGGCCGGGGCGTGGTCGCGGGAGAGGACACCGGCCGCGAGGTCCGCGAAGCGGCGGGCGGCCGGGTGCGGGGTGCGGGCGGCGGGCCAGGCGCCGCTGACGCGCAGCGCGAGCGGGCGTCCCGCCAACGGGCGCCAGGCGACCCGGGGTTCCTTGCGGGCCAGCCGGCCCTGGTCGAAGGCGACCGCGTGGCCGGCGGCGACGAGGGCCAGCAGGAACTCGGGGTTGGACGCGTGGCGGAGCCGGCCGGGCACGAAGCCCGCGGCGCGGCACACCTCGAGGATCCGGTCGTACCAGCCGGGCGCGTTCGCCCGGGGGAAGAGCACCAGGTCGTGGCCCGACAGGTCGGCGAGCCCCGGTTCGGTGAGCCGGGCCAGGGGGGAGGTCCGGGGCAGGACCACACCCAGGTCCCGGGAGACCTCGGGGCCGAGCCGCAGTTCGGTGGCGTCGACGGGGTGGTGCACGAGTCCGACGTCCAGCCCCCCGGAGACCAGCAGCCGGACCTGCTCCCGCGTGGTGACCTCCTGAAGGTCCACGGCCAGCCCCGGGGCGTCCTCGGCGCAGACGGCCAGCAGCGCGGACAGCACGGCGGCCGAGGTGTCCGGCGGCACGCCCGCGCGGAGCGTGCCGAGGCCCCCGTCGGCTGCCCTGCGGGCCAGCACCCGCAGCCGCTCCTCCCGGGCGAGGAGGTCCCGGGCCTGCTCCAGGAGTGCCGCCCCGGCGGCGCTCAGCCGGACCCCGGGCGGCGAACGGTCGAACAGCTCCGCGCCGAGCTCCCGCTCCAGCCGGCGGATCGCCTGGCTCAGCGGCGGCTGCGCCATGCCCAGCCGCTCGGCGGCCCGGCTGAAGTGCAACTCCTCGGCCACGGTGACGAAGAGACGCAGGTGGCGCAAGAGATTCACAGCGGGGATCGTACGGGAGCCGCTGGGGGATGATCGGGCCGTCGACGCGGGAAAGGGTGAGCGGTGGTCGCAGAGGTGTCGGAGGTCGGGGAACGGGTCCGGCGGGTCTTCGCGGGCGCGCGGGCCCAAGGTCAGCTGCACGCCGTGCCCGTTCGCACGGGGGCGGACGGCGGCGGTGAGGTCGCGGTGGGGGCCGACGATCCGGTCGTGATCGCCTCGGTCTTCAAGGTGCTGCTGGTGCTGGAGTTCGCCCGGCAGGTGGCCGCCGGGCAGCTCGACCCGCGGGAACGGGTGCGGGTCACCGCGGCCGACCGGCTCGGCGGCTGGGGGACCGCCGGCTGCCTGGACGACGTCGAGCTGTCGCTGCGCGACCTGGCCCACTTCGCGATGTCCGTCAGCGACAACACGGCCGCCGACCTGCTGCTGGACCGCGTGGGCCTGGACACCGTACGGCTCCTCGCGGCGGAACTCGGCCTGGAGCGCACCCGGATCGTGGGCGGCCCGCGCCACCTGCTGGAGTCGCTGCTCGCGGAGACCGGGGCGCGCGACGAGCGCGAGTTCGCCGTCCGCTACCCGGCGCTGCCCGAGGACCGCAAGCGCCGGCTGGCCGTACTGGACCCCCGCCACACCACGGCGAGCACACCCCGCGAGATCACCCGGCTGCTGCGGCTCGTGTGGAGCGACGCGGCCGGCCCCGCGCGGGCCTGCGCCTTCGTACGGGACCTGATGGGGCGGCAGGTCTTCCGGCACCGGCTGGTGTCGGGCTTCCCGGACGAGGTGACGGTCGCGGCCAAGACCGGGACCCTGCCGGGGCTGCACATGGAGGCGGGTGTGGTGCGCTACCCCGACGGCGCGTCCTACGCCGTCGCCGTCTTCGCCCGCACCCACGACCTCGCCGCCTCCCGCGCCACGGTGGACGCCGCGATCGGCCGGGCGGCCGCGATCGCGGTCGGGGCGCTGCGCGGGAGCGGGGACGGCCGCTGACCGTGCGCCATACGCGTCCGCATATCGCAGGAGCCCGATTCCCGTCTTGGACAAGGCCGTTGGGCTACTGATCTGCTGCCGCCATGACCCAGCGACCACCTGCCACAGACGTATCCGGCACCCCCTCCCGCCGCCGCTTCGGCCGTCGTGCGGTCCTGCGGGGCGCCGCGCTCGGCGCGGCCGTCCCGCTGGTCCCGAGCACGCTCCCCACCGCCACCGCCACCGCCACCACCACGGCCACGGCCACGGCCTCCGGCGACGCACCCGGCCGGAGCCGGGAACCGGCCGCCGGCGCGATGGCGCTGCGCTGGCTGGGCACCGCCGGCTGGCGCATCGACGCCGGCGAACGGACCGTGCTCTTCGACCCGTACCTCACCCGCTTCCCCACCGGCCTGTTCGGCGACGGCTTCGACCCCCGCACGCCACTGCTGAGCCGGCCGGAGGCGGTCGACCCGCACATCGGGCGCCCCGAACTCGTCCTGGTCAGCCACTCCCACTGGGACCACCTCGCCGACGTGCCCCACATCGCCAGGACCACGGGCGCCCGCGTGGTCGGCACCGAGACCACGTACCACCTGCTGGTCGCGCTGGGGGTGGACGCGGGGCAGATCTCCGTCGTGAAGGGCGGCGAGGTGCTCGACTTCGGCGGGATCGTCGTGGAGGTGGTGCCGAGCCTGCACAGCCGCAACAAGAACTGCTCCTACTTCGCCCCCGGCACCCTGAACGCCCCGCCCGCGAGGGTCCCGGCCACCATCGCCGACCTGCCCGAGGGCGACACCCTCGCCTTCCAGGTGACCGCCGGGACGGACGGGCCGTCGGCGTTCCTCATGGGGGCCAGTGACTTCTCCGAGCGGGCGGTGCGGGGCCTGCGCCCCGACCTCGCCATGATCGCCGTACCCGCCGGCACGGCCGTCCACCGCTACCTGCCCCGGCTGCTGCGCGCCCTGGACCATCCCCGCGTGGCCGTCCCCGTCCACTGGGACGACTTCGAGGTGCCGCTGGGCGGAACGCCCGTGAGGGACCCGGCGATGGACCTGGAGGCGTTCCTCGCGCAGGCCCGCGAGGCATCCCCCGCGACCCGCGTGGTCGTCCCGGATCACCTCACCGTGTACGACGGGGACATGCGTCCCGTACGGCGGTAGCCGCCGTGCCGGGACCACCCGGTTCGAGCAGCGTCCCGGCCGGCGGCCCTACCGGGCCGCACGGCCGCCCCGGCGCAGCCGCCGGGAGCACCAGCCGATGACCACCGCGTTGACCAGCGCGCCGACGGTGACGGCGACGACGAACATCCCGGGGAATTCCGGGGGCAGGAGCACGAGGACGCTGGCCGGGGCGGTGGCCAGCAGCGGGATGACACCCGCGAAGGACGCGTCCTCGTGCTCACCGGCGCTGTCCACGTACACCCATATGACCAGGGCGGCGATGAACGCGAGGTAGACGAGGGCGGCGACGTCACCGAGTACGTACCGCAGGCGGCTGCCGAAGGACCGATCGGGTGCGGACGCGGTGGTCGGGTCCTCGGGTGTGCTGGGCATGGTGGTGGTCTCCTCGGGTGTGCTGGGCATGCTGGTGGTCCCCTCGGGTGCTCTGGTCATGGCTGTGGTCCCCGGGTGTGCCGGTCATGGCTGTGGTCCCCCGGAGGTGCCGGTCGGGTGGTGCGGGGTCTCGGACCGGGGTCGGTCCGGGTCCGGCAAGGGTGCGTTCAGAGGTGGGTGCCGGGCGGGTTCGGGCGGGCGAGACCGAGGTCGTAGGCGAGGATCGTGGCCTGGACCCGGTCGCGCAGTCCGAGCTTGCGCAGGACGGCGTTGACATGGGATTTGACGGTGCCCACGGTGATGCCCAGCCGTGCGGCGATCTCCGCGTTGGTGAGTCCGGAGGCGACCAGGGTGAGGACGCCCCGTTCGCGCTCGGTGAGGCCGTCCAGGGCGCCGGCGCTCCGCTCCCCCGGGACCCCGCCGGCCGCTCCGGAGGCGTAGTGCCCGATCAGGCGGCGGGTCGCGGACGGCGCGAGGACGCTCTCGCCCGCGGCCACCACCCGGATGGCCCGGAGCAGTTCGGAGGCGTACACGTCCTTCAGGAGGAACCCGGAGGCCCCGGCCCGCAGTGCCTCGAAGACGTACGCGTCGAGGTCGAAGGTGGTGAGCACCAGCACCCGGGGCGCGTCCGGGCGGCCGGTGATGATCCTGGTGGCGGCGATGCCGTCGAGCTCCGGCATCCGTACGTCCATGACGACCACGTCGGGCGCCGACTCCTCGGTGAGACGTACCGCTTCGGCACCGTCGGCGGCCTCGCCGACGACCGTCATGTCCTCCTCGGCGTCGATCACGGCGGCGAACCCCGCCCGTACGATGCCCTGGTCGTCGGCGACCAGCACCCTGAGACTCATCGTTCCCTCTCCTCCCCGCCGCCCGTGGTCAGCGGCAGCCGAAGGCGGACCGTGTCCGCGGGCCCGGTGGTCAGGGTGCCGTCGAGCGCCGCGAGCCGGGGCGCCAGCCGCTCCCGCACGGCCGGGTGGGCGGCGGGTGCGACACCGGTGGCCGTGATCGTCAACGTACCCTCCGTCATGTCGAGTTCGAGCAGTGCCGGACGGTCGTCCCCGCCGGTGGCGAGGAGGGTCTCGGCGGCGTGGTAGGCGGCCAGGTCGACGGCGGTGGGCAGGTGCCGCGGTACGCGGTCGGTCAGGCGTATCCCGACCTCGCGGCCGGTGGCCCGGCACTGGCGGGCGAGCAGGTCCAGCGCCTGGAGGGTGGGCTGGGGGCGCAGCGCGCGCTCCGCCTCGCCCTCGCGGACGGTGTCGAGCAGGGCGCGCATCGCGGCCAGGGCCTCGCGGGCGCGTTCGGCGGTGGCGTCGAGGCGTCCCGCCTCGGCCTCCGTGACCATGTCGGCGGTGCGCGCCAGCACGGTGGTCTCCAGGCCGCCGGCGATGCGGCGGCGTTCGGCCCAGGCGTCCCGGACCGCCTCCTCGGTCCAGGCGGTGAGGCGCGCGTCCCGGCTGTCCCGGGCGGCCCGTTCGCGGCGGCCGCGCAGCAGGCCGCACCCGTGGGCCGCGCCGGCCGCCAGGGACGCCGCCGCCGTGGCGGACACCGCGACCGCCCACCCGGGGGCCGTCGTGCCCCGGTCCAGGACGGCGGCGGTCAGGGTCGCCGCGTGCACCACCGCGGCGGTGGCCGGCAGGAGGGGACGCGGACGGTACCCGGACGCGTCCGCGGCGAGCGCGGCACAGGTGGCGAGCATGCTCAGCGCCGGCGGGAGGACGACGGGGCCGGTGTAGCCGCCCGCGGCCATCGCCACCGGCCAGAGCGCGGCCAGGGCCAACAGCACGCCGTGGGCGGTGAGCGGCGCGCGGCGCAGCCACAGCAGCGTGACCGCCTGCGCGGCGGCGAGCAGCGCGAAGAGCACACCGGCCGACACGTGCGACCCGGTCGGCAGGCTCTCCGCCCGGACGACCAGCGTGGGCAGCAGGGGCTGCAGGACGAGTCCGGCGGCCGCCGTCACCTGTGCCAGGCGGTAGCCGCGCGTTCCGGGCCGTTCCGTGAGGGCGGTGGTCCGCCCGGGCAGGGCCGCGCGCACCTCCCATCCGCCCTCCCGGGTGGGGCCGGTGGTCAGGGTGCCGCCCGCCTCCCGTGCCCGCGAGCGCAGGAAGCCCTGCCCGCGTCCCCCGCCGAGGCCCGCGCCGTGCGCCGGCGTGCCGGGCAGCGGCGCCCCGCTGGTGACCACGACGTCCGTGCGGTCGTCGCCGTACCGGCACAGCACGCGCGTGGGGGCGCCGGGGGCGTACCGCACCACGTTGGTCAGCGCCTCGCGCACGATGCCGTACGCCGCGTCCGCGACGGCTCCGTCCGGCAGCGGGTCGATCTCGGCGTCCACCCGCTGGCCGAGGCGCCGGAACCCGGCGACCAGGTCGAGCAGCCGTTCCTCCGGTGACGGCAGGTCCTCGCCCGAGGGGGCCGGGGCCCGTACCGCGCCGAGCGCCCGGGTCACCTCGTGACCGGTGTCGACCGCGAACCGCAGTGCCTCCTGGCTGAGTTCGGGGCGGCGTTCGCGCAGGCCCAGGGCGGCGCCGGCCGTGACCACCACGGCCGTCAGGTGGTGGGCGCTGACGTCGTGCAACTCCCGCTCCATCCGGCGCCGTTCGACCGCCGGGAGCCGGTGGCGCTCGGACTCGGCCCGCCGCAGCAGCCGTTCGGACGTCCGCCGGGTGCGGCGGGCGCGCCGGACGAGCAGGCCGGCGCCGCACACGGTGGCGTAGAGCAGGGCGGTGAGGACCAGGTCGAGTCCGTCGCGTTCGCTGATCCCGTGCAGGGTGAGCCCGTACAGGAGCTGCCACAGCGCGAGGGCCATCACGCTCAGCACGGAGGTGAACGTGTCGCGTTCGGTCGCCACCGTGAACAGGGCGAGCGCCACGCCCGCGGTGCCGAGCACCGCCATCGCCCCGGCGGGCAGCGGTCCCGCACCGAGCGCGCACGCGGCGGCGGTCACCACGAGGGTGGTGACCGGGCGGGTGCGGCGCAGGGTGAGCAGGGCGGTGACGGGTCCGGCGACCAGGGCCGCCACGAGGAGGGCGGACGTGGACGGGACGTCCCCGCGCACCAGTGCCGCCCCCGGCCACACCACGGCCTGGGCGCACAGCAGCAGGACCGGGAGCAGCCGGTCGTCGATTCGCTTCATGACGGATTCAGGCTAGGGCGGCACCGGGACGGCACGACTCCGGCTGGAGGGGGATTCCGCCCTCTTACCTGGGTTGCAGACGGGGGGTGGGTGGAGGGAGGAGCGGGGTTCTCCACCTCCGGTTCCAGGCGGCTCTCGTCCCGTGGCCCGAGGACCGGGGGGCGGCCCGCTCCTAGGCTCGATCACAGGGGAAGGGCGGCGGGACGACCCGTCACCGCGACCGCCTTCCCGCTTTCCACCACACACTCGTCCCAGGGGGATCCGTCATGCAGAAGCACATCGTCGTGTCGTCGCTCATCGGTGCGGTCGTCGTGGGCGGGGTGGCCGCCGGCGGATTCGCCGTGGCCCGGCCCGCCACGGAACCGGCCGTGAGGAACGCCTCGGTCCGCCACGTCGCCCCGTCCGCCGCCGCCCCGGGCTCGATCACCTTCACCGCGGACGTGAGCGACGACTCGGGCGTCCGGGACGTCAGGGTCCTCGCGTGGCCCGCGCGTTCGAAGCTCGACCCGACCGAGGCGGAGCTGCGGCACGTGGACCGCGCCACCTGCCGCGCCACCACGGACACGGCCTCCCGCTGCACCTACACGCTGGCGGTGACGCGGGAGGAGGCGGCCGGGCTGGAGAAGGGGACCTGGCACGTCTCGGCGCTGGCGACGGCCGAGGACGGCGGCACGGTGTTCGCACCGCGCGCCGCCTCCTTCGACCTCACCGGCTGACCCGGGGGCCGGTGGTCGCGGCCCCCGTGCCCGGGGCCGGGGTCAGGCCGCCGTCCCGGTCGCCGGGTGCGTCGCGGTGGCCGGTGTCACGGGGGCCGTGGTGGCCGCGGCGCGTACGGCGCGACGCCGGGTCGGCAGTCCGAGCGTCGGATGGGCCACGGCCCAGGCGGCACCCTTGCAGACCAGTTCCTTGTAGAGGGCGGCGAGCCGTCCGGTCAGGGCCGCGTTCACGGAGCGGTCGTCGGCGGTGACGTACTGGATGAGGCCCTCCTTGCGGCCCAGCGAGACGCACTGGTTGAAGTAGCGGATCGGCACCTCCGGGAGCTTCCCGCCGGTCAGGCGTGCCGCGATGGCGTCGGCGGCCTGCCAGGCGGTGGGGGTGCCCGAGGCGCAGGACATCCGCAGCGGCTTGTCGCCGGGTCCCATGGCCCAGGCCGCGTCACCGACGGCGTACACCTCGGGGTGCGAGACCGACCGCATGGTGGCGTCGACGACGATCCGGCCCGTGTCCGTGGTCTCCAGGCCGGTGGCCCGGGCGATCGGGTGGACGGTGAAGCCGGTGGTCCACACGGTGAGCGCGGACGGGACGGAGGCGCCGGCGGCGGTGGTGACGCGGTCGGCGTGGACCGCGGTGACGTCGGTGTGCTCGTGCGCGGTGATGCCGAGCCGGCCGAAGACCGTGCGCAGGTGCCCGCGGCCCCTGGGCGAGAGCCAGTCGCCGAGTGCGCCGCGGGAGGCGAGGGCGACGTCGAGGTCCGGGCGGGCCTCGGCGATCTCGGTCGCGGCCTCCAGGCCGGTGAGGCCGCCGCCGACCACGACCACCCGCTGTCCGGCGTCCAGCGAGGCGAGGCGTTCGCGCACCCGCAGCGCCCCGGCACGGCCGGCGATCTCGTGGGCGTGCTCGGCGGCACCGGGGACGCCCCGGTCGTTCCAGCCGCTGCCGAGGGCGTACACCAGGGTGTCGTAGGCCAGCTCGCTCTCGCCGTCCGCGTCCCGGACGGTGACGGCCCTGCGGTCGACGTCGACCGCGTCGACCCGGGCGATCCTCAGCTCCACACCGGTGCCGGCGAGCATCTCGGCGAGCGGCCGGTGCCGGAGCCGCCGGCCGGCCGCGAGCTCGTGGTTGCGGACGCGTTCGACGAAGTCGGGGTCGGCGTTGACGAGGGTGATGGCGGTGTCCTCGCGGCGCAGCCGCCTGGCGAGGCGTCCGGCGGCGGAGGCTCCGGCGTAGCCGGCTCCGAGGACGATGATGCGGTGCTGCATGGCCTGCTCCTGTCGTCAGCGGGTTCGCCCCTTGAACCGGGCGGCCCGCCGTTTCCTGACAGGACTGCACTGTGACCTGCGTCACATGTCCTTCGGGAGGCGTGCACCTTCTTCAGAAGGCGTGGAACAGGGGCTCCCCGCGGTCCTCGGCCGCCCAGCGCTCCGTCAGACGGGCGAGCTTGTCGGGGTTGGCCTGGCTGCGGATGGCGGCGATGCCCTCGGTGGTGATCTCCAGGCACATGACGCCGACGACCCGGCCCTCGACGACCGCGACCAGGGCGGGGCCGCCGTTGACGGTCGTGACGTGGATGCCGGGGGAGCCGCCGACCAGGGCGCGCTTGCCCTTGCCCGGCGTGAACAGACCCCGCATGAACCTGGCGACCGCGAGCGCGCCCTCGAACGCCTTGGTGCGGGCGGGAACCTTCCCGCCGCCGTCGCCGACCGCGACGGCGTCCTCGGTGAGCAGCCGCACCAGCGGCTCGGTCCGGCCGCTGGTGGCGGCCGCGAGGAACTCCTCGACGACCCTGCGGGCGGCGGCCTCGTCGACCTCGGTACGGGCCCTGCCCCGCGCGAGGTGCTTCCTGGCGCGGTGCAGCAACTGCTGGCTGGCGGCCTCGGTGAGGTCGAGGATCTCCGCGATCTCCCGGTGCGGGTAGTCGAACGCCTCCCGCAGCACGTACACCGCCCGCTCGTTCGGGGCGAGCCGCTCCAGCAGCACCAGCACCGCGTACGACACCGACTCCCGCTGTTCGGCGGTGTCGGCGGGGCCGAGCATGGGGTCACCGGCGACGAGCGGCTCGGGCAGCCACTGGCCGACGTACGTCTCGCGCCGCGCCCGGGCGGAGGTGAGCTGGTTGAGGCACAGGTTGGTGAGGACCTTCGTCAGCCACGCCTCGGGCACCCGGACGCCGGCGGCGTCGGCGCCCTGCCACCGCAGGAACGTCTCCTGCACGGCGTCCTCGGCCTCGCTCGCGGAACCGAGCAGCCGGTAGGCGATCGCCTCCAGCCGCGGCCTGGAGACCGTGAACAGCTCCACGTCGCTCGCGCTCAGGGCCATGCCCCGGATCCTAACTCCGGTCGCGCGGGACGGCCCGGGGGAACGACGGACCACGGCCACCGGCCCCCGAGGCCTTCTCCTGCGTGGTCACGGGACGAGACCGATCTCCGCACAGGCCGCCGCGTACGGCTCGGTGCAGATCTCCCGCACGGTGTAGACGCCGTCACCGACCACGGTGTCCTCGATGTTCTCCCTGGTGAGTGCGGTCACCGGGACCAGCATCGCCGGGATGTCCTTCCGTGTGGCGCTGTCGACGCGGTCCCGGGCCAGCGCGTCGAACTGGATGGAACGGTCCCGCACCTTGGCCACCGCCATCTCCGCGGCGCCGGCCGCCTCCTGGAGGAAGGGCTTGTACACCGTCATGTACTGGGTGCCCGCCACGATCCGCCGCACGGCCGCGAGGTCCGCGTCCTGCCCGGTCACCGGCGGCAGATCGGTCACGCCGGCGTCCTGGAGGGTGTCGATGACGGCGCCGGCCATACCGTCGTTCGCCGCGTAGACGGCGGCGACGTCGCCGGCCCCGACCTCCTCGATCGCCGTGCGCATGTTCTCCGCGGCGACCTCGGGCAGCCACTTCTCGGTGTCGTAGGACCGGACGATGTCGACCCTGCCGTTCAGCTCGCCGAGCGCGCCCTTCTTGAACAGCGCCGTGTTCGGGTCGTCGGGAGCGCCGTTCATCATCACGACCTTGCTCCTCCCGGCGTCGTCGCCCAGCGCGTTCACCAGGGCACGGCCCTGCACCTGGCCGACGAGTTCGTTGTCGTGCGAGACGTACGCGTCGACGGGGCCCTCGGCGAGACGGTCGTACGCGATGACGGGGATGCCCGCCGCCTTCGCCCTGCGCACGTCCGCCGCGATCGCCTCTGAGTCCACCGCGTTCACCAGGACCACGTCGACGCGGTCGGCGATCAGCCGCCGGAACTGCTCGCTCTGCCGGGTGCTGCTGCCCCCGGCGTTCGCGTGGACGACCTCGCCCTGCTTGTCGGTGAGCGAGGACACCCGCTGCTCGATCAGCGGGCGGTCGAACTTCTCGAAGCGTGCCGTGTCCGTGTCGGGCAGCAGCAGGCCCACGGTGATGTCGTCGCTCGCGGAGTCCGGTCCCGCGTCGTCGGCACCGGTCGCGCCGACGACGCCGCAGCCGGTCAGCGAGAGGGCCGACAGCGCGGCGGTGAGGAGCACGACGCGACGGCGTACGGAGGTGGGGGCAGGACTGGTACGGGAGTTCACGTGGGGCGCCTTCCGGGCGGGCGGGCAGCGTGGGTGGCCGCGTGGCCGGGCGGCCGGCGCGGCACCTCGGCAGGGCGTCGGACCGGTTCGCGGCCACGCGCCGGACGTCGGTCAGCAGTGTGTCCGGTGGGAGGCGGTGCGGCGGGCGTGGTCACGGCCTCCTCGCGCGGCGCGCCGGGAACATACGCAGGAGGCGCACACGGACCGCACACTCCGCCCGCCGGCCGGCCGGCCTGCCGGCGGCCCGGGCCGACCCGGCGCGTGCCCGGCGCCACGGCTGCGGGACAATCGGGACATGAGCATCGTCAAGATCAACGTACTCACGGTCCCGGAAGAGCAGCGCGAGACGCTGGAGCAGCGGTTCGCCGCGCGGGCGGGGGCGGTGGAGAACTCGGACGGGTTCGAGTGGTTCGAGCTGCTGCGCCCGGTCGAGGGCACCGACACCTACCTCGTCTACACCCGCTGGCGGACCGAGGAGGACTTCCAGCGCTGGATGGCGGGCCGCGGCCAGGCCGCGCACGGCGGCGAGCAGGGCGAGAAGCCGCGCCCCGCCGCCACGGACGCCACCCTGTGGTCCTTCGAGGTGGTCCAGCAGGCCGCGCCGAAGCAGGGCTGACGGCTCCTGCCGCCGCCCCGGGAATCAGCCGAGGGCGGTGAGGACGCGGCGGGTGGCCTCGACGACCAGCGGGTCGCTGGGGTCGGCGTCGCGGTCCGGGCGGTCGGTGAGGACGGCCAGCACCAGCGGGGCGCCCCGGTCCGGCCACAGGACGGCCACGTCGTTGGCCCGGCCCCATTCGCCGGTGCCGGTCTTGTCGCCGGTCCTCCAGCCCCGGGGGACGCCGGCCCGGATGCGCTGGTCGCCGGTGGTGTTGTGGACCAGCCAGTCGGTCAGCAGGGCCCGCTCGGCGGCCGGCAGGGCGTCGCCGAGCACGAGGGCGCGATAGCCGGCGGCGACGGCGCGGGGGGTGGTGGTGTCGCGCGGGTCCCCCGGCGGGTTGGCGTTCAGCTCGGGTTCGACGTGATCCAGGCGACTGACGGAGTCACCGAGTCCGCGCAGGTGGGCGGTGAGGGCGCGCGGCCCGCCGAGGTCCCGCAGCAGCAGGTTGGCGGCCGTGTTGTCGCTGTACCGGACGGCGGCGTCGCAGAGGCCGCGGACGGTCATGCCCGTGCCGGTGTGCCGCTCGGTGATGGGTGAGTACGCGACCAGGTCGTCCCGGGTGTAGGGGACGCGCTCGTCCAGACGGGCGAGCCGGCGGCGGTCCAGGACCGCTCCGGCGGCGAGCGTCTTGAAGGTGGAGCAGAACGCGAAGCGTTCGTCGGCGCGGTGGACGACCGTGGCTCCGGTGCCGGTCGCCAGCGCGTACACCCCGAGACGTGCGCCGTACTCGCGTTCCAGGTCGGCGAGGCCCCGCGGGGTCACCGGGGCGGGCGCGGACCGGCCGGGGGAGGCCGTGCCGCCCCGGTCGCCGGCGCGTGCGGGTGCGTCGTCGGTGGCGCATCCGGCCACCGGGGCGAGGGCGGCTGCCAGCAGCAACGCGCGGCGCCGGGGGGAGGGGGCCACAGGGAATGGTTCCTTTCGGACGGGCCGACGGCGTCGCGGGCAGGTGAGCGGATACGGAATAGCGGGTAAACGCACCGCGCCGATCGGGGGAAAACAAAGAGCAGGGGCCCGCACCGAAGTGCGGGCCCCTGCTCTTGAATCCCTGCGTACAGGTCAGGCGGGGACGATGTTCTCCGCCTGCGGGCCCTTCTGGCCCTGCGTGACGTCGAAGGACACCTTCTGGCCTTCCTGGAGCTCACGGAAGCCCGAGGTGGCGATGTTCGAGTAGTGGGCGAACACGTCAGCGCCGCCGCCGTCCTGCTCGATGAAACCGAAGCCCTTTTCCGAGTTGAACCACTTCACCGTACCGGTGGCCATATCAAATCTCCTGAGACAGTGCCGGAACTCGCACTTTACGAATCCCTACATCGTCGCGATGATCACCTGCCCGGAGACCCGGTAGCAAACTGGCAACCACAACTGCAACTGGCGTCAGCCTAGCACGGAAAGGCCTCGCGGCAAGCGAGGAAAATCACTGGAATAAACACCGATGGCGGGTTTAAGGAAAGAGATTTTCCTCAGCGAGGGGGGAAATTCTGTTCCGGCCGGGGGAGATTTTCATCCGAGCCCGCGGGCCGCGCCCGCTTCCCGTCGGCGCAGCTCCTCGTTGGCCCGTTCCGCCTGCTCCAGCCGCTCCTCGAGGCTGATGATGCGGCACGCGGCGTCGAGCGGTGTGCCCTGGTCGATCAGCTCGCGGGCGCGGGCCGCCAGCCGGAGCTGGTGGCGCGAGTAGCGCCGGTGACCACCGCCGGAACGCGCCGGGGTGATCAGCCGGGCCTCGCCCAGCGCGCGGAGGAAGGCGGGTGTCGCTCCGACCAGTTCCGCGGCCCTGCCCATGGTGTAGGCCGGGAAGTGGTCGTCGTCGAGCCGGTCGGCGACGGGGAGCCGGTCCTGTTCCGGCTGCCGGCCGTCGGCGTACGGCTGACTCTCCGGGGGCATGCGCACCTTTCCGCGGACCACAGGGGGCATGGTCCGCCACGGGGGCGGGTTCCCCGTAGGGGAACTCTAGTCGGCCCGGCGGAAAAACTGTCGTGGCCGAGGCAGATGTGCCGGCCCGGTTCCACTGCGGCGGACACCGCCCCCGGAGGCGCTCGCCCCGCCCGCCACTACCTCGTGTGCTTCCCGGTCGCGCCCTGGGCCGTCCGGGTGCGGTGCGGGCCCATCTCCCCGAGCACGTCCCCCAGCTCGGCCCCGGTGAGGGCGGTGCCGGGGAGCGGGCCCGGCTCGGTGGTGGCGCGGAGGCCGTCGAGGAACAGCGCGAGCGGGCGGTGCCAGGCGTCGGGGGTGGTGGCCCTGACCAGGGGTGGGACGGCGCGGCCGAGGGCGGCCAGGGCGAACAGCAGGTCCTCGGTGGTGACGTCGGTGCGCACGGCGCCCTGCTCACGCGCCCGGTCCAGGAGAAGCTCCACGGTCCGGCGGTTGTGCGCGTGCACGGCCTGGAGGACCTCGACGTCCGCCAGACGGGTGGTCATGAGGTCGTTGGTGCCGCGGTCGGCGGCGAGCGTGGCGAAGACGGTGCGGAGGTAGCCGGTCAGCCCCTCCCAGGCGTCGGGCACGGTGCGGGCGTGCTCGCCGGCAGCCATGGTGCCGGCCAGCTGGTCGTGGAAGACGGCGTCGACGAGGGCTGCGCGGGTGGGGAAGTGCCGGTAGAGCGTCGCGTTGCCGACTCCGGCCCGGCGGGCGATCACGTCCAGCGGGGCGTCGAGCCCCTGCTCGGAGAAGACGGCGTGCGCCGCCTCCACCAGACGGTCCCGGTTGCGCCGCGCGTCCCGCCGCTGCCGGGGCGCGGGGCCCCCGGACGCGGGGTCCCGGCCCTCCGGGCCGGTGGGTCCTTCACCGACGGTCATCGTCTTCTTCTCTTCCTCCGGACGAAGCGGGGAGCGCTCCCCGACCCGGATGCTATCGTCGTGGGCGTAAACGGGGATCACTCCCCATTTCGACGGAGAGGGGACGGCGACGTGCGAGCGCCCACACTGGAGGAACTGGCCCCCCGGGGCCACGACCTGGCGGCCGACCCGTTCCCGGTTCTCGCGGCCCTGCGGGACGAGGGCCCGGTGCACCGCGTCCACGTGCCGGGCAGCGGTGACGCCTGGCTGGTCGTCACACGGGAGGCGGTACGGGCCGCGCTGACCGATCCCCGGCTGCGCAACGACATCCGGCACTCCGCCACCTGGGAGACCGACGGCGGGCACGCCGTCGGCCGGAACATGCTGCAGAGCGACCCACCGGACCACACCCGGCTGCGGCGGCTGGTGGCGGACCGCTTCACCCCGGCCCGGGTCACCGCACTGCGCCCGCGGATCGAGACCGTGGCGGGCGAGCTGCTGGACCGGCTACCGCGGACGGGCACCGCCGATCTGGTCAGCGGGTTCGCGCTGCCGCTTCCGGTCACGGTGATCTGCGACCTCCTCGGCGTGCCCGGGGCCGACCGCGCGGCCTTCCACAGGTGGTCCGACGAACTCGTCATGCCCAGCGGACAGGAGGCCGCCGCCGCCTCGGCCGCCGCGCTGACCTCCTACCTCACCGAACTGATCGCCGAGAAGACCCGCACGCCGGACGGTTCCCTGCTGGCGGACCTGGCCGCGGCCGCCGGACCGCCGGACGACGCGGAGAGCGGCGGCCTCGCCCCCGGGGAACTCCTCGGCATGGCCTTCCTGCTCCTCGTCGCCGGCCACGAGACGACCGTCAACCTGATCTCCGCGACGGTGCACAGCCTGCTGACCCACCCCGACCAGCTCGCCCTGCTGCGCGCCGACCCCGCCCTGACCGCCGCCGCGATCGAGGAGTCACTGCGCTTCGCGGCACCGGCCCACTCCGGCGCGTTCCGCTTCGCGGCGGAGCCGCTGGAGCTGGCGGGAACCCCGGTGGCCGCCGGTGACGCGGTCCTCGTCTCCCTCGCCGCGGCCTGCCGCGACCCACTGGCCTTCCCGGACCCCGACCGCTTCGACCTCACCCGCCGGCCCCGGGGCCACCTGGCCTTCGGGCACGGCGCGCACCACTGCCTCGGCGCCCCGCTCGCCCGCGCGGAGGCCGCCGTCGCCCTGCGCCTGCTGCTGGAGCGCCACCCCTCCCTCGCCCTCGCCGCCGATCCCGGACCGCTCACCTGGCGCACGAGCACCCTGCTGCGTGGCCTGACCTCGCTGCCGGTACGGCTGGGATAGGGGCCTCCACCCGCCGGACGCCCGATGCCGGAGGGGACTTCGGACGCCGGTCGCCGGCCTCGGGGCGCGGGGCCGCCCGTCACGGGCCGTCGGCCGCGGGGCACGGACCGCGGCACGGACCTCGGGGCGCGGGCCGCAGGACACGGGCCGCAGGACGCGGGGCACGGGGCACGGACCTCGGGGCGCGGGCCGCAGGACACGGGCCGCAGGACGCGGGGCACGGGGCACGGACCTCGGGGCGCGGGCCGCAGGACACGGGCCGCAGGACGCGGGGCACGGGGCACGGGCCGCGGGGCACGGGCCGCGGGGCACGGGCCGCAGGCCGCAGGCCGCAGGACACGGGGCACGGGGCACGGGCCGCAGGGCACGGGCCGCAGGACGCGGGGCACGGGGCACGGGCCGCGGGGCACGGGCCGCAGGACGCGGGGCACGGGGCACGGGCCGCGGGGCACGGGCCGCGGGGCACGGGCCGCAGGACGCGGGGCACGGGCCGCAGGCCGCAGGCCGCAGGCCGCAGGCCGCAGGACACGGGGCACGGGGCACGGGCCGCAGGGCACGGGACACGGGGCCGCAGGCCGCAGGCCGCAGGACACGGGGCACGGGGCACGGGCCGCAGGGCACGGGACACGGGGCCGCAGGCCGCAGGCCGCAGGCCGCAGGACACGGGGCACGGGCCGCGGGGCACGGGGCATGGGCCGCAGGACATGGGACACGGGACACGGGGCCGCGGGGCGCGGGGCCGCGGGGCGCGGGGCCGCGGGGCGCGGGGCCGCGGGGCGCGGGGCCGCGGGGCGCGGGGCCGCGGGCGTCGGTCACGGGTCGCCTGGTACGGGTCGTCGAAGGCGGGAAGGCCGGAGCCGGGCCCCGAGCTGCACACGTGGGGACGCGACGGCCCGTCCCGGCCTTCCCTCTGGCCGAAATCTGCCACGGGGCGGAGCCCGCCGCCCGCCGGGACGAGCCGAACGAGGGTGCCCGCGGCCGGTGGCCCGGGGGCTCCGGTGACCCTTGGCCAAAGATTCGGACATTCCGTGCGCTTTATCTCATTTCCTCGTCCATACTCGGAAGCATGAGCACCGCAACGTATGAACTTCTGGCCGCCAGTCAGAGCGTGTGGAACGTGACCGCGGCCTTCATCGGCGGGCTGATCGTGGCCGGCGCGCTGATCTGGGCCGTACGGGTCGGAATGCGGGTGATGGACCAGGAGTCCCCCCGCCCCACCCCCGAGCAACAGCCGAAGCTGCCGGAGGGCGGCGCGGTCCGCGAGATGCGGGAGATGCGGGAACCGGACGAGATGCCGCGGGTGGAGAAGGGCGGGTCCCGGCTCATGCCCTACGAGATCCACCACGCCGGGTCCAGGACCGGCAAGGACCAGAAGCGCAAGCGCTGGCTGCCCGGGTCCAGCGGGGCCTTCGGCAGCGGTGGCCCGGGACACGTCTGACATGACGGCACCCAGCCGTCGCGCGGCCGCCGGAGCGGCCGCGCTGACGGCTCTGCTGGTCGGCGGCGTGGCCGGCTGCACCGGCGGGGAGGACGGTGCGGAGCCGTCCGTCTCCTCCGCGGCCTCCCGTGCCACCGGGGCGTGGGAGTCGGCGACGGCCGAGGCGGGGCGCCGGTTCGAGGACTTCACGCGGAACCTCGACGTGAAGGACGACGTCACGCTCGGCTCCCCGGACGTCCCCGCGGACGGGCGCGCGTCCGTCGGGGTGACCGTGCGCAACGCCGACGACTCCGCCCGGTCCTTCCTGGTGCAGATCGACTTCAGGGACGCGAACGGCGACCTGGTCGACGTGACCCTGGTGACCGTGGACGACGTCCCGGCGGGCGAGTCCGCGCGGACGACCGCGCGCAGCACGCACGACCTGCCCCCGGACGCCCGCCCCGAGGTGGCACGGGCGGTGCGCTACTGAGCCACGGTGATCTGGATCTGCTCGCTCGCCGCGCTCACCCCGTTCAGGGTGGCGGTGGCCTGGAGCCGGTTGGGGCCCTCGGGCAGGGCCCGGGCGGGGGTACAGCCCCAGAGACCGTCGGAACCGGTGGTGTCGGTGCACACCTCGTCGCCGTCCTGGTCGGAGACGGTGATCTGCGCACCGGGGTGCGCCCGGCCCGCGATCGCCGGCCGGCCCCGCAGCGGAACGCCGGACTCCGGCCGGGCGAGGGTCGGTTCCGCCAGTCCCACGGTCACCCGGCACCCGCCCGCCGCCCTGACCCGGCCGTCCGTGTCCGCGAGGCGCAGCGCGCAGCCGCTCGGCCGGGTTCCGGGCACCGCGTCCGCGGGGACCGCGATCACGAAGGGGAAGGCGCCGTCCCGCCACGGCCGCTCGGCCGAGGCCGCGGTGTAGCGGGCGGAACGGCCGTCGGCGGTCACCGCGCCCCGGTAGCCGGGGGCGTCGAGGGGGACGCCCGTCACCCGCGTCCCGGCCGGCGCGGTCAGGGTCAGCGTGGATCCAGTGCCGAGCGCCGGCCCGGCTAGGCCCCCGGCCTCGACGATGCCGTCCCGCCCGGGCGGGATCGTCACGTCGCCCCACAGCACCGCGGGTCGCGCGGCCGGGGCGGGGATACCGGCGGCGCCGGACGTCCCGGTCTGCAGCCACACGCCCGCGACCACCCCGGCCGCGCCCAGCGCGGCGGCGGTCTTCTTCCTGGACCTGTTCATCGTCGGCGGGCTCCCTGTAGGACCGTCACGGACACACCTGGAAGCGATCATGACGGCGCCCCCGCCGGCCCGCCCGCACTGCAGGGCCGTACGGGTGGCCACCGTGCCGCCCCGGCGCGGCGGGCACCCGGGCCGGGGCGGCACGGTTCAGCGGGCGAGCCAGGCCGTGGTGTCGGGGCCGAGGCGGCCGTCCTCCAGCGGGGCGCTGGTCAGCAGGACCTCACCCGCCGGGAGGGAGACGGGGTCGGCGGACAGGTTCGTCACGCAGCGCCAACCGTCGCCGCGGTCGAACCGCAACACCCCGGCCGGGGTGTCCTCCGCCCAGGTCAGCGTCTCGCCGTCCAGCAGCTTGCGGCGCAGCCGCAACGCCGTGCGGTAGAGCTCCAGGGTGGAGCCCTCCACCCCGTCCTGCGCCTCGACGGCGTACGCCCCGAAGGACGGTGGCTGCGGTAGCCACGCGCCGGCCGCCCCGAAGCCGTACGACGGGCCGTCCATGGTCCACGGCAGCGGCACCCGGCATCCGTCGCGGCCCTTGCGGACGTGCCCGGTCTGTTCCCAGATGGGGTCCTGGAGGACCTCGGTGGGCAGGTCGGCGACCTCGGGCAGCCCGAGTTCCTCGCCCTGGTAGACGTAGGCCGAGCCGGGCAGCGCCAGCATCAGCAGGGTGGCCGCGCGGGCCCGGCGCAGACCGGCTTCGGGGTCGACGGCGGGGGCGTGACCGCCGGACAGCAGCCACGCGTTGTCGTCGGTGCCCGGCGGGAGCACCAGACGGGAGGCGTGCCGGATCACGTCGTGGTTGGAGAGCACCCAGGTCGCCGAGGCGCCGGCCGCGTGGGCGGTGGCGAGGGAGTCGGTGATGACCCGGCGGAGGGCGTCCGCTTCCCACGGGGTCTCGAGGTACTCGAAGTTGAAGGCCTGGCCCAGTTCGTCCGGCCGGGCGTACAGGGCGCGCCGCCCGCCGGGGATCCATGCCTCGGCGACGGCCGTCCGGGGCGGCGTGTAGGCGTCGAGGATCTTGCGCCAGTCCCGGTAGATCTCGTGCACCTCGTCGCGGTCGTAGAACGGGTGGGTGCCCGGCGCGAAGTCGGCGAGGGCGGCCTCGCCTCCCGCCGCGTGGGCGCCGAGGTCGCGCAGCGGCTCGCTCAGGTCCTTGACGAGGGCGTGCGCCACGTCGACCCGGAAGCCGTCCACGCCCCGGTCGCTCCAGAACCGCAGGGTGGCGCGGTGGTCGTCGCGGACGTCCTGGTGCGCCCAGTTGAGGTCGGGCTGCTCGGCGGCGAACAGGTGCAGGTACCACTGCCCGTCCGGCACCCGCTGCCAGGCGCTGCCGCCGAACACGGACTGCCAGTCGCTGGGCGGGAGTTCACCCCGTTCGCCCCGGCCGTCCCGGAAGACGTAGCGGTCGCGGGCGGGCGAGCCGGGGCCGGCGCGCAGTGCCTCCTGGAACCAGACGTGCTGGTGGGAGGTGTGGTTGGGGACGATGTCGACGATCACCTTCAGGCCGAGCCGGTGGGCCTCGCGCACCAGCGCGTCGAAGTCGTCGAGGGTGCCCAGGCGCGGGTCGACGTCGCGCGGGTCGGCGACGTCGTAGCCGCCGTCGGCGAGTTCGGAGGGATAGAAGGGGCTCAGCCACAGGGCGTCGACACCGAGGGCGGCGAGGTGGGTGAGACGGCGGGTGATGCCGCGCAGGTCACCGAGTCCGTCGCCGTCGGCGTCGGCGAAGCTGCGGGGGTAGACCTGGTAGACGACGGCCTGCCGCCACCAGTCGGGGT
Organism: Streptomyces sp. DH5; assembly: GCF_020873915.1. Taxonomy (GTDB): domain Bacteria; phylum Actinomycetota; class Actinomycetes; order Streptomycetales; family Streptomycetaceae; genus Streptomyces. The sequence goes on from NZ_JAHWGP010000003.1 coordinate 71,796, forward strand.
CCCGGGAGGAGAGGTCGGGCGTGGCGTCGGGGGCGGGGTGCGGCGGCCGGGCGTCGGAGGGGTTCGGGCGATCGGTCACGCGGTCTCCTCGTGGGTGCGTGCGGGTACCGGCGGAGAATCTGTCCCGAACACCGTAAAAGCGAACGCACCGGAAGCGGGGAGCCATTCCCGGCGGGTGCGGCGAACGGCGTCCCTCACCCGGGCCACGGAATCGAACCAGTACTCGATCAATCGGCCAGACGTTCGATCGTCGTCAGGTACAGCCGCACGTAGCGCTCCACGTCCACGTCCAGGCCGACGTCCACCAGGGCCTGCTCGCGTACGCCCTCGTGGAGTTCGGACTCGCCGGCGCGGGGGCGGCGGTCGACCACCGTCTGACCGCGCGCCGGGCCGGGGGCGAGACAGACCTCGACGGGGAGGCGGTGGGTCGTCAGGCCCTCCGGGTCGGCGACCGCGCACAACGCGCCCGCGTCACCGAGACCGCCCGCGTCCTCGGCGGGGTCGCCGGGCCTGCTGCCCGGGCGGGCCGGACGGTGGGCGAGCAGGTCGCCGGCCAGCCGGGCGCCCGGTTCGGCACTCGCCCGCAGTCTCCGCACCTGCGCGCCCGGGACGACGACCCGGGTGAACACGTCCAGGCCGTACATGGTGATCGGCACGCCCGCGGTGAGGAGGACCGCGGCGGCCTCCGGGTCGTGCCACACGTTGAACTCGGCGACCGGGGTGGCGTTCCCCGCGCCCGCCGCGCCGCCCATGAACACGATCCGCCCGATGTTGCGGGTGACCTCGGGATGCGTCCGCAGCAGCAGCGCGATGTTGGTGAGCGGGGCGGTGGGCACGAGGGTGACCGGGCGGGGCGAGGCGAGGATCTCGCGGCGCAGCAGGGTCACCGCGTCCACCTCGGCCGGCGCACGGCGCGGAGCGGGCAGACCGAGGTCGCCCATCCCGTCACGGCCGTGCACGTGGCGGGCGGAGCGGGGCTCCTCGATCAGCGGCCGCTCGGCGCCCCGCGCGACCGGGACGTCCGGCGCGCCCGCCCGTTCCAGCACGGTCAGCGTGTTGCGCACGACACCGTCCACATCGGTGTTACCGGCCACACAGGTGACGGCGCGCAGGTCGATCCCCGGGTGGCGTACGGCGAACAGCAGGGCCAGGGCGTCGTCGACACCGGTGTCGCAGTCGATGATCACCGGTACGGGCGGACCGTCGGTCACGGCGGGGCTCCTTCCGAGGGCGGACCTGCCCCGTGACCCTACGCGGGGTCTCCGGGCGCGGTCCGGTACCCGATCCGCCGTGCCGGTGCCCGGCGCGGCCCGGACGCCGGGCCGGCTCCCGCCCCGGCCGACCGGTGAATGATCCGTCCTCGTCCTCCCCATGAGGGCGCTCACCCGCTCCGCGTGGGGCCGCTCACCCGGACGGCCCGCCGCGCTGGTGACGCGGACGGCCGGGTGGTGGCGTAGGGACATGGCCGCTCGTGGACGGCCCGGTCCCCCAGGAGGCACCCCCGATGACCCATGCCCCGGCCGCCGCCCGCGTCCTCCTCGCCTCCGCGCTGTCGGTGACGACCCTGCTCACCGCGGCGGGCTGCGTCGCCGACGACCGGAACGTGCCGCGCGCACTGCCCGAGGCCGTCTCCCAGCCCCCCGAGCCGTCGGTGTCCGCTTCCTCCTCCGCCTCCGCGGGCGAGCGGCCCGCGCCGTCCCCGCCCACGCTGAGCGAGGCGCAGCTGCGGGAGGCGCTGATCACGGACGCGGACCTGGGGGAGCCGTGGACGACCGGCCAGGGCGCGGCCACCTGGCGGGACGGACTGCTCAAGGGCACCACGGACGACCCCGAATGCCGCCGCCTCCTCGACGTCCTCTACACGGAGGAGCTCTTCGGCACCCCGGCCGGCCCGCGCGTCACGGCCACCCTCGACGACACCTCGAACGACACCCAGCTGCGCTACCAGATCGCCGCGTACCGGCCGGCCGACGTGGGCCGGGCCCTGGACTGGCTGGGCACCCTGCCCGAGAAGTGCGCGCGCTTCGAGGCGACGACACCCGGGGCCGGTACCCAGCTCGTCGAGGTGGCCCGGCTCCCGCTCCCCGAGGCGGGTGACGCACGGGCGGCCGTGCGTCTGCGCATGACCGGGGAGGCGCCCGACGGGACACGCACCGCGTTCACCCTGAACCTCGCGGCGGTCCGCGTGGGCGAGGACACCATCACCCTCACCAACGCCGGTTTCGGCACGGTCCTCCCGGAGGTCACCCAGGCGATGACCCAGCTCGGCGCGGACCGCCTGGCGGAGGTAGGCCGCCAGGTGCGGCTGCGGGTCTGACCCGCGGGGGTCCGCCCGCTCCGGTCAGACCATGCGGTCCACCGCCTGCTTGGCCTCGACCAGGTCCGCACCCGTGCTCTGGCGGTACAACTTGATCGCCTGGACCTGCTTGCCCTCGCGGACGAGGCCGATGATCTCGTCCTTCCTCGGAATCTCCTCCTCCAGGCCCAGGTGACCGAGCACCAGGTCGAGTTTGCGCTCGATGCGGGCCGCGCGGCGCTCGGCGCGGGAGAGGCCGGTCTGGACCGTCATGACGCCGGCGATCACGAGGCAGGTGAGGAAGAGAATGGCTATGTCCATGGTCCCTCAGCGTAGTTGGCGTCCACACCCGACTGCTCGCGTCAACGACGCCTGTCCGGGCGGTGGTTCTCAACGGGTGTCGAAGCGGCGGCGGTGGAAGACGACGTCCAGGGCGACCTCCAGGGCGGTACGGCCGTGGGCGAAGGCGTCACCGCGCAGCCGGGCCAGTGCCTCGTCGGCGCCGATGCCCAGCTGGGCCATGATCATGCCGACGGCCTGGTGGACCCGGTCGTGATCCGCGGCCAGTCCGCTCAGCCAGGGTTCGTCGCCCTCCGGGAGGCCGTACGGCAGGTCCATCAGCGCAGCGGTCATCACCCCGGCGACAAGGCGCGCCGCACGCAGTTGGCGGGCGGTGAGTCCGCCGGGGGCGTCGCGGTAGAGGTCCAGGGTGCCCACGCAGACGTCGTCGCTGCCGAGGGGGAGCACGTGCACGGCCCGCAGCCCGGCGCCGAGGGCCTGCTGGGCGAAGACGGGCCAGCGGTGGGCGCCGTCGGCGGCGGCGAGGTCGCGGACGAGCACGGGGCGGCCGGTCTCCAGGACGTGACGGCAGGGCCCGTCACCCAGCGTGGCCTGCAACTGGGCGAGACGCGCGGCGTACGGGCTGGAGGCGGCGAGTTGCACGGGCATGGCGTCCCCGCGCAGCGACACGCTCGCGCCGTCCACCGGCAGCAGGTCGACGGCCACCCCGCAGAGCCGGCCCGGCACGTCGGCGGGCCCGGCCTCGCGCAGGCCGGCCGTGATCGCCTCGGCGACCTGCTCGTACACCCCTGACCCGGCGCCCGGGCCGTCCGGGTCGCCCCCAGGGTCGTCCCCGGGCCGCACACCCACCGCCTCCCGTCACGTCCGAAAGCGCCGCCCGACTACCCCTCCGCCCGCCCCCGAAACGCCGCCCCGGGCGGGGGAGACCGCGGCGGAGCAGGCCGCACGCGGGGCACCGCCACCGCCCGCTCCGGGGCCGGCCGCCGACCCCGTTCCGAGTTCCTGTACCCCGGACGACGTGCCCGCCCGGACACACACGACGCGAGCGGAGCAGCCACCGGAACCCTCCACACCGCCCCGGGACCGAGCCGGACACCAGCGGGACACGCCCGCCCCGGGCAGCAGCCACACCGTGGACGGCGTCACCCCGCCCGCACCGGACACAACGAGCGGACACGCCCCCCCCACACACGGCCCCCACCCACCGCACCCGAGCCGGCCCGCACACGGGACGGGACGCGCCCGGCCCACCCCGGGATCACGGGCCCTCACAGGTCACAAGCCGCGAGCGGACGCAGCCGCCGAGCGGTCCTCAGGGCTCGCTCCGGCGCAGGCCGGGGCCCCGGGAGGGCGGGTGCTGTCCGGGGCGGTGGGTCAGAGGTGGGGCTGGGCCGGGGCCGGGCCCAGGGTGGTGGTGCCGGGGGCCGTGCGGTGGCCCAGGCCGGTGCGGTAGGCGTCCAGCGCCGCCTCGACGCGGCCGCCGCGGCGCAGGAGGTCGCCGAGGAGCCGGCACAGGTCGGCCAGGTCGCCGGCGGCGCCCGCGCGCTCCAGCAGGCTCAGCGCGCGCACGTAGTGCTCCTCGGCCTCCTCGGCCCGCCCGGCGTCCTCGGCGATGATGCCGAGCAGCCGGTGCGCGGCCGCCGCGTGCACCGCGCCCCGCTCGGGGGACAGCCCGCCGAGCACGTCCCGCAGCAGCTCCGCCGCCTCCAGGGAGCGGCCACGCCGGTGCAGCACGTCCGCCAGCTCGACCGTGAGCTGACTGCTGTAGAGGGCCGCACGGTTCGCGGACAGCATGTGCAGCGCCTCCCGCATCTCCTCCTCCGCGCGCCCCAGATCGCCGTTCTGCGCGTACACGTACCCCCGCATCCAGTGGCAGTGGGCCAGTTCGGTGCGCAGCCGCAGCCCCCGGTACAGCTCCGCCGCCTTGGCCAGCGAGGCGTCCGCCTCGGCCAGGCGGCCCTCGGCGAGCAGGGTGCGGGCGACGGAGCGGTGCATGCGCGCCACCAGTGCCGGGTCACCGGACTGCGGAGCGAGGGCCAGCGCGAACTCCGCCGCCTGCGCGGCACGCGCGTGCGCGCCCATGTCCATGTACGGCCCGATCGCACCGGAGTAGAGCAGCAGCAGCGCGTCCGGGTCGTGCAGACCACCCCGGTTCAGCTCGTCGAGCGTGGACTCCAACAGGTAGACCGCGTACCGCAGTTCCCCCGCCAGGTAGTGGGCGACGGCCCGTCCGCGCAGCGCCGGCACCCGCGCGGTCAGCGGCGCGTCGGCGAGCCGCGCCTCGGCCCGCTCGAAGTACCCGCGCCCCTCCTCCAGTTCACCGGTCTCCAGGCAGCACTCCCCGAGCCCGAGCAGGGCGGCGGCCTGCTCCTCGGCCAGACCGTGGGTCTCCGCCTCGGCGAGCAGCCCGGAGTACTGCCCCACCGCGGCCTCCGCCTCACCGGCGGCCAGCGTGCGCTGCGCCTCGGTCAGCCGCAGCCGCAGTTCGGTCACCAGCCGGGCCGGACGTCCGGTCGCCAGTTCGTCGAACTCGACTCCGAGACGGTCGGCGAGGTGCCGCAGCGCCTCGTCGGAGGGGCGCACCCGGCCGGCCTCCAGCGTGGAGACGTACGCGGGCGTGTACACCGGCTCGGCCAGCTGTTTCTGGGTCAGTCCGCGTGCGACGCGCAGCCGCTGCACCCGGCGTCCGATGGTCCCCGGCTCGTCCCGATCCCCCATGCCAACTCCCCCAGAGCCCCTTGCCGTTCGTGTCCGGCAGCCCCTAGGTTAAACCGCGGATTAAACGTGCTTAACCCGTCGCTGTTGCGAGGTCGCCGTGCTGGAACGCACACGCTCCACCGAGCGTTACGCCCGAGGCCTCGCCGCGGCCGTCGCCGCGGTCGCGGCGTTGGTCCTCGCGGCGAACGCGGGCCCGGCCGGGGCCGGGGCCGCCGCCGTCCCCGACCCCGGCCCCGACCTGCGGACCACGACACCCGTCGAAGCAGCGGTGCGGTAGGGGCGCCGTCCGGTTGGGCCTGCCGGGGCGGTCCGTATCACCGCCGCACCCCGCGTCACGGAGAAGCGCACCGGAGCGGAACCACACCGGCGACCGACAACGGGACCGGTAACGGGACCGGCCGCTAAGAGCCGCTCTCCGGCCCGCTGCCCGGGTGCTGTCGGACTCGGCCGGCGGGAACCCGTGGCCCCCGTGCCCCTGCCCGGCGGTTCCCGGAACCGGCCTGCACCGCCGGCGCCCGCGCGGGCCGCGCGTCACTCAGTCCTGCGTCTGCAGCTGCCGCAACTGCCGCCGCACATGGTCCAGCGCGCCCTCCCGCCGGCCGGGGACCCGCCCGCGCAGCTCCGCCAGCACCGCGCCCAGTTCCCGGGCGCGGACCGGATCGCCGATCCGGCCCCACTGGTGGTGCGCCCGGTCCACGGCCGCCTCGACGGCGGGCGCGTCGGCCGGCTGACCGGCGGCCAGCCGCGCGGTGGCCACCGACAGCCAGCCGCGGCAGCTGCGGGCCGCGTCCCCGGCCAGCATCGCCAGATCCGCCCGGACCTCGCTCCAGTGCATCGCCTCCTCGGACCCGGGCCCGTGAGCGAGGCCGGCCGCCTGCTCCAGCCGCGCGGCGAGCGCGTCGGCGTCCGCATGCCGCCCGGACCGCACGGCGGCGGTGACGGCGGCGTGCGGATCACCCGGGAGCGGCCCGCGCCGCGCCAGCGGCAGGTCCCTGCCGGCGCTCTCCGGCGCGATCCGCGTCAGCGCCTGCTGGTGCAGCTCCTCCTCCGGTGGCCGCCGCCCGCTGCGCAGGATCGTCGCGACCGCCTTCATGTAGTCCGGTGCCCCGACCGCACGCCGGGACGGCGGCGGCGCGACGCGACCGTACACGGCGTTGTCCCGCCCGCAGTCCAGCGGGAACGCGCCCGGCGACTCCGGCACGCACAGCGACCGCCAGCTCTCCGCGTCGGCGTGCAGATCGAGGAACAGGGTGGTCGCGCCCGCCGGGCGCAGCCGCAGTTCCTCCCGGAACCACTGCCAGGGCAGCGCCGTGTACCGCACGGTGGAGGGGGTCGTCCGGGCGAGTGCCAGATGCGGCTGCCGCTGCCGGCGGTCGAGCTGGATCTGGCCGGTGACATACACGGTCAGCGGCCCCGGCGACGCGGCCGCCGCGCGCAGCCGGGTCAGTACGGCCTGCGGCTCCAGCGGGTCGGCGAGTTCGACGACGTTGGCCGTGTCCGTGCCGGACAGCACGGCGGGCGGCACCGCGGCGAGGACCGGGAGCACGGACGCCGCGTCGACCAGCCGCCCGCGACCCAGCGGCGCGGCCGCCAGCAACAGCACGGTTCCGGGCATGGTCCCCTCCCCCTTGTCGATCACCTACGGCAGCACGGTAACGGTTGCGGCCGCACGGGGTGGGGTCACTGCGGTGAACTTCCCCCTTCGTGCCCTTCGCGCCCTTCGCGCGCCGCCGCGCGGGTCCGCCGCATCGCGAACGCGGTGGTGTCGTCGGCCAGATGTCCCTCGCAGTGCCGCAGGGTGCCGTCCCGTACGAAGGCGACCAGGCGGGCCGGTGCGGCGATCCGCGGGTCCGCCGACACCGCTCGGGTGACCTGCTCGGCGAGCCGGTAGAAGCGGCCGTCCGCGTCCCGGGCCTCGGTCACCCCGTCCGTCACCACCAGCAGCGTCTCGTCCGGGGCCAGCGGCACCCGGCGGGTGTGGGGCGCCCCGGGTGCGAGGTCGCGGTAGCCGAGCGGCAGCCCTCCCGTGACCGGCAGCATCCGCACGCCCGCGGGGCCGACGGCCAGCGGCGGCTCGTGCCCGAACACGATCACGTCCACGACGTCGACGCGGTCGGCCGGGAAACCGAGCAGCACGGCGGTGGCGAAGCGGTCGCCGTCGTTCCGGCCGAGCGCCGTGGTGTACTCACGGTGGCGGATCATCCGCGTCTCCAGCCGGTCGGCCACGGACGCCAGCTCCTCGTCGTGATAGCCGCCCTCGCGGAAACTGCCGAGCAGCACCGACGCCGTCTCCACCGCGCCCAGCCCCTTGCCCTGCACGTCACCGACGAACACGCGGGTGCCGTACGGGCCCGGCTGGATGTCGTAGAAGTCGCCGCCCACGCGGGCGTCGGCGTCCGCGGTGAGGTAGACCCCGGCGTGCTCCAGGCCGCCCCATCCCTTCGGCAGCGGGCGCAGCACGGTACCGCGGATGGTGTCGGTGACGTCCCGCATGTGCAGCGCGCGGCGCTCGCCGCGCACCCGCACCACGCAGGCCAGGACGGCGAGGACACCTCCCGCGGCGACGAGGATGAAGTCCGGCAGCCCCGCCTGGAACTGGTGCGGCCAGGCACTGTCCACGACGCTGTACACCAGCATCGCCAGCACGGCGAACAGGGCCGTGCCCCACACCCCGCAGAGCGCGGCGGCGATGCCCGGCACCAGCACGATCCAGGAGAGGATCCGGAACTCACCGGTGGTGTTGTAGTCGGCCACCGCGATGGTGACGAGGAGGAGCAGCGGCAGCACCCAGGCGACACTGCGGCCCCTGACCTGGAGCATCTCGTGCCGGTGTACGACATCGCGACGGCCGGCCCGCGGATGCCGGTCGTGCGGGCCGTGTCCCCCGCTGCCCGGACTCATCGACCCAGCGAAGCACGGGCCCGCACGGCCCGCATCCGGTCCCGGGCCGGCCGCCCGCCCCGCACGGCCGACTTGCCGAGAGGTCCCCGCGGGTGTGCTCTGGTAGGCGGGGGTGAAGAGAGGAGTGCTCACATGGCGCACGCGGCACCCCGGACCCGGGGAGCGATCGAGCGGGGCGGCACGACGGACCTCTTCAGCGGAAAGGTCCACCGGGCGGCAGTGGTCGCGCTGCCCGTCGTCCTCGGACTCGTGTACGGCTACTGGGCGGCCGCCAACCGGCGTTACGGCGGTCCCATCACCGGCTGGAACTTCCTGTTCGGCTTCCTCACCGGGCTCGTCTTCGCCGTGGTCCTCATGGCACTGCTCACCCTGGCCCCGAAACTCCGGCGGGAGCTCCACGCGGCGGTCTGGGCCGCGTTCTGCGGCATCGCGGTCGGCTTCCTCTTCAGCCAGTCCGGCGGCAGCGTCCTGCGCGCCACGGCCCTGGGCCTGGTGGTCACGGCGGGCGTCTTCGCCGCCATGTTCTACCGCTTCTACACCCAGGAGGACGCCCAGGGCCACCGCCTGCGCTGACCTGTCCGCCCCCGCGGGCAGCCGCCCCGCCGGTGCGCGCCGGACAGCTCCTGCCCCTCACTGCCCCCCTGTCCCTTTCGGCCCTTCCGGCCCTTCCGACCCTTCCGGTCCCAGGGCACCCGTACGCGCCCCAGCACTCGCGCACCCGGCCCCCGGCCCGTTGCCTGGAAGCGTGCCCCTCCGCGACGCCCTCTCCGCCGCCCTCCTCGTTCTCGCCTGTCTCCTCGCCCCCTGCGGCACCCTCGCCGCCTGGGCGACCCTCGGCCTCGCCGACACCGGCCGCTACGTCGACACCATGGCCCCCCTGGCGACCGACCCGGCCGTACGGGACCTCGTCGCCGACGCCGTCGGCGACGAGGTCGCCCGCACGCTGACCCCCGCCCCGGTGGACCCGGACCGGGACTCCGACTCCGACACCGACGCCGGCGCCGCCCTCGCGCCGTTCGTCCGCGACGCCGTCCACTCCTTCACCCGCACCGAAGCGTTCCGCACCGCCTGGGAGGCGGGGAACCGAGCCGTCCACGACGCGGTCCTGCACGCCCTGCGCGACGACACCGCACCCCGGGGCCCGGTCACCGTGGACCTCGCCCCCGTCACCGCGCAGGTGAAGCAGCGGCTCGCCGCCGACCGCATGCCCTACGCCCACCGCATCCCCGTCGAGCACACCGAGGTCCCGGTGGTGCCGGCCGAGGAGGTGGCCGGACTCCGGAAGGGGTACCACGTGCTGGACGCCGCCGCGCTCTGGCTGCCGCTCGCGACGGTCGTCCTCGCCGTCACCGGGATCGCCGTAGCCGCCCGCCGCCGCCGCGCGCTCACCGCCACCGGCCTGGGCACGGCACTGGGCGGCGCCCTGCTGGCCCTCGCGGTCGCCGTCGGCCGCCGGCTCACCCTGGCCGACCTGCCCGACCGCCTCCACCGCCCGGCCGCGGCCGCGATCTACGACGCCCTCACCGCCACCCTGCGCACCGCCTCCTGGCTGCTGCTCGCGCTGGGCCTGACGGTGGCGCTGCTGTCCTGGCTGACCGGCCGCAGCGGGCTCCGGCGCGGTGCCCGGTCACCGGCGACCGTCCCGGACGGCCGTTTCCGGCAACCGCCCGCCACGCTCCACCGTCCATGAGGGAGGATTCGGGCATCGCACCCGCGAGTGGAGGACCGGAACGTTGGACACTGCGACTGCCGACCCGCCCGTCACCGACCCCACGGAGGGACGGCGGCCCGGGGGAGGGCGACGGTTCGGCACCTGGTGCGCGGCGCTGCTGTTCGCCGGGGTGAGCACGGTCGTCGGCTGTCGCGCCGCCGACACCGACGGCGTCACGCCGGTGCCCCAGCTGCTCGCCTTCCTGCCCTGGCTGCTCGTGCCCACCGCCGCCGGTCTGCTGTTCACCCTGCTCGCCCGCTGGTGGACCGGTGCCGTGTGGGGCGTCGTCCTGCTCGGCCTGCTGGCCTGGTACATCGAGCCGTACGGGAAGACCGGCGACCCCTCCGGGCCGCCCGTCGCCGAGCTGCGGGTGCTGACCTCCAACGTGGAGTTCGGGCGGGCCACCGGCGCGCTGACCGACGCCGTGCGCCGCGAGAAACCGGACATCGTGTTCGTCCAGGAGTGCGAGTACACCTGCGACGCGGCGCTGAAGCGGGAGCTGGCGGCCACCCATCCGCACCGGCAGGCCGTGGAAGGCGGCGGATCCGAGGGTTCGGTCATCCTCAGCCGCCACCCGCTCCGGCCCACCGGCGGCGTCCCCGGCACCATGGGCATGCCCGGCGCGCTCGCCGACGTCGACGGCCACACCGTACGGCTCCAGCTGGCCCACCCCATGCCGCCGCTGCCCGAAGAGGTCCGGCTGTGGCAGCGGGAGCTGGGCCGGCTGCGCGACGCGGCCGCCGCCGGGGCGGACACCCCGGCCGTGTTCGCCGGGGACTTCAACGCCACCCAGGACCACGCGGCCTTCCGCGACATCCTCGACACCGGGCTGCGCGACGCGGCCCGCCTCGACGGCGCCGACCGCACCCCGACGTGGCCGACCCGCACGACGCCTGCGTTCGGCGCGCAGATCGACCACGTCCTGGTCTCGCAGCACTTCACCGCGACCCAGGCCCGCTTCCTCGACCTCCCCGACACCGACCACAGGGCCCTGCTCGTCGACCTGACCCTGCACCAACCCTGACCCGCACGGACACCCCCACCCGCCAACCACAGGCAGTCACATCCGCCAACCACAGGCAGTCGCACTCGCCAACCGCGGGCAGTCGTGCCGCTGGGGCGGCACGGGTGGGCGCGGCGGCACCCCGCAAACGCCGGGCTGCGCAACACCCCCCGGCCGCCACCACACCGTGCGGCTACCGGACTCCGGGACTACCGGCCACCGGGCCACCGGGCCACCGGGTCACCAAGTCACCGCGCGGACTTCTGCAACGCCTTCTCCGCCTCGTCCAGCGCCGCGGCGAACCCGTTCGCCCACAACTGGTTCACCCGCGACCGTTCCGCCGAGTTGGGGTACGCGTTCGTGCACGACGGCCCAGGCCCGCCCCCGGACATCAGCTCGCTGCACGGCCCCGAGTAGTGATCCGGCAGCCCCAGCACGTGCCCCGTCTCGTGCGCGGTCACCCGCGTCGAGTCGTAGACCTGGTTCTGCCGGTAGTCGAGGAAGATGTACCCCCGCCCGTGCCCGTCCGTCGACGCGTACGAGCCGCGCGAGTCGTTCCCCTCGCGGTACGAGAAGTCGGCACCCGACGTGCCGGCCTGGAGTCTCACGTTGGAGACGGAGCTGTTCCAGATCTGCGTGCTGCGGGCTATCTGCGTGGCGAACGACGGCGCCCGGGAGGCGTTGTAGACGACGGTGACGGCCGCCGTGCTCGACGGGTTCGCGGCCCGCTTCTCCGCCGCCGACTTCAGCACGGCTTCGAAGAACGCGCGGTTGGCCGCCGCCTCCTCCGAGGAGCCGTCGTACGCGGCGAACGAGGGCGCCGCGTCGAGGGGAGCGGGAGCGGCGGTCACCGGGGCCGCACCGAGACCGAGGGCCGTGACGCTCAGGCCGGCTGCGGTGAGGACGGACAGGGGCATGCGCATACGCGTACGCATCGATGACTCCTTCGGTGGGGGTGAGTCACGTGTCATCGGTGAGTGTCCGCGCCCCCGCGGCGGCTGGGATGATGGCAACCGGCGATAGGACCGCGCTATCGCCGCTCTCCGGCCAAGCCGTCCCACCCGCCCGACTCCGCCTGAACGGACGGGATTTGTAAGGCTGGTGAAAGCCGAACTTCCGCTTTACCCTCCCAGGGCATGGAGCTCGAGGTCAGGCACCTCAGGGCGCTGTGCGCGATCGCCGACACCGGCAGTCTGCACCGTGCCGCGCGTCAACTCGGCGTCGCTCAACCCTCGTTGAGCGCCCAGTTGCGGCGCATCGAACAGGAGCTGGGCGGCGCCCTGTTCGTACGCGCGCACACCGGCTGCCGTCCCACGCCGCTGGGCCGGCTGGTGCTCAGCCGTGCCCGCCCGCTCGTCACCGAGCTGCGTTCCCTGGTCACCGAGGCGCGTGCTGCCGCAGTCGGCGGCCGGCAGCTGCGCATCGGCTCCACCGCGAGCCGCGCCCTCGCCGGCTGGCTCCGCCGACTGCGCCGGCACGGGCAGGAGCCCACCCTGCACATGGACGTCTCCGCCAACGCCCTGCTGCGCATGCTCGCCGACGGCCAGCTCGACGTCGCCTTCGTGCACGAGGTCGAGGGCTGCCCGCTGCGCGTCCCCGAGAGCCTGCGCACCCGGGTCCTCGTCGAGCGGGAACCGCAGTGCGTCTCGCTCCCGGCCGACCACCCGGCCGCCGCGCGGCCGGTCGTCCACCTGTCCGAGCTGGCCGGTGACCGCTGGATGATCGACCCGACGGTCGACGGCGAGTGGGACGCCCTGCGCCGTGTCCTGCGTGCCGCCGGGATCAGTCCGCGGGTACTGCACGGCGACTATCACACCGCCGCGTCACTGGTCGCCCTCGGCGAGGCCGTCACCGTGTGCCAGCCGACGTCGCCCTCCCGCCCCGAGACGGCCGTGCGCCGGCTGCACGGGGACCCCCTCGGCGTACGACTGCTGCTTGCGGCACGCACGGACACGGAACTGGAGGGTGTCTACCCCGACCTGGCCGACGCCTACCGGGAGGCGGCCCGCCAGGCACCGGCGTACCGGGAGTGGCTGGAGGACCTGGTGCCCCCGGCCCCCCGTCCCCCGGCCCCTCCCTTCGACGTCCCGCGTCAGACGCCGACGTCCCTCCCGTCCGCGCGGTACACCGCGACCACCGACGGACGGACGTAGGTGCCGGGCCCGTCCGGCCAGGCGCTGGCGGGCTGGTCGACCGTCGCCCCGTCCACCTCGCCCGGGTGCTGCACGGCGACCAGCACCCGCCGGTCCTGGATGACCGGACCGCAGGTCTCCGCGCCCTTCGGCACGGTCAGGAACTGCTTCAGCTCACCGCGCCGGTCACCGCGCGTGGCGACGCCGAAGAGACCGTCGTGGGAGCCGAGGGCGCTGCCGTCGGTGGAGATCCACAGGTTGCCGTAGTCGTCGAAGGCGATGTTGTCCGGGCAGGAGATCGGGCTGACGGAGTCCTTCGGGAAGCCGGCGAAGTACGTCGCCGGGTCCTCCGGGTCACCGGCGACCAGGAACAGCGACCAGGCGAACCTGGTGCTCTCCGGCCGGTTCCAGCGCTCGGTCAGCTCCAGGACGTGCCCGTGCTTGTTGGCGTTGCGCGGATTGGCCTCGTCCGCCTTGGGGTTGGCGTCGACGCCGCGCCGGGAGTTGTTGGTCAGGGCGACGTACACCTTGCCGGTGACCGGGTTGGGCTCGATGTCCTCGGGCCGGTCCATCTTGGTGGCGCCCACCTTGTCACCGGCCAGCCGCGTGAAGACGAAGACCTCCTCGGCGGTCATGCCCTCGACGTGCGAGACGGCACCGCGGGCGGTCGCGGTGGCCAGCGGGATCCACTCACCGCTGCCGTCGAACTCGCCGTCCCGGGGCAGCTTGCCCGTGCCGTCGATCTCGATGGCGGGCGAGTCACCGGTCAGCCGGGCGACGTACAGGGTCCCCTCGTCGAGCAGCGACAGGTTGTGCTCGCGGGCGGAGCGGCTGTTGCCGTGCCGCATCCGCTTGCTGCCGACGAACTTGTAGAAGTAGTCGAACCGCTCGTCGTCCCCGCTGTAGACGACCGGGCGGCCGTCGTGCGTCAGCCGCACGGTCGCCGCCTCGTGCTTGAACCGGCCGAGCGCGGTGTGCTTGCGCGGCACGGAGTCGGGGTCGTACGGGTCGAGCTCGACGACGTATCCGAAGCGGTGCGCCTCGTTGGGCTCCTGGGCCAGGTCGAACCGCTTGTCGAACCGCTCCCACTTGCGCTCGGTGGCACCGGTGCCGATCCCGTACCGCTTGTCGGTCGCACTGCCGCCGTTCGCGAAGTACTGGTTGAAGTTCTCCTCGCCGTGCAGCGTCGTACCCCACGGGGTGGTGCCGCCGGCGCAGTTGTTGAGGGTGCCGAGCACCTTCCGCCCGGTCGGGTCGGCGGACGTCTTCACCAGGTCCGACCCGGCGGCCGGCCCGGTCAGCCGGAACTCGGAGGTGGCGGTGAGGCGCCGGTTGAGCCGGTGCCGGCCGACGGCCGTCAGCCTGCCGCTGCCGCGCTCCTCCTCCACCGCGACCACGGCGAGGCCGTGCGCGGCCCAGGCGATCTCCACCTGCTCGCGGGTGGGGTTGTCGGCGTCGTAGTCCCGGAACATCAGGATCTCGTCGGTGTACTCGTGGTTGGCGACGAGCAGCTGCCGGCCGCGCTCCCCCTTGAGGGGCAGCAGCGAGAGGAAGTCACAGTTGTAGCCGAACTGTCCGGCCTGCGCCTTGGCGGTCTGCCGCTCCGGGTCGAAGGCGGGCGCACCCCGCAGGATGGGCTCGCCCCAGCGGATGACGACGTTCTGCCGGTAGCCCTCCGGCACGGTGACGGCGTCGTTCGTGTTGGGTGCGACGGGCGTGAACCGCAGACCGCGGGCGCCCTTCGGCCTGGGCCGGGGGTGGCCCTTGGCGACCGGGGCCGCCTGCGCCTCGGGAGCGGCGGTGATGCCGACCGCACCGGCACCGGCCGCGGCGACGGTCACCACGGCGGCGGCGCGCATCACGGACCGGCGGCTGAGGGCGCCGGCGATGACGTCGCCGACGTACTCGTTGGAGCTGGTGTTGGGCACCTCGTGGAAGCAGGCGTCACCACACCGGAAACGACAAGTCAGGGCGGACCGGCCGCCGGGGTGCGAACCGGACGGGGTTCCGATCAACGGCAGCAGCTTTCGCACGTTTTCTCTCCTTGGGTGCCCATGGTGTCAGCGAGACCGTAGGAGCACATATGTGCGGCGGCCGGGCGCCCGGATGAACGGCGGGTGAACCTGCGACGGCATGAGGGAAGTTGGGCCGGCCTACACCGAACCGCCACCCGCAGGCCGGATCGCGCCCTTGACATACACGCTTCCGCAAACCCGACCCTGCCCAAGATCGCCCTTGCGGGCCGCTAACCTTACGTGTCCGTCCTGGCCAGGGATTGACGGGCATCAACTCACGCGAAGGGTTGCGCACATGGGCATTCTCACTCTCCTGCGGAACGCGTTCGGACGGTCACGCAAAGCGAAGTCCGCCGAAGCGGAGGGTACGGCGCAGGCCGCCGAGCCCACGGAAACGGCCGCTGCGGCACCGCCCGAGCCGACCCCGTCGATTCCCTCCCCGTCCCCGGAACCGACCCCCGCCACGGCCTCGGTCCCGGAGCAGCGCAACGAACACGATCTCGTGAGCGCCGCATTCGACAACATCACGGTCCCCCACCCCACCACCCCCTCGGACGACAACCCACCCCCCGCCCCGGCCCCGGAGCCGGTGACGGAAGCCAAGCCGCAGACACAGGCAGCCCCCGACCCGGCAACGAAAACCG
Organism: Streptomyces sp. DH5; assembly: GCF_020873915.1. GTDB lineage: Bacteria > Actinomycetota > Actinomycetes > Streptomycetales > Streptomycetaceae > Streptomyces. The sequence continues at coordinate 87,516 of NZ_JAHWGP010000003.1, forward strand.
AGGCGGAGCCCGAGCCGAAGTCCGAGGCCGGGCCGGAAGCCGCCCCGGAACCGGATGCCGAGCCCGAGGCCCAGCAGAAGCCGGTCACGGAAGCCAAGCCGGAGGAAGAGGCCGAGCCGGAGCCCGAGGCCAAGCCGGAGCCGGAGCCGGAGCCGGAGGCGAAGGCGAAGGCGGAAGCCAAGCCCGAGACCCCGCTGGACCCGGTGACGGAGGAGCCCGAGGCCAGGCCCGATGCCAAGCCGGAGCCGGTGACGGAGGCCAAGCCGGAGCCGGAGGCGGAAGCCAAGCCCGAGACCCGGCCGGTGCCGGTGACGGAGGAGCCGAAGGCGGACGCCGAACCGAAGCCCGAACCCACCCCCGAGCCGAAGCCCGAGGCCAAGCCGGAGCCGGAGCCGGAAGCCAAGCCCGAGACCCCGCTGGACCCGGTGACGGAGGAGCCCGAGGCCAGGCCCGAGGCCGAGCCGGTGCCGGTGACGGAGGAGCCGAAGGCGGACGCCAAACCGAAGCCCGAACCCACCCCCGAGCCGAAGCCCGAGGCCAAGCCGAAGCCCGAGGTCAAGCCGGAGCCGGAGCCGGAAGCCAAGCCCACGGCCGAAGCGGAGACGGCGGCCGAGGCAGCCGCCGAGCCCACTCCCCCCACCGAGGACTCACCCGCAGCCGCCGACGGCGAGACCGCCCCACAGGCGCCACCCGCACCCGACGACGAAATCCGCACGGGTGGTGCGGGTGGGAACGAATCCCCGGCCGAAGGCGAAGCCGAGGCCGAAACCGAGCAGGACACCAAGCCAGACACCAAGCCGGACACCAAGCCGGAGGCCAACGCCGAAACCGAACCCCCCGTCCCCGCACCCCTCGCCACCGCCTACGACGCCGCCAAGGCGACCCTCGCCCAGCACGACCTCACCGGCACGCGCGCCAAGGTGTACCTCGTCCTCGACCGTTCCGCGTCCATGCGTCCGTACTACAAGGACGGTTCCGCCCAGGCGCTGGCCGAGCAGACCCTCGCCCTCGCCGCCCACCTCGACCCCGGCGCCTCCCTCAAGGTCGTCTTCTTCTCCACCGAGCTCGACGGCACCGGCGACCTCACCCTCACCGACTACGAGGACAAGATCGACACCTTGCACGCGTCGCTGGGCCGCATGGGCCGCACCAGCTACCACGCGGCCGTCGCCGAGGTCCTCGCCCAGTACGACGCGTCGGACCCCGGCCCCGGCACACCCGCCCTGGTGGTCTTCCAGACGGACGGTGCCCCGGACGCGAAGACTCCGGCCACCCAGGCCCTCACCGAGGCGGCGAAGTCCCACCCCGGCGTCTTCTTCTCGTTCGTGGCGTTCGGCGACCCGGAGAACAAGGCGTTCGACTACCTTCGCAAGCTCAAGACGCCGAACACCGCGCACTTCCTGGCCGGCGAGACCCCGCGGGAGCTCACCGACAAGGAGCTGTACGAGGCCGTCCTGGCGTCCTGGCGCCCGTAGGACCGCCGGGCCGCACACCGCGGCCGCACCGCGACACCCCGGGGGGTGGACGGGACAGGGCACCGGAAGCACCGGAAGCCCTCCGTCCGCCCCCCGAAACGCGTGTGAACCGACCGCCACCGGGCCAGTAGGATTTCGCCCATGGCGGCCACTGGATCAGAGAAGCAGGGGGCGAAGGCGTACTACGTCTCGACCCCCATCTACTACGTCAACGACGCTCCTCACCTGGGCCACGCCTACACGACCGTCGCAGGCGACGTGCTCACCCGCTGGCACCGCCAGCGCGGCGAGAAGGTGTGGTTCCTCACCGGCACGGACGAGCACGGTCAGAAGATCATGCGCACGGCCGAGGCGAACGGGGTCACCCCGCAGGCCTGGGCCGACAAGCTCGTCACGGAGTCGTGGAAGCCCCTGTGGGAGCACCTCGACGTCGCGAACGACGACTTCATCCGCACCACGCAGAAGCGGCACACCGACCGCGTCCAGGAGTTCGTGCAGGACCTGTACGACAAGGGCGAGATCTACAAGGGCGGCTACGAGGGCCCGTACTGCGTGGGCTGCGAGGAGTACAAGCTCCCCGGCGAGCTGCTCGACGGCGAGGGCGACCACGCGGGCCAGAAGCTGTGCCCGATCCACAAGAAGCCGGTGGAGATCCTCAGCGAGGAGAACTACTTCTTCAAGCTGAGCGAGTACGGCGAGAAGCTGCTCGCCCACTACGAGGCGAACCCCGGTTTCATCCAGCCCGAGTCCGCGCGCAACGAGGTCGTGAACTTCGTCCGCCAGGGCCTCCAGGACCTCTCCATCTCCCGCTCGACGTTCGACTGGGGTGTGCCGGTCCCGTGGGACGACAAGCACGTCATCTACGTGTGGGTCGACGCCCTGCTGAACTACGCCACGGCCGTCGGCTACAACGAGAACCCGGAGAAGTTCGAGGCGACCTTCCCCGCCGACGTCCACCTCGTCGGCAAGGACATCCTCCGCTTCCACGCGGTCATCTGGCCGGCCATGCTGATGGCGCAGGGCCTCCCCCTGCCGGGCAAGATCGCCGCGAACGGCTGGCTGATGGTCGGCGGCGAGAAGATGAGCAAGTCGAACCTGACCGGCATCAAGCCGCAGGACCTGACCTCGCACTTCGGTGTGGACGCGTACCGCTGGTACTTCCTGCGGGCGATCGCCTTCGGCCAGGACGGCAGCTTCTCCTGGGAGGACTTCTCCGCCCGCTACACCAGCGAGCTGGCCAACGACTACGGCAACCTCGCCTCCCGCGTCGCCGCGATGGTCGGCAAGTACTTCGGCGGCGAGCTGCCGGCGTCGACCGCCGACGGCGAGGCCGAGCGGGCGGTCCACGAGGGTCTGGCCAAGGCGGTCGCCGAGGCGGACCGCCGCATCGGCGAGGAGCTGGACTTCCAGGGCGGCATCCTGGCGGTCTTCGACTTCGTGAAGCAGGTCAACGGCTACATCACGGAGCAGGAGCCCTGGAAGGTCGCCAAGGACGACTCGCCCGAGGGCAGGGCCCGCCTGGCGACCATCCTCTACACGGCCGCGGAGTCCCTCCGCGCGGTGGCGGTCCTGCTCAACCCGATCATGCCGGAGACCTCGCAGAAGCTGTGGGACTCCCTCGGCGCGGAGGCCGGCCTCGGCGCCCTCGCCGACCAGAACGTCCAGCAGGCCGGCACCTGGGGCCTGCTGCCCGCCGGCTCGACGGTCACCAAGGGCGCGGTCCTCTTCCCGCGTCTCGAGGAGAAGCCGACCGCGTAGCACGTACGACGCACGTCCCGAGGCCCGGAAACGTCAGGTTTCCGGGCCTCCGCGCTGCGCTCCCGGCCGGTCCGGGCATATCCGTGCAACCGGGGTGTGCCGATGAGGTGGAGCAGGGCCTGCACACGCCGGAGGCCATGCGGCGGCAAGCTGCTGACCGTAAGGACAAGGCGAAGGCGCGGGCCGCTGCACGCAGCCCTCAGCGCGCACCGCCGAAGACGTCGCTGACAACGCCTGTTCCCCAACCCCGACGCACTGTTCTGAGCTGCACAGCAACGCGCCCCGCATCCAGCGAAAACCGGGTGCGGGGCGATGCGCGGGTGAAGGGTCAGCTCCTCGACGCGTGTGCCACGAAGTCCGCCCACGTGTGGCGCGTAAGCACGAGCTGAGGACCAGCTATGTCCTTGGAGTCGCGGACGTGCACCACGTCAGGGGCCGCGGCGATCTCGATGCAGTCGTTGCCGTCGCCGCTGCTGCTGTAGCTGCTCTTGAACCAGACCAGCGCAGAAGCGTCGTGGCCAGTGGAGGTGCTGATCATGTCTCTCCAAGCATCTGCTCGATGAGGGCCCGCGACTCTCGGGGCGTGAGAGCCTGCGCCCGGATCATGCCATAGCGCAGTTCAAGGATTCTGAGCTGCTTCGGCTCGGACACCGGGCGACCGCTGAACGCACCCTCGGTGCGCCCCACCGCCGTGCCGTCCGGAAACTTGAGCACCTCGATCAGTCCGCCCGTGCCAAAGTGATCCTCGCAGTCAGTCGGCATCACCTGAATCGAGACGTTCCGCAACTGCCCAAGCTCCAACAGGCGTTCGAGCTGTCGCCGCCAAACCATTCTGCCCCCGACCGGGCGCCGCAGCGTCACCTCTTCCTGGACAAAACTCAGCGTCGGCGCCGGCGACCGCTCGAAGATCGAACGACGGGCCATCCGCGCGGCCACCATGCGCTCCGTTTCCTCATCCGAGTAGGCAGGAAGCCACGCTTCGAAGAGCGCCCGCATATGCTCCTCGGTCTGCAACAAACCGTGGATGTTGTGGTTGCTGTACAGCGCCGCCTCAACGGCCTGCGCCTCCAGCTTGCCCAGCGCCCGCACACTCTTCGGGTACCGGACCTTCCGCACGTCCTCCCAAGCCGCCGCGATGAGCCCGCCCGCGCCCAACACCTTGTCGGCCTTGCTCAGATACTCCTGTCGGGGAATCCGCTTCCCGCCCTCGATCTTGTAGACCAGGTCGTCCCCGTACTTGACCGCCGCCGCGAAGTCGGTGACCCGCATCCCCACGGCCTCCCGCCGCAGCCTCAACTGACGCCCCACCGTGGTGAGAACGGCCACGCCCCACTCGTCCTCCGGGTCCACCTCCCACCCCGGCTCGTCCTCCTCGGGCTCGGTCCGGAGCCGTACCGCCTCGCCGTCCACCGACATGCCGCACCCCTCTGTCGTACCGCCTTGCTGTGCAACGCCCGTACTCGTAGGCCGGTTTCTCCGACGGTCCGGACAGCGGCCGACAAGCTCCGACAGTCACCCTACGTATCGGGCCTGTCACTATTAACGGTAAGCACGTCCGGCCACGCTCGGTCCCGTGAACAGCGAAAAGACCACCCGACTTCTGTCACCCGCCCACCACTTCAGCGTGCCCCTGTCACCCACGCCCCGCGGCGCCCGCCTCGCCCGGCTGCTCGCCACGGCCTGGATGCGCGACCGGGACCTGCCCCACCACACCACCGAGGCCGCCGAACACCTCGTCGCCGAACTCAGCGCCAACGCGGCCACCCACGGCCGGCTCACCGGACGCGACTTCCGCCTCGCCCTTCTAACCGACGGCGCGACCCTCCGCATCGAGGTCACGGACACTCGCGGTGACGACCTCCCGTGCCGCCGTGTCCCCGCCCCCGACCACGAGTCCGGGCGCGGCCTGCTCCTCGTCGAGGCCCTCGCCGACCGCTGGGGCGTGGAGCTCGGACCGGTCCCCCGCAAGACCGTATGGGCGGAACTCGATCTGCCTCCACGCTGACCAGCGGAAACGACACCGGCACCGGAACCCGATCGCGTGTGTTCCGGTGCCGTCGGACGTCTTCCCCAAGGACCACGGGAGAGAAAGAAACCCCACCAAGCCCCACCCCTCCCGCCCACGGCACACGCTCACTCGCGCGGGTGAACATCACCAACTGGAGTGGATATGCCACAGGTTGTCTGCCCTACGCTCAGCGCAACACGGCACACAGCCCCAGACACGCGGACGGCCCCCGCCAGGACTGACATTCCACGGCGAGGGCCTGCCCACCAAGGAAGTCGAGACCTTCCCGATGGACACCCAAAACACTAGCGTGCCCCCGCGCGCCCAGTCCCGTAACGACGGGAAAAACCACCCCTCCCACCGCACTCACACGAAGCGGCACCCCGGCGGCGTCACCCACGACAACACCCGCCACACCACCCGCTTCACGGTGATCGGCAACCACCTCACCCAGCACCCGGACCTCTCCCTGCTGGCGATCGGACTGGCCTGTCACATCCAGTCCCTCCCCACCGGCGCCCCCGTCGGCATCAAGACCCTCGCCGCCCGCTTCCCCGAGGGCCCGACCCGGATCGCCGCCGCACTGCGCGAACTGGAGACCCACGGCTACCTGCGCCGCATCCGCGAACGCACCCCGACCGGCCGCCTCGTCACCCGCACCGTCTCCTGCAACCAGCCCGGCCGACGCGACACCGCGTCCGAACCGGGCGAGACGCCCAGCCCTCCGGCCCGCTCCCCGACCCGCCGCGCGGCCACCGCCCCGCAGCAGGAACCCCCGCGCCGTCGCGCCCTCCCCGCCGTACCGAAGCCCTCGTACACCTCCCCCGACCTCCTCCGGACGGCCACCGACGTCCTCGCCGGCCTCCGCCGCGAGGACCCCCGCCTGCTGCTCTCCGCCACCGACGCCGAGCACCTCGCGCCCGGCGTCGCCGCCTGGCTGGAGCGCGACCTCACCCCCACCGCCGTGCGCAAGGCCCTGGCCGACGACCTGCCCCTGGAGCCCCTGATCCGGCCCGCCGCCTTCCTGGCCCACCGCCTGACGGCCAAACTCCCACCCATCCCGCCCTACCGCGCCCCCGAACAGCCCCCGCCCGTCCGGCACCCCCTCCGCAACTGCGACACCTGCGACCACGCGTACCGCGGCCCCGACCCCCACCACTGCCAGAAATGCGCCGGTGCGGAGCTGCCGACGGAACGGGCGCTTCCCTCTCGCCTATACCAGTGAAGATATATAGCGTGGAGTACATGTCGGGCTTGCGATAGACCATCGAACTCGAACTCGAACCCGAGGTCGAGAGATGGCTGGACTCGCTCACGCCGCACGACCACGGCCGGGTGATGTTCTACGCCGACCTCCTCGCCGACTTCGAAGGTGTGCTCGACGAGCCCTACAGCCGCCACCTCGGCGGTAAAGTGCGAGAACTCCGGTTCCGGCTCGGACGGCAGCACCACCGCATCACCTACTGGCTCGCTCCGGACCGGCGCGTCGTGCTTCTCACGGTCTTCGCCAAGACGCAGCGCCAGGAGACCGCCGAGGTGCAGCGCGCTCTCGCCGCCCAGAAGGACTGCGAAGCGCGGCACCCGCCCGCTCACACCGTCCACGACCGCTTCCCGGAGGCCAGGCCATGAGCCACACCCGTTGGGACATCACCGATGTCGACCGGGCGCAGGAGGGGTATCAGGAGGCCCGCCACGCCTACCTGTTCGGCAAAGCGGTCCGTGACCGCCGCACCGCCCTGGGCATGACCCAGACCCAGCTCGCCGCGCGAGCCGGCATGACCCAGGCCGCCGTCTCCCGTCTGGAGCACGGGGGTTCCGTCCCCACCATCCCACTCCTCGAACGCCTGGCCGCCGCGCTCGACGCCACGCTGCACCTTGACATCGCACCCAACAGCGATGTTTCGGTCACCTTCACCTCCGAAGCCGCCTGACCGCTGCGCGCAGGCCTCGGCGCGCACTCGTCGCACACGGCCGGGGCAAGCACCCGGCCGTACACCTGTGGAGGAAATTGGTGACCATGGACCTCTCCTTCTACAAGTCCGGCCTCTCCGAGGAAATCCGCGAGGAAGCCGGAGCCGAAGCCCGAGCCGAAGGCGCGGCACAATGTGGTGCCGAGAACGTCCTGATCGTCCTGGAAGTGCGCGGCATCAACGTCCCCGAAGCGGTCCGGGAACGCGTCACCGGCTGCGACGACCTCAAGATCCTGCGCCGCTGGCACCGGCGTGCCGTCACGGCACCGACGGCCGAAGACATCTTCGAAGACGAGTAGCCCGGAACCATGACAGGGGTCGGCCCGGTAGACGGGCCGGCCCCTGAAGGCAGCGCGCCGGCGGAAACGCAGGCACACTCCCTGTCCGAACCGCACCCGCCCGTCTACTCCGGCCGCACCACGAACCTCGTCACCCGCCGCATCCGGACACCCGTTCCACGCGGCTCCAGATCGCCGGCCACCGCCACCTCCAGCCCCGCCCGCCAGGCATCGGCGGCCCGGTCGACGTCCTCCGCCCGCAGCTCCACCCGGACCCTCCGCTGACGCGGGGCGCCCTCGTGGAGGAATGAGCCGTAGATCGTCGCCTCACGGTGATTCACGTCCCGGTGCAGCTTGGTCACCACACCGTTCAGGACCGCCACCTCCTCCCGGCCCAGCCGCTCCCGCAGATCCTTCGCCACCGCGTCCAGCGCGCCGAAGCTCCGGGCATGACCGGAGCAGGGCTGGCGCTCGCCCTTGCCACCGCCCGGTCGCTCCCCCGGCCCGGCCCCGCACAGGTCGCGGTGAGCGGACCGATGAGCGCATCCGTATCAGCACGGTTGACCAGCGGGGTCGCCGTGGAGGTCATCCGCTCGGCGCACACCTCGCTGCTGATCGCCAGCTTCGCCGCCCACGGCGCGCGGAGCGTCGTCACGGAGATAGGACGAGCGGTCGACCGAGGGGTCAGCGTGGACCTCCTGCTCGAAGAGTCGACGCAGGCGGCGGCGTTCGCCGCGCTTCCCGACCGTGTGCACGTCTGGCATCGAGTCGGTTCGTCGGGCGTCCTGCACGCCAAGCTGATCGCGGCCGACCGGCACACGGCGCTTCTGGGCAGCGCCAACCTCACCGACCGGGCTCTGTCCGACAACATCGAGCTCGGTGTGGTGCTGCGTGACCCCCACCTGGTGGAGCCGCTCGTGGATCATTTCCGTTGGCTCCTGGCCGCCGGGAACAACATCATGCGGCCCGCGTGAACCGTCCCGCGACCCGCTGCCCGGCGGACGCCGTGAGGGGACCGGGAACGCGACCCGGGCCCCTCGCGGTCCGTGGCGCGGCTGAACCGCGCGGCATGGGTGCGCGAGGGCCGGGGGCTCGTGGTCTCCCGGCCCTCGCGCGTCTCGGGTGCTACTTGAGCACGCCCGCCCCCGTCGTCGTCGCCAGCGACGTCGGCAGGCTGCCCGCCGAGGTCTCCAGGCCCGCCGTGAGGGCCGGGGTCCAGTTGACCGTGGTCTTCAGGTCCTTGGACGAGGCGGCGTTGTAGGCGGCGACGAGGTCGGTCACCTTGCCGTTGACCATGTTGCCGCCGCCCGCGATCGCCCCGGTTCCGTCGCCGCTGAGGACCTTGGCGGCCTTCGCGCCGGACGGGAGCGTCCAGTGGTTGTTCTCGGCGACGACCTGGGCCTTGGCGCGCGAGTTGATGCTGTACTTCGACGCGTAGCCGTTGAGGGTCGTGACGTCGTAGTGGTTGTTGTAGATGTGGATCTGGCCGATGCGGGCCAGCGGGGCGCGCTGGCCGATGCCCTTCCACACGTTGTGGTGGATGGAGACGCGCAGCTTGCCGACGCTGTCGGTGTCGCTGCTGCCGATCAGCATCGTCTTGTCGTGGTTGGTGAACTGGTTGCGCGAGACGGTCACCAGGTCGGAACCCTTGGTGATGTCGAGGGCGCCGTCATGGATCTGGTACTCGCGACCGAAGTACTTCGGGTTGGCCTTGTCGAAGTGCGGCGCGTCGGTGAACGTGTTGTGGTCCGCCCACACGTGGGTCGCCCCGCGCAGGGTCACCGAGTCGTAGCCGGAGTTCCAGTTGCCGTCGGAGCCGTCGGTCGGGTCCCACTGCGGGAAGCAGTCCTCGGTGGCGGCGAAGGTCAGATTGCGGATGATGACGTTGTCGACGTTCTGCACCTGGAGCATGGCACCGGTCAGGCCCGCCTTCGTGCCGGGGACGCCCACGATCGTCGTGTTGGAGGGGACCCTGAAGACGACGTTCGCCGCCTGCTTCTTGTAGGCGGCGGCGCGGGCGCTCTCCTGGGTGCCGGAGGGCAGCTTGGAGCGGCCGTAGGTGGCCGGGTCGTAGGCCTTGAGGTAGGCGGACAGCGAGTAGCCGGTGCCGGAGGCGTAGTCGGCGCAGGTCAGCTTCTTGCCGCTGTCGTCGGTGTTGGCGTCGATCATGCCCTTGACCTTGATGATGCGGGGCTTGGTGTCGGACGCCGAGCCCAGTGCCTTCACGAGCTGCGCGCGGGTGGAGACGGTGAAGGTGTGGGCGGCGTCGGCCTTCGTGCCACCGGTGGTGCCCGTACCGGAGGACGCCCAGCCGTCCTCCGCGGCGAGCGTCTGGTGGTACAGGTCGACGGTCCCGGCATTGGCGTTCATCACGAAGACACCGGCGCCCGCGCCCGCGGCCACGACGGCCGCACAGACGACGGCGGCACGACGGGAACGGAGGGACCGGCGGTGGGAACGAGCAGCCACAGGGCTTCCTTACAGTGGAGGAGCGGGGTTACGCCCTGTCAGTGGCCGCCGAAAGGTGAAGGGTTGCCGCGTGCGTGGATTTTTTGGTCCCGGCCCTTCCCGTCACGCGAGGTCGTCCGCGTCCGCCTCCACGACCCCCACCCGGTTCCGCCACTTCGGCGCACCGCGGGTGGCGGGTGGGCGTGGGCCCCGCCGAAGCCGGGCTCATCGGCGAGGAGCACGACGATGCTCCCCGGGCCTCTTCCCACGTCTCGAGGAGAAGCCGAGCGCGTAACGCGATCGCCACAGCGGGGCCCGGGAGCGGAACCCCTCTTCTCCCGGGCCCTGTCCCTTTGCGACGATCACATGAAGGCGGCCGACACCCGACCGCCGTCATCACTCCCGCGGGGGGGACCCGTTCCATGGCACTCTTCGGCAACGCGCACACCGTCGACCCGGCCCAGGCGCAGCAGGACTACGCCCGGCTCCTCGGCCACGGCGAGCAGGTGCACGCCGCGTTCCTGCTGATCCGCGACACCATCCTGTTCACCGACCGCCGGCTGATCCTGATCGACAAGCAGGGCATCACCGGCAAGAAGACGGAGTACCACTCCATCCCGTACCGCAGCATCACCCACTTCGCGGTGGAGACCGCCGGCACCTTCGACCTCGACGCCGAACTCAAGATCTGGCTCTCCGGCTCCCCGACCCCCATCCAGAAGACCTTCACCAAGGGCGTCGACATCTACGAGGTCCAGGCGATCCTCACCCAGTTCGTGGCCCGCTGACCCAAGCAGGTGAATGTCCCACATAGGTCGGCGGCATAGACCATGAGCGCACCAGGCTTGCGCTCATGGTCACCGCAACACACGAGGCCTCCCACCAGCTCTTCCGGAAGCACCCGGAGGCCCTCACGCCCGTCTTCGAAGCACTGGGCCTTCCACCGCCCGTGAAGACGGACTTCCACGAGGTCTCCCCTGACGCCACCGAGATTCGCCCGGTGGAGCGCCGCGCGGACACGGTCCTCATGTTCGAGCCTGACATGGGGGAGCACTTCGTCCTGGCCGTGGAGGCCCAGACCAAGAAGGACCCGGACAAAGCGAAGAACTGGGCCTACTACGTCGCGTACCTGCGCGCCAAGTACGACCTGCCCGTGTTGTTGGTCGTGGTCTGCCGCGACCGTTCCACAGCGGCCTGGGCGACGGGGCCTTTTGAAAGCACCGTGGGCCCCTGGACAAGCCAGGTCACCCGTCCGTTCGTCATGGGCCCGCAGAGCGTCCCGGCCATCACCGACGCGACGGTGGTGGCCCAGCAGCCGGCCCTCGCGGCGCTGTCGGCCATCGTTCACAGCCAGAGCCCGAGGGCGGCCGCCATACTGGAAACGGTCGCGCGCGGACTCGTGTCCTTCGAACCGGACATGACGAAGTACTGGTTCGAGGTGGTGGAGGTCGGTCTGGAGTCCACTCCGGCCAGGAAGAACTGGAGGAAGCTGATGCAGAACGTCGTTACCCACTACCCAGGACACCGCACGCTGTTCGAGGAGAAGTACCTCGAAGGGAAGGCCGAAGGGGAGGCGAAGGGCGAGGCCAAGGGCATTCTGCGCGTCCTGGAGGTACGCGGCCTCGCCCTCTCCGACGATGTCCGTCAGCGCATCACCACCTGCACCGATCTCGACCGCCTCAACGACTGGCTCGACCGTTCCGGCACGGTGGAGCGCGCGGAGGACCTGTTCACCGAGGGCTGACCGCACTACGGCTACACCCAGGGCGAGCGAGGGGCCCGGAACGAAGTCGGTTCCGGGCCCCTCGCGTTGTTGCCGGGACTACTTCGGCTGCGGCTTGCGCACCGAGATGTTCAGTTCCCGCAGGCGGGCCTCGTCCAGTTCCGTCGGGGCGCCCATCATCAGGTCCTGGGCGTTGCCGTTGAGCGGGAAGGCGATCGTCTCGCGGATGTTGGGCTCGTCGGCGAGGAGCATGACGATGCGGTCCACACCGGGGGCGATGCCACCGTGCGGCGGCGCGCCGAAGCGGAACGCGCGGAGCATGCCGGCGAACTTCTCCTCGACCGTCTCGCGGTCGTAGCCCGCGATCTCGAACGCCTTGAGCATGATCTCCGGCTCGTGGTTCCGGATCGCGCCGGAGGACAGCTCGACCCCGTTGCAGACGATGTCGTACTGCCAGCCCAGGATGTCCAGCGGGTCCTGGGTCTCCAGGGCCTCCAGGCCGCCCTGCGGCATCGAGAAGGGGTTGTGGGAGAAGTCGATCGCGCCGGTGTCCTCGTCCTTCTCGTACATCGGGAAGTCGACGATCCAGCAGAAACGGAAGACGTTCTCCTCGAAGTGACCGGCACGCTTGGCGGCCTCGACCCGCACCGCGCCCATGATCTTCGAGACCTCGTCGAACTCGCCCGCGCCGAAGAACACCGCGTGGCCGGGGGCCAGCGAGAGGCGCTTGGTCAGCTCCGCGACGTTCGCCTCCGTCAGGAACTTCGCGATCGGGCCGGTCAGCGAGCCCTCCTCGCCGACGCGCACCCAGGCGAGGCCCTTGGCGCCCTGGGAGACCGCGTAGTCACCGAGCTGGTCGAAGAACTTGCGGGGCTGGGCGGAGACGTCCGGCACGGCCAGCGCACGGACGTGCTTGCCGGCGAACGCCTTGAACTCCGAGCCCTCGAACACGTCGGTGATGTCGACGAGCTCCAGCTGGGCGCGCAGGTCCGGCTTGTCGGAGCCGTACTTCAGCATCGCCTCGCGGAACGGGATGCGCGGGAACGGCGACGTCACGTGACGGCCGCCCCCGAACTCCTCGAACAGCTCGGTCATCAGCTTCTCGATCGGCTGGAAGACGTCCTCCTGCTCGACGAAGCTCATCTCCACGTCGAGCTGGTAGAACTCGCCCGGCGAGCGGTCCGCGCGGGCGTCCTCGTCGCGGAAGCAGGGCGCGATCTGGAAGTAGCGGTCGAAGCCGGAGACCATCAGCAGCTGCTTGAACTGCTGCGGCGCCTGCGGCAGCGCGTAGAACTTGCCGGGGTTCAGGCGGGAGGGGACGACGAAGTCGCGGGCGCCCTCGGGAGAGGTGGCGCTCAGGATCGGCGTCGCCATCTCGTTGAAGCCCAGCGCCGTCATCTTGTGGCGGATCGCCGAGATCACCGACGTGCGCAGCAGGATGTTGCGGTGCATGCGCTCACGGCGCAGGTCGAGGAAGCGGTACTCCAGGCGCCGCTCCTCGTTGACGCCGTCCTCGGCGTTGATGGTGAAGGGCAGCGGGGCGGCCGCGCCCAGCACCTCCACCACGCCGACCTCGACCTCGACCTCGCCGGTCGGCAGCTCGGCGTTGACGTTGTCCGCGCCGCGCGAGACGACCTTGCCGTCGACGCGGACCACGGTCTCCTTGGACAGCTTGTCCAGCGCCTCGTACGCCTCGGTGCCCGGCCTCGCCACCAGCTGGGTGATGCCGTAGTGGTCGCGCAGATCGATGAAGAGAATGCCGCCCAGGTCGCGCCGATTGTGCAGCCAGCCACTCAGCCGGACGTCGGTTCCGACGTCAGAGGCGCGGAGCTCGCCGCAGGTGTGGGACCTGTACCGATGCATCGTCGTTCATCCAGCCTTCGCGGATCGGGGTCGTTGTTTCACGTGAAACTCCCCCAAGCCTACCGGCCGGGCCGCTCTCGCTTCGCGGCCATGACGAGGGGGCCGCGGTGGAACTTTTCGACACTCTCTTCCTAAAGTGGTGCAATGCGCACTGGTGAGCCCCTGCCCGCCCTGGGGGACGTCCTCGCCGCCCTCGACACCGGGGTGTGGCACTGGGACACCGCCGCCGGGCTGGTCACGGTGGACGCCGTGGCGGCCCGATTGCTCGGGCTGCCCGCTCGGGAGGCCACGCTCACCGAGGCCCAGGTCCGGGCACGGCTGCACCCCGTCGACTGGAACGAGATCACCGGAGTGGTGCAGCTCGCCGTCGCCGAGGGCACCCTCGCCGAGGTGCGCATCCGGATCATGGACGACCGGAAAAGGGTCGTCCGGGTCGTACGCAGCCGCTCCAAGCCCTCCTTCGACCGTGCCCGCAAGGCGTACGTGCTGACCGGCTCCCTCCAGGAGGTCGCCGAGCCGGCGCCGGGCACGGCCGCCGGACGCGCCGCGGTCACCGGTGACTGGCGGCGCTCACGGGAGGCGTTCCTGCTGGACGCGGGCCGTGCGCTGGCGGAGGCGCGGTCGACGCAGGAGGTGCTGCGGGTCACGGCCAACCTGTCGATGCCGGGGTTCACACCGGACGGGCTGGCCGTCTTCGGGGTGGAGGGCGACCAGCTCACGATCATCGGCCACCACGGACACGAGCCCGGCGCCGACAACCCCTTCTACATGCCGCTGGACACGGACTACCCGGCCGCCGAGGTGGTGCGCACCGGCCGCGCGGTCTACCTCTCCTCCCCGGAGGAGTACCGGACCCGCTACCCCCTCGCCTGGCCGCTGGCCCAGCGCTTCGGCCGCCGCTCCTGGGCGTTCCTGCCCCTCACCGCGTCCGGCCGCACGATGGGCGCCTGGCTGGCGGCCTTCTCGTACCCGGTCGCCTTCACCCCCGACGAACGGTCCGTGCTGACCACGGTGGCCCGGATGCTGGCGCAGGCGCTGTCCCGCGCGGGCACGGCCGAGAGCGAGCGGGCGCTGACGGACGATCTGCAGCGCTCGATGATGCCGAAGCTCGGCCCCGGCATCCCGGGCATGGGCATCGCCGCCCGCTACATCCCCACCGGCGGCGGCCTCCAGATCGGCGGCGACTGGTACGACGTGATCCCCCTGCCCGGGGGAGAACGGTTCGCGCTCGCCATCGGCGACGTCCAGGGCCACGACGTACGGGCCGCGGGACTGATGGGGCAGCTCCGCACCGCGCTGCGGGCGTACGCCTCCGAGGGGCACCGGCCCGACGCGGTGCTCTCCCGCGCCTCCCGGTTCCTGCACGGCATCAGCGAGCCGGACCCGGCCGAGCTGCGCTTCGCCACCTGTCTGTACGCCGAGGTCGACCCCGTGAGCGGCGTGCTGGAGGTCGCCCGCGCCGGTCACCCGGAGCCGGTGCTCCGGATGGCCGACGCGACGGTGCTGACCCCACCGACGGCGGTCGGTCTGCCGCTGGGCATCGACCCGGACGCCGACTACCCCACCACCCGGCTGGTCCTGGAGCCCGGCGAGACGATGATGATCTGCACGGACGGGCTGATCGAGACCGGCGGCCACGACCTGGACACCGGCCGGCAGCGCCTGCGCACCGTGCTCGAGGAGCACCGGGGCAACCAGGAGGAACTGGCCGACGCCCTGGTCCGGGCGGTGCACGGCCCGTCCTCCCACCACAGCACCGGCCCGCTGGTCGACCGCCGCGAGGACGACATCGCCGTGCTGCTGCTGTCCCGGCACGGCGGTGGCCGCGGGTGCGGCGCGGGGCCCGACACGGTACGGCCGCCGGTGCGCCGCACCATGCTGACCGTGGCCCAGGCCGAGCCCGAGCGGATCGCGGTGGCCCGGCACCAGTTGCGGGAGCTGCTGCACGACTGGTCCCCGGCGGACCAGGTGGACTCGGCGGTGCTGCTGACGTCGGAAATACTCACCAACGTCCTGGTGCACACCGACACCGACGCCCTGCTGCTCGCCGAGGTCTCCGACGGGGGCGACGGCCGCCGGATCCGCGTCGAGGTCACCGACGCAGGCGACGACCTGCCCCACCTGCGCCGCCCTGGCGAGCTGGCCTCCTCGGGGCGCGGCCTGGTCCTGGTCGAACTCCTCGCCCACGCCTGGGGGGTCGACCCGCGCGGCGAGGGCAAGAGCATCTGGTTCGAGCTGTACGAGAAGGACGCCACCGGCCCGGGCGGCTGACGCGGGGCGGCACACGACGCCGGGCAACCCACTGTCCGACCGGCTGCCTATGCTTCGCCGCATGCCGAAGGAACATGTGTCACACCGTGACAGCGACAAGCCGGCCTCCTGGCCGGCTTCCCGGACGGTGGTCCACCACTCCGTCGCCGCTCCGAGTGAGGCGGACGCTCGTGCACTGGCTTCGGCACTGGCTCTCCGCGGACACCGGTGGGTGACCGTACGCCCGGTCCACCTCCCGCACCTGGATCCCGGGAGCCACCTGTTCGGCAAGCCCGCATTCTCCCGACCGGAGCTGGAGGGGTGGTGGAGTGTCGACAGCCTCGTGGACGAAGAGGCTCCCGACCCGGCCTCGGAGTTCCACCAGCACGCCTGCGAGAAGGCAGCGGTCGAGGCCCTCGGCAGAGCGCACGGCGGGTTCTGGAACCGCGGCTCCCAGGCCGGCCGGGAAACCATGCTGTCCCGATTCGACCACCGGGGTCTGGTCCATGAACTCGGCCAGGAGCAGGCCCACCGTGCCCGGCGCGAGGCGATCGCGGGCTTCCCGCCGCCTCCGGAGGAACCGGCACCGTGCGCGCCGCTCGCGTGCACCACCGCCGAGCGTCCGTTCCCGCCCATGCTCGAGTGCGTCCGCCAGGTGGCCCGCGATCAGGAAGCACGGCAGGGCCGCCTGCCCGACGGAACCGCCTGGTGGCTCACCGGCGAGGCCGACGCGTTCTCGAACGACCACGAAGTCGTCTTCGAGCTGGCCGACTCGGTCATGCACCAGGGCACCTGTTACCCGCACACCGCCGAGGAGCTTCCCCTGCTCGCGGGCCTCGCGGCCCATGAGGACGTCCGCCCGGCCCACCGGGCGTTGTTCACCACATTCCTGTTCGAAGCGGCCACCATCGGGCAGCGCCTGGCCGCTTCCGGAGCTGACCGCAGGGTCGCCCTGGGCCTACCGCTGGAGGAGACGGCGGACGAGCTCTCGGCCCGCCACGCGGCCGAAGCCGCGGCACCGTACCTGCTCGCCCGCTGGGACACCGAGGACGAAGCCGTGCGGTTCACCCTCGCCGCCCTCGCGGCAGCGACTCGGCACAGCGCCTCCGCCGCGCGCATCCGGCACCTGGCGGAGCGCTGGGCCACGGGGCCCCGGACGGACGCCCTGCGTCTCGCGGCTGCCCTGGCCGAAGGCGACACCGACGAGGCCGGCACGGTTGTCCGCGGCATCGTCGAGAGCGGTGTCGTGGCACCCGACAAGGTTCCGAGTCCTCTCGCACCCCCGCGCGGCGCGGCGCTCACCCTGCTCAAGCCCCTGGTCGAGCGGGAGATGTCCTCCCTGCCGGCCCGCTGAGGCGGCAGCACGGACAAAACGAGCCCGGCCCGCTGTCGTCGTCCGGGCCGGGCTCGTTCCGTTCGTGGCTCCGGCGAGCCCTACAGTCCACCCTCCGACATGCCGTGCACGGCGGGGACCGTGCCGAGCCGGCCCTTCTGGAAGTCCTCGAAGGCCTGCATGAGCTCGGCCTTGGTGTTCATCACGAACGGCCCGTAGTGCGCCATCGGCTCACGGATGGGCCGGCCGCCGAGGAGGACGACCTCCAGGTCGGGGGTGTGCGCGTCCTGCTTCTCGTCCGCGCGGACGGTCAGCGAGCCGCCGGCGCCGAAGACGGCCGTCTGCCCGAGGTGGACCGGACGCCGCTCGGCGCCGACCGACCCGCGCCCGGCCATGACGTACGCCAGGCCGTTGAAGTCCTCCCGCCAGGGCAGGGTGACCTCGGCGCCGGGCGCCAGCGTCGCGTGGACCATCGTGATCGGCGTGTGCGTGATGCCCGGGCCCTCGTGACCGTCCAGGTCGCCGGCGATGACCCGCAGCAGGGCACCGCCGTCGGGGGAGGTGAGCAGCTGGACGCTGCCGCTGCGGATGTCCTGGTAGCGGGGCGCCATCATCTTGTCCTTGGCGGGGAGGTTCACCCACAGCTGGAGCCCGTGGAAGAGCCCGCCGGACATGACGAGCTGCTCCGGCGGCGCCTCGATGTGGAGCAGGCCCGAGCCCGCCGTCATCCACTGGGTGTCGCCGTTGCTGATGGTGCCGCCACCGCCCTGGCTGTCCTGGTGGTCGAAGATGCCGTCGATGATGTAGGTGACGGTCTCGAAGCCGCGGTGCGGGTGCCAAGGGGTCCCTTTCGGCTCCCCGGGCTGATACTCCACCTCACCCATCTGATCCATCATGATGAACGGGTCCAGATGGCGGTAGTTGATCCCGGCGAACGCCCGGCGCACCGGGAAGCCCTCGCCCTCGAAACCGCCCGGAGCGGTCGTGACGGTGAGCACGGGACGTGCCACGGCGTCGGCGGGCGCGGTCACACGGGGCAGCGTCAACGGGTTCTCGACGGTCACTGCAGGCATGTCGGTACCTCCTCGGGTACACCCAGTTTAGTTGAGCGTTGAACTTCCTGTCACCCGGAACGGAGAAAGCCCGGAGGGAATTCCCTCCGGGCTCCACCGGGGTGACAAGGTCAGCGGACTTCAGCCATACATCCGGCGCATGGCGAACTCGACCATCTGCTCCACGGCCTTCGCGTCGAACACCATCCGGTGCTCGCCCTCCATGTCGAGCACGAAGCCGTAGCCGGTCGGCAGCAGGTCGATCACCTCGGCGCCGGTGATCACGAAGTACTTGGACTCCTTGCCCGCGTAGCGCCGCAGCTCCTTCAGCGAGGTGAACATCGGGATCACCGGCTGCTGGGTGTTGTGCAGGGCCAGGAAGCCGGGGTTGTCACCGCGCGGGCAGTAGACCTTGGAGGTGGCGAAGACCTGCTGGAAGTCCTCGGCCGCCATCTGGCCCGTGGTGAACGCGCGCACGGCGTCGGCGAGCGAGGGCGCGGACGGCTCGGGGTACAGCGGCGCCTGCTGCCCGTACCCGCCCGGCATCTGCTGCTGCGGCGGGACGTAGCCCTGCTGCGTCCCCGCGCTCTGGTCGTAGCCGTACATGCCGCACAGACTAACGACCCCGCGGGAGGGCTGAGTCACAGATGTCCGGATCGGGGTTGCTTCTTATTACCGGCGGGTAGCATCATCGGAGCCACCTGTTGGTACGTGTACTAGTGCGAGGAGACAGTGCCTCGCCGATCTCTCTCTTACGGAGCAGTCGCCATGGGGCACTACAAGTCCAATCTCCGCGACATCGAGTTCAACCTCTTCGAAGTACTCGGGCGCGACAAGCTGTACGGCACGGGCCCGTTCGAGGAGATGGACGTCGAGACGGCGAAGAGCATCCTCGACGAGCTGACCCGGCTCGCGGAGAACGAGCTGGCGGAGTCCTTCACCGACGCCGACCGCAACCCGCCGGTCTTCGACCCGGAGACCGGGACCGCGCCGGTGCCCGCGTCCTTCAAGAAGAGCTACCAGGCCTTCATGGACTCCGAGTACTGGCGGCTGGGCCTGCCCGAGGGCGTCGGCGGCACCACCGCCCCGCCGTCGCTGGTCTGGGCGTACGGCGAGCTGGTGCTCGGCGCGAACCCGGCCGTGTGGATGTACTCCTCCGGCCCCGCCTTCGCCGGGATCCTCTACAACGAGGGCAACGACGTCCAGAAGAAGATCGCGCAGCTCGCCGTCGAGAAGCAGTGGGGCTCCACCATGGTCCTCACCGAGCCGGACGCCGGTTCGGACGTGGGCGCCGGCCGCACCAAGGCCGTGCAGCAGGAGGACGGCTCCTGGCACATCGAGGGCGTGAAGCGGTTCATCACCTCCGGTGAGCACGACATGTCGGAGAACATCCTCCACTACGTGCTGGCCCGCCCCGAGGGCGCCGGCCCCGGCACCAAGGGCCTGTCCCTCTTCCTCGTCCCGAAGTACCTCTTCGACTTCGAGACCGGCGAGCTGGGCGAGCGCAACGGCGTGTACGCCACCAACGTCGAGCACAAGATGGGCCTGAAGGCCTCCAACACCTGCGAGATGACCTTCGGCGACCGGCAGCCCGCCAAGGGCTGGCTGATCGGCGACAGGCACGACGGCATCCGCCAGATGTTCCGCATCATCGAGTTCGCCCGCATGATGGTCGGCACGAAGGCGATCTCCACGCTCTCGACGGGCTACCTGAACGCGCTGGAGTACGCCAAGGAGCGCGTCCAGGGCCCCGACCTGGCCAACTTCATGGACAAGACCGCGCCCAAGGTCACCATCACGCACCACCCGGACGTGCGCCGCTCGCTGATGACGCAGAAGGCGTACGCGGAAGGCATGCGCGCCCTCGTCCTCTACACCGCGTCCGTCCAGGACACCATCGCGGTCAAGGAGGCCGCGGGCGAGGACGTCTCCGCCGAGAACGCCCTCAACGACCTGCTCCTGCCCATCGTCAAGGGCTACGGCTCGGAGAAGGGCTACGAGCAGCTCGCCCAGTCGCTGCAGACCTTCGGCGGCTCCGGCTTCCTGCAGGAGTACCCGATCGAGCAGTACATCCGGGACTCCAAGATCGACACCCTGTACGAGGGCACCACCGCCATCCAGGGCCAGGACTTCTTCTTCCGGAAGATCGTCCGCAACCAGGGCGCCGCCCTGAACTCCCTCGCCGAGGAGATCAAGAAGTTCCTGGCGGTCGGTGAGGGCGGCGAGGAGCTGGCGGGCGCCCGCGAGCACCTGGCCAAGGCGGCCGTCGAGCTGGAGGCCGTCGTCGGCCTGATGCTCACCGACCTCGCGGCCACCGAGCAGGACGTCAAGAACATCTACAAGGTGGGCCTCAACACCACCCGCCTGCTGATGGCCTCCGGCGACGTCGTCGTCGGCTACCTGCTCCTGCGGGGCGCCGCGGTCGCCGCCGAGAAGCTCCCCACGGCCTCCGCCAAGGACAAGGCCTTCTACACCGGCAAGATCGCCGCGGCGAAGTTCTTCGCGGCGAACGTCCTCCCGGGCGTCACCCTGGCCCGCAAGATCGCCGAGGGTGTCGGGCTGGACCTGATGGAGCTGGACGAGGCCGCTTTCTGAGCCCTCTCACACTCGACGGACGGCCCGCTCCCGCACCGGGGCGGGCCGTCCGTATGATCGCGACCGACGACGGAGCGGGGGGACGACGTGGGGGACGGAACGGGGAGACGCCGGCGGCGCGTGGTGACAGGCGGTTGCCTGACGTTGCTTCTGCTGACCGGATGCGGTGAGCAGGAGGGACACCGGGCAGATGGCCCCGGACAGAACGCGCGACCGGGCGTTTCCGCCACCACGCGGGCTGAGGGCAGACCCGTCGACGTACTCCGGACGCGGCACATCCTCACAGCGCTGCCGGATGCACGGGACCTGCCCGGATGGAAGGTCACCACTCCTCCCACGGACGACGGAGGGGAGTGGTGCGTCGCCGTCGTCGGGCCCGAGGCCTGCGCGCGCATAGTGGCACAGGGCTCGGCGACCTACGTCAGGGAAGGGACCGCGAGCCTCACGCTCGCGATGTTCTCCGGCAGGACGGCCGAGGACGCGAGGGCCGTCTTCGACGCCCTGCGGGTGAAGGGCACCCCGTCCCAGGCGCTCGGCGCGCTCGGTGACCAGCGGACCTACGTGCGGGCGACCACGAGCAACGGCGCGGTGACCGCGGAGACGGTGGTGCGTGACGCCAGCACGGTGCTGTGGGTCGGCGTCGTGGGCGAGGCCGGTCACATCGATGACGCCTTCGTCGGCGAGATCACACGGATGCTCTTCGACCGCACCGGGCAGGTCCGCGGGGGCGAGACCCCCACCGCCCGACTGGGCACCGACGAGACTTCCGCCCGTCGTTAAGGTGAACCCATGAGCGAACCCCCCCGCTTCGATCGCGGTCACACCGACGACCTCATGTCCTTCCTGGCGGCGAGCCCCACGCCGTACCACGCCGTGGCGAACGCGGCCGAACGGCTGGAGAAGGCGGGCTTCCGGCAGGTCGCGGAGACGGACGCCTGGGACGGGACCGCCGGCGGCAAGTACGTGCTGCGCGGCGGCGCGATCATCGCCTGGTACGTCCCCGAGGGTGCCCCCACGCACACCCCCTTCCGCATCGTCGGCGCCCACACCGACTCCCCCACCCTGCGCGTCAAGCCGCGCCCCGACAGCGGGGCGCACGGCTGGCGCCAGGTGGCCGTGGAGATCTACGGCGGTCCGCTGCTCAATTCCTGGCTCGACCGCGACCTGGGCATGGCCGGCCGGCTCTCCCTGCGGGACGGCTCCACCCGCCTCGTCGACGTCGACCGTCCGCTGCTGCGCGTCCCCCAGCTCGCCATCCACCTGGACCGCTCGGTCAACGCCGACGGCCTCAAGCTCGACAAGCAGCGGCACATGCAGCCGGTCTGGGGCATGGGCGACGACGTCCGCGACGGTGACCTCATCGCCTTCCTGGAGGAGGCCGCCGGTCTCCCCTCCGGCGAGGTCACGGGCTGGGACCTGATGGTCCACCCCGTCGAACCACCCGCCTACCTGGGCCGCGACCGCGAGCTGGTGGCGGGCCCGCGCATGGACAACCTGCTCTCCGTGCACGCCGGTACGGCCGCGCTGGCGGCGGTGGCGGGCCAGGGCCCGGCCCTCACCCACATCCCCGTCCTCGCCGCGTTCGACCACGAGGAGAACGGCTCCCAGTCCGACACCGGCGCGGACGGCCCGCTGCTCGGCGGCGTCCTGGAGCGCTCGGTGTTCGCCCGCGGCGGCAGCTACGAGGACCGGGCGCGCGCCTTCGCGGCGACCGTCTGCCTGTCCTCCGACACCGGCCACGCCGTCCACCCCAACTACGCGGAGCGGCACGACCCGACGCACCACCCGCGCGTCGACGGCGGCCCCATCCTCAAGGTCAACGTCAACAACCGGTACGCCACGGACGGTTCGGGCCGCGCGGTGTTCGCGGCGGCCTGCGAGAAGGCGGGCGTCCCCTTCCAGACCTTCGTCTCCAACAACGCGATGCCGTGCGGCACCACGATCGGCCCGATCACCGCGGCCCGGCACGGTATCCGGACCGTCGACATCGGCGTGGCCATCCTGTCGATGCACAGCGCCCGTGAACTGTGCGGCGCCAAGGACCCCTACCTGCTGGCGAACTCGCTCGTCGCGTTCCTCGAGGGTTAGTCAACCCCCCGTCGCCGGACGGCGCATGGGAGCCGCCCGTCCGGGTACCCGGTGCACACCGGAGACACCGGACAGGGAGGCGACACTCATGGGCCTCGGCGGATGCATCATCCTCATCGCCGTGGGAGCAATCCTCACGTTCGCGACCGACTGGGACATGCAGGGTGTCAACCTTGACCTGGTCGGCATCATCTTCATGATCGTCGGTCTGATCGGCGTCGCGACTTTCAGCAGCATCGCCCGGCGCCGGCGGGTCGTCGTACCGCCCGCCACGCCGGTCGTCGACGACCCCGCCCACCCCCGCACGCGGGACGGCTACAGCGACGGTTACGGCGTCTGAACGCGCCCCTTCGGCGGGGTCCACCTCGAGGGCACGGGAGAACGACTCCCGTGCCCTCTGCCACGCCGGGCCCCGGCACGGAGCGGGGGAGTCAGCCCGTCGGCCTACCGGCGGCGTTTCCGCGGCGGGCGCGGGGAAGGGCTGGAGGCATGAGATTTCTCGTGCGGGACCGGATCCTGGGCATCGGGGACGACTACTGGATCGAGGACGAGCGGGGGAACAAGGTCTTCCTCGTCGACGGCAAGGCCATGCGGCTGCGGGACACCTTCGAGCTGAAGGACACCGAGGGGCGGGTGCTCGTCGACATCCGCCGGAAGATGTTCGCCCTGCGGGACACGATGGTGATCGAGCGCGGTGACGAACCGCTCGCGACCGTCCGGCGCAAACGGCTGTCGCTGCTGCGCAACCACTACCGGGTGGCCCTGGCGGACGGCAGCACCGAACTCGACGTCAGCGGCCGCGTCCTCGACCGGGAGTTCGCCGTCGAGTACGACGGTGAACTGCTCGCCGTGATCTCACGCCGCCTGCTGACCCTCCGCGACACCTACGGCGTCGACGTCGTACGGGAGGACGCCGACCCGGCGCTGCTGATCGCGGTGGCGGTGTGCGTGATCCACCTGGCGGAGAAGGAACGGGAGGACTAGGGGGTGTCCGGCCCGGGCCGTCCGCGCGGTCAGCGGCGGGGGCGGTCCAGGCCCAGGACGCGGTCCTTGAGGGCCGGGAAGCGTTCGCGGGTGCCCGCCACCGTCGCCGGATCGAAGTCGACCGTCAGGATCTCCTCGCCGGGGCCCGCCTCCGCGAGGACCTCACCCCACGGATCGACCACGACCGAGTGACCCGCCTGCTCGATCCCGGCGTGCGTCCCGGCCGTTCCGCACGCGAGGACGTACGCCTGGTTCTCCACCGCCCGCGCCCGGGCCAGGAGCGTCCAGTGCGAACGGCGGCGCTCGGGCCAGCCCGCCGGGACGACGAGGGTCTCGGCGCCGGCGTCGACCAGACCCCGGAAGAGCTCGGGGAAACGCAGGTCGTAGCAGGTCGCCACACCGAGCACGGTGTCCGGCAGCCGGACCGTCACGAGTTCGTCGCCCGCCCCCATCAGGACGGCCTCGCCCTTGTCGAAGCCGAAGCGGTGGATCTTGCGGTAGGCGGCGGCCAGGTCGCCGGAGGGGGAGAAGACGAGCGAGGTGTTGTAGAGGGGTCCGTCCGGCGCGCGCTCGGGGATCGAGCCCGCGTGCAGCCACACGCCGGCGTCGCTCGCGGCCTTGGCCATCGCCTCGAAGGTCGGCCCCCGGAGCGGTTCCGCCTCGCTGTCGAACGCCTCGTACGCGAAGGCGCCCGTGGTCCACAGCTCCGGGAGCACCACGAGATCGGCCGCGGCCTGATCCCGTACCGCCCCGGCGACGCGACGCCGACGCGATTCGACCGATTCGCCCTCGTTCACGTCGACTTGGAGCAACGAAGCGCGCACACTACCACCGTCCTGGCATTCGACCCGCGCACACGGGCCTACGATCGTCACACGAAAGCACTGCCGGGGTGCCTCTCCGCAGCGTAACTTAGCGTTTCGAGACACCCGCCGAGTGCAGCCACCGCCCACTGGCACAGCCGCCACAACCTGCCCGTGTACCGACCGCCGAGGGGTCCCGTTCCGTGAGTCTGCATCCCACCCTCCAGCCCTACGCCGACGCCTGGTCCCACTCCATCGAGGCGATATCCGAGCTGGTGCAGCCGCTCCCGGAGGCCGACTGGAACCGGCGGACGCCGTGCCCGGGCTGGTCGGTCCGCGATGTCGTCTCGCACGTCATCGGCCTCGACTCCGAGATGTACGGCGACCCCCGCCCCATCCACACCCTGCCGCGCGACCTGTTCCACGTCACCAACGACCACCAGCGGTACATGGAGATGCAGGTCGACGTGCGCCGCCACCACACGGCACCCGAGATGACCTCCGAGCTGGAGCTCATGATCATCCGCCGTAACCGGCAGCTGCGCAACGAGAGCCGCGAGCCGGGCACCAAGGTGCGCGGCCCGCTGGGCACGGAGCTGACGCTGGAGGAGTCCATGCGCCGCCACGCCTTCGACGTGTGGGCGCACGAGCAGGACCTGCGCACGGCCCTCGGCCGGCCCGGCAACCTCGACTCGCCCGGCGCGCACGTCGCCCGGGACGTGCTGCTCGCCGAACTGCCGCGCGTGGTCGCCGAGAAGGCGCAGGCGCCGCGCAGCTCGGCCGTGGTCGTCGACGTGAACGGTCCGCTGGAGTTCCTGCGCACGATCCGCGTCGACATCCAGGGCCGCGGCACCCTCGAGACGGCGCCCGCCCTCGGCCCCGCGGCCACCCTCACCCTCGACTGGGAGACCTATGTGCGCCTGGCCTGCGGCCGGGTGACGGCGGACGGGGCGGCGGACCGGGTGAAGACGGAGGGCGACCTGGACCTGGCGGCGGCGATCCTGCGGCACTTCGCGGTCACCCTGTAGGCGCCCGGGGCCGTCGCGCCCCGGGGTGCTCGGAGGGCTTCCGCCCGGAGCCGGGACGGCGCCGGGGGAACGGCCCGGTGGGGGCGCCGGCCCGCTCGGCCCGGGCGCCTACACCGGCACGTGGACGGAGGAGACCCGGCTGGCGACCAGCCGCTCCGACTCCCTGCGCGCCGCCCGCCGCCGCAGCCGCAGGATCTGCGAGACCCCCAGCGCCTGGAACACGAACACCGACGAGAAGGCGACGACGTAGTCGCCCCCGGTCGCGTCCAGCAGCACCCCGATGGCGAACAGCGTCGTCATGGAGGCGACGAAGCCCCCCATGTTGGTGATCCCGGACGCCGTCCCCTGCCGCTCCGGCGGGTTCGCCGGGCGGGCGAAGTCGAACCCGAGCATCGAGGCCGGCCCGCAGGCCCCCAGCACCGTGCACAGCACGACCAGCAGCCACATCGGCGCCGTGTCCGCCGGATGGGCGAGGGTCGCGGCCCACACCAGCGCGGTCGCGCCGGCCGTCCCCAGCGCCAGCGGGAGCCGCGCCCCGTGGTGCCGGGCGACGACGTGGCCGTAGACGAGCCCGACGACCATGTTGGACAGCACCACGAGCGTCAGCAGCTCACCGGCCACGCCCCGGGACAGCCCCTGCGCCTCCACGAGGAACGGCATGCCCCACAGCAGCAGGAACACCATCGCCGGGAACTGGGTCGTGAAGTGCACCCACATCCCGAGCCGGGTCCCCGGCTCCCGCCAGGACGCGGCGATCTGACGGCGCACGTAGGCGGCACCCCGGTGCGCCACGGGCTCCGGTTCGTGGCCCTCGGGGTGGTCCTTGAGGAACAGCACCAGCGGCACGAACACCACGACCCCCGCGAGCGCGCTGCCCGCGAACGCCGCCGTCCAGCCGATGTCGTGCAGCAGCCGGGAGAGGACGAGCGTGGAGACCAGGTTGCCCGCCATGCCGGCCAGTCCGGCCAGCTGCCCGACCAGCGGACCGCGCCGGGCCGGGAACCACCGGGCGCCCAGCCGCAGCACGCTGATGAACGTCATCGCGTCGCCGCAGCCGAGCAGCGCGCGCGAGGCGAGCGCCATGCCGTACGACGGCGAGAGGGCGAAGCCGAGCTGCCCGGCCGTGAACAGCACGATGCCGATGCCCAGCACCTTCTTCGTGCCGAGCCGGTCGACCAGCAGCCCGACGGGTATCTGCATGCCCGCGTAGACCAGTAGTTGGAGGATGGAGAAGGTGGAGAGGGCCGAGGCGTTGACACCGAAACGGTCGGCGGCGTCGAGTCCGGCCACCCCCAGGGACGTGCGGAAGGTGACGGCGACGAAGTAGACGGAGACGCCGATCCCCCAGACGGCGAGGGCGCGCCGGCCGCCTGGGGGTGCCCCCTCCGGGGGAGGGTCGCCGGGCAGGTCGGCGGAACCCCTGCGCGCGATGCTCATCGCACCTCTCCCCTGGCCAGGTGGGAGAACCAGCCGACGTGCCGGTGGACCACGCCCACGGCCGCCTCCGCGTCGCCCGAGCGCAGCGCCTGAAGGATCTCCTCGTGTTCGGCGACGTTCTTGGCGATGCGGTCGGGGTGGGAGTGCATCACGGCCACGCCCATGCGCAGCTGGCGGTCGCGGAGCTGGTCGTAGAGACGGGAGAGGATCTCGTTGCCGCCGCTGCGGACGATCTCCGCGTGGAAGCACCGGTCGGTCACGGAGGCGGCGGCGAAGTCGCCCGCGGCGGCCTGCTCCTTCTGCCGTGCCAGCAGCTGCTCCAGACGCTCGATGAGACCGGGCGGCGCGGGCACGGCCTTCCTGGCGGCGTGCTCCTCGACGAGCAGCCGGGTCTCCACCACGTCGGCGATCTCCTGGGCGGAGACCGGCAGCACCAGGGCGCCCTTCTTCGGGTAGAGCTTGATCAGCCCTTCGGCCTCCAGCCGCAGCAGCGCCTCGCGCACCGGGGTGCGCGAGACCCCCACGGCCTCGGCAAGCTCGCCTTCGGTGAGCAGCGTGCCGCCCTCGTAACGGCGCTCCAGGACGCCCTGTTTGACGTGGCTGTAGACGCGCTCGGCGGCGGGTGGTTGCTTCACGGGAGCCAGGCTGGTCATGCCGACAGGATAGATACAACACGTGTGCGTGGAAGCATACGTCCACGATGCGGACCGTATCCCCGCCCCGGAAAGTCGGGCCCGCCGCGAGCACAACCATCCGCCTCCGGAGGGAGTCGGACATGTGCGGACCCATTGTCGGCCGCACCCACAACTTCGCCGCACCACTGGGGCATTCAACTCAATCGGGGTACCTCACTTGAAGATCGCCATTCAGGCCGTCCGCCTGCGCAGAGCCGTCGGCGTCGCCGTGACCACCGGCGCCCTGGTCTCGGCGGGCGCCCTCTCCGCGGCGCCGGCGCAGGCCGCACCCGTGCAGGCCGCACCCGTGCCCACGATCGTCGCCAAGGGCGGCTTCGTGATGAACAACGCGAACGGCAAGTCGCTGTACGCGAAGGGCGCGGACACACGCCGTTCGACCGGTTCGACGACGAAGATCATGACCGCGAAGGTCGTGCTCGCGCAGAAGAACCTGAACCTCGACGCCAAGGTCACCATCCAGAAGGCGTACAGCGACTACATCGTGTCGAAGAACGCCTCGTCCGCGCGGCTGATCGTCGGCGACAAGGTCACCGTGCGCCAGCTGCTGTACGGGCTGATGCTGCCGTCCGGCTGCGACGCGGCGTACGCGCTGGCCGACAAGTTCGGTACCGGTTCGACGCGTTCCGCCCGCGTGAAGTCGTTCATCGGCAAGATGAACGCGGACGCGAAGAAGCTGGGCCTGAAGAACACCCACTTCGACTCGTTCGACGGCATCGGCAACGGCAAGAACTACTCCACGCCGCGCGATCTGACGAAGATCGCGAGCAGCGCGATGAAGAACTCGACGTTCCGCTCGATCGTGAAGACGAAGAAGTACACGGCGAAGACGAGGACGAAGTCGGGCGGCACCCGCACGATGGCGCCGTGGACCAACACGAACACGCTGCTCAGCAGCTACTCGGGCACGATCGGCGTGAAGACCGGCTCCGGCTCGACCTCCAAGTACTGCCTGGTCTTCGCCGCGACCCGGGGCGGCAAGACGGTCATCGGCACGGTCCTCACCTCCTCCTCCGCCGCCCAGCGCGAGAAGGACGCCAAGAAGCTCCTGGGCTACGGCTTCGGCAAGATCTGACGTACGCGGACACGCGAGGGCCCGCCGGCACAGGTGGGCCCTTTCGCATGTCTCACACGGCTGTCCGCCATACACGTCTCCGTCGACCCGTGCGGCGGTTCCTACCGGCTTCGCTCGCACTCGTGAACATCATCGAACCGGCTGGCATATGCGTTCCGCCCCGCTCTACGTTCCGCAGCGGAGGTGGTTCACATGAACGAACCCAGCAAGCGGCCCGAGTCCGCCGAACGCACCGGGGCCATCGACATCAGCGACTTCATCTACGCAGCGACCGGAGAACGGGTCCGGCGGCTGACCATGCCGAACGGAAGCCACTGGTTCCCAGCGGTAGACGTCTGCAAGTCGCTGGGGTACACGACCCCCCGGAAGGCCCTCATCGACCATGTTCCGGAGGACCATCGAGACAATCTCGAGACAGTGACTGGAAGTCACTGTCTCAGCATTCCCGCAGGTCGGAGCTGGCGTCGAGACCTTCAGCTCATCGATCTGCAAGGTCTGATCATGCTCGTCAACGCGTGCACGAAGCCGGCCTGCGCACCCTTCAAACAGTGGGTGGCCGAGGTGATCGAGGCAGTGCAGCAGGAAGGGCACTACACCTTGGCGGAGGCCGAGGTGCAGCCCGTCGAACCCGGTGCACCCATCGCCTACGCCATGCCGGAGCAGGTCGCCGACGCCATCGTCCGGCTGGAGGCGCACAACCTTCAGCTGGACGAGGAGCTGGCCGGCGGGCAGCGCGAGTCGATTGCTTTGCAGAAGGAGATGCTGACCACGCAACAGGAAGCGCTCGCCGTTCAGCGGGCGACCCTCGCGGTGCAGCAGGCCCTGGTGCGGGCGATGGAGCGGATCGCCGACCGGTTCGACACCCTCGTCCTGGAACGTCGTCCGGCCGGAGGGCACCTCACCACGCTGCCCACCACCGAGTCGGTGCTGGCCGACTGGCGGGAGCGGCTGTCCGTGACCGAGGACGTGTGGGCGGTGGCCGTGGTGATCGCCCCGGTGCTCGTCGAACGGGGTGAGCTGCGGGAGCCGCTGGAGTCGATCGCCGCCCGTACGGGGCTGTCCGTGCGCCGTGTCAACGAGTGTCTCCGCATGCTGCGCAAACACGCCTGCATCCGCCCGCGGGGCGGGGCCGCGGACGGGGCCCCGGTGTACGTGCTGCACCGGACCTGAGCGGTCCGGCACGACAGGAGGGGCGTCGCAACTCCAACTTGCGGCGCCCCTCCCGTACTGAATCTACCGGTACGTGGCCGTCACGCCCAAGTGATCAGCCGCTTCGGGTTCTCCAGGATCGCGGCCACGTCGGCCAGGACCTTGGATCCCAGTTCGCCGTCGACCAGGCGGTGGTCGAAGGAGAGCGCCAGGGTGGTCACCTGACGGGGCTTCACCTTGCCCTTGTGGACCCACGGCTGGAGCTTGATCGCGCCGACCGCGAGGATCGCGGACTCGCCCTGGTTGAGGATCGGCGTGCCCGTGTCGACGCCGAAGACGCCGACGTTGGTGATCGTGACCGTGCCCGCCTGCATCGCGGACGGCGAGGTCTTGCCCTCCCTGGCCGTGGACACCAGTTCACCCAGGGACTCGGCCAGCTGGGGCAGGGTCTTGGCGTGGGCGTCCTTGATGTTCGGGACGATCAGACCGCGCGGGGTGGCCGCCGCGATGCCCAGGTTGACGTAGTGCTTGACCACGATCTCCTGGGCCGCCTCGTCCCAGGAGGCGTTGACGTCCGGGTTCCGCCTGATGGCGACCAGCAGGGCCTTGGCGATCAGCAGGAGGGGGTTCACCCGCAGACCGGCGAACTCCTTGTCCTGCTTGAGCTCCTCGACCAGCTTCATGGTGCGCGTCACGTCGACCGTCACGAACTCCGTGACGTGCGGCGCCGTGAACGCCGAACCGACCATGGCCGCCGCCGTCGCCTTGCGCACCCCCTTGACCGGGATGCGGGTCTCCCGGGCGGTGTCGTAC
The DNA here is from genome assembly GCF_020873915.1 of Streptomyces sp. DH5. Classification (GTDB taxonomy): domain Bacteria; phylum Actinomycetota; class Actinomycetes; order Streptomycetales; family Streptomycetaceae; genus Streptomyces. The sequence continues at coordinate 118,338 of NZ_JAHWGP010000003.1, forward strand.
GACACCGGGGCGGGGGCGGCCGGGGCGACAGGGGCGGGCTCGGCCGCCGGGGCGGCCGGTTCCCGCGTCGCGGACGCCACCGCCGCGTGGACGTCCTCGCGGGTGATGATGCCGTCCGGGCCGGTCGGGGTGACCGTGGCCAGGTCGACGCCCAGGTCCTTCGCCAGCTTGCGCACCGGCGGCTTCGCCAGCGGGCGGTCCTGGGGGGCGACGGCGGGGGCGCCGTGGCCGTTCAGCTCCGCCTGGACCGCCACCGTCGCCTGCTGGGCGGCGGCGTCCGGCGCCTGCTTGCGCGGGCGCCGACGGGTGGAGGACGTCGCCACGCCGTAGCCGACCAGGACGGGCTGGCGGGCGGCCGGCTTCTCGTCGGGTTCGGCGGCGGGCGCGGCGGGGGCGACGGACGCGGCAGGAGCGGCGGGCGCCTCCTCCGCCGGGGCCGCGCCGCCCGCGACGTCCACCGCGATGATGGACGTGCCCACGTCCACCGTGGTGCCCTCGGGGAAGTGCAGTGCGCGGACCACGCCGTCGTAGGGGATGGGCAGTTCGACGGCCGCCTTCGCCGTCTCGACCTCGCAGACCACCTGGCCGTCGGTGACCGTGTCACCCGGCTGGACGTACCACTTGAGGATCTCGGCCTCGGTGAGGCCCTCGCCCACGTCCGGCATCTTGAACTCGCGTACGGACGCGTTCGTCATCGTCGTCACGACCCTCTCCTCAGTACGCCAGCGAGCGGTCGACGGCGTCGAGCACCCGGTCCAGGTCCGGGAGGTAGGACTCCTCCAGGCGGGCCGGCGGGTACGGGGCGTGGTAGCCGCCCACCCGCAGCACCGGGGCCTCCAGGTGGTAGAAGCAGCGCTCCGTGATCCGCGCCGCGATCTCCGCACCCGAACCGAAGAACACCGGCGCCTCGTGCACCACGACCAGACGGCGCGTCCTCTGCACCGACGCCTGGATCGAGTCGAAGTCCAGCGGGGAGACCGAGCGCAGGTCCAGCACCTCCAGGGAGCGGCCCTCCTCGGCGGCCGCGTCGGCGACCTCCTGGCACAGCTTCACCATCGGGCCGTACGCGACCAGGGTGAGGTCCGTGCCCTCGCGGACGGTCCTCGCCTTGTGCAGCGGGCCCGGGATCGCCTCGGTGTCGACCTCGCCCTTGTCCCAGTAGCGCCGCTTCGGCTCGAAGAAGATCACCGGGTCGTCGCTCTGGATGGCCTGCTGCATCATCCAGTACGCGTCCGACGCGTTCGACGGCGACACGATCTTCAGACCGGCGACGTGCGCGAACAGCGACTCCGGGGACTCCGAGTGGTGCTCCACCGCGCCGATGCCGCCGCCGTAGGGGATGCGCACGACGACCGGCATCTTGACCTTGCCCAGCGCGCGGGCGTGCATCTTCGCGAGCTGGGTGACGATCTGGTCGTACGCCGGGAAGACGAAACCGTCGAACTGGATCTCCACCACCGGGCGGTAACCGCGCAGCGCCAGACCGATCGCCGTACCGACGATGCCCGACTCGGCGAGCGGGGTGTCGATGACGCGGCTCTCGCCGAAGTCCTTCTGCAGGCCGTCCGTCACCCGGAACACGCCGCCGAGCTTGCCGACGTCCTCACCCATGACGAGGACCTTCGGGTCCGTCTCCAGGGCGTGCCGCAGCGACTCGTTGACCGCCTTGGCCAGGGCCATCTTCTCCGCCATGTCACTTACCCCCGTCTTCGTCCGCGAACGACGCCTGGTAGGCGGCGAACTGTGCCCGCTCCTCGTCCACCAGCGCGTGCCCGTCCGCGTACACGTTCTCGAAGATGGCGAAGTGGTCCGGGTCCGGCATGGCGCGGACCGCTTCGCGCACCCGCCTGCCCAACGCCTCGCTCTCGGTCTCCAGTTCCGCGAAGAACCCCTCGTCCACCTGGTGCGCGGACTCCAGGTGGCGACGCAGGCGCAGGATCGGGTCCTTCGCCTCCCAGGCCAGACGCTCCTCATCGCCCCGGTAGCGGGTGGGGTCGTCGGAGGTGGTGTGCGCGCCCATGCGGTACGTGAACGCCTCGACCAGCGTCGGGCCCTCACCCGCGCGGGCCCGCTCCAGCGCCCACTTGGTGACGGCCAGGTTCGCCAGCACGTCGTTGCCGTCCACACGGACGCCCGGGAAGCCGAAGCCCTGCGCACGCTGGTACAGCGGCACCCGGGACTGCTTCTCGGTCGGCTCGGAGATCGCCCACTGGTTGTTCTGGCAGAAGAACACGACGGGAGCGTTGTAGACCGCGGAGAAGGTGAAGGCCTCGGCCACGTCGCCCTGGCTGGAGGCGCCGTCGCCGAAGTACGCGATGACGGCACTGTCCGCGCCGTCCTTGGTGATGCCCATCGCGTAACCCGTGGCGTGCAGCGTCTGGGAACCGATGACGATCGTGTACAGGTGGAAGTTGTTGCCGTTGGGGTCCCAGCCGCCGTTGTTCACCCCGCGGAACATGCCGAGCAGGTTGGTCGGGTCCACCCCCCGGCACCACGCCACGCCGTGCTCACGGTAGGTGGGGAAGACGTAGTCGTCGTCGCGCAGCGCCCGGCCGGAGCCGATCTGCGCCGCCTCCTGCCCGAGCAGCGACGCCCACAGGCCCAGCTCGCCCTGGCGCTGCAGGGAGGTGGCCTCGGCGTCGAAGCGGCGGGTGAGCACCATGTCGCGGTACAGACCGCGCAGGTCGTCGGCGGTGATGTCGGCGACGTACCTGTCGAACTCGGCGTTCTTGACGCGCTTGCCCTCCGGCGTCAGCAACTGGACGAGGGCGGGCTCGGCGCTCTTCCCGGCGCCGGCGGCCTTCTTGGTGGTGCTGGTGGTGCGCTTGGTGCCGGTGGCGCCGGCCTTGCTTCCGGCGCTGCGTCGCGGTGTGCGCGCGGCAGTGCTCTCCACGGTCACGTGTGCTCCTCCGTCGGTCCGGCCCCCGGGGTTGCCGGTAGGCCAGTGCGGCTCACCTGTTACTCGACCACCGGGCACGGGGTGGGTGCCACTCGGCCGGGAACAGGCGTGACAGGTGCCCCGGCGAGCGCCCTGCAACAGGCACGTTACCCAGTGCGCCACATTTCTGTGAAACACCTTCTGACCTGCGATTTTGCTTGGATATCCAAGTAAATCGGGAAGGCGGTGAGAGCGCGCTGGTCACAGCCTTGCAGGAGGCCGGAGCAACGGCACGTTATCCCGGCCACCCCTGGCACGGGAAGAGCCGACCTCACTGACGGCACGGCGTGCCGCGCCGGGAGTCACGGGGTGCCAGAAGCGGGACCATTCAGGGCCGTGACCCGGCGCGTCAGTCCCCGGTGACCCCTTCGATGGCCCCCTCGGTGCCACCGCTGCCTCCGCCATCGGCCCCCCCGGTGGGCGGCGAGGCGGGCGGTGAGGCAGGCGGCTCCTCGGTCTCGGTGTCCGGTGGTGTCGAGGGCTCGTCCGTGGGATCGCCCGTCGGCTCCCCCGTGGGCTCCTCCGTCTCCGTGTACGACGGCGTGTACGACGGCGTGTACGACGGTGTCCAGTCCCCGTTGCCGCCCGAGCCCGTACCCGGGTCGGTGCCGGGGTCGGTCGTCTCCTCGGTCTCCTCGTCGGTCGGGGACTCGCTGGCCGGCTCGTCCTCGGTGCTCTGCGACACGGACGGCGACTTCTCTGTCTTGCCGCCGCCACCGGTCCCGCCCGCGTTGTTGAGCGCCAGCGCGACGCCCGCCGCGACCGCGATCACGGCGAACACCGCAAGGACCCACAGCTTGCCGCGCCCGCTGCCCCCGTTGCCGTTGCCCTCGAAGCCGCCGTCGTCCCCGCCGTACCCGGCGGGCAGGATCGGCTGCGGGATCGCCGTGGTGCCGGCGTCCTGGTGCGGCAGCGCGGCCGTGCCCGCGAGCCCGGCCGCAGGGGTGCGCGGGCCCTCGTGCAGGTTCACCGGGCCGGTGTTCCAGGTGCCCGTGTGACCGCCCTGGTCGTAGAGCATCTGGAGTCCGTACTGGACCAGGCCGCGCATCTCCTCGGCCGTCTGGAAACGGTCGTCGGGCTCCTTGGCGAGGGAGCGCATGACCAGCCCGTCCAGCTCCGGCGGGCAGGCGTCCGAGGCCTCCGACGGGGGCGTGGGGATGTCCTGGACGTGCTGGTAGACCACCGACAGCGGCGTCTCCCCGGTGAACGGGGGCCGCAGCGCCAGCAGTTCGTACATCAGGCAGCCGGTGGCGTACAGGTCGGAGCGGTGGTCGACGGCCTTGCCGAGCGCCTGCTCCGGGGAGAGGTACTGCGGGGTGCCCATGACCATGCCGGTCTGCGTCATGGTCGTCGACGCGCCGTGCAGCGCGCGGGCGATGCCGAAGTCCATCACCTTCACGGCGCCGTTGTGGGTGATGATGACGTTGGCCGGCTTGATGTCGCGGTGCACGATGCCGTGCTGGTGCGAGTAGGCGAGCGCCTCCAGGACACCGGAGACGATGATCAGCGCCTGCTCGGGGCCGGGCGCCTCCGCGTTCATCAGCAGGTCGCGGATGGTGCGGCCCTCGACGATCTCCATCACGATGTACGGGACCGCCTGGCCGCCGATGACGTCCTCGCCGGAGTCGTACACGGCGACGATCGCGTGGTGGTTGAGACCGGCCACCGACTGCGCCTCGCGCGTGAAGCGGGCCTTGGAGATGGGGTCCTCGGCCAGGTCGGAGCGCAGCAGCTTGACGGCGACCGTGCGGCCGAGACGTACGTCCTCGGCGGCGAACACCTCGGCCATACCGCCCCGGCCGAGCCTGTGGGTCAGCCGGTACCGGCCGTCGCCCACGAGCCCGCCGTTGCCCCAGTTGTCCGGCGCGTCCGACATGCCGCCGCCAGTCGCCTCGGGGTCGGACGGGCCCTGAGCGCGCTGCTGCTGTGCCATCAGTCCTCGCCGTCGTTTCTGCCCGCGGTGCGCGCGGTGTTGTTTCACGGTCTCCGTCGGCCCACGCTACAGCCTCCGCACGAGGCTCCGGTCCGAGACGGGCTGCCGGGGCCGGCACGAGACGGACCGGCCATGAAACCCGCACTCCGTACTGTCGTGCAAATTGCGTGTACCGGTGGTACGGCCCCTGTAACGCTTCCGCGACGCTTCTTTCGCGTACGGTCACGGAACGGGCACCACGCTTGACGTGTCAGTGGCCTGGGGCAGACTGGCCGGGAATAGCACTTTCGATCTACGACGAGAACAGTCACCGACGGTGGCGCCGGAGAGGCTACGGGGGACGCGGAACATGAGCCAGGACGGCGCACAGGGCCAGTACGCGGGGCGGGCGCTCGCCGGCGGCCGTTACCAACTGCGGGACCTGCTCGGCCAGGGCGGCATGGCGTCGGTGCACCTCGCCTACGACAGCGTGCTCGACCGCCAGGTCGCCATCAAGACGTTGCACACGGAACTCGGCCGGGAGCAGGCGTTCCGTGAGCGCTTCCGCCGCGAGGCCCAGTCCGTGGCGAAGCTCACGCACACCAACATCGTCTCGGTCTTCGACACCGGCGAGGACGACGTGGACGGCATGACGACGCCGTTCATCGTCATGGAGTACGTCGAGGGCCGCCCGTTGGGCTCCGTGCTCGACGAGGACGTCCGGCAGCAGGGCGCGATGCCCGCCGACAAGGCGCTGAAGATCACCGCGGACGTGCTCGCGGCGCTGGAGATCAGCCACGAGATGGGGCTGGTCCACCGGGACATCAAGCCGGGCAACGTGATGATGACCAAGCGCGGCGTGGTCAAGGTGATGGACTTCGGCATCGCCCGCGCCATGCAGTCGGGTGTCACGTCGATGACGCAGACCGGCATGGTCGTCGGCACCCCGCAGTACCTCTCCCCGGAGCAGGCGCTCGGGCGGGGCGTCGACGCGCGCTCGGACCTGTACTCGGTCGGCATCATGCTGTTCCAGCTCGTCACCGGGCGGCTGCCGTTCGAGGCGGACTCGCCGCTGGCCATCGCGTACGCACACGTACAGGAGGAACCGCCGACCGCGTCCTCGATCAACCGCTCGCTGCCGCCGGCCGTGGACGCGCTGATCGCCCGCGCGCTGAAGAAGAACCCCAACGAGCGTTTCCCCAGCGCGGAGGCGATGCGCGGGGAGTGCCTGCGGGTGGCGCAGTCCTTCCGGGCGGCCCCGCCGAGCATCGTGCCGGGCGCCCAGGCGCAGAGCGGCGCGGGCGTCGGCTCCGCGGTGTTCCCTCCGGTCGACCAGGCGACCCCGGCCCCCACGGGCAACGTGCAGACGCCCTACCAGCCGGCCCCGCAGCCGAACCCGTACAGCACGCCGGCCCCGTCCGCGCCGTCCCCGGCGTACGGCTATCCGCAGCACGGCGGCTACCAGACACCGAACACGGCGGCGTACTCGCCGCAGCAGGGCGCGTCGACCCCGCCGCCGTACAACATCACCCCGCAGTCCCCGGGCGCCGGTGGCGGCGGTGGCGGCCGGAACAAGCCGGTGATCATCGGCTCGATCGCCGTCTCCGTGCTGGCCGTCGGCGGTCTGGTCACGGCTCTGCTGGTGAACGGCGGCGACAAGGACCCGCAGGGCGGCGGGGGCACCAGCGCCTCGGCGTCGGCGTCGGCGTCGGCGACGAAGGCAGAGGGCTACCGCGGGCCCGACACGTCGAAGAAGATCGACACGGAGGAGTGCGAGGAGCCGCAGGAGTCGTACAACGACCCCGACAAGATCCGGCTGCCCAACTTCAAGTTCAAGTACATCGGCTCGGTGCGGGAGTGTCTGCAGGCCGCCGGCTGGGGCGACTTCAAGATCCTCGAGGTGGACGAGAACACCTACGGCGAGGGTTCGGTCCGCGAGCAGTTCCCGCCGGCCGGCACGGACGTCGACCCCGAGGACATGCCGGAGATCACCCTCAAGGTCTCGACGGGCAACCCGCCCTCCTGACCCCCGGAACTCCCGGAACTCCCGGAACGCGAACGCGGAACAGCAGGACACGGTGAAGGGGCCCGGCATCGGATGCCGGGCCCCTTCGGGTCGTGCGGGCAGGGTCGTCGGGGACGCTTACAGGTACGGGCCGCCCGAGCGGCCGCCCAGGTGCGGCTGCTCCTCCGGGCCGTCGCCGACGCCGGGCGGGAGCGCGCGGCGCATCTGCTCCAGCTGGGCGCGCGCCGCCATCTGCTGGGCGAAGAGCGTGGTCTGGATGCCGTGGAAGAGACCCTCCAGCCAGCCCACCAGCTGGGCCTGCGCGATACGCAGTTCGGCGTCGGTGGGCGTCGCGTCGTCCGTGAAGGGCAGCGAGATCCGCTCCAGCTCCTCGACCAGCTCCGGGGCCAGACCGTCCTCCAGCTCCTTCACCGAACTCGAGTGGATCTCCTTGAGCCGGGCCCGGCTGGCCTCGTCCAGAGGAGCCGCTCGCACCTCCTCCAGCAACTGCTTGATCATGCTGCCGATCCGCATGACCTTCGCGGGTTGTTCCACCTGTTCCGTCACCGGGGTCTCGCGGGAGTCCTCGTCTCCGCTGCCGCCGCTGAGCGCCATGCCGTCCTGGCCGACGACCAGGATCTGCGGATTCTCCGGCGACCGTTCGTTCCTCGGCATCTCCATGCCGTCATTGTCTCGCACCCGGGTGACCAGCCCCGGCGGCGCCCCCGGAAGCAGCGGCGGACCCCCGGGTCCCCCCGACGGACGCGTGCGAAATGCCGGACTCATGGCGTGATGCGAGGCTGTTTGGCATCCATCCGGCCCATCTTGCCGACGGTGTGACCGAGCACCGGCCGGCGCGGGAGGTCACGGTCGTGACTCCATGGCTGCGTGTAATGGCGGCGACGGTCGTTCTGGGAGCGGGGGCTGCGCTGATGCCGTACGGGACTGCCGCGGGGCCCGCCCACGCCGCGCCGGCGGCGTCCCCGGCGTACCGGGCCTCGGGGGTCGACGCGGGTCCGGTGTCCCGTTCCCCCTCGCCCCCTCCCCGGCCCCCCGTCCCGTCCACGTCGTCGTCATCGTCGTCATCGTCGTCCGCGTCGTCCGCGTCGTCACCGTCCGAGCGGCCGTCGCGGGCCGGGGACCGGCCGGACGAGGGCCGGGAACGGCCCGGACGGCACGAACCCGCCGAGGACTCCCGGGACGGGGAGTCCAGGGGCGGGGAGTCCAGGGAGGGGGAGTCCAGGGACGGGGAGTCCAGGGACGGGGAGCGCGAGGCGGACCACGGGGACGGCCGTGACGGCACGGGCCGGCACGACATCGGCCCGGGCGCCTTGCGTCCGGAAGGCAGGGAGGCGGGGCCCCGGACGCCCGCCCCCGACGGCCCGCGGGAGGCGCCCACGTCCCCGGCGGCGGTTCCGGTGCCCTCCATCCCGTCGCCGGCGGCACCCGACGCGGCCGCGAGCACCGGGCCCGTCCTGCGCATCCTGCCGCTCGGCAGCGGACTGGTCCTCATCGGCCTCGGCCTGGGACTCGCCTTCGTCGCCCTGCGCATGCGCCAGACCTGAGCGCCGCCCGCACGGCCCGTGCCGCCCCGTCCCCGGACGGGGACCGGCCCCCGGCGGATCGGGGTCGATGTGCCGCACCGGACAGGAACCGGCCTGCAACGGGACGCGGTCGGCGAGCCACACCGGACGGGGACCCGGGCCAGCCCCGACGACCCGAGGCACGGCCCGGCCGCCCACGGTCAGTCCGTCGTGACCAGCAGGACCTTGCCGATGTGGGCGCTGTCCTCCACGACGCGGTGGGCGGCGGCCGCCTCCGGCATCGGCATCTCGCGGTCGACGACGGGACGGATGCGGCCCGAGGCGACGAGCGGCCAGACGTGTTCCCGCACGGCCGCCACGATCGCCGCCTTCTCCGCGGCCGGCCGGGCCCGCAGCGAGGTCGCGCTGATCGCGGCGCGCTTGGCGAGGAGGGCGCCGATGTTCAGCTCGCCCCTGGCCCCGCCCTGCATGCCGATGATCGCGAGCCGGCCGTTGACCGCGAGGGCCTGGACGTTGCGGTCCAGGTACTTGGCGCCCATGTTGTCGAGGATGACGTCCGCACCCGCCCCGCCGGTGGCCTGCCTCAGCTCGGCGACGAAGTCCTGCTCCCGGTAGTTGATCAGGATGTCGGCACCGAGTTCCGCACAGCGCTCCAGCTTCTCTGCGGTGCCGGCCGTGACCGCGACCCTCGCCCCGACGGCCTTGGCCAGCTGGATCGCCATGGTGCCGATGCCGCTGGAGCCGCCGTGCACCAGGAAGGTCTCACCGGGGCGCAGGTGGGCGACCATGAAGACGTTGGACCAGACCGTGCACACGACCTCCGGAAGCGCCGCCGCCTGATCGACGGTGACCCCCTCGGGCACGGGCAGCAGCTGCCCGGCCGGCACGGCGACCTTCTCGGCGTAGCCTCCGCCCGCGAGCAGCGCGCAGACCTCGTCGCCGACGGCCCAGCCGCTCACCCCGGGGCCTAGCGCGGCGATCCGTCCGGAACATTCGAGACCGGGGTAGGGGGACGCGCCGGGCGGGGGGTTGTAGAAGCCCTGCCGCTGGAGGATGTCGGCCCGGTTGACGGCCCCGGCCACCACCTCGACCAGGACCTCGCCCTCGCCGGCCACCGGATCGGGAACCTCCTCCCACACCAGCGCCTCGGGCCCACCGGGTTCGGGAATCGTGATCGCATGCATGGGGGGACGGTACCCCCGGGTGCGTCCGCGCCACGGGCGCCGCCCGCGAAACCCGTGTGCGGGACCGATGAGTTTGCGCGACGGTAAGAGTCTCTCCCTGCGTAGCCCGAGCACGCGGAAGGACCCCCGCATGAGCACGCACACGTCCGGCCCGGCGATCGAGACCGTGGGCCTGGTCAAAACCTTCGGTGAGACGCGGGCCGTCGACGGGGTCGATCTGACCGTGCCGACCGGCACGGTGTACGGCGTCCTCGGACCGAACGGCGCCGGCAAGACCACCACCGTGAAGATGCTCGCCACCCTGCTGCGTCCCGACGGCGGCGAGGCCCGGGTCTTCGGCCACGACGTCGTCCACGAGGCCGACGAGGTGCGCGGCCGGGTGAGCCTCACCGGCCAGTACGCGTCCGTGGACGAGGACCTCACCGGCATCGAGAACCTGGTGCTGCTGGCCCGGCTGCTCGGCCACCACAAGGCCACCGCCCGGACCCGCGCCGCCCAGCTGCTGGAGGCGTTCGGCCTCACGGAAGCGGCCGGGAAGCAGGTCAAGCACTACTCCGGCGGCATGCGGCGTCGCATCGACATCGCCGCGTCCATCCTCAACACCCCCGACCTGCTGTTCCTCGACGAGCCCACCACCGGACTCGACCCGCGCAGCCGCAACCAGGTGTGGGACATCGTGCGCGCGGTCGTCGCCCAGGGCACGACCGTGCTGCTCACCACGCAGTACCTGGACGAGGCCGACCAGCTCGCCTCCCGGATCGCCGTCATCGACCGCGGCCGGGTGATCGCCGAGGGCACCAAGGGCGAGCTGAAGGCGTCCGTCGGGGCCGGCTCCGTCCACCTGCGGCTGCGGGACGCGGACCGGCGGCCCGAGGCCGAGCGGTTGCTGCGGGAGCTGCTGACCGCGGAGGTACAGCAGGAACCCGACCCGGTGGCCCTCACCGCCCGCCTCGGCGCGGCGACGAGCGACTCCGCCGCCGAGCAGGCGGCACGGGCGCTCGGCGAGCTGACCCGGGCCGGGATCACCGTCGACACCTTCTCCCTCGGACAGCCCAGCCTCGACGAGGTCTTCATGGCGCTGACCGGGCACGAAGCCGGTCCTGCCGGCGCCGACACCGACACCGACACCGACACGAAGGACGAGGTGGCGGCATGAGCACGGTCACCAGCACCGGGAGCAAGGACCTCGCGCCGGTCAGCACCGATTCGCTGGCCGCCCTGCTGGTCACCAGGGAACGCCCGCCGCGCCCCAGCTCGCTGTCCGCGTCCCTGACCTTCGGCTGGCGCGCCGTCCTGAAGATCAAGCACGTCCCGGAACAGCTCTTCGACGTCACCGCTTTCCCGATCATGAACCTGCTGATGTTCACGTACCTCTTCGGCGGTGCGCTGGCGGGTTCTCCCGGCGACTACATCCAGTTCGTGCTGCCGGGCATCCTGGTGATGTCGGTCGTGATGATCACGATGTACACCGGGATCTCGGTGAACGTCGACATCGAGAAGGGCGTCTTCGACCGGTTCCGTTCGCTGCCCATCTGGCGGCCGTCGGCCATGGTCGGCTACCTGCTCGGCGACGCGCTGCGCTACACCATCGCGTCCGTCGTGATGCTCGCCATGGGGCTGCTGCTCGGTTACCGGGCGGACGGCGGGTTCGTCGGCGTGGTGGCCGGGATCGCCCTGCTGCTGGTCTTCTCGTTCGCCTTCTCGTGGATCTGGACCATGTTCGGGCTGTTGCTGCGCACCGAGAAGTCGGTGATGAGCGTCAGCATGATGGTGATCTTCCCGCTCACCTTCCTGTCCAACGTCTTCGTCGACCCGCGCACCATGCCGGGCTGGCTCCAGGCGTTCGTCAACAACAGCCCCGTCACCCACCTGGCGTCCTCGGTGCGCGGACTGATGGCCGGCGACTGGCCGGCCGACGAGATCGCCTGGACGCTGGGCTGGGCCGGACTGTTCGTGGCGGTCTTCGGCCCGGTCACGATGCGGCTCTACAACCGCAAGTGAAGGGACCGGGGCCCGCCCGACCGGGGAGGGCGGGCCTCAGGTCCAGGGGAGCGGGCGGGTGTCGGGGGTCACCTTGGTGCCCGGCGTCGCCCGCACGATCGTGATCAGCCGGTCGGTCAGTTCCAGGGTCCCGACGTCCGGGTCGTCGTAGCCCAGCACCCGGTGCCCGCGGACGACGCTCACCACGAGATCGTTCGTCTCCCGGACGGTCTTGCCCACCTCGGCCTTTATGACCGGCCGTTCGACCATGTCGAGACCGGTCCCCTGCTGGATCAGATCCTCCATGACCATGCCGGCCGAAGGGCTGAGCACCGAGAGTCCGAGCAGCCGCCCGGCCGCGCTGGCGCTGGTGATGACCGCATCGGCACCCGACTGCTTGAGCAGCGGGGCGTTCTCCTCCTCGCGCACCGCGGCGACGATCTTCGCGTTCCGGTTGAGCTGCCGCGCCGTCAGCGCCACCAGGACCGCCGTGTCGTCGCGTTGCGTCGCGATGATGATCTGCCGTGCGCGGTACACCTCGGCCCGCTTCAGCACCTCACTGCGTGTGGCGTCCCCTATGACGCCCGCGTAGCCGTCCGCCGTGGCCGCCTCGATCGCCTTCGCGCTGGGATCGACGACGACGACCTGTTCCTTGCGGAGCCCTGTCGCACAGACCGTCTTGATCGCGGACCGTCCCTTGGTCCCGAACCCGACGACAACGGTGTGATCGCGCAAGGTGGACCTCCAGCGGTTCAGTCGCCACTCCTCCCGGGTGCGTTCGGTGAGGGCCTCGAGAGTGGTGCCGACCAGGATGATCAGGAAGAGCACGCGCAGCGGCGTGATGACGAAGATGTTGGTGAGCCGGGCGGCGTCGGATACCGGTGTGATGTCGCCGTACCCGGTGGTGGAGAGGGTGACGGTCGCGTAGTAGAACGCGTCGAGAAGGTCGATGGACCCGTCGGCGTTGTCGTTGTAGCCGCTGCGGTCGGCGTACACGATGAACGCCGTCACCACGAGCACCACCAGGGCCATCGACAACCGTTTGGCGACCTGGCGGATCGGGTGCTCCACCAGCTTCCTCGGGAGTTTCACCCGGTGCGTCACCAGATGTTCGTCCGCCTGGCGCGCGATGGCGTCCTGGCCCGGAAGTTTCACGTGAAACACACCCCGATTCCCCCGGACGCCCAGGGCAGGTCGAGGAGTTCCGCCTCCACCCCGGGACCGGACCCGCCGGGGGGTACGACGGCGAGCGCGTCGGCCGCCGCGACCCCGCGCAGCATGGCGGGACCGTTGTAGAGCAGCGGCACCACCCGGTCGCCGCGCAGGGCGACGGGGACCAGCCGGGTGTCGTACGGATGCCCCTGCACGCCGTCCCGGAGCGGCAGCGTGTACCGCTCCGGGGCGGGGCGTGCCGCGAGGGTCCTCAGCAAGGGCTCGGCGAGGGTGAGCAGGCCGGAGACTGCGGCCAGCGGGTTGCCGGGCAGACCGACGAGGAACTGGCCGTCCTTGACACGGGCCAGGAGCATCGGGTGACCGGGACGCACCTGCACGCCGTCCACGAGGAGTTCGGCACCGATGCGGCGCAGCGTGGGGTGCACGTGGTCGACCGGGCCGGCGGCGGTGCCGCCGGTGGTGACGACGACCTCGGCGTCGCAGCGGGTGATCGCGTCGTGCAGCGCCTGCTCGTCGTCGCCGACCCGGCGCACGTCGACGACCTCCGCGCCGAGAGCACGCAACCAGGGCGGCAACAGCGGGCCGAGGGCGTCCCGGATCAGTCCGTCGTGCGGCAGCCCCTCACCGAGCAGTTCGTCACCGAGGACGAAAACGGCGGCGCGGGGGCGCGGGACCGCCAGGAGCGTGTCGTATCCGGCGGCGGCGGCCATGCCCAGGACGGGCGGGGTCACCAGCGTGCCCGCGGGGAGCAGTTGGTCGCCGCTGCGGCACTCCTGGCCGCGGGGGCGGATGTCCTGGCCGTGGGAGACGGTGTGCGGTGGCCGGTCGACGGCGGTGGCGTGCAGCCGGCCCGCGCCGTCGGTGCGGCCGCGCTCGCTGCGGAGCACGGCGGTGGTGTCCGGGGGGACCCGGGCACCGGTGGCGATCCGGACGGCCTCGCCGTCGGTGAGCGGCGCGTGCTCCGCGTGTCCGGCGAGCACACCCTCCTCCCGTACGTCCCAAGGGCCTGGGCCGGAGACCGCCCAGCCGTCCATCGCCGAGGTGTCGAAGGAGGGCAGGTCGGTGAGGGCGATGAGCGGGCCGGCCAGGGTGAGGCCGAGGGCGGAGTCGAGGGGCACGGCGACCGGGGCCGGCGGACCGGTACGGCCCCGGGAGCCGTGGCGCGGGGCGCGTTCGGCGACGGCCCGGGCGTCGGACCATGCGGTGGCGCGAGGGTGCGGGTGGTTCGCGCCGCCGCCGTGTCCACCGGTGGAGCGGTCGGAGCGGTCGGGGCGTTCGTTCACGAGGGCGAGCGCCTCCTCGACGTCGAGATCGTCGGCGTCCTCGCCGGCCCGGATGCCGTGGGGGGTCATCCCGCGTCCGGACGGGCGTCGGGAGCCGCGCCGGGTGTGGTGCCGGCGGACCGGGTGCCGGTGGAGGAGACGTCGACGGCAGGGGACTCGGCCGGGGCGGAGGGGGCGCCGGTGGAGGGGGCATCGGCGGAGGAGGCGTCCTCGTCCGCCCAGCGCAGCGCGAGCGCCACGGCCTTGCGGGTCGCCTCGTCGACCGCCTCGCGGTCGCCGCCCGCCCGTCCGGCCGCGTAACCGACGAGGAAGGTGGTCAGCGGTGCGGCGGGCCTCGCCACGCCGTGGGCGGCGTGGCGGGCGAGGTCGAGCAGCGCGCCGGTGTCGACGTCCAGGTCGATGCCCAGTTCGTCCTTGACTGCGGAGATCCATTCGTCCAACACGTGTCCATGCTCCCTGATGCGTGCCCTGGCAAGGGCGATGTCGTCCCAGGTGTCGCAGTCGAAGGACGCCACCGGGCCGGAGATGCGGGTGAGGTCGAGAGCGCCGGTCAGCCGGCGCAGGGGGAGTCCGGTCAGGGCGCCGTGCCGACCGGTCAGCGCGGTCAGTTCGCGGCGCAGGGACGCGGCCCGGTAGGCGGCGACGAGCGGCTGGTCGCGGCCGCCGGAGTCGGTCAGCAGCACGCCGTCGGCCGTACCGCGGCCGAGGGACGTCAACAGCCCCGCGACGGTGCGGCGGTCGAGGAACGGCAGGTCGGCGGAGAGCAGCACGACGAGGTCGGCCGTGGTGTGCCGGAGCCCGGCGTCGAGCGCGGCGAGGGGTCCGCCGCCCGGGGGCTCCTCGCGGGCCCAGGTCACGGGGCGGGCGGTGCGGCGGGGAGCGGCGACCACCACCGTGGCGCGGGCGTCGGCGCAGGCCGCGAGGACCCGGTCGAGCAGCGCCCGCCCGCCGACGCGCACGCCGGGCTTGTCGGCGCCCCCGAGCCTGCGGGCGGCGCCGCCGGCCAGGACGACGGCGTCGTAGACGGCACCGGTTCTCCCGAAGGCGCTGCCCGGGGGTTCACCTGAGGAACCGCGGGGCGGATCACCGGGTGGCTGGTACTCGGTCACCCCCCGAGTATGCGTGCCCCCGCGATCACGGAGAACGCGGGGGCACCTGGACACGGGCGGGGAGCGGGACGGAGGTGGTGCGGACTCACAGCGTCCGCAGCAGCACCGCCGGTTGTTCCACGCAGTCCGCCACGTAGCGCAGGAAGCCGCCCGCCGTACCACCGTCGCAGACCCGGTGGTCGAAGGTGAACGAGAGCTGCACGACCTGCCGCACGGCCAGCTCGCCCTCGTGCACCCACGGCTTGGGGACGATGCGGCCGACGCCGAGCATGGCGGCCTCGGGGTGGTTGATGATCGGTGTGGAGCCGTCGACGCCGAACACGCCGTAGTTGTTCAGCGTGAAGGTCCCGCCGGTGAGTTCCGCGGGCGTCAGGGTCCCGGCCCGGGCCGCCTCGGTGAGGCGGGCGAACTCGGCCGTGAGCGACTCGGCGTCGCGTGTGTGCGCGTCACGGACGACGGGGACGACGAGTCCGCGGTCGGTCTGCGCGGCGAAGCCGAGGTGCACACCGGCGTGCCGGACGATTTCCCTGGCTCCGGTGTCCACCGAGGCGTTGAGCTCGGGGAAGCGGGCGAGCGCGGCGGTGCAGATCCGGGCCAGCAGGGCGAGGACGGAGATCTTGGGACCGCCGGAGGCGTTCATCGCGGCGCGCGTGCGCATCAGTTCGGTGGCGTCGGCGTCCACCCAGCAGGTCGCGTCCGGAATCTCGGTGCGGCTGCGGGAGAGCTTGTCGGCGACGGCACCGCGGATGCCCTTGAGGGGGACGCGGGTGGCGGCCGGACCGTCCGGAACCGCGGTGGCCTGCGCACCCGCAGGGGTGGCCTGCGTCCGCGGTGCGCCGGCCGTCGCCTCCGCATGGCCCTGGGTGGCGGTGGCACGCAACGCGTACTCCACGTCGGCCCGCAGGATCAGTCCGTCGGGTCCGGATCCGGTCATCTCCCGCAGGTCCAGGCCGTTCTGACGGGCCAGCCTGCGCACCAGGGGGGAGATCACGGGAACGGGACCGTCGGCGACGGCCGCGGGGGCGTCCGCGGACCCGGGGGTCGTGACCGTCCCGTTCACGGCACGGGCCGCGGGCGTGGAGGGCGTCGTCCGCCCCGGGCGCACCCGGCGGCGGCGGGCCGGCGCCTCGGAGGTGCCGTAGCCGACCAGGACGTTGCCGGAGCCCTCAGCGGCCGGGGCCTGGCCGTCCGTCTCCGCGGAGCGCGGGGTGTCCTCGGCCGCGGCGGCGTCCGTGCCACCGCCCGTGCGGCCCTCGGCCGTCTCCCCCACCGCCACGGTCAGCAGCGGAGCGCCGACGGGCAGTTCCGTGCCCTCGGCGCCGAAGCGGGCGGTGACCACACCGCCGTAGGGGCAGGGCACCTCCACCATCGCCTTGGCCGTCTCGACCTCCACGACCGGCTGGTCCACGGCGACGACGTCGCCGACCTCCACCAGCCAGCGCACGATCTCCGCCTCGGTGAGCCCTTCACCGAGGTCGGGCAGTTTGAACTCCAGCACCTGTGCCATCAGCTCTCGGCCTCCCACTGCAGGCGCCCCACGGCGTCCAGGATCCGGTCCACGCCGGGCAGGTGGTGGCGCTCCAGCATCGGCGGCGGATACGGCAGGTCGAACCCGGCCACCCGCAGCACCGGCGCCTCCAGGTGGTGGAAGCAGCGCTCCGAGACCCGGGCCGCGATCTCCCCGCCCGGGCCGCCGAAGCCGCCCGACTCGTGGACGACCACCGCGCGTCCCGTCCGCCGTACCGAGACGCACACCGTCTCGTCGTCGAACGGCACCAGGGAGCGCAGATCGACGACCTCGAGGTCCCAGCCCTCGGCCCGGGCCGCCTCGGCCGCCTCCATGCAGACGGGTACGGACGGCCCGTAGGTGATGAGCGTGGCGCTCCGGCCGGAGCGCCGCACCACCGCACGGCCTATCGGGTCGACGGCCGTCGGCTCCTCGGGGTTCCAGGAGTCCTTCGACCAGTAGAGCCGCTTGGGCTCCAGGAAGACGACCGGGTCGTCGGAGGCGATGGACGCCCGCAGCAGGCCGTAGGCGTCCGCGACGGTCGCGGGCGTGACGACATGGAGCCCCGGGGTCGCCATGTAGTACGCCTCGGAGGAGTCGCTGTGGTGCTCGACGCCACCGATGCCGCCGCCGTAGGGGACGCGGATGGTGATCGGCAGGGGCATCTTCCCCCGGGTGCGGTTGCGCGTCTTCGCCACGTGGGAGAGGAGCTGCTCGAACGCCGGGTAGGCGAACGCGTCGAACTGCATCTCCACCACCGGGCGCAGCCCGTACATGGCCATGCCCACCGCCGTGCCGAGGATGCCCGCCTCGGCCAGCGGCGTGTCCGTGCAGCGGTCCTCGCCGAACTCCTTGGCGAGTCCGTCGGTGATCCGGAAGACACCGCCGAGGGTGCCGACGTCCTCGCCCATGACGTGCACGGACGGGTCGGCGGCCATGGCGTCGCGCATCGCGCGCGTGAGGGCCTGCGCCATGGTGGCCGGTTTGACGGCGACGGTGGTCATCACGGTGTCCCTTCCGGTTCGGCCTCGGCCGCCAGCTCGGCCCGCAGCTGCTCCCGCTGCTCCAGCAGCTGGGGGGTGGGCTCGGCGTAGACGTGCGCGAAGAGGTCCATGGGGTCGAGCTCCGCGTCCTGGTTCATGCGGGCCCGCAGGTCGGCGGCCATGGTCTCGGCGTCCTGGCGGGCGCTCTCGGCACCCGCCTCGTCGAGCAGTCCGCGCCCGGTCAGCTCCCGCTCCAGGAGGGCGATCGGGTCGTGCTGCTTCCAGGTCTCCACCTCGGCGTCGCCCCGGTAGCGGGTCGCGTCGTCGGCGTTGGTGTGGGCCTCCACGCGGTACGTGATCGCCTCGACCAGGGTCGGGCCGCCCCCCGCGCGGGCGCGGCGCACGGCGTCGGCCAGGACCTCGTGGACGGCGGCGGCGTCGTTGCCGTCGACCAGGCGGCCGGGCATGCCGTAGCCGACGGCCTTGTGGGCCAGCGACGGAGCCGCGGTCTGCTTGGCGAGCGGTACCGAGATGGCGAAGCCGTTGTTCTGCACGAGGAAGACCACCGGCGCCTGCCAGACGGCGGCGAAGTTCAGCGCCTCGTGGAAGTCGCCCTCGCTGGTGCCGCCGTCGCCGACCATGGCGAGCGCGACCACGTCGTCGCCCTTGAGGCGGGCGGCGTGCGCCAGACCGACGGCGTGCGGAAGCTGGGTGGCGAGCGGGGTGCTCAGCGGGGCGACACGGTGTGCGTGGGGGTCGTAGCCGGTGTGCCAGTCGCCGCGCAGCAGGGTGAGGGCCTCCACCGGGTCCACACCGCGCGCCACGACGGCGAGGGTGTCGCGGTAGCTGGGGAAGAGCCAGTCGCGCTCCTCGAGCACGAGGGCGGCGGCGACCTCGCAGGCCTCCTGGCCGGTGCTGGAGGGGTAGACCGCGAGACGGCCCTGTTTGGTGAGGGCGGTGGCCTGCGCGTTGTACCGGCGGCCCTTCACCAGCTCCGCGTACAGCCGGCGCAGCAGCTCCGGGTCGGCCCCGGCGGCCGCCTCGGTGCCGAGCACGCGGTACGGCTCCGCGTCGGGCAGCAGCGGCGCGGGGTCGGTACGGGGCTGCCAGGCGGGCGGCGGGGTCGGCCGGTAGGCCCCCCGCTGCTCCATGACCGTCATGACGGCACCTCCTCATGGAAGACGGAGGCGCGGCGTCTGTGACGCGCCTCACCAACCGATTGTTCGGTCGCCGGCACATTTTGGCTACGGGTGGCACCAGGCTGTGGACAAACGGTTCTCCACAGCCTGGGATGGATGCAGGACGTCCACGGCGGAGAGGTGGGGGCGGGTGGCATCTGAACAAATGGCCGAGGGTCAGGAGGGGGCCGCGCCGCTGCCTCCCGCGCGGCCCCTGGACGCGATCGACCAGGACATCCTGCGCATGCTCCAGGCGGACGGCCGCGCCTCCATACGCTCGGTCGCCGAACGGGTGCACGTCTCCCGCGCGAACGCGTACGCACGGATCAACCGGCTCGTCGAGGACGGCGTGATCCGGGGCTTCGGGGCCCGCGTCGACCACGAACGGGCCGGTCACGGGACGTCCGCGTACATCACCCTGAAGATCGTCCAGAACACCTGGCGCACGGTCCGCGAGCAGCTCAGACAGCTCCCCGGCGCCTCGCACATCGCGCTGGTCGGCGGGGACTTCGACGTGCTGCTGCTGGTGCACACGCCCGACAACAGGGCGCTGCGCGAGGTGGTGCTGACCCGGCTCCAGGCGATCCCGGAGGTGCTGAGCACGCGCACGCTGCTGGTGTTCGAGGAGGAGGACCTCGAACCGCAGGGGTGAGGCCCGCCGGAGCGGCCCTCAGCACGCCTCAGACCGCCTTGCGCAGCCCCCCGAAGGCGAGCTGCGCCACCGCGTCGGCCACCTCGCGCTCGTTCATGCCGCGCCCGTCCGGCCGGTACCACTCCACGATGGAGTTGATCATCCCGAAGACCAGCCGGGTCACCAGGCGCACCTCTATGTCCTCGCGCACGTCCCCGTCGGCCGCCGCCGCCTTCAGCAGCCCGGCCACCCGGTGGTCGAACTCGCGCCTCCGCTCCAGCGCCCACCGCTCGGTGTCCGTGTTGCCGCGCACCCGCAGCAGCAGCGTCACGTACGGCAGCTCGGCGATCAGCACCTCGACCATGCGCCGTACGACGTACTCCAGCCGCTCGGCGGCGCGGCCCGTGCCCGCCCGCTCCTCGTCGAGGATCGCGAAGAGCCCGTCCAGGGCCCGGCTCACCGCGCGGCGCAGCAGTTCCTCCTTGCCGGCCACGTGGTGGTAGATCGACGACTTGGAGATGCCGGCCGCCCTGGAGAGGTGCTCCATGGACGTGCCGTCGTAGCCGCGCTCGTTGAACACCCGCACGGCCACGGACAGCAGCGTCTCCGGGGTGTACGTGTCGCGCCTGGCGGTGGTCATGCGGTGTCCTCCCGCTCGTCGGGGGTGGCGCACGCGTACTGGTAGAGCGCGAGGGACGGCGCGTAGCGGCCGGACGGGTCGATGTCGTGCATCTCCTCCAGCAGGTCGCCGGCCCAGCCCCGGCCGAGGCGGCGGCTCCACTCGAAGGGGCCCAGGGGGTAGTTGACGCCCAGCCGCATCGCGGTGTCGACGTCCTCCTCGGTGGCCACGCCCTTGGCGACGGCGTCCACCGCGAGGTCGATGATCCGGGCCACCGTCCGCGCGACGATCATCCCGGGGACGTCCCCGATGACGCTGACCTTCTTGCCGAGCGCCTGGAACAGGCCGGTGGCCTCGGCGACGGTCCGCGCGGAGGTGTCCCGGCAGTGCGACAGGGCGACGCGCGAGGCGGTGCGGTAGTCGAGGGCGAGGTCGAAGTAGACCACGTCGAGGAACTCCACGGAGGCCTGGCCGTCGGCGAGCACCAGTTGTCCGCCGCCGGGCAGGACCAGGCGGGTGCCGTTGTCCTCGTCCCGCTCGCGCACCTCGATGCCGGCCTCGCGGATCAGGGCGAGCAGCTCCGCGGCGGGCCCCAGGTCACCCTCGGCGATCACGTACGCGGGCGGTTCGGCGGGCTCGGCGGTGTGCGGCGCTGGGCGCTCGGCGCCGTCGGCGTGGTCGTACCAGCCCCGGCCGGTCTTGCGGCCGAGGCGGCCGGACTCGACCAGCCGGCGCTGGGCCAGGGACGGTGTGAAGCGGACGTCCTGGAAGAAGGACCGCCACACCGAGTGGGTGACGGACTCGTTGACGTCCTGGCCGATGAGGTCGGTCAGTTCGAAGGCGCCCATCCGGAAGCCGCCGGACTCGCGCAGCACCGCGTCGATGGTCGCCGGGTCGGCGCCCTGGGCCTCGTACACCGCGAAGGCCTCGGCGTAGAAGGGCCGGGCGATGCGGTTGACGATGAAGCCGGGGGTGTCGGCGGAGGCGACGGGCGTCTTGCCCCAGGCGCGGGCCGTCTCGTAGGCGCGGGTGGCGCTGGTGACGTCGGTGGCGAAGCCGGAGACGACCTCGACGAGCGGCAGCAGCGGCGCGGGGTTGAAGAAGTGCAGGCCCACGAACCGGCCGGGCAGGCGCAGCGCGCCGCCGATCGCGGTGACCGACAGGGAGGAGGTGTTGGTGGCGAGGAGACAGTCGTCGGAGACGACGTCCTCCAGCGCCCGGAACAGCTCCTGCTTGACGTCGAGGCGCTCGACCACGGCTTCGACGACCAGGGAGCAGCCGGCGAGCCCGGCGATCTCGTCGACGGGCCGGAGCCGGGACCGCGCGGCGTCCCGCTCGGCGGCGGTGAGGCGGTCCTTCTCCACCAGCCGGTCCAGCCGGGCACCGATCGCGTCGGCCGCCTGACGGGCCTGCCCCGGGGCGGCGTCGTACAGCCGGACGGGGTGGCCCGCGACCAGCGCGACCTGGGCGATTCCCTGGCCCATGGTGCCGGTGCCGACCACGGCCACGGGACTGCTGAGGTCGAGTGCTGTCATGTGCGCGATCCTCCCGCACGGGGTTCTCCACGGATGCGGCGGACCCCCTTGTCCCGACCGATCGTTCGGTTACTCTAACTCTGACCGCCCGTTCCTGACTACGTTTCCGCACCGGTCCACGAGCTCGACGAAGAGTTCCTGAGACGAGGAGTTGGTCCCGCATGGCCGCCGAACTCACGGCGCACGAGCTGATCGCCCGCCACCGTCCCACCCTGGACCAGGCGCTGGAAGCGATCCGCACACGCGCGTACTGGTCCCCGCACCCCGAGCACCCCAAGGCCTACGGGGAGGACGGCAGCCTGGACATGGCGGCGGGCAAGGCCGCCTTCGACGCCCTGCTCGGCACCCGCCTCGACCTCGGCCAGCCGGGCACGGACGGCTGGGTGGACGGCGAGACCTCCCCCTACGGCATCGAACTGGGCGTGAGTTACCCGCACGCCGACCTCGACGAACTGCTGCCCGCCATGAAGGCCGGGATGCGCGCCTGGCGCGACGCGGGAGCGGAGACCCGCGCGGTGGTCTGCCTGGAGATCCTCAAGCGGATCGCCGACCGGACGATGGAGTTCGCCCAGGCGGTCATGCACACCTCCGGCCAGGCGTTCATGATGGCGTTCCAGGCGGGCGGCCCGCACGCGCAGGACCGCGGCATGGAGGCGGTCGCCTACGCGTACGTGGAGCAGATCCGCACCCCGGACACCGCGGAGTGGACCAAGCCGCAGGGCAAGCGCGACCCGCTCGCGCTCACCAAGCACTTCGTCCCGGTCCCGCGCGGCATCGGCCTGGTCATCGGCTGCAACACCTTCCCCACGTGGAACGGCTACCCGGGCCTGTTCGCCTCCCTGGCCACCGGCAACGCGGTCCTGGTCAAGCCGCACCCCCGCGCGGTACTGCCGCTCGCGCTCACCGTCCAG
This sequence comes from Streptomyces sp. DH5, assembly GCF_020873915.1. Lineage (GTDB taxonomy): Bacteria > Actinomycetota > Actinomycetes > Streptomycetales > Streptomycetaceae > Streptomyces. The sequence goes on from NZ_JAHWGP010000003.1 coordinate 140,830, forward strand.
GTCGCCCGCCAGGTGCTCGCCGAGGCCGGTTTCGACGCGAACCTGGTGGCGCTGGCCGCCGAGCGGCCCGGCGAGGGCATCGCCAAGACCCTCGCCACCCGCCCGGAGATCCGGATCATCGACTACACCGGCTCCACGGAGTTCGGCGACTGGCTGGAGAACAACGCGCGCCAGGCGCAGGTGTACACCGAGAAGGCCGGCGTCAACACGGTGATCGTGGAGTCGACCGCCGACTACCGGGGGATGCTGTCCAACCTGGCGTTCTCCCTGTCCCTGTACAGCGGCCAGATGTGCACCACCCCGCAGAACCTGCTCGTCCCGCGCGAGGGCATCGCCACCGACCAGGGCCCCAAGTCGTTCGACGAGGTCACCGCCGACCTGGCGCAGGCCGTCGACGGCCTGCTCGGCGACGACGCGCGGGCCAACGCGCTGCTGGGCGCGATCGTCAACCCGGACGTCAAGGCCCGCCTGGAGGCCGCCGCCGGGCTCGGCGAGGTCGTCCTCGCCTCCCGCGAGATCACCCACCCGGAGTTCCCGGGCGCGGTGGTGCGCACGCCGGTGATCGTCAAGCTGGACGGCTCCAAGCCGGACGCCGAGGCCGCCTACATGAGCGAGTGCTTCGGCCCGGTCTCCTTCGCCGTCGCCGTCGACTCGGCCGAGGACGCGGCCGAGCTGCTGCGGCGCACCGTCCGGGAGAAGGGCGCCATGACGGTCGGCGCCTACACGACCTCCCCGGAGGTCGAGGAGACGGTGCGGGAGGTCTGCCTGGAGGAGGCCGCCCAGCTCTCCCTGAACCTCACCGGCGGGGTGTACGTCAACCAGACGGCCGCCTTCTCCGACTTCCACGGCTCCGGCGGCAACCCGGCGGCCAACGCCGCCCTGTGCGACGGCGCGTTCGTCGCCAACCGGTTCCGGGTGGTCGAGGTGCGCCGGGAGGCCTAAAAGGCGTGGGACGCGCCTCCGGTGGCGCTCCAGTGGTACAGCGTCATGGCCACACTGGTCGCGAGGTTGTAGCTGGAGACCTGGGGGCGCATCGGCAGCGCCACCAGGTGGTCGGCCCGCGCGCGCAGCTCCGCCGACAGTCCGCTGCGTTCGGAGCCGAAGGCGAGCAGCGCGTCGTCCGGCAGCTTCAGCGCGCGGATGTCCTCGCCCCCGGGGTCGAGCGCGAAGACCGGCCCCGGCGGCAGCTCGTCCACGGTCAGCCGTTCCACGGCGGTGGCGAAGTGCAGTCCCGCCCCGCCGCGCACGACGGTGGGGTGCCAGGGGTCGAGCGTGCCGGTGGTCACGACGCCGGTCGCCCCGAAACCTGCGGCCAGCCGGATCACCGCGCCCGCGTTGCCGAGGTTGCGCGGGTTGTCGAGGACCACCACGGGCGCGGTGCGCGGGGTGTGCCCCAGCCTCTCCAGGTTGTCCGCGCGGGAGGGGCGAGCGGCCAGTGCGGCGACGGCGGTGGGGTGAGGGCGGGGCACCAGCGAGGCGTACGTCCCGTGGGGCACCTCGGTCAGCAGCGCCGCCAGCGCCTCCCGTACGTCCCCGGCCAGGTCGTCGGCGAGCGCGAGCGCCCCGGCCCGGTCCGCGGTGAGCGCCATGCGCACCCCGGCCCCGAAACGCACGGCGTGCTTCAGGGCGTGGAAGCCGTCGAGCAGGACGGCGTCGCCGGCGAGGCGGTGCCAGGCGGACACGGGGCCGGCCGGGTCCTCGGGTCCCGTGGTGCGGGCGGGGTCGGTCATGGCGTGCAGCCTACGTCCGCGGGGCCGGCACTCCGCCGGGGACCGGAGCCGCCGGCGCCCGACCGGCCGGGGCGTCGGTGGGGGCGCCGGTGGGGGCGTCGGCGGGGGGTCGCGGCCCGGGAAGGACCGTCCCGCCTCCGGGCGGGCGCAGGCTCCCGCGGGCGCGTGCCGTCAGACCGCCCAGACGGCGCAGGAAGGACGTCGGCAGGAAGACCGCGTCGGCCGTGATCATCGCCAGGGAGAAGAAGGGCAGCCCGAGCACGACGGCGATCACGGTGTGCTCGATGATCATGAAGCTCAGCAGGACGTTCTTCACCCGCCGGTTGAACAGGGTGAACGGGAAGGCGACCTGCACGGCGACCGTCGCGTAGGTCACCAGCATCACCATGGTGCCGCTGGCCGACAGCAGGTCCCCCAGGGCCGGCCAGGGGGAGAAGTGCTCCAGGTGGAGCGGGTAGTAGACGGCCGTGCCGTCCTGCCAGCGGGAGCCCTGGACCTTGTACCAGCCGGCCGTGGCGTAGATCAGACACGCCTCCGCCATGATCACCAGCAGCGCGCCGTTGTGCACGATGTTCGCGACGACGTCCAGCAGGATCCGCGGCCGGTCCGTCCGGGCGCGGCGCCCCACCAGCCACCACAGCGCCTGCGCGAACCACACGGCCCACAGCAGCACCGGTACGAACCGGTCGCCGTCCATCCGGCCCACGAGTGTCGCGAGGAGCAGCACCGAGCCCAGCACGCCCCACAGGGCGGGACCGACCCGGTCACGCGGCCGGTCCCCCCGCGCGCGTGCCTCCGCCGCGCGGCGGGCGCGCCGCGCGTCCAGCGACCAGACCCGGCCGCAGCGGGTGAACACGAGGTAGATCGCCATCAGGTGCAGGACGTTGTCGCCGCCGTCGCCCATGAAGACGCTGCGGTTCTGCAGCGACAGCACGCCCACCATGAACAGCACCGACATGGTGCGGGTGCGCCAGCCCAGCAGCAGCAGCAGGCTGAACAGCACGGCCAGCGCGTAGACGGCCTCGAACCACACCCGGCTGTCGGACCAGAGCAGCACGGTGAAGGCGTCGTTCGCCGCGACCAGCTGCTCGGCCAGCTCCCAGCTCCACGGGCTGTCGGGCCCGTACAGCTCCTGGCGGTGGGGGAACTCGCGCAGCAGGAACAGCAGCCAGGTCAGGCCGAAGCCGATCCGGATCACGGCGGTCTGGTACGGACCCAGCGCGGAGTCGGTGACGCGGGCGATCGCCCGGGAGAGGGCCAGCGAGAAGCGGTTCACCCGATGCCTCCCCGGGTCTCGTCCTCGGGCAGGGTCCACCAGGGCAGGGTGCGGTGGACGGGCGTGGCGGAGATCCTCTCCCCGCTCCACTCCGGCGGCGGGATGTTCGTGGTGCGCGAGCGGACCTGGACGCGCTCGACGGCACCGTCCGCACCGGCGGCGTCCGCGCGGTCGAGGCGCATCGCGGTGATCCGGCGCAGGTACGCCTCGGACAGCGCCCCGCGCAGGCCCACCGGCCGGTTGTCGTCGTCGTGCGTCGAGACGAAGAAGTCCCACGCGCGGCGCAGCTCGTTCTGCTGGGTGTGGCTGGGCAGCGGGTTGCCGTCGATGGCCCGGCCGTCTTGCGCGGACAGGTCGTACCAGCCGGTGGTCCGCGACGCCCCGTCCGCGGTGCGGATCTCGGCGCGCACCTGGACGGCGACGTTCTGCTGCAGGGGGTTGGGCGCGAACAGCTTCCAGTTCTGCTCGAACTCCGGGTAGACCCAGTTCTCGATCGTCTCGCGGTGCTGCTCGCTGACCGTGTTCGCCGGCGCGACGTGCAGGAACGTCATGCCGAGGTGCACACAGACGCCGACGGCGACGACCGCGAGCGCCAGTGCGGCGCCGATCTGGTGGCACAGGGAGAGGGCGGCCACGCCGGTACGGGGCTCGGCGGGCGGTGCGGTCACGGTCTCGGGGGCGGGGCCGCATGTGCAGGGGGAGTGCGGCGAGGGTGGTCCGTCCGCCTCGTCGTCGGGGGCGGACGCGGAGGCGTCGGCAGCGGATGGAGAGGCGTCGGCAGCCGAGGGAGGGGTGCCGGGGGCGGACGGAGGAGCGCCTGGAGCGAACGGAGGGGTGCCGGGGGCGGACCGGTCCGTCGCGGGAGCGGGCAGAGCGGGGCGCGGGTCCCGCCCGGCGCCCTCCCCCGCAGGCCCGCGCCGGGCGTCCCAGCCCTTGTCGTACGCGTTCATTCCGCCCCGATCCGCCGTTCCCGGTCCGTCACTGCTTCCGCCCCGGCCGCGAGGCCCGTCCCCCGCCGCCCGCCCGCCCGCGCCGTCGCTCCGCCGCGTCGCACGGAACGGTACTCAGCGCGGGACGCCCGGGCACAGCCCCCTGGTCCCCCCGTCATGTGGCCGTCGCCACACGGACGCCCAGCACCGTTGTCCACAGGCGGCACCCGCAGGTTATCCGCAGTGGTTGACACCTCGCGGCGCCCGTCCCACCATGGAATCGCACGAACCGAACGATCGGTCGGGAGCGTGCTCCGGGAAGCATCCAGGTCGAGGGGGACCTCATGGTGACAGCAGCCGCCCGCGATACGGCGGGCAGCCGGGCGTACGGCGTGACGGCCGGCGCGGACGACACCGCCGGACACGAGCGCGCCTTCGACGCGGCCGTCGCCGCCGACGAGCGGATCGAACCGCGCGACTGGATGCCGGACGCCTACCGGGCGACGCTGGTCCGGCAGATCGCGCAGCACGCGCACTCCGAGATCATCGGCATGCAGCCCGAGGCCAACTGGATCACGCGTGCCCCCTCCCTGCGCCGCAAGGCGATCCTGATGGCCAAGGTGCAGGACGAAGCGGGACACGGCCTGTACCTCTACAGCGCCGCCGAGACGCTCGGCACCAGCCGCGAGGAGCTGCTCGACAAGCTGCACTCCGGCCGCCAGAAGTACTCCTCGATCTTCAACTACCCGACGCTGACCTGGGCGGACGTCGGAGCCATCGGCTGGCTCGTGGACGGCGCGGCGATCACCAACCAGGTCCCCCTGTGCCGCTGCTCCTACGGGCCGTACGCACGGGCGATGGTCCGCATCTGCAAGGAGGAGTCCTTCCACCAGCGCCAGGGCTACGAGCTGCTGCTGGCCCTGAGCAAGGGCACCCCGCAGCAGCACGCGATGGCCCAGGACGCGGTGGACCGCTGGTGGTGGCCGTCACTGATGATGTTCGGCCCGCCCGACGACGAGTCCCAGCACTCCGCGCAGTCGATGGCCTGGAAGATCAAGCGGCACTCCAACGACGAACTGCGCCAGCGCTTCGTCGACATCTGCGTCCCCCAGGCCGCGTCCCTCGGCCTCACCCTGCCCGACCCGGACCTGAAGTGGAACGAGGAGCGCGGGCACCACGACTTCGGCGCCATCGACTGGGCGGAGTTCCGGGACGTCCTCAAGGGCAACGGCCCGTGCAACGAAGAGCGGCTGACCCGGCGCAGGCGTGCCCACGAGGAGGGCGCCTGGGTCAGGGAGGCGGCGGCGGCCCACGCGGCCAAGCACTCGAACGGCGAGACAGGAGCTATGCGAGCATGACCCACACCGACTGGCCCCTGTGGGAGGTCTTCGTGCGCTCGCGCCGGGGACTGTCCCACACCCACGCCGGCAGCCTGCACGCGCCGGACGCCGAACTCGCCCTGCGCAACGCCCGCGACCTGTACACCCGGCGCGGCGAAGGCGTCTCCCTCTGGGTCGTCCCGTCGTCCGCGATCACCGCCTCCTCACCCGACGAGAAGGACCCCTTCTTCGAGCCGGCCGCCGACAAGCCCTACCGGCACCCGACGTTCTACGACATCCCCGAGGGGGTGCAGCACCTGTGACGACGACCTCCGCCGCAGGCACCGCCGCGGTCACGGCCGCCGCGCTCGCCCTCGGCGACGACGCGCTGGTGCTCTCCCACCGCCTGGGCGAGTGGGCAGGACACGCCCCCGTCCTCGAGGAGGAGGTCGCCCTCGCCAACATCGCGCTGGACCTGCTCGGCCAGGCCCGGGTGCTGCTGTCGATGGCGGGCGACGAGGACGAGCTGGCGTTCCTCCGCGAGGAGCGCGCCTTCCGCAACCTCCAGCTCGTGGAGCAGCCGAACGGCGACTTCGCCCACACCATCGCCCGCCAGCTGTTCTTCTCCGCCCACCAGTACCTCCTCTACGGAGAACTCGCCTCCGGCGACGGCCCGTTCACCCCGCTGGCCGCGAAGGCCGTCAAGGAGACCGCCTACCACCGCGACCACGCCGAGCAGTGGACGCTGCGCCTCGGTGACGGCACGGACGAGAGCCACGCGCGAATGCAGCGGGCGGTGGACGCGCTGTGGCGCTACACCGGCGAGATGTTCCAGCCGGTCGAGGGCGTCGACGTCGACCCGTCCCGCCTGGAGGCGGCCTGGCTGGAGTGGACCGGCCAGGTGCTGCGCCGCGCCACGCTCACGGTGCCCGACGGGCCGCGCACGGGAGCGTGGGCGGCCGGCGCGGGCCGGCAGGGCCTGCACACCGAGCCGTTCGGCCGGATGCTCGCCGAGATGCAGCACCTGCACCGCAGCCACCCGGGGGCGGCATGGTGACCGCCACCCCGCTGGAAGCGGAACTCCTCGAGCTCGCCGGTTCGGTGCCCGACCCGGAACTGCCGGTACTGACCCTGCGCGAACTGGGCGTCGTGCGCGCGGTGCACGCGCACGGTCCGGACTCCGTCGAGGTCGAGCTGACCCCGACGTACACCGGCTGCCCGGCCGTCGAGGCGATGAGCCTCGACATCGAGCGCGTCCTGCGCGGACACGGAGTGCGCGAGGTCACGGTGCGCACGGTGCTCGCGCCGGCCTGGTCGACCGACGACATCACCGACGAAGGACGGCGCAAACTGCGGGAGTTCGGCATCGCCCCGCCGCGCACCGGGGCAGCCTCCGCCGGGCCGGTCCCGGTGGAGCTCGGAGCGACCCGCACCCGGTCCGGACCACCGGCGGACGGCCTCGGCCCCGTCCACTGCCCGCACTGCGGGTCCGCCGAGACCGAACTGCTCAGCCGCTTCTCGTCCACCGCGTGCAAGGCGCTGCGCCGCTGCCTGGCCTGCCGTGAACCGTTCGACCACTTCAAGGAGTTGTGATGGCCCGCTTCCACCGGCTCCGGGTGGCCGCGGTCGACCGGCTCACCGACGACTCCGTCGCCCTCACCCTCGCCGTCCCCTCGGACGTGCGCGAGGAGTACCGGTACACGCCCGGCCAGCACCTGGCCCTCAGGCGCACCACCGACGGCGAGGAGATACGCCGCACGTACTCCATCTGCTCCCCCGCCCCCAACGGCGAGGCCCCGAGCACGCTGCGGGTCGGCGTGCGCCTGGTCGAGGGCGGCGCCTTCTCCACGTACGCGCTGAAGGAGATCGGCCTCGGCGACGAACTGGAGGTGATGACCCCGGCCGGCCGCTTCACGCTTCCTCCCGCGCCCGGCCGGTACGCGGCCGTCGTGGGCGGCAGCGGCATCACGCCGGTGCTGTCGATCGTCTCGACCCTCCTCGCCCGCGAACCGGAGGCCAGGTTCTGCCTGATCCGCAGCGACCGGACGGCCGCCTCCACGATGTTCCTGGAGGAGGTCGCCGACCTGAAGGACCGCTACCCCGAGCGGTTCCACCTGGTGACGGTGCTCTCCCGCGAGGAGCAGCAGGCGGGACTGCCGTCCGGCCGGCTGGACCAGGAGCGGCTGACCGGGCTGCTGCCGGCGCTGCTGCCCGTCGAGCAGGTGGACGGCTGGTTCCTGTGCGGGCCGTACGGGCTGGTCGAAGGCGCCGAGCGGGCGCTGCGCGGCCTGGGCGTCGCCCGATCCCGCATCCACCAGGAGATCTTCCACGTCGACGGCGGTATGGCGCCCGTCACCACCGCGTCCGCCCCCGCGCACAGCACGGTCACCGCCCGGCTCGACGGCCGCGGCGGCACCTGGCCCGTCCAGGCGGGGGAGTCCCTGCTGGACACGGTGCTGCGCAACCGGCCCGACGCGCCCTACGCCTGCAAGGGCGGGGTGTGCGGCACCTGTCGCGCCTTCCTCGTCTCGGGCGAGGTGCGGATGGACCGCAACTACGCCCTGGAGTCGGAGGAGACGGAGGCCGGCTATGTCCTGGCCTGCCAGTCCCGTCCGGTGACGGAGCGGGTGGAGCTGGACTTCGACCGGTAGGAAGGCTGCCGCTACAGGACGTGCCCCGGCTCTCCGTCGTCGGTGACGACGGGGCGGCCGGCGGACTCCCACACCTGCATGCCGCCGTGCACGTTGACGGCGTCGATGCCCTGCTGGGCCAGGTACATCGTGACCTGCGCCGACCGTCCGCCGGAGCGGCAGATCACATGGATCCGGCCGTCCTGGGGGGCGGCTTCGGTCAGCTCGCCGTAGCGGGCCACGAACTCGCTGAGGGGGATGTGCAGCGCCCCTTCGGCGTGACCGGCCTTCCACTCGTCGTCCTCCCGGACGTCCAGCAGGAAGTCGCCGTCCTTGAGGTCCGTGACCTGGACCGTGGGCACACCAGCTCCAAAACTCATGCCCACGACGCTACCCGACCGGGCGGGGCCGGGTTCAGGCCAGCAGGGCCGCCAGCTCGGCTTCGCGTTCGGCCACCTGGACGCGCAACTGGCCGGCGATGTCCTCGAGCAGCTGGTCGGGGTCCTCCGGCGCGAGACGCAGCATCGAGCCGATGGCGCTCTCCTCGAGCTCCTTGGCGACCAGGGCGAGCAGTTCCTTGCGCCGGGAGAGCCATTCGAGGCGGGCGTAGAGCTCCTCACCGGCGCTCGGCAGGCGCTTCAGCTCCGGTCCCCGGGCCCACTCCTCGGCGAGTTCGCGCAGTTCCGCCTCGCTGCCACGGGCGTAGGCGGCGTTGACGCGGGTGATGAACTCCTCGCGGCGGGCGCGCTCCGTGTCCTCCTGCGCCAGGTCCGGGTGTGCCTTGCGGGCGAGCTCCCGGTAGAGCTTGCGGGCCTCCTCGCTGGGCCGCACCCGCTGCGGGGGCCGCACCGGCTGGTCCGTGAGCATGGCGGTGGCCTCTGGGAACAGGCCGTCCCCGTCCATCCAGCCGTTCATCAGCTCTTCGACGCCGGGGATCGGCGAGAGCCGGGCGCGTGCCTCGTCGGCCCGGCGCCGCTCCTCGGGGTCGTCGCTGCGGGCCGCCCTCGCCTCCAGGATCCGGGCGTCCAGCTCCTCGAGGTGGGCGTAGACGGGGCCGAGCTTCTGTTCGTGCAGCCGGGAGAAGTTCTCGACTTCGACGCGGAAGGTCTCCACCGCGATCTCGAACTCGATCAGTGCCTGCTCGGCCGCCCGGACAGCCTGTTCCAGCCGATCCTCGGGCCGCGCCGCACTCTCGCCGCCGGGCGTCCGCTCCGCGCCGGCGCCGCCGGCCTGCTCACCTTCCGAGGTCGTCACCCGGACAGCGTAGGCCACCGGCCAGGGGTGACGCGCCCCGCTCCGGCGGCGCATGCCCCCTGCCCGGGCCCGGCGCCGCTCACACCCCCGCCTCCGCGGCGATCCGTCCCGACCGCACCGCCGTGACCAGTTCGGAGTGGTCCGCCTCCGTGAGGTCGGCGTAGGCGACGGCGAAGGTGGCCACCGCCTCGTCCAGCTCGTCGTTCTTGCCGCAGTACCCGGCGATCAGCCGGGGGTCGGCGCTGTGGGAGTGCGCGCGGGCCAGCAGGGCGCCGGTCATCCGGGCGTAGTCGTCGACCTGGTCGGCGGCCAGGGCGGCCGGATCGACGCTGCCCTTGCGGTTGCGGAACTGGCGCACCTGGTAGGGCCGGCCGTCGACCGTCGTCCAGCCCAGCAGGCTGTCGCTGATCACCTGCATACGCTTCTGGCCGTCGACCACGCGCCGGCCCTCGTGCCCGGCCTCGGGCGCCGCGAAGCCGGCCGTCGGCAGGTGCGGGACGAGCGCCGAGGGCCGGGCCTCCTTCACCTGGAGGACCAGCGGCTCGCCCCGGTGGTCGAGGAGCAGCACGACGTAGGAGCGGGTTCCCACGCTGCCGGTACCGACGACGCGGAACGCCACGTCGTGCACGGCGTGCCGGGCGAGCAGCGGGTGGCGGTCCGGCGGGAGCGTACCGAGGTACTCCTCCAGGGAGGCGGCCACCGCGGATGCCTCGGCGTCCGGTATCCGGCGCAGCACCGGCGGCGCGTCGACGAAGCGGCGCCCGCCGTCCGCGCCGCCCTCGGTGGACTTGGCCGCGAACCGGCCACTGGTGTTCGCGCGGGCCTTCTCGGAGACCCGCTCCAGGGTGCCGAGCAGGTCGTGGGCGTCGGCGTGGGAGACGAGTTCCTCGTCCGCGATGGCGTTCCAGGCGTCCAGCGCCGGAAGCCTGGACAGCAGCCGCATGGTGCGCCGGTAGGCGCCCACGGCGTCGTGGGCGGCCGCGCGGCAGGTGTCCTCGTCCGCGCCGGCCTCCCGCCCGGCGAGCACCAGCGAGGTGGCGAGCCGCTTGAGGTCCCATTCCCAGGGGCCGTACACGGTCTCGTCGAAGTCGTTCAGGTCGATGACCAGGCGGCCGCGCGCGTCCCCGTAGAGACCGAAGTTGGCCGCGTGGGCGTCCCCGCAGATCTGGGCGCCGATCCCGGTCACGGGGGTGCGGGCCAGGTCGTACGCCATGAGGCCGGCCGATCCGCGCAGGAAGGCGAACGGTGTCGCCGCCATCCTGCCCACCCGGAGCGGGGTGAGCTCGGGCAGTCTGCCCCGGCTGGACTCCTCGACGGCGCTCACCGCGCCGGGGCGGGAGGCGTCCGGGTCGACGGTGGCGTGCGCACCGCGCGGGACCTGGGCGCGCAGGGCCTTGCCCTCCCGCTTGGGCGAGCCCGCGACCGGCCACTCGGCGAACCCGGGGACCCGCGGCAGGCGCCGCCCCGCATCCGCGCCCCCGGCCACGCCGTCAGCCCCGTCCGCCCTCGATACCGGCTCGGTCACGGCAACCGCCTCCCCCGTACACATGCGTGCCGTCCACACGCGTCCACATCGATCGTGCCGACCGTACAACCGGTGGCCGAAAAGCGTCAGACCCTGTGGACAACTCCAGCCCGTGGACGACCGCGCCCCGCCGCCCTGTGGACATCCGCCTCCGCCCCCGGCGTCCGCCGGCCCGTCAGGACCATCAGGACCATCCGCGGCTGATTCGGCCCGTCCAGACCCGCCCCGTGGCTGACCGACCGTCCAGGAGTACTTCACGGGCGGTCCCACGGGGTGGGGCCGGCCCCACCCGCGCCCGTCCGTGGGCGGCCGCTCCGTCCGCCCGCGCTACCCCGCCTCCGCCACGTCCCCCGCCGCCCGCAGGGGCCGTCCCTCGGCGAGCAGCCGTGCGGCGCGGTCCTCCGAGATGTCCAGCCGGGCCAGCACCGCGGGGACGGCGATGCCGGGCAGTATGTGGTGGAACAGCACCACGACCCGTTGTTCCACGTCCTGCCGCTGGCAGCGCACCTGCGACAGCAGTTGCACGCCCGAGAAGCTGGCGACCAGCAGTTCCGCCGTCTCCCCCGGGTCGACGTGCGGCAGCAGTTCGCCGCACGTCTTCGCCTCGGCCAGGGTCCGGGCGGTCTGGTCGATCCACATGCCGAACGCCGGAGTGCGGTCCAGCCCCAGTGCGCCCTGGTCCAGGGCCAGTCCGACACTCGCCCGCACCAGCGGCTCGGTACGAAGCCGTGTGGCCAGCACCAGGCCGGAGTCGACGAGCTCCTGCAGCTTGCTCGACTGGGACGGCAGGGAGATCGCCAGCTGCTCCTCGAACACACCGAGCGCCAGCTCCTCCTTGGAGCCGAAGTGGAAGTACAGCGCGCCCTTCGTGACCCCGGCCCGCTCCAGGATCTCGCCGATCGTCGCCGAGGTGTACCCGCGCTCGTCGAAGACGGCGGCCGCCGCCTCCAGAATGGTCCGCCGGGTGCGGATGGCGCGCTCCTGTCGGGCCATCGGGTGCCTCCTGATCTGCGTGGATCCGCGTGGATCTCGTCGTCGCACCGTGCAGCCGCCGGGGGCCGGCGCGGGGAACCACCGTGCGGTCGGTCGCACGGTGCGGGGGCGCACGGGCTCGAATCCGGCGATGTGAATCACCCTTGGAAGAAAACCGTCCCGTCCGTATCTTAGTGCGAATCGACCGGAGCCATACTGCCGATCCCGGGGGTTTCCCATGCAGCAGCAGGATTCCTCGAGCGCACCCAGGGAGGATCAGACCGGACAGCGGGCCTCACCCGCAACCGGCACCGGTCCGGCCCGCGCCCTCGTCACACCGGAACTCGCCCACCGGCCCCGCGCCGAGGACGTCTTCCCGGCCTCCTGGGTCCGGCTCGCCGACGACCGCTTCCGTGTCACCGCGCACTGGCCCGCCGGTCACAGCTTCTTCGGTGCCGTCGACGACCGCCACCAGGATCCGATGATCGTCGGCGAAACGTTGCGCCAGACCTCGATGGTGCTGGCACACGCCGAGTTCGGCGCCCCTGCGGACACCCGCTTCGTCATGCACGACCTGGAGGTCTCCACCGACCCCGCCGCCCTGCTGCTCGCCGACGCCGCCGAACCGGTCACCGTCGACGTCGTCTGTTCCGAGGTGCGCCGCCGGGGCCGCGGCCTGAACGGCATGCGCACCACGATGGAGTTCCGCCGCGCGGGGAGGCTCGTCGCCCGCGGCACCGGCAGCACGGGTTGCGTCTCCCCGGCCGCCTACCGCCGTTTACGCGCTTCCCGGCCGGCTGCCCCGGAGAGCACCCGAATACCGCTGCCCGCGCCGGTCGCGCCCTGGCGCGTGGGCCGCCTCCGCGAGGACGACGTCGTCCTCGCCCCGTCCGGCCGGCCCGGCACCTGGCTGCTGCGCGTCGACACGCGGCACCCGGTGCTCTTCGCCCGCCCCAACGACCACGTACCCGGGATGGTCCTGTTCGAGGCCGCCCGCCAGGCGGCCGCCGCGGCCTCCGGCCGGCTGCCGTTCCTGCCGTCCGAACTCTCCGTCTCCTTCCGCCGCTACGCCGAACTGGACGGCCCTTGTCTGATCGACACCGAGGTGCTCGACAAGGGCGAGGACGAGGTGACGGTACGGGTGTCGGGACGCCAGGACGACGAGCCCGTCTTCGACGCCACGCTCACCTGCGCGCCCCCCACCCCGGTACGGTCACCGACGTGACCACGGACCTTCTGGTCACCGGTGCGACGGGCTTCATCGGCAGCCGGGTCGCCGCGGCGGCCCGCGAGCGCCCCGGTGTCCGCGTGACGTCGCTCTCCCGTCGTACGCGGGACGGAGGCAGGGACGCCGGGACCGTGTTCGGCGACCTTGCCGATCCCCGCACCCTGCACGGCGGGTGTGCCGGCGTCGACGTCCTCGTCCACTGCGCCTCCCGGGTGGGAGGCGATCCGGAGTCCGCCGCGGCCGTCAACGACATCGGCACGAAGGCATTGGTGGATGAGGCCGTACGAGCCGGCGTGCGCAGGATCGTGTACGTGAGCACCACGGCCGTCCACGGCCGGGGCCCCTTCCACGGCGTACGGCCCGGCGAGGCCCCGATCGCGCCCGTCTCCGCCACCAGCCGCACCCGCGCGGCGGCGGAGCGGCACGTCCTCGACGCGGGCGGCCTGGTCCTGCGCCCGCACCTGGTGCACGGCGAGGGCGACCGCTGGGTGATCCCCGGACTGGTGGCCCTGCTGCGGGCGCTGTCCGCGTCGATCACCGGCTGCGCGGCCGTCCAGTCGATGATCGACGTCGGCACCCTGGGCCGGGCGGTCGTCGCCGCGGCGCTGTCCCCGCGCCTCGGCCCCGGGGCCCGTTACGTCGGCCACCCGGACCCGGTGCCCGTCTCCGAGCTGCTCGCGGCCGTCCGCGACCAGGTGGAGCGGGCCGGTGACGGTGCCGCCGTGGACGTGCCCACCGCCCGTGCGCGTGCGGCCGGATCACCCCGCGCGCTGCACCACCTCGACATGCTCACCGTGGACCACTGGTTCGCGGACGACGGCTTCTGGAAGGAGGTGGACCTCCGGCCCGGCGAGGACTTCGCGACCGCCTTCGCCCGCGCGGCACCCTGGTACCGGTCACACCTGGCGGACAGCCCGGCGGGGACCGGACGGCCGCCAGACCGTCCCGTCGGTTTCACCGCTGGCCTCTGAAGCCTCAGGGAGCCTGAAGCTAGGCCCGCAGGAACGCCAGCACCGCCAGGACCCGTCGGTGCGTCCCGTCCGCCGGCGGCAGGTCCAGCTTGGTGAAGTGATCCGCTCCGTGCCGCTGGACACGGAGCGACGGGGTGAGCGTCTCCTGCGCGGGAGGCGCGCCGGCCCGCATCAGCGGCTGGAAGGCCGCCGCCAGCCGTTCCTCCCGCCGTCCGCCACCCGGCGCACGAGGCCGTGAGATACCTCACGCACCGATGCCCCGCCGACGTCCCGCGCAGTGCCTGACCAGGCGGTGTGGGATGCCTCACAACGATCACGACCACGAGAAACGGGCCCCTGCCCGGCGACTTCCGTCGCCGGGAGGGACCCGTTTCACAGGAACCTCGTTGTGCGCGAGGGGGGAGTTGAACCCCCACGCCCTTGCGGGCACTGGAACCTGAATCCAGCGCGTCTGCCTATTCCGCCACCCGCGCATTGGGTGTGTCTTCGAGCCCTGCCCCTGCGGGCCGTGCGCCTTCCGACACCCAGAACATTAGCACGCTGATCGGGGTGGATTCACATCCCTTTTCCCTGCCCCCGGCCCGACCGGCCACGGCCTTCCACGACCGCTCCGCACGGGCCGTCCCGCCCTCCCCACACGGGCGCGCGCCGTGCAACGACGACGATCGCTTCACGTATCAACCTCGTACCGGTAGTCCTCGTCTCCCCAACAGCCGGACGGAGTCCACAGTCAGGTGCGGGACACTGGTCGACGGCCCCCTCTACGATCCATGGCAGGACTACGCGCACGCGCACGGCCGGAGGAGTTCGAAAGGGAGCCCCGGAGGGAACTTCGTCAGGCGTCGACACCCGTCGGCCGGGCGGGCGGGGGGAACCAGCCGATCGGGCGACGCGTGGATACGATCAGTAAGCAGTACCAGGTAGGCCGTGCACGAAAGAGCGCACGGGGCAGTACACAGGACGGCAGCGACGGAGGAGGTGCCCCATGGGAGTCCTGAAGAAGTTCGAGCAGCGTCTCGAAGGTCTGGTCAACGGCACCTTCGCCAAGGTGTTCAAGTCCGAGGTGCAGCCCGTGGAGATCGCGGGAGCGCTCCAGCGGGAGTGCGACAACAACGCCACCATCTGGAACCGCGACCGCACCGTCGTGCCCAACGACTTCATCGTCGAACTGAGCACCCCGGACTTCGAGCGCCTCAGCCCCTACTCCGGCCAGCTCGGCGACGAGCTCGCCGGCATGGTGCGCGACTACGCCAAGCAGCAGCGCTACACCTTCATGGGACCCATCAAGGTGCACCTGGAGAAGGCGGACGACCTCGACACCGGTCTGTACCGGGTGCGCAGCCGCACACTCGCCTCCTCCGCCAGCCAGGCTTCCGGAGCGGGCGGCCCCGCGGCCGCGGGGCCCGGCGCCCCGCCGGCCGGCCGGCCCGGTGGCTACGGCTACCCGCCGGCCACTCCCGGGGGCGCCCCGCCCATGCCGGCCGCGCCGCCCCCCGGCGGCAGGCCCAGCGGTTACGGCTACCCGCAGCCCGCGGGCGGCCAGCGGCCCCCCGCCGCGCCCCCGTCCGGCGGACGCACCCGCTACTGGATCGAGATCAACGGCACCCGCCACCAGATCTCCCGCGCCACCCTCGTGATGGGCCGCTCCACCGAGGCCGACGTGCGGATCGACGACCCCGGCGTCTCCCGCCGGCACTGCGAGATCCGGACCGGAACGCCCTCGACGATCCAGGATCTCGGATCCACCAACGGCATCGTGGTGGACGGACAGCACACCACCCGCGCTACGCTCCGCGACGGCTCGCGGATCGTCGTGGGCAGCACCACCGTTATCTATAGGCAAGCCGAAGGGTGAAGCGGGGGCAATGTCAGAGCTGACCCTCACGGTCATGCGGCTGGGGTTCCTGGCCGTACTGTGGCTGTTCGTGATCGTGGCCGTGCAGGTCATCCGGAGCGACCTGTTCGGGACCCGCGTCACCCAGCGCGGATCACGGCGGGATGCCGGCCGGGCCCCGCAGGCCTCCCGTCAGGCACCGCCGCAGCAGCGCCAGCAGTCCGGCGGCGGACGCCTCGGCCGCAACACCCCCACCAAACTGGTCGTGACCGAGGGCACCCTCACCGGCACCACCGTCGCCCTCCAGGGGCAGACGATCAGCCTGGGCCGGGCGCACGACAGCACGATCGTGCTGGACGACGACTACGCCTCCAGCCGCCATGCCAGGATCTACCCGGACCGCGACGGCCAGTGGATCGTCGAGGACCTGGGCTCCACCAACGGCACCTACCTGGACCGGACCCGGCTGACGACCCCGACGCCGATCTCGCTGGGCGCACCGATCCGCATCGGCAAGACCGTCATCGAGCTGCGGAAGTAGTGCTACACCAATGAATGAGCGCGAGCGGAGCGAGCACGCAGTGGGGGTCCCCACCCAGGGGCCCGGCGCGCTCCCGACCGGAGGGTGGGCAGTGTGGCTCGACACGACCGGCTGTACCCGGAGCCGACGGGCGAGGTGCGCATGAGTCTGTCCCTGCGCTTCGCCGCCGGATCGCACAAGGGCATGATCCGGGAGGGCAACGAGGACTCCGGTTACGCCGGCCCCCGCCTGCTCGCCATCGCCGACGGCATGGGCGGCGCCGCGGCCGGCGAGGTCGCTTCCTCCGAGGCGATCTCCACCATCGTCGCGCTCGACGACGACGTCCCCGGATCCGACCTGCTCACCTCCCTCGGCACCGCCGTCCAGCGGGCCAACGACCAGCTGCGCATGATGGTCGAGGAGGACCCCCAGCTCGAAGGCATGGGCACCACCCTGACCGCCCTGCTGTGGACCGGTCAGCGCCTCGGCATGGTGCACGTCGGCGACTCCCGCGCCTACCTCCTGCGCGACGGCGTCCTCACCCAGATCACCCAGGACCACACCTGGGTGCAGCGTCTGGTCGACGAGGGCCGCATCACGGAGGAGGAGGCCACCACCCACCCCCAGCGGTCCCTGCTCATGCGGGCCCTCGGCAGCGGCGAACACGTCGAACCCGACCTGTCCATCCGCGAGGTGCGGGCCGGCGACCGGTACCTGATCTGCTCCGACGGCCTGTCCGGCGTGGTCTCCCACCAGACCCTCGAGGACACCCTGGCCGGCTACCAGGGCCCCGAGGACACCGTCCAGAACCTGATCGAGCTGGCGCTGCGCGGCGGCGGCCCCGACAACATCACCGTGATCGTCGCCGACGTGCTGGACCTCGACACCGGCGACACCCTCGCCGGGCAGCTGTCCGACACCCCGGTCGTCGTCGGTGCCGTCGCCGAGAACCAGAACCAGCTCCACGACAACGGCATCATGCAGACGCCCGCCGGCCGCGCCTCCGGACTCGGCCGCCGGCGTTCCCAGGGCGGCGGCGAGTTCGGCCCGCCCGGCAGCGGTGACGTCACCGGCTTCATCCCCACCGACGGCTTCGACTACGACGAGGGCGACTTCGTCAAGCCCGCCAAGAACCGCCGGTGGCTCAAGAGGTCCGTGTACGGCCTTCTCACGCTCGCCGTCATCGGCGGCGCCCTGTACGGCGGCTGGCGCTGGACCCAGACGCAGTACTACGTCGGCACCAAGGGCGAGCACGTCGCGCTCTACCGGGGCATCAGCCAGGACCTGGCCTGGGTCTCGCTCTCGAAGGTCGAGAGGGACCACCCCGAGATCGAACTCAAGTACCTGCCGCCCTACCAGCGCAAGCTGGTCGAGGCGACCATCGCCGAAGGCGACCTGTACGGCGCGCGGAAAAAGATCGAGGAACTGTCGGTCCAGGCCTCCGCGTGCCAGAAGCAGGCCGAGCGGCGCGCCGCCGAGAGCGAGAAGAGCGCGAAGACCGGCGAGGGCGAGGCCGGAGGCACCACGGGAACCACGCCCGTCTCCTTCACGTCCAAGGCTTCGCCGACGCCGACCCCCTCGGGATCGGCGAAGGCCCCGGAGCAGTCCCCGTCCACGACCGCACCCACTTCCAGCCCCGGCCCCAGCCTCTCGGAGGAAGAGCAGAAGGTCGTCTCGCTGTGCGGTAAGCAGTAGGCAAGCCGTGAGAGGCCCTGTCACACGATGAGCAGTACTACGAACCCGTCGACGCAGCACACGTCCACGATCGGCGCGATCGGCGCACCCAGCCGCCGCAACACCGAGCTGGCCCTGCTGGTCTTCGCCGTCGTCATCCCGGTCTTCGCCTACGCCAACGTGGGGCTCGCCCTCAGCGACGAGGTGCCGGCCGGGTTGCTGAGCTACGGCCTCGGCCTCGGCCTCATGGCGGGCGTCGGCCACCTCGCCGTCAGGAAGTTCGCCCCGTACGCGGACCCGCTGCTGCTGCCGCTCGCGACCCTGCTCAACGGCATCGGCCTGGTCGCCATCTGGCGCCTGGACCACTCGGAGCGCCTCCAGGCGAGCCGGACGTTCGTCGAGGCGGCACCGCGCCAGCTGATGTACTCCGCGCTCGGCGTCGCCCTGTTCGTGGCCGTGCTGTTCTTCCTCAAGGACCACCGCGTCCTGCAGCGCTACACCTACATCTCGATGGCCGGCGCACTGGTGCTGCTGCTCCTGCCGCTGGTCCCGGGACTCGGCCACAACGTCTTCGGCGCCAGGATCTGGATCAAGATCCCCGGTCTCGGCACCCTCCAGCCGGGCGAGTTCGCCAAGATCGTCCTGGCGGTCTTCTTCGCGGGTTACCTCATGGTCAAGCGCGACGCCCTGGCCCTCGCCAGCCGCCGCTTCATGGGGCTCTACCTGCCTCGCGGCCGTGACCTCGGCCCGATCATCGTCGTCTGGATCATCTCCATCCTGATCCTCGTCTTCGAGACCGACCTCGGCACCTCGCTGCTGTTCTTCGGCATGTTCGTGATCATGCTGTACGTGGCCACCGAGCGGACCAGCTGGATCGTTTTCGGCCTGCTGATGTCCGCGGTCGGCGCCGTGAGCGTGGCGAGCTTCGAACCGCACATCCAGACGCGTGTGCAGGCCTGGCTCGACCCGATGCGCGAGTTCGAGCTCAGCCGCGCCGGGGTCCAGGACGGCATCGTCCACTCCGAGCAGGCCATGCAGGCGCTGTGGGCCTTCGGTTCGGGCGGCACCCTCGGCACCGGCTGGGGCCAGGGCAACTCCGACCTCATCGGCTTCGCCGCCAACTCCGACTTCATCCTCGCCACCTTCGGCGAGGAGATCGGCCTGGCCGGCGTCATGGCGCTGATCCTGCTCTACGCGCTGATCGTGGAGCGTGGCGTGCGGACCGCCCTCGCCGCCCGTGACCCGTTCGGGAAGCTGCTCGCCATCGGCCTGTCCGGCGCCTTCGCGCTCCAGGTCTTCGTCGTCGCCGGCGGCGTCATGGGTCTCATCCCGCTGACCGGCATGACGATGCCCTTCCTGGCGTACGGCGGTTCGTCCGTCATCGCCAACTGGGCGCTGATCGGCATCCTGCTCAGGATCAGCGACACCGCCCGCCGTCCGGCGCCCGCCCCCGCCGCCAACCCCGACGCCGAGATGACCCAGGTGGTCCGCCCGTGAACAAGCCCCTGCGCCGGGTCGCGATCTTCTGCGGCCTGCTCATGCTCGCCCTGCTCGTCCGCAACAACTGGATCCAGTACGCCCAGGCCGACAAGCTGAGGACCGACGAGAAGAACCGCCGCGTGGCGATCGAGCGGTACGCCTCACCGCGCGGCGACATCATCGTCGACGGGGAGCCCATCACCGGGCACAAGGCCACCGACGGCGACTTCGCCTACAAGCGCACCTACAAGGACGGCGCCATGTGGGCGCCGGTCACCGGTTACGTCTCGCAGGCCTTCGGCGCCAACCAGCTGGAGGCCATCGAGGACGGCATCCTCACCGGCAACGACGACCGTCTCTTCTTCCGCAACACGCTCGACATGCTGACGGGCAAGAAGAAGGAGGGCGGCAACGTGGTCACCACCCTCAACGGCGCCGCGCAGAGGGCCGCCTACGAGGGTCTGAAGAAGCAGGGCGGCAAGGGCTCCGTCGTCGCTCTGGAACCGTCCACCGGCAAGATCCTCGCCCTGGCCTCCTTCCCGTCGTACGACCCGTCCACGATCGCCGGCAACAGCCTCAAGACGGACGCCAAGGCGTGGGACAAGCTGCAGAAGAAGAACAACCCGAACGACCCGATGCTCAACCGGGCGCTGCGCGAGGTCTACCCGCCCGGCTCGACCTTCAAGGTCGTCACGGCGGCCGCGGCGCTGGAGCACGGGCTGGTCGAGGACGCGGACGAGAAGACCGACACCCCGCTGCCGTGGGTCATGACGGGCACCAGGACCGAGCTGAAGAACGACGGTGACCTGCCCTGCAAGGACGCCACCCTGCGCGAGGCGCTGCGGGTGTCCTGCAACACCGTCTTCGGCAAGGCCGGCGCCGACATCGGCAACGACAAGATGCTGGAGACGGCGAAGAAGTTCGGTTTCACCGAGGAGCAGTTCACCCCGGTCCGCTCCAGCGCCTCCGTGTTCTCCGAGAACATGGAGCCCTCGCAGGTCGCGCTCTCCTCCATCGGCCAGTTCAACACCGCGGCGACGCCGCTGCAGATGGCCATGGTCTCCGCCGCCGTCGCCAACAACGGCACCCTGATGAAGCCGTACATGGTCGACGAACTGCAGGCCCCGAGCCTGGACACCGTCGAGAAGACGGACCCGGAGAAGCTGAGTGAGCCGATGTCGGCGAAGAACGCCCAGATCCTCCAGTCGATGATGGAGACGGTCGTCAACGACGGCACCGGCAAGAACGCACAGATCTCCGGCGTCACGGTCGGCGGCAAGACGGGTACGGCCCAGCACGGCGAGAACAACAGCAAGAACCCCTACGCCTGGTTCATCTCCTACGCCAAGAACAGCGACGGCAGCTCGCCCGTGGCCGTGGCGGTCGTCATCGAGGACGAGAACGCGGTGCGCGGTGAGATCTCCGGCGGTGGTCTCGCGGCCCCGATCGCCAAGAGCGTGATGGAGGCGGTCATCAAGGGCAAGCAGTGACCCCGGTCACGTCCGCTTCACATCGGCGCACGTTGCGGTACCGGTCCTGTATCGGCTGACGCACTTGGCCAGGTCACACAAAAAGAGCCGGGTACGGTAGGCCCGGCACGCAGCCTCCGACCGCACGGACGTGCCGGTCGGGACCGACGGAGAGGGCTGGTAGGTAGCTATGGAAGAGCCGCGTCGCCTAGGCGGCCGGTACGAGCTGGGCCCGGTGCTCGGCCGTGGTGGCATGGCGGAGGTTTACCACGCGCATGACACCAGGCTCGGGCGCCAGGTGGCGGTGAAGACGCTGCGCGCGGACCTCGCACGCGACCCGTCCTTCCAGGCCCGGTTCCGCCGGGAGGCCCAGTCGGCCGCCTCGCTCAACCATCCCGCGATCGTCGCGGTCTACGACACGGGCGAGGACTACATCGACGGGGTGTCCATCCCGTACATCGTCATGGAGTACGTCGACGGCTCCACGCTCCGCGAGCTCCTGCACAGCGGCCGCAAGCTGCTGCCGGAGCGGACGCTGGAGATGACCATCGGCATCCTCCAGGCGCTGGAGTACTCCCACCGGGCCGGCATCGTCCACCGCGACATCAAGCCCGCCAACGTCATGCTGACGCGCAACGGCCAGGTCAAGGTCATGGACTTCGGCATCGCCCGCGCGATGGGCGACTCCGGCATGACGATGACGCAGACCGCGGCCGTCATCGGCACCGCCCAGTACCTCTCGCCGGAGCAGGCCAAGGGCGAGCAGGTCGACGCCCGTTCCGACCTGTACTCCACCGGCTGCCTGCTCTACGAACTGCTGACCGTCCGCCCCCCGTTCGTGGGCGACTCACCGGTCGCGGTCGCCTACCAGCACGTACGGGAGGAGCCGCAGCCGCCGAGCGTCTTCGACCCCGAGATCACGCCCGAGATGGACGCGATCGTCCTCAAGGCACTGGTCAAGGACCCCGACTACCGGTACCAGTCGGCCGACGAGATGCGCGCCGACATCGAGGCCTGCCTCGACGGGCAGCCCGTCGCGGCGACCGCGGCGCTCGGTGCGGTCGGCTACGGCGGCTACCCGGACGACCAGCCGACGACGGCACTGCGCCAGGACGCCGGGCCCGGGGCGGCGACCTCGATGCTGCCCCCCTTGAACCCGGACGACGGCGGCTACGGCTACGACGACCGCCAAGGCAGGCGCCGCCAGACGAAGAAGAACAACACCTCGACGATATTGCTGGTCGTGGCGGGCGTCCTGGTCCTCATCGGCGCGATCCTGCTCGGCCGCTGGGCCATCAGCGGTGGCGGCGGCGTGGGCAACGACCGTGTCGCGGCCCCCAGCTTCGTCGGTGAGACGAAAGAGAGCGCCCAGCAGCTCGCCGACAACGCCGACCTGAAGCTCAGCTTCGAGGAGAAGCCCTGCGAGAAGCAGGCCAAGGGCAAGATCTGCTCGCAGAACCCCACGGTCGGCACCATGATCGAAAAGGAGACCACCGTGAACCTGGTGGTCTCCACCGGGGCGCCGAAGGTGGCCGTGCCGAGCGTCGTGGGCGACAAGGTCGACGACGCCAGGGCCGAACTCGAGGGCGAGAAGTACGAGTTCGTCGTCGAGGTCAAGGAGAAGGTGGACGCCCAGGAACCCGGCACCGTCCTCAAGCAGGACCCGGGGCTCGGCGCCGAGGTGGAGAAGGGCACCACCATCACCCTCACCGTGGCCAAGGAGCAGGCCAAGTCGACCGTCCCGGACGTCACCAACCAGAGCTGTGACGCGGCCAAGGCGCAGATGACGGCGAACGACCTCGTCGGCAACTGCACCGAGGAAGAGGTCGACGACCCGAACCAGGCCGGCAAGGTCCTGCGGACCACCCCGTCGGCGAACACCCAGGTCGACAAGAACTCCCAGGTGACGATCGTCGTCGGCAAGGCCAAGCAGAACGAGAAGGTCGCCGTCCCGAACGTCAGCGGCCAGACCCTCCGGGACGCCCAGCGGATGCTCCAGGAGGCAGGGCTCGCGGCCGGCAACGTCGGCCCCGCGCAGAACCCCGACTCCCGCGTCGTCGCCTCCAACCCGGGCCAGGGCAGCCCGGTCGACAAGGGCTCGAAGGTGGACCTGATCACCGTCGAGCAGCAGGGCGGCAACAACGGCGGTGGCGGCGGCTTCTTCGGCGGCCTGGACGGCGGCGACTAGGCCCACCGCCCCGCGGGACCCCGCGGCACGGCAGACGACGGGAGCCCCGGCCCCCTCTCCGAGGAGGGGGCCGGGGCTCCTGGCTTCGCGGACGGTCCCGCGGTGTGTCAGCTCAGTTCCGCCGGCGGTGTGCGGTGCTCGTCCACCTTCTCCGTGCGGACCAGTTCGCCCCAGACGATGTAGCGGTACTTGCTCGTGTACACCGGCGTGCAGGTCGTCAGGGTGATGTAGTGGCCGGCCTTCTTCCTGCCGGACTCCTCCGGGATCTTGCCGAGGACGTCGACGTTGTACTTCGAGGTCTCGGGAAGGATCGCGTAGGTCTTGTAGACGTACCACGTGTCCTTCGTCTCGAAGACGATCGGATCGCCCTCCTGGATCTTGTGGATGCCGTGGAACTTCGCGCCGTGGCCGTCCCGGTGGGCCGCGAGGGAGAAGTTGCCCTTCTTGCCCGAGGTCGGCAGGGTCGCCTTCACGGGGTCGGTGTAGTAACCGGCGACGCCGTCGTTGAGGACCTTCATCGAGGTGCCCTTCTCGACCAGGATCTCGTCACCGGTCATGGCGGGCACGTGGAGGAAGCCGATGCCGTTCTTGCTGTCGTAGGAGGCGGGCCCGCCTCTGCCGCCGCCGTTCCCCGGCCCGTCGGCCCAGGCGTCACGGACCCTGTCCGCCTGCTTGCCCGCCTCGCGGTCCGCGACGACGTTCGTCCACCACAGCGAATAGGCGACGAAGAGGCCGAGCACCAGGCCCGCGGTGATGAGGAGCTCGCCGAAGAAGCTGACGACCATCGCCACCGCCCCCATGCGACGGCGGGGGCGCGTCCGCGGCGCCGGGGACGCGGACGGGTCGGTGTGCTGTTCGGTGTCGTCGGCGGTCGCTGCCACGTGTTTCCTCTGCCCTTAACTGACGAGCGCATCAGGCTTGCCCTTGCTGCGCGGCCGTTCCTCGACCATCTTGCCCCAGACGATCAAGCGGTACTTGCTGGTGAACTCCGGAGTGCACGTGGTCAGCGTGATGTAGCGGCCCGGTCCGGTGAAGCCCGATCCCTTCGGGACGGGGTCGAGGACGCTCACGTTGCTGGGTGGCGTCACCGGCAGCATGGACGCCGTCTTGTAGACGAAGTACTCGCCCTGTGTCTCCACGACGATCGGGTCGCCCGGCTCCAGCCGGTTGATGTACCGGAACGGCTCCCCATGCGTGTTGCGGTGGCCGGCCAGCCCGAAGTTGCCCCTCTTCGCTTCGGGCATCGCCGTCTTGAGCGCACCCTCCGCGTAATGGCCCACCATGCCCCGGTCGAGCACCTTCTTGCTGTTGATGCCCTCCGCGATCGGCACCACCACGTCCAGTTTGGGGATGTGCAGCAGCGCGAAGCCCTGCCCCGGCTCGAACGCCCCCGGCGTGCGCTCGCCGCTCTCCCAGTCCTTCTGGAGGTCGCTGGCCTCCTGGCCGGCCTGCGCCTGCGCCCGTACGTTGGTCCACCACAGCTGGTAGGTGACGAACAGCAGCATCAGCACCCCGCAGGTGATGAACACCTCACCGATGGCCCGGCTCGCCACGACCGCCGGGCTCGCCTTGCGGGCTCGCGCCTGCCGACGCGCCTCCATCCGGGACAGCGGGGGCCGGGAAGCCCCGACAGTGGCCTCTGAAAGCCCTTCTCGGCCCTCTGCCGCCCCCGCCCCCTCCGCTGCCCTGTACGGGCCTCCACGGCGCCCGTGGCGCTTCCTGGCGGCCTTCCTGCGGGCCGCGCGGCCGCCGGTCGCCACCGGTGCGGGTTCCCCCCGCGCCCCGCGCTCCGGCGGTTCGGGGATCCGCAGCGCCACCGTCTCCTCGTCGACCGGTGGCAGGTACGCCCTGCTGTCGACGGCACCGCCGTGCGGGCCGGGAGCCGCCGTGCCGTGGGAGGCGCCGTGCGCCGCCGTGTGGTCGTACCAGCCGTCCCCGTACGCACCCTGCGCCCCGTGCGGCTGCCCGCCGTACGAGGTGCCCTGGTCGCCGACGCCGTAGGCGCCGGACTCGCGCTCGGGGCGCAGCGCGGTCACGCCGTGGACCTGCCCACCACCGGGGCGAGCCCCGCCGACCTCGCCACCGCGCCCTCGTCCCCGCACTCCGTCAGCCAGTTGGCCAGCATCCGGTGGCCGTGCTCGGTCAGCACCGACTCGGGGTGGAACTGCACTCCCTCGACCGCGAGTTCCCGGTGCCGCAGCCCCATCACGATGCCGTCCGGCGTGCGGGCCGTGACTTCCAGCTCCGCGGGGACCGTGGCCGGCTCGGCGGCCAGCGAGTGGTAGCGGGTCGCCGTGAACGGTGACGGCAGACCGGTGAAGACGCCCCTGCCCTCGTGCGTCACCGGCGAGGTCTTGCCGTGCAGCAGCTCGGGTGCGCGGTTCACCACGCCGCCGTACGCCACCTGCATCGACTGCATGCCGAGGCAGACGCCGAAGACCGGCACGCCGGTCGACGCGCAGTGCCGCACCATGTCGACGCAGACTCCGGCCTCCTCGGGAGTGCCGGGACCGGGAGACAACAACACTCCGTCGAAGCCGTCCTGAGCGTGCTGCGTCGACACCTCGTCGTTGCGCAGGACCTCGCACTCGGCGCCCAGCTGGTACAGGTACTGGACCAGGTTGAAGACGAAGCTGTCGTAGTTGTCGACGACGAGGATGCGCGCGCTCACTGGTTGTCCACCGTCACGTCGTTGAAGGGCAGCAGCGGCTCGGCCCACGGAAAGACGTACTGGAAGAGGACGTAGACCACGGCGGTGATCAGTACCAGTGAGATGAGTGCCCGCACCCATCCGTTGCCCGGCAGATGCCGCCAGATCCAGCTGTACATGCCGTCCCTTCCGTCGTACCACGGCATCAGACCCACGCCGTACGCCAACAGAGTAACGGCGCGACCCCTCCGGTTTCAGGCGTCCGCGAGCTGTGCGAAGTCCGTACGAGCCCCGGCCGCCGTACCCACCTGTACGCGGCTCGGGGCCGATCGCCTCGATGTCCCGGCATGTTCCACGTGAAACATCGGCAGGTACCCGGCCGGGACCGGTCGCGCTCGAAGGGCCGCTACTCCACGGGCTCGGCGTAGTGCAGATCCACCGTGCCGGAATAACCGGGCAGCGTCACTGTCCCCTCGTCCTCGACCTTCCAGCCGAGGCCGTAGACATTGACGTACACCATGTAGTTCTGGATGGCCGGTGACGCCGCGAGCGCCTTCTTCAGCTTCTCCGGGTCCCCGACCGCCGTGATCTTGTACGGCGGCGAGTAGACGCGGCCCTGGAGGATCAGGGTGTTGCCCACACAGCGCACGGCGCTGGTGGAGATCAGCCGCTGGTCCATGACCTTGATGCCCTCTGCGCCGCCCTGCCACATCGCGTTCACCACGGCCTGGAGGTCCTGCTGGTGGATGACCAGGTAGTCGGGCTGGGGCTCGGGGTAGCCAGGGAGCTTGGCGGTGGCGTCCGGCGGGGCGTCGTTCAGGGTGACCGTGACCGCCTCGCCCTTGAGCTTCTGCGTGCCGGCGCGTTCCTCCAGGGCGGCGAGCTTGTCGTCCTCCGCCTCGGTGCTGCCGTCGTCGCGCTCGGCGAGGGCCTCGATGTCCCCGCGCAACGCCCCGTTGGACTCCTCGAGCTCACCGTTCTTGCGGCTGCGCTCGTGGATCAGGTCGGAGAGCTTCAGCAGGGAGGCGTCCGTGCGGATGTTGGTGCCCTTGGCGGTGTCGAAACTGGTGAAGAAGATGAGTCCCGCCAGAGCGAAGACACCCGCGGTGAGGATCCGCACGGGCCGCAGACGGCGTCGCCGGGCAGGACTGGATCCCGGTCCGGGGAAGTCGGCAGAATTGCTCAACGTACCCTTATCTCCTTCGGCGCCGCGGAAGCACTACGCTAACGGACGCCCGGGGGAGCGCTCAGAGTCCCCTTGTACGCTGCTCCGAGCCCGACCCAGTTACCTGCGCGGCCACGCAGCGCATCGACAGGAGAGACTCTCGTGCCGAAGTCACGTATCCGCAAGAAGGCCGGCTACACCCCGCCGCCGGCCAAGCAGACGACCGCGCTCAAGCTGACCACCCGCGCCTGGGTCGCGCCCGTGATGCTGGCCCTGTTCCTCATCGGTCTGGCCTGGATCGTCGTTTTCTACGTCACCGACGGCTCGCTGCCCATCGACGCCCTGGGCAACTGGAACATCGTCGTGGGCTTCGGGTTCATCGCCGCCGGATTCGGCGTCTCGACACAGTGGAAGTAGCGCTCACCGCACGGTGAGCGGAGTCCTGCCCGGAGTCGTTCACAGCTCTGGGCAGGGTTATCCCCTGAGTTATCCACAGGCTTGTCCACATGTGGACAAGAAACTCGATCTGTGGATAATCCCTCGAGGGTTGACGCCGGTGTGACAGAAACACCAGCAACCGAAAATCCGTTCGTTAACCGCCTGACCTGCATCAATACGAGCCGGACAGTCGGCGGACGAAGCTCCGCGCACCCTGTGCACAAGATCCACCACCTTCTGTGGATAACCCGTGCCTCAGGTGAGCTGCGCCGTCCTCAACAGAGTCAGTACCACGACAGCGGCCAGCACCAGCGCACAGGTGCCGTACTGCACCAGCGCCCGCCGTTCCCGCGGGGCATGGACCATGGCGTATCCGATCACCACGCCGGCGACGAACCCTCCCAGGTGGGCCTGCCATGCGATGTTGCTCCAGCCGATGGTGATGATCACGTTGATGGCCAGCAGGGCGATGATCGGCCGCATGTCCTGGTTGAGCCGGCGCATCAGTACGGCGATCGCACCGAACAGACCGAAGATCGCACCGGACGCGCCGAGTGAGGCCGTGCTGCCCGAGGCCAGGACATAGGTCAGCGCACTGCCCGCGAGGCCCGAGACCAGATAGAGCGCGAGGAAGCGGGCCCGGCCGAGAGCCTCCTCCAGCGGTCCGCCGAGCCACCACAGGCCGAGCATGTTGAAGGCGATGTGCCAGATCTCCTCATGCGTGAACATCGAGGTGAACAGGCGGTACCACTCACCCAGGGCCACACCGTCCCGGGGCAGGAAAGGCTCCGGCGGCCAGACACCGACCAGTACGAGCGGACTCAGCAGCGACGGCCGGATCTGCACGACGATGAACACCGCGAGGTTGATCGCCAGGAGGATCTTGGTGAGCAGTCGGGGATCCGCGGCGACCGTCCCGCCCGCGATCGTGCGGGGCAGGGAGGCCGCGGGCGCGTGGCCCGTGCCCGAGCCGGTGCGGACGCACTCCGGACACTGGAATCCGACCGAGGCGTTGACCATGCACTCCGGGCAGATCGGCCGCTCGCACCGGGTGCAGCGGATACCGGTCTCCCGGTCCGGGTGGCGATAGCAGACAGGGAGACGCTGGGCGTCCTGCGCGCTGTCGGCAGCCTGGTCGTCCATGGCGTCCCCTAGGTCGTGTGGAAAAGCCCCGCCCCGCCCATCCTTACGGATGAGCGGGGCGATTGGTTCCCTTCGAGGGCTTTCGCACTCCGGGGACGAGGTGGTCAGCCCTCGCGGATCTCGACCGACTCGATCACCACGTCGTTCACCGGACGGTCGGTGCGCGGGTTGGTCTGCGTCGCCGCGATGGTGTCGATGACCTTCTGGCTCGCGGCGTCGGTGACCTCACCGAAAATGGTGTGCTTGCGGTTCAGCCACGCCGTCGGGGAGACGGTGATGAAGAACTGCGAGCCGTTGGTGCCGGGCCCGGCGTTGGCCATCGCCAGCAGGTACGGCTTGTCGAAGCGCAGGTCCGGGTGGAACTCGTCCTCGAACTGGTAGCCGGGACCACCGGTGCCGTTGCCCAGCGGGTCACCGCCCTGGATCATGAAGCCGCTGATCACCCGGTGGAAGACCGTACCGTCGTAGAGCTTGTCCGTGGACTTCTTACCGGTCTGGGGGTGGGTCCACTCCCGCTCGCCCTTGGCGAGCTCGACGAAGTTCTTGACCGTGATCGGCGCGTGGTTCGGGAAGAGCCGGACCTCGATGTTGCCGTGGTTGGTCTTCAGGGTGGCGTGGAGCTGCTCAGCCACGATGTGCCTTCCGTTGTCTTTCCGTGACTCCCTGATCCTCGCACGGACGGGGCCCTCAGTCGCCCGGCCTGCGGACACAGGGGGCAACCGGGCCGCCCGACTTGCCGAAACCAGGGCGGATACCCCCCGTGACGCGGGCGTGTGGCGGCGATCCGTGGCATTGTCGTCGTCAAGCTCCCGATGCTCCGGATTCATCCGCTATCGCACTCGATACCGCAATCGATCAACTTCACCGGCACCCGTATGCCCGTCCGCGCATGACGCACAACGACCC
This sequence comes from Streptomyces sp. DH5, assembly GCF_020873915.1. GTDB lineage: Bacteria > Actinomycetota > Actinomycetes > Streptomycetales > Streptomycetaceae > Streptomyces. The sequence continues at coordinate 170,130 of NZ_JAHWGP010000003.1, forward strand.
GGCAGGCATGATCCGTAAAAGGGTGGAAAGTCGAAATACCGTACGCCACCGAGGAGGAGGAACCCGTGACCCGCATCGACAGCGTGCGCGCCGCGACCGGTTCGGCGAAGGACAGCGTGCTGCACGCCGCGGAAGTGGTGGCGCCCTACGCCGACACGGCCAAGGTCAGGGCCGCACACTACGCACAGGAAGCTCGCGTACGGCTGGCGCCCAAGGTGACGCAGGCCGCCGGACAGGCCCGCGTCCAGTACGGCACCCATGTGCAGCCGTACCTGGAACAGGCACGGACACATGTACCACCGGCGGTCGACAAGGCCGCCCACCAGGCGGCCGTCCGCACCCGCACGGCCGCTCGGCAGGCGGCCGACTACTCCCGCCCTGTGATCGAGCAGGCGGTGGCCGCAGCCGGCCCCGCGAGGGAGGAGGCAGCGGCCCGCAGTGCGGCGGCGCTGGCCGCCCTGCGGGGTCAGGTCTCGGCCCAGCAGATCCAGAAGCTCGTCCGCAAGCAGCAGCGGCGGGCGAAGGCCGGCCGTGCCGCCAGGACGGTCCTGATCCTGGGCGCCGTGGCCGGCGGTGCCTTCGCCGCCTGGAAGTGGTGGGACAAGCAGGCCAACCCCGACTGGCTGGTGGAGCCGCCCGCCGCGACGGACGTGTCGGACTCGTCGAAACTGACGTCGGTGGACGGCAGCGACCTGAGCGCCCTCGACCCCGAGGTCGAAGCCAAGGAGGCCGCGGAGGAGGCCGCCAGGCGCGACGAGACCTGACGGGCGACGACACCGTCAACGGCGCGGTGGGGCAGGCGACTTGCGTGTCGCCTGCCCCACCGCGCCGTTTCACGTGAAACGGAAGAACCCCTCCCCCCGCGTTCTCGCAGGTGAGAGGGGTTTACTTGTGGAGCCTAGGGGAGTCGAACCCCTGACATCTGCCATGCAAAGACAGCGCTCTACCAACTGAGCTAAGGCCCCGAAGGAAGGCGTCCACCAGGAAGAACACTTCTCGGCGGGCGCTCGAGACCAGAGTACCGGGTCTCCCCGGGGATTCCGCAAAAAGATTGGGGGTCCCCGTGACCAACCACTCTCCGTAAGATGCTCGGCGTGGTTCGCTACAGCGAACCACGGTTCATGGGGAAGCGATGGGGAGACGCAATGGACGCCGCACAGCAGGAAGCCACCGCCAGAGCGCGGGAACTGCAGCGGAATTGGTACGGGGAGCCGCTGGGGACGCTCTTCCGTAGGCTCATAGACGACCTGGGTCTCAATCAGGCTCGTCTGGCGGGGGTGCTGGGACTGTCCGCGCCGATGCTGTCGCAGCTGATGAGCGGCCAGCGGGCGAAGATCGGCAACCCCGCGGTGGTCCAGCGGGTGCAGCTGCTGCAGGACCTGGCGGGACAGGTCGCCGACGGCAGCATCAGCGCGGCCGAGGCGACCGAGCGCATGGAAGAGATCAAGAAGTCCCAGGGGGGCTCGATGCTCAGCAACACCACACAGACGACGAGCAGTTCTGGGGCGCCCACGGTCAAGCGGGTGGTCCGCGAGATCCAGTCCCTGCTGCGCTCGGTCGCCGCCGCCGGCGACATCATCGACGCTGCCGACACCCTCGCTCCCTCCCACCCCGAACTGGCCGAGTTCCTCCGGGTCTACGGCGCCGGCCGCACCTCCGACGCGGTCACGCACTACCAGTCCCACCAGAACTGACCTCGCCGTCCGGCGGCCGCAGGGGACCGGCTGCCGGAGACCCCCGGGATTCCGGGGCGGGGAGCCACACGCGGGGAGACACGGGGGACACGGGGACACGAGGGATACAGGGGGAGTCGTATCGCTCGTAAAAGGGGAGGGACAGGGGGACACCTCAGGGGGAGGAGCGACTCACTGCCATGGGTGAGGTCTTCGCCGGCCGGTACGAACTGGTCGATCCGATCGGGCGCGGGGGCGTCGGCGCCGTCTGGCGCGCCTGGGACCATCGCCGTCGCCGTTATGTGGCCGCCAAGGTTCTGCTGCAGAGCGACGCCCACTCACTGCTCCGCTTCGTCCGCGAGCAGGCGCTGCGGATCGATCACCCCCATGTTCTCGCACCCACCAGCTGGGCCGCCGACGACGACAAGGTCCTGTTCACCATGGATCTGGTCACCGGTGGTTCTCTGGTCCACCTGGTCGGCGACTACGGCCCCCTGCCGCCCGCGTTCGTCTCCACATTGCTCGACCAGCTGCTGGCGGGCCTTGCCGCGGTGCACGCGGAGGACGTCGTGCACCGCGACGTCAAACCCGCCAACGTGCTCCTGGAGGCCACTGGAACGGGCAGACCACGGCTGCGGCTGTCCGACTTCGGCATCGCGATGCGGCTGGGCGAGCCCCGGCTGACCGAGACCAATCTGGTGGTGGGCACGCCGGGCTACCTCGCCCCGGAGCAGATGATGGGTGCCGAGCCGGACTTCCCCTCCGACCTGTTCGCCGTGGGTCTGGTGGCCCTGTACCTGCTGGAGGGTGCCAGGCCGGACGCCAAGGCCCTCATCCAGTACTTCGCCGACCACGGCACGCCGGGCGCCCCCCAGGGCATCCCCGAGCCGCTGTGGCAGGTCGTGGCCACGCTGCTCCAGCCGGATCCCGCGGCGCGGTTCCGCACGGCCACGGGGGCGCGCAAGGCTCTCGCCGCGGCCGCCGAGCTGCTGCCGGAACCCGGACCCGACGACGAACTGATCGAGATCTTCGACCAACTCGGCCCCCTGCCTGCGGGCTTCGCTGCGGACGGCCCGCTGAAGCGGGCCTCGGGGGTCCGGTCGGGCGGGAGCGGTGCGTCCCCGCCGGCGCACGCCACCGGTGAGGAGCCGGCCGGACGTGGGTCTCCCGCGGGAAGCGGCGAGGGCACCGCCGAAGACGGGTACGGGTGGGGCACCGACGCCACGGACACCCCCGACGGATCGGTCGGCCCTGTACCGGACCGGCCGGACGCGGACGGCCCGGAGGCGCCCGGTCCGGGCCACGACACGGGCGATGGCGGTGGTTCCGCACCCGCCGACCCACGCCGCGGCGCCGTCTCCCTCACGACACCGTCCGGATCCTCCCCACAGCCCCCCGGCATGTCCGAGACGGGCAGTTTCCCCCTTCCACCGCCCCGGGCCACGGGCACCTCCTCCCCCGTGCCCGTTCCGCCTCCCCCCGCACACGCCCCTCGGAACCCGCGGCAGGAGCAGCACGCCACACCGCACGGGGCGGCCGACGCCGCTCCCTCCGCCTCCCCCCACGACCCGACTCATCCCTCGCGCTCCCCCCGGTCGTTCCCGTCACCGCCGACCGCGCTTCACGACGCCTCCACCGCTGAATACACGACCCGGACCCCGCAGGTTCCGCCCCCGGGCGCGGCAATGTCCCTGCACGGCACCACCCAGCCCCGGTCGCACCGCCGCCGCCGCCGGCCCGGCCCCCCGGCGAGGGTGGCCGTCCCTGTCCTGCTCATGGCGCTCGTCTGCTATGCCGTGGGTTTCTGGGCCCTCACGCGGATCTGAGCCCGCCGCCTACGGGGCGGCCCGCCGACGGGCCACCAGGGTCCACACGCCGAGTCCCACCAACAGTGCGCTTCCCGTGCCGATGCCGCCCGCCGCGAGCACCCGGTACGCGGCGCCGTCGCCCGCACTCCCGCCTCCGGCCGCCACCTTGCGGTCGTCCCCCGTGACCGTGAAGACGTCCGCCGGTACGGGCTGCCCCGCGTAACCGGGCCCGTCCTGGGGCACGCCGTCCAGCCCCACCCGCAGGGTCAGGGGCACCGGCCCGTCACCGAAGTCGTCGGCGACCTCCGGCGTGAGGTGCGCGACGAGGTAGTAGGAGCCGGCGAACCGCGTCGCCGTGATCTGCCGGGCGGAGGAGTACCGGTTGGCGTGCGCGACCGGTGGCAGCGGCGCGAGGCTCCTGGACTTCTGGCCGCCACCGTAACCGAGGCCCAGGTCGTCGACGCGTCCGCGGGCGGGGTTGTAGAGGTCCAGGTCCAGCGCGGCGGCGACATAGCCGCCGGCGTCCGGGTCCGAACCGCCCAGCTCGGCGGTGACGTGGAGTTGCTGTCCCCAGTCGACGGGGACCTTGTAGAAGAGCGTCTGGCCGGGGCGTATGGCGTCCCGCCACACTCCCTCGCCGATCGCTGTGGCCAGGGCGAAACCCGCACCGCCCGCCCGCGTCCGCGGCTCCCCCGTGACGGGGGAGGGCGAGGCGGAGTTCCAGGCCTCGGGCGCGCTCGTGGCGCCGTTCGTCCCCGGCGCCGGCTCCGTCACCGTGGTGATCTCCGTCTCCCAGGCGTCGGGGGAGGAGTTCCGGCCGTCCGGGTCGGCGCGCTCGACGGTCACGTAGTACGTACCGGCGTCGTCGCACGAGGACCTCCTGGGCGAGATCTCCCTCAGGGCCCACGCGGTGACCGGGTGAGGGCTGCCTCCGGCGCCGAAGGTCGCCGTGTCCAGGTCGCAGGAGCGGCCGTCACTGTTCCGCAAGGACACCTTGACCCCGTCGGTGACGGGGGCGTCGCGGCCGGCCGGGGGAACCGCGGTGACGGAGGCGTAGAGGTTCGTGGTGTCGTCGATGCGCAGCCGGTAATGGACCTTGCCGGACGGCGGGAGGGTGCTCCGGTAGGAGCGGCCGGGCACCAGCTCCACGGCGTCCGCGGTGCTCACGGCACCGTCGACCGTCCGCGCGTCCTCGGAGAAGGCGTAGGTTGCGGGGTCCGCGAAGCTCCCCACGGCCGCGGGCGGCCCCGGCCGGGGAACTCCGGCGAGGCCGGTAGCGGCGGCCCCGGAGCCGGCCATCCCGACGGTCCCGAGTGCCGAGGCCTGCTGCCCCGGCAGAGCGCCCCCCAATCCCAGCAGGACCGCCAGGCCCGCGCACCCGGCGGCCAGGCGCCGGCCACGCCGGGTTCCCCCCCGTCCCCGCGCCTTACCCTGCCGTCCCCTCACGCGCCACCCCTCGTCGCTGCCGGACGTCGCACCGTGTCGCCCATCCTGCCCCCTGGGCGAGGGTCCCGGACAAGGTGCCGGCACACACAAAACCCCGACCGCGAGTGCGGCCGGGGTCTGTTCAGCGTCGAATACCGGTACTCACGAACCCGTGGGCACGGAGTCAGTCGCCTCCGTCCACAGATCCTGCTCGGCGCGATCCGCCTGGATCTGGCGGTACACGAGGAGCCCGCCGATGGCGGCCAGTGCGACCAGGAGAAGCTTCTTCACCGCGCGACCTCGTCTTTCGTTGACGTAGGGGACCTCTGGCGCCCGACTATACACACCGGCCGATACCGATCGGTGACCTGCGTCGGCCACGCGAACTGCCCCGGATCGCGCCGCAGTAGGAGTGGAACACGACCGTCGGACCGGAGGGTGATCGCCTCCCCACGGCCCGTGGTCCGGCTCTTACCCCCGTCTCATCAGCTTTTCTCCCTTCTTGCGTCCATCCGAGTGGTGTTCATCTGAACATCCACGCGCCACGGGCGTCGGTCCACCACTTCGCGAGCCTCATACACATCATGAGGAAAGTACGCAAATCGCCCAACCCGAAAGTGAGGGGCCATGGCCCGGAACAAGGTCATGAAGCTGTGGAACGCCGTCGTCACCGCCTTCCTGGCGCTGTGCACGACGCTCGGACTCATCACCACGACCGCCTCGGCGGCCGTACCGCAGACCGAGAAGGCCCGCAACAGCGACAGCGCGTCCACGGCGGCCGAACCGACGGCACCCCTGTGGTCCTGGTCACTGATCAGGGCCCTGCCCCCCACGATGAAGCAGCGCATCCACGCCGAGGCCCACGGCAAATCCCCCGGCTGCCGGCACAGCCCCGTCGACGACGCGGCGGACTCCGACTCCGCCGACTGCTCCGACGACACGACGTCCTCCCGGCCCGAACCCGTCAGCGGCCGCATCCCGCTCCAGCGCTGAGCCCGAACGCCCCTCCCGAGCCCTCCTCGTGCCGTCGCCGCTTCTCCGAGTCCTGGCGAACTTGCGTACAGCGCCCCGGCACGACGACTCCCCGGCCGCCCACGGCCCGCTCCACGAACACCGGAAGACCCCTGCCGACGTCCCGGCGGGGGTCTCCTTCGTTGTCCACTCCAGGCCCCCGTCCAGGAACGGGCTGATCGAGCCGCCCTCGAGGCGAGGCCGCCGCACAGATGCTGGCGGCAGCCATTGCCGAGCCCAGGGTTCCGCCGGAGCGACGTGGGGCTCCGACGTCCCGGGCCCGTCACCGCCTGGCCGCCGTAGGGAGCCGTGCCCTCCCCCTCATCGACCGATGTCGGCCGTGAATGTCGAAGACCCCCAGCCGGTATCGACTGGGGGTCTTCTCGCTGGTGGGGCTAACAGGATTTGAACCTGTGGCCTCATCCTTATCAGGGATGCGCTCTAACCAACTGAGCTATAGCCCCGCCGCGCTCTGCGGTGTGTCCCGCGCGCTGACTCCTGAAGATTAGCGCACGACCGGGGCAGTCCCAAAATCGGTTGTCGGAGGGCTGTCGGAGGAGCCGGAGAATCCGCTGTGAGCAGCTCACTCGTCCTCGGCGAGCGTCAGCTCGACACCACCCACGAAACCGGCGGAGAGGTTGTAGATGAACGCTCCGAGCGTCGCGAGGGCCGTCGCCAGGACGACGTCGATGACCGCGATGATCGTCGTGAACATCAGCACGTTGGGCAGCGACAGGAACGACTGGAGGTCGAAGCCGTTCGACTCGTTGGAGCCGGTCGCCTCGGAGATCGTGCCGCCGACCGTCGAGAACACGCCCATCGCGTCCATGACCATCCACAGCACCGCGGCCGCGACGATCGTGCAGATGCCGAGCGCGATGGAGAGCAGGAAGCTGACCTTCATCACCGACCAGGGGTCGGCCTTGGCCACGCGCAGGCGTGCCTTGCGCACCCGCGGGGTGGTGCGCGCCCCCGTGCGCGGGCGCCGTACCGCGCCGGTCTGGCCGGCGGCCGTACCGCCCTGGGCCGGGTAGGCCTGTGGCGGGTGGTACGGGCCCGCCTGCTGCTGCGGCTGCCGTTCCCCCGGCAGCGGTGAGGCCGTCTGAGCGCCCGCGCCCTGGTCCGGCGCGGCCTGCGGGCCTCGGGTGTCCGTCACGGTTCCCCCCTGGGATCCCTGTCTGTCGGACGAAGAGCCGTCCTTCACGGGCGACTTGATCGCTTTGAGATTGGTCGTGTGCGGATCTGTCGCCCGCGCGGCGGAGCCACGGCCACCGCCGTCCGTTCCCGTACTGGTCCCGGTCGGTCCGGCGCCCGTGGCTCCGCTCACGCTGTCTCACTCCTCGTGCTACTCGGACGAGGGCGCCTCACCCTCGTCCGTACCGGTGGTCGCGTCCCCGTCGGTGGTGTCGTCCACGGCCACGTCGCCGTCGACTTCCTCCGCCTCGCGTCCCGCCTCGGCGTTACGGGCGATGCCGACGACGGCATCGCGCTTGCCCAGATTGATCAGTTGGACGCCCATGGTGTCACGGCCGGTTTCCCTGATCTCGTTGACTCGCGTACGAATCACACCACCCGACAGCGTGATGGCGAGAATTTCGTCGGTCTCCTCGACCACCAGCGCGCCGACGAGGGATCCGCGGTCCTCGACGATCTTGGCGGCCTTGATGCCGAGGCCGCCGCGTCCCTGGACGCGGTACTCGTCGACAGCGGTCCGCTTCGCGTACCCGCCGTCCGTAGCAGTGAACACGAACGTACCGGGTCGAACAACATTCATCGAGAGCAGCTCGTCCCCCTCGCGGAAACTCATGCCCTTGACGCCCGAGGTCGCACGGCCCATGGGCCGCAGTGTGTCGTCCGTGGCCGTGAACCTGATCGACTGCGCCTTCTTGCTGATCAGCAGCAGATCGTCGTCGGCCGAGACGAGTTCGGCGCCGATCAGTTCGTCGTCGGTTCCATCCTCCTGCTCCCGCAGGTTGATCGCGATCACACCGCCGGAGCGCGGCGAGTCGTAGTCCTTCAGCGGCGTCTTCTTCACCAGGCCCGCCTTGGTGGCCAGGACCAGGTACGGCACCGCCTCGTAGTCCCGGATCGCACGAATCTGGGCGATGGTCTCGTCCGGCTGGAAGGCCAGCAGGTTCGCCACGTGCTGCCCGCGCGCGTCGCGTCCGGCGTCGGGGAGCTCGTATGCCTTGACCCGGTAGACACGGCCCTTGTTGGTGAAGAACAGCAGCCAGTGGTGGGTGGTGGACACGAAGAAGTGGTTGACGATGTCGTCTTCCTTGAGCTTCGCGCCGCGCACGCCCTTGCCGCCGCGCTTCTGCGCCCGGTAGTCGTCGGTCTTGGTGCGCTTGATGTAGCCCCCGCGCGTGACCGTGACGACAATGTCCTCCTCGGCGATCAGGTCCTCGATGGACATGTCGCCCTCGTAGGGGATCAGCTTCGTCTTGCGGTCGTCGCCGTACTTCTCCACGATCGCGGCGAGTTCCTGGCTGACGATGCCGCGCTGGCGGACCGGGGAGGCGAGGATCTCGTTGTACTCGTTGATCTTCGTCTGGAGTTCGTCGTGCTCCTGGACGATCTTCTGGCGTTCCAGGGCGGCCAGCCGGCGCAGCTGCATCTCGAGGATGGCGTTGGCCTGGATGTCGTCGATCTCCAGGAGGTCCATCAGGCCCCCGCGCGCGATCTCGACCGTGTCACTCCGCCGGATCAGCGCGATGACCTCGTCGATGGCGTCCAGAGCCTTCAGCAGCCCGCGCAGGATGTGCGCCCGCTCCTCGGCCTTGCGCAGCCGGAAGCGCGTACGGCGGACGATGACCTCGATCTGGTGCGTCACCCAGTGCCGGATGAACGCGTCCAGGGACAGCGTGCGCGGCACGCCGTCGACCAGGGCCAGCATGTTGGCGCCGAAGTTGGTCTGCAGGTCGGTGTGCTTGTAGAGGTTGTTCAGGACGACCTTGGCGACCGCGTCCCGCTTCAGCACGATGACCAGGCGCTGACCGGTGCGCGAGGACGTCTCGTCGCGCACGTCGGCGATGCCGCCGATCTTGCCGTCCTTCACCAGGTCGGCGATCTTCTGTGCCAGGTTGTCGGGGTTGGTCTGGTACGGCAGCTCCGTGACCACCAGGCACTGGCGGTTCTGGATCTCCTCGACCTCGACCACCGCGCGCATGGTGATCGAACCGCGGCCCGTGCGGTACGCCTCCTCGATGCCCTTGCGGCCGACCACGAGGGCGCCGGTCGGGAAGTCGGGGCCCTTGATCCGCTCGATCAGCGCGTCCAGGAGCTCCTCGTGGGAGGCCTCCGGGTTCTCCAGGTACCACTGGGCGCCGGCCGCGACCTCGCGCAGGTTGTGCGGCGGGATGTTGGTCGCCATACCGACCGCGATCCCGGCCGAGCCGTTGATCAGCAGGTTCGGGAAGCGGGCCGGCAGGACGGTCGGCTCCTGGGAGCGGCCGTCGTAGTTGTCCGTGAAGTCGACGGTCTCCTCGTCGATGTCACGGACCATCTCCATCGACAGCGGCGCCATCTTGCACTCGGTGTAGCGCATCGCCGCCGCCGGGTCGTTGCCCGGGGAACCGAAGTTGCCGTTGGAGTCCACCAGCGGCATCCGCATCGACCACGGCTGCGCCAGGCGGACCAGCGCGTCGTAGATCGAGGAGTCGCCGTGCGGGTGGTAGTTGCCCATGACGTCGCCGACCACGCGGGCGCACTTGTAGAAGCCGCGCTCGGGGCGGTAGCCGCCGTCGTACATGGCGTACAGCACACGCCGGTGGACGGGCTTGAGGCCGTCGCGGACGTCGGGCAGCGCACGCGAGACGATGACGGACATCGCGTAGTCGAGGTACGAGCGCTGCATCTCCGTCTCGAGCCCGACGGGCTCGACGCGCATGGCGGACGCTTCCACGTCCTCGAGAGGCGTGACGGGGGGGTTCTCGTCGGTCATTGCTGGTGAAGATCCTTCCTGGTGCGGTCAGCTGAGACCGACTCAGATGTCGAGGAAGCGGACGTCCTTGGCGTTGCGCTGGATGAACGCGCGGCGGGCCTCGACGTCCTCGCCCATCAGGACCGAGAACAGGTCGTCGGCCTGGGCGGCGTCGTCCAGGGTGACCTGGCCGAGGACGCGGTGCTCCTGGTCCATCGTGGTGATGCGCAGCTCCTCGGCGTTCATCTCGCCGAGGCCCTTGAAGCGCTGCACGGAGTCCTCACGGATGCGCTTGCCGGCGTTGCGCCCCATCTCGATCAGCGCGTCGCGCTCACGGTCGGAGTACGCGTACTCGAAGTCGTCCCGGCCCCACTTGATCTTGTAGAGCGGAGGGCGGGAGAGGAACACGTGCCCGGCCTCGACCAGCGGCCGCATGAAGCGGAACAGGAACGTCAGCAGCAGGGTGTTGATGTGCTGGCCGTCGACGTCGGCGTCCGCCATCAGGATGATCTTGTGATAGCGGAGCTTCTCGATGTCGAAGTCCTCGTGCACGCCGGTGCCGAACGCGGAGATCATCGCCTGGATCTCCTGGTTCTGCAGGATCCGGTCGATGCGCGCCTTCTCGACGTTGAGGATCTTGCCGCGGATCGGGAGGATCGCCTGGTACTGCGGATTGCGGCCGGACTTGGCCGAGCCGCCGGCGGAGTCGCCCTCGACGATGAAGATCTCGCACTTGACGGGGTCGTTCGACTGGCAGTCGGACAGCTTGCCCGGCAGGGACGCCGACTCCAGCAGGCCCTTGCGGCGGGTCAGGTCACGCGCCTTGCGGGCCGCCACGCGCGCGGTGGCCGCCGCGATGCCCTTGCGGATGATGTCCGCGGCCTCGTTGGGGTTGCGGTCGAGCCAGTCGGTCAGGTGCTCGTAGACGACCTTCTGGACGAAGGTCTTGACCTCGGTGTTGCCCAGCTTCGTCTTGGTCTGGCCCTCGAACTGGGGCTCGCCCAGCTTCACCGAGATGATCGCCGTCAGACCCTCGCGGATGTCGTCACCCGTGAGGTTGTCGTCCTTCTCGCGCAGCAGCTTCTTGTCCCGCGCGTACTTGTTGATCAGCGAGGTGAGCGCCGCGCGGAAGCCCTCCTCGTGCGTGCCGCCCTCGTGCGTGTGGATGATGTTGGCGAAGGAGTACACGCCCTCGGTGTAGCCGCCGTTCCACTGCATCGCGACCTCGAGGGACAGGCTCTTGTCCCGGTCCTCGGCCTCGAGGTCGATCACGGTGGGGTGCACCAGTTCTCCCTTGCGGGAGTTGAGGTACTTCACGAAGTCGACGATGCCGCCCTCGTAGTGGTACGAGACGCTCTTCACCTCGTGCTTCTCGTCCTCGCCCGCCTCGTCCGCGCCGGCGGTGGCCTTGGCGGACTCGCGCTCGTCGGTGAGGTTGATCCTCAGGCCCTTGTTGAGGAAGGCCATCTCCTGGAAGCGCCTGGAGAGCGTCTCGAACGAGTATTCGGTGGTCTCGAAGATGTCGCCGTCGGCCCAGAAGGTGACCGACGTACCGGTCTCCTCGGTGGCCTCGTGCCGGGCGAGCGGTGCCGTGGGGACACCCAGCTTGTAGTCCTGCGTCCAGCGGTGGCCGTCGGTCTTGATCTCGACGGCGACCCGCGTCGACAGCGCGTTGACCACGGAGACGCCCACGCCGTGCAGACCACCGGAGACCGCGTAACCGCCGCCGCCGAACTTGCCGCCCGCGTGCAGCACGGTCAGTACGACCTCGACGGCGGGCTTGCCCTCGGAGGGGACGATACCCACCGGGATGCCACGGCCGTTGTCGACGACCCGGACGCCGCCGTCGGCGAGGATCGTCACGTCGATCGTGTCCGCGTGACCGGCCAGCGCTTCGTCGACGGAGTTGTCGACGACCTCCTGCACCAGGTGGTGCAGCCCTCGCTCACCGGTCGAACCGATGTACATACCGGGTCGCTTGCGGACCGCGTCCAGACCCTCGAGGACGGTGATGGCACTGGCGTTGTACGAGGCGGTGACCCCGCTGACCGAGGCGGTCGCCTCGCTGTTCACGCCGGTGTCGGTGGACGGGATGTTCTCGTTGGGGTTGCCGGAATCGGCCACGAAGCGCCCTTTCTGGCACAGCACGAGCCGGGCTCGGCGGCAGGTTGCCGGAGCGGCTGCGGCATGTTGCGTTGGTCAGCCTTGATCAGCGTTGCTCAGCTTTTCCCGGGCGGTCCCCACGATCGGGGCGGGATTGTCTTCCATTCTACCGGTAGCGCTGACATCGATGGGGGTTTGCGGGCACCTGAGTCCGCACGTGCCGCCCTCAACCGGTCTCGTCCGACTCCCGATATGCGGATGGGGGCTCCAGGAGCCCCACGGCGGCACTCAGCGCCTCCGACCGTCAACCCTTTGCTACTTAGGAGTCAGGTAGTGCCGCGCCCCCTTCGGCGCCCCCGAGGGAAGGCCGTCGCAAACGGCCCCGACGCACCGCCGAGAAGCCGTGATGTGATGTCAGTCACGTGTTCCGGAAGGGGCGGAAATGACCATCCGGTCACCCGTACGTGTCACCGGGACCCGTGCTTCCGGGGGCGCGCAGCGGCCCGAACCGGCGAGCGGGGCCGACGGGACCGACCACCTTGATCAACCGCACCCTGCCGTGGCCGAGGTCCTCGTTCAGCCGCGCGACCAGCGTCGGAGCGAGCAGCCGCAGATTCGTCGCCCAGGCCGTCGAGTCGCAGCGCACCACCAGCACCCGCTCGTCCTCGTCGTACCGCTCCGGCTCGCAGTGCTTGGCCAGGTCCTCACCGACGATCTCCGGCCAGCGCCCCATCACCCCGCCCACCGCGGCCGGGGCCTCCCAGCCGCGCTCGGTGAGCAACCGGTTGATCGCGGCGCCCAGCGCCATCGGGTCGCGCCGGTCGGCGCGCGCTCCGGAGCGCGGACCGCCTCGCTCCGGCTGCTTCTTCCACTGCGCCGCGTCGCCGCGCGCGCGTGCCGCCTCCTTGGCGGCCCGCAACGCCACGCGCGCGAGATCCACACCGGAGGGCTCGGGGGCCTTCCCGGCACCGCTCCCCGGCACCTCCTGCCCGCTCATACCCGCTCCACCGTCCCCTCGGCCACGGCGAACCGCGTACCCGCCAGCACCTGAGGCACGTCGTCGTCGACGGCCGCGGTCACCAGCACCTGCTCCCCCGCGGCGACCAGCTCGGCCAGCCGCTCACGGCGCCGCGTGTCCAGCTCGGCGAACACGTCGTCGAGCACCAGCACCGGCTCGTTGCCCTCGGCGCGCAGCAGTTCGTACGAGGCCAGCCGCAGCGCCAGCGCGTAGGACCAGGACTCGCCGTGCGAGGCGTAGCCCTTGGCGGGCAGCCGGCCCAGCTTGAGGAGAAGGTCGTCGCGGTGCGGGCCGACCAGGGTGACACCCCGCTCGATCTCCTGCTTGCGTGCCTCCGCGAGCGCGGCCGTCAGCTGCTCGAAGAGGTCCTCACGCGTGTGCGCCTCGCCGGGCGCGGACGGCCTGTACTCCAGGGCGAGGGGTCCGCCGCCGGGCGCGAGCTGCTCGTACGCCTTGTCGGCCAGCGGCTGGAGCGCGCCGATCAGATCCAGCCGCTGCGCCAGGAGCTCGGCGCCCGCCCGCGCGAGATGCTGGTCCCACACGTCGAGCGTGGACAGGTCGAGGGTGCGCCCGCCGTGCCGGCGGGCCAGCGCGGCCGACTTCAGCAGGGTGTTGCGCTGTTTGAGCACCCGGTCGTAGTCGGAGCGGACCCCGGCCATGCGCGGCGAACGTGCGGTGATCAGCTCGTCGAGGAAACGGCGCCGCTCACCGGGATCACCCTTGATCAGCGCGAGGTCCTCGGGCGCGAACAGCACCGTCCGGACGATCCCCAGCACGTCCCGGGGCCTCACCTGGGAGGACTTGTTGATGCGGGCACGGTTGGCGCGGCCCGGGTTCAGCTCCAGTTCGACCAGTTGCTGCCGCTCGCCCTGACGGACCTGGGCGCGGATGATCGCGCGGTCGGCACCCATGCGGACCAGCGGGGCGTCGGAGGAGACCCGGTGGCTGCCGAGGGTGGCGAGGTAGCCGACCGCCTCGACGAGGTTCGTCTTGCCCTGTCCGTTGGGGCCGACGAAGGCCGTCACTCCCGGGTCGAGCGGGACCTCGACCCGGGAGTAGGAGCGGAAGTCGGCCAGCGACAGATGCGTGACGTGCATGGTCGTTTCGCCGACCTCCCGCGGCGGTGCGGACCGCCGAACGGCCCTGTGGATACGTGCGTTTCCTGTGGGTTACTTCTTCTCGACCGCGTGACCGCCGAACTGGTTCCGCAGCGCCGCGATCATCTTCATCTGCGGCGAGTCGTCCTGCCGGGAGGCGAACCGCGCGAACAGCGAGGCGGTGATCGCCGGCAGCGGCACCGCGTGGTCGATCGCCGCCTCCACGGTCCAGCGTCCCTCGCCGGAGTCCTGTGCGTAACCCCGGAGCCCTTCCAGGTGCTCGTCCTCGTCGAGCGCGTCCACCGCGAGGTCCAGCAGCCAGGAACGGATGACGGTGCCCTCCTGCCAGGAGCGGAACACCTCCCGCACGTCGGTCACCGAGTCGACCTTCTCGAGCAGCTCCCAGCCCTCGGCGTAGGCCTGCATCATGGCGTACTCGATGCCGTTGTGGACCATCTTCGCGAAGTGGCCCGCGCCCACCCTGCCCGCGTGCACCGAACCGAAGTCGCCCTCCGGCTTGAGGGCGTCGAATATCGGCTGCACCTTGGCGACGTCCCCCTCATCGCCTCCGTACATCAGCGCGTAGCCGTTCTCCAGGCCCCAGACGCCGCCGGAGACACCGCAGTCGACGAAGCCGATGCCCCTGGCCGCCAGCTGCTCGGCGTGCTTCTCGTCGTCCGTCCAGCGGGAGTTGCCGCCGTCCACGACGACGTCACCCGGCTCGAGCAGCCCGGCGAGCTCGTCGATGGTGGACTGGGTCGGCCCGCCGGCCGGGACCATCACCCACACCACACGCGGGCCGCTGAGCTTGCTCACAAGCTCCGGCAGGCTGTGGACGTCGGCGAGGTCCGGGTTGCGGTCGTATCCGAAGACGGTGTGACCTGCGCGGCGGATCCGCTCGCGCATGTTGCCGCCCATCTTGCCGAGGCCGACGAGACCGAGCTCCATCAGTTGAGTTCCTTAGGTATGCGACGTGGCGTGACGGCACTTACGTACCGGCGTCCGAGCCTAAACCCGGACGCTCGCGCACATCTGTGGGCATACGCGCTCACACGCACGCCCGCACCCGCGGCTTCGGGCCGGCTGCTCAGCCGCTGAGCCGCACCGGCATGATCAGGTACTTGTAGGCCTCGTCCGCCTCCGCGTCCACGGCCGCCCGGCCGCTGAGCAGCGCCGGCTTGGTGGACGTGGTGAACGACAGCTGGGCCACCGGCGAGTCGATGGCGCTCAGACCGTCCAGCAGGAACGTCGGGTTGAAGGCGATCGAGATGTCGTCGCCCTCCAGCTGGGCGTCGACCCTTTCCACAGCCTGTGCGTCGTCGCTGGAACCGGCCTCCAGGATGAGCACGCCCTGCTCGAAGCTCAGCCGCACCGGGGTGTTGCGCTCGGCGACCAGGGCCACGCGCTTGACGGCCTCCACGAAGGGCGCGGTCTCGATCACGGCGACGCTGTTGAACTCCGTCGGGAACAGCGTCCGGTACTTCGGGAGGTCGCCCTCCAGCAGCCGCGTGGTGGTGCGGCGGCCGGCGCCTTCGAAACCGATCAGGCCTTCGCCCGCGCCCGAACCGGACAGCGCCAGGATGACCTGGTCACCGCTGGTCAGCGCCTTGGCGGTGTCCTGGAGCGTCTTGGCGGGCACCAGGGCGACCGCGGAGACGTCCGGGTTCTCCGGCTTCCACAGGAACTCGCGGACCGCGAAGCGGTAGCGGTCGGTGGAGGCGAGGGTGACGGTGTCGCCCTCGATCTCGATGCGCACACCGGTGAGGACGGGCAGCGTGTCGTCACGGCCGGCCGCGATGGCCACCTGCTGCACGGCGGAGGCGAAGACCTCGCCGGGGACCGTGCCCGTCGCGTTCGGCATCTGCGGCAGTGCCGGGTATTCCTCCACAGGCAGTGTGTGGAGCGTGAACCGTGAGGAGCCGCAGACCACCGTCGCCCGTACACCGTCTGTGGAGATCTCCACCGGCCGGTTGGGCAGGGCGCGGGAGATGTCGGCCAGCAGCCGACCGGAGACCAGGACGGTGCCCTCCTCCTCGACCTCGGCCTCCACCGACACCCGCGCGGAGACCTCGTAGTCGAAGCTGGACAGGCTGAGCTGGCCCTGCTCGGCCTTCAGCAGCAGGCCGGCGAGGACAGGGGCCGGCGGACGGGCCGGGAGGCTGCGCGCCGCCCAGGCCACTGCCTCCGCGAGTACGTCGCGTTCCACCCGGATCTTCACTGTTGCCGCCTCCTGCTGTTGCCGGCGCTTCCCGCCCTGCCTGGCTTCGTCGTCTGACTCGGTGTCGTCGGCCCTCGAGTGGGGAAGGACACCGGGACCAGTCTGACGCACCGCACTGACAGTAGGTGCCCGTCGGGGTCAAGTCGCGACGAGGGGCAGCCGGGGCCGATACAGCGAGTTGTGCACAGGACCCCCTTCGAAACGGATTCCTCGCTCTCTCTAGTTGGGAGTAGTAGTAGGGGCTGTGGATACCGTGGATAACCTCGTTTTCCCAGCTCAGGGCAGTGATTTTGTCCACGGGGCCTGTGGGCGGAGCCCGTGGACAACCAGGGGTATCTGTGGAGAACAGAAAGTTCTGCACACAGCGTGCACAGGGAGGGCCGACTTCTCCCCAACTTCGTCCCCAGGTTCGCGGCCCTTTCCCACAGCCCCTTGCGGCAGCACGGTGTGACGCCTTTCACTCGGTCCGGTGAGGAGGCGCGTCGCGTTGCCGAACAGTGGACAGCCATGTGGAGAAGCAGGCAATCACTGGGGACAACCGGCTCCAGCCTGTGGGTTGTCCGTGGACAACTTGATGCACAGGCTGTGGGCCGCCGCTCTGTCCACAGCCTGTGGAGATCGTTCGTCCACGAATCCACAGGGCGTTGACCTGGGTGGATGGTGCGCAAGTCCATCATGCTGTGGACAAGATCGGGACAACCTCCCGGTCCCCAGCATGTGGACGGGAGAAAGTCACCGAATCTGTGGAGGACGGCCGTAACCCGGTCTCGGCATCGAACAGTCCGGGGGCGGGGGACGCAGGACGAACAGCCACGGGACGAGGGACGCACGACGAAGGGCGCCCCCGGATCCCTCCGGGGGCGCCCTTCGTCGTGCTGTGAATGCCGTCAGCCGGCCTTGATGCGGTTGGTGAGCTCGGTGACCTGGTTGTAGATCGAGCGCCGCTCCGCCATCAGATTGCGGATCTTCCGGTCGGCGTGCATGACCGTGGTGTGGTCGCGGCCGCCGAACAGCGCGCCGATCTTCGGCAGCGACAGGTCCGTCAGCTCCCGGCACAGGTACATGGCGATCTGCCGCGCGGTCACCAGTGCGCGTCCGCGTGAGGTGCCGCAGAGGTCCTCCACCGTCAGCCCGAAGTAGTCCGCGGTCGCGCCCATGATGGCCGCCGAGGTGATCTCCGGAGCCGAGTCGTCGCCCCCGGGCATCAGATCCTTCAGGACGATCTCCGTCAGCCCCAGGTCCACCGGCTGCCGGTTGAGCGAGGCGAACGCCGTCACCCGGATCAGCGCGCCCTCCAGCTCACGGATGTTGCGCGAGATCCGGGAGGCGATGAACTCCAGCACCTCCGGCGGGGCGTTCAGCTGTTCCTGCACGGCCTTCTTGCGCAGGATCGCGATGCGCGTCTCCAGTTCCGGAGGCTGGACGTCGGTGATCAGACCCCACTCGAAACGGTTCCGCAGCCGGTCCTCCAACGTGACCAGCTGCTTGGGCGGCCGGTCGCTGGAGAGGACGATCTGCTTGTTGGCGTTGTGAAGCGTGTTGAAGGTGTGGAAGAACTCCTCCTGCGTCGACTCCTTGTCCGCGAGGAACTGGATGTCGTCGACGAGCAGGATGTCCATCTCGCGATAGCGCTTGCGGAAGCTGTCGCCCTTGCCGTCACGGATGGAGTTGATGAACTCGTTGGTGAACTCCTCCGAGCTCACGTACCGCACCCGCGTGCCCGGGTACAGGCTGCGCGCGTAGTGCCCGATCGCGTGCAGCAGGTGCGTCTTGCCCAGACCCGACTCCCCGTAGATGAACAGCGGGTTGTACGCCTTGGCGGGTGCCTCGGCGACGGCGACCGCGGCCGCGTGCGCGAAGCGGTTGGACGCGCCGATGACGAACGTGTCGAACAGGTACTTCGGGTTGAGCCGCGCCGTGGGCTCACCGGGGCCGGTCGCCGGTGCCGGCTGGGCTGCCAGCGGGCCGGGCGCGCCCGTGGTGGGCAGGTTCGGGCCCACGGGGCCGCCTCGGTGAACGTGCCCCGAGCCGGACGGCGGCTCGGGAAGCTCCCGGCGCCGGGGGTCGCGCTGGTCGTAGTCGCCACGCGGTGCGTCGTACTCGGAGCGCTGCTGGTCGTACTCGGAGCGCTGCTGCTCGTAGGACGAAGACCGCTCCATCGGCTGCGGGCGGTAGTCCTGGGTGGACGGCCCGCCGTAGCCGTCCTGCGGTCCGTAGTTGTTCTGCGATTCGTAGGCGTCCTGCGACGGCGAGGCGTACGGGTCCCGTTCGGGGAAGCCGAGGCGCTGCTGCTGCCAGCCGTACTCCTCCTGCGGCGGCCGCGGCCAGGCGCCGGGCTCGGGCCGCTGGTACTCCGACGGGTAGGCGGGGCGAGCGGTGGGGAGCTGGTCGCCGGACGGGCCCTGCTGCTCGGTGCGGCGCCGGCCGTACCCGTCGTAGCTCTCGTACGCGTCACGTTCCGGCCGCTCGTGGTGGTCGGGCCGGTCCTGGCGGACGGCGGGGAGCTCGGGCTCCTCGTAGCGCGGCTGCTGCGGGCGGGGCGCCGGCGGGGCCGAGGGCTCACCGACGGTGTCGTCGACCGTGATCGCGATCCGGATCGGACGGCCGCATTCGCGGCTCAGGCTCTCGCTGACGACGGGCGCGAGACGGCCCTCGAGCACACCCTTGGCGAACTCGTTCGGCACGGCGAGCAGCGCGGTGTCGGCGACCAGCGCCAGGGGCTGGCAGCGCCGGATCCAGTGCTCGTCCTTGCCCTCGACACCTTGTCCACGGCCCTCTCCGAGCAGCTGTTCCAGTACGCGTGGCCACACTGCGGCAAGATCGGCAGGTACGTCAGCCACAGGGCACGCTCTCTCACAGGTCCCTCGATCGTGTGATGCGGAGGACGGGTCGGGATGTAAATCGGGTGGTGGAGGGTCAAGGGAACGAGTCGGAGTCAAGCCACGGTAGTCAGCGCGGCCGGTATGGTTCAAGTTGTTGTCCCCAGGCTGTGGACAAGTGTCCCTCGGTGACCGCTGGTTTGACCGATCGACGCAGCCGCGCGTACCGTAACCAGGTCGAGTTGTCGATGGCTGCTGCCGCCTGCCTCCGATGGGCACAGATCGCGCAAGATGATCGGTCAGCGGTGCACTCGGGCGTAACGCGAGCTACTCGTGGGCGCACGGTGACAGCCAGGACGGCACCCCGCAACCACCGATTTCTTCTGGAGCCCCCGAGTGAGCAAGCGCACCTTCCAGCCGAACAACCGTCGTCGCGCCAAGACCCACGGCTTCCGGCTGCGTATGCGTACCCGTGCCGGCCGCGCGATCCTCGCGACCCGCCGCAGCAAGGGTCGCGCCCGTCTGTCCGCCTGATCCCGGTCAGGTCATGACGTCGTGCTGCCCACCGACAACCGGCTGAGGCGGCGCGAGGACTTCGCGACCGCGGTACGACGAGGGCGCCGGGCCGGGCGTCAGCATCTCGTCGTCCATCTTCGTAGCGGTGCCACGGACCCGCATGCGCCTGGGGAGAGCGCTCCCCCGTCGCGTGCGGGTTTCGTCGTGAGCAAGGCCGTGGGAGGCGCGGTGGTGCGCAACAAGGTGAAGCGCAGGCTTCGCCATCTGATGCGCGAGCGGGTCGACCAGTTGCCCCCCGGTAGCCTGGTAGTCGTACGAGCGCTGCCCGGTGCGGGTGACGCCGACCATGCACAACTGGCCCGAGACCTGGACGCCGCCCTGCGGCGGCTGCTGGGAGGGGGCGCGCGATGAAGTACCCGCTGCTGGCACTGATCAAGATCTACCAGTGGACCATCAGCCCATTGCTGGGGCCGGTGTGCAAGTACTACCCGTCGTGTTCCCACTACGGCTACACGGCCATCGACCGGCACGGTGCCGTCAAGGGCACAGCACTCACGGCCTGGCGCATCCTGCGGTGCAATCCGTGGTCGCTGGGCGGTGTGGACCATGTCCCGCCGCGCAAACGTCCGCGGTGGCACGAAATGCTGCGTAACGCCTGGCGTGCACGCAAGGGCGGGACCTCCGCCGCCGAACCGGCCACCGAAGGACGGACGTCGCCCACAAGCCGGACGAGTCCTTCGAGCCCGGCCGCAGAGACCCCGTCCCATGCCCAAGGAGCATGATTAGTGGACACGATTGCCAGCCTCTTCAGCTTCATCACAACGCCTGTCTCCTGGGTCATCGTCCAGTTCCACAGCGTGTACGGCGCCATCTTCGGCCCGGACACCGGGTGGGCCTGGGGCCTGTCCATCGTGTCCCTGGTGATCCTCATCCGTATCTGCCTGATCCCGCTCTTCGTGAAGCAGATCAAGGCGACACGGGCGATGCAGACGCTCCAGCCGGAGATGAAGAAGATCCAGGAGCGCTACAAGAACGACCGACAGCGCCAGTCCGAAGAGAT
Organism: Streptomyces sp. DH5; assembly: GCF_020873915.1. Lineage (GTDB taxonomy): Bacteria > Actinomycetota > Actinomycetes > Streptomycetales > Streptomycetaceae > Streptomyces. The sequence goes on from NZ_JAHWGP010000003.1 coordinate 190,800, forward strand.
GATGAAGCTCTACAAGGAGACGGGCACCAACCCGCTCTCCTCGTGCCTTCCCATCCTGGCCCAGTCGCCGTTCTTCTTCGCGCTCTACCACGTGCTCAACAGCATCGCGTCGAACGACACCGTCGGCGTGATCAACGAACGTCTGCTGGAGAGCGCGCAGAAGGCCCACATCTTCGGTGCCCCGCTCGCGGCGAAGTTCACGGACAGCTCGGAGAAGGTCGAGGCGCTCAACTCGTCGCTGACCACTGTCCGCGTCGTCACGGCGGTCATGATCATCCTGATGTCGCTGTCGCAGTTCTACACGCAGCGCCAGCTGATGACGAAGAACGTCGACACCACGGTGAAGACGCCGTTCATGCAGCAGCAGAAGATGCTGATGTACGTCTTCCCCATCATCTTCGCCGTCTTCGGTATCAACTTCCCGGTCGGCGTCCTCGTCTACTGGCTGACCACCAACGTGTGGACCATGGGTCAGCAGATGTACGTCATCCACAACAACCCCACGCCGGGCTCCAAGGCCCAGGCCGCGTACCTGGAGCGCCTCCACAAGGCCGTCACCCGGCACGGTGGTACCCGCAACCGGCGTCAGCGCGTCATCGTCAAGGCCATCGTCGCCAAGGGCCGGGACCGCAACGAGTACGAGCGCAAGTTCATCAACGGTCTCAGCAAGGCGGGCCTCGCGGCCCAGGCCGACGGTGCGGTCATCAAGGGCGACAGCACGACCGCAGCCCAGGCGGAGGACGGTGCGACCACCGGAGCCACGCCCAAGCGGCAGCAGCCCAAGCGGCAGAGCAAGTCGCAGCGTCAGGCCGGCCCGGCCAAGGCGGCGGATGAGCCCACCTCGCTGACCAAGTCGGACGAGTCCCAGCACACCAAGCCCGCCTCCACGGCGAAGAAGGGCGACGCCAAGCCCGCCGGCAGTACCCGCAGCAAGGCCCAGTCCGGACAGCGCAAGGGCCCGCAGCGGCCCAAGTCCCCGTCCAAGAAGTAAGAAGGAGTCCATCCCGTGACGGAAGGCACCACCGCCGCCGCTGCCGAGGGGGCAGACACCCTGACCCGCCTCGAGCAGGAGGGTGAGATCGCGGCGGACTACCTGGAGGGTCTGCTCGACATCGCCGACCTCGACGGCGACATCGACATGGACGTGGAGGCCGATCGCGCCTCTGTCTCGATCATCAGCGACACGAGCAGCCGTGATCTGCAGAAGCTGGTGGGCCGTGACGGTGAGGTGCTGGAGGCACTCCAGGAGCTCACGCGTCTGGCCGTGCACCGGGAGACCGGAGACCGCAGCCGGCTCATGCTCGACATCGCCGGCTTCCGTGCCAGGAAGCGGACCGAGCTGGCCGAGATCGGTGCGAATGCGGCCGCCGAGGTCAGGGACAGCGGCAAGCCCGTGAACCTCGACCCGATGACGCCGTTCGAGCGCAAGGTCGTCCACGACGCGGTCAAGGCAGCCGGCCTGCGTAGCGAGTCCGAGGGCGAGGAGCCGCAGCGCTTCGTCGTCGTGCTGCCCGCCTGATCGGTTCCACGTTTCACCGGCCCCGTCTGTTGCGCAGGCGGGGCCGAGTTTTTCTCAGCCTGATAGTTCTGGTTCTGGTGTCGGCGGCTCCTGTCGGCATGGTACGGAAGGCGGTCCCCCAGTGACGGAGGCAGCGGAGCTTCCCCCTGCGCCCGAGCAGGCTCGCGAGGTGTTCGGTGATCGTTTCGCGGACGCGGTCCGGTACGCCGAGCTGCTTGCCGAAGCGGGCGTGCAGCGAGGCCTGATCGGTCCGCGTGAGGTGCCCCGCCTGTGGGAGAGGCATCTGCTGAACTGTGCGGTGCTCTCGGAGGTCGTGCCCGACGGCGTGACGGTGTGCGATGTCGGTTCGGGAGCCGGCCTGCCGGGGATTCCCCTGGCGCTGGTCCGGGAGGACCTCAAGATCACTCTGTTGGAACCGTTGCTCCGGCGCACCAATTTCCTCGCCGAAGTCGTGGAACTGCTTGGGCTGGACCATGTCACGGTCGTGCGTGGCCGGGCCGAAGAGGTGATGGGAAAGATCCCGCCGGTACATGTGGTCACCGCCCGCGCTGTGGCTCCGCTCGACCGCCTCGCCACCTGGGGCATCCCTCTCCTGCGGCCGTATGGCGAGATGCTCGCGCTCAAGGGTGATGCCGCCGAGGAGGAGCTGAAGAGTGCGAGTGCGGCACTGAGTAAGCTCGGTGCCGTGACGACCTCGATCGTGCAGGTGGGCGAGGGGGTCGTGGATCCGATGTCCACCGTGGTGCGAGTCGAGGTCGGTGAGAGCCCCGGAGGCGTGCGATTCGCGGCGAAGCGTGCGAAGGCGGCTCGCACGGGGCGGACCCGGCGTCGGCGCGGTTAGCGCGCGACTCCGCTCCCTCATGCCCTACGCGGAGTCCTGGCTTGCCCTGAGGGTCGGGCGTACTCCACGCAAGCTGCCGAACCCACCCATTTCGGAGTGTCGCAGGGGTCCGGCCTCGGTCGCTGTGCATCGTGTTTCACGTGAAACGTCGCTCACTTCTGCACGGCATCATCAGTCGGGGCCGCGCTGCGGCCGAACCTCGTGACCGGAAGCCTCTCGGGTCCCTCGGTAAGGGCGCTGTCCACGACGAACCGGACCCCTCGGGGGGGATGGAGTTGTCCACAGAGGTGGATTTCTCCACAGAACGCCAGGCCTCACTGGTTCGCGACCCCGAAGACATGGGAGGCTCTGTTCATTGCGAGCCTGAAGTCGAGGAGAGTGAATCCTTGCGGTCCGACGCCAACATCGCGGGACCGATGACCGACCCGGTCCCCGGTCCCCGTACCGAATCGATGGGGGCGGATGTTTCACGTGAAACACCGCCTCCGATGGACGACACTCCCATCGGTCGTGCTGCCCAACTGGCGGTGGAGGCTTTGGGCCGTGCCGGTGAAGGCCTGCCACGGCCTGAGCAGACCCGCCTCATCGTGGTCGCCAACCAGAAGGGTGGCGTCGGCAAGACGACGACCACTGTCAACCTTGCCGCGTCGCTCGCCCTGCACGGTGCCCGCGTGCTGGTGGTCGACCTCGACCCACAGGGCAATGCGTCCACGGCCCTGGGCATCGACCACCACGCAGAGGTTCCCTCCATCTACGACGTACTGGTGGACAGTAAGCCGCTTGCGGAAGTCGTTCAGCCGGTCCCCGATGTCGAGGGTTTGTTCTGCGCCCCCGCCACCATCGATCTCGCCGGTGCCGAGATCGAACTCGTGTCGCTGGTGGCGCGGGAGAGCCGGTTGCAGCGGGCCATCCAGGCCTATGAGCAGCCGTTGGACTACATCCTCATCGACTGCCCGCCCTCGCTCGGCCTGCTGACGGTCAACGCCCTGGTGGCCGGTCAGGAAGTCCTGATTCCGATCCAGTGTGAGTACTACGCACTGGAGGGCCTGGGGCAGCTGCTCCGCAATGTCGATCTGGTGAGGGGGCATCTCAACCCCACCCTGCATGTCTCGACGATCCTGCTCACCATGTACGACGGTCGCACGCGGCTGGCGTCACAGGTGGCGGACGAGGTGCGCACCCACTTCGGTGACGAGGTCCTGCGGACGAGCATTCCCCGCTCCGTCCGTATCTCGGAGGCACCGAGCTACGGGCAGACGGTCCTGACTTACGATCCTGGATCGAGTGGTGCCCTCTCCTACTTCGAGGCGGCACGAGAGATCGCGCTGAGAGGGGTCGGCATCAGGTATGACGCATCCCAGGCGCACATCGGCACACAGCAGAATGATCCGACCATGGTGGAGGGCGTCCAGTGAGTGATCGACGGAGGGGGTTGGGCCGTGGTCTCGGCGCGCTGATCCCTGCTGCTCCGACAGAGAAGACGGTGCCTCCGGCCGCGCTGGGAGGGGGCGCTGCCTCCACCTCCCCTGCCGCGGTTCCGGCGCTGCCGCACGAGCGTGGAGTCGCCGCCGCGAAGGTGGCGACCCTGTCGGCTGTCCCGCGTGAAACGGAGGAGGCACCGGGAAGGAGCGGCGCGGGGATCCCCGCGCCGCCCATGGGTGCCCACTTCGCGGAGATCCCTCTCGACGCCATCACGCCGAACCCCCGGCAGCCGCGTGAGGTCTTCGACGAGGACGCACTGTCCGAGCTGATCACTTCCATCAAGGAAGTCGGTCTTCTCCAGCCGGTCGTCGTACGGCAGGTCGGGTCGGGGCGCTACGAGCTCATCATGGGCGAGCGCCGCTGGCGTGCCTGCCATGAGGCGGGCCTCGAGGCAATCCCGGCGATCGTGCGGGCCACGGACGACGAGAAGCTCCTTCTGGACGCCTTGTTGGAGAACCTGCACCGCGCCCAGCTGAATCCCCTGGAAGAGGCCGCCGCCTACGACCAGTTGCTCAAGGACTTCAACTGCACGCACGACCAGCTGGCGGACCGCATCGGCCGGTCCCGCCCGCAGGTGTCCAACACGCTCCGTCTGTTGAAGCTCTCGCCCACTGTGCAACGCAGGGTCGCCGCCGGTGTCCTGTCCGCCGGGCACGCCCGCGCGCTGCTGTCCGTGGAGGACTCCGAGGAGCAGGACCGGCTGGCTCACCGGATCGTGGCCGAAGGCCTGTCGGTCCGGGCCGTCGAAGAGATCGTGACCCTGATGGGGTCCCGGTCACAGAAGGGTCAGCGTTCGAAGGGGCCGCGTGCCGGTGCCCTGGTGTCGCCCGCGCTGACGGATCTGGCGACGCGTCTGTCGGATCGCTTCGAGACCCGGGTGAAGGTCGACCTGGGGCAGAAGAAGGGCAAGATCACCGTCGAGTTCGCCTCCATGGAGGATCTGGAGCGTATCCTCGGCAGTCTTGCCCCGGGTGAGGGGCCCGTCCTGCAGAAGAGTCTGGTGGACGACGACTCCACGGAGACCGATTCCTGAGCCGGCGGCTGCACGGCGATGCCGAGCGGCCGAAACGGGACGGGCCATGTCCGGTGTGTTCCGGAAGGTGGTCCGTCCTTTGCTTTTTGGCGGTATCGATGGAATCGCTTCCTGGATACGATGCGTTCGGACAGGACCATCCACCCGGTAGTACCTCTGACAACAGGCAGGGCCATGCGAATGATGAGCCGTACCGGACTGGTGATCGCAGGGCGGGGGTGGGGTAGCCAGCGGCTTCATCAGCAACCTGATCCGGGAACGGAGCGCTCTGACAGCCGCCCGTGAGGCAGCGGGCGAAGGAAGCGAGGAACAGCCTTTATGGGCCGTCGGCTCGTACCGCTCACGCTGGACAACCTTCAGGACCTTCCCCAGCGCTGTCGCTCGTGTGTCTTCTGGGAGAGAGACCCCGTCAGTGGCGAAGCAGCGGTGAAGGCGGGCACGTCCGCGCTCGAGAAGGAGTCGTGGATCTCCTCGGTTCTCCTGGACTGGGGATCCTGTGGTCGTGTCGTCTACGTCGACGACGTCCCGGTGGGCTTCGTCCTCTACGCTCCACCCGCCTATGTGCCTCGTTCCGCGGCGTTTCCCACGAGCCCCGTGGCCTCCGACGCGGTGCAGTTGATGACCGCGTTCATCCTGCCCGGCTACCAGGGGCAGGGTTTGGGGCGGGTGATGGTGCAGACGGTGGCGAAAGATCTGCTCCGCCGGAACTTCAAGGCGATCGAGGCATTCGGCGACGCCCGCTGGAAAGAACCTGCCTGTGTCGTTCCGGCCGACCATTTGCTGGCTGTGGGATTCAAAACCGTTCGTCCGCACCCCGCATACCCTCGGCTGCGGCTCGAACTGAGGACGGCTCTCTCCTGGAAGGAAGACGTGGAGATGGCGCTGGACCGGTTGCTCGGAGTCGTGCAGAAGGAGCCGGCGCTCCGCCCTCTCTGATCCGGATCCTGTTCATCCCTGTGCACGTCATGCGAATGGGCCGGCCCTGGCGGGCCGGCCCATTCGTGTTTCACGTGAAACACATACCGCTGGTGACGCGATTCGCCTCTACTCGGCGATGAAATCGGCAAGGTCGCGGACGATCGCGGCCTTGGGCTTCGCACCGACAATGGTCTTGGCGACCTCGCCACCCTGGTAGACGTTCAGGGTCGGGATGGACATGACGCCGTACTTGGCGGCCGTACCCGGGTTCTCGTCAATGTTCAGCTTGACGACCTCGATCTTGTCCCCGTACTCGGCGGCGATCGCTTCGAGGGACGGAGCGATCTGGCGGCACGGGCCGCACCAAGCGGCCCAGAAGTCCACCAGGACAGGCTTGTCGCTCTTCAGGACGTCCTGCTCGAAGGAGTCGTCGGTCACGTTCTTCAGGGTGCCGGCCACAGCGGGCTCCTTAACTGGTTGATGCGTGGGGCGGGTGGGGGTCAGACAGCGGTCTTCTCGGGCTCGGCGTTCTCCTCGTCGGAGAGAGCGGCCAGGAAACGCTCGGCGTCGAGAGCGGCGGAACAGCCGGTACCGGCTGCGGTGATCGCCTGGCGGTAGGTGTGGTCGACCACGTCACCCGCGGCGAAGACGCCCGTGACGTTCGTGCGTGTCGAGGGTGCGTCGACCTTCAGATAGCCCTCCTCGTCCAGCTCCAGCTGGCCCTTGAAGAGCTCGGTGCGGGGGTCGTGGCCGATCGCGATGAACAGGCCCGTCACCGCCAGGTCGGAGAGTTCGCCCGTCTTGACGTTGCGCAGCTTCAGACCCGACAGCTTCTGGTCACCCTGGACCTCGGCGACCTCACTGTCCCAGACAAAGTTGATCTTCGGATCGGCGAAGGCGCGCTCCTGCATCGCCTTGGAGGCGCGGAGGGTGTCACGACGGTGGACGATCGTCACGGACTTGGCGAAGCGCGAGAGGAAGGTGGCCTCCTCCATCGCGGTGTCGCCGCCACCGATCACGGCGATGTCCTGGTCCCTGAAGAAGAAGCCGTCACACGTGGCACACCAGGAGACGCCACGGCCGGAGAGGGCGTCCTCATTGGGAAGACCGAGCTTCCGGTGCTGCGAGCCGGTGGTGACGATGACGGCCTTCGCCTTGTGCACCGTGCCGGAGGTGTCCGTGACGGTCTTGACCTCTCCGGTGAGATCGACGGAGACCACGTCGTCCGGGACGAGCTCGGCGCCGAAGCGCTCCGCCTGGCCCCGCATGTTGTCCATGAGCTCGGGGCCCATGATGCCGTCTTGGAAGCCGGGGAAGTTCTCCACCTCAGTGGTGTTCATCAGCGCACCGCCGGCGGTGACGGCGCCTTCGAACACCAAGGGCTTCAGCGACGCACGGGCGGTATAGAGCGCCGCCGTGTAGCCGGCGGGCCCGGAGCCGATGATGATCACGTTACGGACGTCACTCACGGCTTGTTTCCTCGTCTCTGGTCTGCGTCGTTCGACCGGGGGGAGCTTCTGTCGGGACTCTCACCCCACCCAACGGATCCTAAGGGGCGCGCATTCCCGTCGTGCCCGCGCACGCGGGAACGCCCTCTGATGGCGAGAAGGGACATGCACCGTACGGGATACCAGCAAGGGCGGAGACCACGCCCCGGACGTCAGCGCGCGTAGGAGTGCTTCAACAGAACCTCTGCCGTGGCGGCCGAGGACGGGGTGTCCACGCATGTCCTGTCGACGACGTAAGCGATGACACGAGTCTCGTCCGAGGTGTCGGGAAGCACCACGAGAAGGGCTGCCTTCCCCTTGTACGTGCCCTGCTCGGAGGCAAGCGCGGCATCGTCACGCTCGATGCCCTCGCGAACGCACTGCGGCACCAGGGGTTCCTTGAGCACCTTCGGGCTCGCCGCGCCGCCGGACTCCGACTCCAGTCCGAAGGTTCCTGGCGAGCTGGAGCCCATGGCCTGGCCTCCGCTCTCCATGAGGAGATCGGAGACCTGCTGCTCCAGTTCCCTCTCGGAGAAGGTGTCCGCTGCGATCGTCCGGTCTCCCTCATGAGGTCCTGTGTCGTTGCCCGGGGACGACAGGACCACTGAGCCGAGACCGAGAGCTGCGACGGTGAAGACGGTCCCTAGCACTGGAAACCGTCGGCGCCCGCCCCGCAGTCGACCCTTGCGCCCCGGGCCGGTCGTGGAGGAACGCGGGCGCCCGGTGGGTCGGTCAGCGGATGTCGATGTTTCACGTGAAACATGCGATGGATCGTCGTCCGTCACGGCGGGGGTCTGGACAGGCGGTTCCGTGGATGCATTCAGGACCGGTGCTGTGGCCTGCAACAGCGCTTCGGCGGCGAGCGCCGCATCGATGCGTCCCGCCACCTCGGCGGGCATGCGGGGCGGCCCGTCCACCGTGCCCAGCAGGCTTCGGATCTCTTCGAGGGAGGAATGGACATCCATGCAGAGAGCGCACGTCTCCAGATGCCGGCGCACGTCGGCGCTCCGGGCCGATGGAAGGAGTCCCTCGGTGAGGTCGGAGATCTCCGTGACGTCCGGGTGCTCCGCCATGTCCTTCGTCGATGTCACGCTCGCCCACCTCCGCCCTTCGTTGCAGCCGGGTCGTTCATTCCCGCTTCCATGGGGGCCGACTGTCGCGGGCCCGCTGCGGGTGGGACGGACGTCCCCCGAGTACGGTTCCGCGCCTCGCCCTGCTTCTCTTCCTTACCGCCACCGTCGGGCCGCAGGTGACTGAGCAGGGGCAGGAGTCTGGCTCTGCCGCGGGCGCACCGGCTCTTCACTGTCCCGGTGGGCACATCGAGGACGCGGGCGGCCTCGGCGACCGGGTAGCCCTGCATGTCCACGAGGACGAGTGCGGCCCGCTGATCGGGAGGCAGTGTGCCCATCGCTTCGATGAGCTGGCGGTGCAGATCGTTGCGCTCCGCCGGTGCCGAGGCGGACTCGTGGGGCTCCAGTAGCTGCTCCATACGCTCCGCGTCGTCGACCGGGGCGGTCTTCCTGGAGGCCGCCTTGCGGGCACGGTCCAGGCAGGCGTTCACGGTGATCCGGTGCAGCCAGGTCGTGACGGCGGACTGTCCGCGGAAGGTATGGGCAGCCCGGTAGGCGGAGACGAGGGCGTCCTGGACGGCGTCAGCGGCTTCCTCACGGTCGCCCAGCGTACGCAGGGCCACGGCCCAGAGCCGGTCCCGGTGCCGGCGGACGATCTCACCGAAGGCGTCCGGGTCCCCGTCCACATGGCGGGAGAGGAGTTCCTGGTCGTTCGCGTCGCCGTACGCGGTGCCGTCGGCCATCCGCCCCTCCCCCTTCGTCGAGACGTCAGCCGATGAACTTCAGGTCGGTGATGCCCTGCTTGTGGCCGGCGTTGCTGTAGGTGTCACCGGGCGCGTACGGCATGGCGGTGATCCAGAGCAGCACGTACCGGGTCTTCGCCGGCTTGTCGGCCTTCACCGTGGCCTCGGTCCCGTTCGTCTTCACCGTTCCCAGCTTCCGCATCGCATTGATGGGGGTCGACGAACTCATCGAATCCGTCGCGTACAGCGTGATGGTCGTATGGGCGCCGGCGTAGCGCAGGCCTATCGACGACGACGTGACCGTCTGCTCGGATCCGAGGTCGTAGACGATGCCCACGCCGGGCTTGAAGGCCGGATTCATGTCCGGACCGTCGATGTAGCTGTTGGTGCGCCAATAGGTCGAGCTGTCGCCGTCGTAGGTCTTCGCCACATCGCCGGGCGCCTGGGCCTGCCCCTTGGCGACGTACTCCTGGGCGCCCTGGACGGTGAGCGGCTTGGGAGGCGCCGGCTTGTTGTCGCTCTTGTCGTCCTCTTCCGTCGTCTGGGTCTTGTTCGTGTCCTCCGCCTTCCCGCCCTGCTCCATCAGGGCGTCGGCGAGCTGCCAACTGCCCAGGCCGAGCGCGGCGATCAGCAGTGCCGAGACGGCCCACTTGAGCGCTTTACCGGTGCGGCTCTGCAGTGGGGGAGGCGGAACCGGCACCGGCTGGGTGGCACCGGGACGCGGCGTGGGCCGGCCGTAGGTCCCCTGCTGGTACGTGGTGCGCTGGTAGTCCGGCGGGGCGGTGAAGGCCGGCTCCGGCGGACGGATGCGGGGCATCTCGCCGATCGCCTTGACCAGTTCCTCCGGCGTGGTGCACGGCGCTTCGTGGCGCGAGGCAGTGGCGCCGTCGTTGACGAGCGCACGCATGGCCAGCTCGGACAGCCCTCGGTGGACACCGGCTCGCACCTGGTCGGGCGGAATCAGCCCGATGTCCTTCGGTAGGCCGGACATGCCGTAGGCGTCGCTCTCGTAAGGCCAGCGCTGGGTGAGCGCCGCGTAGAGCAGGGCACCGATGGACTCGGTGTCGGTGCGCTGTGGAGTGTCGGAACTGACGCCGCGCAGCGCCGCGTTGACGGCGAGACCGCGGATGCGCCACTGGCCGGTCGAGGTCCGCAGCACGGCGGTGGGGTTCAGACGCAGATGTGCGAGACCCTCGCGGTGTGCCGCGGCCATGGCGGCTGAGACCTGACTGACCATCTGGTAGGCGTCGTACACCTCCAGTGGCCCCGTCGCGAGGAGCGTGGTCAGCTCGGTGGCGTCAGGGAGCCACTCGTGGACGACATAGACGACGTCGTTCTCCTCGACGGCGTCCAGTACCTGGACGAAACGAGGGTCGCCCAGGAGGGCGGAGGAGCGGGCGGCGGCCAGCACGGACCGGGCACGCGTGTGTTCGGCGGGCAGGATGTGGACGCCGACGGCGCGGCGGAGCATCTCGTCCACGGCACGCCAGCTGCTGAACCCGTCCAGACGGGTGACGCACTCCTCGAGGCGGTAGCGTCTGGCCAGCTTGTGGCCGCTGTGCAGTTCGGGCGGCGAGGTCTTCCCGGCACCGTCGGTTGCGGTGCTCTCCTGTGCCTCGTCGCTGTCCGTGTCCTGCTCCCGGTTCTTGGCCACCCCGTCGGCCGTGGACTGGTCCGCCTGTGCGGTCAGCGGCTGCTCGCCGCTGTTGTCTGCCACGTCGACGGCAGCTGTGCTCCGTTCTGCCACCGTCGTTCCCTGCCTCCCCATCCATTGCGCGCCGGCCGGCGTCCGTCGCGCCGTACGACGCCGAGACCAATTGTGCCCACAGTCCGCCGCCATGCACGACACACGGGGGCTGTCGATGGTTGTGCGCCTACCCCCTGCCTCAGCGTCCCAGGCGTCCGCGCACCATACCGACCAGTGAGTTGACTTCGTCGATACGCATCCGCCGGGCCGCCACGAAGAAGGTCCCGAACAGAACGGCACCGCCACCCAACAGCGCGACGAACGAGCCGACGACCCCCTGGCCCAGCGCCTGGCTGATCCCGTAGCAGGCCGCGCCGCTGAGCAGTGCGGCCGGGATCGAGGCGATGCACAGCCGGGCGTAGGTCCGCAGTACCCGGGCACCGTCCAGGTCACCGCCCAGCCGTGTACGGAGCCGGCGCCAGGCGACGCCGACGCCGATCACGTAGGCCAGCCCGTACGAGGCCGCCATGCCGACCACGGCCCAGCGGCCCGGGAGCACGACGTAGCAGATGCCTGCCGCGAGCGCGTTGCCCGCGGCCACGATGACCGTGTTGTAGAAAGGGGTTCGGGTGTCCTCGTACGCGTAGAAGGCTCGGAGCACGACGTACTGCACCGAATAGGGGATCAGCCCGAGGCCGAAGGCCATCAGCATGTAACCCATGTTGGTGGCCGCGTCCGTGCCCGAGGAGCCGAACATCAGCGTGCACATCGGGATGCCGAGCGCCAGGAAACCGAAGGCGACCGGCACGATGGCGACGGCCGTCGTGCGAAGACCCTGGGAGATGTCGTCGCGGACGGCACCGGCGTCGTCGTCGGCCGCAGAGCGGGAGATGCGGGGCAGGAGGGCGGCCATCAGGGAGACGGTGATGATGGCCTGGGGCAGACCCCAGATCAGTTGGGCGTTGGAGTAGGCGCTGAAGCCCGTGCCGGCGATTTTCGTGTCCGCGAACGACGCGGTGGCCAACTGGGTGACCACCAGCGCGCCCGCCTGGTTGGCGAGGACGAACAGGATGGTCCACTTGGCCAGTCTCGCCGCCTTGCCGAGCCCGTGGCCCCTCCAGTCGAAGCGCAGGCGAAGACGGAAACCGGTCTCTCGCAGGTACGGGACCATCGCCAGCGACTGGACGACGAGCCCGAGCAGAACGCCCACACCGAGCAGCCGCACGCCCTCCGGCGGAATGTTCGTGACACCCATCTTGGAGTCGCCGGCGGTGCCGTAGACCCAGATGAACGTTCCGAGCGTGACGATGATGACGATGTTGTTCAGGACGGGGGTCCACATCATCGCCCCGAACCGGCCCCGCGCGTTGAGGATCTGACCCATCACCACGTGCACGCCCATGAAGAAGATCGAGGGCAGGAAGAAGCGGGTGAAGGTGACAGCGACGTCGTTGGCCGCCGGGTCGGAGGCGACCGGGGCGGACAGGGCACGCACCAGGACGGGGGCCGCCAGCCACGCCAGGGCGGTGAGTGCGGCCAGGGCCACCATCACCAGGGTCAGCAGGCGGTTGGCGTACGCCTCACCACCGTCCTCGTCCTCCTTCATCGCCCGCACCAGCTGCGGTACGAACACGGAGTTGAGGCCACCGCCGACGGTGAGGATGTAGATCATCGTGGGCAGCTGGTACGCGATCTGGAATGAGTCGCCCAGAAGCGCGAGGCCGAGCGCGGAGACGATCATCGCGGACCGGACGAACCCTGTGAGGCGCGACACCATGGTGCCCGCGGCCATCACGGCACTCGACTTCAGCAGTCCCCCGGCCCGACCGCCCTTCTTTGGAGCGGGTGTGGGGGCGGGTTCCGGCGCCGGGGCCTCGGCGGCGGGTGGCGGAGTGGCCCCGGCGTAATGACCTGGCGTCGGGGAAGCGGGGCCCGGTACGGGTGCGGACGCGTACTGCGGTGGTCCGCCGACCGGGGCGTGCCCGGGGTGCCCCCCGTACTGCTGCTGGTCCGGGAAGGCACCGCCCTGCTGCTGGTCGCGGAAGAGGTGGGCGAAGGCGTCCGGCTCGTGTCGCTGGTCCGCGGCCCGGCCGACCAGGTCGTCGACGCCCACGAACTGCGTGGTGCGCGGGTCGTCGCCGTAGGGCAGGTGCTGAGTGGGGCCGTCCGGCTCCGGTGCGGGGGGCCGGGCCCACACGCGCGGATCAGGGGCGTACGGAGACTGCGGTGGCTGCCCGTACATCGGCTGCTGAGGGGGGTGGCTGCCCGGAGGGGGCGGCGGGTGCGCGGCGCGGTCGTAGAGGGCCTCGGCGACCGGGTCCTGGGCGGCGATGTCCTGCGCGCGGTAGGGGTCCTGGTCGTAGGCGTCCCGGAGGTACGGGTCCGCGGGTGGTGGCGGCACCTGGCCGTGTCCGGGCGGCGGGCCCTCGGCGGGGTCCGACTCGGGGTGGCCCGAGTTGCCCGCGGCATGGCCGCGGTCACCGTCGTACGGCGCGTTCATGGTTACCCCACCTCATCGTCCCGGGCCCACCGGCCACGACATCTCAACGGTCCACTCTCTCACCCGTGCCCGACGGGCCTGCGTTTTCCGGTGCGGTGTCCGGTGCCGGGTCACTCGGCTGCTCGGGTTCGTCCTCCCCGGCGCCCGTCACGGACTCCCGAGGGAGACGCTCCGCCGGAGCTCCGGGTTTCTGCGGCCCCTCGACGTCCTCGCCCGCCTCGGGGTCCTCTCCCTGCTCGGCGGTCCCGCGGGCCGCGGCTCGCTTGCGCTGGGTGTACATCCGGAAGCCGGCGAGGACGAGCAGCAGCACGCCGCCACCGATGACCAGCATCACCGTGGCGGTGATCTCGGTGACCTTCACGTCGAACGTGACGGGGTCGCCGTATTTCCGGCCGTCCTGTGTGTACAGCTGGGCGACCACGGTGGCCCTGCCGTTGGCATTGGCGGACGTGGTGAACTTCACCGACTGGCTGTGGCCCCCGGAGACGGTGACGGGCTGCTCCTCGTAGGCCGCCCCACCGATCTCCAGCCGGGTCGGATTGGTCGACGTGAGCCGCAGTACCAGGTGCTCGACGCCCTGCACCAGGTTGTTCTGGACCGTCACGGGGATCGTGGCACTGCGGCCGGAGAGTTTCGTCTCCGACTTGTCGATCAGCCTCACCCGGTCGATGAGCCCGTCCAGATACGACTCGACACCGCTCCGGTAGATCGCCGCGTCGGCCGGCCGGCCACGCCAGGACACGGACATGCCCCGGTTCAGGGCGCGTCCGAAGGGGGTCACCACCCGGGACTGGTCGAACAGGATCACCTTGAACTTGTCGAGCTTGGCCTGTGTTCTGACGATTTGCTCGAACGTCGCTTTCGGCAGTTCCCGCTTGCGCAGTGAGGAAGGGTACGAGGAGGCCGAGGGGACCTTGGTGGTGGCGGCGGGGTCGGGCTTGGCTCCGGCGGCGGCCGTGAGGCTCTGGGACTCCGACCAGGTACCGTCCTGGAGGATTCTGATGGCCTCGGCCATCGTCTGGGCCTGACTCGCTGATGGCGCGCGCTGCGGTGCCACGACGACGCTGCGCTGCCGGTCCGTCTGCAGACCGAGGGTCAGGCTCTGGGCCAGGAACCGCTGCACGGTGAGCGTCGACGTCGAGGCCCTGGTCAGGTCGCCCTGGAACGCCGTGGACAGCCGTGCGTCCGCGACGACGGCCGTGGTGCCGCCCCCGATGGGGCGCGGCGCGGAGGTCGTGTACGTCAGACCGGTCTCCTCGAAGGTGTCGCTTCGGGCGATCACCTTGTCGGCTCCGGCGGACGTGGCGACCCGGACGACGGAGGGGTCGACGGCGCCGTTGACGGGCCAGGCGAAGTCCGTGGTGGGTGTCACGTGGAGGATCGACTCCACGGTGCCGGAGGCGACGTCGGTGGCCTCCTTGAGGTGGCTCAGCGAGCCGGTGACCGAGGTGCCGTTGTGGGCGAGGGACGCCAGGTCGGGGTCGCCGAACGGCAGCGCGACGACCTCCTTGTCCGCCACTGCCCGCTGCACCTCGGTGAGCCATCGTTTGGCGACTGCCTGGTGGCTGCCGAGACTGTTCTCGTCCCCTTCCCCGGGGATCTCGTAACGGTCGGTCATCGCCTCGACCGATGCCAGCAGGTCCGGATCGATCACCCAGGTGACGTCCAGCTCCTTGCCCAGCGCCACCATCCGGTCCAGCCGGCCGCCCGGGGAGATCTCCTTGGCGAGCTCGTCATCGTGGAAGACCGGAGTCTGCTGCTCGTCCGAACCGGTCTCCGCCGTCATGTGGACCGTCGAGATCAGGGGCCACATGAACGTCGTCTTCGTCTTGGTGCCGGCTGCCTCGGGCTTCCAGGGCAGGAACGTCCGCTGGACGCCGAGGGTCTGCTCCCACGGCTGCGCGGAGGTTTCCCCGGCCAGGGAGACGGCCAGTTGGTAGACGCCGTCCCGTCCGAGGTCCAGTTCGTTCACCGGAACGGAGAGGCTGAAGGGCTGCGAGACCCCCGGGGTGAGCTCGGAGAACTTCTCGGAGTACTTGTCGTCGATCTCCGGGCCGACGGTGCTCCGGACGTCGTCGCTGTTCCTGGCGACGGAGTCGATGCCCGAGCGTGTGTCCAGCAGTGGCCCCACGCGCAGGCCGACGTGAGCGTCGGTGACGGGCTGCTTGCCCTTGTTGGTCACCGTCCCCGACACGGTCACGGTGTCGCCCTCGGTGGGAGCACCCGGCGTCAGGGAGTCCACCGACACGGCGACCGAGCCCGCTCCCGAAGGGGCCTGTGGGGCGTCCGGTGCGGCCGCGACGGCGGGCAGCGGGGCCGGCAGCTGGAGAAGTCCCGCCAGCAGCGGCGCTCCGGCGAGCAGGGCTCCGGTGCGCCGCAGCCAGCGGCGGGCAGGTGAGGGACTCGTCCCCTGGAAGTCTGCCGCCTCGGCCACGCGCTCGCCCGTCCCTCGTCGTCGTCAGTGGTCGTCGGAATGTGCGTCCACGCATGGTAACGATGCCTGCTGAGGGGAAGTGCCACGGACCGACCCGCAGGATCGGCGGGTGCGGGCCTTGTCCGTGTATCGACGGGGGTGTCCGCGCGCACATGAATGAGGATGCTTCCGGGTGTTCGGGCCACGTACCCTCTTCTGTTGTGCCGAACGCCAATGAAGAAGTCAGTGCCCTGAGTCAGGTGCAGGACCGCGCCGTGAGCGAACTGCTCCGGGTCGCCCCTGTCGCCGATGATCTCGCCCGCCGTTTCCAGGAGGCCGGGTTCTCACTCGCCCTGGTCGGCGGCTCGGTGCGGGACGCGCTGCTCGGTCGCCTCGGCAACGACCTGGACTTCACGACGGATGCCCGCCCGCAGGACGTGCTGAAGATCGTGCGCCCCTGGGCGGACGCCGTCTGGGACGTCGGGATCGCCTTCGGTACGGTCGGCGCGCAGAAGGACGCCCGTGTCGGGGACATCGACCGGCGCTTCCAGATCGAGGTGACCACTTACCGTTCGGAGGCGTACGACCGCACCTCGCGCAAGCCGGAGGTGTCGTACGGCGACTCCATCGAGGAAGATCTGGTGCGCCGGGACTTCACGGTGAACGCGATGGCCGTCGCGCTCCCGGAAAAGCGGTTCATCGACCCCCACGGTGGGCTTGCCGACCTGGCCGAGCGGGTGCTGCGCACCCCGGGCACGCCCGAGGAGTCCTTCTCCGACGACCCCCTGCGTATGATGCGGGCCGCCCGTTTCGCCGCTCAGCTCGACTTCGATGTGGCGCCCGAGGTGGTCGTGGCGATGAAGGAGATGGCCGGACGCATTGGGATCGTCTCCGCGGAGCGGGTGCGCGACGAGCTGAACAAGCTGATCCTTTCCACGCACCCCCGCAAAGGGCTGTCACACCTGGTGGACACGGGGCTCGCCGAGTACGTGCTGCCCGAGTTGCCGGCTCTGCACCTGGAGAGGGACGAGCACCACCGGCACAAGGACGTCTACGAGCACACGCTGATCGTCCTCGAGCAGGCCATGGCGTTGGAGGAGGAGGGGCCCGATCTGACCCTGCGCCTCGCGGCCCTCCTGCATGACATCGGTAAGCCCCGCACCCGCCGTTTCGAGAACGACGGCCGTGTCTCGTTCCACCACCATGAAGTGGTCGGCGCCAAGATGACCAAGAAGCGCATGTCGGCGCTCAAATACTCCAACGAGCTGGTGAAGGACGTCTCGCGGCTCGTCGAGCTGCATCTCCGCTTCCACGGCTACGGCACAGGAGAGTGGACCGACTCCGCTGTGCGCCGCTATGTCCGCGACGCGGGGCCGCTCCTCAGCCGACTGCACAAACTGACCCGTTCGGACTGCACCACGCGCAATCGGCGCAAGGCCGCCGCGCTCTCCCGTGCTTACGACGGTCTGGAGGAGCGGATCGCGCAGCTTCAGGAGCAGGAGGAGCTGGACGCCATCCGCCCGGACCTTGACGGCAACCAGATCATGGAGATCCTGGGGGTCGAGCCGGGGCCGGCGGTCGGGCAGGCGTACAAGCATCTGCTGGAGCTCCGCCTGGAGAACGGTCCGATGGAGCATGATGCTGCGGTCGAGGCGCTCAGGGAGTGGTGGGCCGCGCAGCAGGGCTGAGAACGGGGAGAGGGTCATGTTTCACGTGAAACATGACCCCTTTCTGCGACCCAAGGGCGGTGTTTCACGTGAAACACCGCCCTCCGACGTCTGTCCTACTTGTCCTTCAGGCAGAGGAGGAAGCTCTTGCTGCCATTGGTCTCCGTGTAGGAGTACTGGAAGTCCTTGGCCTCTGCCTCACACTTGGTCTGCGCCATGAGACCGGAGAAGTTACCTTCGACCTTGGCGAGCACCTCGTACTGGGCCTTGGCGTCACCGCAGTCGACGACCTCGAGGTCCGGGTTGTTGTCGTCGGTGCTGCCCCGGTGCATGCAGTCGCCGACCGCGGCGGTGTTGGCATCGTCCTGGCTGGTGATGTAGGCGCCGATGGCCACACCAGCGATGATCAGGACGATGGCAATGTTCTTGATCGTCTTGAAGCTGAGCTTCCGGCCCTGCTGCGGCGGCGGTACAGGAGCACCCGGCGAGGGGAAACCGGGCTGGCCGGCCTGCTGCGGGAAGCCGCCCTGGGCCGGGTCGGGTGCCTGGCCCTGGGGCTGGCCGTAGGGCTGCTGCTGGCCCTGCGCGAACGGGTTGCCCTGAGGCGGCGGAGTAGTCACTGGGGTCCCCCTGGAACATAGGTGCGTGACGCGAAAGATGCGTTCATAAGACGCACGTAAGCTACCGGCCCACACTGACAACACGGCAGTCGGATGCGGCAATGTGGCACTGATGTGACACTTACTGGCGCCCAAAGCGGGCCATAGCGCCAGCTACCGCTCCGTATATAACGGCGATCGTTACCACCAGTGGAACCGATCGGCCATCCGGCGGCAGCATCAGGGCGGCCACGCCGGCGGCGCCTACGAACGCCACGTTGAACAGGACGTCGTACAGGGAGAAGATCCGGCCGCGGTAGTCGTCCTCGACCGTGGACTGGACGACGGTGTCAGTGGCGATTTTCGCGCCCTGTGTGGTCAGCCCCAGCACGAACGCCCCGGCGAGCAGGGGACCGGTGGCGAACGGCAGCCCCAGCGCGGGTACCAGCACCGCCGCCGAAGCGGCGCACAGCACGATCCAGCCGCCCGGACCCAGCCGCCCGGCGGTCCAGGGCGTCATGACGGCCGCCGCGAAGAAGCCGGCGCCCGAGGCCCCCAGCGCCAGGCCCAGCAGGGCGAGTCCCTCGTCTGTGGTCGAGCTCAGGGCGTACCGGCAGAGCATGAGCAGAAGGACGAGCATGGCGCCGTAGCAGAACCGCATCAGGGACATCGCCGCGAGTGCCCAGGCGGCCTCCCTGCGCGGCGGCGAGGTGAGGTGGAGGATGCCCTCCTTCAGCCCGCGGGCGGTGCCGCTGAGAGCCGCGGTCAGCCGGGGGTGGGCCCACGCCCGCTCGGGGCCGAGGAGCTCCTTCGCCATGCGCAGGGAGGCCACGGCCGCGCACAGGTACAGCGCGGCACCCACGAGTACCACCACCGCGTCGGAGTCGGCGACGAGGAGCCGGACGACGAAGGCCAGGCCGCCACCCGCGGTGGCGGCCAGCGTGCCGGCGGTCGGGGACAGGGAATTGGCGACGACCAGCCGTTCGGCGTCCACGACGCGCGGCAGCGCCGCCGACAGTCCCGCGAGGACGAAGCGGTTGACGGCGGTGACGCACAGGGCGGAGGCGAAGAGGAGCCAGTCGGGTACCCCGCCGAGGATGAGAAGGGCGGTCACCGACGCCATCAGGGCGCGCAGCAGGTTGCCGTACAGAAGCACCTGGCGGCGGCGCCAGCGGTCCAGGAGGACCCCGGCGAAGGGACCGACCACGGAGTACGGGAGGAGCAGGACGGCCATCGCCGAGGCGATCGACGCGGCGGACGTCTGTCGCTCCGGTGAGAAGACCACATAGGCGGCGAGCGCGACCTGGAAGACGCCGTCGGCGCCCTGGGAGAGCAGCCGGACGGTGAGCAGGCGTCTGAAGCCCTGGAAACGCAGCAGAACGCGCAGGTCACGGACGACGGCCATGGGGCACAGCCTCACATATGGAGAGGGTCTCCGGGACGTACGACCCGGAGACCCTCAACTGCCCACAGTGGGGAGGTCCTAGCTCTCGACCTCGCCCTTGATGAACTTCTCGACGTTCTCGCGGGCCTGGTCGTCGAAGTACTGCACCGGCGGGGACTTCATGAAGTACGAGGACGCCGACAGGATCGGGCCGCCCACGCCCCGGTCCTTGGCGATCTTCGCGGCGCGCAGGGCGTCGATGATGACACCGGCGGAGTTCGGGGAGTCCCAGACCTCGAGCTTGTACTCCAGGTTCAGCGGGACATCGCCGAAGGCGCGGCCCTCGAGGCGGACATAGGCCCACTTGCGGTCGTCCAGCCAGGCGACGTAGTCGGACGGGCCGATGTGGACGTTCTTCTCGCCGAGCTCCCGGTCGGGGATCTGCGAGGTGACGGCCTGCGTCTTGGAGATCTTCTTGGACTCGAGGCGGTCGCGCTCGAGCATGTTCTTGAAGTCCATGTTGCCGCCGACGTTCAGCTGCATCGTGCGGTCCAGGATGACCCCCCGGTCCTCGAACAGCTTCGCCATGACGCGGTGCGTGATGGTGGCGCCGACCTGGGACTTGATGTCGTCACCGACGATCGGGACGCCCGCCTCGGTGAACTTGTCCGCCCACTCCTTGGTCCCGGCGATGAAGACGGGAAGGGCGTTGACGAAGGCGACCTTGGCGTCGATGGCGCACTGGGCGTAGAACTTCGCCGCGTCCTCGGAGCCGACGGGCAGGTAGCAGACGAGGACGTCGACCTGCTTGTCCTTGAGGACCTGCACGATGTCGGCCGGCTCCTCGGCGGACTCCTCGATGGTCTCGCGGTAGTACTTACCGAGACCGTCGAGGGTGTGGCCGCGCTGCACCGTCACGCCGGTGTTGGGGACGTCGCAGATCTTGATGGTGTTGTTCTCGGAGGCGCCGATGGCGTCCGCGAGGTCGAGACCGACCTTCTTGGCGTCCACGTCGAACGCGGCGACGAACTCGACGTCGCGGACGTGGTACTCGCCGAACTGGACGTGCATCAGGCCCGGCACCTTGGACGCCGGGTCGGCGTCCTTGTAGTACTCGACTCCCTGCACCAGCGATGCGGCGCAGTTGCCCACGCCGACGATGGCTACGCGAACCGAACCCATTCCGGTTGCTCCCTGTGTGTACGAGTGAGGCCCTGAACGGGTCTCACGTGGCGGTGTCGGCGGGCGGATCCGGCCGGGGGTCGTCCCCCGGCCGGGGCAGGCCGCCCGTCGCTCCAGATGTGGTGTCCTGCTGAGCGGGCCCCCCGGTGGCGGAACCCTTCAGGTCCCGTCCCGCCCGCTCACTCTCGATGAGCTCGTTCAGCCAGCGCACTTCGCGCTCCACGGACTCCATTCCGTGGCGCTGGAGCTCGAGCGTGTAGTCGTCGAGGCGCTCCCGTGTCCGCGACAGGGAGGCGCGCATCTTCTCGAGGCGTTCCTCCAGCCGGCTGCGGCGGCCCTCGAGCACGCGCATCCGTACGTCGCGCGACGTCTGCCCGAAGAAGGCGAACCGCGCGGCGAAGGTCTCGTCCTCGTACGCGTCCGGTCCCGTCTGGGAGAGCAACTGCTCGAAGTGCTCCTTACCCTCCGCCGTCAACCGGTAGACGATCTTGGCGCGGCGCCCCGCGAGCGGGGCGGCGAGGGCGTCCTCGGTGGTGTGTCCCGGTTCCTCGATCAACCAGCCGTTGGCGACCAGCGTCTTGAGGCAGGGGTAGAGCGTCCCATAGCTGAACGCACGGAACACACCCAGTGACGTATTGAGTCGTTTGCGCAGCTCGTAGCCGTGCATGGGGGATTCGCGGAGCAGGCCGAGTACGGCGAACTCGAGGATGCCGGAACGCCGGCTCATCGTCGCCTCCCCTCTCCCGCGCTTGTGCCGTGACGGCTTCGAGGACGGTTCGTCACCGTCCTTATGCCGAGCTGATGTATCGACTCGATACATCAAGACGATAGAACGGCCTTCCGGGTGCGACAAGAGGGGGGAGGGTGAACGGGATCACATCACCGAATCATTGCGAGCAAGTTGCCTGATTTGAGGTGAACTTCTGTGCTCGGTGGGTTTTGGCGGTGCGTAGTCTGTGCGCCATGCATACCGCCGGGAACCGAGTGACGCCCGGGGGCGTCTTGGCCCCCGGTGCGGTACGGGTGAATGCGCACAGCACCGCATCCGTACTTCGGGGGGACCGGAAACCAGCCGCTGTTGCCAGGCGCGCAAGGGTGCGCCTGCCCGAGGAGTAGTCGTTCGATGAGCGAGCACCGTCGCAAACCGCCGCAGCCGCAGGGAGGCGGACGTGCCGCGGCCCGACGCGGCCAGTCCGGCTCGTCCTCCGGCCGCCGCGCGGCACCGCGAGGCGCCACCGGATCTCCGTCCGATTCCTATGGGCCGGGTTCCCGTGGCTCGGGGGGAGAGGACCGCACGCACGGCAGCCGCGTCGAGGCACGACGCGCGGCACAGCGTGGCGGGGCCCGGCGAGCAGGCCCCGCCGGCACCGGTCGTGGCAGGGGCCGTGCGGCGGCCCCTCCCGCCAAGAAGCGGATCATCGACTATCCGCGCCACGACAAGGACGGTTGGCGCCGCTGGACGCCGTCCTGGAAACTCGTCTCCGGCCTGTGCATCGCGTTCTTCGGAAGCCTGGTGGCCGTGGCGGGGATCGGGTACGCGATGGTGAGCGTGCCGGACGAGGGACACGCCGCGGCGACGTCCGAGAACAATGTCTACTACTGGGCCGACGGCACCCAGATGGTCGCCACGGGCAGCGGTCAGAACCGGCAGAACGTCACGATCGACCGCATCCCCGAGGCCATGCAGTGGGCGGTGATCTCGGCCGAGAACAAGACCTTCTACGACGACTCGGGCGTCGACCCGATGGGCATCGCCCGAGCCCTGGGCAACATGGTGCGGGGCGGTGACACACAGGGTGGTTCGACGATCACCCAGCAGTACGTCAAGAACACCTACTTGAGCCAGGAACAAACGGTCTCCCGGAAGTTCAAGGAGATGTTCATCTCGATCAAGGTGGGCACCAAGCTCTCCAAGAGCGAGATCCTCCAGGGCTACCTGAACACCTCGTACTACGGCCGCGGCGCCTACGGCATCCAGGCAGCCGCCCAGACCTACTACGGCAAGGACGCCGTCGAACTCTCCCCGAGCGAGTGCGCCTTCCTCGCCGCCCTGCTCAAGGGCCCGACGTACTACGATCCCGCAGGCAACCAGAACCTCGACTCGTCCGCCACCGCCGAGGCCAACCGCAAGCGTTCCGAGGAGCGCTGGAGCTGGATCCTCGAGCAGATGCACAATGACGAGCGCCTCACGGACGCCGAGTACCAGGAGGCGACCAAGAAGTACCCCGTGCCTCAGGACCGCAAGGCGATCAAGGGCATGACCGGCCAGATCAGCTACCTCGTCGACACGGCGAAGCGGTACGTCCTGAAGAACTCCGACATCACGGAGGCGCAGTTCGACCAGGGCGGCTACCAGATCTCGACCACGTTCGAGAAGGACAAGGTCGACGCGCTGGCCGCGGCCGTCAAGAAGGTCGAGAAGGAGAACATCGACCCGAAGCGCGAACGGGACCAGCACGTCCAGTTCGGTGCGGCGACCGTGAAGCCCAACGACGGTGCGATCGTCGCTCTCTACGGTGGCGCCGGCTTCGAGAACGGCCACTTCAACAACAACGCGGACACCTCCGGCATCCCCGTCGGTTCGACGTGGAAGCCGTACGTGATGGCCGCCGCGATGCAGCACGGTACCTACAAGACCGACGGGGAGGGTGTCTCGCCGCTGAGCAAGTACAACGGCGACGACAACCTGGAGGTCCGCTACAACGACGGCTCGCTCGTTCTCAAGAAGGACAACACGCCCTTCCGTCAGAAGAACGAGGGCCCTTACCCGTGGGGCTACATCACTTTGCGCAAGGCGATGGAGCAGTCCGTCAACACCCCGTTCGTGCAGCTCGGCATGGACGTGGGGATGAAGAACGTGGCGGACGTCGCCGAGAGGTCCGGCATCCTCAAGGACAGCTTCGCCGGGCTGAACGCGTCGTTCGCGCTCGGTACCTCGACTCCCAGCGCGATCCGCATGGCCGACTCCTACGCGACCTTCGCGGCGTCGGGGAAGCAGGCCGATCCGTACTCGGTGACCGCCGTCAAGCACAAGGGGACGGAACTGCCCGGCTTCGAGAAGCCGCGGATCAAGCAGGCCATGCCCGAGAACGTGGCGAACAACATCACCGACATGCTCGAGAACGTGATCGAGAACGGCACCGCACAGCACGCCAAGGAGCTGGGCCGGGCGGCAGCGGGCAAGACCGGTACGACCGACGAGAACAAGTCGGCGTGGTTCGTGGGTTACACCAAGCAGCTCTCGACCGCCGTGGCGATGTTCCGTGAGGATCCCAAGAGCCACAAGCTCCTCTCCATGAACGGCACGGCGGGCAAGGACTCGATCCACGGCGGTGACATCCCCACGGAGGTGTGGACCGAGTTCATGAAGGTCGCACTCAAGGGCGAACCCGACCCCGGCTTCCCCGCGGCGGAGAAGATCGGCGAGATCGCGGACGGGCTCGGCGCGCCGACTCCGACCCCGAGCGTCACGCAGACCGAGGAGGCGACTCCTTCGGCGTCTCCGTCGCCCTCGAAGTCCGAGACCACCGCTCCGCCGCAGCCCACGCAGACGGAGACGTGCGGCCCCTTCGACTTCCGTTGCAGGGACGACGAGGAGGAGACGGGTGGAACCGGCCCGGGCGGCACGGACACCGGGGGCACGGACGGAGGGGCCTCCTCCTCACCCGAGCCCACGGAGAGCGGTGAGCCCGGTAGCAGCAGAGGAGGCGGCAACGGAGGCGGCGGTCTCTTCGGCTAGTTCCGTTATCGCCCGGCTTGGGCGTTTCACGTGAAACACGGGCCGCCGTACCCACCGGGTACGGCGGCCCTCGGCGTATCCCCGTCCGGGTACGGCAGGATGTGCGGCATGCCCAGTGGAGAATCGACGCGAGCGAGCGTCCACGAGCCGGAGTCCGTGCGGCCGACCGAGGAGGACCGGGTCGCCGCGGCAGGCAGCGAACTGATCGGCGGGCCGCTCGGGCGACGCGTCCTGCCCGGCAGGTCCTGGTGGACCCCGGTACGGGTGATCGCGCTCGTGGCGATCGGCATGTTCGCCCTTGGCCTCGTGCAGAAAGCGCCCTGCTACAACGGCGGCTGGTTCTTCGGCGCCAGCTCCCAGTACACGCATGCCTGCTACTCGGACATCCCCCACCTCTACCAGGGGCGCGGATTCGCCGACGGACTGGTGCCGTACTTCGACCGGCTCCCCGGCGACATGCAGTACCTCGAGTATCCGGTGCTGACCGGCGTGTTCATGGAGGTCGCCGCCTGGCTCACCCCGGGCAGCGGCAGTATCCAGGACCAGGAGCAGTGGTACTGGATGGTCAATGCCGGGATGCTCATGGCCTGTGCGGCCGTCATCGCCGTCTGCGTGACCCGCACGCAGGCCCGGCGCCCCTGGGACGGTCTGCTGGTCGCTCTGGCGCCTGCCTTCGCGCTGACCGCGACCATCAACTGGGACCTGCTGGCGGTCGCTCTGACGGCCGCCGCGATGCTGATGTGGTCGCGAGGGCGGCCCCTCGCGTTCGGCCTCCTCCTGGGGCTCGCCACAGCGGCCAAGCTCTACCCCGCGCTGTTGCTCGGGCCGCTGCTGGTGCTGTGCTGGCGCGCGGGCCGATGGCGGCAGTACGGCACGGCCCTCGCCGGCGCTGCGGTCGCCTGGCTCGTCGTGAACGGGCCCGTGATGCTCTTCGCCTTCGACGGGTGGTCGAAGTTCTATACCTTCAGCCAGGAACGAGGTGTCGACTTCGGGTCCTTCTGGCTGATCATGGCGCAGAACTCGGACGATCCGCTGAGCACGGAGACGGTCAACACGCTGGCCACACTGCTGATGCTGCTGTGCTGCGGAGGTGTCGCGGCCCTCGCCCTCATGGCACCCCGCCGGCCACGGTTCGCCCAGCTGGCTTTCCTGATCGTCGCGGCGTTCATCCTCACCAACAAGGTGTACTCGCCGCAGTACGTCCTGTGGCTGGTGCCGTTGGCGGCCCTCGCCCGGCCGAAGTGGCGGGACTTCCTCGTCTGGCAGGCCTGCGAGGTGGCGTACTTCCTGGGCATCTGGATGTACCTCGCGTACACGACCAGCGGCGACAGCCACAAGGGCCTGCCCGCCGACGGCTACCACTGGGCCATCGGACTCCACCTGCTCGGGACGCTCTACCTATGTGTCATGGTCGTGCGCGACATCCTGATGCCGGAAAAGGATCCGGTGCGCCGGTCCGGTGACGACGATCCTTCGGGCGGTGCGCTCGACGGTGCGGACGACGTCTTCGTGTTCGGCCCAGCGCACCGTTCCGCGCTGCACGCGGCCCACTTCGAAGGGCCCCGGGTGGAATGGGGCAGGACGGAAGCCACCGGGAGTTCGCTCTGAGCGAACAGCTCGACGGGGGATGTCCGGGCAGAGCACGACGAGGGCCGGGCACGGAGGATCCGTGCCCGGCCCTCTCGCAGTCAGCGGTCGACGAGCCGGTCGAACTGCGTGGTGGTGTGCCGGAGATGAGCCACCAGCTCCTCACCGACCGTCGGTTCCGGTGCGTCGGACGGCACGAACAGGATCGACACCTGCATGTGCGGCGGCTCGGCGAACCAACGCTGCTTGCCGCCCCAGACGAACGGCGAGAGGTTCCGGTTGACCGTGGCGAGGCCGGCCCGGGCGACGCCCTTGGCGCGCGGCATGACGCCGTGCAGTGCCTTGGGGGCCTCCAGGCCCACACCGTGCGACGTACCGCCCGCCACGACCACCAGGTAGCCGTCGGAGGCGGCTTTCTGCTGCCGGTACCCGAACCGGTCCCCCTTGGCGACGCGCGTGACGTCCAGGACCGCACCCCGGTACTCGGTCGCCTCGTGGTCCCCCAACCACAGCCGGGTACCGATCCGGGCGCGGAAGCGGGTCTGCGGGAACTGTTGCTGCAAACGGGCGAGTTCATCGGCCTTGAGGTGGCTGACGAACATCGTGTGCAGGGGGAGGCGGGCTGCCCGCAGGCGGTCCATCCAGCCGATGACCTCCTCGACGGCGTCCGAACCGTCGGTGCGGTCCAGCGGCAGGTGGATGGCGAAGCCCTCCAGCCGCACGTTCTCTATCGCGGAGTGCAGCTGGGGCAGGTCCTGCTCGCTGATGCCGTGTCGCTTCATCGAGGACATCACCTCGATGACGACACGGGCACCGACCAGGCCGTACACGCCGTCGACCGACGACACCGAGCGGATGACCCGGTCCGGCAGTGGCACCGGCTCCTCACCACGCCGGTACGGCGTCAGCACCAGCAGGTCACCGCCGAACCAGTCCTTGATCCGGGCGGCCTCGTACGTCGTGCCGACGGCGAGGACGTCCGAGCCCAGCCGGGTGGCCTCCTCCGCGAGGCGCTCGTGCCCGAAGCCGTAGCCGTTGCCCTTGCAGACCGGGACCAGTCCCGGGAACTGCTCCTGCACGTGCTTGTGATGCGCCCGCCAGCGCGCGGTGTCGACGTAGAGCGTGAGCGCCATGGCCGGACCTGGAACCTTTCTCGTGGCTGCGGTGTATCAAAGGTAGGGGAGCCAACGCAGCCGTCGGGGCCACGAAGACGGAGACCGTGACGAAGAGCCGGTCAGCGGCGCGACATGTAGATGTCGAGCGCCTTGTGGAGCAGCTTGTTCAGGGGGAAGTCCCACTCGCCGAGGTACTCGGCGGCCTGGCCGCCGGTGCCCACCTTGAACTGGATCAGTCCGAAGAGGTGGTCGGTCTCGTCCAGCGAGTCGGAGATGCCGCGCAGGTCGTAGACGGTGGCGCCGAGGGCGTAGGCGTCGCGCAGCATCCGCCACTGCATCGCGTTCGAGGGCCGGACCTCACGGCCGATGTTGTCGGAGGCACCGTAGGAGTACCAGACGTGCCCGCCGACGATCAGCATCGTCGCCGCGGAGAGGTTCACGCCGTTGTGGCGGGCGAAGTACAGCCGCATGCGGTTGGGGTCCTCGGTGTTGAGGGCCGTCCACATGCGCTGGAAGTACGACAACGGGCGGGGCCGGAAGTGATCGCGCACCGCCGTGATCTCGTACAGCCGCTGCCACTCGGGCAGGTCGTCGTAGCCGCCCTGGACGACCTCGACGCCGGCCTTCTCCGCCTTCTTGATGTTGCGGCGCCACAGCTGGTTGAAGTTCTTGTGGACCTCTTCCAGGGAACGGTTGGCCAGCGGTACCTGGTAGACGTAGCGGGGCTGGACGTCACCGAAGCCGGCACCGCCGTCCTCGCCCTGCTGCCAGCCCATGCGGCGCAGCTTGTCGGCGACCTCGAAAGCACGCGGCTCGATGAAGTCGGCCTCCAGGTCACGCAGACGCTTCACGTCCTGGTCCTGGATGCCCTTCTTGATGGTCGGGGCCTCCCAGCGGCGAATGATCACCGGAGGACCCATCTTCACCGAGAACGCGCCCTGCTGCTTCAGGTGCGCGAGCATCGGCTCCATCCACTCCTGGAGGTTCGGCGCGAACCAGTTGATGACCGGGCCCTCGGGCAGGTAGGCGAGATAGCGCTTGATCTTGGGGAGCTGGCGGTAGAGGACGAGGCCGGCGCCGACCATCTCACCGGTCCGGTCGTCGAACCAGCCGAGGTTCTCCGAGCGCCACTCCGCCTTGACATCGGCCCAGGCCGGGACCTGCATGTGACTCGCCGACGGCAGACTCTGGATGTACGCCAGATGCTGCTCTCGGCTGATGGTCCTCAGGGTCAGGCTCATTCGGGGCGCTCCTCGGGCTGGTGTGTCCCCATGGGTTCAGGGGCTCCGGCTCTCGCGCGAAGCCTACTGCGCCTCGGGGGCGCCCCGGTTGGGCGCACGGCACCTTCGCCCCGGCCCGTGGCCGGCCGGGGCGGTCGGCGGTGCTACAAGCGGTGGTGCCCGGTGTCAGTCGACGAAGCCGCCGAAGAGACCACCGTGTGCCATGCCCAGGAAGAACCCGACAGCCGAGGCACCCAGGCCCAGGACGAGGCCGAAGCGCCCTCGCGTCGTCACCGAGACCCACTGGCCGTACGCGCCGGTGAGGATGCCCACCAGGCCGGTCCAGGAACTGACCAGGTGCAGATGGTGGAACATCGCCGTGATGAAGGACGTGATCCCCAGCACCAGGGTCACCGCGAGCAGGGTGTCCTGGAGGGGGTGGGGCTTGCCGTCGGTGGCGAAAAGGCCTCCGGCGGTGTTGGGTCGCAATGCCTGTGCCATGGGGCACCTCCTGCGAAAGGCGGCGGATCGTAGCGCCGTACACACCCGATGTGTACAGATTGACGGTCCTCGCGCCCGGATTTCAACCGGAAGGCGCTGTGCGGGTACTCTGTAGCGTCTGCACCGGTGTCTGTCCGGACAGAGCCAGAACGCGGCAGGGAAGGGCCACGCTCCTCCCGGCCGGTCTGGAAACCGCAGCCCGGCTCGATTGTCAGTGGCGGCTGTTTTACTGACAGGCATCGTTGCGCAACGCATCACGACCCTCCTGCCACGGAACGACCGTGGCCGCTGAGTCCAAAGGAGGTGGGTTCCACATGCGTCACTACGAGGTGATGGTCATCCTCGACCCCGATCTCGAGGAGCGTTCTGTCTCCCCGCTGATCGAGAACTTCCTCTCTGTCGTCCGTGACGGCGGCGGAAAGGTCGAGAAGGTCGACACCTGGGGCCGTCGTCGTCTCTCGTACGAGATCAAGAAGAAGCCCGAGGGCATCTACTCGGTCATCGACCTGCAGGCCGAGCCTGCGGTCGTCAAGGAGCTCGACCGCCAGATGAACCTGAACGAGTCGGTCCTCCGGACCAAGGTCCTCCGTCCCGAGACCCACTGAGCCTTCCGCTCAGCTGATCCCGGGATCCGAGTAGCAGCACAAGCAGCCAAGCAGCAAACCCGCCGAGAGGTTCCCCCATGGCAGGCGAGACCGTCATCACGGTCGTCGGCAATCTTGTCGACGACCCCGAGCTGCGCTTCACCCCGTCCGGTGCGGCCGTCGCGAAGTTCCGTGTCGCGTCGACCCCCCGCACCTTCGACCGTCAGACGAACGAGTGGAAGGACGGCGAAAGCCTGTTCCTGACTTGCTCGGTCTGGCGTCAGGCGGCGGAGAACGTCGCCGAGTCGCTCCAGCGAGGCATGCGCGTCATCGTGCAGGGCCGGCTGAAGCAGCGGTCCTACGAGGACCGTGAGGGCGTCAAGCGCACGGTCTACGAGCTGGACGTCGAGGAAGTCGGCGCCAGCCTGCGCAACGCCACGGCCAAGGTCACCAAGACCACCGGCCGCGGCGGCCAGGGCGGGTACGGCGGTGGCCAGGGCGGCGGTGGCGGCCAGGGTGGCGGCGGCTGGGGCGGCGGCTCCGGTGGCGGCCAGCAGGGCGGCGGCGCTCCGGCTGACGACCCGTGGGCGACCGGCGCTCCCGCCGGTGGCCAGCAGGGCGGCGGTGGCGGCGGCTGGGGCGGCGGCTCCGGTGGCGGCCAGCAGGGCGGCGGTTACTCGGACGAGCCCCCCTTCTAGGCGGGCCGTACCCACACTTCTTGATCACACAGGAGAAACACCATGGCGAAGCCGCCTGTGCGCAAGCCTAAGAAGAAGGTCTGCGCATTCTGCAAGGACAAGGTCACGTACGTGGACTACAAGGACACGAACATGCTGCGGAAGTTCATTTCCGACCGCGGCAAGATCCGTGCCCGCCGCGTGACCGGCAACTGCACGCAGCACCAGCGTGACGTCGCCACGGCCGTCAAGAACAGCCGTGAGATGGCGCTGCTGCCCTACACCTCCACTGCGCGATAAGGGAAGGGTGACCGACTCATGAAGATCATCCTCACCCACGAGGTCTCCGGCCTCGGTGCCGCGGGCGACGTCGTCGACGTCAAGGACGGCTACGCTCGCAACTACCTGGTTCCGCGGAAGCTCGCGATCCGCTGGACCAAGGGTGGCGAGAAGGACGTCGAGCAGATCCGTCGTGCTCGCAAGATCCACGAAATCCAGACCATCGAGCAGGCCAACCAGGTGAAGGCCCAGCTCGAGGGTGTCAAGGTCCGCCTGGCCGTTCGCTCCGGCGACGCCGGTCGTCTCTTCGGTTCCGTCACGCCGGCCGATGTCGCTTCCGCGATCAAGGCTGCCGGTGGTCCCGAGGTCGACAAGCGCCGTATCGAGCTGGGCACGCCGATCAAGACGCTGGGTGCCCACGAGACGTCCGTGCGTCTGCACCCCGAGGTTGACGCCAAGGTCAGCATCGAGGTCGTCGCCGGCTGAGTGCCGAGCTCGCTGACGCAGTGAGCCCATGGGGGCCGCACCCTTCGGGGTGCGGCCCCCATCGCTGTGTTTCACGTGAAACGGTCAGCGCGCCGCGCCCGTGACGATCCAGCGGCCCGAACGGGCGCGGAACCACAGGGTTAGCATGCGTACGGTCATCATGAGGGTCATCGTGGCCCACAGGGCGGTGAGCCCTCCCCCGAGTGCGGGGACCAGAAGCGCCGCCGGAGTGAACACGACGAGGGTCACCAGCATGGCCCAAGCGAGGTACGGCCCGTCGCCCGCGCCCATCAACACCCCGTCAAGGACGAATACGATGCCGCAGACCGGCTGGGACAGAGCCACCAGCACCAGGGCGGGCAGTGCTGCGTCCTTGACTGTGGCGTCGCTGGTGAACAGGGGCAGGAACACTGGCCGGGCGAGTATCACCAGTACGCCGAGAACGACACCGGCGGCGATGCCCCACTGGACCATACGCCGGCACGCCTCACGGGCGCCCGGGGCGTCGCCGGCCCCCAGGTAGCGGCCGATGATGGCCTGTCCGGCGATGGCGATGGCGTCCAAGGCGAAGGCGAGCAAACTCCACAGGGAGAGGATGATCTGGTGAGCTGCGATGTCCGAGTCGCCCAGACGGGCGGCGACGGCTGTCGCGATCATCAGGATGGCCCGGAGGGAGAGAGTGCGCACCAGCAGGGGAACGCCTGCCTGGGCGGAGGCACGGATCCCGGCGGCGTCGGGACGTAGCGAGGCCCCGTGTCTGCGTGCTCCGCGGACCACCACGGCAAGGTAGACCGCGGCCATGCCGCACTGCGCGATGACCGTGCCCCAGGCGGATCCCGCGATGCCGAGTCCGGCTCCGTAGACGAGCACGACATTGAGGACGCCATTGGTGACGAAGCCGCCGATGGCGACGTAGAGGGGAGTCTTGGTGTCCTGCAGCCCGCGCAGGATGCCCGTCGCGGCGAGGACGATGAGCATCGCCGGTATGCCGAGGGTGGAGATCCGCAGATACGTGATCGCGTAGGGAGCCGCTGTCTCGGAGGCACCGAAGAGGTCCACGATGGCAGGTGCCGTGGGCAGGACGACGCCCACAACGGCGGCGCCGAGCAGCAGTGCCAGCCAGATGCCGTCCATGCCTTGGCGGAGGGCCGAGGGCAGGTCGCCGGCTCCGACACGCCGGGCGACGGCGGCCGTGGTGGCGTAGGCCAGGAAGACGAAGACGCTGACGGCAGTCATGAGGAGAGCCGAGGCGATGCCGAGACCGGCGAGCTGCGCGGTGCCGAGATGGCCGACGATCGCGCTGTCGGCCATGACGAACAGAGGCTCGGCGACGAGGGCGCCGAAGGCCGGGACGGCCAGCATGATGATCTCTCGGTCGTGCTGGCGGCGTGCGGCTTTCGGACGCGCGGGGGCCTGTGTCATGTGCACCAATCTAATCATCCACAGGTAAGTGATGCAAAGCTACAATGACCCTTACCTCATGGCTCAGGGTGTGGGCTTGCGTACACCCTGGGAGTCGATCTTGTTCCGACCGGGAAAGTTTTTCTTCTGCACAGCCAGTGGATGGTAAAAGGGCAGGTCAGAGGCGTGCCTGGAGGCCGACGCCGGTCTTGTTCACAGGGCTGTCCACCGGCTCGTGCACAGGTTTTGAGGAGTTCTCCACAGCTCTGGGCCAGTCGTCCACATGGCCTGTGGATAACCAGATTGGCTGTCGGTGCCGACGGGCCTACGGTTATCCGGCGCCCGCTCCGTCCGCCGGTTTCACAAACGCCACAAAACCGGCGCGCGTCAACCGGAGTCGGGCCTCTTATTTGTCAGTGCCGTGCCGTAGAACTGAGAGGCACGGCGAGGTCCGCTCGGCGGACGGGAGGAGGTGGCTCGGTGAGCATTTCCGAGCCCTTGGACGACCCGTGGGCCGACGCTGGTCCCAGTGATCGTCTGTCCGCCTCCCGCCCTCGTGACGACCGCGGCAGGGGCCGCAACGAACAGAACGAGCGGGGCCGGGACACCGGTGAGTGGGACGGCGGTGGCTCCGCGTTCGAGAGAGTGCCGCCACAGGACCTCGTGGCCGAGCAGTCCGTTCTCGGCGGCATGCTGTTGTCCAAGGACGCCATCGCGGACGTGGTCGAGATCCTCAAGGGCCACGACTTCTACAAGCCGGCCCACGAGACCGTCTATTCGGCCATCCTGGACGTCTACGCCAAGGGCGAGCCGGCCGACCCCATCACCATCGCCGCGGAGCTGACCAAGCGCGGCGAGATCAACAAGGTCGGCGGGGCGTCGTATCTGCACACCCTCGTCCAGACCGTCCCCACGGCGGCGAACGCGGCGTACTACGCGGAGATCGTGCACGAGCGTGCCGTACTGCGCCGTCTGGTCGAGGCGGGGACGCGCATCACCCAGATGGGGTACGCCGCGGACGACGACGTGGACGAGATCGTCAACCGTGCCCAGGCGGAGATCTACGCCGTCACCGAGCAGCGCACCAGTGAGGACTACCTGCCGCTCGGCGACATCATGGAGGGCGCACTCGACGAGATCGAGGCGATCGGCTCGCGCAGCGGTGAGATGACCGGGGTACCCACCGGGTTCACCGACTTCGACTCGCTCACCAACGGCTTGCACCCCGGGCAGATGATCGTCATCGCCGCGCGTCCCGCGATGGGCAAGTCGACCCTCGCCCTGGACTTCGCCCGGGCCGCGTCCATCAAGAACAACCTGCCCAGCGTCATCTTCTCGCTGGAGATGGGGCGCAACGAGATCGCGATGCGTCTGCTCTCGGCCGAGGCGCGCGTCGCGCTGCACCACATGCGTTCCGGCACGATGACCGACGAGGACTGGACGCGCCTGGCACGCCGCATGCCGGATGTGTCCGCGGCGCCGCTCTACATCGACGACTCGCCGAACCTGTCGATGATGGAGATCCGTGCCAAGTGCCGCCGCCTGAAGCAGCGCAACGATCTGAAGCTCGTCGTCATCGACTACCTCCAGCTGATGCAGGCCGGTGGTTCCAAGCGGTCCGAGAGCCGTCAGCAGGAGGTCTCGGACATGTCCCGAAACCTCAAGCTGCTCGCCAAGGAGCTGGAGATCCCGGTGATCGCGCTCTCCCAGCTCAACCGTGGTCCGGAGCAGCGCACCGACAAGAAGCCGATGGTCTCCGACCTGCGTGAGTCCGGCTCCATCGAGCAGGACGCCGACATGGTCATCCTGTTGCACCGTGAGGACGCCTACGAGAAGGAGTCCCCGCGCGCCGGCGAGGCGGACCTGATCGTGGCGAAGCACCGAAACGGTCCGACGGCGACGATCACGGTCGCCTTCCAGGGGCACTACTCACGCTTCGTGGACATGGCGCAGACCTGACCGGTCGCTTGCTGTGTCTCAGTGTTCGCTTCGACTGGACGAACCGGCTGAGAACAGTCCCTCAAGCCCGAAGTCCTCCAGCGGCCGCTCAAGGCCGAAGTGCGCGAGGGACGGGACCTGCGGCTCGCGGACGGACAAGCGATCGATGCCGACCTCCACGGCGAACGCCAGGACCGCCTGCAGATAGGCCGCCTCGATCTTGCCGTGATCACTGACGGTGTCCTCGTGCCCGTGTAGTGCCCGAGTTCATCACGGTCGGCGGGGTCGTACTTGGTGACGCGGTAGACGTAGGGGCCCCACGTCCCTATCTTCCAGCACAGTCCTGACACGGCCCGGTGGAACAGACATAGGAGCTGGGACAAAGCGTCGGAACGCGCTCTGAGACGAATCCGAACCTGCTGGTCAGCGCGATGCCCTGTGACACGGGCAGCGAGATCCTGCACGTCGTCAGGGCTCGGGAAGCCGCTCAGCGCCTCGTCTCGTACCTGGTCAGGACCACGCCGCCGGGAAACGTCCGCGTCTCCACCAGGTTCAGGTTCACCCAGCTGTCCACCGCGGTGAAGAACGGCGTGCCGCCGCCCACCAGCACGGGATGGGCGGCGATCACGTACTCGTCGATCAGCCCGGCGCGCAGGGCCGCCCCGGCGAGCGTCGCGCCGCCGATGTGCAGGGGGCCGCCGTCCTCGGCCTTGAGCCGTGTGATCTCGGTGATCGCGTCGCCATTGACCAGGCGGGTGTTCCAGTCGACCTTGTCGATCGTCGAGGAGACCACCACCTTCGGCGTGTCCCGCCAGTTCCGCGCGAACTCGATCTGCGCCGGGGTGGCGTCGGGCTGCTGATCGCCGGTCGGCCAGTAGGAGCTCATCGTCTCCCACAGCTTGCGCCCGTACAGCGACACGCCACACGCTCGCTCGTGGTCGAGCCACCACTGGAACAGCTCGTCGCTCGGGGGTCCGCTCCAGTCGATGTCATCGCCGGCCGCGGCGATGTAGCCGTCCAGACTCAGGTTCATGCCGTAGATCAGTTTCCGCATGGCCAGCCTTCTGTCCGTAGGTCGTCCGGCGTGTGGACCAGCGTGGCGCGGGAAACTCATCGGTGCGCGATCTCGGTCCGCCGGTAGTCCTCGTGCTCGGGCTCAGCGTGGTGTACTCGGCCGACACGGACAAGCGGCCTCGCTGGGATCACCCAGGACCGACATGCATGAGCGGCGAGACCCCCAGGTCACCAATCCCCGTCCACCGGCCGTGCTGGACTTGGGGCATGACGATTGCGGAAGAAGAACTGCTACCCGGAACACGGCGTACGCTGCTGCACCGGATCGCCGTGGCGCAGAGCGAAGGACGGACGCCTTCGCTGGTCGCGGCCGTGGTGCGGGGCGGCAGGACGGTGTGGACCGGGGCACGGGCCTCGGCGGAGGGGCATGCCCCGGACGAGGACGTGCAGTACCGGATCGGATCGATCACCAAGACGTTCACGGCTGTTCTAGTGCTGCGGCTGCGCGACGAGGGCGTGCTGGATCTCTCCGACCCATTGGAGAAGCACTTGCCGGGGACGGGCGTGGGCGAGGTGACCGTCGCCGAGCTGCTCTCGCACAGCGGCGGGCTGGCCGCGGAAACGCCGGGTCCCTGGTGGGAGCGGACTCCCGGGTCGCTGCGGACGGGCCTCGACGAGGTGCTGGGGCCGCGGCCGCTGGTGCACCCCACGGGCCGGCGCTTCCACTACTCGAACCCCGGCTACGCGTTGCTCGGCGCCCTGGTCGAGAAGCTCCGGGGTGCCCGCTGGGAGGACGTTCTGCGGCGGGAGGTGCTCGGACCGCTGGGCCTGGACCGTACGAGCATGGGTCCGGTGGCGCCGCACGCGGATGGCTGGGCGGTGCATCCGTGGGCGGATGTGATGCTGCCAGAGCCTCTGGAAGACCTCGGGCTGATGGCGCCCGCCGGTCAACTGTGGTCCACCGCGGGGAACCTGGCCCGCTTCGCGGCCTTCCTGGTCCGGGGGGACGAGAAGGTGCTGAGCGCGGAGTCGCTGCGGGAGATGAGGACGCCTGCGGCACCGGCCGAGGCGGCGGACGTGGCCGACGGCTACGCGTACTGCCTGGGCTTGGAGCTCCGTCACCATAGCGGACGGGCTCTGGTCGGGCACACCGGATCGCTCCCGGGTTTCCTCGCCTGCCTCACGATCAGCGTGGCGGACGATGTGGGCGCGGTCGTGCTCGCCAACTGCACGTCCGGACCCGCGCCGTTCACGGTCGCCGCCGACCTGGTCGGGATCGTCGCCGAGGCCGAACCGCGCATTCCCGACCCCTGGAAGCCGGTGAGGGAGGCGGATCCCGCGTCGCTGGACTTGGTGGGCCAGTGGTACTGGGGCACGTACGCCTTCGCTCTGCGGCTCACCGCTGGCGGTCTCGTCTCCCTGGAACCACTGTCCGGGAAGGGCCGGCGCTCACGCTTCCGTGCGAACGGGGACGGGACGTGGACGGGGCTGGAGGGCTACTACGCCGGCGAGCTGCTGGAGCCCGTGCGGCGGGCGGACGGGGCGGTGAGCCATCTCGACCTCGGCTCGTTCGTGTTCACGCGCCAGCCGTACGAGGAGGGGGCGCCGGTGCCGGGCGGAGTGGACCCCGACGGGTGGCGGGGTATTGGCTAGCACTCCGTCACCGCGCATCCGGGAGCCGTGTTCCACGTGGAACACGGCTCCCGGATGCGTCACAGCGACAGCTTGAAACCCACGTGTGAGGCCGTGAAGCCGAGCCGCTCGTAGAAGCGGTGGGCGTCGGTGCGGGTGTTGTCGGACGTCAACTGGACGAGGTGGCATCCCTCCTGACGGGATGTGCCGATCGCCCACTCGATGAGCCGGGTGCCCAGACCGCTGCCGCGCTCGTCCGTGTGGACGCGGACCCCTTCGATGATCGACCTCGTGGAGCCGCGGCGGGACAGTCCTGGAACGACCGTGAGTTGCAGTGTGCCGACGACGCGTTCCTCGCGGACCGCGACGACCAGGTGCTGGTTCGGATCGGTGCTGAGCCGTTCCAGAGCAGTCACGTAGGGGCCGAGGTCGTCCGGCGACTCGCGCCGCGCTCCCAGGGGGTCGTCCGCGAGCATGCCGACGATCGCGGGAAGGTCGCCTGCGACTGCGGCTCGTATCTCAAGACCGGTCATGCGTGAACTCTAGGCGGACGCAGGAAACTTCAGGGTTTCCACTGCCCGGACCAGAGGAGCCAGTTCCGGGTTCTTCGCGGCCTCGTCGAGGGCCTCGCGCAGGGCGGTGTCATTGGTCGGCCGGGCCTGCTCCAGCAGTTCGAGACCGGCCTCGGTGACGTTGGTGTAGATGCCTCGCCGGTCGGTGGGACACAGACAGCGCTCCAGGAGCCCGCGGTCCTCGAGCCGGGTGACCAGGCGAGTGGTGGCGCTCTGGCTGAGCACGACAGCGTCCGCGACCTGCCTCATCTGCAGATGGCCGCCCTCGTCGTCGTTCTGGCGGCTCAGTACGTCGAGAAGGGAGTACTCCCGCACGCTCAGGTCGTGCAGGGCCTGTAGAGCCCGCTCCATGTGCGCCTCGATCCTCCCGTGCAGCAGGGAGAGCACGCGCCACCCATGAGCGAGGGCCGTGAGCGCGGGGTCCGTGGCTGTCATGGGCGTTTCCTCCGTCCAAGGGCTCATGAAGACCAGGGTAGAGCACTTCTGCAATAATCACCGTTAGCTGGTAGGCCGCGTATGCAATCGTTGTCAGGTCGCATAAAGCGCGCACTCGTCTCGGAAAGTCCGCTCGCCCTCATGCCTCTCGCGTTCATGGCCCTCGCGATCGAGGCCTTCGGCATCGGAACCACCGAGTTCCCGCACTTCCGGTTGCCTCCGGTACGACCGGCGTCATCCGCACCGTCAGGGGACTTCCCACGACCACCACCACGGCTGTCGCCCCACGCGAGGCCGCCGATGCGGCCGGTGTCGCCGTGTGCGTCACCGTGCTCGACGCCGACGGGCATCTGCTCACCTTCCGCCGGGGCGACCGCGTGGTGTTGATCTCCGGTGCGACAAGCCCTCGCAAGGCGTGCACCGGTGTCGGCGGCGGTGCCCCGGAGCAGGATCGCGCCTTCGCGACGGCCGCGGCGGAGGCCCTCGTCTGAGGAGGATCTCGCGGAGCGACGTCGTCCCGGGACATCGGAGCCTGCGTCGTCAGTCCGAGGGGGTCAGCCCGCGGCGACCGTCACCGGGGCGAACCGCCGACTGCCGTCTCCGGGCAGCTCCGTGATCCCGTACGCCATGACGGCGTTGAATGCCACGGACGCCAGGCCGTGCTTCTTTGCCCAGCTCAGCAGCTCCTCGTGCCGCACGTCGATGTCGGTGCGCAGCGGCCGCTCGGTGTGCGCGGCGAGGGATGCGATGAGGGCCTTGGCCGTCTCGGTGTCACGGGCGATCAACGGTCCCACCACGTGGGTCTCCATGTTGGGCCAGGCAGCGGCGTAACCGATGAGCCGCCCGCCCGCCTCGGCGACGCGCAGGTGGTCGGTGAAGGCGGGCAACCGGGTGACGATGTGCGTTCGATCCGCTCCGAACACCTCTTCGTCGAGCCGGAGGATCGCCGGGAGGTCCCCCGCGGTGGCGGCACGGGTGGCGGTCTCCGGCGGGACGTCCGAGGGGACGAAGTGGC
The DNA here is from genome assembly GCF_020873915.1 of Streptomyces sp. DH5. Taxonomy (GTDB): domain Bacteria; phylum Actinomycetota; class Actinomycetes; order Streptomycetales; family Streptomycetaceae; genus Streptomyces. The sequence continues at coordinate 229,520 of NZ_JAHWGP010000003.1, forward strand.
CGCGCAGCATCTCGGCGCAGCCGATGGTCTTGAACCCGAGCTCCTCGTAGAGCGGTCTGCCGAACTCGGTGGCGTGCAGGGTGAGGGGAGTGGTGCCCGCCGCCGCAACGACGTGGCCCATCAGCCGGCGTCCCACCCCTCGGCGTGCGTGGCGCCCGGCGACCAGCACCATGCCGATGGCCGCGAGGGAGGGTTGCCCGTGCGGTCCGTACTCGGTGACGACACAGGCGGCCACCAGACCACCGCCGGGGTCGTCGACGCCGTAGCCCTTCCCTGCCGCGAGGAGGAGACCCCACTTGTGCTCCTCTCGTGGCCACCCCCGGTCCTCGGACAAGTCGGCGCATGCCGTGACATCGCGAAGCGTCAGACGGCGGATGGGCAGGGAGTCAAGGGAAGGTGTCGACACGCAGGTCAGGCTGTCCGACAGGAGGCTCCGGCGTCCACCTGATTGGGCAGACTCGGGCGTGCTTTCGGCCAAGCGGGTCAACCCAGATCGGGTGCGTGCATGGCGCGTACGCCCTCGATGTTGCCGTCCAGGTAGTGCCGCAGCGACAGCGGTACGAGATGGACGGAGGCGATGCCGACACGGGTGAACGGCACGTGGACGATCTCGTACTCACCGACGGGCTCGTCGATCTCCGGACCGTGCCGCAGCGACGGGTCCATGGATTCCAGGCGGCACACGAAGAAGTGCTGCACCTTGACGCCGGTGGCACCGCCGTCCTCGCCGATGTGCTCAACGGTGTCGACGAAACAGGGCACCACGTCGGCGATCTTCGCGCCGAGTTCCTCGTACACCTCACGGTGCAGGGCGTCCACGACGGTCGAGTCCCCTGGTTCCACCCCGCCGCCGGGGGTGACCCAGTACGGGTCCATGCCGGGTTTGGTGCGCTTGATCAGAATCAGGTACTCGCCGTCCAGCAGAACGGCTCGGGCGGTGCGCTTGACCACGGGTCGGACGGTCATGGGGAAAATGTGGCCCGGCTTGTTCCACGTGAAACATCCCGCGGTGACCCAGGCCGGGCTCCCGTGAGAGGAGTCCGTCCCGACGGTTCAGGACCAGCCGCCGGCCGCCTGCTCCAGCCACTCGTGAGCCCGAGCGATGTGCGGCATCGCCAGGGTGCCGGCGCGGACCACCAGGAAATAGGTGCGCAGCGGGGGAATCGCCGGTTCGTGCAGGGCGACCACCTCCCCTTTCGCGAGCGCGGCCCTGCACAGGTAGCGGGGCAGCACCGCGAGGCCCGCTCCCGCGGTGGCGCAGGCCAGCACCGCGCGCAGATCCGGGACGACGACGGTGCCGGGGGCGGTCGGGCGGGAGTCGAAGACGGATGCCCAGTAGCGGGAGACGAACGGCAGTGACTCGTGGACCTCGACCACCGGGATCCGTTCCAGGACCGGTGGGCCGGTCTCGTGGAATGTGCCGGAGCCGATTCGTTCGGCCCAGCGCGGAGCGGCGATCAGAACGTGTTCCTCGTCGCAGAGAGCGGTCGCCGAGAGCAGGGTCCCGCGTGGACGCGCCGTGCTGATGGCCAGATCGTGATGCCCGGCGGCAAGCCCTTCCAGCGTTTCCTCCGCGGTTCCGAAAGAGGCACGCAGGGCGAAACCCCGGCCGTCCTGCCCGGGCAGCTCCATCAGCGCGGGCAGCGCCCGCTCGGCGGTGAACTCCGGAGGGCCGGCCAGATGCAGCGTCCGTAAGAAGGAGTCCTCCTCCACCCCGGACTCGGCTATCTCCACCAGGGCGTCGAGATGGGGAGCCGCCTTGTGGGCGAGCTCGTCCCCGATGGTCGTCGGTGTCACACCGCGCGCCTGGCGCAGGAACAAGGGCCGTCCCAGCTGGCGCTCCAGCGTCCGTATCTGGGAGGTGACGGCCGGCTGGGAAAGACCGAGCAGGGCGGCGGCACGAGTGAAGGAACCGGCCCGGTGCACGGTCACGAAGGTCCGCAGCAAGGCCAGATCCACGAAAAACACTCTCCTCGGTTCAGCCCCCGCCGCAGGCCCGGACCAGGCCAACGATAAATAAGTCGATAGGTCGCTGCCGCTACTGTGATTGGACACTGACACTGAGTCAACTAGCCTAGACCGCGCGGTTCTTCGCGCGCAGAACCGAGGACGGTCCGAGCCACGAGGGGGGAGGCTCGGGCCGTCCGCCGTGGGGCGCCGGAGGACCGGCGCCCCACTGCCGGGGCCGTCAGGCGGCTGTTTCGTCCAGGGCGCGCAGCACGTCCGCCACCAGGTCCGCCGGATCCTCGGCGCCCACGGAGAAGCGGACGAAGCCCTCCGGCACCGCGTCCCCGCCCCAGCGTCCGCGCCGCTCGGCCGTGGACCGCACGCCGCCGAAACTCGTCGCGTCGTCCACCAGCCGCAGCGCGTCGAGGAAGCGGTCCGCTCGCGCGCGCGTGGGCAGCGTGAAGGACACCACGCACCCGTAGCGCCGCATCTGCAGCGATGCGGTCTTGTGCGAGGGATCCCCGGGCAGCCCCGGGTAGCGCAGGTCCGTCACCTCCGGCCGCTCCCGCAGCGCCCGGGCGAGCGTCAGAGCAGTGGCGTTCTGACGCTCGACCCGCAGCTGCAGCGTGGCGATCGAGCGGTGCGCCAGCCAGGCCTCCATCGGCCCGGGGACCGCCCCGGCGATCTTGCGCCAGCGGCGGACGGCGTCCATGGCCTCGCCCTCGCGGCCCGTGACGTACCCCAGGAGCACATCGCCGTGCCCGGTGAGCTGCTTGGTGCCGCTGGCCACCGCGAAGTCGGCGCCGAGCCCCAGTGGGAGCTGGCCGAGCGGTGTGGCGAGGGTGTTGTCCACGGCGACCAGGGCGCCCTGGGCGTGCGCCGCCTCGGCGAGCCGCCGTACGTCGCACACGTCCAGCCCCGGATTGGAAGGTGTCTCGATCCACAGCAGCTTCGCGCCGTCGAGGACCTCGAGCTGGGCGTCACCGCCCGTGGGCGCGGTGCGCACCTCGATGCCGTACGCCTCCAACTGGGCGCGCACCAGGGGCAGTGCCTGGTAGCCGTCGTCCGGCAGGACGACCGCGTCTCCGGCGCGCAGCTGGGAGAAGAGCACCGAGGAGATCGCGGCCATGCCCGAGGCGAACACCAGCGTCTCGACGTCGTCCCGCCCGGGAGCCTCCAGCTCGGTGATGGCCCGCTCGAGCAGCGTCCAGGTCGGATTCTCGTCCCTGCCGTACGTGTACGGGCCGGTGGGGTCGCCCGGCAGATGGAAGTGGGCCGCGAACACGGGCCCGGGCAGGGTGGGCTCGTGCTTGACCGGTTCGGGCAGCCCGGCCCGCACCGCGCGGGTGCTGTCACCGGCCCCTCCGGGCACGACGGTGCCGTGGCCCTCGCCCGTCGACGTCGAATCGTTCATGGAGCCTGTCCTTCCACGTGCTCGCGTACCGCGGCGAGCAGTCCGGTGCTCGCCGCCTCCACCATCTCAAGACATGCGTCGAAACCGTCCGGACCGCCGTAGTAGGGATCCGGTACGTCGAGGTCGTCACCGGAGGCGGGGTCGTACGAACGCAGCAGACGCACCTTGTCCGCGTCCCGTTCCGTGGGGGCCAGACGCCGCAGCGCCCCGCGGTGGCTCTCGTCGAGAGCGACGACGAGGTCCAGGCGGGCGAACCAGGCGGGATCGAATTTCCGGGCCGTGTGGTCGGCACCGTAGCCGTGCTCGAGCAGCACGGTCTCCGTGCGGGGGTCGGCGCCCTCGCCCTCGTGCCAGCCGCCCGTGCCGGCGCTGTCCACCTCGACCACTGTGTCGAGCCCCGCCTCCGCCACGCGCGCGCGGAAGACGGACTCGGCCATCGGAGAGCGGCAGATGTTGCCGGTGCAGACGAAACAGACGCGGTAGGTCATCGCCCTCGGTCCCCGTCGGGCAGCACGACGTTGAGCGCCCAGGAGACGACGGAGATGATCAGACCGCCCAGCACGGCCGTCCAGAATCCCTCCACGTGGAAACTGAGGTCGAACAGGTCGGCGAGCCAGGAGGTGAGCAGCAGCATCAGGGCGTTCACCACCAGGGTGAACAGTCCGAGGGTCAGTACGAGAAGAGGGAGGCTGAGCAGCTTCACGACCGGCTTGACCAGGACGTTCACCAGGCCGAAGATCAGAGCGACCAGGAGCAGGGTGCCGATCTCCTTGCCCGTGCTGTCGCCGGTGAGGGTGATCTTGTCGAGCAGCCACACCGCTACGGCCAGGGCACCCGCGTTGGCGATCGTCTTGACTAGGAAATTCATCATGTGTCTGATCGTGACAGACACGATCGGGCTCGAGGCAGGGGCGGGGACCAGGAGATGAAGGCATTCCGGCTGGACGAACTGGAGGCGGAACGCGCCGCCAACGACGGGGCGTACCTGCAGTTCCTTCGGGAGCGGAACATGTCGGTCGGCCTCTACGCCCTGGACGCCGGTGTCCCGGATCCGCAGCAGCCGCACAACCAGGACGAGGTGTACTTCGTCGTCAGCGGCCGGGCGTCGATCACCGTGGGCATGGAGACCACGCAGGTGGCACGCGGCAGCGTGGTCTACGTACCGGCGGGGGTGGCCCACAAGTTCCACCACATCAGTGAGGACCTGCGGGTTCTGGTGGTGTTCTCTCCCCCCGAGAGCTGAGCAGGCACCGCGGGTTCCCTAGGGGATCGGTCAGGGGAGGACAAGGGGTCCGGAGCCCCCGCAGGACCACGCGTCGCCCTAGCATCAAGTGCAGGACATCATGGACGATCCGGCACCGGACCGGCGGAGAGACAAGGACGAGGGCGATGCGAGAGATCTTCACGGGACTGCCGTGGTGGGTGAAGTGGATCGCGGTGCCGGTCATCGCCCTGGTGGTGTTCGGCGGACTGATAGCGAGCGTGGTCGGTTTCGTGATCGGTCTGCTCTTCAAGCTGCTGGTGTTCGTGGCGCTGGTCGGCGGACTGATCTACGTCGTGCGCAAGTTCATGTCGAGTTCCTCGTCGCGCGGCGACTGGTGAGCCGAGGGCGATGAGTGGGGCGGTAGCGGGAAGCGCCGGTTCCCTCGGGCGGGGTAAGTTTTCCCTACAGGGTGTATGCGTGGGGTGACAGCCCGTTAGAGTCCGGAACTCGTCGCGGGGACGGTCCCCGCGAGCGGCGATCCCCCACCCCGTGTTCCCGCACGGGCTGCCCCCTCGCGTTTCGGGAGTGACCTTGGCCACGACTGGCACCTCCGCCCATCTGACCGCGGTCCCCCCGCAGCCCCGTTCCCCGGTGCCACCACCGCCCCCGCCCACCGCGACCCTCATCGGCTCCGTGCAGCGCGCCGTGCGCCTGCTGGAGACCGTTGCCGGACATACCTACGGGGCCCCCGCCAAACAGCTGGCCAGGGAGACCGGGCTCGCCCTCCCCACTACGTACCACCTGCTGCGTACCCTCGTTCATGAGGGCTATCTGCGCCGCGACAAGGGGCTGTTCTTCCTGGGAGAAGCGGCCGAGCGGCTGAGCGGCAGCGGAGACCGGCAGAAACGTCGCAGCAAGGTCGTCGACACCCTCGCCCGCTGGCGGGACGCCATCGGTGTTCCCGTGTACTACGCGGTGTACCGCGAGGGTGAGATCGAGGTCCTCTGCGTCTCCGACACTCCGGGCAACCCCGCGGTCGAGGAATGGGCCGACTTCCGGGAGACGGGCCACGCCCACGCCATCGGGCAGTGCCTGCTCGCCCAGCTCGACGGGGCGGCCCGCCGTGACCACCTGAGCCGCTATCCCGTGCGGCCCGTCACGCCGTACACCGTGCGCGACGACCACGACCTGCTCAGACGTCTGGACCGGACCCGGCGCATGGAACTGGTGACGGAACGCCAGGAGTACGCGCTGGGAGCGGTGTGCGCGGCCATCCCGATCACCGTCGGCGCCACTGCGGCGTCGCTGGCCATCTCCCTGCCCGCACACCAGGCCGACCGGCTCCTCCCCGCGGCCCAGCGTTTCCAGGCCGAACTGGGCCGCATGCTGGGATCGTTCGCGCTGTCTATCAGTATCTGAAAACTCACTCCTTGTGATCTGGTGTGCACTTTCAGCAAGATTTCATGTGGTGTCAGAGTTCATGCCCGGCCAGTCCGCGGCGAATGACGGGGTAGGCGATGCGCGAATCCGTACAGGCAGAGGTCATGATGAGCTTTCTCGTGTCGGAGGAGCTGTCCTTCCGTATCCCGGTGGAGCTGCGTTACGACACCTGCGATCCCTACGCTGTGCGTCTGACCTTCCACCTGCCCGGGGACGCGCCTGTGACCTGGACCTTCGGCCGCGAGCTGCTCATCGACGGCGTGGGCCGACCGTGCGGTGAGGGGGACGTGCGGGTCTCGCCGGTCGATCCCGACATGCTGGGCGAGGTGCTGATTCGGCTTCAGGTCGGCGGCGACCAGGCACTGTTCCGCTCGTCGACCGCGCCGCTCGTGGCCTTCCTCGACCGCACCGACAAGCTGGTACCGCTGGGCCAGGAAGGAGCGCTCGCCGACTTCGACGCCCATCTCGACGACGCGCTGGACCGGATCCTGGCGGAGCAGAGCGCCGGCTGAAGCGTTCCTCCGGAGAGCCGGTGGCGGACGCTTCAGCCGGCGCTCCGCCCCCAGCTCGTGGTCCTCAGCGCTTACGGCGCCTGCCCCTGCCACCGCGTCCCGCGGCCGACCGGGCATCCGGAACCTGACCGCGTACCCGCGCGGGCTCCTGGCGCTGGGTCCGCGCGGGTGTCCGTGCTGCCGGGCGGTCGGCCGCGACCATCAGCGCGGCCAGTGCGGTGGTGACCGGCACCGAGGCGACCAGGCCGATCGAGCCGATCAGGGTGCGTACGATCTCCTCCGCCACCAGTTCGCTGTTGGCGACCGTCCCCACGCTGCTCTGCGCGATGGAGAACAGCAACAGCAGGGGCAGGGCGGCACCCGCGTAGGCGAGGACCAGGGTGTTGACCACGGACGCGATGTGATCGCGGCCGATACGGATGCCCGCGCGGTACAGCCCGCGCCGCCCCAGCGAGGGATTGGCCTCGTGCAGTTCCCATACCGCCGACGTCTGCGTGACCGTCACGTCGTCGAGGACGCCGAGCGACCCGATGATGACACCGGCCAGCAGCAGGCCGCTCATGTCGATCCCGGGGAACAGCCCGTGGATCAGACCGGTGTTGTCGTCGGTGTTGCCGGTGAGCGCGGCCCAGCCGATGAACACCGACCCCAGGACGCCGATCAGCAGCAACGAGATGAGCGTGCCGAGCACCGCCACCGAGGTGCGTGCAGAGAACCCGTGACACAGATACAGGGCGAGCAACATGATCAGACTCGCGCCCACCACCGCCACGATTAGGGGGTTCGAGCCCTGAAGGATGGCCGGCAGGATGAAGAAGTTCAGCACCAGGAAGCTGACCGCGAGGGCGACGAGGGCCATGACACCGCGCAGCCGTCCCACGGCCACGACGGCGAGCGCGAAGACGCCGGCGAGCAGTGCCAGCGGGAAGCGCCGGTTCACGTCGGTGACCGAGTACTGCAGGTCCGCGGGCGCCGAGGGCTCGTAGGCGACCACGACCTCCTGACCCTGTTCCAGCTGACGGGACTGGTCCGGCTGCACGATCTCGTTGAACGTGCGGCCCTTGTCGTTGCCTGTGTCGACGCGGATCGTCGCCTTCTTGCAGGTGCCCTCGGCCTGCTGCTGGGCGGAGGAACCCTCGGCGGTGGAGGTGTCACCGGTCGGGACGCCTCCGGAGGCGTTCACGGACTGACAGCTCACCTCCACCACCTTGGTGACCGTGGCGTGCTCCGTCTGCCGGTCGAATCCGACGCCGGTGCGTTCATGAGCCGGTGCACCGCTCGGCCACAGCACGGCGAGGGCGATCAGTACCGCCGCGGCGAACGGGATGAGGATCGCCGCGATGACCTTGCGCAGATGCCGGGAGACCGGCGCTGCCGGGCCGTGGCTGTGGCTGTGCCCATGGCCGTGCGCGTGCCCCTGTCCGGGACCGTGCCCGTGTCCGGCGCCGTCGCCGTGTGGTGGTTCGGGTGGTGGATACGCGGGAGGCTGAGTCGGCGTCACGGCTCGATCATCGCAAGAACGTCGAGGGCCCTCTGTTCACCGCGCCAGAAAGGACGCTAGCGTGGTGGCACCTTTTGTACACGCGGGAGCTCGGAGCACCGGGCTGAGAGGGCGCTGACCTCCGTCCCAGCGACGTTTCACATGAAACATCACCCAAGTCGAGTGATGTTTCCCACGGAACGTCGGCAGACGGAAATCGCTGCGTCGACCGCCGAACCTGTTACCGGGTAATGCCGGCGTAGGGAGTAGGTCTCATGACCAACAAGGACGCACGCACGCCTGTCTCCTCGCAGGACCCGACGGAGACGTCGGCCGACGGGGAGGCCGGGAAGTCCATCGGCTGGCACAAGGCGTACGTCAACGGTGGCACCCGCCCCGACGTGCGGGTGCCGGTCCGCCAGGTGCACCTCACCAACGGGCGGTCGGTCACGCTGTACGACACATCGGGCCCGTACACCGATCCGCTCGTCGAGACGGATGTCCGCCGGGGGCTCGCCCCGCTGCGGGAGAACTGGATCGTCGCCCGTGGTGACACCGAGGAGTACGCCGGCCGTCCGGTCCGTCCCGAGGACGACGGGATCAAGCACACCGCTCCGCGCGGCGGACTGCGCAACCTGGACGCCGTCTTCCCCGGTCGGCCGCGCATGCCACGGCGGGGTCGTGCGGGCCGGGCGGTCACCCAGCTGGCGTACGCACGCCGTGGTGAGATCACGCCCGAGATGGAGTTCGTGGCGATCCGGGAGAACGTCTCTCCCGAGGTTGTCCGCGAGGAGATCGCGGCGGGTCGGGCCGTGCTGCCGGCCAACGTCAACCACCCGGAGATCGAGCCGATGATCATCGGCAAGCGGTTCCTGGTGAAGGTCAACGCCAACATCGGCAACTCGGCCGTGACGTCCTCCATCGAGGAGGAAGTGGAGAAGATGACCTGGGCGACCCGCTGGGGTGCCGACACCGTCATGGACCTCTCCACGGGCCGCAACATCCACACCACCCGCGAGTGGGTGCTGCGCAACTCCCCCGTCCCCATCGGCACCGTGCCGCTCTACCAGGCCCTGGAAAAGGTCGACGGCCGGGCCGAGGAGCTGACCTGGGAGATCTACAAGGACACCGTCATCGAACAGGCCGAGCAGGGCGTGGACTACATGACGGTCCACGCGGGTGTGCGCCTCGCCCACGTGCCGCTCACCGCGAACCGCAAGACCGGCATCGTCTCCCGCGGCGGCTCGATCATGGCCGCGTGGTGCCTGGCGCACCACAAGGAGTCCTTCCTGTACGAGCACTTCGAGGAGCTCTGCGAGATCCTCGCCGCGTACGACGTCACCTATTCGCTGGGCGACGGCCTGCGGCCCGGCTCCATCGCGGACGCCAATGACGCGGCGCAGTTCGCGGAGTTGCGCACGCTCGGGGAACTCAACAGGGTCGCGAAGCGCTTCCACGTCCAGACCATGATCGAGGGCCCGGGCCATGTCCCGATGCACAAGATCAAGGAGAACATCGACCTCCAGCAGGAGATCTGCGAGGAAGCCCCGTTCTACACGCTCGGCCCGCTGACCACCGACGTCGCACCGGCGTACGACCACATCACCTCCGGCATCGGCGCCGCGATGATCGCCTGGTGGGGCACCGCCATGCTCTGTTACGTCACGCCCAAGGAGCACCTGGGTCTGCCCGACCGTGACGACGTCAAGACCGGCGTGATCACGTACAAGATCGCCGCGCATGCGGCGGATCTCGCCAAGGGGCACCCCGGCGCGCAGGAGTGGGACGACGCGCTGTCCGACGCCCGCTTCGAGTTCCGGTGGGAGGACCAGTTCAATCTCGCCCTCGACCCGGACACGGCCCGGGAGTTCCACGACGAGACCCTCCCGGCGGAACCTGCCAAGACGGCCCACTTCTGCTCGATGTGCGGCCCCAAGTTCTGTTCGATGAAGATCAGCCACGACATCAGCGAGCGGTTCGGCGGTGCGGCGGCCGACGGGGCGTCTCCCGAGGAGATCGCCGAGGGGATGCTCCAGAAGTCGAAGGAGTTCGCGGCGAGCGGGAACAGGGTGTACCTGCCGATCGCGGACTGAGGGCGTCCGTCGCGGGAGCGGTGTTCGTGGTGGATGCCGCTCCCGTGAGGGGCTTTCTCGTGTTCGGCGGGATGGGTGGGCAGACTGGGCTCATGACAGCGAGTCCGATGAGCAAAGGGTCCAATCGTCCCGTCGATGCCTCCGTGGTGCGTGCCGAGCTCGCCTGGAGGGCCGGTGCCGGCGTGCCGGACATCGACGCCTCGGCGTTGCTGCTCACCGAGGCGGGGCGGGTGCGGGACGACGGCGACTTCGTCTTCTACAACCAGCCTCGGCACACGTCCGGTGCCGTGACGCATCTGGGCAAGCGGAGTGCGGCCGGTGCCTCGACGGACACCCTGGAGGTGAACCTGGGCGCGGTCGATCCGGCCGTCGAACGGATCGCGCTGTGCGCCTCGGCCGACGGCGGGACGTTCGGCCAGGTACCGGGGCTCGTGCTCCGGCTGTTCGACGCGGGTACGGGGAGCGAGCTTGCGCGGTTCGACATGGCGGCGGGGACCGAGACCGCCTTCATCGGCGGCGAGTTGTACCGCCGGCAGGGGAAGTGGAAGTTCCGTGCGGTGGGACAGGGGTACGCCGCCGGGCTGGCCGGGCTGGCCACGGACTTCGGCATCACCGTCGACGAGCCCGCCCCGACGATCGCCCCGCCGCCTGCCGTGACCGTGGCCCCGCCGCCTCCGCCCGTCGCCCCGGCACCGACGCCCGCCGCCCCGGTGCCCGGCGCCCGGCTGTCCAAGGGCGAGGAGCGTCTGCCCGTCGACATGCGCAAGCGGTTGTCGCTGCGCAAGGAACAGGTGGCGGTCAGTCTGCGCAAGCACGGTGCCGCCCATGTCACCGCTCGCGTCGTCCTCGTACTGGATGCCTCCGGGTCCATGTCGTTCCTGTACTCCAGGGGCGTCGTGTCCGACGTCGTCGAACGGATGGCCGCGGTCGCGGCGCAACTGGACGACGACGGGGAGATGCAGGCCTGGACGTTCGCCTCGAATCCGGCCCGGCTGCCGGATCTGCGGCTCGGTGAGCTTCCCGAGTGGCTGCGGCTGCATGTGCGGGTGGGGGAGGTGGGACTCTTCCGGCGCGGGCGGAAGAAGGGGCTGGATCCGAGCCAGGTCGACATGCGGGACGTCGGGATCCAGAACGAGGAGCAGAAGGTCATCGCCGAGGTGCGCGCGTTCGTGCGCGACCATCCGGCGTCCGCTCCGACGCTCGTGCTGTTCTTCTCGGACGGCGGGGTCTACCGCAACAAGGAGATCGAACGGGAACTGCGTGAGGCGGTGGAGGAGCCCGTCTTCTGGCAGTTCGTGGGTCTGGGCAAGTCCAACTACGGCGTGCTGGAGCGGTTCGACACGCTGCCCGGACGCCGTGTCGACAATGTCGGTTTCTTCGCCGTCGACGACATCAGCACCGTGCCGGACCCGGAGCTGTACGACCGTCTCCTGTCCGAGTTCCCGCTGTGGATCACTGCGGCGGGGCGTGCGGGCATCCTCTGAGAGCCGGGCCGCCGGAAGCGGACGGGACCGGGGCCCCGGTGTCCGGCCCGTCCCGGCTCGCGCCCCCGGAACGAGGAGCGCAAGCCGACGGACGGGCCACCCCCGAGCCCGGCTGCCCGGCTCACTCGGGCTGGTGTTCCGGGCCCCCGAAGTCCGGGCTCGAGTAGTCCGGACTGGAGTAGCTCGGCCGCGTACCGCGGGTCGAGCCCTTGTCGGGACTGGAGAAGCCCGGACGGTCGTATCCGAGGTGCGGCATACGGCCGGCCGGCGCCGAGGGCGCCGTGTGCTGGAGCGTGGCGGCCGTCGCCGGGTCGGTGAGGGCTTCCCGCAGGAACGGGACGATCCCCCGCTCCAGCAGGGCGTCCCGCCAGACGTCCCTGGCCCGGGTCACCTCCTCGTCGAGTTCGCGGTACGCGCCGCCTAGCGCCGAGGGCTTGTTGCGCAGCGCGGTGAGCAGCAGTCCCACGGCGGCCACGAGGATGGCGACGGCCGTCACCGCACCGAACACCCATCCCGTGGTGAGCATGGTCCGGGCGAACGCTGCCTCCGGGTCGAGCATCCGCAGGATGTAGCCGACGAGCAGGAAGATCGCGGCGGCCGTCCCGGCCAGGACGGGGGCCAGGACGGCGACCACGGCCACGGCACCGGCCCCGGACGTCTCGGCGACCTCGCCCATGGTGGCGGCGAGACCCGACGCGCCCGTGCCCGGCTCGGTGGAGTCGGAGTCGTGGACGGCCGGGGAGGACTGCGCCGGTGGCCGGCGCAGTTCCTCGCGGACCTTCACATAGTGCTGGTACTCGGTCGCCGCGGCCGCGGTGATGAGCGCGGTGGCGCCGAGTGCCATCGTGCGCAGTTGTTCCGAGTTGAGCCGCTGTCCGCCGGCGGCCAGTTCCGAATGGTGTGGTGCGGAGCGCAGCGCCTCATCGAGAATCCGCTCGTATTCCTGGCGGTCCTCGTTCAGCAGGTGCTGCGGAACGCTGTTCATGTGCATCCCCCGATGCTCCGTAGGGCTTGGGGCTCGGCATGCTGACGAGCCGTCGGGCAGAAACGGAGGGGAGCCTGCTACGGATAAGCCGATGGTAGAGCGGCGACGGCGCGTGGTGACAGGGGGTTTACCGAAATTGGCGTCCGCGCGGTGCGCCGGCGGGCCGCCCGGACACGGCACGCGGAACGCTCAGACGTCCAGGGGCAGTTGCTGGACCAGCAGTTTCCCGGCCATGGTGACCCCGCCGTCCATCGCGATGGCGAGTCCGTCGGCGTAGACATGAGGTGCGGCGATTGCCGGACGGCTGTCGTCCTCGCCGTCCTCGGAGCCGACTTCGCCCAGCAGATACGGAATGGGGCTGTGGCCGTGGACGACCCGGGTGCCGCCGTACGTGTCCAGCAGGGAGCGCACCGCGTCGGCGCCGCCCTCGTCGCGGAAGGAGAACCGCTTGGTCAGCTTGCGGAACAGGTCCCAGACCTCGTCGGCGTCGTTGCGGGTGAGCGTCTCGCGGACGGTGTCGTTGACCTCTTCGATGGAGCGGCCGTAGTCGAGGTAGGCGGTGGTGTCGGAGTGGAGCAGCAGGTGGCCGTCGACCTCCTCGACGGCGTCGAGTCGGGCCATCCACTGCAGGTGGTGGTCCTGGAGGCGGTCCATGTCGGTCTTCTGGCCGCCGTTGAGGAGCCAGGCCGCCTGGAAGGTGGCGGTGCCGGCTCCGGAGTTGACCGGGGTGTCGCCGAACCGCTTGGCGCCGAGCAGCAGCAGCTCGTGGTTGCCCATGAGGGCCTTGCAGTAGCCGCCGGCTGCGGCGGCCTCGGCGGACAGTCGCATCACGAGGTCGATGACGCCGATGCCGTCCGGGCCGCGGTCGGTGAAGTCGCCGAGGAACCACAGCCGAGCGGTCCCCGCGCACCACTGTCCCGCCGAGTCGACGAGGCCCTGCTCCTGGAGGGCGGCCAGCAGCTCGTCGAGGTAGCCGTGGACGTCGCCGACCACGTAGAGCGGGCCCTGGCCGGTGGCGGACTGCGGGGCGGGCGCGGGGTCGACGGTCACCTGGACGGTGTCACCCCGATTGATGACGGGGAGGTCCCGCTGGGTGGGGGTGTACCCCTCCGGGAGGGGCTCCTCGGAGGGTGGGGCGATGTCACCGGGGTGCGTGCTCTGGGCGTACGGGCCGGTCTCGTGGACGTAAGCGGGTACCCGGAAGTCGCGCAACGTCGCCGTCCGCTCCACCTCGGGTCCCTGACTGGCCCCCTGAGTCATCGACCCCTCCAGCATCGCGCCGCTTCTGCACCGCGTCGGACTGCCTGGTCGCAGCGGCCCGCGGTGTCGTGGGCCCATCATAGGAATGCGGATCGCTCTGTGTGATGACCCAGGGGTGGTGAATCGGAGCGAGACTCCGGCTCGCTGTGAGTTTCGCCCCTTTTGGGTCGATTCGCGGTCGCTCCGTGACCGACCTCGGTCGCGCGTTCCCGCCGTGACCGTCCCCGCAGCGTGTCTTCCTCGGGAGACCTTCCTGCGCGGCCCTCCCCGCCGCCGGTGACCCGCCCACCCCCTCCGGGGGCCGTCCGCAGCCGCGGAGGGCCGGGGTGGGGCCGTTCCCGCTTCCCCCCTCCGGAAGCGGGGTGACCGTGCCCCGGGCCATCCTCGGGCCCTCGCGCTTCACGACCCCTTCGGTGATCTCGGAGGGCTGACCGTGGTGCGGGGCGGTCGGCGCTGCGAGGAGGTGCGCACGATCAGCTCGGTCGGTATGACCTGTTCGACCGGGTGGTCGGAGTCGACCCCTTCGATGGCGTCGATCAGCAACTGGACCACCGCCGTGCCGATGCGGCGCGGCTTCAGGGAGAGCGTCGTGACGGGCGGTTCGGTGCCGGCGTAGACGGTCGACTCGCTGCAGCACACGAGCAGCAGGTCGTCCGGGACGCGCAGGCCGTAGCGGCGGGCGGCGGCGAGCAGGTCCGTGCCGTTGGGGTCGAACAGACCGTAGACGGCGTCGGGGCGGTCGGGGCGGGCGAGCAGCCGGTCGGCGGCGACGGCGCCCGCGCACGGATCGTGCGCCGGGTAGGCCTCGTACACCGGATCCTGGCCCACGCGCTCGCACCAGCGCAGGTAGGCGGTGGTCGACAGGTGGGTGTAGGTGTCGGTGGTCGTGCCGGTGAGCAGGCCGATCCGGCGGGCGCCCGCGTCGGCGAGGTGGTCCAGGATTCCGAGGACGGCGGCCTCGTGGTCGTTGTCGACCCACGCCGTGACCGGCAGTGATCCTGCCGGGCGGCCGTCGGAGACGACCGGTAAGCCCTGGCGGACCAGTTCGCCGACCACCGGGTCCTGGTCGGAGGGGTCGATGACGACCGTGCCGTCCAGGGCGACGTTGGACCACACGTCGTGGCGGGAGGTCGCGGGGAGGATGACGAGGGCGTAGCCGCGGGCGAGCGCGGCGGAGGTGGCGGCGCGCGCCATCTCGGCGAAGTACGCGAACTCGGTGAAGGTGAAGGGTTCGTCCCCGTAGGTCGTCACGGTCAGGCCGATGAGTCCGGACTTCCCGGTGCGGAGCGTACGGGCGGCGGCCGAGGGGCGGTACCCCAGTCTGTCGGCCACCTCGCGGACGTGGCGCCGGGTGGCGTCCGGGAGCCGGCCCTTGCCGTTGAGGGCGTCGGAGACGGTCGTGATGGAGACTCCGGCGGCGGCGGCCACGTCCCTGATGCCCGCCCGACCCGGCCGGCTGCCTCGGCGTGAGGTTTCCGCGCGGCTCACCTGGTGCTTCCCTGCTGCTGTCATGGCGAGCCGATAGTAGGGCTCTTGCGGTGGGGTAGGGCGGACGCATATGCACGCGTTGACAGGCACGTTTCTGCAAGATCATTAATAGGTAATCCCCTTGGAAGCAAAGGGCGTTGAACGTTCCAATGACAGGACCTGGTGTGTCGACGCATGTGGGCCTGCCGAGGGTTCGATGTTGCGAAGAGGTCTCAACTCACCTGCACGAGGGATGCGCGCCACGGCGCGAACCACCGGCGCGTAGATATATGTGCGGCGCGCCCCTCGACCTCGCGCCGTTCGTACCCCTTCGGGTGATGTTGCCCCTGTCCCCACTGTGGCGGGTGGTGCGGATACGGGTCCGGGTCCGTCGCGTGTACGCCCCCACCGCCCCTATACGCAGCGCCGCCGAATCCTCATAAGGTGAGCAGTATTGGATGTCGGCGGCGGTCATGGGCCGCCGGTCTTCGCGAGGAGGACTGCGGTGAGCGAGACGAGCCCCAAGCTGCGCGCCGAGCTGGAGGGGATCCCCACGTACAAACCGGGTAAGGCGGCGGCGGCCGGCGGCCCGGTGGCGTACAAACTGTCCTCCAACGAGAACCCGTATCCGCCGCTGCCGGGTGTGATGGAGACCGTGGCGGCCTCCGCCGCCACCTTCAACCGGTACCCGGACATGGCCTGTACGGCCTTGATGGCCGAGCTGTCCGAACGGTTCGGCGTTCCCGCCTCCCACGTGGCCACCGGCACCGGCTCGGTCGGGGTGGCCCAGCAGCTGCTGCAGGCGACCGCCGGGCCCGGCGACGAGGTGATCTACGCATGGCGGTCCTTCGAGGCGTACCCGATCATCACCCAGATCAGCGGTGCCACGTCGGTTCGGGTGCCGCTGACCCCGGGCGATGTGCACGACCTCGACGCGATGGCCGACGCGATCACCGACCGGACCCGGCTGATCTTCGTCTGCAACCCGAACAACCCCACCGGCACGGTGGTGCGGCGGGCCGAGCTGGAGCGCTTCCTCGACCGGGTGCCCGGCGACGTCCTGGTGGTCCTCGACGAGGCCTACCGTGAGTTCATCCGGGACACCGAGGTGCCGGACGGGGTCGAGATCTACCGGGAGCGGCCCAACGTCTGTGTCCTGCGGACCTTCTCCAAGGCGTACGGCCTGGCGGGGCTTCGGGTCGGCTTCGCCATCGCGCACGAGCCGGTGGCCGCGGCGCTGCGCAAGACGGCGGTGCCGTTCGGGGTGAGCCAGATCGCCCAGGACGCGGCGATCGCCTCGCTGCGGGCCGAGGACGAGTTGATCGGCCGGGTCGGCTCGCTGGTGTGCGAGCGCAACCGGGTGATGGACGCGCTGCGGGCCCAGGGCTGGACGGTGCCCGAGACGCAGGCCAACTTCGTGTGGCTGCGACTGGGGGAGAGCACGGTTGCCTTCGCGCAGGCGTGCGAGCAGGCAGGCGTGGTCGTCCGGCCGTTCCCGGGGGAGGGCGTGCGGGTCACGATCGGGGAGACCGAGGCGAACGACATCTTCCTCAAGGTGACGGAGGGCTTCCGCAAGGCGGTCTGACCGGCATGGACGCCGTGACCGGGAAGAACACGTGATCGGCGAGCAGAGGTTTCGAAGCGCGCGCTTCCGGGCGGCCGGCGGGCATCCGCCGGCCGCTTCCCCGTGTGTCCGGAAGGGCGCGCGATGGGGTTGACGTCACAGGGGACCCCCCTTACGGGGCTGAAAAGCAGTAGGTCATAATTGCTTGTGAATGTGAACGCGTTCACAAGCGCGACCCGTTTTACCGAGATGTGGCGGAACGAACGGGATCAAGCGGTCGCTGTGACCACCGCTGAGTAAGGAGCGACGACGTGGATCTGGCTCTGGCGCCGGAGACCCTGGCGCGATGGCAGTTCGGCATCACCACCGTCTACCACTTCCTCTTCGTTCCCCTGACGATCTCGCTGGCCGCCCTTGTTGCCGGGCTGCAGACCGCCTGGGTGCGCACCGGGAAGGAGAAGTACCTCGGGGCCACGAAGTTCTGGGGCAAGCTCTTCCTGATCAACATCGCGATGGGCGTGGTCACCGGCATCGTGCAGGAGTTCCAGTTCGGCATGAACTGGTCCGACTACTCACGGTTCGTTGGTGACGTCTTCGGCGCTCCCCTCGCCTTCGAAGCCCTGATCGCCTTCTTCTTCGAGTCCACCTTCATCGGCCTGTGGATCTTCGGCTGGGACAAGCTGCCTCAGAAGATCCACCTGGCCTGCATATGGATGGTCTCGATCGGCACCCTGCTGTCGGCGTACTTCATCCTCGCCGCCAACTCCTGGATGCAGCACCCGGTCGGGTACCGGATCAACGAGGACAAGGGCCGCGCCGAGCTCACCGACTTCTGGCTGGTGCTCACTCAGAACACCACGCTCAACCAGGTCTTCCACAGCTTCTCCGCGGCCTTTCTGACCGGTGGCGCCTTCATGGTGGGCATCGCAGCCTTCCACCTCATGCGCAAGAAGCACATCCCCGTGATGCGGACCTCCCTCCGCCTCGGCCTGGTCACCCTCGCGGTCGGCGGCCTGTTCACCGCGGTCAGCGGCGACACCCTCGGCAAGGTCATGTACGAGCAGCAGCCGATGAAGATGGCCGCCGCCGAGGCGCTGTGGGACGGCGAGGAACCCGCACCCTTCTCCGTGTTCGCCTACGGGGACGTCGACGAGGGCCACAACGAGGTCGCCCTGGAGATCCCCGGACTGCTCTCCTTCCTCGCCCACAGCGACTTCGAGTCGTACGTGCCCGGGATCAACGACACCAACGAGGCCCTTCAGGAGAAGTACGGCCCCGGTGACTACAAGCCCATCGTCCCCGTCGCCTACTGGGGCTTCCGCTGGATGATCGGCTTCGGCATGGCCTCCTTCTCGCTCGGCCTGCTCGGGCTCTGGCTGACCCGCAAGAAGTTCCTGCTGCCGGCCGCCTACCGCACCGGGGAGGACGAGGTCCCGCGTCTGGTGCTGCTGAAGAACCCGCTCGGCTCCCGGCTCAGCCGGCTGTACTGGATGCTGGCGCTGTGGACCATGGCCTTCCCACTGATCGCCAACGCCTGGGGCTGGATCTTCACCGAGATGGGCCGGCAGCCCTGGGTGGTCTACGGCGTGATGCGGACCGAGGACGCCGTCTCCCCCGGTGTGTCCACGGCCGAGGTCATCATTTCGATGTCCGTCTTCACCCTGCTGTACGCCGTCCTGGCCGTCATCGAGGTCAGGCTTCTCGCCAAGTACGTCAAGGCCGGACCGCCGGAGCTCAGCGAGTCCGACCTCAACCCGCCCACGAAGCTCGGCGGCGACCTCCGTGACGCCGACAAGCCGATGGCCTTCTCGTACTAGGCCGAGGGAGCCCCACTGTCATGGAACTGCACAACGTCTGGTTCGTCCTGATCGCCGTCCTGTGGATCGGCTACTTCTTCCTGGAGGGCTTCGACTTCGGAGTCGGCATCCTCACCCGGCTGCTCGCCCGTGACCGTGCGGAGAAGCGGGTGCTGATCAACACCATCGGCCCCGTCTGGGACGGCAACGAGGTGTGGCTGCTCACGGCCGGCGGCGCGACCTTCGCCGCCTTCCCGGAGTGGTACGCCACCCTCTTCTCCGGTTTCTACCTGCCCCTGCTGCTCATCCTGGTCTGTCTGATCATCCGCGGCGTCGCCTTCGAGTACCGGGCGAAGCGGCCGGAGGAGAACTGGCAGCGCAACTGGGAGACGGCGATCTTCTGGACCTCGCTGCTCCCGGCGTTCCTGTGGGGCGTGGCCTTCGGCAACATCGTGCGCGGTGTGAAGATCGACGCCGACTTCGAGTACGTGGGCACGGTCTCGGACCTGCTCAACCCCTACGCCGTGCTGGGCGGCCTGGTCACCCTGACGCTGTTCACCTTCCACGGCGCGGTGTTCACCGCCCTCAAGACGGTCGGTGAGATCCGCGAACGCGCCCGGACGCTCGCCCAGCGCGTGGGTCTGGTCACCGCCGTACTGGCGCTGGTCTTCCTGCTCTGGACGCAGGCCGACAACGGGGATGCCGCCAGCCTGGTCGCGCTGGCCGTGGCGGTCGGCGCCCTGGTCGCCGCGCTGCTGGCGAACCGGGCGGGGCGTGAGGGATGGTCGTTCGCCCTGTCCGGCGTCACCATCGTGGCCGCCGTGGCGATGCTCTTCCTGACGCTGTTCCCGAACGTCATGCCCTCCACGCTCGACGCGGACTGGAGCCTGACCGTCACCAACGCCTCCTCCAGCCCTTACACCCTGAAGATCATGACCTGGCTCGCGGTGATCGCCACGCCGATGGTGCTGGCCTACCAGGGCTGGACCTACTGGGTGTTCCGCAAGCGCATCGGTACCCAGCACATCGCCGACCCCGTGCACTGAGGTGTGTTTCACGTGAAACCAATCGATCCGCGACTGCTCCGGTACGCCCGTGCCACCCGGGGCTTCCTGGTGGCGGTCGTCGGCCTCGGCGTCGTCGGCGCGGTGCTGGTCATCGCCCAGGCCATGCTTGTCGCCGAGATCGTGGTGGGTGCGTTCGAGGACGGCCTGTCCGCCGCTGAACTCGGCACCCCTCTGCTGCTGCTCGCCGTCGTGGCAGCCGGCCGCGGGCTGGTGGGCTGGCTGACGGAACTGGCCGCACACCGGGCCAGTGCCGCGGCGAAGTCGGAACTGCGGGGCCGGCTCCTGGAGCGGGCGACGGCGCTGGGCCCGGACTGGCTGGGCGGACAACGCACCGGATCCCTGGTCGCCCTGGCCACCCGAGGAGTCGACGCGCTCGACGGCTACTTCTCGCGTTACCTGCCCCAGCTGGGACTCGCGGTGGTCGTCCCGGTGGCGGTGCTGGCGAGGATCGTCACCGAGGAGTGGGTGTCGGCGGCGATCATCGTCGGCACCCTGCCGCTCATCCCGGTCTTCATGGTGCTGATCGGCTGGGTCACCCAGTCCCGGATGGACCGCCAGTGGCTGATGCTGTCCCGGTTGTCCGGACACTTCCTGGACGTCGTCGCCGGGCTGCCCACGCTCAAGGTTTTCGGGCGGGCCAAGGCGCAGGCGGAGTCGATCCGGCGGATCACCGGCGACTACCGGCGGGCGACCATGCGGACGCTGCGGATCGCCTTCATCTCCTCGTTCGCGCTGGAACTGCTCGCCACGCTCTCCGTGGCGCTGGTCGCCGTGACCATCGGTATGCGGCTCGTGTACGGCCACATGGACCTCTACACCGGCCTGCTCATCCTGATCCTGGCGCCGGAGGCGTATCTGCCGCTGCGGCAGGTCGGCGCCCAGTACCACGCGGCCGCGGAGGGTCTCGGGGCGGCCGAGGAGATCTTCTCCGTGCTGGAGACGCCCCTACCCGCGCCCGGAACGGACACGGTCGCCAGGGGCGCCGTCTCCTTCGAGGACGTGACGGTCCGCTATCCGGGCCGGTCCACGGACGCCGTGGCGGACGTGTCCCTCACCGTCGCCCCCGGTGAGACGGTCGCGCTCGTCGGTCCGAGCGGGGCGGGGAAGTCGACCCTGCTGAACGTGCTGCTGGGGTTCGTCCGCCCCACGGCGGGCACCGTGCGGATCGGCGGAGCCGACCTCGGCGGACTCGACCTCGCCGAGTGGCACGACCACGTCGCCTGGGTGCCCCAGCGCCCCCACCTGTACGCCGGGACGATCGCCGAGAACGTACGACTCGCCCGGCCCGGCGCGGACGACGACGCGGTGCGGCGCGCCCTGAGGGACGCGGGCGCGCTGGAGTTCGTGGGCGCGCTGCCGGAGGGCGCCGATACCGTGCTGGGTGAGGACGGAGCGGGTCTGTCGGCCGGGCAGCGACAGCGGCTCGCGCTGGCCCGGGCGTTCCTCGCCGACCGGCCTGTTCTCCTGCTCGACGAGCCGACGGCCGCGCTGGACGGCGCCACCGAGGCCGAGATCGTGGAGACGGTACGGCGGCTGGCGGTCGGCCGGACCGTGCTGCTCGTGGTGCACCGGCCGGCTCTGCTGGCCGTCGCGGACCGGGTGGTCCGGATCGCGGAACCGGTCCCCACGGGCGGCCCCGAGGAGTCCGCGGGGCGGGCGGCCGAACCCGTACCGGCCGTCGACGCCGACCTCGTACCGGGGGGCGGATCCTCCGGACCCGACGACGCGCAACCCGTCCGGGGAGGCATACTCACCCGGGTCCGTGCCCTGTCCGGCGCACGCCGTGGGCGGATCACCCTCGCGCTGCTGCTGGGCACCCTCGCCCTGGGGAGCGCGGTCGGGCTCATGGCGACGTCCGGGTGGCTCATCTCCCGGGCCTCCCAGCAGCCCCCCGTGCTGTATCTGATGGTGGCCGTGACGGCGACCCGGGCCTTCGGCATCGGCCGGGCCGTGTTCCGGTACGCCGAACGGCTCGTCTCGCACGACGCCGTCCTGCGCATGCTGGCCGACACCCGGGTCGCGGTGTACCGCCGCCTGGAGCGGCTGGCGCCCGCCGGACTGCGCGGTGCCCGCCGGGGCGACCTGCTCTCCCGGCTGGTCTCCGACGTGGACGCGCTGCAGGACTACTGGCTGCGCTGGCTGCTGCCGGCCGGCGCGGCCGTCGCGGTCTCCGCCCTGTCCGTCGGCTTCACCGCATGGCTGCTGCCCGAGGCAGGTGCCGTTCTCGCCGCGGGGCTGCTGGCGGCGGGCGCCGGTGTACCCCTGCTGACCGGTGCGGTGGCCCGCAGGGCGGAGCGCAGGCTGGCGCCGGCCCGGGGCGTGCTGGCGACCCGGGTGACCGACCTGCTCACTGGCACCGCCGAGCTGACCGTCGCCGGGGCCCTCCCCTCCCGGATCGCCGAGGCACGGCGGGCCGACGCCACGCTCACCCGGATCGACGCCCGCGCCGCCACCGCCACCGCGCTCGGCGACGGGCTGACCGCGCTGATCTCCGGTCTGACCGTGGCGGCAGCCGCGCTCGTCGGGGCGGGGGCGGTGGCCACCGGCCGGCTGGACGGTGTCGCGCTGGCCGTCGTGATCCTCACCCCGCTCGCCGCCTTCGAGGCCGTCGCGGGGATGCCGCTCGCCGTGCAGTACCGGCAGAGGGTCCGCCGCAGCGCGGAACGCGTGTACGAGGTACTGGACGCCCCGCCGCCCGTGCGGGAGCCCGAGACGCCCCGCCAGGCGCCCGTCTCGCCGTTCCCCCTCGTGGTCGAAGGGCTGACCGCGCGGCACGCCGGGCAGGACCGGGACGCGCTCGCGGGACTGGACCTGACCCTGGAACGGGGCCGTCGCATCGCGGTGGTCGGTCCTTCCGGATCGGGCAAGACGACACTCGCTCAGACGCTGTTGCGGTTCCTGGACCCGGCTGCGGGCTCGTACACGCTGGCCGGAGTGGACGCCCGCGCCCTGGACGGTGACGACGTGCGGCGGCTGGTCGGACTGTGCGCGCAGGACGCGCACCTCTTCAACAGCTCGATACGGGAGAACCTGCTCCTGGCCAGGAAGAACGCCACCGAGGTCGAACTGCGCGACGCGCTCGGCCGGGCCCGGCTGCTGGACTGGGCCGACGGCCTGCCCGACGGGCTGGACACGCTCGTCGGTGAGCACGGAGCGCGGCTGTCCGGCGGGCAGCGGCAGCGGCTGGCACTCGCCCGGGCGCTGCTCGCGGACTTCCCCGTCCTGGTGCTGGACGAGCCGGCGGAGCACCTCGATCTGGCGACCGCCGACCGGCTCACCGCCGATCTGCTGGCCGCCACGGAGGGGCGCACCACCCTGCTCATCACCCACCGGCTGGCCGGTCTCGACGCGGTGGACGAGGTCGTCGTGCTGGAAGCGGGACGCGTGGCGCAGCGTGGTCCGTACACCGAACTCGTATCCCTCGAGGGGCCGTTGCGGACGATGGCCCAGCGGGAGGGGGCGGCGGAACTCCTGGTGACGTCACGTCAGGTCAGTGATCCGGCGCCGGGACTCGTCCGCTGTACATGACAGGACGTCACCCCTGTTCCTGGATACCCCTGTTCGGTGGTATTGGTGGTCCGTCCGGGGGCAGTGCTCCCCCAAGTGCACGACGTGAGCGGGCCCGGGCGTGCGGGCGGGGCCAGGATCGCAGTCATGCGCCTCACCCGCCGCCATCCGCTGCTCGTCGCCGTGCCGCTGTGCGCGCTCGCCGTGCTCGCCGCCCGGCCCGCCGACGGCGGCGGCCCTCCCACCCCCGGCCATGGTTCGGTCCCCGGTGTCAGCGCGGAGGTGGCACGGCTGTACGAGGAGGCGGCCACGGCGACCGAGCGGTACGAGGCCGGTCTCCGTGAGGCGGACCGGCAGCGGGCCAGGGCACACGAACTCGAGCGGCGGCTCGACCGGGAGCGGCGGGAGACGGCCGGGCTGCGGGAGGAGCTGGGCCGGATCGCCAGCTCCCAGTACCGGGACGGCGGCGGGCTGCCGCTCACCGCGCACATGCTGCTCGCCGACGACCCGGAGGAGCTGATGCGTGGTCAGCGCGTGGTGCAGAAGGCGGAGACGGCGCTGGACCGGGCGATCGACAGGAGCGAGCGGGCCGAGGCCCGGCTCGCCCGCGACGAGGCCGGGGCCGCGGCGGCGTGGCGGAAGCTGGAGAAGCGGAACACCGAACTCGCCGCTCTGCGGAAGGACATCGCGGCGAAGCTCGAATCGGCGCGGTGGAAGCTCCAGGGGCAGGCCGACGCCTCTGTCGCGGCCGGTTCCTGCCGCGGCGCGGTCCGGCTGGACCAGCCCAAGACGCGCTTCACCACCCGCTGGGTGGCGCCGGTGGAGACGTACCAACTGTCCGCGTCCTACGGCAGCGGAGGCGCACGGTGGGCGAACCGGCACACGGGGCAGGACTTCGCGGTGCCGATCGGCACACCGGTGCGGGCCGTGGGGGCGGGCAGAGTGGTGAAGGTGTCCTGTGGAGGGGCCTTCGGTGTCGAGATCGTGGTCCAGCACGAGGGCGGGTACTACACCCAGTACGCCCATCTCGCCGCCGTCGCCGTCGACCAGGGCGACCGGGTCACGCCCGGTCAGTGGATCGGCCAGTCCGGCACCAGCGGCAACTCCACGGGACCGCACCTGCACTTCGAGGTGCGCGTCACGCCCGAGCTGGGGTCGGCGGTGAACCCCGTGTCGTGGCTGGCCCGGCACGGGGTGTCGCTGTGAGCGGCTACAGCCGCCCGTCCAGCAGCCGCTCGATCACCACGGCCACCCCGTCGTCGTTGTTGGCGACGGTGTGACCCGATGCGGCGGCGATGACGTCCGGGTGTGCGTTGCCCATCGCGTAGGAACGGCCCGCCCAGCTCAGCATCTCGACGTCGTTCGGCATGTCCCCGAAGGCGATGACCTCCTCGTGCGAGATGCCCCGCTCGGCGCAGCACAGGGCGAGCGTGCTCGCCTTGGACACCTCGGGCCCGCTGATCTCCAGCAGCGCGCTGGGGCTGGAGCGGGTGACGTTGGCGCGGTCGCCGATGGCGAGGCGGGCGAGGGTGAGGAAGGCGTCGGGATCGAGTGCGGGGTGGTGGGCGAGGATCTTGAGCACCGGCTCGCCGGCGGTGTGGGACTCGGGATGCAGCAGGTCCTCGGCGGGTGCGAGGGCGTCCGGGACCTCCATGTGCAGCTTCGGGTAGGCGGGCTCCTGGTGGAAGCCGTAGGTCTGCTCGACGGCGTACACGGTGCCGGGGGCGGCGTCGCGCAGCAACTGCACCGCGTCCAGCGCGTTCTTGCGGGGCAGCTCCCGCACCTTCACGAAGCGGTGCGCGCCGGGGCCGCCGTGCAGGTCGACGACGGCGGCGCCGTTGCCGCAGATGGCCAGGCCATGGCCGTGGACGTGGTCGCTGACCACGTCCATCCAGCGGGCCGGCCGGCCGGTGACGAAGAAGACCTCGATGCCGGCCTCCTCGGCGGCGGCCAGCGCGGCGACGGTGCGCGGGGACACCGACTTGTCGTCACGCAGCAGTGTGCCGTCGAGGTCGGTGGCGATGAGCCGCGGCGGAGCGGCGGCTGCCGGGGGCTCGGGCTGTCGGGTCGCTGAGATCACCCGGCCATTGTCGCGCATATGCCCGCACGACCGTGCGGGACCGTGCACATCTGAGTGGTTACCGTCGTCACAGGGCGACCTCGGGTTGCGGCGCCGGAGCGGTCAGCGCAGTTGGGCCGGGGCCTCCATGGCGATCCGCTCGAACACCTTCTGGTCCACGGCGAAGTCCGAGTCGGGGATCGGCCAGTGGATCACGATCTCGGTGAATCCGAGTTCGGCATGGCGTCCCGCGAAGTCGACGAAGGCGTTCAGGGACTCCAGCGGTCGGCTCCGGTCGGGGGTGAATCCGGTGAGCAGGATCTTGTCCAGCTCGGTCACGTCCCGGCCGAGCTCGGCGCAGGCGTCGGCCAGCTTCTCCGCCTGGCCGCGAATGGCCTGAACCGACTGCTCGGGCGTGCCGTTCTCGAACAGCCGGGGGTCGCCCGTGGTCACCCATGCCTGCCCGTGACGGGCCGCGAGCCGCATCCCGCGCGGACCGGTCGCCGCCACTGCGAACGGCAGCCGGGGCCGCTGCACGCAGCCCGGGATGTTCCGTGCCTCGTGCGCCGCGTAGAAATCACCCTCGTACGACACCGAGTCCTCGCAGAGAAGCCGGTCGAGCAGCGGGACGAACTCGGCGAAGCGGTCGGCGCGCTCGCGCGGGGTCCACGGCTCCTGGCCCAGCGCGGTGGCATCGAAGCCGGTGCCACCCGCTCCTATGCCGAGCGTGACGCGCCCGCCGGAGATGTCGTCCAGGGTGACGAGCTCCTTGGCCAGGGTGACCGGGTGCCGGAAGTTCGGAGAGGTCACCAGGGTGCCCAGCCGCATCCGGTCGGTGACCGCCGCGGCGGCGGTGAGGGTGGGGACGGCGCCGAACCACGGACCGTCCCGGAAGCTGCGCCAGGAGAGGTGGTCATAGGTGTAGCCCGTATGGAAGCCGAGCTCCTCGGCGCGCGTCCACGCGGCGCTACTGCCCTCGTGCCAGCGGCGGTAGGGAAGGATCACTGTGCTCAGGCGCAGACTCATGCCACCGAGCCTATGTGTCCCCACACGTTTCACGTGAAACGTCGGCCCACGCGCGTCCCCGCAGGCGGGAGGCGCGCTCTCAGTGGCCGACGGGGAAACGCAGGTACCGGATCGGTACGGCACCGGTCAGCCACACGCCGTTCTCACTCAGGTGGAAGACATGGCCGTCCCGGTGCATCGCGCCCGCGTCCACGGACAGCACGACCGGCCGACCCCTGCGGGCGCCCACCCGGGTCGCCGTCTCGCGGTCGGCGGAGAGGTGCACGGCGTGCCGGTCCATGGGGCGCAGCCCTTCGGTCCGGATCGCCTCCAGATTCCGGGCGACCGTGCCGTGGTACAGGTACGGCGGCGGAGTGGCCGCGGGCAGCCCCAGATCGACCTCGACGGTGTGTCCCTGGCTGGCGCGGATCCGGGTGCCCTCCACAGCGAAGCGCCGCTTGTCGTTGGTGGCGACGACGCGGTCCAGTTCCGCCCGGGTGAACCGGAACCCGTGCGCGGACGCCGCGGCGATCAGTGCCTCGATCTCGACCCAGCCGCCGTCGTCGAGCGAGAGTCCGATCCGCTCCGGCTGGTGCCGCAGGTGTCTGGAGAGGTACTTGGACACCTTGACGGTGCGTCTTTCGTCCATCTGCTCAGGGTGCATCTGCTCAGAGTGCCGGGAGAGACGCGCATCACGCGATCGATTTCGCTGGGAGGGTTTGGTCCACAGCCAAGTGCGTTTATCCACAGAGGACTTGGTGTTCGTTGTGGACAACGGGTCCGCTCCCGGGCGTCTCACACCGGCGGCTTCATCCGCGCGATCCTGCGCACCGCACCCGGCATCCACCGTGCCAGCGCGTACGCCGTCCGCGCCTCCGGGGTGACCGGCACCACCGCCTCGTCGCGCACCACCGCCCGCAGGATCGCGGCCGCGACCTTCTCCGGCGGGTAGCCGCGCAGCCCGTACAGACGTGCCGCCCGCTTCCGCAGCCGCCGCTCCTCCCCGGCGTCCACGCCCGCGAAGCGCGCGGTGGAGGTGATGGCGGTGTCCACGAACCCCGGGCACACCGCCGTCACGCCGATCCCGCGTCCCGTGAGCTCCGCGCGCAGGCACTCGCTCAGCATCAGCACCGCCGCCTTGGACGTGCTGTAGGCCGGCAGCGTCCGGGAGGGCTGGAACGCCGCCGCGGACGCCACATTGACGATGTGGCCGCCCTGTCCGCGCTCGGACATCCGCCGTCCGAAGAGGCGGCAGCCGTGGATCACTCCCCACAGGTTGACGTCGAGGACCTTCCTCCAGTCCTCCGCGGTGGTGTCGAAGAACGAGCCGCTCAGTCCGATGCCGGCGTTGTTCACCAGGACGTCCAGCACGCCGTACTCGGTGGTGACCCGTTCGGCGAGCTTCTCCATCGCCCGCTCGTCCGACACGTCCGCCGGCTCGGCCCAGGCCGCCGCAGCACCCCGCCGGAGGGCCTCCCCGACGGTGCCTGCGGCGGCCTCCGCGTCCCGGTCGACCGCCAGCACGCGCGCACCCGCCTCGGCGAACGCGAGGGCGGTGGCCCGCCCGATGCCGCTGCCCGCCCCCGTCACGAGGACCAGCTGCCCTCCGAACCGGTCGGCGTACCGGCTCGTCGACGGCACCTGGGCCCGGTCCTCCTCCACGGACGTCACGAAGTCGGTGATCCACGTCGCCAGCTGGTCCGGGCGGCTGCGCGGCACCCAGTGCCCGGCCCGCAGCGTCCGCCGGGTCAGCCGCGGCGCCCACTGCTCGAGATCCTCGTAGAGCCGCTCCGAGAGGAACGCGTCCTCCAGGGGAGTGATGAGCTGCACCGGCGCGTGCGCGTAGGCGTCGCCGCGCGGGTTGCGCAGCCGGGGGCGCACGTTGTCCCGGTAGAGCCAGGCGCCGTGGGCCGCGTCCGAGGGCAGGGACGGGGTCGGATAACCCTCGCCGGGCACCTTCTCGTGGTGCTCGAGAAGCCGCGGCCAGGCCTTGCCGAGCGGCCCGCGCCACGCCAGTTCCGGCAGTACGGGCGTGTGCAGCAGGTAGACGTACCAGGACTTGGCGCCCTGCCCCAGCAGCCGGCCGAGCCGGCGTGGTGTCGGCCGCTTCACCTGGCGGTCGATCCAGTGCCCGAAGTGGTCGAGCGAGGGGCCCGACATCGAGGTGAAGGAGGCGATCCGCCCCTCGGCGCGCCCGACGGTCACGAACTCCCAGGACTGCACCGAGCCCCAGTCGTGCCCGACCAGGTGCACGGGGCGGTCCGGGCTCACCGCGTCCACGACCGCGAGGAAGTCGTCGGTCAGCTTCTCCAGCGTGAACCCGCCGCGCAGCGGACGCGGCGCCGTGGACCGGCCATGCCCCCGCACGTCGTACGCCACGACGTGGAAACGCTCCGCGAGCCGGGACGCGACGTGGGACCACACCTCCTTGCTGTCCGGATAGCCGTGCACCAGGACGACCACGGGCCGCCCGGGCTCGCCCAGCTCGGCCACACACAGCTCGACCCCGCCCGTACGCACCCAGCGCTCCCGTGCACCCCTCATCCGCGTCACACCGGCGAATGTGGCAGTCGTCAGAGGGCTCGTCAACAGCGCCCCGAGCCCTGTGCATGGCTCTCAGGCAGGGCTTCCCTTACGGGCCCGTACGACTCCAGGGGGAGCCCAAGACGGCTCTCCGGTCTGATGCCCCCGGTGGTACGGGTCACTACCGTCGGGGACGTGACTGTGATCGCGACCGAAAGCCTGAGCAAGCGGTTCCCCAGGGTGACCGCTCTTGACCGGCTCTCCGTGGACGTCGGGCCCGGTGTGACCGGACTCGTCGGAGCCAATGGAGCCGGCAAGTCCACACTGATCAAGATCCTTCTGGGTCTGTCCCCCGCCACCGAGGGCCGCGCCGAGGTGCTCGGCCTCGACGTGGTCACCAAGGGCCCCGCCATCCGCGAGCGGGTCGGCTACATGCCGGAACACGACTGCCTGCCTCCCGACGTCTCGGCCACCGAGTTCGTCGTCCACATGGCGCGCATGTCCGGCCTGCCGCCCACCGCCGCGCGGGAGCGCACCGCGGACACCCTGCGCCACGTCGGCCTGTACGAGGAGCGCTACCGCCCCATCGGCGGCTACTCGACGGGCATGAAGCAGCGCGTGAAGCTCGCGCAGGCCCTGGTGCACGACCCCCAGCTGGTCTTCCTGGACGAGCCGACCAACGGCCTCGACCCGGTCGGCCGCGACGAGATGCTCGGCCTGATCCGACGCATCCACACCGACTTCGGCATCTCCGTCCTGGTCACCTCCCACCTGCTGGGCGAGCTCGAACGCACCTGTGACCACGTCGTCGTCATCGACGGCGGCAAGCTGCTGCGTTCCAGCGCCACCACGGACTTCACCCAGACCACCACGACCCTCGCGATCGAGGTCACCGACACCGACGAGCACCCGGACGGCACCCGCGCGGTCCGCGAGGCGCTCCACGCGCGCGGAGTGAGCGTCGAGGACGGCAGCGGACTGCCGGGCGCCGGACACGTCCTGCTGCTCACCGCCCGGGGCGAGGAGACGTACGACCTGGTCCGTGACGTCATCGCGGACCTCGGCCTCGGACTGGTGCGCATGGAACAGCGCAGGCACCACATCTCCGAGGTCTTCACCGACAACGGCGGACAGCACGACGAGCAGCGGAAGGGGGCGGTCGGCCATGGCAGCTGAGCAGTCCACGCGGACACTGGCCACCGCGGCGGGAGACACCCGCATCCACAACATCGGCTACCGCTCCTACGACGGCCCCCGCCTGGGCCGCGGCTACGCGCGGCTGTCGCTGTACTCGCAGTCCCTGCGTGGCTCCTACGGACTCGGCCGGTCGGTCAAGTCCAAGGTGCTGCCGATGCTGCTGTTCGTGGTGATGTGCGTGCCCGCCGCCATCATGGTGGCCGTCGCGGTCGCCACCAAGGCCAACGACCTGCCTGTCGACTACACGCGCTACGCGATCGTCATGCAGGCCGTCATCAGCCTCTACGTCGCCTCCCAGGCGCCGACGTCCGTCTCGCGCGACCTGCGCTTCAAGACCGTACCGCTGTACTTCTCGCGGCCCATCGAGACCGCCGACTACGTGCGCGCCAAGTTCGCCGCGCTGGCCTCGGCCCTGTTCATCCTCACCGCCGCCCCCCTGCTGGTGCTGTACGCCGGCGCGCTGCTGGCCAAGCTCGACTTCACCGACCAGACCAAGGGATTCGCACAGGGACTCGTCTCCGTGGCACTGCTCTCGCTGCTCTTCGCCGGCATCGGCCTGGTCATCGCGTCGGTCACCCCGCGCCGCGGCTTCGGCATCGCGGCCGTGATCGCCGTCCTGACCATCTCCTACGGGGCGGTCTCCACGCTCCAGGCGATCGCGGACGTCCAGGGCAGCGGCGACGCCGGCATCTGGATCGGCCTGTTCTCGCCCATCACCCTCATCGACGGGGTGCAGTCCGCCTTCCTGGGCGCGAGCTCCGCCTTCCCCGGCGGGGTGGGTCCGGACCGCGCCGAGGGCGTCGTCTTCGTCCTGTTCACCCTCGGCCTGATCGCCGCCGGCTACGGCCTGCTGGTGCGCCGCTACAAGAAGGTGGGCCTGTGACCACGCCCGACCCGTCGCCCGCCACCACCTCCTCACGGAACGGGCTGCGCCCATGAGCACTCTCACGATCGACCACGTCTCCCGCTGGTTCGGCAACGTGGTCGCCGTCAACGACATCACCATGACCATCGGCCCGGGCGTCACCGGCCTCCTCGGCCCCAACGGTGCCGGGAAGTCCACCCTCATCAACATGATGGGCGGCTTCCTCGCTCCCTCCACCGGCTCCGTCACCCTCGACGGACAGCAGGTGTGGCGCAACGAGTCCATCTACCGGCACATCGGCATCGTCCCCGAGCGCGAGGCGATGTACGACTTCCTGACCGGCCGTGAGTTCGTCGTCGCCAACGCCGAACTGCACGGCCTGGGCGCCAAGGCCGCCCAGAAGGCGCTGGCCACGGTCGAGATGGAGTACGCGCAGGACCGCAAGATCGCCACGTACTCCAAGGGCATGCGGCAGCGCGTGAAGATGGCCTCGGCGCTGGTCCACGAGCCGTCGCTGCTCCTGCTGGACGAGCCCTTCAACGGCATGGACCCGCGCCAGCGCATGCAGCTGATGGACCTGCTGCGACGCATGGGCGACGAGGGCCGCACCGTGCTGTTCTCGTCCCACATCCTCGAAGAGGTCGAGCAACTCGCCTGGCACATCGAGGTCGTCGTCGCCGGCCGGCACGCGGCCAGCGGCGACTTCCGCCGGATCCGCCGCCTGATGACGGACCGCCCCCACCGCTACCTGGTGCGCTCCAGCGACGACCGCGCGCTCGCGGCCGCGCTGATCGCCGACCCGTCGACGTCCGGCATCGAGGTGGACGTGGCGGAGGGCGCCCTGCGTATCCAGGCCGTCGACTTCGGCCGCTTCACGTCCCTGCTGCCGCAGGTCGCGCGAGAGCACGGCATCCGGCTGCTCACGGTCTCGCCGTCGGACGAGTCCCTCGAGTCCGTCTTCTCGTATCTCGTCGCGGCGTAGGAGGCCGAACATGTACGACCCCACAGTCGCCCGGCTCACCTACCGGGCCCTGCTCGGCCGCCGCCGGGCCCTCATCCTGGGCGCGCTGCCCCTGCTGCTGATCGCGATCTCCCTGGCGGTACGCGGTCTCGCCGGCGCCGACGACCAGACCGCCGCCGACGTGCTGGGCGGACTGGCGCTCGCCACCATGGTGCCGATCATCGGCGTCATCGCGGGCACCGGCGCGATCGGTCCCGAGATCGACGACGGCTCGGTGGTGTACCTGCTGTCCAAGCCGATCAAGCGGCCCACGATCATCTGCACCAAGCTGATCGTGGCGATCGCCGTCACCATGGTGTTCTCGGCGGTCCCGACCCTGATCGCCGGCTTCATCCTGAACGGCAACGGCCAGCAGGTCGCCGTCGCCTACACGGTGGCCGCGCTGGTCGCCTCCATCGCCTACGCCGCACTCTTCCTGCTGCTCGGCACGGTCTCGCGGCACGCGGTGGTCTTCGGACTGGTCTACGCACTGGTCTGGGAGGCGCTGTTCGGTTCCCTGGTGCCCGGCGCGCGCACGCTGAGCGTCCAGCAGTGGGCGCTGGCCGTGGCGCAGAAGGTCTCTGGCGGTGACCTGGTCACCTCGGACGTGAGCCTGACGACCGCGACGGTGCTGCTGGCCGCGGTCACCGTGCTGGCCACCTGGTACGCCGGCCAGAAGCTGCGTTCTCTGACGCTCGCCGGCGAGGAGTGAGAAGGCTCCGCCCGGCGAACCGGGTAGCGGCGCCGCCCGCCGTGGCAGCGGCGCCGCTCACCCATGGTGCAGCGGCGCCGCCTGCCCGTTTATTCGGTGGCGTCCCGTTCGTCCGGTGGGCAGAGTGAGGGTGTCCGCAGCGCCGGGAGGGCCCGGCGTCATGTGCCGGGAGAGGAGCGGGACGACGTCCATGCACGGCAGTACGTCCAGCTCACTTCAGGGCAGCCCGTGGCGGGCTCCGGAGTAATCTCCGCTGCTCCATCGAGTCCGTTCCGCACGGGAGCTGCCCGGGGCGGCCGCTTCGAGCACGCGCTGGTGTCGCGTGGGCCGCCCTCCCCGGAGGATTTGGCCGAGAGGCACTGGCTCGGCCGGGCCGAGGTCGGGTCGAGAAACCCGCGCACGTTCGAACCGTGCACCCTCCGCCGAACGCCGGGCGTCAGCCCAGCAACCGCTCCAGCACCACCGCGATGCCGTCCTCCTCGTTGGAGGCCGTCACCTCGTCGGCCACCGACCGCAGGTCCGGGTGGGCGTTGGCCATGGCCACGCCGTGTCCGGCCCAGGCGAACATCGGTACGTCGTTCGGCATGTCGCCGAAGGCGATCGTCCCCGCCGCCTTCACGCCCAGCCGACGGGCCGCCAGCGACAGGCCCGTCGCCTTCGACAGGCCGAGCGGGAGCAGTTCGACGATGCCCTCACCGGCCATGGTGACGGTGACGAACCCGCCCGCGGTGCGGGTGGCGGCCTCGGCCAGCTCGTCGGAGGTCAGTTCCGGATGCTGGATGTACAGCTTGTTCAGGGGCGCCGCCCACACGTCGGCGGCGTCCGTGAAGGGCATCGCGGGCAACGCGCCGTGGACCTCGTATCCGGGACCGACCAGTACCTCGCCGTCCAGCCCGTCACGGCTGGCCGCCAGATACAGCGGGCCGACCTCCGCCTCGATCTTGGCCAGGGCCACCCCGGCGAGCTGCCGGTCCAGCGTCACCGACGTGAGCAGCC
The DNA here is from genome assembly GCF_020873915.1 of Streptomyces sp. DH5. Lineage (GTDB taxonomy): Bacteria > Actinomycetota > Actinomycetes > Streptomycetales > Streptomycetaceae > Streptomyces. The sequence goes on from NZ_JAHWGP010000003.1 coordinate 263,097, forward strand.
GGTGGGCTCCGGCGTCGTACACCTGTGCGCCCTGGCCGCAGACGGCCAGTCCGGTGTAGCCGAGGTCGTCGAGTATGGGGCGGGTCCAGGGCACGGCGCGGCCGGTGACGACGATGTGGGCGGCGCCCGCCGCGGCGGCCGCGGCGAGCGCGTCACGGGTGCGGCGGGAGACCGTGTGGTCGTTCCGCAGCAGCGTGCCGTCGAGGTCGGTGGCGACGAGCCCGTAGGGGAAGGCCGCGCTCACTTGGCGACCGGTTCGAAGGACTCCCGGCCGCCCAGGTACGGACGGAGCACCTCCGGCACGCGGACCGAGCCGTCGGCCTGCTGGTGGTTCTCCAGGATCGCCACGATGGTGCGCGGTACGGCGCACAGCGTGCCGTTGAGCGTGGCCAGCGGGCGCACCTTCTTGTCCTCGCGGACCCGGATCGACAGCCGGCGCGACTGGAACTCGGTGCAGTCCGAGGTCGAGGTCAGCTCGCGGTACTTGCCCTGGGTCGGGATCCACGCCTCGCAGTCGTACTTACGTGCGGCCGAGGAGCCCAGGTCGCCCGAGGCGACGTCGATCACGCGGAACGGCAGCTCCAGCGAGGTCAGCCACTGCTTCTCCCACTTCAGCAGCCGCTGGTGCTCCGCCTGGGAGTCCTCCGGGGCGACGTACGAGAACATCTCGACCTTGTCGAACTGGTGCACGCGGAAGATGCCCCGGGTGTCCTTGCCGTGCGAGCCGGCCTCACGGCGGAAGCAGGGCGAGAAGCCCGCGTAGCGCAGCGGCAGCCGGTCGGCGTCGATGATCTCGTCCATGTGGTACGCCGCCAGTGGCACCTCGGAGGTGCCGACCAGGTAGAGGTCGTCCCTCTCGAGGTGGTAGACGTCCTGCGCGGCCTGGCCGAGGAAGCCGGTGCCCGCCATGGACTGGGGGCGGACCAGGGCCGGGGTCAGCATCGGCGTGAAGCCGGCCGCGGTGGCCTGGGCGATCGCCGCGTTCACCAGGGCGAGTTCCAGCAGGGCACCGACACCGGTGAGGAAGTAGAAGCGTGAGCCGGACACCTTGGCGCCGCGCTCGACGTCGATGGCGCCCAGGATGTGGCCGAGCTCGAGGTGGTCCCTGGGCTCGAAACCCTCCGCGCCGAAGTCGCGGATGCTGCCGTGCGTCTCCAGCGTGACGAAGTCCTCCTCGCCGCCGACGGGCACGTCGGGGTGGACGAGGTTGCTCAGCTTGGACAGCAGGTCCTGCGTCTCGGCGGCGGCGGCGTCCCGGTCGGCGTCGGCGGCCTTCACGTCGGCCTTGAGCTGTTCGGCCTTCCTCAGCAGCTCGGCCTTCTCGTCACCGGCCGCCTTGGGGATGAGCTTGCCGAGCGACTTCTGCTCGGCGCGCAGCTCGTCGAAGCGGACGCCGGACGACCTGCGCCGTTCGTCGGCGGACAGGAGAGCGTCGACGAGTGCGACGTCCTCTCCACGGGCGCGCTGCGAAGCGCGCACACGGTCGGGGTCCTCACGGAGCAGGCGAAGGTCAATCACGCGGTCAAGGCTACCGGTGCGGGATGACGGCCCACGACTCACTATTGCGGAGGAACACATCACGTGGCGCTATGAGTGAAATGCGCCTTGTGTTTCTGGGGTCGGACCGAAGGGGTCCGCCCCCTCGAACGGGTCGCTCCGTCCGCGGCCGACGACCCGAACCGCTTGTGCCGGGCGGGACTTGGGTTTGGTTGTCCACAGGCGTTTCCGCTCTCGGGGAGTTATCCACAGGGTGTGGGGAAGTTCTGTGGACTTTGGAATTGACCACTCCGAAAGGGCGGCCGATGTCGGGGAGCAGCTGCGCAAATCCTCCCCCATCCCCACCCTTGAAGGGAAAGACTTCACTCCAAAGGGTTGACCAAAGGAAAAGAATGGACGAAGGGTGAGACTTGGTACGACGAGCGTGACCATGGGGAGAAGGGTGATTTGTCGACCGAAGAGCGCTTCGGTGTCGAATTTTTCCCCAGGTCGAGAAGCGGACCTGTGGATAACTTCTGTGGACAACGAACCCGGCAGCGAGGACCGGACCTTCGGACCGCCTCGTCTCAGAACCGGCCGTCCTGGCATCGCGCCACCCAGTCCGCCGCCCCCGTGAACTCCTCGTCCGACGTCCCCGGGAAAGGAGGCCGCACCTCTCCCGGCCGCACATCCGCACGCGGGTACGAACCGAGATAACGCACCTGGAGACAGATCCGCTTCAGTCCCATCAGCGCCTCGGCCATCCGGCGGTCCGAGATATGGCCCTCGGCGTCGACGCAGAAGCAGTAGTTGCCGATTCCGGCGCCGGTGGGCCGGGACTGGAGCAGCATCAGGTTGATGCCGCGCGTGGCGAACTCGCCCAGCAGGTCGCGCAGGCCGCCGGGATGGTCCTCGTTCTGCCACAGCACCACGGAGGTCTTGTCCGCGCCGGTGGGCGCGGCCGGCCGGGCGGGGCGACCCACCAGGACGAACCGGGTCTGCGCGTTCTCCGCGTCGTGGATCCCCGTCTCCAGGGGCTCCAGGCCGTACCGGGCCGCCGCGAACTCGCCGGCGAAGGCGGCGTCGTAACGGCCCTCCTGGACCAGGCGCGCACCGTCCGCGTTCGAGGCGGCCGATTCCCAGACGGCGTCCGGAAGGTGTGTCTTCAGCCAGTTGCGTACCTGCGGCTGTGCGGCCGGATGGGCGGTGACCGTCTTGACGTCCGACAACTTGGTGCCCGGACGCACCAGCAGCGCGAAGGTGATCGACAGCAGCACCTCGCGGTAGATCATCAACGGGGTGCCCGCGACCAGCTCGTCGAGGGTGGTGGTGATCCCGCCCTCGACCGAGTTCTCGATGGGGACGAAAGCGGCCTCCGCCTCGCCCACCCGCACCGCGTCGAGCGCGGACTGCACGGACACGTAAGGGATCAGCTCACGGGTCGCCGCCTCGGGAAGGGTACGCAGGGCCACTTCGGTGAAGGTGCCCTCTGGGCCGAGATACGCATAGCTCGCTGGCATGTCCTCACCCTAATGGGCCCTCGTCGACCGCAACTCCCGGAAAACCCCCAGGGGTGACACGGGACCGTTCTCACCCCTCCAGCAGCGCCTGACCCACATACTCACCCTCCGCCGCACCACCGGGGACCGCGAACAGTCCGCTGGTCTCGTGACGGATGAACGGGGTCAGCGCGTCGCCCCGGTCCAGCTTGCGCTGGACCGGCACGAAACCGCGCAAGGGGTCCGCCTGCCAGCAGATGAACAGCAGACCCGCGTCCGGGACCCCGTCCGGGCCGATCCCGTCGTGGTACGAGAACGGGCGGCGGAGCATCGCCGCGCCGCCGTTCTGATCGGGCCGGGTGATCCTCGCGTGGGCGTTGAACGGGACTACCAGAGCGCCCTCGGCGTCGGTCTTCTCCAGGTCCATGGCGGTCGTCTCGGTGCCTCCGGACAGCGGCGCCCCGTCGGACTTCCGGCGCCCGATCACCTGCTCCTGCTCCCTGACCGACAACTGCTCCCAGTCGTCCAACAGCATGCGGATACGGCGTACGACGGCATAGGAGCCGTTCGCCATCCAGGCGGGCTCGCCCTTCTCAGGTACGAAGATCCGCTGGTCGAAGTCGGATTCGGTGGGCTTGGGATTGCGGGTGCCGTCGACCTGGCCCATCAGGTTGCGCGCGGTCATGGGGTGGGAGGTGGCACCCGGGGACCGGTTGAACCCGTTCATCTGCCAGCGCACCCTGGCCGCCGACCCCGCGTCCTTCTGGACGGCACGCAGGGCGTGGAAGGCCACGAGGGCGTCGTCCGCGCCGATCTGCACCCACAGATCGCCGTTGCTGCGCGCCTTGTCGAGACGGTCGGACGAGAAGTCGGGCAGCGGGTCCAGGGACACCGGGCGCTGCTTCTCCAGCCCGGTACGCGTGAAGAAGCTGTGGCCGAAACCGAAGGTGAGGGTCAGCGAGGAGGGGCCGGAGTCACGGGCCACATCGGTGTCGCCCTGAGCGGTTGGCTCGCCCGCCATCAGCCGACGGGCCGTGTCCGACCAGCGGCGCAGCAGGGCGTCGGCCTCCTTGCGGCCGACGCCGGGGGCCAGGTCGAAGGCGATGAGGTGACCCCGGGCCTGGAGGGGCTGGGTGATGCCCGGCTGATGTTTCACGTGAAACGGCACGCGCCTCTCACCCAGCGACGTCAGCGGTGTGGCTCCGGCGGGCGCCGAGGCGTGTCCCACGGCCCCGCCCGCCGCTCCGAGGACGAGCCCCGTGGCACCTGCCGTGCCGAGCAGCCGACGGCGGGAGATGCCTGCCCCCGTGGTCCGGCCGACGGGCTCCTCCTGGAGCGCCTGCGGGGCACGGACCTGTGGAATGGACTGGTCAGCCATGGTGGTTCAGCCGATCTGCGCGTTCTTCGAGACGGTCACCTGGTCGATGTCGGAGGTGCGCACGGTCACCTCGACCTTCCAGTCGCCCGCCATGGGGAGTTGCACATCGCTCGCCGACCAGTGTCCGGCGGCGACGCGGTCGGGGACGACGGGCAGCGGCCCGATGTCCTGGGCGGAGAGGGTGAAGGCGATCGTCACCTCGGGGATGTCGAGCGGGCGGCTGCCCGCACCCTCCACATAGACGTGCAGGACGTTCTTTCCGACGCGGGCCGGATCGAGGTCGATCGAGACGACGCCCTTGCCGTTCTCGCCGCCGGTGTCGAAGGGCATGTTCAGGGTCACCGCGCCGGTGCCCTGGCCGGTCGACGAGGACGCGGAGGAGGCGGCACCGGCCGCCTGGGCTTCCTGTTCCGTGCGTCCCGGCTCGGTCTGCGTCAGCACGGTGGTGACGGCGAGCAGGACGACGGCGATGCACGCCTCGGCGAGTACGGAGCGGCGCAGCCCCGAGCGGTTGGGGTCGGCGTCCCGCAGGCGCTTCTGCCGGGCGTTCTCCACCGCGGCCTGCTGCCGGGCGAGCTGGGAGGCCCGCGCGGATCCCGCCCCGTCCGCCGCTCCAGCCCCGGACGCCCTTCCGGCTCCGGTCGTCGTTTCGGCTCCGGTGGCCGTTGCGGCCGCCACGGTCGTCGTTGCGGCGCCGTCCGCCCCATCGGCTCCGGATGCCGCTTCGGCCCCGGCCGTGGCACCGGCCCCGGCGGTCGCGTCCTTCGCGTCGGAGGCATTCCCCGCCCCTCCGGCATCGACCGCGTCCGGGCGGGCCCCGGACTTCCGGGCACCGGGCGGAGCAGTCTCGGTCGCGACCGCCTCCCCGGCCGTGCCCGTGCCCGTCCCCTCGGTCGCGGGCGCCTCCTCGGCCGTGCCGGTGCCCTCGGCGGTCCCGGCCTCCGTGGGGGCCTCGGCCAGCCGCGCCGTCCACCGCCGTGAGACGGAGGCGACGCCGACCAGCACCACCACGAGTCCGAGCTTCACGAGGAGCAACTGTCCGTAGCGGGTGTCGGTGAACGCCGGCCAGGAACCGAGCTGCCGCCAGCTCTGGTAGATCCCGGTGAGGACCAGCGCGATCACGCTGCCGAAGGCGAGTCGCGAGAACCGCCGGACGGCGTCACGGTCGACCGGAGTCTCGGCGGGCGCCCGGAAGAGCGCGACGAGCAGCGCGGTGAGCCCGCCGAACCAGGCGGCGACGGCCAGCAGGTGTATCACGTCGACCGGCATGGCGATACCGGGCTGGAGCCCCTGGGAGGCGTGCTCGGACATCGCCCAGCTCGCGGCGAGCCCCGCCGCCACGACCGTGCCCCCGATCGCGAGACCGAAGGACAGATCCCGCTTCTCCTCGTCGTCGCGCTCGTCGTGGGAGCCGAACAGCACGGCAATGAAGAGCGCCGCCGCGGCGAGCAGCAGCAGCCGGGAGACCAGCGCCGCACCCGTCTTGGTCTGAAGCACGTTCCCGAGCAGCGAGAGGTCGAAGATGTCGCCGACCGCGCCCGAGGTGGTGTAGGAGCCGCGCAGGAGCAGCAGTCCGAGTGTGGCCGAGGTGAGCGCCAGCCATCCGGAGACGACCAGCCGCTGCATCACCCGCACTCCGGAACCGCGCCTCCAGCAGGCGAGCACGAAGGCGGCACCGCCGGCCATGACGGCGAACCCGGCGTACGACACGTACCGGCCGAAGCCGTACAGCCGGCCGACCGGGCCGTCGTCGGACTCCTGGGCGGAGACCGAGACGGAGGTCTCGGACGGTGCGCCGATGGAGAAGGTGAAGGCACCGGCGACCGGATGGCTGTCCGCCGACACCACCTGGTAGGCCACGGTGTACGTGCCGTCGGGCAGCCCGCTGAGCAGTCGCACGGTGTAGGTGGTGCCGCTCGCGTTGGCCGGGTCGCCCTTGTCCACCCGCGTGCCCTTGGGGTCCAGCACCCGCAGGGCGTCGTCACTGATCGCGACCGGCTCGGAGAAGGTGAGCGAGACCTGGGTGGGAGCCGTGTCGACCACCGCCCCCCGCCCGGGGTCGCTGCCGGTCAGCGCGGCGTGCGCGGACGCGGGAGCGGCCCCGGCGAAGAGCGCGCCGGTGAGGGCCAGGAACAGCAGAACCAGGGACCGCACGCGGGGGGCGATGGTCTGGGTCACAGGGGTGTCTCCCTCAGTGTCCGGTCTTCGGGGTGTAGGTGGCGGGCTTCACCGGGATCTCGACCGTGACGGGGGCGGAGTGGTCGAAGCCCAGTTCGACGGACACCTTGTCGCCCTGTTTCGGCCGCTGCTTCAGCTGCTCGAACATCAGGTGGTTGCCGCCGCTCTCCAGCACCAGGCTGCCGTGGGCCGGGATGTCGAGTGCCTCGACCTGCCGCATGGAGCCGTCCACGGTCTCGTGCACGGTGACCTCGCCGACGTCGCTGGTGACCGAGGTCAGCCGGTCGGCGGCGTCGCCGTCGTTGGTGATGGTGAGGAAGCCGGCGGCCATGTCCGAGACCGGCTGCGGCATGTACGCGGAGTCCACGGACAGTTCCGCCCCGCCGTCACCGGAGCCCGGTCCGTCCGAGCCGGCGCACCCGGCCAGCGTCAGCACCCCGGCGACCGCCAGGGCCGCCACCGTCAGGCACCTCACGGCTTCGCGCCCTTAATGATCTTCGGGAGGTCCTTGGTGTAGTCCTCGACGGTGGCGTCCTCACCGTAGAGGACGTAACCGCCGTCGGTCTCGGGGGAGAAGGCGATGACCTGGGTGCCGTGGTCGGAGACGGTCTTGCCCTTGTCGTCCTTGCGCGGCGGGTCGATGGTGATGCCGAGGGTGCGGGCCCCGGCCTGGATGGTGGCGAAGTCGCCGGTCAGGCCGACGACCTGGGGGTCGATGCCCTTGAGCCACGTGCCGAGCGCGGCGGAGGTGTCCCGCTCGGGGTCGGTGGTGACGAACACGATCCGCAGCTTGTCCTGCTGGTCCTGGGGCAGCTGCTTCTTGGCCACGGCGAGGTTGTTCATCGTCAGCGGGCAGACGTCGGGGCAGTGCGTGTAACCGAAGTAGATGAGGGTGGGCCGGCCCGCGGTCTCGGAGCGGAAGTCGTATTCCTTGCCCCGGGTGTCGGTCAGGACGAGGTCGGGCTTCTCGAACGGCTTGTCCAGAACGGTGGCCGCCTTCTCGGTGCCGGGCTCCTCGGACACCACGGCCACGGGGTCGCCGCCGCCGTCGTTGCCGCTGCCGCAGGCGGAGAGGGTGAGGGAGGCGGCGGCGAGCAGGGCTGCCGCCGCGAAGGTCTTCTTGCGCATGGATGGTTCCTGGAAGTGAGTGCTGGGCGCGCACCGGGCCGCCGCGGGGCGGCGGACGGCCCGGTGCGCCGGGTGGGGAGGAGCGGGGGATCAGGCGGTGGTGCGGCGGCGCCCGGCGAGCACGCCGTAGGCGACGCCCGCCGCGCCGACGACGATGCCGACGACGCCCAGGACACGGGCGGTGGTGTCCGTGCCGCCGGAGTCGCCGTCGTCGGAGGCGGCGGAGGTCCGGGCGGACGCCTTCCCGGCCGAGGCGGAGTCGGAGTCGGAGGCCTTGTCGTCGCCGGGGGTGCCGTGGTGGTCCCCGGTGGCGGCGGAGAGGGTGAGCACGGGAGCCGGGTGGTCGGGTTCCTCCTGGCCCTTCTGCGGCACCTCGATCCAGCGGACGACCTCCTTGTTGGAGTACGTCTGCAGGGCCTTGAAGACGAGTTCGTCGGCGTCCTCGGGAAGGGTGCCGACGGACATCGGGAACTTCTGGAAGAAGCCGGGTTCGATGCCGTCTCCCTTGGCGGTCCAGGTGACCTTGGAGACCGCCTCGTCGATCTTCTTGCCGTGCATCTCGAGCGGCTTGTCCAGTTTGGACTTGGTGACCTGGATGTCCCAGCCCTCGACCGGCTGCGGCATCACGGAGGCCAGCGGGTGGTCCGTGGGGAAGTTGATCTCGAGCTTGGTGGTCGAGGCGTTGTCCCGCTCGTTGGGGACCTTGAAGCCGAGGACCGCGTAGCCGCCCTTGGCGGCTTCGCCCTCGGGCTGCACGCTGACGTGCGCGAGGGCAGGGGAGGACAGGGCGAGGGCGGTGGCACCGGCGACGGCGGCGGTGGTGGCGATACGAGAAGCCTTCACGGCAGAAGCACTCCGCTTCGATCGAGGTTTCGCTGACGGTGAGGACACGCCGGGGTGCGGCCGGACGGTCCGCCTTCACGACGGGGCCCCGGACGCACACGGGCGACGGACGCACACGCGCGGGCCGCGCGCGGGCGTCGCCTCTCCTCACCGGAAGCCCGGAAGCCCGGAAGCCCAGAAGCCGGAAGGCCTCGTTGACCCGGAGGTTGCGGAGTGGCGGTCGCCTCGCGTCAGGCGGCGAGAGCGAGTGCGGGGGCGGCGGGCGGACCCCGGCGGATCACCGTGTGCTGGAGCGCGGGGCCCCGGGGCACGGGAGCCGCGAGCAGGGCGGCACGTCTCCGAACCGGGGCCTCCTGCGGTGCTCCCGGGAGGCCGGCGCGCAGGGCGCGCACCAGGGCGAGCGCCGCGCGGAGGGACCGTACGAGGGCGCCCTCGGCGACTCCGTGCGCCGACAGCTCGGTCAGCCGCAGCAGGGCCAGCTCGCCGCGGCGCAGCAGCCATCCCGCGGCCACCGCCGCGAGGACGTGGCCGAGCAGCATCGGCAGCGACGGCAGCAGGGCCGCGGGCGAACCGGGGCCGGCCGCCACGGCGTCCGCCGCATGGGCGTCCACCCCGCCGGGGTGGACGCCCGCGTCGGTGAGGACGCGCTCGGCCCGCGCGGGGCTGATTCCCGTCGCGGCGGTTCCGCACAGCAGCCGCGCGGCCCGCTCGACCAGCGCGGCGTCGGACAGCGCGGACGACGGACCCGTGGCGGGTGCGCCGTGCTGTCCCAGTCCGAACAGGGTGTGCAGTGCCGTCTGGCCGAGCGTCAGCGTGGCCGCGATGCCTGTCAGGGAGCGTGTGCGTCCGGCGAGCGGCGCGGCGATCGCGACCGCGCCGAGGAAGCCCGCGCCCAGTGTCCACAGCGGGACGGCGGCGCGGGAGGCGAGGCTGTGGCCTGCCCCGGCCAGCACGACGCAGACCGCGGCGAACACCGCGGCCCGCAGGATCCGGACGCCTCGTCCGGAGCGCACCGTGTGCGGATGGGGGGCAGACATGGCTGCCTCATCATCGCACCGGCCCTCCACTCGCCGTACGGCAGGTCCGCAAGATGAGCTACGACCGTAAGATCACCTCTGCCCGAGTGGTACGGAGTTGTGCCACCTGTACCGGCCGCTACCACGTCACACCCGCCATATGGGCGGCATCACGTCAACTTCACGCTTACAAGTGAGTACTCAGGGCAACACGTAACGGTATGTCGAGCCGCAGCCAGGAGGCTGGAGCATGAGCATCTGGTGGTCACTCCATCTGCGGCGCGATGCCGCCAGTGTGCCGCTCGCCCGGCGCCTGCTGCTCGGCACCATGGAGACCGCGGGCGTCGACCCCGACATCTCCTACGATCTCTCGGTCGCCCTCAGCGAGGCCTGCGCGAACGCGGTGGAGCACGGCGGCGACACCGCACGGGGCTGTACCTCGGAGGCGTACCGGGTGACGGCCTACCTCGACGGGGAGAGGTGCCGCATCGAGGTCGCCGACGCGGGCCCCGGCTTTCCCGCCGCGGCCGCCGGCGACCGCCCCCGGCCGCCGGTCCGTCCGGCTCCGTCCGAGGCGGAGAACGGCCGGGGCCTCTGTCTCATCCAGGAGCTGGCCGACCATGTGCACTTCGGCAACAAGCCGGGTCGGGGCGGCGCGGTGGTGAGCTTCGACAAGATCCTGAAGTGGCGCGCGGACGCCCCGCTCGTCGCCGTCTAGCCACGGTCGCACCCCGGTGCGGCGACGGCCGGGTGCGCGAGCGCGTACCCGGCCGTGCCGTCGTCGTGCGGTGGGTCAGCCCTTCAGGCCGGCCATCCAGTCCTCGACCTCGTCCGACCGCCGCGGCAGCCCCGCGGACAGGTTCCGGTTGCCGTCCTCGGTGACGAGGATGTCGTCCTCGATGCGGACGCCGACGCCCCGGTACTCCTCGGGCACGGTCAGGTCGTCGGCCTGGAAGTACAGGCCCGGCTCGACGGTGAGCACCATGCCGGGCTCCAGGGTGCCGTCGACGTAGGTCTCGGTCCGCGCGGCAGCGCAGTCGTGGACGTCCATGCCGAGCATGTGGCCGGTGCCGTGCAGCGTCCAGCGGCGCTGCAGCCCGAGCTCCAGCACCCGCTCGACCGGACCTTCCACCAGACCCCACTCGACGAGCCGCTCGGCCAGCACGCGCTGCGCGGCGTCGTGGAAGTCCCGGTACTTGGCGCCCGGCCGCACGGCCGCGATGCCGGCCTCCTGGGCGTCGTACACGGCGTCGTAGATCTTCTTCTGCAGCTCGCTGTAGCGGCCGTTGACCGGCAGCGTACGGGTGACGTCGGCCGTGTAGTACGTGTGCGTCTCCACGCCCGCGTCGAGCAGCAGCAGGTCGCCCGAGCGGACCGGGCCGTCGTTGCGGACCCAGTGCAGCGTGCAGGCGTGCGGGCCGGCGGCGCAGATGGAGCCGTAGCCGACGTCGTTGCCCTCCACGCGGGCGCGCAGGAAGAACGTTCCCTCGATGTAGCGCTCACTGGTCGCCTCGGCCTTGTCCAGGACCTTCACGACGTCCTCGAAGCCGCGCACGGTGGAGTCGACGGCCTTCTGCAGCTCGCCGATCTCGAAGTCGTCCTTGACCAGCCGCATCTCGGAGAGGAACACGCGCAGCTCCTCGTCGCGTTCGGCGGTGACCTTGTCGGTCAGCGCCGCCTCGATCCCGGCGTCGTGGCCGCGCACCACGCGTACCGGGCCGGTGGCCTCGCGCAGCGTCCCGGTGAGTTCGCGCACGTCCGAGGCGGGGATGCCGTACAGCTTCTCGGACTCGGTGAGGGAGTGGCGGCGGCCGACCCACAGCTCGCCCTGGCCGTCCAGCCAGAACTCGCCGTTCTCACGGTCGGAGCGGGGCAGGAGGTAGATCGTCGCCTCGTGGCCTCCGGCCGTGGGCTCCATGACGAGGACGCCGTCCTCCGTCTGGTTGCCGGTGAGGTACGCGTACTCGACCGACGCGCGGAAGGAGTACTCGGTGTCGTTGGAGCGGGTCTTCAGGTTGCCCGCGGGGACGACCAGACGCTCGCCCGGGAAGCGGGCGGACAGCGCCGCGCGGCGGGCGGCGGTCTCGGCGGCCTGCGCGATCGGTTCCAGGTCGTGCAGTTCGGTGTCGGCCCAGCCGCTCCTCATGCTCTCGGCCAGCTCGTCGGACACGCCCGGGTACAGGCCGTTCTTGCGCTGCTTGACGGGCTCCTCCTCGGCAGTCTCCGGGGTCTCCGGCAGCTCCTCCGCCACGGTCATCCTCCTCGATACGGCACTGGACCACCCCCATCGTACGGTCGGGCGGAAACGGACGAACCGGCGCTGCGCCTGTTACCGACTACACGCGCGGGGACGACCGGCCGGTGGCGGAGGCGCACGGTGGCGCGACGGTACCCTCCGGGCGCCGGGCCGCACGGCGTCCCCGCCGAGGTGCCGGCGATCGACATCGGGCGACCGCGTGCACCGCGCGGGCCCGGCAGCGGCCGGGCAAGGGCCCGTCCGGACGCGGCCACGGGCGCCGAGCGGCTCCGGGCCGTCACTCGAACCGGGCCGCCAGCAGCACCACGTCCTCCGTGGAGTCCGCGCTGTCGGCCCCCTCCGGCAGCACCGCGCGCAGGACGTGGTCGGCGACGGCGCCGGGGTCACGGCGCAGGGCCGCGGGCACGCCGGCCGCCGCGGCGTGCAGCCGGGCGAAGGCCCGGTCGGTCGGGTCGCCGGTGCGGTGCAGCAGGCCGTCGGTGTAGAGCAGCACCGTCTCCCCCGCCTCCGCCTGGACCTCCACGCTCGGCGCCTCCCAGCAGGCGAGCATGCCCAGCGGTGCGGAGACCGAGGTCTCGACGAACTCCGTCCGGCGGTCCCCGAGCAGCAGCGGCGGGCTGTGTCCGGCCCCGGCGAGGGTGATCCGGCGCAGGGCGGGCTCGCAGTAGGCGAACAGGGCGGTGGCCGACCGGGCGGGCTCGGTGAGCCGGAGCAGCAGTTCCAGGTCGGAGAGGACGGCGACCGGGTCCTCGCCCTCCATCACGGCGTACGCCCGCAAGGACGCCCGCAGCCGGCCCATCACCGCGACCGCGCTGGGCCCCGACCCGGTGACGGACCCGACGGCCAGGCCGAGAGCCGCGTCCGGCAGCGGCAGCGCGTCGTACCAGTCGCCGCCGCCGCGCGGGGACGTGCGGTGCCGCGCGGCGAGCTGCACGCCGGCTACCCGGGGGAGGCGGGACGGCAGGAGTTCCTCGGTCATCGTGGCCATGGACGTGCGCGTGTGCTCGAGCTCGAGCAGCCGGCCCAGGTACTCGGCGGCCTGTCGGATGTAGAGGCCGACGAGGTGGCGCTGCCGCTTCGACGGTTCGGCCGGCTCGTCGTACAGCCACACCGCGGCGCCCAGGCGTCCGGCGGCCCCGGTGGTGAGGGGCAGGGCGAAGCTGGCGGCGTAGCCGAGGCGGGCGGCGACCTCGCGGTGCCGGGGGTCGAGCCCTTGCTCGCCGAACAGGTCGGGCTCGCTGATGCCGTCGTCGGCGCCGGGCAGACCGTCCAGGATCCTGCCGTACGAGAGGGAGCTGCGCGGCACCGTCTCGATGTGGCCGAGGTCCGAGCGGGTCAGGCCGAGACCGACGGTGGTGGCCGGGCCGAGTCCGTCGGCGGGCTCCAGGGTCACGAGTCCGCGCCGCGCACCCACCAGCGCGGCTCCGGCCCGGAGCAGTTCCCGGAGCGCTTCGTCGAGCGTGCCCGCGCGGACCAGGCGTCCCGTCAGCTCGTGGAGGGAGGTGAGGTCGGAGACCCAGCCCGCCAGACGGTCCTGGAGCAGGGCGCCCGGCGCGTGATGGGGGTTTGCCATCGGGGCCGGAGAGGTACCCGTGACGGACGCGACAGTGTGTGCCGGTGCGGGAACCGTCGCATCGATTCCGGCCACTTTCGGCGGGTGCGGGGCGTTCATGGCGTCCGGCTTTCCGACCGGTACGTACTGCTCGAAAGCATCGCGAACCCCCATGTCATTCTGCGTCGCCGGCAGTGTCTCCACATGTACACGTACTCGTGAGGAGATGTCCAGCATTGTCCTGCTGGGATTCCTGGTGTCCGTGAGGCTGAAGGGAACTCACCGCAGACCCCTTGCCGAAAATCGAAGTTGGCTTGAAACTGCCTCAGGGGGAGGCATATTGCGGTCGACTGGCCTTGCTCGACGGAAGCGTCACAGCGGTCGTGTTGGGTACGTACTCGGGGAAGGCCAGGAGTGGTGGGGAACCGCTCGGGAACCTGGCGACGGACCCGGGCGTCTTAACCACCGACGACCGTGCCCCATCCTCCCGTGGCGGAGGCGGAGAGAACCACGCGCGACGGTAAACGCCAGACTTCGCCACCCCCACGCCACGCCCGTACTTCTGATAGACGCGGTACGGGTGGAACGGCCGCGGAGGCAGCCCATGCTCGGCCCTGAGGGGTTACCCCTGCCCGGCGCGGGGGTGTGATGCGCCAACAGGTACGCACAGTGAAGTGATCGATACATGACGTGATCTGGACCACGGTGTTGCCAGGCGTGCAACGGAAAGGAACGAGCGCTCATGCGCGAGATCCTCGGAAGGCGACGCAGGCTCCTGTCCCGGCGCGGTGACGGCAGGCCCGAGCTGATCGGCGCGGCCCTGACCTACGCGGCGCAGTGGCGGTGGCCCGTACTCCCCGGCGTGGCGGTCGACCCGCAGGGCCGGTCGCGCTGCGGCTGCCCCGACCCCGAGTGCACGGTGCCGGGTGCCCACCCGTTCGACCCCGGCCTCCTCGCGGCCACCACCGATGCGCGCATGGTGCGCTGGTGGTGGGGCAACCGGCCCGCGGCGCCGATCATCCTCGCCACCGGAGGCAGGGCCCCGTGCGCGGTCTCCCTGCCCGCCGTGCCGGCCGCCCGTGCCCTCACGGCCCTCGATCACCGCGGCATGCGGCTGGGGCCGGTCGTCGCCTCACCCACCCGCTGGTCGATCCTGGTGCAGCCGTACTCCATGGAGCAGCTGGGCGAGCTGCTGTACGCCAAGGACTTCGTCCCCGGCTCCCTGCGTTTCCACGGCGAGGGCGGATATCTCGCCCTGCCCCCGTCCGAAACGGCGCAGGGCGGAATCCGCTGGGAGCGGGCGCCACTGCCCGGTTCCGCCGCGCCCTGGGTGCCCGGCGTCGAAGCCGTGGTGGACGCCGTGGTCGAGGCCCTCACCCATACGGGCGTGAGCGCGCCCGAGATGTGACCCGAACCGGCGAGCGCGACGCCGGCCGTCCGCCCCGGGGCGCTGTCTTCCCGGGGCATGTCGCGTCCCGCCGGGGACCGCGTCAGGACCGGCCGAAGAGCTCGGCTCATCGCCCTCGCCCTCGCCCTAGCCGCCGCCGTCGTCGTCGTGAGCACCGTCGCGGCCTGCGCGGTCGCGCCGCCCCCAGGGGCGGCGCCCACGGGAGGCGCCCGGCGGCCGCACGATTCCGGACCTTCCTCGCCCGGCGAAGCCGAACCTGCCGCGCCCCGGCGAAGCCGATCCAGCCGCGCCCGGGGCCTCCGGCTCCTCCGTGGGCCGCGGCGCGCCCGCCGACGGGGAGGCGCGGACGTCGCCCGCCGCGGACCCGTCGCCGCCCGGCCCGCACGGATCCACCGCCGTCCGCTGGGGGCCCGCGCCTCCTGCCCCCGACGGCATCGAGACGCGGACCTGCGTGGTGGCGCAGGGCGCCACCGTCCGGGCCCGGACCTACTACCGCAACGCCGGCGGTGAGGAACGGACCGTCGCGCCGAGCCTCATGGGGCCGGACGGCCGGAACGTGCTGACGCACTGCGTCCTGGACGCCGGCGACGAACCCGCCCTGTGCGGAACGCCGCACGAGCGCGGACCCGGAGGGCTCGCGCGGCACACGGCGATCGCGGAGTTCGCGGACCGCGCCGCGGGAGGACGACTGCTGCTGCGCTCCGGGACCAACTGACGTACCGGGCAAGCCGGTGACGGTGTCGACGGCCGGTGGACCGGGCGGAGGGGAACCGTGGACGGAGCGGAGACGAACCGTGGGCCGACGGTCGCGCTGCGTGAGCGTCGGTCGGCACGCAAAGACCCGGTTGCTGGCGACGGGGGATGCACCAGCAACCGGGCTAATGGAACGGTAACAAGAGATCGGCGGTTCGCAAATTCGATCTCGGCTTTCCGGTCACCGACTGGCTTGTACGCGAGGGGAGTTGTGCGTTCGGCCGCTGAGGTGTGACGCGGTGGTTCCACCGGCCGGCCGCCGGCGGAACCACCCGGTGCACGGCTGTCTCAGCTGAGGGTGACCTGACGGTTCGTCAGGCCACCGCGGGCGCGGCGCTCGTCGGCGGTGAGCGGCGCGTCCTCGGCGAGTGCGGCGGTCAGCCGCTCGGCGAACTCGGCGGCCGGCTTCTCCACGTCGTCGGCGCCGACCCCGCTGGGCAGGTCCCAGACCGGCACGGTGAGCCCGTGAGCGCGGAAGGAGCCCACGAGACGGGTGCCCTCGCCGAGGGAGGAACGGCCCGCCGCGTGCAGGCGCGCGAGAGCGTCCAGAAGCTGCTCCTCGGGGTACGGCATGACCCACCGCAGGTGGTTCTTCTCGGGAGTCTCGCACCAGTACGCGGAGTCCACGCCCGACAGCTTGACGGTCGGGATGGCCGCGGCGTTGGCCCGTTCCAGGGAAGCGGTGACGTCCGGCGTGGCGTTCTCCGGGTCCGGGACCCAGAACTCGAACCCGCTGTGCACCACCGGCTCGAACGCGCCGTCGGGATCCAGCAGGTCCTGCAGCCGGGGGCCGTCGGCGGGCGCCCGCCGCGCCTGCACCGGCGTGCCCGGGTCGGCGGCGAGCGCACGCTGCAGGGTGTCGGCCAGGTCGCGGCTGATGTCCCCGGAGGAGGTGTCGTTCTGCAGGCCGAGCAGGACCGAGCCGTCGTCCCGGCGCAGCGCGGGCCAGGCCATCGGAAGCACTGTGGCCAGGGTCACCGACGGGACGCCCTCGGGCAGACCGTCCTTGAGGGGCAGCTCGACGGTGGCGGCCGGCACCAGCTCGCGCAGCGCCACCCAGTCGCACTCGCCGGGCAGACCCTCGAACGGGCGGTGCACCAGCTCGGTCACGGCGTGCGCGGCGGCACGGCCGTGACACGCCTTGTAGCGGCGGCCGCTGCCGCAGGGGCAGGGCTCGCGGGCGCCGACGACCGGGATCTGCCCGTCCGTGGGCTGCGGGCGCTTGGCCTTCGTCTGGGGTCGCTTCTTGGCCATCGTGGGTGTCTCCCGGTTACGGCTCGTCTCGTACGGGCGCGAGCCTAGCCGTTCGCGCCCCGGCCGGCGGGAACCTGTGGACAACGGGCCGGGCCGGCCAGGGAGCTCCGGCCGCGGCGATCCGGTTCACCCACCCGCGGCCCGGTCCTCGTCGACGCCCCGTCCCGTCAATGGCACGTCCAGTCGACGCCGTGTCGCATCAACGGCACGTCCAGTCGACGCCCCGTCCCGTCAATGGCACGTCCAGTCGACGCCGCGTCCCGTCCTCGGCCGGGGGCCCGGCCGGGGGCCGTCCTCAGTCCAGGTCGTCGAAGACGTCCGCGAAGTCCAGCCCGGTGATGCGGGTGACCGGCGGGGCCGTCACGCGTGCCGCGAAGTCCTCGCGCCGGTGCGCGGCCGCCGCGTCCGGGTCGTACACGTCGTCGTGGACGACGACCCACACCGTGACCTCGCCCGGCACCTCGTCGCGCACGCCCCAGTCGTCGGCCAGCGCGGTGATGATGTTCAGCCCCCGCCCGCCGTGCGCCGTGACCGACGGGGTCGCCGGCGCCGGGCGGGTCGGACCACCGCCGTCCGTGACCTCGACGACGAGCCGGCCGCACGGGTCCACCCGCCACGCGGCGCGCACGTCGCCGTCCCCCGCGGGTACGTCGCCGAGTGGCCGTCCGTGCTTGCACGCATTGCTCAACAGCTCGGAAAGGATCAGTACGGCATCGTCGATGACCGTGTCCGCCACGCCCCCGTCGCGCAGCTGCGTGCGCATGCGGTGCCTCGCCTTCCCCACGCCCGCAGGGCCATGGGGAACGGCCATGCTCGACGACGTGGGCACCTCCTGTGCCACCACCAACGCCACCCCCGAGACCTCCTTCGCCCCACGCCACGGAGTGGATGCCCCATTGGCCTGAACCGGAAACCGGCCGATCCATGAGGGGTGACGCACTCGAAACGATCGAACACGCACCGAACGCGCCGGAGCACTCCCCGTAGCCGCATGGCTGGAATTCATCGGTGTGGCCGAGATGTGAGGATGCGCCTGGCCCGTGGGCGGGGTCAAGACATCTGCGGTTATTTCCTGGGGCGGATGGGGCGGAAGTGACAAGAATCGATCATCGCCGGGTCAGCGGCCGAGCCGGTCGAGCACCGCGCGGGGGCGGTTGGTGATGATGGCGTCCACGCCGAGACGCACGCAGAGGTCCACGTCCCGCGGCTCGTTCACCGTCCACACGTGCACCTGGTGGCCGGCCTCCTTGAGACGCTCGATGGAGGCGGGGTGGCTGCGCGCGATGCGGATCGACGGTCCCGCGATCCCCACGCCGACGGGCAGCCGCCCGTCGCGCAGGCGCGGTGTGACGAACTGGGTCAGGTAGACCGTGGGCAGGGTCGGCGAGGCGGCGCGCACCCGGTGCAGCGACCGCGCGGAGAAGCTCATCACGCGCACCGTCGAGTCCTCGGGGGCGGCGGGGGCGTCGAGCCCGAACCGCTTCAGCAGGAGCAGCAGCCGCTCCTCCACCTGCCCCGCCCACCGTGTCGGGTGCTTGGTCTCGATCGCCAGCTCGACCCGGCGCCCGGCGTCGGAGACGAGTTCCAGCAGCCGTTCCAGGGTGAGGACGGAGGTGGCCTCCCGGTCCTCCGGGCGGTGCTCCCAGTCGGGCTCCTCCACGCGCGGCCCGCCGGAGGGGTCGCGGCTCTTCCAGGAGCCGAAGTCCAGGGCGGCGAGGTCGGAGAGCTCGAGCGCCGAGACCGCGCCGCGCCCGTTGGACGTACGGTTGACCCGGCGGTCGTGCACGCACACGAGGTGGCCGTCGGCGGTGAGGCGTACGTCGCACTCGAGTGCGTCCGCGCCGTCCTCGATCGCCTTGCGGTACGCGGCGAGGGTGTGCTCGGGGGCGTCCTCCGACGCCCCGCGGTGTGCGACGACTCGGGTCTGGTGCTGCCGTGCGTGGGTCACCGCGTCATGGTGCCACCGTGACCGGGTAGACGTGTGCCCGGAGTGGCGTGAACGGTGCGGACGTCCGGTCGGAGGCATCGGGTGGCGCGCCTTACGTGAGTAATGCCCTATATAAAGAATGGCCCCGGACCCACAGGAACGGCTTATGGTGCCCTGACGGCCCGTGGGAAAAGCTGACGTCATACAAAGTGACCAGCGCAGCTGCCTCGCACCGGACCCGTGGACGTGCGTGAACGAGCGGGACCGAGTGCGACCGGGAAACAACAGCCGTGGATCGAGGAGAAAAGCTGTGAGCACCGAGAACGAGGGCAACGCGGTACCCCCGGCCCCGTCCGCACCGCCGTCCGCGCCGGTGGATGCTCCCGCTGCTTCGGCGCACCAGGGCCACCCGGGGCCGGGGGCGACTCCGTACCCTGCCGCGCCGCAGGGCTACGGTCCGCAGGGCACCCCGGCCGGGGACGCGCACCAGGACCCCGCACCGGGCGGCCCGCCGTCCGGCGCACCTTCCTCCTCCGCGCCCGACCCCGCCTGGCCCCCGCCCCCGTCGCCGGCCACTCCCTCCTACGGCGACGGCGGTGCCGGACACGGCGGCTGGGGCTCCTCGTACCAGCAGCCGGCGCCCAAGAACGGCGGTGGGCGTGGCCGCACGGTCGCCGCGGTCCTGGTGGCCGCGCTGGTCGCGGGCGGCCTGGGCGGCGGCCTCGGCTACACGCTGGCCAGGGAGAACGACAGCACCAGCTCCACCACCGTGTCGTCGTCCACCAGCGGCGGCAACGTGAAGCGCGACCCGGGCACGGTCGCCGCCGTGGCGGCCAGGGCGCTGCCGAGCACGGTCACCATCGAGGCCCAGAGCAGCAGCGGTGAGGGCGGCACCGGCACCGGCTTCGTCTTCGACACCCAGGGCCACATCGTCACCAACAGCCACGTGGTGGCGGAAGCCGTCGACGGCGGGAAGGTCTCGGCGACCTTCCCGAACGGCAAGAAGTACGCGGGCGAGGTCGTCGGTCACGCGCAGGGCTACGACGTCGCGGTCATCAAGCTCGACGACGCCCCCTCCGACCTCAAGCCGCTGACCCTCGGCAACTCCGACGACGTGGCCGTCGGCGACTCGACGATCGCCATCGGCGCGCCCTTCGGCCTGTCCAACACGGTGACCACCGGCATCATCAGCGCGAAGAACCGCCCGGTGGCCTCCAGCGACGGCAGCGGCAGCCAGGCCTCGTACATGAGCGCGCTGCAGACCGACGCGTCCATCAACCCGGGCAACTCCGGCGGCCCGCTGCTGGACGCCCAGGGCAACGTCATCGGCATCAACTCCGCGATCCAGTCCACCGGCAACGGCGGCTTCGGCACGGGCCAGGCCGGCTCCATCGGCCTCGGCTTCGCCATTCCGATCAACCAGGCCAAGTACGTCGCCCAGGAGCTGATCAGAACGGGCAAGCCGGTGTACGCGAAGATCGGCGCGTCGGTGTCCCTGGAGGAGGCGACCGGCGGTGCGAAGATCACCGAGCAGGGCGCGGGCGGCTCCGAGCCCGTCGACCCCGGCGGCCCCGCCGACAAGGCAGGCCTCGAGCCCGGCGACGTCATCACCAAACTCGACGACCGCGTCATCGACTCCGGGCCGACCCTGATCGGCGAGATCTGGACCCACAAGCCGGGCGACGAGGTCACGATCACCTACGAGCGCGACGGCAAGGAGCGCACCACGGAACTCACCCTGGGTTCCCGCGTGGGCGACAGCTGACCGCACCCGCGCACCCGGACCCGTTACCCTTGTCCCCGCGCCGCCGATCACCGGCAGGCGCGGGGAGGCGTGCCCGAGCGGCCTAAGGGAACGGTCTTGAAAACCGTCGTGGCAGCGATGTCACCGTGGGTTCAAATCCCACCGCCTCCGCGCGGCGAGCTGTGAGAACGGCCCTTGACCTGGATGTCCGGTCGGGGGCCGTTCCCGTGGGCGGGTGACGTGCCGCGCTCTGCGTGCTGTTACGAGGAGGGGACAGGGTGCCGCTGCCTCTGATGGGTGTGCTGCTGCTCGTCGGTCTGGCCGTCGCGGCGGCGAGCGTCGTGACCGTCGTCCTGATGCTGAACACCCCACCTCCGGCTCCGCCCAGGCTCTGTGCCGTTCTCGCTCTGTTCTTCGGGTCTTCGGCAGTGGCCGTGTACTGCTACGGGTGGTTCTCCGTCACCCTGGGAGGCCCGTTTCCCGCACTGTGCGACGACCGGAACGCCTCCGGCGCCGCGTTGGCGGGCATCGTGCAGGAGTACTGGCCTCTCCGCAGCGCCTGTGTCTACGCCGACGGTGCGACGGTGGAGCACGTCTCCGTGGCGATCAACGCGCTCGTCTGTCTGCCGGCCGGGCTCGCCGTCGTCCTGGCGGGTGCCGGCGCGGTTCTGCACGAGCGGGTCGGACCGGTGGCGGACCGGACGGCGGATTCCTGACGGTGGTGCAGTACGGCTCCCGGACCGGGTGGTTGGCCGGGGGTCGTTCCGCACGTGCTGTGTGATGAGGAGGTTCGATGTCCATGGCCGTCCCGGTGGCGTACAAGGGGTTCGAGGTGATGCCGGGGCTGGTACGTCGGTGTGGTGGTCGTGTCGGCCGCGGTCGGGATCGTCCTGGCCTGGCGGCGGGGGCGTTGGCCGGAAGGTGAGGAGCCCGCGGGCGGGGTGGGGCAGGGTGGGGGCATGGGACGTGATGGCTGGTACCTCACCGGTGACGTCGAGGACTTCCTCGGGCGGGCAGGGGACTTCCTGCGTGCGCGGCCCGGGCCGCACGTCATGCAGTTGACGTGGGCGGAGAGGGTGCGGAGGCGGGGCGCGGAAGCGTTCGGCGGGGCCGTCCTCTTCGGGGTGCTGGAGCGGGCGGGTGCGGTGGAGGGGACCTTCTACTGGCTTGCGCCGCGCGGGATGAGTGTCAGTCCGCTGACGGAGGGGCAGGCGGCGAGCCTGGCCGAGCGTCTGGCCGTCGTCCTGCCCTCGCTGCCCTCGGTCAGCGCGGACCACGCCGGTGCCACCGCGTTCGCCGGGGCCTGGCAGCGGCGTACCGGTGTGACGCCGAGGATGCGGGACACGCGGCTGCGGCTGTACCGCCTCGGCACGCTCACGCCGCCGGATCCGCTGCCGGCCGGGCGGGGGAGGGTCCTGGGCGAGGGCGATGTGGAGGAAGCCGCCCACTGGTGCCGGGAGTTCGCCGAGGCGGTGGGTGAGGAGGCCGACTGGGACGTCGGCACGTGGGGGGAGAGCCGGTTCGCCGACAAGCGGTACACGCTCTGGGAGACCCCGGACGGCACGCCCGTCGCCGTCGCGGGGATGAACCCGCTGATCGGGGGTCAGGTACAGGTGGACGTCGTCTACACGCCGGCCGGGCTGCGCGGCCGGGGGTACGCGGGTGCCGTGACGGCGGAGGTGAGCCGGGCCGCGCTGGAGGCGGGCGCGCGGGACGTCGTGCTGTTCGCGGACCGGGCCAATGCCTCCAGCAACGCCCTGTACCAGCGGCTCGGCTACCGCACGCTCACCGACTGGTCGGTGTACGACTTCGGGTGAGGGAGCTGGTCAGGAGGCGGCCCGCAGCATGCGGAGCTGGCCGATCTCCGCGGCGTTCTTCATGAGTTCGGCGTTCACCCAGGCGAGCGTGTGCGCCTGGGTGAACGCCGTGTCGTCCGGCCAGGGGAACGCGGCCGTGGCGTCCAGGCCGGCATCGGTCAGGCCGTCGAGCACGGCGAGCCAGTCCCGGCGGAGGCCGCGCAGCCACTCCACCGTCACCCGGCCCTCGCCGAGCCAGGCGATGTCGGTCCGCTCGCGGGGGGTGCGCCCCCGCGCGTGGTCCAGTGTCACGCTCCACCACCAGCCGATGTGCCAGGTCAGCCAGGCGATGGTCGGTACGGGCACGGGGTCCGGTTCGGTGTCCGCCCAGTCGGGGATCCAGGCGCCCCCGGGGGAGCGGCGTACCGTCCAGCAGAGGGGGACCGGTTCCCAGAGGAAGTCCTCCGGTTCCAGTCGCTCCAGGTGGTACTCGAACAGGGACCAGGTCAGGTCGAACTGCCGGCGGAGCAGCTCGGTGCGGGGCGTGGCGGAGGAAGGCACCGTCACAGCTCCTCGTCGGTGGCGAGCAGTTCCCAGGAGATGTCCCGCAGGGCGGCTTCGGCGTCGCAGCCCGAGGGGACGCGCGGGGTGGGCTGGAACCAGGCCACGGTGAGGTGGGAGCGGTACAGGACGCGGTCGTGGGCCGGGTCGACGGCCTCGGAGCTGAACCTGCCGACGCAGGTCACGGCGGGCAGAACCTCCACCGGGCCGAAGGCACCCGCGTACTGGTCGGGATACTCGCGCGGGGGTGGGATCAGATGGACCGGCGCGCGGGGGGAGGAGTGCTCGGCGGTGCGGAGCAGTCCGGCGATCCTGAGGTCGTTGAGGCGCTTGCAGGGGTACCCCTCGAGCAGTCCGCCGTACGTCGACGACATGCGCAGCTCGGAGAGGTCGACCGAGCGGCCGGAGGAGAGGACGACGCGGGCGAGTGCCATGGTCGGCACCTTAGAACGGTGGTGCATCCGACGCTTTCGGTTTTCGGGGCGGGCGGGCGAGCGGGCAGGGCGGGGCCGGAGGGAGGGCTGTGTCAGTGGCCCGTCATGCGGCCGGCCGACGCGATCGTCGCGCGGGCCTCGCGTTCGGACAGGCCCGTGGTGCGGGCCGCGTGGACCAGGGGGTCCACCAGTGCGGGGCCGATGCCGTCCTCGTAGGCGCGGCAAGCCGCCCAGAACAGGCGCGTGTTGCGCTGGCCCTCGTGCGCCGCGAGGACGAACTGGACGAGGCCCTGGCCGTGCCTGCCGGTGGAGGGGGGTGTCGGGTGGTGGGGGCGGGGCGGTGGGAGGAGCAGGCGCAGCAGGGCGGGCGGGCAGGCCGCCGGGGGGAGGTGAGCGGTCCCGGGGGCGGCCCTGTAGGTGCCGTGGCCGGTGCGGGAGCCGGGGCCGACGAGGTAGCCGCCGGCGCCCCTGATGTCGATGCCGGGGGCGAGGCGGCCGGCGGAGTTGGGGACGACGACGTCGGGCGGGCCGCTCAGCCACAGGTGGCGGCCGCCGCTCGGGGTCAGGACGATCACGGTGGCGGGGAGGGTGAAGAGGTGGCGCTGGGCCAGGTCGCGGAGGGCGGCGAAGGCGTCCGTGCCGGTCTTGGTGTCCAGGTCGACGCCGATGAGGTGGTGCGGGGGGAGGCCGCAGGCGATCCCGTAGCCGGTGGCGCGGGGTGCGGCGGCGAACAGGGCGCGGATGCGGGAGGGATCGGTGGAGGCGTCGTGGACGCCGTGTCCGAAGCGGCCGCACTGGCCGTGACAGGGCGGCCCCGCGGGCTGCGGGTCGGCGCGGTGCGGGGAGCGCAGGGCCGGGAGTTTCGTCCGGGACAGGGGGATGACGGCCAGTCCGCGCTCGGCGGCTGACAGGGCGTGTGCGAGGGCCAGTGTCGTGGCCTGCCGGTCGGTGGTGGCCATGCGACTATTTTCGTACATCTGTTCGAAGAAGGGAAGGGGTGGGGGTACGACACGCCTGGGCGGGCCGGACCGGCGGAAACATGCCGTAACGCTTCCCCCTTGGGGCGCTTGGGTGCGGGGAGGGTTCTGGTGCGGGCTGGGCGACTCGGGGGCGAGGTGGGGTTTATCGCCCTGCCGTCACGCTTGCGTGCGAATCGCGTCTTCCGGGGTGGTTCCGGGCGATCCGGTGGGCAATCCTGATCTTGCGACGTCGTGGACGACACCGGGGCGGGGGGTCAACTCCCCTGGTGAAAGCCGTACTTCACGCACTTGCGGCACTGAGCCGGTGCGTCCTGTGGGTTCTGGAGGGAACACAACATGGCAAGCATCCGTACCGCCCGTGTCATCACCGCGGTCTCCGCGCTTCCGCTCGCGGCCGCCCTGTTCGCCGGCGTGGCGACGGCGGACACCGGCGCCCTCGCGGACGACGGATCGAACGCGACGGCCGTCAGCGGCGAGGCCGAGGCCCTCGGCACCGGTGTCGGCGGCGACAACTTCGGTACCTCGGCCACCACGCAGCAGCAGGCCGGCGGTCCCGGCGCCGTGAACCAGAGCAACACCGCCCAGGTCAACGGTTCCGCGTTCACGGCCGTCAACCAGGGCAACGACAACGTGGCCATCAGCTTCGCCCCCCTGTGGTGAGGACGTCGGCCTCCTGATCGTGCGGGGTGGGCTTCGTGGGGGCGCGGGGGCGTCCGCGCGGCGGTATTCCGGTACCGCCGCGCAGGCGTGCCCCGGGGGCGGGGGCCGTCGGCGGCGGCCCGCGTGCCGCCCGGTCACCGGCGACCGACCCGCAGTACCCCCTCATCCGTTCGTCCACCTCCAGGAGGTGGGGAGGACCCCACCCCTACAACCTGAGGGGGACGCGGGTTCTGGACCTGCGGCCGATCCGCCGGGCGGGGCCCGCTCCTAGCGTGGAGACATGACCACACTCGTCTGCACCAGCGCGTCGGACGCCGCTGCTCCACCGACGCAGACCCACCCGTACCCGTCGTTCTCGTCGTACATGCGGGCCCGCCACCCGGTGCTCCTGCGTACCGCCCGGTCGCTGACCGGGAACCCGAGCGACGCGGAGGACCTGCTGCAGACCGCGCTCACCAAGACGTACGTCGCCTGGGAGCGCATCGAGGACCACCGTGCGCTCGACGGCTACGTGCGCAGGGCGCTGCTCAACACGCGCACGTCGCAGTGGCGCAAGCGCAGGGTCGACGAGTTCGCCTGCGACGAGCTGCCCGAGCCCGACCCGGCACCCGGCGGCGACGACCCGGCCGAGCGGCAGGCGCTGCGCGACGCGATGTGGCGGGCGATCACGCGGCTGCCCGCGCGCCAGCGGGCGATGGTCGTGCTGCGGTACTACGAGGATCTCAGCGAGGTCCAGACGGCCGAGGTGCTCGGCGTCTCGGTCGGTACGGTGAAGTCCGCCGTGTCCAGGGCGCTCGGCAAGCTCCGCGACGACCCTGAGCTGGGGCTCGTCCGGAAATGAGCCGAATGCGCGGGACGAAGCCTCTCGGAGCCGTGTGATCGATCATCCGTCCCCCTAGTGACATACCGCGCGGTATGTGCGCAGAATCAGCGCAACCCGTACCGACGCGCAGGCGACGCCGCTGTCGCCCAGGAGGACGCCGTGCTGAGCACCATGCAGGACGTACCGCTGCTGATCTCGAGGATCCTGACCCACGGGTCGACGATCCACGGCACATCGCAGGTCATCACCTGGACCGGCGAGGGCGAGCCGCAGCGCCGCTCCTACGCGGAGATCGGTGCCCGTGCGGCCCAGCTGGCCCACGCCCTGCGCGAGGACCTCGGCGTCACCGGCGACGAACGGGTCGCCACCCTCATGTGGAACAACGCCGAGCACGTCGAGGCGTACTTCGCGATCCCCTCCATGGGAGCCGTCCTCCACACCCTGAACCTCCGCCTGCCGCCCGAGCAGCTCGTCTGGATCGTCCACCACGCCGCCGACCGGGTCATCCTCGTCAACGGCTCGCTGATCCCCCTGCTCGCCCCGCTGCTGCCGCACCTGAAGACCGTCGAGCACGTGGTCGTCTCCGGTCCCGGTGACCGCTCGGCCCTGGCCGGCGCCACCGTGCGGGTGCACGAGTACGAGGACCTGATCGCCGGACAGCCCGTCGCCTACGACTGGCCGGAGCTGGACGAGCGGGCCGCCGCCGCCATGTGCTACACCTCCGGCACCACCGGCGACCCCAAGGGCGTCGTCTACAGCCACCGCTCGATCTACCTGCACTCGATGCAGGTCAACATGGCGCAGTCGATGGGCCTCACCGACGAGGACACCTCGCTGGTCGTCGTCCCGCAGTTCCACGTCAACGCGTGGGGACTGCCGCACGCCACGTTCATGACCGGCGTCAACATGCTGATGCCGGACCGCTTCCTGCAGCCCGCCCCGCTCGCCGAGATGATCGAGAGCGAGCGCCCGACGCACGCCGCCGCCGTCCCCACCATCTGGCAGGGCCTGCTCGCCGAGCTGACCGCCAGGCCCCGGGACGTCTCCGCCCTCACCCAGGTCACCATCGGCGGCTCCGCCTGTCCGCCCTCCCTGATGGAGGCCTTCGACAAGCTGGGCATGCGGGTCTGCCACGCCTGGGGCATGACGGAGACCTCCCCGCTCGGCACCATCGCCCGCCCGCCGGCGAGCGCCGTCGGCACCGAGTCCGAGTTCGCCTACCGGCTCACCCAGGGCCGCTTCCCGGCCGGCGTCGAGGCCCGCCTCACCGGACCCGGCGGCGAACGCCTCCCCTGGGACGGCGAGTCGGCCGGCGAGCTGGAGGTCCGCGGAGCGTGGATCGCCGGCGCCTACTACAACGGCCCCGACGCCGAACCGCTGCGCCCCGCCGACAAGTTCAGCGAGGACGGCTGGCTGAAGACCGGCGACGTCGGCACCATCAGCCCCGACGGCTTCCTGACCCTGACCGACCGCGCCAAGGACGTCATCAAGTCCGGCGGCGAGTGGATCTCCTCCGTCGAGCTGGAGAACGCGCTGATGTCCCACCCGGACGTCGCCGAGGCCGCCGTGGTCGCCGTCCCGGACGACAAGTGGGGCGAGCGCCCGCTGGCCACGGTCGTCCTCAAGGAGGGCTCCACCGCCGACTTCAACACCCTGCGCGCCTTCCTCCAGGAGGAGGGCAGGATCGCCAAGTGGCAGCTCCCGGAGCGCTGGACGGTGATCGAGTCGGTGCCGAAGACCAGCGTCGGCAAGTTCGACAAGAAGGTCCTGCGCCGGCAGTACGCCGAGGGCACGCTGGACGTCACGCAGATCTGACGCACGGACGGCGACGCGCCGGGCGGTGAGCGGGAAACCCCCCGCTCACCGCCCGGCGCACGTCGTTCACCCGGCGCACGTCGTTCACCCGGCGCACGTCGTTCACCCGGCGCACGTCGTTCACCCGGCGCACGCCGGTCAGTTGGTCCCGACCCGTGCGAGCAGGTCGACGATCCTGTCCTGCACCTCGGTGCTGGTGGACCGCTCCGCGAGGAACAGCACCGTCTCGCCGGAGGCCAGCCGCGGCAGGTCCGCCTGGTCGACGGCGGCCGTGTAGACGACCAGCGGGGTGCGGTCGAGCTGCCCGTTGGCCCGCAGCCAGTCGATGATCCCGGCCTGCCGGCGGTGCACCTGCATCAAGTCCATCACCACGAGGTTCGGCCGGAACTGCCCCGCCAGCGCCACCGCGTCCGCGTCGCTCGCGGCCCGGGCGACCTGCATCCCGCGCCGCTCCAGCGTCCCGGTCAGCGCCAGCGCGATCTCCGCGTGCTCCTCGATCAGCAACACCCGCGGGGGGTGCTGCTCACTGTCACGCGGCGCGAGCGCCTTCAGCAGCACTGCGGGATCGGCGCCGTACGCGGCATCGCGCGAGGCCTGTCCGAGCCCGGCCGTGACCAGTACCGGCACCTCGGCCGCCACCGCCGCCTGCCGCAGCGACTGCAGTGCCGTACGCGTGATCGGCCCGGTCAGCGGGTCGACGAACAGCGCGGCGGGAAAGGCCGCGATCTGCGCGTCGACCTCCTCGCGCGAGTGCACGATCACCGGCCGGTAGCCGCGGTCGCTCAGCGCCTGCTGCGTCGAGACGTCCGGCGCGGGCCACACCAGCAGCCGGCGCGGGTTGTCCAGCGGCTCCGGCGGCAGCTCGTCGTCCATCGGCTGCGGGCGCGGGGTGTCCGCCACCTCGACGGCACCGCCCGGCCCGTCCAGCGGTTCGGGCCCCTCGGCGGCGTCCGCATCGGGCGCGCCTATGGCGTACGAGCGTCCGGCGGCCTCGGCCCGGGGCGCGGGCCGGGACTGCCCGGCGAGGGACGGCTGCGCCTGGGCGAGGGCCGGTGCGGCGGCCTGCTGCGGGGCCGGTGCCTGCGCGGCGGCGGGTGCGGGTCCGGCCGTCGGATGCGGGCTCCCGCTCTGCTCGGCTCCGGTGTCCGCGGCCGCGTCGGGGCGCGTACCGAGCTTGCGGCGGCGTCCGGAGCCGCCCGGCTGGTGCGGGGGAGGCGTGGCCGTGGGCAGCGGCTGCTGGACCTGGGCGGCCTGCCGGTTGAACGGCACGCCCTGCCCCAGCGTCCGCACGCTGATCGCTCGACCCTGCGTGGAGTTCGGGTCCACCGGCGCCGCGGCCTCCTCGGGCAGCGGCTGAGCGGCCCGCGGCGCGGGCGCCGGTGTGCCTTCCGGCGGCAGCGGTGTGCCGCCGGCGGGCGTCGTCGGCTGCGGCGGGTGCGGGACCGGCGGTGCGGGCACACCGGCGCCGGAGTCGTCACCGGCGGGCCACGGCCGAGGGGTCGGGGTGCCTTCCGCCGGGGTCACCTGCGCGGCACCGGGAGCGGGCGTGGGCGCGGGGGCGGGGGCAGGAGCGGGCGCGGCCTCGGCCGGGAGCGGCTGGGCCGCGGGAAGCGGCGCCGACGCCTGGGCCTGGGGGTGGCCCTGTGCGGGTACGGGCGTCGCCTGCGGAGGCACAGCACCCCACTGCTCCGGGGCCCCCGGAGCCGGAACGACCGGCGTGGCCGGTGCGTCCGGTGCCGTCTCCGCCGGCTGCGCGACGGCTCGCCGTCGGCGGCCGGTCGGTGCGCTGGTGGGATGCGGCTGCGGCGGGGTGTGGTCGTCGGCCCGGTCGTGCGGTACGGCGTCGTGGCGGTCGTCGCCGGCCGGAGCTCCACCGGGTGCGGCGGATCCGTTCGCGCCGGTCCGTGCCGGCTGCCCGACGACCTCGGCCTGCCCGGTCCGCTCCCCCTGGTCCGCTTCGGCGGGCGGCAGCGCGAACACGGTGCGGGGCGCGGCCTCCTGCGCGGCGGCCCGCTCGGTGGCGGCGGCCAGTGCCCGGCGGCGCCGTCCCGTCGGCTGCTGTTCCGCCTGCGCCTGCCCCGGCACGTGCACGGCCACCTCGGCCGACTGAGGCGTCCCGGCCGACCCGTTCCGGCCGGCGGCCGGTGCGGGCAACGCCGGCGGCAGCGCCTGCTGCTCACCCGCCCCCTGCCCGGCCCGTCGGCCGGCGGGCGCGGGAACCCCCTGCGGCGGTACGGTCCCGCCCAGACCGGTGTTCGAGGCGGCGGCGCCCGCCGCGTGCTCGGCGGCGGTGACGACGGCCCCCTCGGAGACTCCGCCACCCGCGAGTTCGAGCGCGGCACCGGCCGGAGCGTCCTCGGCGGGGCGCCCGCGCCGTCGGCCGGTACCGCCGGACGCGGCCGTTCCCTCACCGGGCGCCTGGGCCGGAAGCTGTGCCTGCGCGGACTCCTCGGCGGCCGTGCGGCGCCTGCGCCGACCGGTGGGTGCCGTCCCGGTGGGTGCCGTCCCGGCGGTGGCGCCGTCGTCCGCGCCGGGCACCTCGCTCTCCAGGAAGGCGTCCACGGAGGAACGCCGTGCCCGTCGCCGTCCGCCCGTGGCCTCCTCGGCCGGCACCGGAGCCTCGGCTAGCACCGGGGTTTCGGCCGGCACGGCAACCTCGGCCGGTACCGGAGCCGGGGTGGCGGCCACGGCCCCCGCCCCGCCGCCGATCGGCACCTCGAGGACGAACGCGCTGCCGCTCATCCCGGGCACCTCGTGCGTCTGCAGCACACCGCCGTGCGCCCGGACGATCCCGCGCACGATCGGCTCGTGCACCGGGTCGCCGCCACCGTACGGCCCGCGCACCTCGATGCGTACGACCTCGCCGCGCTGCGCCGCCGCGACCACCACGGTGTTGTCCAGGTACCCGCCGGCCGACAGGGGCGTGTTGCCGGTCGCGTCGACACCGGCGACGTCCGCGACCAGGTGCGCGAGGGCCGTGGCGAGCAGCCGCGGATCCACCTCCGCCTCGATGGGCGGCGCGTGCACGGCGAACTGCACCCGCCCCGGACCGATCAGTTCCACGGCCCCGTCGACCCCCGCGGCGACGACGGCGTCGAGCATCACCTTCGTCCGGGCGACCTGCTCGGCACCGACGTCGAGCCGCTGGTAGCCGAGCACGTTGTCGATGAGCGTGGTGATGCGGGCGTAGCCGGCCGACAGGTGGTGGAGCACCTGGTTGGCCTCCGGCCACAGCTGTCCGGCGTCGTCCGCGGCCAGCGCGGACAGCTCGCGGCGCAGCTCGTCCAGCGGGCCGCGCAGGGACTGGCCGAGCAGGGTGAGCAGCTGTTCGTGCCGGGCGGCGAGGGCCTCGTACCGGTCCTTCTCCCGCTCACCGAGGGCGGCGTACCGCTCCTCGTTCGCGGCGAGTTCCTCCGCGTGCTTCTCGCCGAGCCGCTCCAGTTCGGCGATGTGGCTCTGGCGCAGGGCGGTCAGTTCCGAGCCGTGTTCCTCGGCGAGGCGCTCCAGCTCCTCGGCGTGCTCCCGCTCGGCGTCCTCCTTCTCGCGGGCGAGCGCGTCGTAGGGGCGGCGGTCGAGGAAGGTCATCACGGCGCCGACGAGCTGGTCGCCGTCGCGCACCGGAGCGGTCGTCAGGTCGACCGGCAGCTTGTCGCCGCTCTTGGAGTACAGCACCTGCCCGCGCACCCGGTGCTTGCGTCCGGAGCGCAGGGTGTCGGCGAGCGGGGACTCGTCGTACGGGAAGGGGGAGCCGTCGGCGCGCGAGTGCAGGACCAGGGTGTGCAGTTCGCGTCCGCCGAGTTCGCCTGCCCGGTAGCCCAGTATCTGGGCGGCGGCCGGGTTGACGAGGACGATCCGCCCGTCGGTGTCGGTGCCGACGACACCCTCGGAGGCGGCGCGCAGGATCATCTCGGTCTGCCGCTGCGAACGTGCGAGCTCCGCCTCGGTGTCCACGGTGCCGGAGAGGTCGCGGACGACGAGCATCAGCAGTTCGTCGCCGGCGTAGCCGTAGTTGTCGTAGGCCTGCTGGCCGGTGTCCAGGTTCGCGCTGGTGACCTCGACGGGGAACTCGCTGCCGTCGGTGCGCCGGGCGGTCATCCGGGTCGGCTTCGTACGCGCGCGGGGGTCGATGTGGTCGGGCCGCCGCATGGATCCCGGGATGAGCTTGCTGTCGAACTGCGGCAGCAGATCCAGCAGCCCCCGCCCCACCAGCGCCGTGCCCGGGGTCTCGAAGGCCTCCAGGGCGATGGTGTTGGCGTTGACGACGGTCCCGTTGGCGTTGACCAGCACCAGCGCGTCGGGAAGCGCGTCCAGTATGGCTGCGAGGCGAGCAGCGCCTCGGGATGGCCTGCTGCTCACGAGACCGCTTCCTCCCTGTTACCGCGACGTGCCGACCGCTCGGGCCATCTTGCCAACCTGCCCGCAACGTGTCACGCGAGGGAGTCTAAGGGCTGGGGTACCGCTCGCGGCGTCGGATGGGACGTACATCGCACCGGGAAGTGACGACCCCGTGACGCCCGGTGCCGCCCGGACCGGTGTCTGCCTGCGCCGACGCGTCCCGGATCTTCGCGGGACCTTTACGTCCTTTGTGCCCCCTCCTCGCCGCCCGGGCCGGGGTGGAGGGGGCGAGGAGCCGGTCCCGGTGAGCGGTCGCGCGCCACGCCGGACCGATGACCGGAAGTGCTTTGCCCTGCGGGCTTCCCGCCTAGTACCGTGGGGACCGATTGGTGACGGGCCACGCGGTTGTGTCATCATCGGCACGCACCGACCACTCGCGCTCACGCGCGGAGGTCATGTGTGAGGAGGCGTCGCCTAGTCCGGTCTATGGCGCCGCACTGCTAATGCGGTTTGGGTCTTAAAGCCCATCGAGGGTTCAAATCCCTCCGCCTCCGCCCCATCACGAAGCCCCGGTCCCTGCGGCCGGGGCTTCGTCGTGCTGCCCCCGGAGCCGTGACGCCGCCCCCCTCAGGATTCGGCGTTCGTGCAGGTCACAAGGGGTGGGGCTAACGGATTTCACATGGCGGCGGCAGTCATGTAATGTTCTTCCTGTCGCCGCGAGCGGGCCGCAAGGGCCGGGAGCGGCGAGATAAATGAAGAGACAAGCACTCGTAGCTTAACGGATAGAGCATCTGACTACGGATCAGAAGGTTGCAGGTTCGAATCCTGCCGAGTGCACACAGGCCAGAGGCCCCGGAGTGATCCGGGGCCTCTGGCGTTTCAGGGTCGGACAGAAGCGAAGTACAGCAACCGGGTCAGCCGATGCCTGACGTCTCAGGGCGTCGTCAGTAGACGATGACCCTCCAGCGTTCGACCCACCGCAGCCAGGCACCACCCGTACCGCGTACCTGGACGCGGTCGGCCTCCACCTGCCAGGCGATGCCGTGGAGCGTGCCTTCGGGGAGGTCCACCCTGACGACGTCGTAGACCTCCAGATCCTCCTCGACCGGCCGGGACCACGTATGCGCACAGCGGTCGCAGAGGTACTCGACCACCTCGCGTCCCGCGACGGTCGTGGGGCTGCCCAGGCGGACCGCCTCGATGAAGCACCGGGGGCACGGATCGGCGGTGTGCGCGCCTGCGGACCGGGACATCGTCCGATCCTGCTGTACAGCGGCGACGGACAGCAAGGTCCAGGCCGGGACGAGGGACACCGTCGCGAGTGTGCTGCGCGCCGGGTGCCTGGTCGCCGGGTGCGCGCTGCTGGTCGCCTTCGCCGTCACGGCCGGTGCGGCGTCGCCGCGCGGGGGCTCCGCCGGGCACCGGGCGGTGGGACGCGGGGTGTGACGATCAGGCCGCGGCCGGGGCGATGTTCTGGTTGGCGTGGAAGAAGTTGTGCGGGTCGTAGGCGCGTTTGACGACCGTGAGACGGTCGTAGTTGTCGCGGTAGGTGGAGCGGACGCGTTCGGCGCCCTCCGCCTCACCGAGGAAGTTGACGTACGAGCCGCCCATGGAGTGCGGGTGGAGGTCGGTCCAGAAGTCGACGCACCACTGCCGGACCGCGTCGGCGTTGGCCGGGTCGGGGTCGATGCCGGCGATGACGCAGGACCACACGGCGTCCCGGTAGGCCCAGGCCGTATCGCCGGGGGCGACCCGGTGGGCCGCTCCGTCCACCGGGTACAGGTGCATCGTCGACAGGGCGGTGGGGAGGGCGTGGCCGTACCGCTCGATCACGGCGACCGCGTCGTCGGGGATGCCGTCGAAGAAGTCGCCCCGCCAGTACCACTGCAGGCCCTTGGGGACGAGGTCGTCGAACATGGTCTGCAGGGCGGGGTAGGGCATCGGCGTGGCGAAGTGGAAGGCCGGCGGGGCCGGTTCGTTGACCACGGACAGCGTCTCCTCCAGGCGGCCGTCCCCGGTGTCGCCCGTGTAGCACCAGATCACGGCGCACATCTTCCGGCCGTGGATCGGTTCCGGGAAGGGTGGTCCCGGCGGGACGGTCATCAGCGCGAAGAACCCGTTGAGGTCCTCCGGCGCGGCCGGCAGGAACTCCCGGTACCAGCGCAGCACCTCCGGTGTGCGCTCCACCGGCCACACGGTCGCCGCCACCCCGACCGTGTCCACCGGGTGCGGCCGGAACGTGAACGACGTGACCACCCCGAAGTTGCCCCCGCCGCCGCGCAGCGCCCACAGCAGGTCCGGGTGCTCCTTCTCGGAGGCGGCGACGACGCTGCCGTCGGCCAGGACGACGTCCGCGCCGGTCAGGCTGTCCACCGTCAGCCCGTACTTGCGGGTGAGGTGGCCGTGTCCGCCGCCCAGGGTGAGGCCGCCGACCCCCGTGGTCGAGTTGATCCCGCTGGGTATGCCCAGGCCGAAGGCGTGGGCCTCGTGGTCCAGGTCGCCGAGTTGGCTCCCGCCGCCCACCCGCACGGTCCCGGTCTCCGGGTCGACCCGGACCCAGCGCATCGGGGAGAGGTCGAGGGTGAGCCCGCCGTCGACCAGGCACAGGCCCGGCCCGCTGTGCCCGCCGCCGCGGACGGCGAGGTCTGCTCCCGTCTCCTGGGCGAAGGCGATGGTGGTGCGCACGTCCGCCGTGCCCGTGCACTGGGCGAGGGCGGCAGGGCGCCGGTCGATCATGGCGTTGTAGATGCTGCGTGTCTCGTCGTACTCCGCGTCCCGCGGTGTGACGACACGTCCTCGCAGGGCCGTGCGCAGGCTGTCGAGAGCAGTTGCGTCCATGCCGCTCATGAGCGGACACCCCTCGGAAGGATCGGTGGACCGGATGGGTCGCGGGCGGACGGAACGGCGAGCCGGCCGACGTTCGTCCCAGGGCCCGGGGCCGAAGCCCGGGAGAGCGAACCCCGCTGTTATCAGTGTGAGGCAGCTCACAGGGGAGCGCGATGTGGCGGATCACCCGGGCCGGTTCGGGTGCTCGCGGCGGCGGACGGTCTCCCGGAGGTAGCGGGTCAGGCTGGTGGCCGCCGCGGTGAGGAAGACGAACGTGTAGAGGATCTGCAGGACAGCGACCAGCCGCGCCGCCTGCCCGTGCGGGGTGATGTCGCCGTAGCCGATCGTGGCGAGGGTGACCAGGGTGAAGTACAGGGCGTCCAGGCGGGTGGTGATGCCGTCGATCTCCCCCGGGCTCTTCGCCAGCGCCAGGTAGGCGGTGGCGAAGACCAGGATGGACAGGCACATCAAGGGCGGGATGACCATGCCCGGACGGACGCCGGGGACGGACAGCAGCACCCGCACGGCCTGCCGCAACAGCATGAGCGCGATCAGCGTCAACGCGGTGCAGAAGAGCACCCAGCTCAGGACCGGGCGGTGCGGCCCGAGACCGTCGAGGGGCAGCAGGAAGTACCCGGCGACCATCACCGTCACCCCGGCCACCTGGGCCAGCCAGGGCCACAGGGCACCGAGGGCCGTGAAGGCGCGCCCTACGCCCGGCTCTCGCGGCGGGGTGCGCACAGGGCCCAGATGATGAAGCCGTCGATGATGATGAGGACGATCGCCCACACCGGGAAGTACGGCAGCCACACGAAGTTGGCGATCATGCTGAGCCCGGCCAGGGCCACACCCACCGTCCTGGCCCAGGGCGACTCCTTGAACAGGGCGATGCCGGCGGCGGTCACCAGCGCGCCGAGGATCAGGTGGACCCAGCCCCACCCGGTCAGGCTGAACTCGTAGGTGAAGTTCGGGGTGGTGACGAAGACGTCGTCCTTCGCGATGGCGGCGATGCCCTGGAAGATCGCCATGATGCCGCCGAAGGTCATCAGGACCGCCGCGGCGACCGTCCAGCTCGTCGCCCAGGGGCTGTCCGCCTGCCTCCCGGTCGCCTGGTGGCGCGTACCGCCGACATTGCTCGCCATGTTCTCGGCCTTTCGGACGTCCCCGAGCGGTGCGATACCTCAGACCAGACTGGCACCGCCGATCGCACCCGGCACCTCGGCGGCCGGTGCCGGGCCGCCGGGCAAGGGGCGTTGTCAGTGGTACCCCCTAGTCTCGGCAGGGATGGCACGGGCGTGGAGGTGCGCGGGGCTGCGGTGGTCGGCGGACGGTCCCGTGCTGATGTGGGACGGTGGCCGCCGCTCGCCGCTGACCCGGGGGAAACGGGTGGCCTTCGGCGTCGCGGAAGGGGGCGCGCGGACCTGTGTGGGGGCACGGGGACACGCGTGTCCGCTCGCGGCGCCGGTTCCCGGGCGCAGTACGGGGGCGCGCTGCGAGGAGTGCGCCCGGCTGGACCGGGCGCACTCGGTGGCCGCGGACACCCTCGCGGACGACCCCCGGCCCTACCGCGTGTACCTGGCGTGGTTCGGGCCCGGCATGACCAAGGTCGGGATCACCGCGGTGCGGCGGGGGCGGGCGCGGCTGCTGGAGCAGGGGGCGGTCTGCTTCACCTGGCTGGGCAGCGGACCGCTGATGGCGGCGCGGCGCGCCGAGGAGCTGCTGCGCGCCGCGCTCCGGGTGCCCGACCGGATCCCCTACGCCGTCAAGCGGGCGGCGAGGGCGGCGCTCCCGGCGACGGCCGGAGAACGGGCGGTGGAGATCGCCGGGCTGCACGCGCGGGCCGGCGCCCTCGGCGGCTGGCCGGAGTCGCTGACCCCCGCGCCGTTCGAAGCCGTCGATCACGTCGGCGTGTTCGGACTGGCGGACGTGTCGGCCGCGGTGGGGCAGGTCCGCGAACTGGTCGCCGGGAGCGCGGTGAGCGGTGAGCTGGTGGCCGCCGCCGGCCCCGATCTGCACCTGCTGACGGACAGCGGGGTGGTGGTGCTGGACACCCGGCTGCTGACCGGGTGGGGGCTGGTCCCGGCCACCGGGAGGGAGGGCGCGGTGCCGGTCCGGCCGCTGAAGGAGAGGCCGGCCGCGCAGGACGGGCTGTTCTGACATCCCCTACGCGTACGTCCATCAGCTGCACGCGCTGGAACGGCTGGGACTGGGGGAGGCGTGGCTGCGGGGGATGTGCCACGACCACGCGGCCAGGCTGTCCGGCTTGCCGGGACGGTGAGGGTGGGGGCCGGGCGGGTTCGCGAGCCTGCGCGGCGGTACGCGGGGGGCTGGGGGCGTCGAGTGCGGCCCCGGGTGCGGCTCGGCCGGGTGGTTCAGGACGGTGGTGGGTTTCTCAGGGAAAACACAGGCGGGGAAAAGAGTCCTCTCAGAGGTGCCGCACATCGTGTGCGGTATGACCACGATCTCGCCCCAGTGGCGCACCGAACTGCTCAGGCCGGACGGGAGCCCCGTCCGCGTGCTCGTGGTGGACGACGAGCAGTCGATCACCGAGCTGCTGTCCATGGCCCTGCGCTACGAGGGCTGGCAGATCCGCAGCGCGGGGGACGGCCAGGGCGCCCTCCGCGCCGCCCGGGAGTTCCGCCCCGACGCCGTCGTCCTGGACATGATGCTGCCGGACATGGACGGGCTGGCCGTCCTCGGGCGGCTGCGCCGAGACCTGCCCGACGTACCCGTGCTGTTCCTGACCGCCAAGGACGCCGTCGAGGACCGTATCGCCGGACTGACGGCGGGCGGGGACGACTACCTCACCAAGCCGTTCGGCCTGGAGGAGGTCGTCGCGCGGCTGCGCGGACTGATCCGCCGCTCCGGTGCCACCGACCGCCGCCCCGGGTCCGTGCTGGTCGTCGGCGACCTCACCCTCGACGAGGACAGCCACGAGGTCACCCGGGGCGGCCAGGGCATCCACCTCACCGCCACCGAGTTCGAACTGCTGCGCTTCCTCATGCGCAACCCGCGGCGCGTGCTCAGCAAGGCCCAGATCCTCGACCGGGTCTGGTCCTACGACTTCGGCGGCCAGGCGAACGTCGTCGAGCTGTACATCTCGTACCTGCGCCGGAAGATCGACGCCGGCCGGGAGCCGATGATCCACACCCGGCGCGGCGCCGGCTACCTGATCAAGCCCGCGGTGTCGTGAACGGGCGGCGGCGACCGCTTCCGCGGACCCTGCGGACGCGGCTCGTCGTCGCGCCCGTGGCGCTGATCGCGGTGATCGGCACGGTGACGACGCCGGCGCTGCGGTCCCGTCTGTACGAGCAGCTCGACGGCCAGGTGCGCGAGGCGGCCATGCGGGCGGCGGGCGGCCCGGTCGGCGGCCGGCCGCTCCCCGAGCCGCTGCGCCAGGACGGCCCCCTCGGCTTCGTCACCGAGGGTCCGCAGGGCTTCGGCGTCATCGGCACGACGGTCGAGGACGGCCGGGTGACCGAGGGGGTGGTGAGCAACAAGAAGGTCGTCAACGGTGTCACCGCGCCCGAGGCCGGTGACCTCACCGACGCCCGGCCGGCGGCCCTCGGCACCGTCCCGCGCGACCACGACGAGCACACCGTGGACGTCCCCGGGCCGGGCGGCTACCGCGTCGCCCACCAGGCCGGCAACAACGGCACCTTCCGCGTCGCCCTCCCCACGGCCGGCGTGGACAGCACGATCAACACCCTGATCCTCGTCGAGATCAGTGTCACCGCCGCCGGTCTCGTCGCCGTCTCCCCCGCCGGCGCCGCCATCGTCGGCGTCGCCACCCGCCCCCTGCGCAGGGTCGCCGCCACCGCCACCCGGGTCGCCGAACCCCCGCATCGCGGCGAGGTCATCCCCGAGGGGCGCGTCCCGCCGTGTCCGAGTGCGACCCGCACACCGAGGCCGGCCGGGTCGGCGCCGCGCTGAACCGGATGCTCGACCACGTCCACGGCGCCCTGCACGCACGCCAGGAGAGCGAGACGCGGGTACGGCAGTTCGTCGCGGACGCCAGCCACGAGCTGCGCACGCCCTCGCCTCCATCCGCGGGTGTGCCGAACTCACCCCCCGTGGCCGGGAGGAGGCCGGACCCGAGACCCGGCACGCGCTCGGGCGGATCGAGTCCGAGGCGGGCCGGACGTCCCTGCTGGTCGAGGACCTGCCGCTGCCGGCCCGGCTGGACGCAGGCCGCCCCCTGCAGTGCGAGCCGACCGATCTCGTACCGCTCGTCGTGGACTGCGTCAGCGACGCCCGCGTCGCCGGCCAGGACCACCTCTGGCGTCTCGAACCGCCCGACGGCCCCGCCCCGGTGACCGGTGACGCGGCCCGGCTCCAGCAGGTCCTCGTCATCCTGCTCGGCAACGCCCGCCACCACACCCCGCCGGGCACCACCGTCACCGCGCGGGTGCGCCGCTACGGCCCCGGCTCCGCGTGGACGTGGAGGACGACGGCCCGCCCCGCCCCCGGGCCGCAACCAGCAGACGGCGCCCGGCGCCGGCGCCGGCGCCGAAGCCGGCGGGATGCCCGGCGCCGGCGGCATGGGTGGTCTCCTCGGCGGTGCGAACGTCGGCGCGGAGGCGAGGGAACTCCTGGAGACGGACGCCGGCGACTGCACCCGGGCCGCTGCGACCGTCGGTGCCCAGGACGCCGTCAGTTACCAACTCGCCACCAGCGCCCCCGTGATGGCGATCGGCGGCTTCGACGGCAACGCCCTCTTCCCGACAGCCGCGCAGTTCAAGGAGTACGTGGCCGACGGAAGGATCCACTACTTCGTCGCCGGCGGCGCAATGGGCGGCGGCCGTGACGCCGGCACCTCCGCGCAGATCACGTCCTGGGTGGAGGAGAACTTCGAGGGGGTGACGGCCGGTACGGCGACCTTCCACGACCTCACCCGGAAACGGACCGGCAGCTGACGCACACCAGCCGAGCTGTACACCGTATGGGACCTGTTCTACGGTGTACAGCATGACGACGTCCTCCCCGGAGCACGCCCCCGGCCGCTCCCCCGGCCAGGCGGACCTCCCGCCGCAGGGGCACGCCAGGCGCTGGCTGATCCTCGGTGTCATCTGCCTCGCCCAGCTCACCGTGCTGCTGGACAACACCGTCCTGAACGTGGCCATCCCCTCGCTCACCCGGGAACTGGACGCGTCGACCGCCGACATCCAGTGGATGATCAACGCCTACTCCCTGGTGCAGTCGGGTCTGCTGCTCAGCGCGGGCAACGCCGCCGACCGCTACGGCCGCAAGAAGATGCTGATCGTGGGACTGGCCCTGTTCGGAGCGGGGTCGCTGGTGGCCGGACTGGCCCAGTCGTCCGGCCAGCTGATCGCCGCGCGGGCCGGCATGGGTGTGGGCGGCGCGCTGCTGCTGACCACGACCCTCGCCGTGGTGATGCAGATCTTCACGCCCGAGGAGCAGCCCAAGGCGATCGGCATCTGGAGCGCCGTCAACTCGCTGGGCTTCGCGGCCGGCCCACTGGTCGGCGGCGTCGTGCTGAACCACTTCTGGTGGGGTGCGATCTTCCTGATCAACCTGCCGGTCGTGGCCCTCGCGCTGGCCGCCGTCACCGCCTACGTCCCCGAGTCGAGGAACCGGCAGGGCGACCGCCCCGACCTGGTCGGCGCGGTCCTCTCCACCATCGGCATGACATCCCTGGTGTACGCGATCATCTCGGGCCCCGAACACGGCTGGACCTCCCCCCGGGTGCTGGCCACGGCGGTGACGGCCGCCCTGGTCCTCGGCCTCTTCGCCTACTGGGAGAGCCGCGTCCCCCACCCGATGCTGGACCTGAGTTTCTTCCGCAACCGCCGCTTCACGGGGGCCGTCGGCGGACTGGTGCTGATCACCTTCGGCATGGGCGGCGCGCTGTTCCTGCTCACCCAGTACCTGCAGTTCGTCCTCGGCTACGGCCCGCTGGAGGCGGGACTGCGCACCGCGCCGATGGCCATGACCGTCGTCGCCCTCAACTTCACGGGCGTCGGCACCAGGTGGGCGGCGAGAATGGGCACCCCGCTCTCCATAGCCGTCGGCATGACCCTGATGGCGGGCGGGCTGGTCTCGATCGCCACGCTCACCGAGCACGGGTACGCCGGTACGCTGCTCGGCCTGGTCCTGATCGGGGCGGGCACGGCGATCGGCAGCCCGGTGATGGCGCACGCGGTGATGAGTTCCGTCCCGCGCGAGAAGGCGGGCGTCGGCGCCGGGATCAACGGCACCCTCGCCGAGTTCGGCACCGGGCTCGGCGTGGCCGTGCTGGGCGCGGTGCTCAACGCGCGGTTCGCGGCGCTGGTCCCGATGGCGGCGACCTCGCTCCCGGTGGCGCTGGCCGCGGCGGGCTCGGACGGCGAACGGGTGCGGATCACCGACGCGTTCTCCGCGGGCCTGGAGACGAGTCTGCTGGTGGGGGCGGTGGCCGTGCTGCTCGGCGGACTGATCGCGGCGGCGTTGCTGCGCCGGGCGGACCGGGCAGAATCGCGGGAGAAGGCCTGAGGGCCGGACGGCCGGAAACCGGACCGGTGACGGCGCCGACCGGCGCCGGCGAGTCGAGGAAGGTGCGCCATGGCGAGGGCAGCCCAGCGGTCCGGCGGTGCGCCGCGGACCAGTGTCTGGCTGGAGGGCACGGACCACCGCGGCGGGCGGTCCGGCGGACAGCCGTCGGGCCTCGACCGGGAGAGGATCACCGAGGTCACCGTGGGGCTGCTGGACGCCGAGGGACCGGCCAAGTTCTCCATGCGCCGGCTCGCCGCCGAGCTGAACGTGACGGCGATGTCCGTCTACTGGTACGTCGACACCAAGGACGACCTCCTCGAGCTCGCCCTGGACCGCTCCTTCGGCGAGCTGAGGCTGCCCGACCCGGCCGCCGACGAGGACTGGCGCGACCAGCTGCGCGCCCTCGCCCGCGAGTACCGCGCCCTGCTGGTGCGCCACCCCTGGCTGTCGCCGCTGGCCGGCAGGTTCCTCAACATCGGGCCCAACGCACTGCGGTTCTCCCGGGTGATCCAGCAGGTCATCAGCCGGACCGGCCTGCCGGAGCACGGGGTGACCGGGGCCATCTCGGCCGTCTTCCAGTTCGTGTACGGCTACGGCACGATCGAGGGCCACTTCCACACCCGTGTCGCCGCGACGGGCATGACGCCCGACGAGTACCACGAGCGGGCCATGACCGCGGTGACGCGGTCACCGGATCCCGTCGGGGTGTTCGAGGAGTCGACGCGGATCATGGCGGCCCGCGGCGGTGACACGGTCGAGGAGATGATGGAGCGGGACTTCGCCTTCGCCCTGGACCTGCTGGTGGCCGGCATCGAGGCGATGGTGGCCCGCGGCCGGGACTGAGCGGGCCGCCTCCCGGTGCTCCTCCTCAGTCCCCTTCGACGAGTCGCGCGGGGAACCCGCCGGTCGCCACCGGCCCCCAGCGCTCCGGGGTGATCCGGATGAGCGACTTGCCCTGCTTGAGCATCGCCGCCCGGTACTCGTCCCAGTCGGGGTGCTCACCGGCGATGTTCCGGTAGTACTCCACCAGCGGCTCCACGGACTCGGGCGCGTCCACCACCTCGGCGGTGCCGTCGATCTGCACCCACGGCCCGTTCCACTCGTCGCTCAGGACGATCAGGCTCACCCGGGTGTCCCTCCTGGCGTTCCGGGTCTTGGCGCGCTCGGGATAGGTGGACATCACGATCCGTCCCGAGTCGTCGACCCCACAGGTCAGCGGCGAGCCCTGGGGGCTGCCGTCCGCCCGCCGGGTCAACAGGACCGCCCGGTGCCGGGGCCGCACGAAGTCCAGCAACCCGTCGAGGGAGACCCGGGTGTTCGTCGCGATGTTCGGTGCCATGACGCCAGGCTAGTGGGCGGCCATCGCCTCGGGCAGGTTGTCGTAGACCGGGATGTCGCGGCGCACACCGGTCAGTTCCAGCACATGGGTCGCCATGCTCTCCGGGCCGGCCACCACGTACACCCGGGTCTGCGGGCGCAGCAGCCGGTGCACGTCGTTGATGAGGCGGACGCCCTGGGAGTCCATGAACTCCGTCGCGGTGAGGTCGAGGACCAGGAGCCGGGCCGGGTGGCCGGGGCGGGGCAGGGCACGGGCCATGATCTGCGGCAGCAGCCGGTCCGCGTTGGAGAAGTCGATCTCGGATGGGAACGGGAACCGTACGCGTGCGGTCGGGGTGTGTTCCCCGGAGGGTTCGGGAAGGAGGGTCACGACAGTCACCTGGCAGACGTGCGTCCGGGATCCGGCAAGGCCGCTTCCTGACCCGCCCCCATTGCACCACGTCGGAGTGCGTCACCGGAAGCGGCTAAAATTGTGTCCGTCCTGTGCTCGCAGTCGGGAATGTGCTGCGGAGCTCTCCCGCGCACGGCCGTTCGGTCGTGCTCGCCGAAGAGGTTCGTGGTGGCTGCGTCCCGTTTTCCTGATTTGCCCCGTTTCCCTGCCGGTGCGGAACTGGCGGAAGCGCTGACGGACGCGGCGTGCCGACTGCACGAGACGTCCACCCCGGACAGCACCCTGGACGCCGCGGTCCGGCTCACCGTGGACCTCGTGCCGGGCGCCGAGCACGCGGGCATCTCCGTCATAGAGCGCGACAACCGCAGGCAGACCCTCGCCTGGACCGACGAGGTGGTGCGCGCCGCCGAGGACGGCCGCCCCGAGCCGGGGACACAGCCGTACTGGCACCGTCTGTGGACCGTGCCGGTGGCCGAGGTCGAGGACAGCGAGGGGGACGAGGGCGCGGACGCGCTGTCCGGCCTCGGCCTGCGTTCCGTGCTCTCGCTGCGGCTGCGCGCCGACCGGCGCCGGCTGACCGTGCTCACCGCGTACGCCCGCAAGCCGCGCGCCTTCGACGAGTCCGCGCTGCGGGTCGGCCGGCTGTTCACCGCGCACGTGGGCATCGCCCTGGACTCCGCCACCGTGCGCGAGCAGCTCACCGAGGCCATGCGCACCCGGGACCTGATCGGCCAGGCCACCGGCATCCTCATGGAGCGCATGGACATGGACGCGTCCGGCGCCTTCGACAGCCTGGTACGGGCCTCGCAGCGGGAGAACGTGAAGCTGCGCGACCTCGCCCGTCGGATCGTCGACGCCCACGAGACGCCCTGAGGCAGCCTCGGAGGGCCGGGAGCGACCTGCCCCGCACGGCCTTGGACGGCCAGTTCCACCCGCGGTGTCGTGCCGATGGCGTCGGTTCCGGCCTGACCTGCCTGGTTGTGGTGCGTCGTGAAGTCCTCGCGCCGCAGTTCGGCCGTGGCGCGGGACACCGCCCGGGTGTCGCCCCAGGGGTCCGCGCCGGTGCCGAGGAGGGCCGGGTCCGGGCGGACGGGGCGGACGGGGCGGACGACCCCGTGCGGGGACAGCTCGCCGTGGACCGTCCAGCGGTCGGGGCCCGCCCCGGTCAGGCCGGTGGAACGGGTACGTGGTCCCGGGGTGGTGTTCGACGTCCAGGAAGTCCGCGGAGCGCAGGTGCGTGTCGCGGGTGCCGTGGCCGGTGTCGATGGACGTGGCCCGGACCACCGCCTCCACCCTGGACCGCGTGACGTCGCCCGGGGCGGCCTCGACCAGGGCGGTGAGGTCGGTGAACCGGCCCCGCACGCTGGAGAGGCCCGGGTGCCGGACGACGGCGACCACGCTCGAGTTCGCCGGTCCACCGTCCACCGCCCCGGCGGCGCCGGCTCGGTCCCGCCCTGCCGGGCCGGGGTGACCGTCCCGCCCCCGGCCGCCCTCC
Organism: Streptomyces sp. DH5; assembly: GCF_020873915.1. Taxonomy (GTDB): domain Bacteria; phylum Actinomycetota; class Actinomycetes; order Streptomycetales; family Streptomycetaceae; genus Streptomyces. Next base: position 307,456 of record NZ_JAHWGP010000003.1, read on the forward strand.
CCCACCGGTGACGAGGGCGCTCACGGCCGCGGGCGCGTACCGACGGCGGTGACGATCGCGGCGTCCGCCCCGGCGCGAGCGCGGCCGGGTTCCGCACGGCGCCGCCGGCGTCCGCCCCGGCCCGCAGCACCTGCCTCCCCACCCGTCGGTCAGGGCGACGACCGCGTGCGACACGGCGCACCCGTCCCGGGTGCGGATGCCGGCGGCCAGTGGCATCCCGTCGTTCCCCTGCGATGCGTGACGAGCCGGTCGTCTTGGGACCGGCCCGTGGCGGGGCGCGTCTCCGCTACGGGACGCGCGGCCCGCCGCGGGCCGGGGTTCTCGGTCACTCGCCCGGGTGGGCGAGTTCGATGTCGTGGCCGCCGGCTCCGCCGCCGGTGACCGTCAGCGCGGTGGCGACGGGCGGGCAGCCCGTGGCGACGACGGTGTACTCGCCGTCGTCCAGGCCGGCGAAGACGTACGTGCCGTCCGCACCCGTCATCACCGTGCCGGTCACGTGGCCCGCCGCGTCGAGCAGGGTGACCCGGGCGTCGGCCGGCGGTCCGTGCGGGGCGCGCACCACGCCCCGCAGCAGGGCGCCGGTCTCCGGGCCGACCTCGACGCGGGTCACCCCGGTGCCGTCGACCTCGACGGGCAGCGCGCGCGGCCGGCAGCCGTCGGCGTTCACCGCGCGGGTCCCCGTGCCGGGCACCGGCTCGGGGAACGAGAACTCGCCCTGCTCACCGGTGGCCCCCGGCCGACGGGCCGCCGCGCACATCGGTGACGATCACCATGGCGTCCGTCACCGGCGCCCCGGTGCCGGACTCGTGCACCGTTCCGGCCGGCCCGCCGGCACCGTTGAGCGGGATGTCGTGGGCGAGCGGTCCGCCGTCCACCACGACCGTGGACGCCTGCGGCTGGTGGCCGTCGGCGGCGGCGATCAGGACGTACGACCCGGCCCCGGGCGCGTCCACCGCGTAGCCGCCGTCGGCCCGGGCCACCGAGCGGCCCGGCCGGCGTCCGCCGAGTGGGATCAGCGTGACGGCCGCCTGCCGCGCGGGCACGCCGTCGCGCCGCGCACCGCCTCCCGCACCGGGATGCCCGCCGGGGAGGATTCCTCCGCGGGGCCGGCGATGGCCGGCGCCGGGGTGGCAGCGCTTCCCGCGGCGTCGGCGGCCCGGGTGCTCTCGGCGGCCGGGGCCACCGCCGCGGCCTTCCGCTCCGCCGCCTGGGCCAGCGCGCCGGTGGTCCGCAGTGGGACCTCCTTGATGAACAGGGTCACCAGGAAGGCGAGCAGGGCGACCGGGGTGACGTACAGGAAGATGTCGGCGATGCCGTGCCCGTAGGCGCTCTCCAGCCAGGTGCGGATGGGCGGGGGCAGCAGGTCCATGTCGGGGATCGCGCCGCTGCCGGAGGCCTTGGCGGCCGCCGCCTGTTCCTGCGGGCCGAGCTGCCCGATGGTGTCCTGGGCGTAGTGGGTGATCCGGGTCGCCATGACCGAGCCGAGGACGGAGACGCCGACCGCGCCGCCGAGGGACCGGAAGAAGGTGACCACCGAGGAGGCGGAGCCCAGGTCGTCCGGGGCCACCTGGTTCTGCGTGCAGAGCACCAGGTTCTGCATCATCATGCCGACGCCGAGGCCCAGCAGCGCCATGAAGAGGGCGATGTGCCAGTACGGGGTGTCGTAGCGCATGGTGCCGAGCAGGCCCAGGCCCGCCGTGAGCAGCACGCCGCCGGCCAGCAGCCAGGCCTTCCACCGGCCGGTCCGGGTGATGATGATGCCGGAGACTGTGGACGACACGAAGATGCCGCCGATCATCGGGATCGTCATGACGCCCGACATGGTCGGGGACTTGTCCCGGGCCAGCTGGAAGTACTGGCTGAAGTAGACGGTGCCGGCGAACATCGCGATGCCGACGAACAGGGAGGCCAGCGAGGCCAGGGTGATGGTGCGGTTGCGGAACAGGCGCAGCGGGATGATCGGCTCGGTGGCCCTGCTCTCGACGAACAGGAAGATCAGCGTCAGGGCGATCGAACCGCCGACCATGACGCCCGTCTGCCAGGAGAGCCAGTCGTACTTGTCGTCGGCGAAGGTGACCCAGACGAGCAGCAGGCTGACGGCGGCGGTGACGAGGAACGCGCCCGCCCAGTCGACCTTCACCCTGCGCTTGACCAGGGGGAGGTGCAGCGTCTTCTGCAGGACGACGAGCGCGATCAGCGCGAAGGGGACACCGACGTAGAGGCACCAGCGCCAGCCGAGCCAGCTGGTGTCGGTGATGACACCGCCGAGCAGCGGTCCGCCGACGGTGGCGACGGCGAAGGTGGCGCCGAGGTAACCGGAGTAGCGGCCGCGCTCCCGGGGGGAGATCATCGCGGCCATGATGATCTGGGCGAGGGCGGCCAGGCCGCCGGCGCCCAGGCCCTGGATGGCACGTGCGCTGATGAGCATCGCCGGGTTCTGCGCCAGTCCGGCCACGACGGAGCCGAGGACGAAGACGCAGAGGGCTATCTGGACCAGGACCTTCTTGCTGAACAGGTCGGCGAGCTTGCCCCACAGCGGGGTGGAGGCGGTCATCGTCAGCAGCGAGGCGGTGACGACCCAGGTGTAGGCGCTCTGGCCGCCGCCGAGGTCACCCACGATCTCGGGCAGGGCGTTGGTGACGATGGTCGACGACAGGATGGCGGCGAACATGCCGAGCAGCAGCCCGGACAGTGCCTCCATGATCTGCCGGTGGGTCATCGGAGCGTCTGCGGAGGAGCCTCCCCCGTGCTTGGCATGAGCCCGCACACCGGCTGGTGTGGTCGTTGCCATGGGCGTCCTTCTCTTAGGTGCTTGCGGGTGTACGGGTGGTCCGTTCGGTACGGGTGGTCCGTTCGGGTGCGGGAGGCGCCGGCCTGGGCGCGGTGCGGCACTCGCCGAAGCTGTCCCTGAGCCGGGCCATCAGCTGGGCGAGGTGGCCGACCTCCTCGTCGGGCCAGTCGCCGAGGCGCTCGGCGAGCAGCCGGGTGGTCAGCCGGAACAGCTCGTCGAGCCGCGTCCGCCCGGCGGGGGTGAGGCGCAGGATGCGGGACCGTTTGTCGGCGGGGTCCCAGGAGCGCTCGATCCATCCGCGCTCGGCCAGGTGGGTGACGTGGCGGCTGGTGACGGACAGGTCCACGGAGAGCAGCTCGGCGACCCTGCTCATGCGCATGTCGCCGTGGCGGCCGAGGAGGGTCAGCACGGACGCGGAGCCACTGGGGCAGTCCGCCGGCATGATCCGGTTCATCTCCCGTTTGACGGCGCCGAAGGCGCTGAGCTGTCGGACCAGTTCCTCGTACTGCGCCGTCCCGGCCATGGCACCTCCCGTTTCGTTGCTCGAAGCAACGGTAGGACTCAATGGTTGCTACAAGCAAGCAAAAGAGGGCGAGGTGGCCCAAAAACTTGGCAAAGGCAAGTAATCGCGACAGTAAACACGCAGGTCGCAGTGGGTGCACCCGCTCCGCTCCGACCTCGCGGCGGCCTCCGCACGGCCCTGTCCCGCCCCGCTTGGGCCGTCCGCCGGGCAGGCGCTAGGGTCTCGTGGCATGGCTAACACCCAGGGCCCGCAGGGCAATCACGACCCCGCCGGCAGCACCCAGATGTTCCGCGCGTTCGTCGACGAGGCTCCTCAGAGCCGGCAGACCGCGTCCACGGGCGGCGGACCCCGCGTCGGTCTGATCATCGGCATCGTCGTCGCCGTGGCGGTCGTCGCCGCGGTGGCCTGGCTGGCGCTGAAGTAGCGCGAGCGGGCCGGAGAAACGCGGCGGGCCGCCGTTGCGCCCTCGACAGGCGCCCCGGCGGCCACGCGTCCGATCCCACCCCACGGAGCCGCTCGCTCCGGGAGTGTGGTTCCTCAGTCCGAGATGAGGCCCTCGCGCAACTGGGCGAGGGTCCGGGTGAGCAGCCGCGAGACGTGCATCTGGGAGATGCCGACCTCCTCGCCGATCTGCGACTGGGTCATGTTGGCGAAGAAGCGCAGCATGATGATCCGCCGTTCCCGGGGCGGCAGCTTGGCCAGCAGCGGCTTGAGCGACTCCCGGTACTCCACGCCCTCCAGCGCCGTGTCCTCGTAGCCGAGGCGGTCGGCGAGCGAGCCCTCGCCGCCGTCGTCCTCGGGCGCGGGGGAGTCGAGCGAGGACGCCGTGTACGCGTTGCCGACGGCGAGCCCGTCGACCACGTCCTCCTCCGACACGCCGAGCACGGCGGCGAGTTCGGCGACCGTCGGGGAGCGGTCCAGCTTCTGGGAGAGCTCGTCGCCGGCCTTGGTCAGCGCCAGGCGGAGCTCCTGGAGCCGGCGCGGCACCCGCACCGACCACGACGTGTCGCGGAAGAACCGCTTGATCTCGCCGACCACCGTCGGCATGGCGAACGTCGGGAACTCCACACCCCGTTCGCAGTCGAAACGGTCGATCGCCTTGATCAGCCCGATGGTGCCGACCTGGACGATGTCCTCCATCGGCTCGTTGCGCGAGCGGAAGCGCGCCGCCGCGTAGCGCACCAGGGGGAGGTTGAGCTCGATCAGGGTGTCCCGGACGTAGGCACGCTCCGGGCTGTCCTCGTCGAGCACGGCGAGCCGCAGGAACAGGGAGCGGGACAGGGTGCGGGTGTCGAGGGCCGCCGTGTCCGGCAGTTCCGCCGTCTCCGGGAGCCGCGCCTGGTCCGGGAGCTCCGGAGCCGGTGTGGCCGGGCCTTGGTCGATGGGGCCGAGTGCGTCGAGAGCATGGGGAGCTGTTTCGCTCTCCGCGAGCGTGAGCACCTTCGAGCTGCCCTGTTCTGCGGACATGCCACCCCCTTTGGGTCGCGGGACGGTCGCGGCGGACGTTCCCGATCCGAGGAACGCAGCCTTCACCTGAATACCGGCGCCGAAGCTCCGGCAAACGCGCTTCCGGCAGAATGTCACATGTCGGCAACGCGCTGTAGTGACATGTCGACATCCAAGATGCGAATAAGCCCTGCAAACAAGGAGTCTGACGGACTTTCGGCTCGGAGAAAAGCAGAACGGGACTTCCGGACGATTCGCTCGTTCCGGTTACGCGTCGATCCTGTTTGCGGACCGCAGCCGCTGGAAGCTGCGTGCCAGCAGACGGGACACGTGCATCTGCGAGACGCCGAGTTCCGCGCTGATCTGGGACTGGGTGAGATTGCTGTAGTAGCGCAGCAGCAGGATGTGCTGCTCCCGCTCGGGCAGCTGGACGAGGAGGTGCCGGACGAGGTCGCGGTGCTCGACGCCGTCCAGGGCGGGGTCCTCGTAGCCGAGCCGGTCCAGCAGCCCCGGCATCCCGTCGCCCTCCTGCGCGGCCTCCAGGGAGGTGGCGTGGTACGACCGCCCGGCCTCGATGCAGGAGAGCACCTCCTCCTCGGAGATGCGCAGCCGCTCGGCGATCTCGGCGGTCGTGGGGAGCCGCCCGAAGGCGGTCGTGAGGTCCTCCGTCGCGCTGTTGACCTGAACCCACAGCTCGTGCAGCCGGCGCGGTACGTGGACCGTGCGGACGTTGTCGCGGAAGTAGCGCTTGATCTCGCCGACCACCGTCGGCATGGCGAACGTCGGGAACTGCACGCCCCGCTCCGGATCGAAGCGGTCGATGGCGTTGATGAGCCCGATCGTGCCGACCTGGACGACGTCCTCCATCGGCTCGTTGCGGGAGCGGAAGCGGGCGGCCGCGTAGCGCACGAGCGGGAGATTGGCCTCGATGAGCGCCGCGCGCACGCGGGCGTGCTCCGGTGTGCCGGGCTCGAGATCCTTGAGCTGACCGAAGAGCAGCTGGGTCAGGGCCCGGGTGTCGGCGCCCCGCCGTTTGGCGGGGGTCTGGACCGCGTCGGGGGACACGTCGTCCTGGGGCGGCGCAGTACTGGCCGGCACGGTCAACGCCACCTCGTCATCGCTCTCATGTCCGTCAACTCATCCGTCAAAAGCGGTCATAGCATCACAAGACTGCCTCACCGTGTGCAAGCACCGCATATTCCGTGTTGAGGGGCGGGCACGGACCGCGACATGAGGAAACCCCCCGCCGTCACGGCGAGGGGCACGGGCGGACGGAGCGTCAGAACTCGTAGTCGGCGATCACCCACGTGGCGAACTCGCGCCACAGTCCCACGCCCGCCTGGTGCTCCGGGTGCTCCACGTACCGGCGCAGCGCGTCCGCGTCGTCGAAGGCCGAGTTGATGGCGAAGTCGTAGGCGATGGGGCGGTCGCTGATGTTCCAGGCGCACTCCCAGAAGCGGATCTCCGGGATCTTGCCGTCGAGCGAACGGAAGGCCTCCTCGCCCCTGACGACCCGCGGGTCGTCGCGCTGGACGCCCTCGTTCAGCCGGAAGAGCACCAGGTGGCGGATCATCACTTACCTCCGTCGGCGAGCCAGGTCATGAAGTCCCCGACGGCCTTCGCGGCGTCGGAGATGCCCTCGAAGCCGACCGTGACGTAGTCGCCGGCCGTCTCGGGATCCGTGATGATCAGGTACAGCACGAAGACCACGAGGACGTAGACGACGGCCTTCTTCGCGTTCACCGCCATCGCGGCCCTCCCCTGTCACTGCTGTGTACTGGCGTCACATGCGTCGAGCGGGCCCATGATCGCACGAAGGGCCCCGTCTGACGACGGGGCCCTTCACCAGCGGTAGCGGAGGGATTTGAACCCTCGGTGACTTGCGCCACACTCGCTTTCGAGGCGAGCTCCTTCGGCCGCTCGGACACGCTACCGAGGGAGACCTTACAGCAAGGTGCGGTGTGGTTTGAAATCGATAATCAGCGGTCCCGGAAGAAGTCCGTGAGCAGTCGGGAGCACTCCTCGGCGAGCACCCCGCCGATCACTTCGGGCCGGTGGTTGAGCCGGCGGTCACGGACGAGGTCCCACAGGGAACCGGCCGCGCCGGCCTTCTCGTCCCGGGCGCCGTAGACGACACGGTCGACCCGGGACTGCTGGAGGGCCCCCGCGCACATCGTGCACGGCTCCAGCGTCACCACCAGGGTGCAGCCGGTCAGCCGCCACTCCCCGAGCCGCGCGGCGGCCCGCCGGACGGCGAGGACCTCCGCGTGGGCCGTGGGGTCGCCGGCGGCCTCCCGTTCGTTGTGGGCGGAGGCCAGCACGGTGGCGCCGTCCGGGGCCAGCACGACGGCGCCGACGGGCACGTCCCCGCCCCGGACGGCCCGTGCGGCCTCGTCCAGGGCGAGTCGCATCGCCGCCCGCCAGCGGTCGCGTACCGGATCCGGCGGCCCGGACGCGGTGGTGGTCGGCACGGTCAGCGGACGGTCTCCAGCACTTCCGAGGCGCCGAGGGCGTCGGCGATCTCGTTGACGGCGTCCCCGGCCAGGGAGCGCAACTCCTTCTCGGTGACGCCCAGGTCCTCCAGGACCCGCGCGTCGCCGACCGGCCCGTGCGGTACGGCGTCGGCGGGACCGGCGGCCGCGGGGACGCCGTCGGCGTCCCCGCCGTCCTCGGTGTCCGGTTCGCCGTCCTCCGTGCCGTCGAGGTCGAGGGCGTCCAGGTCGGTGCCGTCGTCCCCCGGTGCGCGGCCGAGCAGTTCGTCGGTGAGCAGGATCTCGCCGTAGCTGCTGCGGGAGGCCGCGGCGGCGTCGGAGACGTAGATCCGGGGGTCCTCCTCGCCGTCCACGCGGACGACGCCGAACCAGCCCTCCTCCTGCTCGATCAGCACGAGCACCGTGTCGTCGTCCGGAGAGGCCTCCCGGGCCAGGTCCACCAGATCGGACAGGGTTTCCACATCGTCGAGCTCCGTGTCGCTCGCTTCCCACCCGTCTTCGGTGCGCGCGAGCAGTGCGGCGAAGTACACCGTGACTCTCCCACTGGTAGGCGTGCCGGTTGGGAATCCCCCCGGCGGAGGTTGCGGGCGGGAGTCGGTGACGCCGGCCCCGCCCTCTCGGAATCGTGGCAGAAACAAGGCCGTCGGGGGACGTCTTCGGCTCCCTGTGTCCGGCGGTTTCGATCGCGGTGGGCCGAGTGCGCCCCCGGAGGGACCCATCAGCGCACGCGCTGCCGCTGTCGCTGCCACGTGCGGATCGTACGCGGCCGGGACCGTCGGGGACGCGCGCCGCTCGGAACGGGAAGTGCCACTGGCGGGGCAGTGGTTGAGGGGTGAACGGGGTCGGTGCTACCAGCGGAAGGTGCGCATGCGCATCGCGTGCCGCAGCCGGGCGGCCTTGGCGCGGCGCGGCTGGACCCGGTCGCGCAGCGCGCGGGCCTCGGCGAGTTCGCGCAGGAACCGGGCGCGGCGCCGTCGTCGTTCGGCCTCCGTCTCGCCCTCCGTGCCGGCCCTGTCGCGGGGGAGGACGGGCGTTTCGCGCGGCGACGGATCGTCTCGGTGTTCCTGGTCAGGCATCGGTTCATCACTCCCGTCCGTCCCTCCCACCTTCCCCCGGTCGGGCGGTTTGACGCCAGCGAACGAGTGGCGGGGGCCGGGAGTGCGTGCCGTGCCGCGGGGACGCCGGGCCCTCGGGGCCCGGTTACTGTTGACGGCATGCGTCTCCACGTCGTCGACCACCCCCTGGTCGCCCACAAACTCACCACTCTGCGCGACCGGCGCACCGACTCCGCGACCTTCCGCCGTCTCGCCGACGAACTGGTCACCCTGCTCGCCTACGAGGCCACGCGCGACGTGCGCACCGAGCAGGTCGACATCCGGACGCCGGTGGAGCCGACCACGGGCGTCAAGCTCTCCCACCCGCGCCCGCTGGTGGTGCCGATCCTGCGCGCCGGGCTCGGCATGCTGGACGGCATGGTCCGGCTGCTGCCGACCGCCGAGGTGGGCTTCCTCGGCATGATCCGCAACGAGGAGACGCTGCAGGCCTCGACGTACGCCACCCGGATGCCGGAGGACCTCTCCGGGCGTCAGGTGTACGTCCTGGACCCGATGCTCGCCACCGGCGGCACGCTGGTCGCGGCGATCCAGGAGCTGATCAAGCGCGGCGCCGACGATGTGACCGCCGTGGTGCTGCTGGCCGCGCCGGAGGGCGTGGAGGTCATGGAGCGGGAGCTGGCCGGCACGCCGGTGACCGTGGTGACGGCGTCGGTCGACGAGCGGCTCAACGAGCACGGCTACATCGTGCCGGGCCTCGGCGACGCGGGGGACCGGATGTACGGGGCGGCCGAGTAGCCGGCGGCCCTCTCCGGTCCCGCGTCCTCAGCAGTTCTTCTTCGAGGCGGGCGCCGGCTTCGGGGCGGCCAGTGCGGTCAGCGCCCGGTCGGCGTCCGCCTTCTTCGTCAGCTCCCGGAACCCGTCACCGATGATGAGGTCGACCTCGGTGCCCTTGCGGGCGGGGTCGGTGCGGCGTTCGGCGCCGGCGAGCTGGGTGCCGAGCACGGGGAGCGCGGTGTCGAGGGCGGTGGCGGGACCGAGCAGCACTCCGGCGCCCTTCACCTTCTTGTCGTACTCCTGGGGCGCGTTGGCGACCTCGCCGATCCGGAAGCCGCGTTTCTTCAGCTCGTCGGCGGTCTTCTGGGCGAGACCGCCCTTGGTGGTGGCGTTGAGGACGTTGACGGTGATCGTGCCGGGCACGGGGAACGTCTTCGGGGCGGTCGCGGGAGTCGCCTTGGTGGCGCAGGCCGCCTTCGTGCCGACCGCGGAGGCGGAGTCGCCGTCGGTGAACACGTCGATGAGCTGCAGGGTGCCCCAGCCGCCCACGCCCAGGACGGCTGCGGAGGCGACGGTCAGCGCGACGATCCTCCCGCGCCGCCGGGGCCGGCGCATCCGCGGGTATCGGTCACCCGTGATCCGGTACTGGCCGCCCATGCCAGGTGGAGTGAGCATGCTCATGAGCGCAGCGTAGTGCGCCCGGGCTGCAATGCCTACTAGATGATCATTCGACTGGGTGCAGTACCGGTGCGGTCCAACCCGAAAGGGCGAAAACCCGGCCGAGGGAGGGGTGTGGGACGGACGTCAGCCGAGCTCGAGCACGCGGGCGTGCAGCACCTGGCGCTGCTGGAGCGCCGCGCGCACGGCCCGGTGCAGCCCGTCCTCCAGGTACAGGTCGCCCTGCCACTTCACGACGTGCGCGAAGAGATCGCCGTAGAAGGTCGAGTCCTCGGCGAGGAGCGTCTCGAGGTCCAGCTGCTGCTTGGTCGTCACGAGCTGATCGAGGCGGACCGGGCGCGGCGCGACGTCCGCCCACTGCCGGGTGCTTTCCCGGCCGTGGTCGGGGTACGGCCGGCCGTTTCCGATGCGCTTGAAGATCACACGGAAAGCCTACCGGTCAAGGCGTTCCGGGCGCAGCCATGGCGACGCGGTGCCACACCGGAAAAAGCGGGGCGAAGAGGGAGCAGCAGGGCTTCCCGGGTGAGGCGCGTCCCCTGTTCGGCGGCCCGTACGAGGTGCTGCGACCGGCGTCCCGCCCTCCAGCACGCCCGATTCCCCCGAAAGTGTCCCCACCGCACGGCCCTGTCGACGCGGAATCCACGTCCCGGACTCCCAGCCCGCGACCCGGCGGCGGGCGAGGGATGTACGACACATGCCCGTGGCGCCACGGCGCCTGGCGCGCACGCTCGCCGCGTCGCCGAAACGCCCACGCGGCTCCTCCCCTGGCCTCGGTTTCGCTCGAGCGGGGGAGGGGACCCGTCGAGGAGGCTCCGGCGCCTTGCGATCACAAGGCGCCGGACGCCGCCCCTCCTCCCGCGCTCAGGTGTCGGACACCCCCTGGGAGCCCGGCTTCTCAGCGGCCTCGGCCGCCTTCGCCGCCGCCTTCGGCTCCTGCTTGCGCGCCCGCACCTTCGCCAGTGACTCCGGGCCGGTGACGCCGGCGACGGAGCGGAAGGACTTCTCCTCGCCGCAGGCGCCCGCGGCCTCGCGCCGGCCGGCGGGCCGGACCCCGAGCTGCTTGCCCGGCAGCGCGAGGAAGACCTGCGCCTTCTGCTTGCCGAAGCCGGGCAGGTCCTTCAGCCGCTTCAGCAGTTCCCCGCCGTCGCCGACGTCCCGCCACACGGCCTCGGCGTCACCGTCGTAGTGCTCGACGAGGTACCGGCACGGCTGCTGGACGCGGCACGCCGTCGAGCCCGGGCAGCGGTGCACGGCCGGCTTGTCGGAGAGCACCGCCGCGAACGCCTCCGGGCCGTACGCGGCGATCTCGTGCGCGTCCAGGTCGTCCGCGCCGAGCCACCGGGCGATCGCCGCCGGACCCTTGGACGCCCACTCCACGGGGATCTGCCGGTCCAGCGGCATCCCGGTCGGCGCGGCGAGCGGGCTGCGGCCCGGCAGCCGGTCGGCCCCGGGGTCCCGGGCGAGGTGGAGAGTGACGGCCATGCCTCCGGTCCTCGCGCCTCGCGGCTCAGCTCGCGCGCCAGTACCCCAGCGCCTGCATCCGGTGCTTGGGCACCCCCAGCTCCTTGCGCAGGAACGCGGAGAGGGTGCGGGTCGTGGCGGTGTCGCAGGCGACCCAGACGTACGGGTCGGGCCCGGCCCGCAGGAGTGCGGGCAGCTCGACCCGTACGCGCTCGACCAGTGCCGCGCCCGCGTCCCGGCGGGGGACCTCGCGCACCTCGTGCCGAACGGGGTCGGCGAGACAGGGCAGCCCGTCGAGCGTGCCCTCGAACCAGATGGTCGCCGGGGCGTCGCCCAGCGCGCCGAGCAGGGAGTTGATGGCCGGGAGAGAGGCCGGGTCGCCCACGACGAAGACGTGGGAGGGGGTGGGGGAGGGGTGTTCGAACCCCGTGCCCTGCACGGTCGCCTCGATGGTGTCACCGGGCTGCGCCGTTCGGGCCCAGTCGCTGGCGCACCCCTCGTGCAGCGCGAACTCCAGGGTGAAGGTGCCGGCCGCCGGATCCGGGTCGACCAGCGTGTACGCGCGCTGGTGCGGCTTGCCCGCGTTGTCGAACCACAGCCGTACCCACATCGTCGGGTGGACGCCGGCCGCCGCCAGCAGCCCGCCGTCGGTGAAGCGCACCCGCCGGTAGTCGGCGGTGACGTCCTCGCTCCCCGTCACGGTGAACGTGAAGTCCTTCGCGCGCAGCAGTTTGAGGACCGCGCCCTCCCAACCCCGCCCCTGCCCCATCGAGCCCTCACCCTTCGCGTACGATTCCGCCACGATTACTTAGGGGAGCCTAACCTAAAGGGAAATGAGGGCACAGTGACCGGCGAGATATTTCGCGATCCCTGGGGCATCCCGCATCTGCGCGCGGACGGCGCGATCGGACTCGCCCGTCTCCAGGGCCGGGTCACCGCCCGCGACCGGGCCTGGCAGGTCGAGGTCGAACGCCACCGCGCCCAGGGCACCTCGGCCGCCTTCCTCGGCCCGGAGGCGCTCCCCTGGGACCGCTTCGCCCGCCGCGCCCGCCTGACCGACACCGCCCGCCGCTGCTTCACCGCGCTGGAGCGGGAGGACCCCGAGACGGCGGAGTGGGTCCGGGCGTACGTGACGGGGGTCAACGAGGCCCTGGAGTCCGCCGGCACCGCGACCGCCCCCGAGTTCGGGCGGGCCGGGATCTCCCCCGGCCGCTGGGAACCCTGGACGCCCCTCGCGGTCTGGCTCGGCGCGCACATCCTCTTCGCCGGGTTCCCCGCCAAGCTGTGGCGGGAGCACATCACCACCCGGCTCGGGGCCGGCGCCGTGGGCCTGTTCGCCGCCGACGGGCCCGGAACCTCCGGCAGCAACGGCTGGCTGGTCGCCGGCGAACGCACGGTGACCGGTCACGCGGTGATCGCCGGGGACCCGCACCGGTTCATCGAGGACCCGGGCGTGTACCAGCAGATCCGTCTCAGCTGCCCGGAGTTCGACGTCGTCGGCCTTGCCGTGCCCGGCGTCCCCGGCATCGCCCACTTCGGCCACACCGGCACCGTCGCCTGGGCCATCACCAACGCCATGGCCGACTACCAGGACCTCTACCGCGAGCGGCTGCGGCGCACCGGAGCCGGCGTGGAGGCGCTCGGCCCGGACGGCACCTGGCGGCGGGCCGCCCGGCACACGGAGACCATCGAGGTGGCGGGTGAGGAACCCGTCGAGGTGGAGGTCGTCGAGACCGACCGCGGCCCCGTCGTCATCGGCGGCCCCGAGGGCCTCGACGACGGCGTCACCGAGCCCGGCGGACCCCCGCTCGCCGTCGCCCTGCGCTACCCGCCCCGCGTCACCGCCGACCTGGGCTTCGGCGCCCTGCTGCCCCTGCTGCGGGCCCGCCGGGTCGCCGACGTGGACCGGGCCGCCGACCGCTGGGCCGAGCCGGTCAACGTGATCATGGCCGCCGACACCGACGGCGCCACCCTGCACCGGGTGGCCGGCCGCGTCCCGGTCCGCGCCGGGGCCAACCGGACCCGGATCGTCCCCGCGTGGGAGCCGGAGTACGCCTGGCAGGGATGGCACGAGCCCCCGCGCGACGGCCTGACCGACGGTGTCGCCGTCATGGCGAACCAGCGCGGCCCGTCCGCTCCCCTCGGCGTCGAGTTCGCGCCGCCGCACCGCGCGGAGCGCATCGGCACCCTGCTGGGCCGGCGGTCCCGCTGGTCCGCCGCCGACATGGCCGCGATCCACACGGACACCCACCTCGCCTCCGCCGCCCCCCTCCTGGACCACCTCGCCGCGCTCGGCGCCGAGGGCCTCACCGGGCCCGCCGCCGCGCTGCGCGACCGCCTGCTGCACTGGGACCGCCACATGGACGCGGACAGTGCCGACGCGGCCGCCTTCGCGGCGGTGCGCACCGCGCTCGTACGCCGCCTCGCCGCCCACCCCGCCCTCGCGGCGGCGGCCACGCCACCCCCGTACCCCGAGGTCTTCCGCCCCTGGCTCGCACTGCTCCCCCGGGTGGGGTACGCCCTCGAACACCTGCTCGTGGCCGAGGACCTGTTCGGCATCGACCGCCCGGCGGCCGTCCGCGCGGCGCTGGAGGAGGTCGCCGCCGAGCCGCCCGCCGGGACCTGGGGCGACACCCACCGCCTCGCCCCCTGGCGGGCCCTGCCGCCGTCGGGGACGCCGGACGACGAACCCGGCCTCTCCGGCGACCACGACTGCGTGCTGTGCACGTCACCGGTGCCAGGTCTCACCGACCTCGCCGCGCGCGGTCCCGCCGCCCGCTACGTCTGGGACCTGGCCCGCCGCGAGGACAGCCGCTGGGTGGTGCCGCACGGCGCCAGTGGCGTGCCCGGCTCACCCCACCACCGCGACCAGCAGCCCCTGTGGCTCGCCGGCGACCTGGCCCCGGTCCTCACCGACTGGGCGCAGCTGACGAAGGAGACCGATGTCTGACCCGTACGCCTCCCGCACGGCCGTCCACGAGCAGGAGGTCGACGGTTTCGGCACCGTGCGCGTCCTGCCGCTGGACCCGGCCGCCGACGCGCCCCTGCTGCACCGCTGGGTGAGCGAGGAACGCGCCGCCTTCTGGGGCATGAACGGCCTGACCGAGCAGCGGGTGGCCGAGATCTACGCCCACATGGACACCCTCGACACCCACCACGCGTACCTGCTCCTCAAGGACGGCACCCCGGCCGCGCTGCTCCAGACGTACGACCCGGACGCCGACCGCGTCGGCGCCTGCTACCCCGTCGAACCCGGCGACGTCGGCATCCACCTGCTCCTCGCCCCCGCCGCTGCCGGCGAGGCCCGGTCCGGCTGGACCGGCGGGCTGGCAGCCGCCATCGTCACGTACGTGATGCGGGTGCTGGACCGCCGGCGGGTGGTGGTCGACCCGGACGTCGCCAACGGGAAGGCGATCGCGCGCTTCGCGCGGCAGGGGTTCACCACCGGACCCGTGGTCGTCCTGCCGGAGGTCGACCTGCCGGACGTGTACCTCCCGGAGAAGCGGGCGCAGCTCGCCTTCCTCACCCGCGAGGTAGCGTTCGGCGGGTGACCCCCGACGAGCTCGTCGCCCTCCCCCATAGCCCTTAAGGGGCATGGGAGGTGCCCCCATCGGTCTGGAGCCGCTGCCCCGCGAGGGCGGCCGGTTCCGGCAGACCTGGGCCGGGCCGCCGCGCCCGGACGGCCGGCCCGAGGGCACCGCCATCGTCGCCCTGCTCACCGACGCCCCCGGCGACTTCTCCGCCCTGCACCGCCTGCCCGCCGACGAGATCTGGCACCACTACCTGGGCGACCCGCTCCGACTGCTCCTCCTCGCCCCCGACGGCACCTCCCGCACCCCCGTCCTCGGCCCGGACGTCCTCGGCGGCCAGCACGTCCAGCTCACCGTGCCCGCCGGCACCTGGATGGGCGCACGGGTCACCGCGGGCGGCGCCTGGACGCTCTTCGGCTGCACGATGGCGCCCGGCTTCACCTACGAGGGCTACGAGCACGGCGAGGCAGGGCACCTGACGGCGCGACACCCCGAACGGGCGGCGCTCATCAGGGAACTGTGCCGCCCGTGAGCCGGCCGGGTCTCCTCGACGGCCAGGCCGCCCTGATCACCGGCGCGGGCGGCGGCATCGGCCGGGGCATCGCACGGCGGTTCGCCGAGGAGGGCGCGGCCGTCGCCCTGCACTGCCGGACCGCGTGCGACTCCGCGCAGGACACCGCCGACCGCATCCGGAAGTCGGGCGGCGCCGCCGTCGTCCTGCGGGGCGACCTCACCGACGAGGACGCCTGCCACCGCGTGGTGACCGAGGCGGCCGAACGGTTCGGCGGACGGCTGACCGCGCTGGTCAACAACGCCGGCGTCCAGCCCGTGCGGGAACTTGCCGGGATGACGGCCGCCGAGTGGCGCGCGGTCGTGGACACCAACCTCACCAGTGTCTTCGCCTGCACCCGGGCCGCGGCGGAGCTGATGCGGGACACCGGCGGCACCGTCACCCACATCGCCTCGGTCGAGGCCCACCACCCGCCCCCCGGCCACGCCCACTACGGCGCCTCCAAGGCGGCGGTGGTGGCGCACGCCCGCGCGGCAGCCCAGGAGTACGGCCCGTGGGGCGTCCGGGTCAACACCGTCTCGCCCGGCCTGATCGACCGGGAGGGCCTGGCCGACGCCTGGCCGGAGGGCGTACGCCGGTGGCGCGAGGCGTCCGCCGTGGGCCGGATCGGCCGCCCGGAGGACATCGGCGACGCCTGCGTGTTCCTGGCCTCCCGGCTCGCCTCCTGGATCACCGGCCACGACCTGGTGGTGGACGGGGGAGTCACCGCCCGGCCCACCTGGTGAGCACTCCGGGCCTCCCGTCCGTACCTACCGTGACGCAGGACGGCCGGGAGGCGGGTACGACGTGGAACGACGGCGCACTGGGGCGGCGGGCGCCGCCGGGTGGGGCAGGGGTCCCGGCGGCCGCGGAAGCCGGCGGCTCGCGGGACTGGCGCTGCTGGGCACCGTGCTGGTGCTGCTCGTCCTCGGCAGCGCCGCCCCGGCGAGCGCCCACGCGGCCCTCCGCTCCAGCGACCCCGGGGCCGGAAGCGTCGTCGGGACCGCGCCCCGGCACATCACCCTCACCTTCACCGAGTCCGTCGGACTGCTCGACGACTCCTTCCGCGTCTACAGCCCCGACAACCACCGCGTCGAGCTGGGCGAACCGCAGCACGCGGACGGCGCCTCCGACACCGCCCGCGCCGCACTGCCCGCCGGACTCGCCGACGGCACCTACACGGTGGCCTGGCGGGTGGTCTCCGCCGACAGCCATCCCGTCTCCGGCGCCTTCACCTTCTCCCTCGGCGCACCCTCACCGACCCCGCCCCCCGCCCCCGCGGACCACGCCGAACACCCGGTCACCAAGAGCCTCTACGACACCGGCCGCTTCCTCGCCTACATCGCCGCCGCCCTGCTGATCGGCACGGCGGCGTTCACCGCCCTGTGCCGGCCGCCCGACACGGCCCCGCTGCGGCTGCCGCTGCTCACCGGCTGGTGGACCCTCCTGATCGCCACGTCCGTCCTGCTCGTGCTGCGCGCCCCCTACGAGAACGGCACGTCCCCCACGACCGCCCTCGACCTCCGGGCGTTCACCGGCACCCTCACCGGCCGCCCGGGACTCGCCCTGCTGACCCGGCTGGCCCTGCTCCTGCTGACGGCGGCGGTCCTGCTCCCGCTCGCCCGGCGCGGCGGCCCCCGGGCGCGCCTGGCGACCGGCGTCACCGTCTCCGTCGCCCTCGCCCTCACCTGGGCCGCCGCCGAACACGCCTCCGCGGGCATCCAGGTCCCGGCGGCGATGACGTCGTCCGTCCTCCACCTGCTGGCGACCGCCTGCTGGCTCGGCGGTCTCGCGGCCCTGCTCCTCACCCTGTACCGCGCCAAGACCCCGCCCCCGCCGGACACGGTCGCCCGCTTCTCCCGCCTGGCCTTCCTCTCGGTGACCGTCCTGGTCGTCACCGGCCTCTACCAGTCCTGGCGGGGCCTCGGTTCCTGGCCGGCGCTCACCGGGTCGGCGTACGGCCGCACCCTGACCGCCAAGCTCGCGGCGGCCGTCTTCCTGCTGGCGGCGGCGGGCCTCTCCCGCCGCTGGACGACCCTCCTGGTGACGAGGGCGTCGGTGCCGGTGGACGCCCGGGTGCCGGAGCTGGTGGCAGCGCCTGGTGGGGCGGGGCCCGAGGGGCCGGTGGGGGCGTCGGGTGGGGCGGGGTTCGAGGGGCCGGTGGGGGCGTCGGGTGGGACGGGGGCAGAAGGGCCGGTGCGGGAGCCGGTGCGGGACGAACCGGACGCGCCCGGCACACCCCCGCCGCCGACCGCCCACCACTACCGCCGCGCCCTGCGCCGTTCCGTCCTGGCCGAGGTGATGGTGGCCGTCGTCGTCCTGCTGATCACCACCGTGCTGACCGGCACCCTCCCCGCCCGCGCGGAGGCCGAGGCCGCCGAGGCGCCCCGCCCGCAGGTGGCCGGGCTGCCCGGGGCGGAGGCGTTCACCATCCCCTACGACGTCGGCACACCCGAGGGCCGTGGCACGGTGCAGATCCAGATGGACCCGGGCCGGGTGGGCGAGAACGGCCTCCAGGCCGTGGTCTTCGGCCCGCGCGACGCCCTCACCTTCGTCCCGGAACTGCGCATCTCCTTCAGCCTCGCCGCCAAGGACATCGGACCCATCGACGCCGGGGTCACCGACCGCGGCGGCTACTGGGCCACCAGCGACCTCACCCTCCCCCTCGAAGGCACCTGGACGATGCGACTGACGATCCGCGTCTCCGACCTGGACCAGGTCACGGAGACCCGCCAGGTGGAGATCACCCGCTGACCACCGCGCCGGGCCCGCGGTCGTGCGGGGCGTAAGAATTCCGTCATCCGCAGGCTGTTCCGCACGGGCGGCCGGGACCCGTTGAATGTCAACCGCAACTGCTGACGCGCGGAGAGGCGAGTGACCCATGGGACGGATGCGGAGCGCACTGTTGAGACCCTGGACGGCCGTGGTGCTGGTGATGGTGGTGATCGCGGGAGCGTTCGGCCTGTACTGGTTCCAGCCGTGGAAGCTGTGGCAGGACGAGACGGTGCGGGAGGCGCTGCCCGAGGTCACGACGGCCGCCTCGACGCCGCCCGCCGACCCGGCTGCCGGCGCGAGCGCCACCACGCCCCCGCCCGGCCCGACGACCCTGGCGAGCGGCGAGCTGATCAGCCACGAGCACCCGACGTCCGGGACGGTGCGGTTCGTGCGGCTGGCCGACGGCAGCCATGTGGTGCGCCTGGAAGGGCTCGACACCAGCAACGGCCCCGACCTGCACGTGTGGCTGACCGACGCGCCGGTGAAGGAGGGCCGTGCCGGCTGGCACGTCTTCGACGACGGCGCGTACGTCAGCCTCGGCAAGCTCAAGGGCAACAAGGGCAGCCAGAACTACACGGTCCCCGAGGACGTCGACCCGTCCCGCTTCACCAGCGTCAGCATCTGGTGCGACCGTTTCGACGTGTCCTTCGGAGCGGCGGAACTGGCCGCCGTCTGACGGTCGCGGGCCCCTCATCGGCGGCTCGTGCAGCGGCTGCGGAGGATCTCCACACCGTCGCCGTCGAGGTCGTCGCAGTAGGCCTCCCGTCCGGTCATGGCCATGATCAGGGCCACGGTGGGTCCGGACACGAGGGGCCCGGACCCGGCCGTGAACGGACCGTCGTCCGCCACCAGCCGCAGTCCGCCGATGCGTCCCTTGGCGACGACCGTGAGGTCCGAGCCCCGGTAGAACTCGGCCGTGCGGGTGGCGACTTTGACCGGATGGTCGCGGCGGATGCCCAGCGGGCGCCGGATGTCCTCCCCGTGCACGACCGTCTCGCCCAGCATCGCGAGGGCGGGCAGCGGGGGCTTGGTGGTGCTCAGGACGACGCGCCGGAAGCGGTCGAGGGTGTCACCGGGGGCGCCGCCGAGCTGCTCGGCCAGCCGCAGCGCCACCTGCCGGTCGAAGTCGAACCGGCAGCGGAGCACCCCCGCCATCCAGCGCAAGGCGTTGAGACTGGCACCCGCGGTCAGGTGGGCCAGCACCTCACGCACCGTGAGGCCGGCACACAGCGAGGGTGTTTCCCACTGCTCGTCCGTCAGGCCCGCGAGATCGACCGCGAGCGCCGCTCGCTCGGCGTGGATCAAGGGCCATATCCCGGTCTCGCGTCGGCGGTCCGCTGCCAGTGCCGGATCAGTCATGTGGGCTGCACTCCTGTCAGGGAAGGGGCGTTGCCTGAAGGAGACTCCTGCTCCGGAGCGAAGTCATCGCCGGTGAGCGATCTCCTACCGCAGGGCTGTGGTCTGTCGGCAGGTGGCCGGTTGTGGTGGTGCGGCGCGGACTCACTCGATGGGCGGCCTCGACCGGCACCGCCGCCTCCACGGCGGCGTCACCGCCCGGGAAGCCCGCCCACCGGGTGCCGTCCCGTGCGGTGCCGGACCAGGACGTCCGGAACACCCGGCGCGCGCCACCGTCGCCGGTCGCCGCAGGTATCCCCATGGCCGGCAGGTGTCGCACAGCGGAATACGTAAGCGTTCGCCGGTTCGGGGGGACGCCGTCCGAGTGACGCGGCCGCGGTCCCGAGGCCACATGGTCCCGCACACACCTCCCTCATCACTTTCTGCTCCGCGGCTGCATACGCGCCGGCCAGGAGAGGGACAAGGGCTCCGGTTACTGCCGCAGCACGCGTTGTCACGTACACGTATGGACGCCCCGGCATGGTCTCTCATACGGCCTTGCGCGGCCTTAACACCGGTCGCTCGAGCACGCCTGCGGAGAACCGCGCGATGCTGCTCGGAAGGTGCTGCCGCCCGGCACCGTCGACGCTACTGACGCCGTCGCTCTCCAGGCTCAGAACGATCTGACCACCGCGTAAAACCAGGCCGCCGGGCAGGCAGCGGACACCACGTACACCGGGGACCCGGTGGAACTCGGTGGCCAGACGCCGACTCCGGATGTTTACAAGGTGCCCGTCAGTGCCCAGATCACCGGCACCCTCGCCCTGAACGGTCAGGGCGACCCCGATGCCGTCAAGAGACCGTGGTCGTGAGTACTCAGCCGGAGATGGTGTCGGTCCGATGCGTCGGACCGGCTGCTGATCGCTGATGCCGCGCGGGATAGGACCGAGCCGCCGGCCCGGTTGATCTTCTCTCCCCGTCAGGGCTGCTCGGTGCCGGCCACCACGAACTGGTCCACCCGCGCCGATCCACGACGCGACAAGGCCGGATCAGGATGAGACAAGCCTCATGCGGAAGGGGTGCCCTCCCTGCGGGGCACCCCTTATGACCGACCGGATCGAGCGCGCCGTCCGGGGACCCGAAGACCTCGCTGTGGACAAAGACCAGGACAACGAGGCGCAGGACAACGTCGAAGGGCCCCCTGTTTCCAGGGGGCCCTTCGACTTCGTGCCCGGTGAGGCACTGGCGGAGGATACGAGATTCGAACTCGTGAGGGGTTGCCCCCAACACGCTTTCCAAATGCTCGTCCGGGGGTCCAGGGGAGGCCGTGGGCGTCCTGGCCTGCGGCGGAGCGGCTGATATGACCCCGCCTGAACAGCGCCGGACGGGGGTGAATGAGACCGAAACTGAGACCAGCCTGCGTCGACCGTTAGCCCTGGACGCAGCTGGCGAGCGGCCGAGCCGCAAGACGGCCGAAGTTGATAGGTCGCTTCGTGAACACGCAGGTCCGAGGAGGGGAGCGGAGAGATCGGCGAGGCGTTGATGGCTGAATTCTCGGCACTCATCGTGATCGACTCCTTACTTGTTGTCAGTGGTGCGTGCTGTCATACGACCGGTGTGGAGGGAGCCGACAGTTTCACCTGAGGGGGTAGATCTTTCATGGCCGTTCGGCCTACTGATCACCGTCGAGCTGACGCCCGGCGGTGGGCGGGGACATGGGGGCGTAGGGGACCGCGTTCAGTACGGCAGGTGGGGACGCGATGAGCCGCCGCCCTGTCCGACGCCGACCGACTCGGCGGTCCAAGAAGCAGGAAGAGCAGGGTGGTCTGCTCGTGCTGGTGGTCCTGGCCGTTGGCCTGGTGATCGCTGTCGTGCAGTGGCTGCTCGCCCACTGGTGGGTCCTCGTGGCCCTCGCTGTGGTCACCGCGGCCGCAGGTGCGGTCTGGCGCCAGAGGCAGCAACAGCGAGCGGCCTGGGCCCGTGTGCGGGCCCAGGCGTTCAGGCTGCGGATCGCCGAGCTCGATGCACTGGATCACCGGGCGTTCGAGTTCGCCGTGCGGGACCTGATGCGCCGCGACGGCTGCAAGGCCGAGCAGCTCGGCGGCGCCGGCGACAACGCCTGCGATGTGCGTGCCGTCGACCCCGCTGGACGCGTCTGGGCGATTCAGTGCAAGCACCGGCGGGACGGAGACCAGGGTTCCGCTGTTGGCGTTGGTGTGTTGCAGCAGGTCAACGGCACCGCGCGGCAGATCCACGGGGCGGATGTCGCCGTCGTTCTGACCAACGGCCGCTTCTCCTCCAAGGCGATTCCCTGGGGCCGCCAGAACCGCATCCACCTTGTCGACCGCCGTGTACTGGGCGAGTGGGCCGCGGGCTCCCGCCCTCTGTGGGAGCTCCTCGACCGCATTCCGCCGCCACGTCGGTCGACGGCCCTCTCCTGAGCGGCGCGGGATGGGGCGGTGACGCTGTCCACGTGTCGCCACTGGCGCGGAGGTATCTGGACCTCCGCGCCGTACGGGAAGTCCAACAGCAGTTGTCCTGCCTGACAGGGGGTCTGACAAGGTGATCTTGACCATCAACGTGGCGGTCTTGCTGGCCGTCGTCATCGTCCTGCGGCTTCGTCGGCGGACCGAGGCCCGCAGCCGGTTGGACGAGAAGGTGACCGTGATCGTGGTGCTGGTGTTCGGAGTGCTGGTCGCTCCGACGAGCTTCGGGCAGGGCGTGCTGAACATCGTGAGTCAACTCGCGCAGAGCGTTACGCAGTCGAACAGCCCATGAATCCGGCCCTGGCCGGCATGGTCCTTGCGGGCCTCGATGGCCAGGCGGATCGCATGCTCACGCGACGCGTGCGCGTCCTCCGAGCTGTAGCTCTGACGGAGCCTTCCGGATCTCCGGACTCCCTGATACCTGCCCGGACGGGTCGGAGCCGGCCGCACGGCCAGAATTCCTACTCATTTGATAATGTCGACCTCATGAGTGAGATTCCCTACAGCGTCGGCGAGGGGCCGGCCACGAGGGTCAGCCTCTCCCTCCCCGAAGGGACGGCGGAGGCGATCCGTCGACGAGTCGGCAAGCGTGAGTTCTCCGCGTTCATCACCGAAGCGGTGGAGCGAGAGCTGCGCGGCCAGATTCTGGATGAATACCTTGCGGACTACGAGCGCCGCCAAGGGTTGATCTCCGACCACGAACAGGAGCGGGCGCGGCGGGTCTTCGACGAAGTGTTCGCCGAGGAGGGGCAGTGGCCCGCCGCAAGCTGAGCCATGAAGGCACCCTCGTTCTCGACTGTGAGGGCCTTTCCAAGTTCGTCGGTGATGATGAGCCTGTTGTCGCCCTGGTCGCGGAAGCTCGCAAGCGGGGCATGGAGGTGGTCATCAGCGCGCTCACCATCATCGAAGCAGTGCACCGCCGGACGGAGAAGGCGCGGCTTGCCTGGGTCCTGTCCGGCGTGCGGATCGTGCCCGTCGGTGACGAGGAGGCCAAGGCGGCCTCCGCCATGCTGATCAACGCTGGCCTTCATGGTCACAAGTACGCCATCGATGCCGCCGTG
The DNA here is from genome assembly GCF_020873915.1 of Streptomyces sp. DH5. Taxonomy (GTDB): domain Bacteria; phylum Actinomycetota; class Actinomycetes; order Streptomycetales; family Streptomycetaceae; genus Streptomyces. The sequence goes on from NZ_JAHWGP010000003.1 coordinate 330,413, forward strand.
GCCGAGATGGCGCTGCGACAACGACGCCCCGTCGTCATGCTCACCTCGGACATCGACGACATGGCGAAGCTCTGCGGAGACCGCGTGCGTCTCGTTGCCGTGTAGTCGACGCCGTCTGCACGTCCGGATGCGTGAGGCCGGCTACCGGACCGGGTCGAACGTAGCGCGGCTGGACGACTCCTCGTTCGGTGCGGTGAGGCGCAACAGGCGCGTGTGCAGCTTTCGAGGCGAATTCCGCGACCCATGCATCGCCGTACAAGAGACCACACTCTTGGTGTCTCGCTCCGTACCAGTGCGTTCATGTGGCCGCCGATTCGGCGATCAGATGGTCACGGCGGGGCGTGGGCTGCCCTGGAAGACCTGGCTCCTGTGCCAGGAGCGGTAGGCGGCGGCGATGGGACGGACGCCCGGCTGGGGCCCTATGACCGGACGGCCGGCGAGCGTGATGACGTGCTCGCGGGCAGCGGTACTGCGGCCGACGAAGCTCTGCGAGACCAGGATGCGATGGCCGTCTCCGATACCGAGAACGCCCTTGTCGAGGAGCTTGTGGTGCAGCGAGCACAGGCACAGTCCGTTGTCGATGTCATCCGGTCCGTCGAACGCCCACCAACGCACGTGGGCGGCCTCCAGCCCGATCGGCACCATGCCGATCCTGCCGTCGTACCCGCAGAAGGCGCACTGGTACTCGTACGCCGTCAGGACCATCTCCCGCATCCGCCGGTCCCGCTGCCTGCGCGCGGCCGAGAGTCGTCCGGTCTCGGCATCCTCCAGCTCCAGGCCGACTGCTTCGCACAGCTCGCCGTGGAGGGAGGGCGGGAAGTTCAGATCGAGCAGCACCCGCGTCATCCGGCCGAGCAGGGACGGCTCCCTCCGCAGCGCTGCCCGCAGCTGAGGCGTCAGCCGTCCCGCGGCCCCGGTCGCCCGCAGCTCCCTGACCCCGGTCCCGGGGCTGCCCGTCCCGCGCTCGGTGCGCACCTCCCACACCCCGTCACTCACCAGGTGATGGAAGGGATAAGCGGGCGTCGTCCGGTTGCCGGGCCCGTACTCGGCGAGCAGCCGCCGCAGGTCCTGCTCCACCACGCTGTACCGCAGCTCGCCGTCGGCGTCCTGCTGGAACCGGCTGAGCGCGTACAGGAACAGCAACGGCTTGTGCGGAGCCCGCACCCCACTCCTCGTCCACTGCCTCAGCTGTGCGGTGCGCTCGACCCAGTCCATGACGGGCGATCGTAGTGGCGGCCGGTCGAACATCGAGCCGTGCACGGGTGGGCCAACGGGACGCGTGGAGGGCTACGCGGGCATGACGGCGAGGACGCGGGAGAGGGCGAAGACCCGTTCGTCCTCGCGCAGATGGCACCAGGCGTACAGATAGGGCGGGTCGAGATCGAGCTCGCTGAGCGTACGTACGGTCCGGTTGCCCGAGGCGGCGACGTACTCGACCGTGATGGCCGTGCCGGCGTCGACGGCGTGGGCGAGCTGGCGGACCTCGCTGTACGTCAGGTTCTTCGCGTACCCGGCGACGATCTCCTCGGTGTCCGTGCCGTAGGGGACCCCGGTGCCGAACGGGTCGGGATCCGGAAGTGCCGGCGGGGCGTCCCGCAGCCTGGCGGCCAGGGCGCTCAGGCCGACGTCCACCGGGGTCTTTGTCGGCACAGACCGCCGACGTTGGCCGGGGAGTGGGGTCGGAGCCGAGGCGGAGGCACGTCGGTGCTGGGCTTTCTCGACGCGTACGGTTCCGTCGGCCTTCTCGGCGACGGGGGCGTAGCCGGCGGCCCGGAGCGCGGCGAGGGTCTTGTCGAGCGGAGTCCGGCAGACCAGCACGGTCGGTGCCAGCTGCCGCAGACCGAGTCCGGCGAGCTTGCGGTGGGCGGCGAGTTCGGCGAGGAGGGCGGGTTCCTCGCCGTGGATCACGCAGGCCGCGGGGGCGACGCGCACACGGCCGTGAGCGCGCGCGGTGTCGTGGATCAGATACGACAGCGGCTGGGGGAGGGTGCCGACGGCGACGTCGGCCAGGTCGGCGGTGATGGCGTCCGGTGTACGGCCGGTGTCCAGGGCGCCGCGGATGGTGCCCGGGCTGAACCGCCACACGGATGCCGTGCCGACGGATTCCCGGTCTGCGACGGCGTCCAACAGGGCGGCCAGGCGGGCTGACGGTGTGCCCGTGACGACGGCGGTGAGGTCCGCGCCGAAGCGGGCCGTGCTGGTGGCCGTCGGCAGCAGCCGCCGACCGGCCGCGGCCAGTGCTTCGCCGTCATCGGCCTGCAGGGCGGCACCGATGCGGGACAGGGAGCCGCGGGCAATCACACCGAGCAGTTCTGCTTCGCGGACCACGGAGGCGAAAGGCTCGGTGTCCTGGGGGAGTTGATGGGTGCACGGACGGTGCCAGGCGATGAGCGGCCCCAGTTCCACGGGGCTCCGCACTCCCTGGTCCGCCGGGAGTGCCGCCGCCGCGGCGAGAAGCCCGTCCCGGGCCCGCGCACAGCCGCCACAGGGTGGTGTTCCGGCGAGTGCGGGCAGCGCCTTGCCGTCTCCGTCGCGGGCCTGGGTCGGGGTCGCCGGCAGCGTCCGCCACGCCCGGAGAAGGGTGGTGAGCTGCTCCGACGGTTCCCGCTCCGCCCAGGCGTCGTAGCCTTCCGTCGCCGCGACCCCGTCACCGTCCCGGGCCAGCAGCCCGGCGTCGTACGCCGTCTCCAGGACGAGGCGTACGACGATGTCATCGCACTGTGCGGCCTTGCCGATCCGGGACAGCTCACGCGCCCCGACACCGCCGGACTTCAGACGGGCCGGGGGAGACACGGCGCACGCCGCCAGGACCGAGGCGGCGTGGGCGGCGAACGCCGTGGCGGCTGCCGCCGCCTCCCGATCCACCTCCGCCTCGGTGACGGACACCGTCTGCACGATGGGCGGGCACGGCTCGAACGGGGCGTGCCAGTCGGCCCCTCGCAGCGCGAGCGTCACCTCGGCCGGCATGCGTGCGGGCCGGTACCCGGAGTACCGGTCCTGGACCAGGAGTCCCCGCTCCAGAGCCCATCGTGCACCCGGTTCGGAGTCGGCCCGTGGGGCCCCGAGCATGAGGACCTCTGTCTGTTCCTGCTTCTGTTCACGCTGGTGACGGGCTCGCCGCTCCAGCAGTTCCCGAGTGGCCGCAGGCGCTGAAGCGACCAAGGCGGCCACCCGCTCCGCATCGCTGTGGTGTTCCAGCAGCGTGGCCAGCCGATCTTTCCTGGTGGTGCCGGGAGCTGGGATGCCCAGGGCCACCAGCATGCGCCTCAGTTCCTCGGAGGTCGTGTCCGCCAGTAGCCGGGCGAGCGGCGCGTCCAGCCCCAACGGCGAATCCCACGCCTGCCGCAACGGCGCCGCCATGTGGAGCATCCCTTGGCCGTCCGGCCAGACGAGCGCGTGATCGGCCAGTGTCTCCAGGGCCGTGTCCAGCCCGCGATCGGTCTCCGTTTCGGTCACGTCCAGCAGGTCGGCCAGAGCGGCGCGTGGAACGGGTCCCCATGCCGCCAGCGCTTCAGCCACCTGCAACTGTGGCAGCGCGAGCTCCGCCAGCATCCGTGCCACCGACGCCGGGCGCTGAAGGCGGTCCGCGAGTTCGCCGAACGATCGTGGCTCCGGTGGGGACACGGCATCCGGGCGAGTCGCCAGGACTCGCTCCAGTCGACCGACTTCCAAACCACTCAGCCACGAGGTCAGAGTTGATCCGCTGGGCTTGCCGATGGGGCACCTCACCAGGACGACGCCGTTGCTCTTCGACCGGAACCGGTCCTGCACACGCTCCAGAATGGCGCACGGCGGGGGACACCCGCGGCCTGTGGCGGCAGGAAGCCGCTTGTGAGTGAAGGCGCTGCCCTGTCGGCCGACCCGTCAGCGGCAGAGCGAGGCGGGGAAAAGTTCCTTATGCCGGAATTAAATGAGACCAGAATTGAGACCGGAGCATGCCGAGAACCCCGGCCGCTGAGCGGTCCGGGGTTCTCGTTTCGCCTGTTCAGGCGGCTGCGGAGGATACGAGATTCGAACTCGTGAGGGGTTGCCCCCAACACGCTTTCCAAGCGTGCGCCCTAGGCCTCTAGGCGAATCCTCCGCTGGGAACATTACATGACCGAGAGGCGTGCTCGCGAACTCGTTACCGGCCCCCGACATGGGGTAGCCTCTGCGTAGCCCCTCACGCGGCGCTATCTGACTGAACTCCCCCAGGGCCGGAAGGCAGCAAGGGTAGGTTGGCTCTGGCGGGTGCGTGGGGGGCGCTTTCGTGTGCGAGTGGCCGGTCCGGTTGTCGGTGGGCGCCTATAACCTCGTATGCGTGTCGTCTCTCGCGTTGTACCGCCGCTATCGCCCGGAGTCGTTCGCCGAGGTCATCGGGCAGGAGCATGTCACCGACCCGCTGCAGCAGGCGCTGCGGAACAACCGGGTCAATCACGCGTACCTGTTCAGCGGTCCGCGCGGCTGCGGCAAGACGACCAGCGCCCGCATCCTCGCCCGGTGCCTGAACTGCGAGCAGGGGCCGACGCCGACGCCGTGCGGCGCGTGCCAGTCCTGCCGCGACCTCGCGCGCAACGGGCCGGGTTCGATCGACGTCATCGAGATCGACGCCGCTTCCCACGGTGGTGTGGACGACGCTCGTGACCTGCGCGAGAAGGCGTTCTTCGGGCCTGCGTCCAGCCGCTACAAGATCTACATCATCGACGAGGCCCACATGGTCTCTCCGCAGGGCTTCAACGCTCTGCTCAAGGTCGTCGAGGAGCCCCCGGAGCACCTGAAGTTCATCTTCGCGACCACCGAGCCGGAGAAGGTCATCGGGACCATCCGGTCGCGCACGCACCACTACCCGTTCCGGCTCGTGCCGCCCGGCACACTGCGGGACTACCTCGGAGAGGTGTGCGGCAAGGAGGACATTCCGGTCGAGGAGGGCGTACTGCCGCTGGTCGTCAGGGCGGGTGCGGGGTCCGTGCGTGACTCGATGTCCGTCATGGATCAGCTGCTCGCCAGCGCAGGAGAGGGCGGTGTGACGTATGCCATGGCGACCTCCCTGCTCGGCTACACCGACGGCTCGCTGCTCGACTCCGTCGTCGAGGCCTTCACGACCGGTGACGGGGCCGCGGCCTTCGAGGTCGTCGACCGGGTGATCGAGGGGGGCAACGACCCGCGCCGGTTCGTCGCCGACCTGCTGGAGCGGCTGCGGGACCTCGTCATCCTCGCCGCGGTGCCCGACGCCGCGGAGAAGGGGCTCATCGACGCCCCCGCCGACGTCATCGAACGGATGCAGGCCCAGGCCGGCACCTTCGGCCCCGCCGAGCTCACCCGTGCCGCCGACATCGTCAACGAGGGGCTCACCGAGATGCGCGGCGCCACCTCGCCGCGACTCCAGCTCGAGCTGATCTGCGCGCGCGTGATGCTGCCCGCCGCGTACGGCGACGAGCGCTCGGTCATGGCCCGGCTGGACCGGATCGAGCGCGGGGTGAACTTCTCCGCGGGGGCGGCCGGCAGCGCGGGCGGGCCCGCGGCCGGATACGTGCCCGGACCGGAGGCGCACGGGGCGGTAGCGCCCGGGCAGGGCTCCGTCGAGCCGGGAGGCGGTCCCGCCGCCGCCCGGGCCGCCGTACGCGGCCCGGGACCGACCTCGCCCCCACCCACGCAGCCCGCTCCCGCTCCGGCTCCGGCTCCGGCTCCGGTCCAGGCTGCCCCGCCGTCCCAGCCCCCGGCCGCCGCACCCGCTCCGGCCGCCGAGAGTCCTGCCGCACCGGCCGGGGCGCCCGGCGCCTGGCCCACCGCGGTCTCCGCCGGTGGTGCGGGCGGCCGTCGGCCCGGCGGCTGGCCCACGGCCGCCCCGACGGGCGGCGGCGGGCGACCGCCCGCCCCGACACCGGCACCGGCGCCGAGCGCCCCCGCTCCGGCGGCACCGTCGGCGCCCGCGCCCCCGGCCGGTGGCGGTGGTGGTCCCGACCCCCGCACGCTCTGGCCGAACATCCTGGAGACGGTCAAGAACCGCCGCCGCTTCACCTGGATCCTGCTCAGCCAGAACGCCCAGGTGACCGGCTTCGACGGCACGACCCTCCAGATCGGCTTCGTCAACGCGGGCGCGCGGGACAACTTCCTCAGCAGTGGCAGCGAGGACGTCCTGCGCCAGGCGCTGGCCGAGCAGTTCCACGTGCAGTGGAAGATCGAGGCGGTCGTCGATCCGTCCGGTGGCGGCGCGGCGGCCCCCGCCCCGGCCGGGCCGTCCGGTGGCTACGGGAGTGGCGGCTACGGCGGTGGTGGTGGCTACGGGGCCTCCTCCGACGCCGGTCCGCGTCCGTCCGCGCCCCGGCCGAGCCAGTCGCCGGCGCCTGCCCAGCCGGCGAGCCCGCCCGGTCCGGCGGCCCCCGCCCCGGCCGCCCGCCCGCCCGCCCCGGAGCCCGCCCCGGTGTCACCCGAGGACGACATCGCCGAGGACGACGACCCGGACCTGGACGAGTCCGCCCTCTCCGGGAAGGAACTGCTCGTACGGGAGCTGGGGGCGACGGTCGTCGAGGAGATCACGAACGAGTGACCCCGGAGGACCCGTGACGGGCCGGGGACGGCCGATCCGCGGACAGATCCTCGGTCGCGTCTGGAGGAAACCACGAACCGGCTCCGCCCGTGCCTTCGGAAGCCCGCACAAAGAGGACCCGCCGTCTGCCGTTAGGCTGACCCCCGTGAAGGTCCTCGTCATCGGCAGCGGCGCCCGCGAACACGCCCTGTGCCACTCCCTGTCCCTCGACCCCGATGTCACCGCGCTGCACTGCGCGCCCGGCAACGCCGGCATCGCCGAGGTCGCCGAGCTGCACCAGGTCGACGCCCTCGACGGCGCCGCCGTGTCCGCGCTGGCCAAGCGGCTCGGTGCGGACCTCGTGGTGGTCGGCCCGGAGGCGCCCCTGGTCGCCGGTGTCGCCGACGCCGTGCGCGACGCGGGCATCCCGGTCTTCGGCCCCTCCAAGGAGGCCGCGCGGCTCGAGGGCTCCAAGGCCTTCGCCAAGGACGTCATGGCGGGGGCCGGCGTGCCCACCGCCCGCTCCTACGTGTGCGCGACGCCCGAGGAGACCGACGCCGCCCTCAAGGCGTTCGGTGCCCCGTACGTCGTCAAGGACGACGGGCTCGCGGCGGGCAAGGGCGTCGTGGTCACCGCCGACATCGAGGCGGCCCGCGCCCACGCCGCCGGGTGCGAGCGCGTGGTCGTCGAGGAGTTCCTCGACGGCCCCGAGGTCTCCCTCTTCGCCATCACCGACGGCGAGACCGTCGTGCCCCTCCAGCCCGCCCAGGACTTCAAGCGCGCGCTGGACGGCGACGAGGGCCCGAACACCGGCGGCATGGGGGCCTACTCCCCGCTCCCGTGGGCGGATCCCGAACTGGTCGACGAGGTCGTGGAGACGGTCCTGCAGCCGACCGTCGACGAGATGCGGCGCCGCGGCACCCCGTTCTCGGGCCTGCTCTACGCCGGTCTGGCGATCACCTCGCGCGGTGTCCGCGTGATCGAGTTCAACGCCCGCTTCGGCGACCCCGAGACCCAGGTGGTCCTGGCCCGGCTCAAGACCCCGCTGGGCGGCCTCCTGATGGCCGCGGCCACCGGCGGTCTCGCCCACCTGGAGCCGACGCGCTGGAGCGACGAGGCCGCGGTCACCGTGGTCGTCGCCTCGCACAACTACCCCGGAACCCCGCGCACCGGTGACCCGATCACCGGCCTGGACGAGGTCGCCGCCCAGGACGCCCCGCACGCCTACGTCCTGCACGCCGGGACGCGACGCGAGGGCGACGCGGTCGTCAGCGCCGGCGGGCGCGTGCTGTCCGTCACGGCGACCGGCGAGGACCTCACCGAGGCCCGTGACCGCGCCTACCGCGCGGTGTCCCGGATCGGCCTCGACGGCTCGCAGCACCGCACGGACATCGCGGCGAAGGCGGCACGGGAGGCGCGGGACGCGTAGCGCGCCGGCCGTACACCGATGAACCCCGCAGGCCCCGGATCCGTCTCAGGATCCGGGGCCTGACCCTTGCCGTCCGTCGTCCACCTCTCCCCAAAGCCATTCCATCGAGTGAGCGATAGGCCATCCGGCTGACGTGACCCGGAGCCCCAACTAGGGTGCCGCGCAAGCGTTCCGGCCCCCGTTCCGGCACTTGGCCCACCGGCATTGCGATGTCAGTGGCGGGTGCCACAGTGGGGGACATGGTCAATGCCAGGACAGGGTCCGGAGCCGGGAGGGGGTGACGTCGAGCGATGAGCGGAAGCCGCATGGGAGCAGGCGAGTCGGGGGGACCGGGCGCACGGTCCCGGGCGCTGGCCGTGCTGCGGGTACGCAGCCGGGCGCTGGCCGTCGCACTGCTGCCTGCCGCCTTCTCCGTGATCCTGCTCGTCGGCGGATCCACCGGTCACCTCGCGGGCGCCGGCTGGGAGCTCGCCCGCCGGCTCCTCACCCCCGTCGCGGTGCTCGTCCTGCTCGTCGCCGCCGGAGTCGCCCTGGTCGTCGCCCGGGCCCGGCCGGCCATGAGTCCCACGGTGCCGGTCGCCGAGGAGGCGGCACCCGATCTGTACCGGATGGTGCGTGACCTGGCGGACCGCCTCGACGTCCCGGCTCCGTCCGCGATAGCGCTCACCCCGGACTGCGACAGCTGGCTGGAGGACCGCACCCATCCGGCCCACGGTCCGCCGCCGGCCGAGGAGCACGACGACATGGCGGGCGTGGGGCGGCCCCCGCGTGGAGCCCCCGCGCCCGTGCTGGTGATCGGTTCGCCGTTCCTGTGGTGGATGCGCGTCGGCGAGCTGCGCGCGGTCCTCGCCCCTGTCGTCGCCGGCACGGGGCCGTCGGCGCACCCGGACATAGCCGCCGCGCGCCGGTTCGTGCAGGGGCTGGACGCCGCGGTGGCCGTGGCCTCCGTGCCGCGGCGCGGGCCGGTGGCGCGCGGGGTGCTCGCGGGCGTGGGCTGGGTGGCCCGGCTGCTGCTGCGCGGGTGCCGGGGGCATGCGGCCGAGATGGAGCGGGGGGTCGCGGCCGCGGCGGCCGACCGTGCACAGGCTGTGGACTACGGGCTGCGGATCGTCGCCCAGGAGCAGGTGGGCCTGGCGTACGCGGGCTGGGACCGGCTGCTCACCCGGGTCGCGCTGCCCGCCTGGCGGATGGGCCGCTGGCCCTCGCGGCTCAACGCGGGCGTGGTCGCGGCCCTCACCGAGCTCTCCCGCCGGGACCGGCTGGCGGAGGAGTTCGCCTCCCGCCTCGGCGAGCGTCCCGCCTGCGACCTGCTCGAAGAGCCCGGCACCGTGGACGAGGCCACCTCGCTGCTCGCCGCCCGCCTCTTCCACGGGGGACCGGCGGAAACGGGGCCCGACTGGGCCCCGGTCCACTGGGGCGACTACCCGGAGGAGGTCGTCGACCGCAAGTGGCGTACCGACGCCGCCCGTCTCCACCGCGTCCTGGACGCCCTCCACGTCCCCCCGAGCCCCGGCGACCCTCCCGCCCCGGACGGCCCGACCCTGACCCGCGTGCTGGTGCACCTGACCACCCGGGAGGCGCCCACGGAACCGCCCGTGCCGTCCCCCGGCCCCGCCCTCGCTCCCGTCCCGGGCGACGGCGAGGCCGTGGCACCGCCCGGCGGGGACGACGGCGAGGACGACGACCTGTCCGGTACCACCGCCCGCGGTGCCGCACTGGCGGCCCGGCTGAGCGCCGAGCTCGCCCGCGAGGAGACGGTCGCGGCCTCCACCGCCGGCGCCCGCTCCTCCTCCGCCGGTCAGGAAGACGCCGCTCCCTCCGCCGGCCCGGATCCGGCCGCCCCCTTCCGGGACGACCGGGCGCTCCCCCTGTTCCCGCTCCAGTCGCCGCGTACCCCGCGTGAGCTGCTCGCCGACCACATCACGGCGATGGTCTGCTGCGCGGCGATGGACACCGCGGGCGCCGTCCCCGGGCTCGACTGGCTCGACGGGCCGACGCTGCTCCTGGGCGGTGTGCGGGCGGCGGACCTGTCGCCCCAGGTCCTGGCCCTGATCGAGGACGGCGACCCCGCCGACCTCCGCCAGTGGCTGACCCGGCACGGCATACGCCCCGAGAAACCGGTACGGCTCGTCTGAGCCCGGCGGCCCCGCCGGCCTCCCCCCTCTGGAGCCCACCCCTCCGCTTTAGGTCAATTCAAAACGAACGGTGACGTACTGCGCGCGTTATGTGATGTGCTTGGACCGTTCGCGTTCGCTGGCAAGAGCAAGCGACATACGACAAACACATAACTGGCGCCAGGCCTCACCCGTCCGGCGACTGCCGGTCAGCACCACGCACCGCATCGCAACCGGGGCACGAGGGAGGGGAGCGATCATGGGCTCGGAGCAGATTCGCCGCTGGGAGTCGGGAGCACTGGCGCACGCCGTGAACGACCCCTTCGGGCAGGGGCCGCTCCCGTGGCTGCGCGGCAGCGAGACGTACTTCGGCGACACCGGCCAGGTCGTCCCCTGGTACGTGGACCCGGACTCGGACCCGGTACCGCACACCGACCGGGCGGCGGCCCGCCTGCCCCGGCAGGGTGGCCCCCGGGTCCCCGCACCCCGCTCCTCCGTCGGCCCCCGCGCCGCCGACGACGTGCGCCGCCAGATCAAGGGCTTCGCCTCGGCCGGCGCCGTCGCCCCCGGCGAGTCCATCGACTTCCACATCACCGTCGACCCGCCCCAGGAGTTCGGCGTCGACGTGTACCGCATCGGCCACTACAACGGCGACGGCGCCATCAAGATCACCTCGAGCCCCCGCCTGTCCGGCATCGTGCAGCCCCCGCCGCTCACCGCCGACCGCACGGTCTCCTGCCACCACTGGTGGCTGTCCTGGCGGTTACCCGTCCCGTCGTACTGGAGCGTCGGCGCGTACGTGGCCGTGCTCACCACCGCCGACGGCTACCGCTCCCACATCCCGTTCACCGTCCGCGACGACCGTCCCGCCGACCTCCTCCTCGTCCTGCCCGACGTCACCTGGCAGGCGTACAACCTCTACCCGGAGGACGGCCGCACCGGTGCGAGCCTCTATCACGCCTGGGACGAGCAGGGCAGACTGCTGGGCGAGGCCGACGCCGCCACCACCGTCTCCTTCGACCGCCCCTACGCGGGCGCGGGCCTGCCGCTGCACGTCGGGCACGCCTACGACGTCATCCGCTGGGCCGAGCGCTACGGCTACGACCTCGCCTACGCGAACGCCCGCGACCTGCACGCCGGCCGGGTCGATCCCACCCGCTACCGGGGCCTGGTCTTCCCCGGCCACGACGAGTACTGGTCGGTGCCCATGCGCACCGCGGTGGAGCGCGCCCGCGCGCACGGCACCTCCCTGGTCTTCCTCTCCGCCAACACCCTGTACTGGCAGGTGGAGCTCGCCCCCTCACCGGCCGGCCCCGACCGCCTGCTGACCTGCCGCAAACGCCGGGGCCCGGGCAGACCGGTGCTGTGGCGGGAGATCGACCGCGCGGAACAGCGCCTGCTCGGCATCCAGTACGCCGGGAGCGTCCCGCACCCGCACCCGCTGATCGTGCGCAACGCGGACCACTGGATGTGGGAGGCGACCGGCGCCCACGAGGGTGACGGCATCGAGGGCCTGGTCGCGGGTGAGGCCGACCGCTACTACCCGCGCACCCCGCTGCCCGAGCACGAGGAGCGCGTCCTGCTCGCGCACTCCCCCTACACCGACCGGGCGGGCGTCCGGCGCCACCAGGAGACCTCCCTCTACCGTGCCCCCTCCGGCGCCTGGGTCTTCGCCGCCGGCACCTTCGCCTGGTCCCCGGCCCTGGACCGCCCGGGCCACGTCGACCCCCGCGTCCAGCGCGCCACCGCCAACCTGCTGGACCGCATCTGCAAACGCGACTGACCCGCGGCCGCGGCCGTCCGCCCCGTGCGGGAGAATCGGGGCATTGGACCAAACCACGGGGAGGAACCGTGTCCGGATTCGTCGAGAAGCCCGAACCGATCCAGGTTCCGGGTCTGGTGCACCTGCACACCGGCAAGGTGCGCGAGCTGTACCGGAACGAGACGGGCGACCTCGTGATGGTCGCCAGTGACCGCATCTCCGCCTACGACTGGGTGCTGCCCACCGAGATCCCCGACAAGGGCCGGGTCCTCACCCAGCTGTCCCTGTGGTGGTTCGACCAGCTCGCCGACCTGCTGCCGCACCACGTGCTGAGCACCGAGCCCCCGGCCGGCGCCCCCGCCGACTGGGCCGGCCGCACCCTCGTCTGCAAGTCGCTGAACATGGTCCCCGTGGAGTGCGTGGCCCGCGGTTACCTCACCGGCTCCGGACTGGCCGAGTACACCGAGTCCCGCACGGTGTGCGGCCTCGCCCTCCCCGAGGGCCTGGTCGACGGCTCGGAACTGCCCGCCCCGATCTTCACCCCGGCCACCAAGGCCGCCGTCGGCGAGCACGACGAGAACGTCTCCTACGAGGAGGTCGCTCGCCAGGTCGGCGCGGAGACCGCCGCCCAGCTGCGCCAGGCGACCCTCGCCGCCTACTCCCGCGCCCGGAACATCGCCCGCGAGCGGGGCATCATCCTCGCGGACACCAAGTTCGAGTTCGGCTTCGACGGGGAGAGCCTCGTCATCGCCGACGAGGTGCTCACCCCCGACTCCTCCCGCTTCTGGCCGGCCGAGCAGTGGGAGCCGGGCCACGCCCAGCCCTCGTACGACAAGCAGTTCGTACGGGACTGGCTGACCTCGGCCGAGTCGGGCTGGGACCGCCGGAGCGAGCAGCCCCCGCCGGCGCTGCCGCAGCACGTGGTGGACGCGACCCGGGCCAAGTACGTGGAGGCGTACGAGCGGCTGACCGGCACCGTCTGGAGCTGACCGTACGGCGGCCGGGCCCTGAGGGGCCCGGCCGCCCACGACGGAGGTGCACGACAAGGGCCCCGGTCGATGACCGGGGCCCTTGATCCTGAGCGAACGACGAGGTTCGAACTCGCGACCTCAACCTTGGCAAGGTTGCGCTCTACCAACTGAGCTACGTTCGCATGCGCCGTGGCGCGAGACCCACTATACCCAACCTCGCTCCCGTGCGAGGCGCACCGCGGCATGACGGTTCTCCGCTCCGAGCTTCGAGACGGCCGAGGAGAGGTAGTTCCGCACGGTCCCCTGGGACAGCGCGGCCCGCTCCGCGATCTCCGCGACCGGTGCGCCGTCCGCCGCCAGCTCCAGCACCTCGGCCTCGCGCACGGTCAGCGGCGAGTCGCCGGCGGCGATCGCGTCGGCGGCCAACTCGGGGTCGACGTAACGGTTTCCCGCGTGCACCGTGCGGATGATCTCGGCGAGGCGCTGCGCGCTGACGGTCTTGGGGACGAACCCGCGCACACCTGCCGCAAGCGCCCGCTTCAGGTGACCCGGACGTCCGTGACTGGTCACGATCAGCACCCGGCAGCCGGGCAGCTCGGTCCGCAGGGATGTGGCGACCTTCACACCGTCCGCGCCGGGCATCTGCAGGTCCAGCACGGCCACGTCGGGTGCGTGCGCCCGGGCCATCGCCAGCGCCTCCGGCCCGGAGGCGGCCTCGGCGACGACCGTCAGATCGTCCTCGAGGGAGAGCAGTGCGGCCAGCGCCCCCCGGATCAGGTGTTCGTCGTCGGCCAGCAGCAGCCGCACGGGCCGGGGGCCGGTCACGGGGTCACCTCGCTCACTCGTGGGGGAGCGGCCGCCTCGCCGGAGTGCGTGGGCAGCGGAACCTCGGCGGTCAGCAGGAACCGTCCCTCGCCCGCGGGCCCGGCCCGCAGCGTCCCCCCGATCTCCGCGAGCCGCTCGCGGAGCCCGACGAGCCCGGCCCCGCGGCCCGGACCGCCGGACTGCGGCGCCCCGTCGTTCTCCACCGTCAGCACCACACGCCCCTCCCGTACCCGCAGTTCCATCACGCACCGTCGCGCGTCACCGTGCCGCAGCACGTTCGTGGCGGCCTCCCGCACCACCCACCCGAGCGCGGACTGGACCGGCGCGGGATATCCGGTCACCGGCCCGGTGACCGCGCAGTCGATGCCGGCGGCGGTCAGCACGCCCTGTGCGCCCGCCAGCTCGCTGCCGAGATCGGCCTCGCGGTAGCCGCGGACCACCTCGCGCACCTCCCGCTGCGCCTCGTGCGCGAGGCGCTGCACCTCGACCATCTGGGTCACCGCCTCCGGTCGTTCCCGCTGGGCCAGCTGGACCGCCAGCTCGCTCTTCAGCGCGATCACCGCGAGGTTGCGCCCCATCACGTCGTGCAGGTCCCGCCCGAACCGCAGCCGTTCCTCGGCGACGGCGAGCCGGGCGCGGGTCTCGCGGGCCTCGTCCAGTTCGTAGACGGCGCTGACCAGCCAGACGGAGAAGGAGTAGGTGAAGGCGAAGAAGCCCCCGACCAGGAACACCAGCGGGGTCACCACCAGTGCGGAGAGCCAGGGGAGTCCGATGAGCAGGTACATCAGCCCGGCCGTCACCGCGATGGCGACCACCATGGCGAACACCCGCCGCCACCCGCGCAGGGCGACGGCGGTCGCGCCGGCACCGAAGACCATGACGGTGGAGAAGGTCGCGGCGGCGGCCGTGGTGTCGTCACCGCCCCGGTCGTGCCGGGCGACGACGAGCGCGGTGACGGCCACCACCGCGGTGGTGACGCCGAACGCCCACAGGGTCCGCACCAGCCGGTCCCGCTGACCGAGCCGCCAGTCCAGGGCGCGCGAGGTGGTCACGCCGCAGACCACGCCGTGCACGACCACCAGGGACGTCAGCAGCACGGCCGGTCCCGACCCGATCGGTCCGAGCAGCGGCCCGGCGACCACCGAGAGCTCGGTCAGCGCGATGAAGTGGAACGACCACCGGGTGTACGTCTCGAACTTCGCGGGTGTGCTCTTCCGCCCCCACCAGCCGCCCGGCCTGCTCATCTCCTCGCGCTCCCCGTCTCGCCGTACGTCAGCGCCTCGGCTCCCAGCGGAACCAGCGCTGTACAGCAAACACGGTCAGCAGGATCCAGGCCACCGCCGTCGCGACGGCGCCCAGCGCTTCATAGGCCGACAGGTCACCGGTGAAGCCGCCGCGCACCAGGCTCATGACGGGGGTCAGCGGCAGGAGCTCGCAGACGGCGGCGACCTTGTCGGGGAGGATCTCCAGGGGGACCATCATCCCGGAGGCCATCACCGACAGGAACATCAGCGGGATCGGGGTGACCTGGGCGCTCTCGCTGGTCCGGGTGAAGCTCGCGGTGACGGCCGCGAGTCCCACGCACATCACCAGTCCCAGCAGCAGGCCCAGCACCGACAGGTACACGGCCGGCGGGGCCGACATGTCGAGCAGGACGAAACAGCCGGCCGCCAGCAGGAGCGACTGCACCAGGCCCGTCGCGGCCGCGGGCAGCGCGGACCCGGCGAGGATCTCGCCGTCCCTGAGTTCACCGGTGCGCAGCCGCTTGAGGACGAGCTCCTCGCGCCGGGCGACGAGGGAGCCGACGAGCGCCGAGTAGACCGCGAACAGCAGGGAGAAGCCGATCGCGGCCGGCAGCACGACCGTGCCGATGGTGAGGCCGGCCTCGGCGAGATCCATCTCCCCGGCCGCCTCGCGGGCGCTGACCGGCAGCACCAGCGGCACGAACAGCGCGGCGAAGAGGGTCCCCTTGGTCCGTCCCAGCAGGGTCAGTTCGGCGCGGGCGAGCGCGGTCATCCGGCTCATCGGGGTGGTCACGGTGGTGGTGCTCATGCCGCGTACTCCTTCGTCGGCGCCGCACCCGCGGCCGCCTCCTTGGCGATCCCGAGGAACGCCTCCTCCAGGGACGCCGAACGCACGTCCAGCCGGTGCAGTTGCACTCCGGCGCGTTCGGCCCACACCAGCAGCCCGGTGGCGGTGCGCTGCAGCTCGTGGGTGCGCAGCCGGACCGTCCGGCCGTCGACCGAGTGGTCGCTCACGCCGAGTTCGGCGAGGGGCGGCAGGTCGCCCACGAAGTAGCCCTCGGGCAGTTCGAAGGAGATCCGGGACGGTTCGGAGGCGGTCACCTCGGCCGGGGTTCCGGTGACGGCGATGCGGCCCTCGTGCATGATCGCGAGCCGGTCGGCGAGGAACTCGGCCTCCTCGAGGTAGTGCGTGGTGAGCAGCACGGTGGTGCCGCGGTCGCGCAGGGCGCTCACCAACTCCCAGGTCTCCCGGCGGCCTTCGGGGTCGAGTCCGGTGGTCGGCTCGTCGAGGAAGAGCACCTCGGGGTCGCCGAGCAGGGCCAGCGCGAGGTCCAGGCGGCGCCGCTGTCCCCCGGAGAGCTGCTTCACGCGGACGCCGGTCTTCGTCTTCAGGCCGACCAGTGTCAGCACTTCCAGCTCGGGCCGGGCCCCGCTGACGCAGCCCGCCCACATCCGGGCGGTCTCGGCGACGGTCAGCTCGGAGGGGAAGCCCCCCTCCTGGAGCATCACGCCCGTGCGGGGCCGTACGACGGCGCGCTCGGTGTACGGGTCGTGGCCGAGGACCCGGATCCGCCCGCCGGCCGGGGCGGCGAGCCCTTCCAGCAGTTCGACGGTGGAGGTCTTGCCCGCTCCGTTCGTCCCCAGCAGTGCGAAGATCTCGCCGCGCCGCACGGAGAAGTCGACGCCGCGCACCGCCTCGAACCCGCCCCCGTAGACACGTCGCAGGTCGGTGACCTCAATCACGTGTTCGTTCGCTTCCATGCCTCGATCATCGCCGCCACCACCGGGCAGGGGCAGTGCGGGGTGTCATCACCGAGCATGACAAATGTCAGGCGGGTCCGGGCATGCGAAAGACCCCGGTCCGGGGGACCGGGGTCTCATTCCCGAGCGGACGACGAGGCTCGAACTCGCGACCTCAACCTTGGCAAGGTTGCGCTCTACCAACTGAGCTACGTCCGCATTGCCTCCGACCGGCTCTCACCGATCGGCGCGGGCACCAGCCTACCTGATCGACATGGGTGATCGGTACGGCGATGCAGAGCGGGTGACAGGAATTGCACACTGCGCCTTCCCCCTGGAAGGGGGATGTTCTACTACTGAACTACACCCGCATGTACTCCGTGGGCCGGGCCTTTTCGGCCTTGCCCCTCGGCGTGCTCCAGACTCTAGCTGATCAGCGGGGGTGTTGCGCAAGTCGGTTGTCGGGAGGGGTGGGTGACCGGCCGTCGGCCGGGTCGCTCCGGCGGGCCCGGGCCCGTCACCCGACCGGGCTCGTGGTCGCGTCAGCTCGCCGGGCCCGGCGTCACCCTTTCGAGTCCCGGGGGTACGCGGTCGGACTCACCGCGCCGCGGCGAACGCCTCGTACACCTTCTTGGGGATCCGGCCCCGCGAGGGAACGTCCATCCGGTTCGCCTGTGCCCAGGCGCGCACGGCGGCCGGGTCGGGGGCGACCTCCGTCTGCCGGTAGGCCTTGCCGGAGCGTGCCCGCTTGCGGCCGGCGTCGACGTAGGGCTCGAGCGCCTTCCGCAGTTCGCTGGCGTTGGCTTCATTGAGGTCGATCTCGTACGACTTGCCGTCCAGTCCGAAGGCGATCGTTTCCGCCGCTTCCGAGCCGTCGATGTCGTCAAAGAGAGTGACCACGACCTTCTGCGCCACGAATATCGGTCCCTTCGTGCGACACCTCTCGTCCGTACGTCCGTGATGACGTGCCGGTACGTCGCCGAGATGTCGGCTGTTCGCCTGTAATCGGGCAAAGTATCTGCTAATGACAATTCATTTGTACAGTGCCCGGCAATGCATTGTGAAGCCCGACTAAATCTGTCCGCGTGTCCGCTGCGCAATAGAGATGCGGGAGGGAAGGCAGATCTTTCCCGGATCTTTTCCCGGGAGTCTCCCCACGATGCCGAATCGTGATGGTGCTCACGTAGATTCCTACAACTCTACTCGCGTAGAAATTTTGTACGGGTAGTCTGAAGGAACCTGCTCAGCACCACACACCGGGAGTGCCAGTGGCACGCGTCGTAGTCGACGTCATGCTCAAGCCGGAGATCCTCGACCCCCAGGGCCAGGCGGTGCAGCGCGCACTGCCGCGACTGGGTTTCGAAGGGATCTCGGACGTCCGCCAGGGAAAGCGATTCGAACTGGAAGTTGACGGGCCGGTCGACGAGGCCGCGCTCGCCCGCATCCACGATCTTGCGGAATCCTTCCTCGCCAACACCGTGATCGAGGACTTCACCGTACGGGTCGAGGAAGTCGCGGAGGCCGCGAAGTGACCGCTCGTATTGGCGTCGTCACTTTCCCGGGCAGCCTCGACGACCAGGACACCCGGCGCGCGATCCGTGTCGCCGGCGGCGAACCCGTCGCCCTCTGGCACAAGGACAAGGACCTCAAGCAGGTCGACGCCGTGGTGCTCTGCGGCGGTTTCAGTTACGGCGACTATCTGCGCGCCGGCGCCATCGCGCGCTTCTCGCCGGTGATGGACACCGTCATCGACCAGGCCCGGGCGGGCATGCCGGTGCTCGGCATCTGCAACGGCTTCCAGATCCTCACCGAGGCGCACCTGCTCCCCGGCGGCATGCTGGGCAACGACCACCTGCACTTCATCTGCCGCGACCAGAAGCTGCGGGTGGAGAACGCGGACACCGCCTGGACCACCGACTACACGGCCGGCCAGGAGATCCACATCCCGCTGAAGAACATGGACGGCCGCTACGTCGCCGACCGGCGGACGCTGGACGAGCTGGAGGCCGAGGGCCGCGTCGCCTTCCGCTACGTGGTCCGCGGCGAAGCCGCTGATGGATGCGGCAACCCCAACGGCTCGCTCAACGACATCGCCGGCATCACCAACGCCGGGGGCAACGTCGTCGGCCTGATGCCGCACCCCGAGCACGCCGTCGAGTCGCTGATCGGTACGGGTCGTACCGACGGCCTGCCGTTCTTCACGTCGATCCTCAAGAAGCTGGTCACCGCATGAGCCGGACGCCCTTGGACACGGTCGAGCACGCGGCCGCGACCCCCGACGTCGAGCTGCCCTGGGCCGAGCTGGGCCTGAAGAAGGACGAGTACGAGCGGGTGGTGGAGATCCTCGGCCGCCGCCCGACCGGCGCCGAGCTCGCCATGTACTCCGTCATGTGGTCCGAGCACTGCTCGTACAAGAGCAGCAAGGTCCACCTGCGCCAGTTCGGCGAGAAGGCCCCCGAGTCCGACGCCCTCCTCGTCGGCATCGGTGAGAACGCCGGCGTGGTCGACGTCGGCCAGGGCTACGCGGTCACCTTCAAGGTCGAGTCGCACAACCACCCCTCCTACGTCGAGCCCTACCAGGGCGCGGCCACGGGCGTCGGCGGCATCGTCCGCGACATCATCGCGATGGGCGCCCGCCCGGTCGCCGTCGTCGACCCGCTGCGGTTCGGTGCGGCCGACCACCCCGACACCAGGCGCGTCCTGCCGGGCGTCGTGGCGGGCATCGGCGGCTACGGCAACTGCCTGGGTCTGCCCAACATCGGCGGCGAGGTCGTCTTCGACTCCTGCTACCAGGGCAACCCGCTGGTCAACGCCGGTGCCATCGGTGTGATGCGGCACGAGGACATTCACCTCGCCAAGGCGTCCGGCGCCGGCAACAAGGTCATCCTGTACGGCGCGCGCACGGGCGGTGACGGCATCGGCGGCGCGTCGATCCTGGCCTCCGAGACCTTCGACGACGCCAAGCCGTCGAAGCGCCCCGCCGTCCAGGTCGGCGACCCCTTCCAGGAGAAGCTCCTCATCGAGTGCACCCTGGAGGCGTTCGCCGAGAAGCTGGTCGTCGGCATCCAGGACCTCGGCGCGGCCGGCCTGTCCTGCGCCACCTCCGAGCTCGCCTCCAACGGCTCCGGAGGCATGCGCGTCACCCTTGACGACGTGCCCCTGCGTGACTCCACGCTCTCGCCCGAGGAGATCCTCATGAGCGAGTCGCAGGAGCGCATGTGCGCGGTCGTCGAGCCGGAGAAGGTCGACCGGTTCCTCGAGATCTGCGACAAGTGGGACGTCATCGCCACCGTCATCGGCGAGGTGACCGACGGCGACCGCCTGGAGATCTACTGGCACGGCGGCAAGATCGTCGACGTCGACCCGCGCACGGTCGCCCACGACGGCCCGGTCTACGAGCGTCCCTACGCCCGCCCGTCCTGGCAGGACGAGCTCCAGGCGGACGACGCGAACAAGCTGCCCCGCCCGGCGACCCCCGCGGAGCTGAAGGACCAGGTCCTGAAGCTGGTCGGCTCGCCCAACCAGGCCTCCAAGCAGTGGATCACCCAGCAGTACGACCACTTCGTGCAGGGCAACACCGTCCTCGCCCAGCCCGAGGACTCCGGCATGATCCGCATCGACGAGGCGTCCGGCCTCGGCGTCGCGATCGCCACCGACGGCAACGGCCGCTACACCAAGCTCGACCCGTACGCGGGCGCCCAGCTGGCCCTCGCCGAGGCGTACCGGAACGTGGCGACGACCGGCGCCAAGCCGCTGGCCGTCTCCGACTGCCTGAACTTCGGCTCGCCGGAGGACCCGGCGGTCATGTGGCAGTTCGCCGAGGCCGTGCGCGGCCTGGCGGACGGCTGTCAGCAGCTCGGCACCCCGGTGACCGGCGGCAACGTCTCCCTCTACAACCAGACGGGTGAGGCCGCCATCCACCCGACCCCGGTGGTCGCGGTGCTCGGCGTCATCGACGACGTGGCCCGCCGCACGCCGGTCGCCTTCCAGGAGGAGGGGCAGCTGGTCTACCTCCTCGGCGACACCCGTGAGGAGTTCGGCGGCTCGGCCTGGTCCCAGGTCGTCCACGACCACCTCGGCGGACTGCCGCCAGAGGTCGACCTGGAGCGTGAGCGGCTGCTCGGCGAGATCCTGATCTCCGCCTCCCGCGACGGCATGATCGACTCCGCGCACGACCTGTCGGACGGCGGTCTGGTCCAGGCGGTCGTCGAGTCGGCGCTGCTCGGCGGGAAGGGTGTGCGTCTGGTCGTCCCGGACGGGCTCGACGCCTTCACCTTCCTGTTCTCCGAGTCGGCCGGCCGCGCGATCGTCGCGGTACCGCGTTCGGAGGAGGTCCGCTTCAACGACATGTGCGGTGCGCGCGGCCTCCCGGCCACCCGCATCGGCGTCGTCGACGGCGAGACGGTCGAGGTCCAGGGCGAGTTCGTGCTCACCCTGACCGAGCTGCGCGAGGCCCACGAGGGGACGATCCCGGCGCTGCTGGCCTGATCCCCCGCTCCGTCCGCACGAAGCCCCCGCCCGGTCCGCCGGGCGGGGGCTTCGTCGTACAGCGGGGACACCGGATCCCCCCTTGCGCGAGATTACGTAGTTACGTAATCTCGGATGCGTGGAACTCGAAGAGCGCATGACCGACCTGGAGCGCCGTCTCGCCGCACTGGAGGCGGCCGACCGCGCCACCCCCAGCCTCGGTGAGGGTGACTTCTGGGCCCTGGAGGGTCTCAAGCAGCAGCTCGCCGAGCTGAGGGCCGCCGACGGGGGCGTGCTGTTCACCGGTTCGGTCCGGATGCCGACCGGCGAGCAGTACGCGTGGCAGCACGGCGCGCTCACCGAGGGGCTGCTGGCCTACGAGTGGCCGGACGCCGCCGAGGCGCTCGCCGCGCTCGGCCATCCGGTGCGCCTGCGGCTGCTGCGCGAGATAGTCGGCGGCCGGCGCACCGCGGCCGAACTGGCGGAGCTGGAGGGGATCGGCACGACCGGCCAGATCTACCACCACCTGCGCCAGCTCACCGGCGCCGGCTGGCTGCACACCACGGGCCGGGGCCGCTACGAGGTACCGCCCGGCAGGGTCGTCCCCCTGCTGGTGACGCTCTCGGCGGCGCGGCCCTGACCACCGCCCGCCACTGAGAGCGCGCGACGACGCGCGACGACGCGCGAGAACACACGAGGACACGCACGAGGGCACGGGGGAGACATGTCCGCACGCAAGATCGCCATGACCGCCTTCAGGGGCCTGCAGCTCGGTTTCATCGCGCTGGTGGCCGCCCACATCGCCTTCGGCTGGGACTACGGCTGGTGGTGGGACCTGCTGCCGCTGGCCCTGGCGTACGCAGTGGTCATCACGGTGAACAGGTGGGGCGGACCGCCGGACGCCCCGGGTGCCGCCCGTGAGCCCGTCGAGACCGCCCCACCCGTCACCGGCCGCTGGTCCGCGCTGAACAGCCCCGCCGACCGCACGCCGAGCCACGGCGTCCACGCCTACGGACAGACCTTCGCCATCGACGTCATGGCAGAACCTGAGCCGGGTGCCCGCCCGGGCCTCACCGTGCTGTGGCCGCTCGCCCGCCGCCCGGCCCGCTTCCCCGCGTTCGGCGCCCCGCTGCACGCCGTGGCCGACGCGCGGGTCGTACGGGCGCACGACCGGCAGCGCGACCACCTCAGCCGCACCTCGCTGCCCGCCCTGCTGTACCTGATGCTGGTCGAGGGCTCGGTGCGCGAGATGGGAGGAGTCCACCGGATCCTCGGCAACCACCTCGTCCTGGACCTCGGTGGCGGCGTCCACGCCGCCTACGCCCACCTGAAGCGCGGCTCCCTCACGGTCCGCGAGGGCGACCGGGTGCGCGCCGGGGACGTGGTCGCCGCCTGCGGCAACTCCGGCAACTCCAGCGAGCCCCACCTGCACTTCCAGCTGATGGACGGCCCCGACCCGGACACCGCGCGCGGCATCCCGTTCACCTGGCACGGCATAGGCGTCCCCCGCAACGGCGAAGTGTTCGACTCCCCCGAACCGGCACCGGCCGGCCCCGCATAGGCTGCCGCCATGCCACCGGCCAAGAAGCGCACCCGCGCCTACGATCCCGCGAAGACCCGCGCCGCCGTCCTGGCCCAGTTCGGGAACGTACGGGCGGCGGTCCGCACGCTCGCCCCGGACCAGCTCGCCCAGCCCACCCGGCTCGGCGACTGGACCGTACGGGAGCTGGTGGCGCACATCGGGACGGCGCTGACGGCCGTGGACCGGCTGCTCGACGAGCCCGAGCCGACGTGCCAGGACGGGCACCTGCTCGACTGGCCGTCCGCCCTCGCCACCGACGCGGACACCATCGCCTCCACCGCGCGGCGGCTCGGGGCGGACCACCCCGACCCCGACGCCCACCTCGCCGACGCCGAGCGGCGCTTCACCGCCCGGCTCGACGCCCACCCCGGCAGCCGGCTGCTCCCCACCAGCGCGGGCGTGCTGCCGCTGGCCGACTACGTCGTCACCCGCGCCGTGGAGCTCGTCGTCCACACCGACGACCTGAACGCCGCCGTTCCCGGCCTGGACATCCCGTACGACCGGCAGGCCCTCGCCACCTGCGTCCGGCTGCTCGCCGACGTCCTCGCCAGGACGGCACCCGGCGGCTCGACGGAGGTGCGGATCCCGCCGTACGCGGTCGTGCAGTGCGTCGAGGGACCCCGTCACACCCGGGGCACCCCGCCGAACGTGGTCGAGACCGACCCGCTGACCTGGATCCGGCTGGCCGCCGGGCGGACGGACTGGCGGGACGCCGTGGCCCGCGCCGACGTGAGCGCCAGTGGGGAGCGGGCGGACCTCGGGCCGTACCTGCCGCTGCTCGGGTGAGCCGGCGACGGATAGGGGAACCACCCGCGCACCGCCCCCGTCGAATCGGCATGTACAGGCAGAAGCACCAGCAGCGCATGACCCTGACGGCCGCCGCCGTGCTCGTCGTCCCGCTCGCGGCCGCCTGTGGCAGTGAGAAGGCGGGCACCGGCAGCACCACCGCCGAGGCCGCGGAACCGGTCACCGGAATCCGCTGGACCATCGACAGCGTCACCGTCGACGGCACCACCCACCGCACCCCGGGCGGCGCACACCTCACCCTCGACGAGGACGGCCGGGCCACCGGGAACTACGGATGCAACCTGTTCAGGGGCCGGGTCTCCTTCGACGGCGACCGGATCCGGCTGGACGACCCGGAGACCACCCTCAAGGCCTGCTCCGAGAAGATCATGGACGTCGAGAGCCTCGTCTCCCGCGCCCTCGGCGACGGCGGCCTGAAGGCCGAGGCGCACGACGGCCGCCTCACCCTCACCACCGCCTCCGGCGACACCGTACGGCTGAGCGAGACCAAGGACAGTCCGCTGTACGGCACGAAGTGGACCGTCACCTCGCCCGCCGCCGGCCCGCGCGCCCACCTCACCTTCGACGAGAAGGAGGGGACCGTCGCCGGAAGCCTCGGCTGCAACCGCGTGAACGCCGATGCCACCGTGCGCGACGGCAGTATCACGCTCGGCGCGCCGGGCATGACCCGGATGGTGTGCGAAGACTCACTCATGGACGGCGAGAAGGCCTTGACGAAGCTGTTCAACGGAACCGTGAGCTACGGCATCGAGGGCCAGACCCTCACTCTGACCAGCGAGAACGGCACCAGTGTCCGGGCCGTCGCCCAGCGCTGATCCACCCCGGGGGCCGTATCCCGCATTCGGACCAGCGGTCGACCTCGCCTACACTCGGTGGCGTGCCACGTGGTGACGGACGACTCAACCACGACCTGCTCCCCGGCGAGAAGGGCCCCCAGGACGCTTGCGGCGTCTTCGGAGTCTGGGCGCCGGGCGAAGAGGTCGCCAAGCTCACGTACTTCGGGCTCTACGCCCTCCAGCATCGGGGCCAGGAATCCGCGGGTATCGCGGTCAGCAACGGCTCCCAGATCCTCGTCTTCAAGGACATGGGCCTGGTCTCCCAGGTCTTCGACGAGACCTCTCTCGGTTCGCTCCAGGGTCATATCGCGGTCGGACACGCCCGCTACTCGACCACCGGCGCCTCCGTGTGGGAGAACGCCCAGCCGACGTTCCGTGCCACCGCGCACGGCTCCATCGCGCTCGGCCACAACGGCAACCTGGTCAACACCGCCCAGCTCGCCGAGATGGTCGCCGAGCTCCCCAAGGAGAACGGCCGCGCCCCCAAGGTGGCGGCCACCAACGACACCGACCTGATCACCGCCCTGCTGGCCGGCCAGCGCGCCGCCGACGGCGAGCCGGTGACCGTGGAGCAGGCCGCACACGCGGTCCTCCCCAAGGTCAGGGGCGCCTTCAGCCTCGTCTTTATGGACGAGAACACCCTCTACGCGGCCCGCGACCCGCAGGGCATCCGCCCGCTGGTCCTCGGCCGCCTGGAGCGTGGCTGGGTCGTCGCCTCCGAGTCCGCCGCCCTCGACATCTGCGGCGCCAGCTTCGTGCGCGAGATCGAGCCCGGCGAGTTCGTCGCCATCGACCAGAACGGACTGCGCACCTCCCGGTTCGCGGAAGCGAAGCCCAAGGGCTGTGTCTTCGAGTACGTGTACCTGGCCCGCCCGGACACCGACATCGCCGGCCGGAACGTGTACCTCTCGCGCGTCGAGATGGGCCGCAAGCTCGCGAAGGAAGCCCCGGTCGAGGCCGACCTCGTCATAGCGACCCCGGAATCCGGCACCCCCGCCGCCATCGGCTACGCGGAGGCCTCCGGCATCCCCTTCGGCGCCGGCCTGGTCAAGAACGCGTACGTCGGACGCACCTTCATCCAGCCGTCCCAGACGATCCGCCAGCTCGGCATCCGTCTGAAGCTGAACCCGCTCAAGGAAGTCATCAAGGGCAAGCGCCTGGTGGTGGTCGACGACTCCATCGTCCGCGGCAACACCCAGCGCGCCCTGGTCCGCATGCTCCGCGAGGCGGGCGCCGCCGAGATCCACATCCGGATCTCCTCGCCCCCCGTGAAGTGGCCCTGCTTCTTCGGCATCGACTTCGCCACCCGCGCCGAGCTCATCGCCAACGGCATGACCATCGACGAGATCGGCACCTCGCTCGGAGCCGACTCCCTGTCGTACATCTCCATAGACGGCATGATCGAGGCGACCACCATCGCCAAGCCGAACCTGTGCCGCGCCTGCTTCGACGGCGAGTACCCGATGGAGCTGCCCGACCCCGAGCTCCTCGGCAAGCAGCTTCTGGAGACCGAACTGGCCGCCGGCACCGCCGCCCCGGCCTCGGTCGACGCGATCCGCCGCCCGTAAGCCCTGACGGACGACACGAAAGCTCTCACAGTCATGTCCCAGAACACTGGTGCCAGCTACGCAGCGGCGGGCGTCGACATCGAAGCGGGCGACCGCGCCGTCGAGCTGATGAAGGAATGGGTGAAGAAGACCCGGCGGCCCGAGGTCCTCGGCGGCCTCGGCGGATTCGCCGGCCTCTTCGACGCCTCCGCCCTGAAGAACTACGAGCGGCCCCTGCTCGCCTCCGCCACGGACGGCGTCGGGACCAAGGTGGACATCGCGCGGCAGATGGGCGTCTACGACTCCATCGGCCACGACCTGGTCGCCATGGTCATGGACGACATCGTGGTGTGCGGCGCCGAGCCGCTCTTCATGACCGACTACATCTGCGTCGGCAAGGTCCACCCCGAGCGGGTCGCCGCCATCGTCAAGGGCATCGCCGAAGGCTGTGTGCTGGCCGGCTGCGCCCTGGTCGGCGGTGAGACGGCCGAACACCCCGGACTGCTGGGGCCGGACGACTTCGACGTCGCCGGCGCCGGTACGGGCGTCGTGGAGGCCGACCGGCTGCTCGGCCCCGACCGTATCCGTGCGGGTGACGCGGTCATCGCCATGGCGGCCTCGGGTCTGCACTCCAACGGCTACTCGCTCGTCCGGCACGTGCTGCTGGACCGCGCGGGGCTCGCCCTGGACGCCCGGATCGACGAGCTGGGCCGCTCCCTCGGCGAGGAGCTGCTGGAGCCCACCAAGATCTACTCGCTGGACTGTCTGGCGCTGATGCGCACCACCGAGGTGCACGCGTTCAGCCACGTCACCGGTGGCGGGCTAGCGGCCAACCTGGCCCGTGTGATCCCCGACGCGCTGCACGCGACGGTGGACCGCTCCACGTGGACGCCCGCCCCGGTGTTCGACCTCGTCGGACGGACCGGCTCGGTCGAGCGGCTGGAGCTGGAGAAGACCCTGAACATGGGTGTCGGCATGATCGCGATCGTGCCGCAGGAGTCGGTCGACGTGGCGCTCACCACGCTGGCCGACCGCGGCGTGGACGCCTGGGTGGCCGGTGAGATCACCGACCGCGGCGAGCACGGCACGGGTGCGGCACTCGTCGGTGACTACGCGAACTGAGCACGAGGACGCTGCCCGCGCGGTGACCGGGCGGGCAGCGTTCCGGGTGATGCGTGCGGCCCGGTCGTCCCGGGCAACACTGAACCCGGTCGGTGACCGAGGTCACCCACCGGGCTCGTGCTCAGCGCAGGGTCAAGCGCCGCGACGTTGAGAGGACGGGCCGTCCTCGTCCTCGTCGTCGTCCTCATAGAGGTCGGCGTACCGTGCGTACAGGTCGTCGTCTTGCTCATCGTCCTCGAAACGCTCACCGTTCGGTGGCTGATTCGACGGCGATGCACCCAGCTCCTCAGCCAGGCGTGAGAGGTCAGTCCCACCGCTGTTGTACTTCAGCTGGCGGGCGACCTTCGTCTGCTTGGCCTTGGCCCGGCCGCGCCCCATGGCTCGACCCCCTCAACGACGGGGCTCGACGGCCCCAGAGTCTTGACACGCGTTCATGGTCCGGAACGGGCTCTCCGTGGAGAGACCGGTCCGTAGGGCTCCCACGGTACCTGAGCCTGCGGCCATACGGTACGTCGCCCGCGTGACGTGGCCCTCCCCAGGGCCGTCGAAGCGCCCTGTCCTCGCTGGTCAGACGCGATTTTCACCACTTATCGGCGGTCGACCCGCCGGGAGAAGTGAGAGTTCTCTCCAAGTGCCCCCCGGCGGGTACCGCTCACGCGTACGAGGGCGGCCCGGTGCGGGCCGCCCTCGTACGCGTCAACGGGTCCGGCGCGCCTCCGCCATCCGCTGTTCGGCGATCCGGTCGGCCGCGGCGGCCGGCGGAATCCCGTCCTCCTTCGCACGTGCGAATATGGCGAGCGTGGTGTCGAAGATCTTCGACGCCTTCGCCTTGCACCGGTCGAAGTCGAAGCCGTGCAGCTCGTCGGCGACCTGGATCACACCTCCGGCGTTCACCACGTAGTCCGGCGCGTAGAGGATCCCCCGGTCGGCGAGGTCCTTCTCCACGCCCGCGTGGGCGAGCTGGTTGTTGGCGGCGCCGCAGACGACCCTGGCGGTCAGCACCGGCACGCTGTCGTCGTTCAGCGCGCCGCCGAGCGCGCACGGTGCGTAGATGTCCAGGCCCTCGGTGCGGATCAGCGCCTCGGTGTCGGCGACGGCCGACACGCCCTCGGGGTGCCGGTCGAGGATGCGCCGCACGGCGTCCTCGCGCACGTCGGTGATCACGACCTCGGCGCCCTCGGCGCGCAGGTGCTCCACCAGGTGGTGGCCGACCTTGCCGACGCCCGCGACGCCGACCTTGCGGTCGCGCAGCGAGGGGTCGCCCCACAGATGCTGGGCGGCGGCCCGCATGCCCTGGTAGACGCCGTAGGAGGTGAGTACGGAGGAGTCGCCGGCGCCGCCGTTCTCGGGGGAGCGGCCGGTGGTCCAGCGGCACTCGCGGGCCACGACGTCCATGTCGGCGACGTAGGTGCCGACGTCGCAGGCGGTGACGTACCGGCCGCCGAGCGAGGCGACGAACCGGCCGTAGGCCAGCAGCAGCTCCTCGCTCTTGATCTGCTCCGGGTCGCCGATGATCACGGCCTTGCCACCGCCGTGGTCGAGACCGGCCATGGCGTTCTTGTACGACATCCCGCGCGCGAGGTTCAGCGCGTCGGCGACCGCCTCCTCCTCGGAGGCGTACGGGTAGAAGCGCGTACCACCGAGGGCGGGTCCCAGGGCGGTGGAGTGGAGGGCGATGACGGCCTTGAGGCCACTGGCGCGGTCCTGACAGAGCACGACTTGCTCGTGGCCCCCCTGGTCCGAACGGAACAGGGTGTGCAGGACGCCGTCAGATACGTCGGTCACTGTGGTGACTCCTGAGTAAGAAGCGGCGGGTGGGGTCGGCTCCCGTGAAGGTGGCGGGGGCTGTGGCACGAGAGTAGATCCTTCCGCGCCCGACGGCGGCACCGTGTTCCAGATCACCTCCGTCCGGAGTACCGGGTGCGGCGGTTTGCCGGGTTTCCCACCCGTCCGGGCGGGGCCCCGGCAGGTTTTCACGGCGGTCGGCGGGGGAGGGAGCAGGCGTGCCCAAGGTGTCCTCGGTGATCGTCCCCTACGCGACGTACCTGCGCGTGTACGAACCGCTGGCCGCCTTCCCCGAGCCGGAACGCGGTCACTGGGCCCGTTACGCCCGCCGCCCCGACCGTCCGTCCTGCCAGGACGAACTGCGCCGGTCGCTGGCGGACCTGGCGCCCACCCCGCCGGTGCCGGTGCCGGTGCACGAGAGCGACGACGCGTTCGTCGTGGAGGCGGACGGCGTGGTCTGCGTCTGTCCCTGGCGCACCCGGCTGCGCGGCTGGCAGGCCCTGGGCGGGCTCGCCGAGGACTTCCCGCCGCCGGTCCTGGACGCCCTGCTCCCTCCGGTCGTACGGCACCAGGCGGCCCGGGACTACGAACGCTGGCTGTCCGGCCACCCAGACGCCCGGCCCTGGATCCGCACGGCGACCTGGCACGTCCCGATCAACTGGTTCGTGCTGTTCGGGGACGAGGAGCGGGAGTACGACGAGGGCTCCGCGGGGGAGGCGCCCGTCCTGCGCTACCGCACCCCCATGGTCCAGGCCCGCCGGCGGGTGGCGCGCGGGCTTCGCGCGCTGCGGGACGCCATGGAGGAGAGCCTGCTGATCGACGGGCTCGTGGACGTCGGACGCTGGCTGGAGGAGTTCCACCCGCGCTCGCTGGTCGAGCTGGACTACGGCGGACTGGTGCACGCCCTGCCGGCCGGCTCGCTGGAGGGCGACCACTCGGCGGCGGACGTGGCCGAGGGGATCGGGGCGCTGCGGCGCGGCGACGAGGAGGCTGCCGGGGCGGCCTACGGGCGTCTCGTGGAGCGCTGGCGGGCGGTGCGCGACCTGCGTTCGGCGAACTGACGTTTGACCAAACGCCCTTCTTGGGGTTTTGTCTTCGCCCTGGGGATCCTGAGATTCCGTCAGCGCGAGCCCGGCAAGGGGCGTAGCTGCCGATCCGGGCGTATGTCCCAAGCGTGTCAAGCGTGATGGACCGCACTTACGCGGCCCTTGCGCCCCTTGCCCACCCTCATGCCAAAATAGGACAAGGAGTCCGGGGAGGGCTCCTCCGTCCTACTGTGCTCGACTATGGGCGGAATCTCAGCATTACTCGCTTTGGGGGGTCGTGGTGACTCCTGATCGCTGCTGTGACTGATCGTCACAGTGACGTGACTGTCCGCTATGGCATGGTCCATCGGCTTCCGCGGCTGATGAACACCTGGGAGGGCAATTCCATCGGTTTGGCCGACGTGGCTGGACAGATGGTGTAGTTGTAGTGCCGAGGACAAGCCGTTCGTCCTATAACCGACTCGACTCGCGTCCGCCATTTCGGGCAACGCGGGTCAAGGTGCAGAATTTAAGGAAAGAACCGAGAAGGTTCGGTTCTCCCGAGGAGGCCGCTCATGACCGCTCGCACCCCTGATGCCGAGCCGCTGCTGACCCCGGCTGAGGTCGCCACCATGTTCCGCGTCGACCCCAAGACGGTCACGCGCTGGGCGAAGGCAGGCAAGCTCACGTCGATCCGCACGCTCGGCGGGCACCGCCGCTACCGCGAAGCCGAGGTCCGCGCACTGCTCGCGGGCATTCCGCAGCAGCGCAGCGAGGCCTGAACCACCGCATGAACCGGGCAGCGCCGGCCGGTCCCCCACTGGTCGAGACGCCCGGGAACACAGGCTCCAAGCGACGCGGGGACTGCCCCAACAGGCCCTTCGCCCAAGCCGATCGAAGCTTTCCAGGCAACTGAACACGGGTGCGTCGTCGATCGCGCTGGACTCCGCCGGGTCCAGCGCGATCTTTTTTGTGCGCTGTTGGTGGGCCGGCGCCGCCCGGGCCGGGGCCCGGGGTGCCCGGTGCGCGGGCCTGTCGGAGTCTGGGTGCGGGTGGGGGGTCACTCGCGCACCGGCCGGTGCGGACTTCTCCGGGAGGTGCAATTGCACATATTAAATTGACTGGTTGTAGGGCGGGTGTAGGTACCGCACTTTCTGAAACTCATGCGGTGACACCCGTCACATATCAGTCGGCTTGTTGAGCCTGTGGCATATGCGCTAGAGCGAACGCCCGTTGGGAGCGGGTTGTTCCGCAGCTGGTTCCGGCGGGTCGGGCGGGGTGTCCAGCGCCAGCCGCAACAGGCGGTGGCGGATGGGGCAGTGACGCGTCAGATGCCGGTACGACGACGCGGCCGACAGGTGCGCGCGCAGCAGCGCCCGCGTCTCGTGCCTGGCCGTTGCCGCCATGAGCCGCCTCCAGGGGGCCGCACGGAGTCGGGTCCTGTTCCTGGAGTACCGAGGGGCGCCAGGCCCGTCAAGGCGGCGTGGAGCGCCGGAGAGGGCGCGCAGAGGCCCGGAGCGGCACGGACGGGAAGACCTGGGCCGCTCCACGCGGAAGGCCCGCATCTCCGGGAGATGCGGGCCTTCTTCACTGCGGTCCTGACGGGATTTGAACCCGCGGCCTCCACCTTGACAGGGTGGCGAGCACTCCAAACTGCTCCACAGGACCTGGTTTCGCAGAGCCATTCGTGCGTTGCGCTGCGAGAAGGACTGTACAGGAGGGGGAGCCCCCTGGTCGAACTCACCCGGTGTGCGGGCGCGGTCACGGAACGGCGGCGTCGATCGCCTTCACGATCCGCTTGTCCGACACGGGGTACGCCGTGCCGAGCGCGTGGGCGAAGTAGCTCACCCGCAGCTCCTCGATCATCCAGCGGATGTCCAGCACCTCGCGCGGAACGGGCCGCCCCTGCGGCATCTGTTCCAGCAGCCACGCGTACTCGTCCCGCATCTCGTGGACCTTCGCCATCCGCGTCGTGTCCCGCTGCGCGTTCGCCGGCATCTGCTGCAGCCGGCGGTCCGCGGCCACCAGGTACCGCATCAGGTCCGGCAACCGACGAAGCCCCGCCGCGGTCACGAAACCGGGCCGTACGAGCCCGTCCAGCTGCGTCCGGACGTCCTGGAGGTTCGCCAGCAGCGCGGGGCTGCGCACGTCCTTCAGGCGGCGCTCACAGGCCTGCCACGCGGCCAGCACCTGCTGCACCTGACCGACGGCGCGGACCGTCGTGTCGACGATCTCAGCCCGGACCTTGTCGAACAGCTTCCGGAACGACTCCTCGTCCCAGACCGGTCCGCCGAAGTCCGCGATCAGTTTGTCCGCCGCGGCCGTCGCGCAGTCGTCGAACAGGGCCTGCACCGAACCGTGCGGGTTCGCCGAAAGCGCCAGCTTCTGCGGGTTGGTCAGCTTCTCGGAAGCGAACTTCGCGGGGTTCACCGGGATACCGAGCAGGATCAGCCGCCGGGTGCCCTTCCACATTGCTTCCGCCTGCTCGGCCTCCGAGTCGAACAGCCGCACGGAGACCGAGTCGCCGTCGTCCACGAGCGCCGGGTACGCCCTGACCGGCTGGCCGGCCCGGCGGGTCTCGAACACCCGGGCGAGGGAACCGATCGTCCAGTCGGTCAGGCCCTTGCGCTCCAGCGACTCCCCGCCCTGACGCTGAGCCGTCGCTGCGGCCGCCTGCGAGAGCGCCTTGCGCGCCTTCGGCCGCAGCCGGAGCTTCAGTGCCTCCAGGTCCTTGTCCTCGGCGAGGGTGCGGCGCCGCTCGTCGACGATCCGGAACGTCACCTTCAAGTGGTCGGGCACGCGTGCCCAGTCGAAGTCCTCCGCCTCGAACGGCACCCCGACCATGCGCTTGAGCTCACGGGCCATCGTGACCGTCAGCGGCTCCTGCAGGGGCACCGACCGCTCCAGGAACGCCTTCGCGAAGTTCGGCGCCGGCACGTAGTTGCGGCGGATCGGCTTGGGCAGCGACCGGATCAGCTCCGTGACGACGTCCTCCCGCAGGCCCGGGATCTGCCAGTCGAAGCCCTCGTCCGTCACCTGGTTCAGCACCTGGAGCGGGATGTGGACGGTCACACCGTCGGCGTCCGCGCCCGGCTCGAACTGGTACGTCACCCGGAACTTCAGCGGACCCTGCCGCCAGGAGTCGGGATAGTCGGCCTTGGTGACCGCCTCCGCCGACTCACGGATCAGCATCTCGCGCTCGAAGTCGAGGAAGTCCGGCTGCTCGTGCCGCTTGTGCTTCCACCACGAGTCGAAGTGCGCCCCGGACACCACGTGTTCGGGGATCCGCTGCTCGTAGAAGTCGAACAGGGTCTCGTCGTCGACCATGATGTCCCGGCGCCGGGCGCGGTGCTCCAGCTCCTCGACCTCGGTCAGCAGCTTCCGGTTGTCGGCGTAGAACTTGTGGTGGGTGCGCCAGTCGCCCTCGACCAGCGCGTTGCGGATGAACAGCTCGCGGCTGGCCTCCGGGTCGATCCGCCCGTAGTTCACCTTGCGCTGCGCCACGATCGGCACGCCGTACAGGGTGACCTTCTCGTACGCCATCACGGCCGCCTGGTCCTTCTCCCAGTGCGGCTCGCTGTAGGTGCGCTTGAGCAGGTGCTCGGCGAGCGGTTCCACCCACTCCGGCTCGATCTTCGCGTTGACCCGCGCCCAGAGCCGGGACGTCTCCACCAGCTCGGCCGACATCACGAACCGCGGCGGCTTCTTGAACAGCGCCGACCCCGGGAAGATGGCGAACTTGGCGTTGCGCGCGCCCAGGTACTCGTTGCGGCCGCCGTCCTTGCGGCCGCCGCCCTGACCGGAGTCCTTGGACTCCTTCACGTCCTTCATGCCGACGTGCGAGAGCAGGCCGGACAGCAGCGACACGTGGATGCGGTCCTCGGCGGCGTCCTCCTCGTTCAGATGGACGCCCATCTGCCGGGCGACGGTCCGCAGTTGCGTGTAGATGTCCTGCCACTCGCGGATCCGCAGGAAGTTCAGGTACTCCTGCTTGCACATCCGCCGGAACGACGAGGAGCCGCGCTCCTTCTGCTGCTCGCGGACGTACCGCCAGAGGTTGAGGAAGGCGAGGAAGTCGCTGGACTCGTCCCGGAAGCGGGCGTGCTGCTGATCGGCCTGCGTCTGTTTGTCCGCCGGCCGCTCGCGCGGGTCCTGGATCGACAGCGCGGCCGCGATGACCATGACCTCGCGGGCGCAGCCGTTGCGGTCCGCCTCCAGCACCATGCGCGCCAGCCGGGGGTCGACCGGCAGCTGTGCCAGCTTCCGCCCGGTCTGGGTGAGCCGCTTGCGCGGGTCCTTCTGCGTCGCGTCCAGTGCGCCCAGCTCCTGGAGCAGCTGGACGCCGTCGCGGATGTTGCGGTGGTCCGGCGGGTCGATGAAGGGGAACTTCTCGATCTCGCCCAGGCCGGCCGCCGTCATCTGGAGGATGACCGAGGCGAGGTTGGTCCGCAGGA
Source organism: Streptomyces sp. DH5 (assembly GCF_020873915.1). GTDB lineage: Bacteria > Actinomycetota > Actinomycetes > Streptomycetales > Streptomycetaceae > Streptomyces. Next base: position 364,628 of record NZ_JAHWGP010000003.1, read on the forward strand.
TCTCCGCGTCGGTGAACTCCGGACGGGTCAGGAAGTCGTCCTCGGAGTACAGCCGGATGCAGATGCCGTCCGAGGTACGGCCGCAGCGGCCCTTGCGCTGGTTGGCGCTGGCCTGCGACACCGGTTCGATCGGCAGTCGCTGCACCTTGGTGCGGTGGCTGTAGCGGGAGATCCGGGCGAAGCCGGGGTCGATGACGTACTTGATGCCGGGCACGGTGAGGGAGGTCTCGGCCACGTTGGTCGCCAGGACGATCCTGCGTCCGGTGTGCTGCTGGAACACCCGGTGCTGTTCGGCGTGCGACAGCCGGGCGTAGAGCGGCAGGACCTCGGTCGACCGGTACCGCTTCTTCGTGAGCGCGTCCGCCGTGTCGCGGATCTCCCGCTCACCGGAGAGGAACACCAGGATGTCGCCGGGGCCCTCCGCCATCAGCTCCTCGACCGCGTCGGTGATCGCGGTGATCTGGTCCCGGTCGGCGTCGTCGGAGTCCTCCTCCAGCAGCGGCCGGTAGCGGACCTCCACCGGATACGTCCGCCCGCTGACCTCGATGATCGGCGCGTCACCGAAGTGCCGGGAGAAACGCTCCGGGTCGATGGTCGCCGAGGTGATGACGACCTTGAGGTCCGGACGCTTCGGCAGCAGCTGTGCGAGATAGCCGAGCAGGAAGTCGATGTTCAGCGACCGCTCGTGCGCCTCGTCGATGATGATCGTGTCGTAGGCGCGCAGCTCACGGTCGGTCTGGATCTCCGCGAGGAGGATGCCGTCGGTCATCAGCTTGATGAACGTGGCGTCCGGGTTCACCTGGTCGGTGAAGCGGACCTTCCAGCCGACGGCCTCTCCGAGCGGCGTGTCCAGCTCCTCGGCGACCCGCTCGGCCACCGTGCGGGCGGCGATGCGCCGGGGCTGGGTGTGGCCGATCATGCCCCGGACGCCTCGGCCCAGCTCCATGCAGATCTTCGGGATCTGCGTGGTCTTTCCGGATCCCGTCTCACCGGCGACGATCACGACCTGGTGGTCACGGATCGCCTCGGCGATCGCGTCCTTCTTCTGGCTGACGGGCAGCTGCTCCGGGTAGCGCACCTCCGGCACCCGGGCACGGCGGCCCGTCATCCGCTCCTCGGCCGCGGCGATCTCCGCTCCGATCTCGGTGAGCACGGCGGCGCGGGCCTCCGGCTTACGGATCTTGCGGGCACCCTCGAGCCGCCGTCCGAGCCGGTGCGCGTCGCGCAGCGAGAGCTCGGTGAGTCGGGAGGCGAGGGAGTCGAGAGCGGGGGCAGAGTGCGTAGACATACGGACTCCAGGATCTCATCCCGCGAAAATTCGCGGCCAACGATTTTGACGGGGCACGTCGTCGGGACGCACAACAAGGCCCCGATCGATGATCGGGGCCTTTGCTGTGGCTGGGGCCGGGGTCGAACCGGCGACCTATCGCTTTTCAGGCGATCGCTCGTACCAACTGAGCTACCCAGCCGCGGTGTTTCACGTGAAACACCAGCGGTCCTGACGGGATTTGAACCCGCGGCCTCCACCTTGACAGGGTGGCGAGCACTCCAAACTGCTCCACAGGACCAAGCGTGTCGTACGACAGTGTCGCACAGGGTGGTGCGTGCCCCCAACGGGATTCGAACCCGTGCTACCGCCTTGAAAGGGCGGCGTCCTAGGCCGCTAGACGATGAGGGCTATCGGCCCGCCTGGGCGCTTCTCAGCGCGTCGGGGACGTGAGAAGCATATGGGATGGCGGGAGGGATCGCCAAAACGGTTTACGGCGCGGGCGTCGAGCGGCTTCCGGGGGAGGGGGACGGCGGGGTGGTCGCGGGGGTGCCGGAGGGTGAGGGCGAGGGGGAGCCCGAGGGCGAGGGCGAGGTGTTCGCGCCCGGCTGGTTCTCCTCCGGCAGGTGGCGGCTGACCTCCGCCGTGGTCAGCCCGAGCCCGCCCAGTTCGATCGAGTCCCAGGCCTGGAGGCGGCGGCTTTCGCGGTCGAAGTAGAGGATCGACGTCTCGATGGGGTCGGGATACTTGCCCTCGATCGCGCGCAGGCCGCTCCCGCCGGTGGAGCCCTCGACGCGGAGCCGGGTGCCGTACCGCATCACCTCGGTCTCCTCGCGGTGGATGTGCCCGGCCAGCACCAGGGGCACGGTGCCGTCGACCTCGCGGGCGGCCGACGGCTCGTGGGCGAGGGCGACGTCCACCGGGGTGCCGGCGGCGCGCTGGTCGCGCAGGGCGGAGGCGAGGCGGGCGCCCGCCAGTTCCTGCGACTGCGCGGCGCCGGTCCTGGTGGAGCGGTCGGGGGTGAACTGCGGGTCGCCGATCCCGGCGAAGCGCAGGCCGGCCACGGTCTTCGCCCTGCCGTGGTCGAGGACGTGGACGTTCTTCAAGCCCTCCAGATAGCGCTGGGTGACCAGGGAGTCGTGGTTGCCGCGGACCCAGACGTAGGGGGCGCCGAGGTCCTCGATGGGGTCCAGGAAGCCGTTCTCGGCGGCGGTGCCGTGGTCCATGGTGTCGCCGGTGTCGACGATCACGTCCACCCGGTACTGCTTCACCAGCGAGGCGATGATCTTCCAGCTCGCCGGGTTGAGGTGGATGTCGGAGACGTGCAGGACGCGGAGGGTGGTCGGGTCGGACTGGAAGGCGGGGAGGGTGGAGGTGGCGTCGTAGAGCTTGGTCACGTTGGTGACGAGGCGGGCCAGCTCCTTCTGGTACACGTCGAACTCGGTGACGATGCTGCGCGCGTCGCCGACCAGGGACGGGGCGGAGGAGAGCAGGCCGGAGAACCTGGGCTCCAGGACGGAGTCGGGGTTCCAGGTGGCGTAGGCGGTGCCGCCGGAGGCGGCCAGCAGGGTGAGTGCGAGGCCGCCGGCGGCGAGGGCGCGGCGGGGCCGGCGGTAGACGAGCAGGCCGAGCGCCGTGGCGCCGGTGACGACGGCGACGCAGGAGCGCACGGCGAGGTCCGCGGTGCCGTGGGCGATGTCCCGGGTGACCTCGTCCTGGAGACCGGAGAGGCGCTCGGGGTGGTCGACCAGGGCCTGGGAGCGTTCGGGGTCGAGCTGGTCGACGTTGACGTCGAGGCGTACGGGGGCGGTGTGGCTGTCGAGCTGGAGCGCGCCCAGCGGAGAGACATTGATCTTGGTGCCGCCGGTGAGGGAGGGGCGCAGGGTCATCGTGGTGTTCATGGGGCCGACGGGGACGCGTACGTCGCCGACGACGAGGAGTCCGAGCCAGGCGCCGAGGACGACCACGGCGACCAGGCCGGCGGCGCGTGTCCAGGGACGGGCCCCGGGGGCGAGGGCGGACGGCGTGGCCGCGGGCCGTCGTGAGCGGTGGCGGCGGGTGAGTGCCCGCGGGACCCGTCGGATGCGGTGGACGACGTTCGTGACGGGGGAGGGGACGCGGGCCATTGGTCCCGTATGCCCAAGCCGCGGACGGGATATGCGGGTGTCCCGCGCATCTCGTACGGACGGCCCGTGCCCGACAATGGCTCTGTGCTGGAGATGACGCGGGAGAAGTTCGAGGAGCTGGTCTCCGAGGCGCTGGACCGGATTCCGCCGGAGCTGACGCGGCTGATGGACAACGTCGCGGTGTTCGTCGAGGACGAGCCGCCGGCGGACGACCCGGAGCTGCTCGGGCTCTACGAGGGAACCCCCCTGACGGAGCGGGGCGAGTGGTACGCCGGGGTGCTGCCGGACCGCATCACCATCTACCGCGGGCCCACGCTGCGCATGTGCGAGACCAGCGAGGACGTGGTCGCCGAGACGGAGATCACGGTGGTGCACGAGATCGCGCACCACTTCGGGATCGACGACGCCCGACTGCACGCGCTCGGGTACGGCTAGGCCGTACGCGTGTCTTCTTGCGGGTGGCGGGAGTTGGGGTTGTCGACCCTGTACTCCCAACGGAGGTGGCCCCGTGCGCCGCTTGTACGTACCCGTCCGCCTGGCCGTCACGCTCGTCGCCGTCGCGGCCGTCGCCGGCTGTGTGAGCGTGGGTGAGGACGGAGGCGGGGCCGCCGGGCCGTCGCACTCGACGGGCAGGACGGGCGACCGGGCGCCGGACGGGGGCGGAGCCGGTCCGGGCGGCGGGTCCGGGTACGGCGCCGCGGCCGCCGACGGCGAGCGCCCGGACGGCGGCGGGGGCAAGGGGCGCGAGGGCGAGGGCGAGGACGGGAAGGGCGGGGCGGGGAAGCGGGCGTCGGCCGAAGCGTCCCCGTCCGCGGGGGCGAGCGGGTCGGCACCGGCCGACGCCGGACCCGGCGGCGTTCCGGGCCCGGCTCCCGACGAGGGCCCCGCCGTGCCGGAGCCGACCCGGACCCCGGACCCGGAACCCACACCGACGCCGCCGGAGCCGTCACAGCAGCCGGAACCGACCCAGGCGGAGCCGTCCTCCTCGGCGCACGAGCCACCCGGGACCCAGTTGGCACGGCGGGAGCCGGCACCGGAAGCGGGGGCGCCCGCCTGAGAACTCCCGTCCCGCTTTCCTGCCTGCCCGACCCCGCACTGACCTGCCGATTTGCTCCCGGGGGGTCAAGGTGCGTATGGTGGCAGATCGTTTGATCCTATTTGCCCGGCGCCACTGCAGAGCGCGCCGTGTGGCGCGTACTCTCCCTTACCGTGGTGGACCGCATCGAGGCGGTCGTTATTGCGAATCGCGAATCACGGAGTTGACGGGCGCGTGCCGAAGAGACTCCGGAAGGTTTCGCATTCGTATGCCCATCGCCAGTACTGATCACGTCGTCGTGCCCGAGAACACCGAGGACACCGACATCGCCGTCACCACCGAGGTGACGGCCCCCGAGAACACCTTCGCCGACCTCGGCCTGCCCGAGGGCGTCGTGCGCAAGCTCGCGCAGAACGGCGTGACCACCCCCTTCCCGATCCAGGCCGCGACCATCCCGGACGCCCTGGCCGGCAAGGACATCCTCGGCCGTGGCCGCACCGGCTCCGGCAAGACCCTCTCCTTCGGTCTGCCGACCCTGGCCACGCTGGCCGGCGGCCGCACCGAGAAGCACAAGCCGCGCGCCGTCATCCTGACGCCCACGCGTGAGCTCGCCATGCAGGTCGCCGACGCGCTCCAGCCGTACGGCGACGTCATGGGCCTGAAGATGAAGGTCGTCTGCGGCGGCACGTCGATGGGCAACCAGATCTACGCCCTCGAGCGCGGCGTCGACATCCTGGTGGCCACTCCGGGCCGTCTGCGCGACATCATCAACCGCGGCGCCTGCTCGCTGGAGAACGTGCAGATCACCGTTCTCGACGAGGCCGACCAGATGTCCGACCTGGGCTTCCTGCCCGAGGTCACCGAGCTGCTCGACCAGGTCCCGGCGGGCGGCCAGCGCATGCTGTTCTCCGCGACCATGGAGAACGAGATCAAGACCCTCGTCGACCGCTACCTCAACGCCCCGGCGACCCACGAGGTCGACGCGGCGCAGGGCGCGGTGACGACCATGTCGCACCACATCCTGGTCGTGAAGCCCAAGGACAAGGCGCCGGTCACCGCGGCCATCGCCTCCCGCAAGGGCCGCACCATCATCTTTGTCCGCACCCAGCTGGGCGCCGACCGCGTCGCCGAGCAGCTGCGCGACGCCGGGGTGAAGGCGGACGCCCTGCACGGCGGCATGACCCAGGGCGCCCGCACGCGCACGCTGGCGGACTTCAAGGACGGCTACGTCAACGTCCTCGTCGCCACCGACGTCGCGGCGCGCGGCATCCACGTCGACGGCATCGACCTGGTCCTGAACGTGGACCCGGCCGGCGACCACAAGGACTACCTGCACCGCGCGGGCCGCACGGCGCGGGCCGGCCGCACCGGCACCGTCGTCTCCCTGTCCCTGCCGCACCAGCGGCGCCAGATCTTCCGGCTGATGGAGGACGCGGGCGTCGACGCCACGCGCCACATCATCCAGGGCGGCGCGGCCTTCGAGCCGGAGGTCGCCGAGATCACCGGTGCCCGGTCGATGACCGAGGTCCAGGCCGAGTCGGCGGGCAACGCGGCCCAGCAGGCCGAGCGCGAGGTCGCCCAGCTCACCAAGGAGCTGGAGCGGGCCCAGCGCCGCGCCTCGGAGCTGCGCGGCGAGGCCGACCGCCTGGTCGCCCGGGTCGCCCGGGAGCGCGGCGAGGACGTCGAAACGGTGGTGGCCGAGACGGCCGCCGTCGCGCCGGCCGATGCCGGGACCGAGGTGACCCTGCCGGAGCAGCCGACCGCGCAGGACGTCGAGCGGACCGAGCGCGTGGAGCGTCCGGAGGCCGCGGCGCCGTACGAGCGGCGCGAGCGCCGTGACGACCGTGGTGACCGTGGTGGTTTCCGTCGTGACGAGCGTCGTGACGGTGACCGCGGCGGGCGTTCCTTCGAGCGCCGTGACGACCGGGGCGGCTTCAACCGCGACCGGGACCGTGGCGGCTTCCGCCGTGACGACCGGGGCGACCGTGGTGACCGTGGTGGTTTCCGTCGTGACGAGCGTCGTGACGGTGACCGCGGCGGGCGTTCCTTCGAGCGTCGCGACGACCGGGGCGGCTTCCGCCGGGACGACCGTGACGACCGCGGTGGTTTCCGCCGTGACGACCGTGGTGACCGTGGTGACCGTGGTGGTTTCCGTCGTGACGAGCGTCGTGACGGTGACCGCGGCGGGCGTTCCTTCGAGCGCCGTGACGACCGGGGCGGCTTCAACCGCGACCGGGACCGTGGCGGCTTCCGCCGTGACGACCGCGGTGACCGCGCCGGCCACCGCGGCAGCGACCGCCCGTTCAACCGCGACCGCCAGGGCGACCGTCCGGGCTTCCGCTCCGGCGCCCACGACCGCCCGTACGGCCGTCGTGACGACCACCGCGGCGGCGGCTCCTTCGGCCGCCGCGAGGACAAGCCGCGCTGGAAGCGCAACGGCTGACGGGTCCTCACCCGAGCGACCGGAAGGGCCCCCGCGACACCTGTTCGCGCGGGCCCTTCCGCGTTCCCCGGGGACACGTCCGCACCCGCCTCACCGATACCCGATCGGAGACCCGGCCACGTCCCGCTATGCTCGGGGAGGCAACATCGTCAGGGGCCCTTAGCTCAATTGGCAGAGCAGTGGACTTTTAATCCATTGGTTGTGGGTTCGAGTCCCACAGGGCCTACCGGCGGCGGGCGGGAGTACGGCTCCCGACCGCGACGACGAACGCCCCGACCGGTTCCGACCGGCCGGGGCGTTCGTCGTCCTCGCCGCGGGGTCAGCGCCTGGGATCCCGCCGAGCACGTCGACCGGCGAGGTCGCTCCCGCGCCGCCGTGCCCCTTGCCCCGTGCCCCTTGCCCCAGCCGACCGCGTCACGTGTCTTCGCCCTGTCGGCTTCGACCCGCCGGGGCGGTTCGCCCGGACGGGGGGCGGGACGGCGCAAGGGGGTGGTACGGCAAGGAGGGGAACGCTTCGGCCGTGCGCCGGAGCCCTCGGCCACCCGCGTGTTCCCGGCGGGGCCCGCCGGGCTCCGGCCCGTAGCGTGCTCGGTGGGTGCGGGCGTTTCCCCGTTGGTCCCCGCCGCCGGTCCTCCCGCGCCCCCGTCCGTGGCCGGCCGCGTGTCCTGGCCCGCGGGCGTGCGGACTTCGGGCCCCGTAACCACCCCTGCGGGACCGACGGCCTGGCCGAAGGAGTGCTCATGCGTACCCGCCTCCCTCTTCGCTCGTGCCCGCGCTCCTCCGCTCCATCTGATTCGCGTCGGTTCTGAACCTGTCCGCCCGGCAGTCCGTCGCGTCTGCCGAGCCGACGGACAGCACAACGGTCCGTCCGGCGAAAGCGGTTCAAGTCGAGGGGAAGAAAGCGGGAGCCGATGGGTTCGGGTTCGGAACGGAGCGCGGAGGGCGGTGCCTCCGCCGCCACCAGGAAGACGGCCCTCGCCGGGACGGGCTGCGGCTGCCTGCTGTCCCCGGTCGTGCCGGTCGGCGGTGCGGCCGTCGTGTTGATCACCAGCGGGTTCGGTGTCCTGCCGGCCCCGCTCATCGGGCTGATCCTCCTCTGCGGCTGCGGCTGCGGCTGCGGCTGCGGCGGTGACGGAGGGGGCGACGGCGAGGGCGGACTCGAGGAGTCCGCCGTCCCCGAGGTGGCCCGGTGGACCCCGTCAAGGACGCCGGGGCCGTGTGTGAGGAGGTCGGACGGACCGTCAGCACCGCCCGGATCGAGTACGAGTCCGGCTTCGACGCGTCGCCGGTCGGTTGCGGCGGCGAGCGGGGCCTCTCCCCGCTGCCGCCCGCGGTGTTCGAGGAGAACGGCGAGGACGACGACAACGACGAGGTCTCGGCGCTGGGCGCGGAGGACTCGGTCACGGCCCAGGTTCGCTACCCGTGCGCCCTCGTGGGGCAGGTCCGGCAGGCCGTCGACGACGACCGCGCCGAGGGTGGTGTCCTGGACCTCACGCCGGCCGCCGACCACGTGGGCACCGACACCGTCCTCGCGGCCGGGGGCCCTTCCCGCACGAACGAGGCCCAGGGCTACGTCACCGCCGTGCGCGCCCCGTTCACCCAGTTCGCCAAGTACGCCGGTGGCGTCGCCCCGCCGGCCGGCGCCACCCCCGGGTGTCGCCCCCGACCCCGCCGCTTCCCCCGCCTGAGGAGATGAGCATGTCCCACTTCCGGGTACGCATCACCGACGAGAGACTCGCCGAGATCGACGGCACACCTCTCGTGCCCGCACCGGGCGAGTCCGTCCACGACGCCGTACTGGACCGGTTGCAGCGCCACGCCCAGGAGCGTGCCGCCGCGGTCCGGGCGACGGTGAACGACGGCCCCGACACGGGCCACTTCCTCCTCGAGATCTCCCCGGACGGCTCCAGCCGCCTCCTCGACGCGTCCGACCCGGAACCCGCGGGCACCCCGGAGCCCCCGCAGACGCCGGGGTCCCCGCGGTCCCCCGAACCCTCCGAACCCTCCGAGGCCCCGCACTCCCCGGCGTCTCGGCAGCCCTCTCAACCCCTGACCCCCGCGAAGCCCACCAAGCCCGACCTCCGGCCCCTCCGGCCCGCCGTTCCGGCCTCTGGTCCCGCCGTTCCGGCCTCTGGCCCGCCGGCCGTGCCGCCCCCCGGCTCCGCCGTGTCGGCGTCGGACCCCGCCGCGCCGGCCACCGTCCCCGCCTCCAGGCCGGCGCCGCTTCCCTCCGCTCGCGGTGCCGTGGCCACCCGGGCCCGCACCACTGCCGCGTCCCATGCCGCCGCAGGGCCGAGAGTCCCCGACCCCGCACCGCAGCCGGCCCTCGCCTCCCCGGTGCCGGTCCCCGACCCCGCGCCGCAGCCGGCCCTCGCCCCCGTGGCCCCGGAGAACCCCGCCGTCGCCCCCGCGCCGCTGGCAGCCGCCCCCGCCGCCGGGCTCACCGGTGACGTCGCCGACCGGATCGGGCGCATCAACGCGGACGCGGCGGCCGGCCGGCTCGACGAGGCGTACGCCGACGCCACCACGCTGCGTGAGAGCCTCGCCGAGACGGTCGGCGCCGACCACCCGCACGCGGTGGAGGCCCGGGCGCTGGAGGCGTACCTCGCCCACCTGTGCGGCGACCACCGCGAAGCCACGGTGCTGGCCCTGGGCGTGGCACGCATCCGCTGCGTGAACGGGGACGAGCGGGCCGCGTCCGACGTGGCGCGGGCGACGGCGGCCTGGCAGCACGTCGAGGACGGCCGGGCCGCGGCGGTGTACGGCACGGAACTGCTGCACATGTGGGACACCCTGCGCGACCGCGGAGCCCTCACCGCGGACCAGGAGGAACTCGCCGAATGGACCCGGGAACAGCTCGAGGCGCTCCTCGCGCACGTCTGAGACACCCCCTCGCCCCCCTTCCGGCCTGCGCGTCCACCGGAGCGCACACCGGACGTCGATCGAAAGTGGAACGCCCCTCGCGACACGCCGTCCCGCCAAGAGCCCCGACCCCGACGCAGGCCGGCCGGCCCACCGGGCGGGAGCAACCATGAACGCGGCAGTCATCGGATCGCCGGGTGCCGCGTCCTCCGAGGACGCGCAGGGCCGGGCAGGAACGGGCGCTGCACGACCTCTACCTCGAACACGGGGCGGCGCTGTACGCGTACGTGCTGTGCAGGAGACGCTGCCGAGCTGCTGGAACGCTGCTGGAACGAGCAGTACCTGGCCGGCGACGAGGACATGGCGGTGCGCCCCTGGATGTTCCGGGTCGCCCGCGACCTCGTCATCGACGTGCACCGCGCCCGCACCACCCGCCCGCCGGAGACGGGCGGCGCCACCTGGCTGACGGCGCTGGGATCGGAGTCGGACGACATCGAACGGATGCCGTCGTCCCTCGTCGACGACGCCCTCGAGACGCCGTCCCCCGCGCATCGCGACGCACCGCGGACGGCCTTCCTCGTGGACCGCACCACCCGGCAGGCGGCCGTCGCCCTGGGCGTCCCGCATGGGGCCGTGAAGTCCCGCGTGTACTACGCCCCGCGCAGCCTGAAGGCGGCACTGCCGGAGCGTGGGGCGCGGTGAGGGGGAAGCGGAGCCCGCAGTGGCACGCGCTCAGCGCGGCGTACGCGGCTCCCGGGGGGCGCGGGGCGTCTGGCGTCGCTCGGGGTCGAGGAGCTGGACGGCGATGCCGGAGAGGACCAGGCCCGCCGCGATGAGCAGTCCGTCGGGGACGATCACTCCCGCGAGCAGCATCAGCACCCCGATGACCAGCGCCCACCAGGCGCCGGTGCGCCGGTACTCGCGGGGGCGGGCCGGCTGTCCGGTGGACAGCGCTCGGGCGAAGCGGGGGTCCTCGAGCTCGACTCGGGCCGCGAGGGCGACCAGGCGATCGTCATGAGGCCGGGGCACGGCTCCTCCTTCCCAGGGGGTGGCCGCACGTCAGCCTGCCGGCGGCCGTCGTCCCGGTACCGCGGGACGGGGGAGGGTCTGCCGGCTTGGTGCGAACCGGGGCCGCTATAAAGGAGCTTGCCCGTGTGCCGATGTCTCGTACCGTCCGGTACCGGAGACTCCAGGCTCTCCCGGCACCACCCGTCGGGGCCATCGGTCGCGAGGCCCATCCCCGGCGCGGCGGAGCCCCATTTCTCCTGGGGGACGGTGCGTACGCCGATCGCCTTCAGGCCGGGCCCGCAGGGGTAAAAATGGGGGTTGTCACGGATGGCGCGTGAGCCGGCCGGGGCACAGGCTGGACCATGACGGCCCGCGCCGCGCCCCCGGTCCGCGGGTCCGTCACGGCTCCCGCCGCACCGGGAGCCGGGGTGAGCGCGCCATGGCGAGGAGGCGGTAACGGGTGCCTCTGTTCTGGCGGATCTTCATGCTGAACGCCGTCGTGCTCATCGTCGCCACGGCCCTCCTGCTGGGACCGGTCACCGTCTCCACCCCCGTACTGCTCACCGAGGCCGCGGTCCTCACCGTGGGCCTGGCCGCCATGCTGGTCGCCAACGCGCTGCTGCTGCGCGTCGGGCTCGCGCCGCTGCAGCGACTGACCCGCGCGATGACCACCACCGACCTGCTCCGCCCGGGGCACCGCCCCGCCGTCGGCGGGCGCGGCGAGATCGCCGAGCTGATCACCACCTTCAACACCATGCTCGACCGCCTGGAGGACGAGCGGGCCACCAGCAGCGCCCGCGCCCTGTCCGCCCAGGAGGGGGAGCGCCGTCGTGTCGCCCAGGAACTGCACGACGAGGTCGGCCAGTCCCTGACCGCCGTCCTGCTCCAGCTCAAGCGCGCCGCCGACCACGCCCCGCCCGAGCTGCGCGGGGAACTGCGGTCGGTGCAGGAGACCACCCGCGCCGGCCTGGAGGAGATCCGGCGCATCGCCCGCCGGCTGCGCCCCGGCGTGCTCGACGAACTGGGCCTGGCCAGCGCCCTCAAGGCCCTCGCCACCGAGTTCGGCGGCCCCGGCCTGAGCGTCCAGCACAGCCTCGCCCCGGACCTGCCGGAGCTGGACCGGGAGACGGAGCTGGTCATCTACCGGGTCGCCCAGGAGGGCCTCACCAACACCGCCCGGCACTCCGGCGCCCGCCGCGCCGAGATCGCCCTCTACCGCACCGCCGGGGGTGTCGAGCTGCGGGTCCGTGACGACGGGCGGGGCGTCGGCCGGGCGGAGGAGGGCGCCGGCCTGCGCGGGATGCGGGAGCGCGCCCTGCTCGTCGGCGCCGTGGTGACCGTGGAGTCCCGCCCCTCCGGCGGCACCGAGGTGCGCCTGGCCGTCCCCGTCCCCGCCCGCTTCCCCGCGCACGCCCTCGTTCCCCTGCGGGGCCCGTCCTCGCCCGCGCACGCTCCGCCCCCGTGACCGACGTCCCCCGACCGGAAAACGCCGACATGACCGAGCAGGCCCCCACCCGTATCCTCCTCGCCGACGATCACGCCCTGGTCCGCAGGGGAGTCCGCCTCATCCTGGACGGCGAACCGGATCTGACCGTCGTGGCCGAGGCCGCGGACGGTGCCGAAGCCCTCGAACAGGCCCGTGAACACCGCCCCGACCTGGCCATCCTCGACATCGCCATGCCTCGCCTGACCGGCCTTCAGGCGGCCCGGGAACTCTCCCGCACCCTGCCGGGGACACGGATCCTCATCCTGACCATGTACGACAACGAGCAGTTCTTCTTCGAGGCGCTCGCCGCAGGCGCCTCGGGTTACGTCCTGAAGTCCGTCGCCGACCAGGACCTCGTCGAGGCCTGCCACGCCACCATGCGCGGGGAGCCGTTCCTCTACCCCGGCGCCGTCAACGCCCTCATCCACAACTACCTCGACCTCGCCCGGGAGGGCCGGACCCTGCCGGCCAAGGCCATCACCGACCGCGAGGAGGAGATCCTCAAGCTCGTCGCCGAGGGCAACACCTCGCAGCAGATCGCCGACCTGCTGGTCATCAGCCCCAAGACGGTCGAGCGGCACCGCGCCAACCTGCTGGCCAAGCTCGGCCTGAAGGACCGCCTGGAACTCACCCGGTACGCCATCCGCGTGGGCCTCATCGAACCCTGACCGGCCAGGGGCGCGGGCGCCCGGCCCCCCGGCGGCTTGTCAGACTGGGGCCGGCCGCCCCACGGCGCGCCCGCCGCCGACCCGCACCCGGAGTACGCCGATGCACCGTCCGTACGTCCTGCTGTCCGCCGCCGTCTCCCTCGACGGCTACCTGGACGACACCGGCCCCGAACGGCTGCTGCTGTCCGGCCCGGCCGACTTCGACCGGGTCGACGAGGTACGGGCAGGAGTGGACGCCATCCTCGTCGGCGCCGGCACGATCCGCGCGGACAACCCCCGGCTGCTGGTCAACTCGCCCGAGCGGCGCGCCGCCCGCCTCCGCGAGGGCAGGCCCGAGTACCCGCTCAAGGTCACCGTCAGCGGCACCGGCGACCTCGACCCGGCGGCGCGCTTCTGGCACACCGGCGGGGAGAAGGTCCTCTACACCACCGACCGGGGCGCCGAACGGGCCCGCGCCCTGGGCCTGGCCGCCGACGTCGTCCCGCTCGGTGCCGAACTGGACTGGCGGCGGCTCCTGGAGCACCTGCACGCCGTGCGCGGGGTGCGGCGGCTGATGGTGGAGGGCGGCGGTCTGATCCACACCCAGCTGATCACCCAGGGCCTCGCCGACGAGCTCCAGCTGGTCCTCGCCCCCCTGTTCGTCGGCGATCCGGACGCCCCCCGCCTCTTCGGCCCCGGCACCTACCAGGGCGGCCGGCTGCGGCTGGTGGAGACCCGCCCGGTCGGCGACGTCGTCCTGATGCGCTACGAGCCCACCGCACCCGGCACCGGCGCGCTGCCCTCCGCCGCCGACCACCACTGGCTGGCCCTCGCCTGCGCGCTCGCCACCGAGTGCCCGCCCTCCGGCACCGCGTTCAGCGTGGGCGCGGTGGTGGTGGCCGCCGACGGTACGGAACTGGCGCGCGGGCACTCCCGGGAGGGCGCGGACCCGGTGGTGCACGCGGAGGAGGCCGCGCTCGCCAAGACCGACCCCGCCGACCCCCGGCTCGCCGGCGCCACCGTGTACTCCAGCCTGGAGCCCTGCGCCCGGCGCGCGTCCCGGCCGGTGCCGTGCGCCCGGCTGATCCTCGCCGCGGGGGTGCGGCGGGTGGTCACGGCCTGGCGGGAGCCGGACACGTTCGTGGAGGGGGCCGACGGCAGCGGCGTACTGGAGGACGGGGGCGCCACCGTCGTCGTCCTGCCCGAGTACGAGGAGCGTGCCAAGGCGCCGAACCGGCACCTGACCGGGGGGTGACGCCGGGCCGTCCGTAACGGGTGTGCGGCATGTCCCGCCGATGGCGTACACTGGTCTCAACGACGCGGGGTGGAGCAGCTCGGTAGCTCGCTGGGCTCATAACCCAGAGGTCGCAGGTTCAAATCCTGTCCCCGCTACTGAAGGCCGAGGGCCGGAATCCGATCAGGATTCCGGCCCTCGGTGTTTTCCGCTCCTCACCCGACTCCTCACTCACCGTGAACGGGCCGTCCCGCATCGCATAACAACTGACGTACCGTCAGGAAACTCCCAGGAGCTGAAGCGCGGTCAACTCGCCCGGTTTCGCCCCCTCATGGTGGATTGGTCCACCCGGGATTCGTTAATGATCAAGAGGAACGGCTTGGAATCCGGCCCTCGCGTCTATTAACGTTCGATAACGCAGCGCGGTCGTCCCAGCCGTCACAGAAGGCGGCTCCGTGCGCACGCGCCGAATCCCGCAAGGGAACCGGGGAACCACCACTTGGGGTGAATCGCGTTGATGCGGTCGTGGAGACACGGCTCGTATACGCGCGTAGGAGACCTTCCTGCTCCGAACCCGTCAGCTAACCCGGTAGGCGAGAAGGAAGGAAAGGAGCGCGCCCACGTGGCGTCCAACCCGCCTGCCCCCGAGGCCCCGTTCAAGCCGAGCGACACCTTCGCCTACGGCGAAGACCGCACCGACGAGGGACCCTTCGAGGAGTGGAACCCCACCGCGGAGTCCATTCGCCCCGTCCGGGGCCGGCACCGCGTCTCCAAGCAGCGCGGCGGAGGACTCGCCCGCAGTTCCACCGTCCTCGGCGTCGGTGTCATAGCCGCAGTCGGCGCGGGCGGCATGGCCACCGCGCAGACCGGCAAGCCCCCGGTGTCGATCTCCATGCCCGACCTCCCCAACGTGGGTTCCCTCATCTCCGACGAGGAAACGCCCCAGGGGTCGGCCACTCCGCTCAGCACCCTCGGCATGGGCGCGGCCGACGCCGAAGAAGGCGCCGCCGGTGCCGGTGAGGCGCTCCGCTCGCGGATCATGGCCCAGGTCGAGCAGCAGCAGAGCCAGGCCGAGACCAAGGCCGCCGCCGAAGCCCTCGCCGCCGCCGAGAAGCAGGCCGCCGAGGCCGCCGCCAAGGCGGAGCAGGAGGCCAAGGCCAAGGCCGAGGCCGCCAAGAAGAAGGCCGAGGAGGAAGCCGCGAAGGCCGCCGAGGCCAAGCGCCTCGCCGAGCTGGCCAAGCAGTACACGCTGCCGACCTCCTCGTACACCATCTCCTCGACCTTCGGTCAGTCCGGCGCGTACTGGTCCTCCGGCCAGCACACCGGCCTCGACTTCGCCGCCCCCACCGGCACCCTGATCAAGGCGGTCCACACCGGCACGATCACCTCCGCCGGCTGGGACGGTTCCTACGGCTACAAGACCGTGCTCACGCTCGACGACGGCACCGAGATCCTGTACGCCCACCAGTCCTCGATCAGCGTCAGCGTCGGCCAGAAGGTCAACACCGGCGACGTGATCGGACGCGTCGGCTCCACCGGCAACTCCACCGGCGCCCACCTCCACCTGGAGGTCCACACCGGCGGCTCCTCCACGGGCATCGACCCGATGGCGTGGCTGCAGAGCAAGGGCCTCAACCCCTGAGCGCCGGCGCCTCCTGAGCTCCACCGCTCACCCACCCCGGCAGTCCCGACGACGCCCCCCCCGACGTCAGGGCTGCCGTTCAGGTGTGCCGGCCGTAGGGCGGGTTCCCGTTCCCGGGTGCGGGGTGCGGGTACGGCCAACTCCCGTAGGGGTGTGGCCCGTGCGGTCGAGGTCCGTACGGGTGGGACCCGTACGGCTGAGGACCGTAGGGGTGAGGCCCGTACGCCCCCGGCACCGGCCACGGTGCGAAGGCGAGGGGGATTGGCGGTGCGGTGAGCCGGGCCGCGTGCTCCAGCGCCGGGCGGGCCGCCGCCCGCCGGTGCCACAGCTCCAGCAGCAGTTCCCGCTCCCGGGTCACGAAGTCCGCCCCGGCCCGCCCCGACCGTCCCCGGTGCCGCAGGAACGCCAGCGACGTCGCGTACGCCTCGTACCGGGCGACCGCCCGCGCCGCCGGTTTCCCGCCGTGCCGGTGCGCGTACCGGCGGGCCAGGCGACGCGCCCGCATCGAGCCGAGGGCGAACGGCTCGGCCGGGCTGAGCCAGCCGGCCGCCACGTATGCGGGCAGCTCCGTGCGCACCGTCCGCAGCTCACGCTGCCGCGTCCACACCACCAGCCAGGTCAGCAGGCCGAACGCCGGCGCCATGAACGCCGCGTACACGGCGAAGAACCCGACATGGCCGAGCGCGGCGGAGCCGTTCCACAGCGCGTGCATGCCCATCGCGAGCAGCAGCCCGCACGACGGCAGCAGGAGACGCCTCAGCCGCTGCCGGTCCGCGGACAGCGCGGCGATGCCGAAACCGATCCCGGTGAGCACGGTGAACAGGGGATGCGCGAACGGGGACATCACGACGCGGACGAAGAAGGTCGCCGCGGTGACCGAGGCCACGCCGCTGCCGCCGGTGAGCTGGTCGGTGCCGAAGGCCGTACCCAGGTAGAGGATGTTCTCGGTGAACGCGAAACCGGTGGCGGTGACCCCGGCGATCACCACGCCGTCGAGGATCCCGGTGAAGTCGCGTCTGCGGAAGAGGAAGACCAGAAGGACGGCGGCAGCCTTCGCGGACTCCTCCACGACCGGCGCTATGACCGTCGCCCCCAGGGTGTCCGCGCCGGCCGGGTCGGCCGTCGCCGTCGCTATCCACCGCGTGGCGAAGCTGTTCGCGACGATCGCGATCAGCGCCGCCGCGCACGCCCCCCAGGCGAAGGCGAACGCCAGGTTCCGCCAGGGTCCCGGTTCGACCCGGTCCAGCCAGCGGAAGGCGGCCAGGAGCAGCGGCACCGGGAGCACGGCGAGCCCCAACCCGACCAGGAACCCCTCGGTGCCCGTCTGCTCGCGGACCAGGGCGAGGATCACCAGACCGGACAGCATGAGCAGGACGATCAGCGCGGCACAGCGCACCCAGGGCCGCTGCCACCAGTGCGCGTGCCCCAGCGTCCCGCCGGGGTCGTCGCCGGGGTGCGGCGGGTACGGAGGGCTGGCGGCCACGGAATCGACCCTAACGAGGGAGGGGCAGGACGGCGTGCGGTCTCAGACTGGGTGCCCGTCCCGCTCCCCGTGCGGTACGCGGCGGAAGAGCAGGTCGTTCACGACATGACCCTTCTCCAGCCCCTGCCCCTCGAAACGGGTGCGCGGCCGGAACGCGGGACGCGGCGCGAAACCGCCGTCCGCCCGCGTGTTCTCGAAGGCGGGATGCGCGGTGAGCACCTCCAGCATCTGCTCCGCGTACGGCTCCCAGTCGGTGGCGCAGTGCACGACCGCCCCCGGCCGCAGCCGGGCCGCGGCGAGGGTGAGGAACTCCTCCTGGATCAGCCGACGCTTGTGGTGCCGCTTCTTCGGCCACGGGTCGGGGAAGTAGACGCGCAGTCCGTCCAGGGAGTCGGGGGCGAGCATCTCGCGCAGCAGGATGATCGCGTCCCCGTTGCCCACCCGGACGTTGGTCAGCCCCCGCTGGTCGGCGAGGCCGAGCAGATGGCCCTGGCCGGGGGTGTGGACGTCGACCGCGAGGAGGTTGGTGTCCGGGTCCGCAGCGGCCATCGCCGCGGTGGCCTCGCCCATGCCGAAGCCGATCTCCAGCACCACCGGGTTGCCGTTGCCGAAGAACGCGGCGAGATCCAGGCGCCGGCCGCCGTCGATGTCGAAACCCCACGCCGGCCACAGCCGCTGCAGCGCGTCCGCCTGCCCGGCGGTGACACGGCTGCGGCGCGGCTGGAAACTGCGGATCCGCCGCTCGAAGTGCGACCCGGCCGGGTCGGCCTTCGGCCCGTCCGGGAACCTCGGCTCGCCCTTGGTCCGGGTACGGCGGATCGGCTCACCGGGCGCGGAGGCCGGGTGGTGCGTTTCGGGGGTGCTCACGGAGTCAGACACAGTGCTGCCGATTTTACGGGGGCGCGGCCGGCGGTCGGCGGGCCCTCAGCCCTCCTCCGCCGTGAGCTGCGCCATCGTCCGCCGGGCGATCTCCCGCCCGATCGGCAAGGACGCCGTCGCCGCGGGGGAGGGGGCGTTCAGCACGTGCACCGCGCGGGGGGTCTCCTGGATCAGGAAGTCGTCCGCCGGAGTGCCGTCCCGCAGCACCGCCTGCGCTCTCACCCCGGCCGGTGCCGGCACCAGGTCGTCCTCCCGGACGGCGGGCAGGAGCCGGCGCACCGCCCGGGTGAAGGCCGCCTTGGACAAGGAGCGGTGGAGTTCGCCGGCGCCGTACCGCCAGTGGCGGCGGGCCAGCTGCCAGGAGCCCGGCCAGGCCAGGGTCGCCCCCAGCTCGCGCGGGCGCACCGTGCGCCAGTCGTAGCCCTCGCGGGCCAGGGCCAGGACCGCGTTCGGGCCGACGTGGACGCCTCCGTCGATGCCGCGCGTCAGATGGACGCCGAGGAAGGGGAACGCCGGGTCGGGCACCGGATAGACCAGGCCGCGCACCAGCTCCGGACGGGCCAGCTCGTAGTACTCGCCGCGGAACGGCACGATCCGTACGTCCGGATCGTCCCCGGTGGCGCGCGCGATCTCGTCGCAGTGCAGTCCCGCGCAGTTCACCAGCACCCGGCCGCGCACGACGTCCCCGCCG
Source organism: Streptomyces sp. DH5 (assembly GCF_020873915.1). Taxonomy (GTDB): domain Bacteria; phylum Actinomycetota; class Actinomycetes; order Streptomycetales; family Streptomycetaceae; genus Streptomyces. The sequence goes on from NZ_JAHWGP010000003.1 coordinate 383,432, forward strand.
GCCGTCAGGACGGCGACCCCCCGGTCGGGGCGACGGTCGACGCGCACCACCCGCGTCCCGTAGCGGATCTCCGCGCCGGACGCCTCGGCGAGCCGGCGGGCGACCGCCGTGAAGTCGCAGATGCCCGTCGTGCCGACGTGGATGGCCGCCAGGCCCTCCACCTCCGGCTCGTACTCCCCGATCTGACCGCCGCACAGCTCACGGACCACGATGCCGTTCTCCCGGCCGCGCTGGACCAGGGCGTGCAGCCGCGGCAGCTCCTCGCGGGCCGTGGCGACGATCAGCTTGCCCGTCACCGCGTGCGCGATGTCGTACTCCGCGCAGAACTTGACCATCTCAGCCGCGCCCCGCACGGCGTACCGCGCCTTCAGAGAACCGGGGCGGTAGTAGACACCGCTGTGGATGACCCCGCTGTTGCGGCCCGTCTGGTGCCGGGCCGGGCCCGGCTCCTTCTCCAGCACCGTCACCCGGGTGCCCGGAGCCGCGCGGCTGATCGCGTAGGCCGTCGACAGGCCGACGATCCCGCCCCCCACGACCAGCACGTCACAGTCGTACGACCGTGCCACCACCTGCACCACCTCCGGCATCGATAGTGCACCCCGCCACTGACAACGGCCGTACGCCCCGCGACGCGGGGTCAGGCGGTGGTCATCAGCAGCGGCCGGGCGCGTTCCCGCAGCTCCACCACGCGCGGCTCGTCACCGTAGGGCTCCAGACGGTGCAGGAGGTCCCTGACGTACTCGGTGGTGCGCGCGGACGAGATGCGGCCCGCCACCTCCACCGCGCGCACGCCCTGCTCGCAGGCCGCGTCCAGGTTCCCCGACTCCAGTTCGGCGACCGCCGAGACGACCAGGCGCAGTCCGTGCGAGCGCACGAACTCCTCCGTCGGCCGTGACAGCGCCTGCTCGGTGAAGCGGCGGACCTGACGGGGCGCCTTCAGGTCGCGGTAGCACTCCGCGGCGTCGGCGGCGAAACGGTCGTAGGAGTAGAAGCCGAGCCAGACCGGGTCGCTGTCACCGGGCCGGGACCGCTCCAGCCAGCTCTCCGCGGACTTCAGCGCGGCACCGGCCGCCTGGGCGTCCCCGGCGCGGGCGTGCGCGCGGGCCTCCACCAGGCGGAAGAAGCTCAGGGTGCGGGCGGTGGCCAGGCCGCGGTTGCGCTCCAGGGCGGCCTGGGCGAGGTCCACGCCCTCGTCGCCGAAGCCGCGGTAGGTCGCCTGGAGGGACATCGAGGCCAGGACGTAGCCGCCCAGGGGGACGTCGGCCGCCGCCCGGGCCAGGCGCAGGGCCTGGATGTAGTAGCGCTGCGCCGCCTCCTGCTGGCCGGTGTCGAAGGCCATCCAGCCGGCCAGGCGGGTCAGCTCCGCCGCCGCGCCGAACAGCGAGCGTCCCACGTCGTCGGAGTAGGAGCCGAGCAGCAGCGGGGCCGCCTCCACCCGCAGGCACTCGGGCACCATGGACGAACGCCAGTCGCCACCGCCGTACTTGGAGTCCCAGCGCCGGGCGTCGTCGGCGGCCTCCCGCAGTTTCCGCACATCGCTGTGGCCGACTTTGAGCGGTGCGCCGGAGCCGTCCGCGAGGTTCACCTCCCGCGCCACCGAACTGTCGGCCGGGGTTATCAGCCAGCGCGAGGCGGGCGTCGCGTACGCGCTCACCGCGAACGAACCGGCGAGCGACTGCCAGATGCCGCCGGAGCCGGCCCGGCGCCCCGCGAGGTCCAGCCGGTACAGATCGGTCGCGGAGCGCACCGCCTGGCCCACGTCGCGGGGGAAGGCGAGACCCACCTCGGGCGCGGGGTCCGCGTCCGCCAGGCCGATCTCGTGCAGCGGCACGGGACGGCCCAGCTTCTGGCCGATCGCCGCGGCGATCAGATGGGGTGCCGCACCCTGCGGCACCATTCCCTTCGACACCCAGCGCGCCACCGACGTCTTGTCGTAGCGAAGCGTCAGTCCCCGCTGCGCGCCAAGGTCGTTGACGCGCCGCGCGAGGCCCGCGTTCGAGATTCCCGCGAGGGCGAGAACGGCGCCGAGCTTCTCGTTCGGCCCGCGTTGCTCCCTGGACATGCGCCACCCCTCGACACAGACGGCTGCCGCGCTGGCATAACCGTGCGGCATTCGTAAACCCAGCGTAGTTCGCCGCATCCCAAGCGTTAAGGGGCATTCTTCCGGATGGCGGGATTGTGGTCCGCACTGAAGTACGGGGCCGATACGCGCAGTTGCGACGTGCTCCCGGCGTGTGGCCGTGCGCCCGTACGTGCGCTCTTCTCCGGCCACCACGGGAGCGGTTCCATGGTCGGTGCGTGGGTCGGCCCGCTGTACTGGATCCAGTGGGCTGGGGGACACCGCCGCCTACATCCCCGCGGGCGGCGGAAGGGTCCGGGAGGCGTGCGGCGTCTCCCGGACCGCGCGACCGCCAGCGGTGCGCAGAGCCTGTACGGAGCGTGTTCGAGGTGGATCTCACCGCTCCAACTTGGCCGAAAAACGATCCTGCCCTTTCGGGTGTATCCGCGCTTCTACCCAGGTAGTTGGCGGCGCGTTGGGGGTTACGGGGGCGCGCCAAGGGGGCGCATTCACGTCGCGGCGGTGTGGTCCACCGTATGCCGGTCGTGCGGTGACGGGGTGCCACTCCGGTCGCGGCGAGCGGATGTTCGGATCGGGGTGTGTTCAGGCTAGGTGTATCCGCCGGGGCGCATTCGACGGAGTGCAGACGGCTCCGGCACCGGTACCGAGCGCCTCCTTCATGGCAGCATGGGGAACCGGTTCGTGCGGTGCACTGATTGTCCACAGCTTGTGGAGGCGGCGATGCGGTGGTTGGTGGGGTGGAGCAGCACCGCCGCCGGAGCCATGGGGTCCGGCCCCACCGGCTCCGCCGGCGCCACCGGGGTCGACGGCGAGACCGTACGGCCCGTGGGATCCCAGTCGTTGTGGGGCGACCCCGATCCGCTGTGGGCGGTCGGCGACTGGCGCCCCGACGAGATCCGGGTGGTCGAGGCCGACGCACAGACCCGCATCGCCGTCCTCGGCACCTGCGGCGCCACCGACGAACAGCTGCGCGTCGCCCTGTTCGCCGCACGCGGCGGCGCGCTGCGCCACCTGACCGCCTGGGCCGGCAGCTACACGGCGGTGGTGCAGGTGGGGCGCCGGGTCACCGTCTGCGGCGACCTCGCCGGAGCCCGGCCCGTGTTCCACACCCCCTGGGCGGGCGGCACGGCGTACGCCACCGCCGCACTGCCGCTCGCCGACCTCGTCGAGGCCAACCTCGACTTCGGGCACCTCGCCGCACTGCTCGCCGCCCCCGACGTGCCCGCCGCCCTCCACGACTCCACGCCGTACGACGGCGTGAAACGCGTCCCGCCGGGGCACGCCCTGATCCTCCGCGCGGGCGCGCGCGAGATCGCCGGATACGAACCCGTCGCCTCGCTCGTCGTCGCCGCGCCGCCGGCCGACCCCGGTCACGCGGTGGACGGCGTGCGCGACGCGCTCGTGGAAGCCGTACGGACCCGGCTGGCGGCCCCCCGGCACGTGCCCGGCGCCGACATGGATCCCGGGCCCGTGCCGGGGATGGGACCCGCCGAGCGGCGGGCCGCCCGGGGGACGCCGGTGCCGGGAATCGGGGCGGACCTGTCCGGCGGACCGGCGTCCGGGGCACTGGCACTGCTGGCGGCGGGGCTCCCGGGAATGCCGGGGACCGTGCTGGGACACGGGACGGGCGCGGGGGAGCGGCTGCTGGCCGTCACCTTCAACGACCTGGCCGGCGCCTCCGCCGGAGGGCGCGACGAGGGCGAACTGGAGCGTGCGGGGGCGCTGGCGGCCAATCCGCGGCTGCACCACGTGGTCGTGGCCGGCGGGGAGTCGACGCTTCCCTACGTCGAACTGGACGGGCCGCTGACGGACGAGCCGGGACCCTCGCTGGTGTCCGCCGCCCGGCACCGGGCGCGGCTGGCCGCCGGGAGCGCGGACCACTTCACCGGGTACGGGGCCAAGCAGGTGCTCGACGCGCATCCGGCGCGACTGGCGGACCTGCTGATGGACCGCAAGCGGCGGCACCTCGTGCGGCCGGTCGCCGCGCTGGCGAAGGCGGACGGGTCCGTGATGGTGCCGGCCCGGGTGTACGCGGCGGCCCGGCGGCTGGCACGCACGCCCTACCGGACGGGCCTGGAGAACCTCGCCGAGCGGCTGCTGCACCGGCGGCTGGACGACGACGGGCCGGGGGCCGCGGATGCTTCGCTCGCGGCGCTGACCTGGGGGAGACCCGGACCGGCCGCGCGCTGGCTGACCGGAGAGGCACTGGCTGAAGTATCGGTTCGCCTCCAGGCGTCGACGCGACGGTCCGACGTGGGGCCGGGGCAGCGGCCCGGCGACTTCAGGGCCCGGGCGGCGCTGGCGCGCCACGCGGCGGACCTGCGGGTGCTCGAGCAGGCGGCCGAGATCCGCTCGCAGCGGCTGCACGCGCCGTTCCTCGACAACCAGGTGGTGCGGGCGTGCCGGGCCCTGCCTGAGGCGCTGCGGGTGCGGCCGGGCGCCCGGGCCTCCATTCTGCGGTCGGTGCTGGAGGGGGCGGGGGTGCGGGAGCTGCCGGCGGGGTGGGGAGCGCCGGGCACGGCCACCCCGGCGGCCGCGGCGCGGTCGGGACTGCGGGTGGCTTCGGGCACGCTGATGTCGTTGTTCGACACGCCGCTGCTGGCGGAGGCGGGGCTGGTGGAGGCGCGGGTGGTGCGCAAGGCGCTGCGGGGCGCGGCGGAGGGCGAGCCGCTGCCGCTGGACGGTCTGGCGGACCTGGTGGCCCTGGAGGTGTGGCTGCGCCGTCTGCTGGCCCGCCGGGGCACGTGCTGGACCGGCACCCCGGCCCGCCAACGAGCCGTCCCGGGTGGCATCGCCCCCCAACGCGGAGCCCTGGGCGCCGGCGCCACCACCACCCGCTGACCCGCCTGATCCACCTGCGCGTCACCACTGGGCGACGGAGCACGACGCCTGTCTGTCGCCTGCGGCGTGGCGGGTGGTCTGTGGCGTGGTGGGGTGGTCTGTTCGCGGGTTGTCTGCGGGGTGGTGGGTGGATGCCTGCGGCGCCGCTTTCCCTTCGGTGGGGGTGCGTGTGGCGCCTGTGGTGGGTGGGTGGTGCGGGGCCGCGTCGGGGGTGTCCGTCCTCGGACCGGCGCGAGAGTGTCGCCCGACAGGGGTGAGGGTGCGGACGCGCCGGCCACTGCGGGTGGCCACCCCCGCCCCGTCCCCTCCCCGCCGCCGGCGACCACACCCCCACCCGCCGTCCCTCGTCGGCGGGCGGTCACCCCGCCGCCCCCTGCTACTCCGGCACCCGGGCTGCTTCCACAGGCAGTCACCTCGCCGCCCCTCCGCGGGCAGTCGTGCTGCCTCACCGCCGCTTCCTGCGGGCTGCCGAGCCGTCGCCTCCTCGCCCTCCGCTCTCCGCAGCTAGACACGCCCCTTACACCGCCGCTTCCTGCGGGCTGCCGAGCCGTCGCCCTCCGCTCTCCGCTCTCCGCTCTCCGCGGGCAGTCGTGCCGCTGGGGCGGCACGGGTGGGCGCGACGGCACCCCGCTGGCGCCGGGCTGCGCGGACACCCTCCGGCCCGCACCCACGCCGGGCAATCGATGCAGCGCCGGGCTGCCTGAGCGCCCCCGGCCCACCCAACCCCTTCACGCACGCAAGCACCGCACGGAGCCGCCGGCCCCGAACGCCGCCGGGGTGCGGAACCCCCGACTACGCCGGACGCGACCGCAACCCCTCCAGCAGGATGTCCAGCAGCCGCACCGACGCCGCCGCCTGCTGCGCAGCATCCGGCAGGGACGGCGCCGCCGTGGCGATCACCAGCAGCACGTCCGACACGGACACGTCCGGCCGCAGTTCCCCCGCCGCCCGCGCCCGCTCCACCAACTGCCCCACCACATCGAGCAGCTGCGCGACCCCCGCGTCGTCCGCCACGCCGCCCACGCCGACCGACTGCTCCGGCACCAGCCGCAGCTCACCCGCGCCCGCCGTCTGCGTCCGCTGCTGTGGCAGCCGCCGTGCGTGGTCCACCGCACCGTGCTCCTCCGCCACGCCCACCCGCAGCACCTGCGGCGGCAGCAGCCGGCCCGCGCCGGACGCGGCTGAGGTGCGCAGGAAGCGGGAGAGCGCCGACCACGGCTCGTCCTCCTGGCTCAGCGCCGCTCGTGCCTGCTCCGTCAGCCGGGACGTCTCCTCCTCGGCTATCCGCCGCACCAGGACGTCCTTGCTCGGGAAGCGCCGGTACACCGTGCCCACCCCGACCCGCGCCCGGCGGGCCACATCCTCCATCGGCGCGCCGTAGCCCAGCTCGCCGAACACCTCACGCGCGGCACGCAGCACGTGCTCCAGATTGCGCTGTGCGTCCACGCGCAGCGGCGCCGTACGCACGCCGTCGCCGCGCGAGCCGCCCGCGGAAGCGCTCAACGCGCCATCCGTCGCGACGGCGGAAGACCAATGCGAGTCCTGAACATGCATATGTATTCCCCCGGTAATGACGTCTCCCCCCGGAGACTTCTCCCAGCCATTCGATGGCCGGGGCGTGTGGAAGAGGCCCGGCCCGTCGGTGTCGCCCGTCGCGGACCCGGCTGGCACAGCCCCCTACACCCCGTCGACACACGAACATAGTTGAGAGGGGGTCAATTCAGAAGGGGCAGGTTCCGCACGGAGCGCCCCTCGATCGGAGCACGGGTCGCATACGTCCTGAATGCATCCCTCTGCGATGGCGAGCATAGGCCGGATGACCTGCGGCTATGGCGTCGACGGCGGTGAATCGGCCAACCCAGGGGCGCGCGGCCTTCCGGTCACACAATTCGTCGAGGCTGTGGACAAACACAAGCGGCGGGTGCGTCATGGGATGGTGAAGGAACGTGCGCGCATTCTCGTTGTCGGTGGTGGCTACGTCGGGATGTACACGGCCCTGCGTCTGCAGCGGAAGCTGAAACGGGAACTCGGGCGGGGCGAGGCCGAGATCACGGTGGTCACCCCCGACCCGTACATGACGTACCAGCCCTTCCTGCCGGAAGCGGCCGCCGGTGCCATCTCCCCTCGTCATGTCGTCGTACCCCTGCGTCGTGTCCTGGACCGGTGCCGCATCGTCATCGGTGAGGCCACGGGTATCGACCACGAGAAACGCACCGCCACCGTCAACACCCTCGCGACCGAGGAGGAGGGCGCGGGCGGGCGGCGGATCACCTACGACGAGCTGGTGCTCGCGCCCGGTTCCGTGTCGCGCACGCTGCCGATCCCCGGCCTCGCCGACCACGCCATCGGGTTCAGGACCGTCGAGGAGGCCATCGGCCTGCGCAACCACGTCCTCGAACAGATGGACATCGCCTCGTCGACCCGTGACCCGTCGCTCCGGGACGCGGCTCTGACCTTCGTCTTCGTCGGCGGCGGCTACGCGGGTGTCGAGGCGCTCGGCGAGCTGGAGGACATGGCCCGCTACGCCGCCCGGTACTACCACAACATCCGTCCCGAGGACATGAAGTGGATCCTCGTCGAGGCATCCGGGCGGATCCTGCCCGAGGTCGGCGAGGAGATGGGGCGGTACACGATCACCGAGCTGCGCCGCCGCAACATCGACGTACGTCTGGAGACGAGGCTCGAGTCCTGCGCCGACCGTGTCGCCGTGCTCAGCGACGGTTCGCGCTTCCCCACCCGTACGGTCGTGTGGACCGCCGGGGTCAAACCGCACCCCGTGCTCGCCGCCACCGACCTGCCGCTGAACGGGCGCGGGCGGCTGAAGTGCACCGCCCGACTGGCCGTCGACGGTGCCGCGCACGTCTGGGCCGCCGGGGACGCCGCCGCCGTGCCCGACGTCACCGCCGGGGAGCCGGGGCGGGAATGCGCCCCCAACGCGCAGCACGCGCTGCGGCAGGCACGGGTCCTCGGGGACAACGTCGTCCACTCCCTGCGCGGGGAGCCGCTGGAGACGTACGCGTACAAGTACGCCGGTTCCGTCGCCTCCCTGGGGCTCCACAAAGGAGTCGCGCAGGTGTACGGGCGCAGGGTCAAGGGCTTCCCCGCCTGGTTCATGCACCGGACGTACCACCTCAGCCGGATCCCGACCTTCAACCGCAAGGCGCGGGTGGCCGCCGAATGGACCCTCGCGGGGCTCTTCAAACGGGAGATCGTCTCCCTCGGGTCGCTGGAGCACCCCCGTGCGGAGTTCGAACTGGCGGCCGGTGAAAAACCTCCTCAGGGCCCCCCGAGCGACACGAAGGGGTCGTCCTGACCGGAGTCAGGAACTCCTGCGGCCGGCCCGGCGTCTGACGGGTGTCGGCCCGGTCGGCACCCTGCCAGACTGGTCCACCACCGCGGGCGGGTCCCCGCCCACCCCGGTGCGGCCCTCCGGGGTCCCGGCCGGCCCCGGCTTCCGGCCGCCGACAACTACACGAGGCAAGGATTCGTGAACTTCACGCGCTGGAGCGCCCGGCTCCCCGGAACGCAGCGCCGCGCGGCGGCGCGGACCGAGCAGGCGGTCTCCCCGGACCGGCGGGGCGAGGGCTCCGTGCCCGCGGCCCGCGCCGGACGACTCTCCACCGACACGGAGCCCGTGCCCGCCGTCGACGAGCTCGGAGTGCGCGAGGTCCTGGACGGCGTCCCCTCCCTCGTCGCCCTCGTTCACGGCCCCGAGCACCGCATCGCCTACGTCAACGACGCCTACACGGCGGCTTTCGGCGTCCGTCCGGTCGGTGCTCCCGCGCGAGGCGCGCTCCCCGAACTCGACGCGCTCGGCCTGCTGCCCCTCCTCGACCAGGTCCTGCGCAGCGGCAGACCCCGGACGCTGAAGTCCCGTAAGGCCCCCGACGGCCGTTCCTACACGTTCACCTGCACCCCCGTCAGTGAGGGCGAGGGCCGCGGGGTGCTGATCTTCGCCACGGACGTCACCGATCACGCCGAGGCCGCCGAACGCCTGCGTGCCAGCGAACGCAGGCAGCGCGAGACCGCCGTCACCCTCCAACGCTCCCTCCTCCCCCAGGAACTCGAGGAGCCCGACGACCTGCGCATCGCCGCCACCTACCATCCCGGCGGCACGGAGGCAGCCGTCGGCGGCGACTGGTACGACGTGATCACCCTGGGCGGTGGCCGCACCGCCCTGGTCATCGGCGACGTGATGGGCAGAGGAGTGCGGGCGGCCGCCGTCATGGGACAGCTCCGCACGGCCGTACGGGCCTACGCGCGGCTCGACCTCCCGCCGCACGAGGTCCTCCAGCTGCTCGACGGTCTCGCCATGGAGATCGACGCCAACCAGATCGCCACCTGCACCTACGCCATCCACGATCCCAACGAGGGCCGCCTGGTGTACGCCTCCGCCGGCCACCTGCCCCTCCTGGTCCGCGACGACAACGGCACCGTCCGGCGTGCCGACGAACCGACCGGCCCCCCGCTCGGCACCGGCGGCTGGATGCACTCCTCCGGCTCCGTCCCCCTCGGCCCCGGCTCCACCGCCGTCCTCTACACGGACGGCCTGGTCGAGCGGAGGAACGAAGACCTGGACGAGGGCATCGCCGCCCTGGAGCGCGCCCTGGCCGGAGCCACCGGCAGCCCCCAGGTCGTCTGCGACCGCCTGGTCCGCTCGGCCGGGGTGACCCCGGACCACGACGACGACGTCGCGGTCCTGGTCCTCCAGCACCCCGCCCGCAAGGGAGCGGAGAGCGAACTCTTCCGCAACGCCGCACTGGAGCTGCTCGGGGGCGTCGAGGCGGCGCCCCGCGCACGTGCCTTCGCCTCGGGGGTCTTGACGAGCTGGCGCTTTCCCACCGAACTGCACGACCTGGGCGTCCTGGCCGCCAGCGAACTGGTCGCCAACTCGCTCCAGCACGGCACACCACCCATGCGGCTGCGGCTGCGCCGGACCGACCGCCGCCTGATCATCGAGGTCACCGACGGCGACGACCACCTGCCCAGACGCCGCCGCGCGGAGCCCGGCGACGAATCCGGCCGGGGCATCGCCATAGTCGCCACGATCGCCTCCGGCTGGGGCAGCCGGCGCACCCCGGGCGGCGGCAAGGCGGTCTGGTGCGAGTTCCTCCTGCCGAGGACCGCCGGCTCCTAGGGCCTGTCCGTCGGGTCATGCCGGAGACGCGGGGTCCGGCACGCCCGTCCGCGACGTCGTCGTCGGTTGTCGACTACCCCACGCTCGGCTCCGCTCACGCGGGGGGACCCCCATCGCGTCGACGCCCTCCTCCGCCTTGCAGCCGGACGCACCAGACCCCGCTCACCTGGGCTGCAAGGCGCCGTCGTTTTCCTCCGACTCGATCCGCCGGACAGGCCCTCCGGCGGTCCGGGGGTCGGTGAGGATCAGGCGTGCGCCGGGGCCTGACCCGCTGCCGCGCCGCTCTGAGCCACGACCCGGCTCCGCGCCGCGGACGGATGGTTCTGCGCCTCGGTGAGCTGCCGCCCCAGCCGCACCGCCAGCACGGTGATGCCGAGCGAGAACAGCAGGAAGACGACGATGTACGGCGCGTGCAGCGAGGCACCCATCGGTCCGCCCACCGCGGGACCCACGGCCAGCGCGAGCTGCTTCACCAGGGCGAACGCCGAGTTGTACTGCCCCGCCATGCCGGTCGGCGCGAGATCGGCGACCAGCGGTGCGAGCGTCGGCGACAGCAGTGCCTCCCCGAGCCCGAACAGCGCGTACGTGGAGATGAACGCGGCGGTCGCCATCGCCTGGCTGCCTTCGCCCAGACCGGCGTAACCGGCCACGGCCCACGCCACGGCCCAGATCAGCCCCACGGACGCGATCACGCGCGAGCGCCTGCGCCGCTCCACGAACCGCAGCACCGCGAACTGCGCGACCACGATCACCAGCGTGTTCGCCGCCAGCGCCGTCCCCAGCGCGGAGGTGGAGATCCCGGCCGCCTCGACCCCGTACGCGCTCAGCCCCGACTCGAACTGGCCGTAGCAGGCGAAGAACAGGACGAAGCCCAGCACGCAGAGCTGCACCATGGCCCGGTTGCCCAGCAGCTGCTTCCAGCTCGCCCCGGCCGACTGCTGCGGCGCGTCCGTGAGGCGCGGCGCCCGCGGCATCCGCACCGTCGCCATCACCACGACCAGCAGCAGGAACATCGCCGCCTCGATCGAGAAGAGGAGAGTGAACGAGCCGGCTTTCGTCGGGTCCACCAGGTGACCGCCGATGAGCCCGCCGACACCGAGCCCGAGGTTCTGCAGGAAGAACTGCATGGCGAATGCACGGGACCGGGTCCCCGTGGTGGAACAGTCCACGATCATCGTCGCGAGCGCCGGCTGCATCACCGCCTGCCCGGCACCGAGCGCCGACGCCGACAGCAGCACGGTCGCCGCACTGTTCGACAGACCCAGGCACAACGCGCCGACGGCGGCCGTGACCAGAGCGACGAGCAGGACCGGCAGTGGACCCCGCCGGACGATGGCCCGCCCGGCGAACGGCAGCACGATCAGCGCGGCCACGGCGAAGACGGCGAGCACCAGCCCCGCCGTCATGGCCCCCAGCCCTCGCACCTGCGCCACATAGACGTACAGATACGGGACCGTGAAGCCCAGCCCGAAAGCACTGAGCGCGTTGCCCACGTGGATCCGGCGCATCGCCGCGCCCATCGCCCTGGTCACGTTCACCTCACTTACTAGTTAGACCTGAAGACTTAGAAGCTAAAGTTCGAAGGTAAAGAGTACACAGCGAAGGACTTCAAGGCAAAGAGCGGGCGTGCCATACTGCGGGCATGGGCGACACCTCCGGCATCGGCGAGCCGACACTCGAAGAGCAGATCGCCGCCTACCAGCGCGAGTTCCAGGACCTCGACCCCCAGGTCGAGAAGATCGTCAACGCACTGTCACGGCTGAACCGGCGGATGAACGTCGCCTACGGCCGGCAGACCGCCGAGCTCGGCATCACCAACGCCGACTGGGAGGTCCTGAAGGCGCTCGTCCTGTCCGGCGCCCCGTACCGCATGGGTCCCAGCGACCTCGCCAAGCGCCTCGGTCTGACTCCGGCGGCCATGACCCACCGGATCGACCGCATGGTCGCCGAGGGCCTGGTCACCCGGGAGCGGGACGAGGCCAACCGGGTCCGCGTCATCGTGGAGCTCACCCCGGCCGGCCGGGAGAAGTGGCAGGAGGCCATGCGTATGGCCACCGTCTTCGAGAGCGACCTCCTGCAGGACCTCGACCAGGACGAGCGGACAGCGCTCGGTGAGGTCCTCATCCGACTGCTGCGCAGGGTGGAGGACGCCCAGCCGGACGCCGGCGGACGCCTCACCGACCTGGACTGAAAGATCTTGACAGGAGTGGTTGACAGCCACCTCGGCGATCCGTAGAGTTTTTCGGGTTGCCACGGAGCCGTAACGGTTCTCCGGCAGCACCTCCCGCCGCATCTGCGGCACTCAAAACCTCAGCACGACCTCCCAGCGGGAACGATTTCGGCATGCCTGAATTCGAATTCCCGCCCCCGATTTGGGAAACACGGAGAGAGCCGCTAAGGTTTGAGACGTCGGAACGGCCCAACAGCCGGGAAGGCAAACCCCGCTGACTGGGGGTCAGGTCGAGAAAAAGATCTGATAGAGTCGGAAACGCAAGACCGAAGGGAAGCGCCCGGAGGAAAGCCCGAGAGGGTGAGTACAAAGGAAGCGTCCGTTCCTTGAGAACTCAACAGCGTGCCAAAAGTCAACGCCAGATATGTTGATACCCCGTCCATCCGGTACGGATGGACGAGGTTCCTTTGAAAAAACACAGCGAGGACGCTGTGAACGTCGGGACTATTCCTCCCGACGTTCCGCTCTCGTGATGTGTCGTCCCGATCACGGGAAAACATTCACGGAGAGTTTGAT